>NZ_CP082301.1:6077650-7355301 GCF_019880305.1 Streptomyces decoyicus | reverse complement strand
GACGCGGCGACCTGGACCGCGCCGGTGCCGCTGAGCGATCTCTCGATCAAGGCGAACGGCGCCCCGCAGGAGATTCCCGACTTCACCCGCGGGCTGTGGAAGAAGGCACGGCCGGGGATGGATTCGCAGAAGCCGGAGGAGTAGGGGCCCCGGCGCCGCGGGGCCGGCGGGCGGCTGTGCGCCCGCCGGGCCCGGCGCGTCAGGTGTCGTGGGTGGTGACGGAGGCGGCGCCCGGCCCGGCCGCCGCCTCCCGCGGCTTCGCCACATCCGCCGTCGCCGGTTCCGCCGCCCGCTCCTGCTCCGCCGGGCGGTCGGTCTGCGCGGCGGCCGGCAGCCCGCCGTTCAGGACCTTCTTCGCCGTCACCCGGTCCAGTGCGCCCTCCCAGCGGGCCACCGCGAAGACCGCGACACAGTTGCCGAGCAGATTGGTCGCCACCCGCATCGAGTCCATGATCCGGTCGACGCCGAGCAGCAGGGCGACCGCGGCGGCCGGGATGACGCCCAGCGCGGAGGCCGTCGCGGACAGCGCGAGGAACGCCGAACCCGGCACGCCCGCCATGCCCTTGCTGGTCAGCATCAGTACCAGCACCACGGTGAGCTGCCGGCCGAGTGACAGATCGACTCCGATGGCCTGGGCGATGAAGAGCGTGCCGATGGAGAGGTAGATCGAGGCGCCGTCGAGGTTGAACGAGTAGCCGGTCGGCAGCACCAAACCCACCGCATCGTCCCGGCAGCCCGCGGCGCGCAGCTTCTGCATCATCCGCGGCATCACGGTCTCGCTGGAGCCGGTGCCGAGCGCCAGCAGCAGCTCCTCGCGGGTGTAGCGGACGAACTTCCACAGGCTCAGCCCGGTGACGGCCTTGAGTGCGCAGCCGAGCAGCACGAGGAAGACCAGCGCGACGCCGTAACAGACCGCGATCAGCTTGCCGTATGTCGACATCGCGCCCAGGCCGTACTCCCCCACGAGATGGGCGGTGGCACCGAGGACCGCGAGCGGGGCGAGCTTCATGAGGAAGCCGACGATGGTGAACACGACGTCCTGAGCCTGCTCGATCACGGGCAGGATCTGCGGCACCTTCTGCTGCCCGAGGTGCAGCAGTGCGGCGCCCACCAGGCAGGCCAGCACCAGGACTTGCAGCAGCGAGTTCTCGGCGAACGCGCCGACCGCGCTGTCCGGCAGCGACTCCAGGACGAACTGGGCGGCGGAGGGCAGCTGCCCGCCGCCCGTCTTGGCGTCCACCGCGCCCTTGTCCAGGGACGCCGGGTCGATATGCATCCCGGCGCCGGGCGCGAAGACATTGCCGGCCAGCAGACCGACGACGAGCGCGATGCTGGTCGCCACCTCGAACCAGATCAGGGCCTTGACCCCGATCCGGCCAAAGGCCTTGAGATCACCCGCCTTGGTGATACCGGCGACGACGACGCAGAAGACCAGCGGCGCGATCATCGCCTTGATCAGACGGACGAAGCCGTCACCGAGCGGCTGGAGCGACGCCCCCGCCTGCGGCCACAGGCGTCCGACGAGCACACCGAGGACCAGGGCGATGAGTACCTGCGCGAACAGGCTGGTGCGCAGGAAGCGGCCTGCGCGGCGGGTGAGGCTTGCGGTGGCGTGCGGCACGGGCACTCCTCCATGGACGGATTCTGTGATGCGGAAGTGGACTTCCGCGATCCGCCACTATGGTCGCTTGTTGTTCACCACGAAAGAGGTCCGTGTAACTTCCCGGGAAATCTTGGAGCTTGACCCAAGGAACAAGAAGCAAGGAGCAAGGAGCAGCGCACGGGCCATCCGTTTTCGGGCAGGGGTGACCGCTGCGTGCACTTCCTCCTGCTTTGCTGCGCCGCGTGGCGCCGCGCCCCGTACGCCCGAGCGCCCCGTACGCCCGCGCACCTCGTACGCCCGCGCGTGCCTCGTGTCCTCGCCGCGCCCGTACGCTCGCTCAGCCCGCCAGGTGCGCCTTGTCCCCCATGACCACCACGGGGTGCCGCGCCGGGTCGAGGGCGCGCAGCAGTGCCTGCATCCCGGACTTCGGCACGCTGACACATGCGGACGTTCCGCTGCCGTGGTCCATGTGCAACCAGACCCCGCCCCCCTTGGACTGCCCCTGCGGGCGGGTCGGGTCCAGCGGGGAGTTCCCCTTGACGCGGTTGTAGTTGATCGCGACGACGTAGTCGAAGTCGTGACGGGTGTTCTTGGACCAGTACGACGGCGGGGTGAACGCCGATGAGTGCGTATAGGGCAGCTTGGCACCGGGATCCGCCAGCACACCGCCCGCATCGGTCAGGGGGAAGACTCCGACGGGACTGCGCTTGTCCCCTTCGTGATGAGCCACCGTCCAGCCGCGCCGGCCGTTGTGCCCGTCCCAACTGCCCTTGCGGTCCCAGCCCTTGGGGCCCTTGTCGTAGAGGACGACGGTGGCGTCGGCGGAGTCCACACCCTTGCCGTAGACGGCCACGACCTGCCGGGAGCCGGCCGGGATCCGTGAGCGCAGGGCGGTACCGACCTCGGGGATGTTCTTGAGGTGGGTGGTGGCCGACGAGCCGCGTGCCGGGCCGCCGGGGCGCTCCCCCTTGCCCGCGCCGTCACCCTTGCCGTCACCGCTGCGGCCGCCGCCCGCACCGCCGCCGCAGCCCGCCAGAAGAACCAGCCCCGCAGCGGCCACCGCCGCCGTCCTCATCACACCGACCGCTGTTCGCATGCCCCCATGGTCGCACCGTCCGGCTGACGACCGTTCAGCACCCGGCCACCGCATACCGGCCGCCGCACGATTGTCCGAATCGCATGGCCACAGCGGAAAAACCGTTTGAAATCAACCCAGGCCGCGGGCCAATCTTCCAGGACCTCCGCCGGAGACGAGACGGGCGAGAGGGACATTTCGCCTGCCAGGGCGGCCTGTTGCCGACCACCCACCACGACTTCGCCTGGGACCTCATGCACATTCGCGATCTTCCGCATCCCGACCCGGGCGTCCCGGACGTCCGTACGGGCGGCGCCTTCCTGCTGTGGCTCTACAAACAACAGCTCGGCGGACAGCTCAAGGCCCTCGCCTGGGGGCTGGTGAACGTCGGCGCCATCGCCGCCTCCCCGCTGCCGGTGGGGCTCGCCGTGCAGGCCGCCGTGGACCGCGACGGCGGCCGGCTGCTCCTGGCCGGCGGCCTGATCATGGCCTTGGGCGTACTCATCGCGCTCGGCGGCACCATGCTCCACCGTGCGGCCGTCACCAACTGGATCACCGCCGTCGCCCGGATGCAGCAGCTCCTCGCCCGCAAGACCACGGAACTGGGGTCGGCCATGACCCGACGGATGGCGGCCGGCGAGATCGTCGCCGTCAGCACCGGCGACCTGGAGAAGATCGGCTGGTTCGTCGAGGCGGTCTCCCGGTTCGGTGCCTCCGCGGTCACCACGGTCGGCGTCGCCGTCGCCCTGACCGTCTACCAGCCGGAACTGGGAGTGCTGGTAGCCGTCGGCGTACCGGTCATGGCCCTGGCCGTACTGCCGTTGCTTCCGCCCGCCACCCGGCGCGCCGACGCACAGCGCGAGAAGGCCGGCCGGGCCACCGAGCTGGCCTCCGACACCGTCGCCGGGCTGCGCGTACTGCGCGGCATCGGCGGCGAGGAACTCTTCCTGGGCCGCTACCGCAGCGCCTCCCAGGAGGTGCGCAGGGCCGCCGTCCGCAGCGCCCGGATGTGGTCGCTGATCTCGGCCGTCCAAGTACTGCTGCCGGGCCTGCTGCTCATCGCGGTGGTCTGGTACGGCGCCCGGCTCGCCATCGACGGCACGATCGCCGTCGGCGACCTCGTCACCCTCTACAGCGCGGTCACCTTCCTGCTCTTCCCCCTCCGGCACTTCGAAGAGATCGCCCAGGCCTACTCCTTCGCCAAGCCGTCGGCGAAGCGCACCGCCCGCGTACTGGCACAGACCCGGCCGTCCGGCGGCCCGGCCAGGAGCCAGGGGTCGACGCCCGCCGGCGATCTGCACGACCCCGTCAGCGGCCTGACGCTCACGGCCGGCCGGCTGACCGCGGTGGTCTGCGGCGACCCCGACACCGCGGGCCGGCTCGCCGAACGCCTCGGCGGACACCCGCCGCAGCACGACGAAGACGGTGGTGACGGGACCGGCCCGCTGTCCGTCGTCCTCGGCGGTACCCCGCTGGACGAGCTGCCGCGCGACGTCGCGCGTGCGGCCGTACTCGTCCAGGACAAGGACCCGATGCTGCTCTCCGGCACGCTCGGCGACCTGCTCGACGTACCGGCCTCCGGGCGGGTGGGCGCGACGGAGGCGCTGGCCGCGGCCCAGTGCGGCGATGTGCTGACCGCACTGGCACAGGCGTCGGTCGACGATGCGGGAGACCCGATGCACACCCACATCACCGAGCGCGGCCGGTCGCTGTCCGGCGGGCAGCGGCAGCGGCTGGCACTGGCCCGATCGCTGGTCACCGACCCGGAGGTGCTGGTGCTCGACGAGCCGACCAGCGCCGTCGATGCGCACACCGAGGCCCGGATCGCCGACGGCCTGCGGGAGATCAGGAAGGGGCGTACGACCGTCGTGCTCACCTCCAGCCCGCTCCTCCTGGACCGGGCCGAACGGGTGGTGTTCCTCCAGGAGGGCAAGGCCGTCGCCGAGGCCACCCATCGCGAACTGCTGCACAGCCACCCCGCCTACCGCGCGGTCGTCACCCGTGAAACGGACCCCGAGCCGGCGATGTCGACCGGCCAGATCGAGGAGAGCGCATGATCGGCCTGGCGCCGCCCGAGCACGATCCGGACGCCCCGCAGATCCTCACGACCCTGCCCGTCGGCTCACCGGCAACGGTGCGCAGCTATGTCGGGGGCCTGATCCGCCGACACCGCACGGCGTTCACCCTGCTGGTCGCCGTGAACGCGCTCGCGGTGATCGCCTCCATGGCCGGCCCGTATCTGCTCGGCGGCGTCGTCGAGAAGCTCGCCGCGGGCGCCCGGGACCTCCAACTGGAGCGCACCATCGGGCTGTTCGCCGTCGCACTGGCCGCCCAGACGGTGTTCGTCCGCCTGGTCCGGCTGCGCGGGGCGATGCTCGGCGAACAGATGCTGGCGGATCTGCGCGAGGACTTCCTCGTCCGCTCCGTGGCGCTGCCGCCGGGCGTCCTGGAGCGGGCCGGTACCGGCGATCTGCTGTCGCGGATCACCACGGACATCGACCGGCTCTCCAGCGCGATGCGCGAGGCCGTACCGCAGCTGGCCATCGGCGTGGTGTGGGTGGCGCTGCTGCTCGGCGGGCTGACCGTGACCGCGCCGCCGCTCGCCCTGTCCGTACTGGTCGCGCTGCCACTGCTGATCGTCGGCTGCCGCTGGTACTTCAAGCGGGCGCCCGGTGCCTATCGCTCGGAGGCGGCCGGTTACGCCGCGGTGTCCGCGGTACTCACCGAGTCCGTGGACGCGGGACGGACGGTCGAGGCCCACCGGCTGGGCGCCCGCCGGATCGCCCTGTCGGAGCGACGGATCCGCGAGTGGACCCAATGGGAGCGTTACACACTCTTCCTTCGCTCGGTGCTCTTCCCCGTCGTCGATCTGACGCATGTGCTGCTCCTGGGCTCGGTGTTGCTGCTCGGCGGAGCGTTCGTCATCCAGGGCTGGATCACTCCGGGACAGCTGACGACGGGGGCGTTGCTGGCACAGATGATGATCGAGCCGGTCGGCATGATCCTGCGCTGGTACGACGAGTTGCAGGTGGCCCAGGTGTCCATCGCGCGGCTCGTCGGCGTCCGGGAGATCGAACCGGAGGCCGCCGGCACGGAGCGCCTCCCGGACGGCCGGGATGTCCACGCCGACGGGGTGAGCTTCGGCTACCGTGCCGGCGTCGATGTACTGCGTGAGGTCTCGTTGCGGGTACCTCCGGGGACCCGGGTGGCGCTCGTCGGGCCGTCCGGCGCCGGCAAATCGACACTGGGCCGGCTGCTGGCAGGTATCTACGGTCCCCGCGTGGGCACCGTCACCCTGGGCGGGGCCGAGCTCTCCGCGATGCCGGCGGAGCGGATCCGCGAGCAGGTGGCACTGGTCAACCAGGAACACCATGTCTTCGTCGGCTCGCTCCGCGACAATCTTCTGCTGGCGCGCAGGGGTGCCGCCGATGCCGAACTGTGGGCCGCGCTCTGCGCGGTGGACGCCGATGACTGGGCGCGGGCCCTCGGCAAGGGGCTGGATACCGAGGTCGGCTCGGGCGGGCACACGCTGACGCCCGCCCAGGCCCAGCAGATCGCCCTGGCCCGGCTGGTGCTCGCCGATCCGCACACCCTGGTGCTGGACGAGGCGACGTCGCTGCTCGACCCGCGGGCGGCCCGCCATCTGGAGCGCTCACTGGGCAGAGTGCTGGACGGCCGTACGGTCGTGGCCATCGCGCACCGGCTGCACACCGCGCATGACGCCGATGTGATCGCGGTCGTCGAGAACGGCCGGATCAGCGAACTGGGCAGTCACGACGAACTGGTCACCGCCGACGGCGCATACGCAGCGCTCTGGCGCTCCTGGCACGGCTGACACGGCCGGCACGGCCGGCACGGCCGGCACGGCTGACACGAAACGGGGGCGGCGGGACTCGGGACTCGGGACTCGGAACTCAGAACTCGGAACTCAGAACTCAGAACTCAGGACTCGGAACTCAGAACTCGGAACTCAGGACTCGGGACTCGGAACTCAGGACTCGGGACTCGGGACTCGGAACTCGGGACTCAGGACTCGGGACTCGGGACTCGGGACTCGGGACTCGGGACTCGGGACTCGGGACTCGGGACTCGGGACTCGGGACTCGGGGCCGTACGATCCGCCTTGGCGCGAGCGCCGGCGGATCTTGCCCCCTCGTCCGGGCGGTCTGGGTGATCATGGCGCTCGTGACGGTCAGTAGTGGCGGCACGCGGACGGGAAGCCGGGGGCACGCACGAAGCCCGGATGGTCAACCCGGCCTGAGGGAACCCTGATCACACCGCAAATGGCGACCGCCGGAGCGTGCCCGCTCGGGCTCAGCCGACGGCTGGGCGGCGGGGTCGGCGACTGGGCGGCGGGGTCGGCAGCTGGGCGGCGAGGGGGCGAGGCAGCGGCTGGACGACAGATCCGGCGGCCGGGCGGCGGGACCGGCGGGACCGGCGGCTGGAGCGAACCGCAACTGGGGGTCGCGCCCAGGGCGGGCGACCGGCCGTGGGCGTGCCGCAGCGGGGAAGCCCAGCCGCGGGCGGGGGCGCGGCTGGGGCATCCGACACCGTTGGGCCTGCCACCGCCAGCGCTACGGGCCAACGGGCTCCGGCTGGTCACCGATCTGCGGACCCGACACCGGTTGCGGGACCCGACACGGTTGCGGGACCCGATACCGGTTGCGGGGCCCCGCACAGCGCTCGGGGCCAAGGATGCAGGCGTTGGTTCCAAGGCCCGACACAGGGCTCCGGCCCCGGGAGCCCCACCGACACCACCGGTGCAGTCCCCTGTGCCGCCGCGCGCTTCAGATGTAGGCGTCAGATGTATGCCTCAGGTGTACGCCTCAGATGTACGCGTCAGATGTAATTGAGCGCGCCCAGACCGCCGAGGCCACCCAGCACCATGAAGACCGGCATCAGCACCTTCAGCTCCACCCAGCTGCCCGCCTTGAAGCGCATGCCCTTGGGCGGGCCGAGCGGATACCAGCGCTTACGGCCTATCGGGATGGGCCACAGTATGGGGCAGCCGGAGACGGTCAGGGCATCGCCGATGTCATGGACCAGCGCGCCCAGGACGACCGGCAGACCCAGCCAGAGGTACTGCTGCCCCGGCTCGGCGAACAGCCAGCTCGCCCCGTTGCCCGGCTGGTCGAGAATGCCGGCCAGGATCCAGGCCGAGGCCGCGCCCAGCAGCCACACCAGTACATCGCTGGAGACCCGTGCCGCCCGCCACAGGAGCCCTTCGATGGCGAGCACCATGTGGACGAAGAGGATGCCGAGTACCGCCCAGCGACCACCCTGCATCGCCAGCAGCGACATCCCGCCGCCGACCAGCACCGCCCATACCCAGGTGTGAGTGAGCGTGCGGTGACCTCCGTTGCGGGTCGAGTCACCGCGCATCTTGGTCGCCTTGTAGACCGCGTGCGAGATCGCGTCGACCACTTCGCACAGCAGCCGCGAGAGCGGTCCGAAGGCCCGCGAGATGGTCGCGGACTTGTGGTCGAGGTCCGGGGCGAGCGCCGCACCGGCACAGATCAGAGCCCCGCAGACGAGCACCGGCCAGGGCATCGGATGACCGGCGGCAGCGGCTGCCGCGCCCACCCCCAGCCAGGCCGCGGCCCCGGACAGCGAGTGCGCCGGTCCCATCATGGTTGTTCCCACCCCTTGTTCTCTTGCGCCGCTTGTTCTCCTGCGCGCACGGCCTGCCTCGCGCACTGCTGAGCCGCGCCTCTGACGCCCGGTCGGCGACTCAGCGTAGCGTCAGATGATCTCCCTACGAGGAGGGGGTGAGCCAACCCCCCGCGTGCGGGCGTCGGCGGAACATCAGCAGGACCGTCCACCGGAGCAGCGCCGGGCGGCCGAAGCCAACTGCTCACTACAGGCGACTTCCTGGCTTTTGTCCCGGAAAGTGCCCAGGGAGCGCGCCCTCCCTGCTGCATCAACTCCGCCTGGGGACAACGCCCTTGGTATGGGCATCCCCATTACTCCCCCTCCCGCCGCACGGACTGCCTGACCAGACTCGCCACCCGAGGTCACCGGCCACCGGCCACCGGCCACCGGCCACCGGCCACCGGCCACCGGCCACCGGCCACCGGCGGAACGATCCCGAGTCGTGCCTCGACTCTGTTCTTCTTGATCGCGTGCCTTCACTCGGTTCCCCGACCGGGTGCTCTGATGCCGTAGCCGTTTCTTGAGCCCGTTTCTTGATCCCGTTTCGTGAGCGGACCTCGGACCTCTTGGTCGGGCGTTGAGCCGGGTCTCTCGATCGGGTCTCTCGATCGGGTCTCTCGAACCGGACGAGGGGGGTGCTCCGCGCCTTGCTTGCCTTGCTTGTCGCGCACGGTGCGTACGGTGGGTGATCTCTGACACGTAACGGCGGCGACGCGACGCAGAGGGTGATCGTCGGGAACGACAGCGCGCCCAGCAGTTTGTACGGAGGGTGATGGCGCTGCACCATGCGCTCCTCCGGCCTGCGCTACCGCGCAACATGATTCCGCAGGTCAAGGCTGCCGGGCCGGCGTCTTGGGCCGACGCAGCGGGTGGGGCGGCGGGGCCCGGGGGCCTGCCGGGCGGGCGGGTTTCGGCGTTGTCGATCTTCAGCTGATCTCCGTCCGGGTCGCCGGTTCCCTGATCCGGGCCGAAGACAGGCAGTATGGGGGCGTGACCCTCATCGATCATCTCCCGAACGACGCCGACCCCGATGCCCTCTTCGAAGCCTTTTCGGGCTGGGCCGAGCAGCAGGGCATCTCGCTCTACCCTGCCCAGGAGGAGGCGCTGATCGAGGTGGTCTCTGGGGCGAACGTCATCCTCTCCACCCCCACCGGCTCCGGTAAGAGCCTGGTGGCGGCCGGTGCGCACTTCACCGCCCTCGCCAATGACCAGGTCACCTTCTACACCGCGCCCATCAAGGCGCTGGTCTCGGAGAAGTTCTTCGACCTGTGCAAGCTGTTCGGCACCGAGAACGTCGGCATGCTCACCGGTGACGCCTCGGTCAACGCCGACGCACCGGTCATCTGCTGCACCGCCGAGGTCCTCGCCTCGATAGCGCTGCGGGACGGCAAGGACGCCGACATCGGCCAGGTCGTGATGGACGAGTTCCATTTCTATGCCGAGCCGGACCGTGGCTGGGCCTGGCAGATTCCGCTGCTGGAACTGCCGCAGGCGCAGTTCATTCTGATGTCGGCGACGCTCGGCGACATGTCGCGCTTCGAGGAGGACCTGACCCGGCGCACGGGGAAGCCGACGTCGGTGGTGCGCTCGGCGACGCGTCCGGTGCCGCTGTCGTACGAGTACCGCACGACGGCCATGACGGAGACGCTCACCGAGCTGCTGGAGACCCGCCAGTCCCCCGTGTACATCGTGCACTTCACTCAGGCCGCCGCCGTGGAGCGGGCGCAGGCCCTGATGAGCATCAATATGTGTACACGTGCGGAGAAGGACCAGATCGCCGAGCTCATCGGGAACTTCCGGTTCACCACCAAGTTCGGCCAGAACCTGTCGCGGTACGTCCGCCATGGCATCGGTGTGCACCACGCCGGCATGCTGCCGAAGTACCGCAGGCTCGTCGAGAAACTGGCGCAGGCGGGGTTGCTGAAGGTCATCTGCGGTACGGACACCCTCGGCGTGGGCGTCAACGTCCCCATCCGTACGGTGCTGTTCACCGCACTGACCAAGTACGACGGGTCGCGGGTGCGGACGCTGCGGGCGCGGGAGTTCCACCAGATCGCCGGGCGGGCCGGCCGGGCCGGCTTCGACACCGCGGGCTTTGTGGTCGCGCAGGCCCCCGAGCATGTCGTGGAGAACGAGAAGGCGCTGGCCAAGGCGGGCGATGACCCCAAGAAGCGCCGGAAGGTCGTGCGCAAGAAGGCGCCGGAAGGCTTCGTCAACTGGGGTGAGAACACCTTCGAGAAGCTGATCGCTTCCGATCCGGAGCCGCTGAACTCCCGTTTCCGGGTGACGCACGCGATGCTGCTGTCCGTGATCGCCCGGCCGGGCAATGCCTTCGAGGCGATGCGCAAGCTTCTCGAGGACAACCATGAGCCGCGCAAGAATCAGCTCAGGCACATCCGGCGGGCCATCGCGATCTATCGGTCGCTGCTGGACGGCGGGATCGTCGAGCGGCTGCCGGAGCCGGACGCGGAGGGCCGGATCGTCCGGCTGACCGTGGATCTTCAGCAGGACTTCGCGCTGAACCAGCCGCTGTCGACGTTCGCCCTCGCCGCGTTCGATCTGCTCGACCCCGAGTCGCCCTCCTACGCCCTGGACATGGTCTCGGTCGTGGAGTCCACGCTGGACGATCCGCGCCAGATCCTGGCCGCGCAGCAGAACAAGGCCCGGGGCGAGGCGGTCGCCCAGATGAAGGCCGACGGCGTCGAGTACGAAGACCGCATGGAACGGCTCATGGACGTCGAGTACCCCAAGCCGCTGGAGGAGTTGCTCTTCCACGCCTACGGTCTGTACCGCAAGAGCCATCCGTGGGTCGGCGACCACCCGTTGTCGCCGAAGTCGGTCATCCGCGATATGTACGAACGCGCCATGACCTTCACGGAGTTCACGTCCTTCTACGAGCTGGCGCGCACCGAGGGGATCGTGCTGCGCTACCTGGCGAGTGCGTTCAAGGCGCTGGACCACACCGTGCCGGACGATCTGAAGTCCGAGGACTTCCAGGACATCATCGCCTGGCTGGGCGAGATGGTGCGGCAGGTCGACTCCAGTTTGCTGGACGAGTGGGAACAGCTCGCCAATCCGGAGGTGGAGACGGCGGAGCAGGCCGCGGAGCGGGCGGACCAGGTCCGGCCGGTCACGTCCAACGCGCGGGCCTTCCGGGTGCTGGTGCGCAATGCGATGTTCCGGCGGGTGGAGCTGGCGGCGCTGGACAAGGTCGAGGAGCTCGGCGCGATGGATGCCGAATCCGGCTGGGACGAGGACGCCTGGGGCGAGGCGATGGACGCCTACTGGGACGAATACGACGACCTGGGCACCGGTCCGGACGCGCGCGGCCCGAAGCTGCTGCAGATTCAGGAGGATGCCGAGCACGGGCTGTGGAAGGTGCGGCAGACTTTCGCCGACCCGAACGGTGATCACGACTGGGGCATCTCCGCGGAGGTGGATCTGGCCGCCTCCGACGAAGAAGGCCGCGCGGTGGTACGGGTCACGGATGTGGGTCAGTTGTGAGGCGACGGCTTCGACCGAGGCCGCCGAAGGATCTGACGGAGGGCCACCGGTCATGAGCAATCCCGCCGATAAGCTGGTCGATCTGCTCGATCTCGAGCAGATCGAGGTGAACATCTTCCGGGGCCGCAGCCCGCAGGAATCGTTGCAGCGGGTCTTCGGCGGGCAGGTCGCGGGCCAGGCGCTGGTGGCGGCCGGGCGGACCACGGAAGGTGACCGCCCGGTCCACTCGCTCCATGCGTACTTTCTGCGGCCGGGCCGGCCCGGGGTGCCGATCGTGTACCTGGTCGAGCGGGTCCGCGACGGGCGGTCCTTCACCACCCGCCGGGTCGTCGCCGTCCAGCAGGGACGCACGATCTTCAATCTGACCGCCTCCTTCCACAAGCCGGAGTCCGGCTTCGATCATCAATTGCCGTTGCGTCGGGTGGTGCCCGACCCGGAGGAGCTGCCGACGGTCGCGGAAGAGGTCCGCGAGCGCCTGCACGATCTGCCCGTATCGCTGGAGCGGATGGAACGCCGGATGCCCTTCGAGATCCGGTATGCCGACCGGCTGCGCTGGACCCCGGAGGAGATCGAGGATGCGGAGCCCCGCAGCGCGGTGTGGATGCGCGCGGTCGGGCCGCTGGGCGACGATCCGCTCGTGCACACCTGCGCGCTGACCTACGCCAGCGATATGACGCTGCTGGACGCCGTCCGCATCCCTGTCGAGCCGCTCTGGGGTCCGCGCGGGTTCGACATGGCCTCGCTCGACCACGCGATGTGGTTCCACCGTCCGTTCCGCGCCGACGAGTGGTTCCTCTACGACCAGGAGTCGCCGATCGCCACCGGAGGCCGCGGCCTGGCCCGCGGGCGGATCTACGACCGGGAGGGCAGGCTGCTGGTCTCGGTCGTCCAGGAAGGGCTGTTCAGGAAGCTCGGGGACTGACCCGGGCGGGCGGTGGAGGGAACGGCGGCCGGGGTCCGCAGCCGTCCCGGGTCTTGTCGGCGGGCCCTTTCCAGGCACCGGGAGAGATGGACGCGGTACCACAGCACTTCGTCGAACTCATCCGCCGTCAGCACGCGCTCGTAGGACTCCCGGGCGGCCGGGGTCACCGTGATCACGGACGCCAGGGTGGGCCTGAGCCGGCGCAGCAGGGACCGCTCCAGTGGCTCCTCGGCCACCGAGGCCAGCTCCTCCGGCGGCAGCACGGCGGCGAGCACCGCGGCCGCTTCCCAGGGGTCGTCGGTCTGTCCCATGAGCTGGGCGACCCGTCGGCTGCGCCACTGGCGTGCCCGCCAGTCCTGTCCGCTGTCGAGCATCACCCGCATCGCCGCCGGGGTGTTGCCCCGCATCAGGTCGGGTTCGCGGTCGGCGAAGTCGGCGACCTCGGCCGCGAGATAGAGCCAGACCACCGCGCCGAAGCGGTTCACATAGAAACGGACGGGGCTGAAGCAGCCGGCCCGGGTCAGACGCCCGGCCCGGCCGGGGCCGATGCCCATGAGCGCGGCGGCCTCGGTCGTGCTGACCGCGCGGATCCGTTCGCGGAGCGCGTCCGGGAAGCCCGGCTCGGCCTGTAGCCGGGTGATCTCCTCCAGCGGGACCCGGCGCCTGCCGAGTGATCCGGTGCCGGCCGGCCGGTCGTCGGCCGCGGGCGGGACCGTCCGCACTTCTCCGAGCTGGGTGGCGAGCTCGAACTCGCCGGTCCGCAGCTCCAGTTCGCGGGCCGCGCGCCCCATGGTGAGCGTCTGCCGCCCCTCGCACATCACTGTCATGTCGCTTCCCCCGCAACTCGGTCGATCACTGACAGTGACGACGATAGCCGCAGGCGGTGACAGGGAGTCAAGCCCCGCTTCAGACCTGTGGATAACTTTCCGGCTGGCGGGCCGCCACGCCCAGATGCTCCCCGACGCGATTGACCAGCAGCGTCATTTCGTAGGCGACCTGGCCCATGTCGGCGTCGGCGCGCGCCAGCACGCACAGACAGCTGCCGTCCCCCGCCGCCGTCACGAACAACACCCCGTCGTCGAACTCGACCATGGTCTGGCGCACCCGGCCGATTCCGAAGTGGAGCGCCGACCCTTTCGCGAGGCTGTGCATTCCCGAGGCGACCGCCGCGAGATGCTCGGCGTCACCCCGCTCCAGTCCCTCGCTCGCCCCGGTCACCAGACCGTCGTTGGAGAGCACCAACGCGTGCCGTACCTTCTCCACCCGTTTGGTCAGGTCGTCCAGCAGCCAGTCGAGTCCGCTGCTCAATGCCATTGCTGCTTCCTCCCCGTATCCCCGTCCGCACTCCTGGCCGGACGGCACCCGCGGCCCGTCCGCGACCTGCCGTGCCAGCCTGTCCCACCTCCGCCGTCTCGGCAAGCGGCCCCACGGACGGACGGCGTGCCACGCGGCGCTCGGGTGTGCCGCATGGATGAGGATGTCGGCATGGCACACAAGATGACGAAGGATGAGTGGCAGAGGTTCCTTTCCGAGGGCACCCGTACCGGGAAGCTGGCGACCGTACGCGCCGACGGCAGCCCGCACCTCGCCCCGGTGTGGTTCCTCATGGACGGTGATGAGCTGGTGTTCAACACCGGCGAGGACACGGTCAAGGGCCGCAATCTCGCCCGCGACGGCAGGGTGGCCCTGTGCGTCGACGACGAACGGCCGCCGTTTGCTTTCGTGGTCGTACAGGGGACGGCGGAGATGAGTGACGACCTGGCAGACGTACGTCACTGGGCGGCCCGGATCGCGGCCCGCTACATGGGCGAGGACCGGGCGGAGGAGTACGGCGCCCGCAACGGCGTGCCGGGCGAGCTGGTGGTCCGGGTCAAGATCGACAAGGCCATCGCCCTCGCGGCTGTCGCCGACTGAGGCATGCGTGGCGCGGGCCGCGGCGTGCGTGGCGCGGGCCGTCCGGACCTCCGCGCCACGTCGGCCGTCCGCCGGTCAGCCCACCGAATCGAGCACCCGGGCGGAGTGCCGCCGTCCCGCGTGCTCGACGAGCCGGACCAGCACCTCCTTGCCGGAGTCGCGGTCCCTTGCGTCACAGAGCACGACCGGTGTGCCACGGTCCAGGTCCAGTGCGCGGGCCACCTCGTCGGCCCCGTAGGACCGTGCCTCCGCAAAGCAGTTGACGGCCACCAGGAACGGGATCGCGCGGCGCTCGAAGTAGTCGACGGCCGGAAAGCAGTCCTGCAACCGCCGGGTATCGGCCAGTACCACGGCACCCAGCGCGCCCTCCGACAGGTCGTCCCACAGGAACCAGAAGCGGTCCTGTCCAGGGGTGCCGAAGAGGTAGAGGGACAGGCCCTGCCTGATGGTGATGCGGCCGAAGTCCATCGCCACCGTGGTGGTGCCCTTGTCGTCCACTCCCCCGGTGTCGTCCACGGTCTCGCCCACCTCGCTGAGCCGCTCCTCCGTGCGCAGCGGGTGGATCTCGCTGACCGAGCCCACCAGGGTCGTCTTGCCCACGCCGAAGCCGCCCGCGACTAAAATTTTCAGGGTCAACTCGGCGTCGGGGCCCGGGGCTGCGTCCTCCGGGGCCCCTTGTGCGGCGTTCATCGGCCGTCTCCTCCAGGATGCAGGGTCCTGCGCGTCACGGGTATGCGGATCGATGGCTCGGCGGGGGGAGCCTTCGGCGGCGGAGGGCCGTCCGAAATCCATGGCGAGGACCGTACCCCCCGTAGAGGGGGATTTCCCCGGATTCGCCAAAGCCGCCACGTCTTCGGATCAAGAAGCCCACCCACCGCCGGATTCGTGGTAGTTGGACCTCCACGGCGCACCGCCGCGGGCCCCGGGGCCCCGGCCATATCGGGCAGAAAACGTTCGCCCGGCGGGCCGGCCGGGCCCGTGCGGGATCATGAGCGCATGACGCAGCAGCAGTCACAGAAGCGGGTAGGCCCACCGGCGACGGCGGCGAACCCGTCGACGGGGGCGGTCGAGCGCAACGGCATCAATCCGGTGCCGGATGCCGAACGGCACGGCACCCCCCGGTCGCTGTTCTGGCCGTGGGCCGCCTCCGGGCTGTCCTTGCTGTCCATCGCCTACGGCGTCTACCTCATGGGCCTCGGGCTCAGCCCCTGGCAGACGATCGTCACCGGGGCCCTCGGCTATGTGCTGTCCTTCCTCCTGGTCGGTCTGATCTCGGTCGCCGGGGCGCGCACGGGCGCACCCACCATGGCCATCGGCCGGGCCTCCTTCGGGACACAGGGCAACAAGCTGCCCACCGTGTTCAGTTATGTCTCCAACGTGGGCTGGGAGACCGTACTGGTCGCGCTCTCCTCGCTCGGCGGTTCCGCGATCCTGGCCCGGGTCGCGCCCGGTACGTTCGCCCGTGCCGACGGGGGGACACCGACCACGGCGGCGCAGGTGCTGTGCTTCGTGGTGACCGCCGTCTCGGTCGTGGTCGTCGGGATCTTCGGGCACGCACTGATCATGAAGGTGCAGAAGTATCTGACCGCCTCGATCACCGCCCTGACCGTGGTGTACATGGTGCTGATGGCCGACCGCATCGATCCGTCCGCCCTCGGGGACGGCCCGTCCGCCAGCCTCGGCACCTGCCTCGGCGGCGTCGTGTTCGCGATGACGCTCCTGGGCCTGGGCTGGGTCAACTGCGGTGCCGACTACAGCCGTTATCTGCCGCGTACGAGCAGCGGGCGGGCGGTCACCTGGTGGACGACGCTGGGCGGGGTGCTGCCCCCGCTGGCGCTGCTGGCCTTCGGCGTGCTGCTGAACGCCGGTGATCCGAAGCTCGCCGAGGCCGCGGCCGCCGACCCCGTAGGCGCCCTCGCGGCCGAGTTGCCGACCTGGTTCCTGGTGCCGTATCTGCTCGCCGCCATCGGGGGCTTCGCCTCCGGGGCGATCATGGACATCTACAGCTCGGGCATGTCGATGCTGGCCCTGGGCATCCCCGTCCGCCGACACCTCGCCGTCCTGGTGGACGGTGCGCTGATGGCTTTCGGCGGCTGGTACGTGCTGTTCGTCTCCCCCAGTTTCTTCGCCACCTTCCAGGCGTTCCTGTCCGTCATCGGGGTGGCGATGGCCGCCTGGACGGCCGTCTTCCTCGTGGAGCAGTGGCGCCGCCGCCACACCGGCTTCGAGCTGACGTCCGTACGGACCCTGGGCTGGCCGGCAGTGCTCTCGCTCGCCGTCGCGACCGCGGTCGGACTCGGCCTGATCACCTCCGGCGACCCCCATATCGCCCGAGCCGTGGGCTTTCTGCTCACCGACGGCGCCGCCCGGGGGACGCTGGGCGCCATGAACCTCGGCGTCGTGGTGGCCCTGGCCGTCGCGGCGGCCCTGTACGCCTGCACGGCCTCCCTCGCCGACCGTCCCACCCCCGGAGGAACCCGATGACCGACCACCACGCCGACCGGCCGCACGAGGTCCGTGCGTTCTTCGCGTCACGCGCCGCCGACTGGGACACGAAGTTCCCCGACGACGGTCCCGCCTATGCCGCGGGCGTCGCCGAACTGGGCCTCCAGGAGGGCGACCGGGTCCTGGACGCCGGCTGCGGTACGGGGCGCGCGCTGCCCGCGCTGCGGGCGGCCGTGGGACCGCGTGGGGCGGTGCTTGGCGCGGATCTCACGCCCGAGATGCTCCAGGCCGCCGTGCGGGCCGGGCGCGACCGTGACGCGGCGCTGCTGCTCGCGGACGTGACCCGGCTGCCGCTGCCCGACGCCGCACTGGACGCGGTCTTCGCCGCCGGGCTCCTCTCCCACCTGCCGGACTCGGCGGGCGGCCTCGCCGAACTCGCCAGGGCCGTACGCCCCGGTGGCCGGCTGGCTCTCTTCCATCCCATCGGGCGGGCCGCCCTCGCCGCCCGCAAGGGCCGCCCGGTCACCCCCGACGACCTGCGGGCGGAGCCGAACCTGCGGCCCCTCCTGGACGACTGCGGCTGGGACCTGATCCGGTACGAGGACGAAGACTCCCGCTATCTGGCCCTGGCGGTCCGCCGGGCGTAACCGGGCCGGCGGCCCCATCTGGCCGGCGGCCCAACTCGACCGACGGCGTACGGGGTTCAGGACTCCGCCGGGCCCTCCACGTGGGGCACCGGACAGCTGCCCGTGCGGCGGGCGGTGGGGAAGGTACCGAGCTCGGCCACCTTGAAGCCGTTCGGATAGCCCTTGATCTCGGGGTTCTGACGGGCGTAGTGGGGAGTGCGACGGGGCGGCAGCAGCCGCACGGCCTTGGCACGCAGCTTCAGGGCGGTGCGTACCGTCTTCTGGACCGTCGGCCGGGGCCGCTCGTACCGGAACGCCGCCAGCAGCGAGTCGTCCAGGAGGGCCATGCTCGCTCCGCGCACCACCGGAGCGAGCGGGCCGTACCACCCTGCCATCAGGTCCAGCGTGGCGTCCGACACCCTGCGCGCACCCTCGTCCCAGGCGAAGTGCGCCTCCTCGTAGGCATCGAGACACCGCTCGAAGTCCTCGTAGGTCTGCGGGAGTTCGGTGATGCCCATATGACGGCCGAGGGTGCGGTAATAGACGGCGACGGCCTGCTGTTCATGCGCGGTCAGCCGCCGCCAGCCGTATGCGTCCAGCCAGCGCTTGGGCACCACGACGAACGTGCACAGGACATAGCGCATGTCCTCGTTGCTGATGTCATAGCTGCGGTGCATCTGGTTGATCCGGCGGATCGCCGTCCGGCCGTCCTCGCCGTCGAAGCCGTGCTCGACGACGGCATCCAGGAGGAGAGCGGTGTCGTCGTAGCGCTTTTGCGTACGGTCCGTCAGCTCGGCGGTCTCGGCGAGCAGCCGGCCGATGCTCGGCACCGCGTAGGTGCGGTAGAGCGCCAGCTCCAGGGCTCTGGTGATGTCCCAGGGGAATTCATGGGTCGCGATGATGCGGTAGATCCGCAGGAAGTCGCGCTCCGGGTCGAGCCGCCGGATCTCCCTCAACCAGTCGTAGCGCCGCACCTGGCATCTGTCCCTTCGTTCGCCGACGTGCCGATTTTAGGGGGGCGGAGGGGAGTTGGAGGGGGTGGCGGGCGTCAGATCGGGCCGGGTGATGGCCGGATTCCGTAGCGTCAGGCGGTCTTCGGTGAGCGCGGGGGCACGCCGGTCGCGCGCCGTGCGGTGCGGGTGCCGCGCCCTGGAGTGCGCGCGGCGGCGCCATAGCGGTCCGTGAGCGTCGGATCCACTACGGCCAGTGCCTTCTTGACGGGCATGCCGGTGCGGCCGGCGAGCGCCAGCCGCTCCTGGACCTCGCGCGGGGTGCGCGGACGGTAGCCGGGGCCCGTACCGCAGCAGCCGCCGTGGAAGGTCAGGCCCGCGCGCAGTACGGCCTCCAGGGCGCGCCAGCCGGCTTCGTCGCGCCTCTTGGGGACCGCCAGGTCGGCGCCCGCGTTGATCAGCTCGGCGCGGCACTGCGGGCAGCGGACCGGGCCCTGCGAGGCCGGCGTCTTCTTCCACGCGGCCCGGCAGGCCAGGCACACGAAGTGCATGCGACTGCTGTAAAAACACATCTGTGCAGCGTACGGCTGGTGACAAGCCCCTCCCAAGCCAATTAGGGTGCGCCGACGTACTCCGCAACGGATTGGATGGGGAGGCCCGCGTGCCCACGACCGAGAGCGCCGACAACGACCAGTTGTTCGTGCTGACGGCGGTGCTGCTGACGCCCGCGCAGTTCCCGAGCGTGCTCGGCGACGACTACCCCGAGGTGTGTGCGGGCCTCGGCCTCGAACCGTATGCGGAGGGCTACGGGCTGGTCCTCGGTCAGGACAGTGAGGGCGCGCGCTGGACCGTGGCGACGGAGGATGTGTCGCTGGTCGCGTGTGCGATCGCCGCCTGGGACTGCGGGATGGAGTACGACCTCTCCCCCGGCGAGGGCAGCATCATCGGGGCGATGCCCGGCTGGCCGCTCGCGCTCGCCGTATCGGCGCCGGGGGTGCCGCAGCCGCACGATCCGGAACCGCAGGAAGGCGACCCGGCGCCGCTCGCGCCGCCGGACGCCGAGGGGTGGGGGCCGGCGCAACGGCGGCTGGGCGCGGACGAGATCGCCATGCAGTGGGCGGCGTGGCGCGAGCAGGTGGATGACGACGACAGCTTCGCCGAGCCGGGGGGTCATGCGCACAAGGGGGTGCGGCGGGTGCTGGAGGAGGCGCGCGGTTATGTGAACGAGCCGCCGCCGCCGGGGCGGGTACGGTCGTCGTTCGCGGCCGGTGAGGCGCGGACGCTGCGGGTGGACGGGCCCGGCTGGAGCATGGTTGCTCGTACCGATGACATTGCGTTCGTGCTGCTGGATGACGAGCCGGGCGAGGTGCATCCGGTGGGGCGGGGGCCTGCGCTTCCCGGGTTGTTGTCGTCGCTCGATGAGTTGGCGGCGCGGCCGGTCTGAGGCGGGTCGGTCTTGGGCGGGTCGTCTTGGGCGGGCGGTCTCGGGCGGGTCGGTTCTTGGGCGGGTCGGTCTTCGCGGGTCAGCCTGAGGCCTGAGGCGGGCGTTCGTGGGGGTCTTGGCGGGGTTCGCGGGCGGTGTGCGCGGCGGGCGGTGGGCTGACGCCCTGGCTGTGCGGTTCGTGGCGGGCGTGCGGCCGGTGGGGGCTGGCGTCTGCGGGGCTCGTGGTTGCCGCGGGGGTCGGAGGGGACGCACCGGAGCCCGTCCTCGGCGCGGGCCCACTGGTACGCGGGATTGAGTACCCCGGCGTTTGCTCCGGTCCTGCGGGCGGTCCTCGGTACATCCCCTCCGACCTGCACACGTTCCCGTCTGCGGCCCGGCGGCGCTGTCCGTCACCGACCGCACGCCGGGCTATGGGGCCAGCCGCGCCCGTGCCAGGGATGGCCGAGTCACCCGAGTTACGTGGCTCGGGCGGTGGCCCCGCCTGCCCGGCCAGTGCCCGCCCACAGCCCCGGCTCGCCGAATCGAGCGCGGGCCAGGAGAGCCGTAGGCGCGTACGGGTGGTGGCCGTACGGCACGCAAGCAAGGCGATGCCGGGGGCGCCCGGAGCGGGGCGGGTGTCTGCTCGGTCAGCGGCCGATCTGTTTGCGGCTGACGCGGCGCAGTCGGCGTCGTTGGGAGGAGTCGAGCGTCAGATACGCGACGGCCGGGACCCCGACCATGACCAAGAGGGCCGCCCAGAAGGGCAGCAGCCACAGCAGGATCACTCCCACCGCGACGCCGCCGACCGCGACCTTCGCCTGTGTGGACATCCTTCACTCCCCTTCCGCGGCGTGCGCCGCGCTCTGTGTACTCCATTGAACGCCGTTTTCGCGCCGCAGGTTCCAGGTAAGCGCGTGCCGTCCTGTACTCTCGGGCGCTCCAGGCGCCAGTAGTCAAACTTGAGGAGTTCGGGAAGCAGTGACATCCCTCCCCGTGGTCACGCCCGCTCAGCTGTCCGCGCTCTCCCGCTGTGCAGCGGTTTTCCTGCCGTCGGATCCGCCACGAGCGGGGCGGGTCGCGTTCTGGCGGCCTGATGGCGAGCTCGTGGGCGAGGTGCTCGGCGCGGATGGTGCGTGGGGCGGGGCCGGGGCGATGGAGCGGCTGGAGGTGGCGCTGCCGGAGGAGGACGGTGGGGTTTCCCTGTGCGAGGTTCCGGCCCTGGTTCTGACGGTCGCTGAGGCCGTGCCGGTGCTCACCCGGGCGCGGGCCGCGCGGGGTACCCATCCGGCTGCCGCCTTCTGGGGCGCCGCGGCCGTACTGGCGCTACAGCTCGCGGCTCGCGGCCGGCTGCTGCCCGGGGTGAGTCCCGCCGGATATGACGCCTGGCGGCTGGGGCCGCTCGACCCGGCGGACGTCGGGCGGCTGCGCGATCTCGCCGCCGCGATGCCCCCCTACGCGCACGCCGTCCCGCTCCCGGATTCCGACCCGTTGGCGCTGCCGGACCCCGAGGGGCAGGTACGGGCCTTTCTCGACGCGGTGGCGGACGGGCTGCCGCGCTCCCCCGGCGCGGCGCTGGTCACCGGGGCGCCGGCCTTGCCGCCCGCCCCGCAGCACATCCCCGAACAGCGGGCCTGGGCCACGGAGGTCGCCGCGGGACATGACGCGGGCGTGCGGATCTCGCTGCGGGTCGAGGCGCACGGCATGGGGGCGGAGGGAATCAGTGGGCAGGGGGGCGGTGACGTCGGGGTGGTGCCCTCGGATGCTCGCATCGGCTTCAGCGCCGTGCTCCAGTTGCACAGCCTCACCGATCCGACGCTGATCGCGGATGCCGCCGATGTGTGGGCCGGGACGTCGCCCGCCGGGCAGGCCTTCGGGTCGCGGGCGCGGATGGACACGCTGCTGACGTTGCGCCGTGCAGCGGCTGCCTGGGCGGCGCTCACCCCGTTGCTGTCCGCGGCGGTGCCCGGGTCGCTGGACCTCGCCGATGAGGAAATCGCTGAGCTGCTCGGTCCGGCCGGCCGGGCGCTGGCCGCCGCCGGGGTGCAGGTGCACTGGCCCAGGGAGCTTGCACGCTCGCTGACCAGTCGGGCCGTGGTGGGCCCGCCCGATGGCGGGGGCGCCGACGGGTGGGACGGGCCGGAGTCGGGGCTGCCTTCCCTGTTGTCCGCGGATGCCCTGCTCTCCTTCAGCTGGCGGTTCGCGGTGGGCGGCCAGGAGGTGGACAAGAGGGAGCTGGACCGGCTCGCCGAGGCGGGACGGCCGCTGGTGCGGCTGCACGACCAGTGGATGCTGATCGACCCGGAGGCGTTGCGGGCGGCCCGGGACCGTCAGGACCGTAAGATCACGCCGCTCGATGCGCTCGGCGCCGCACTGACCGGCACCGCCGAGGACGCGGACGGCAGCCGGGTGGAAGTGGAGGCCTCCGGCCCGCTCGCCCGGCTGCGCGACCGGCTCGCCGACCCCGAAGGCAGCGACGCCGTGCCCGTCCGGCAGCCGGCGGCGCTCACCGCCACGCTGCGCGACTACCAGGTGCGCGGGCTCGGCTGGCTGCACCGGATGACGTCGCTGGGGCTGGGCGCCTGTCTCGCCGACGACATGGGGCTGGGGAAGACGATCACTCTCATCTCCCTCCATCTGCACCGGCAGACCTGTCCCGAATCAGCCGGCCCCACGCTGGTCGTCTGCCCCACCTCCCTCATGGGCAACTGGCAGCGGGAGATCGAGAAGTTCGCGCCGGGCACGCCGGTGCGCCGCTTCCACGCCGGGCGGCGCAGCCTGACGGAGCTGGCGGAGGGCGAGTTCGTGCTCACGACCTACGGGACGATGCGGGTCGATGCCGCGAAGCTGGCGGAGGTGGGCTGGGGGCTGGTCGTCGCCGACGAGGCACAGCACATCAAGAATCCTTTCTCCGCGACCGCCAGGGCGCTGCGGACCCTCCCCGGCAAGGCCCGGGTGGCGCTGACCGGCACCCCGGTGGAGAACAACCTGTCGGAGCTGTGGGCGATCCTGGACTGGACGACGCCGGGGCTGCTGGGGCCGCTGGGCCGGTTCCGTACGCGCTATGCGCAGGCCATCGAGGGCGGCGCGGCGGCATCCCCCGAGGCGGGCACGGCGGCCGAGCGACTGGCCCGGCTGGTGCGGCCGTTCCTGTTGCGCCGCCGTAAGTCCGATCCGGGGATCGCGCCGGAGCTGCCGCCCAAGACGGAGACCGACCGTGCGGTGGCGCTGACCAGGGAACAGGCCGGACTGTACGAGGCGGTGGTGCGCGAGGGACTCGACGAGATCGCCGGGACCGACGGGTTCGCGCGCCGCGGGCTGGTGGTCAAGCTGCTCACCTCGCTCAAGCAGATCTGCAACCACCCTGCGCAGTACCTCAAGGAGAACGACCGGGCGGAAGGGGGCCGTGCGGCGGGAGCGGTGCGGATCGCGGGGCGTTCGGGGAAGGTCGAGCTGCTCGACGAGCTGCTGGACACTCTGCTGGCCGAGGGCGCGAGCGTGCTGGTGTTCACGCAGTATGTGCAGATGGCGCGGCTGCTGGAGGGGCATCTGGCGGCGCGCGGGGTGCCCACGCAGTTCCTGCACGGCGGGACACCGGTGGCCCGGCGCGAGGAGATGGTGCGGCGCTTCCAGGACGGGGCGGCGCCGGTGTTCCTGCTGTCGTTGAAGGCGGCGGGTACCGGTCTGAACCTCACCCGGGCGGCGCATGTCGTGCACTTCGACCGCTGGTGGAATCCGGCGGTCGAGGCACAGGCCACCGACCGGGCCTACCGCATCGGGCAGACCCGGCCGGTGCAGGTCCACCGGTTCATCACGGAGGGCACGATCGAGGACCGGATCGCCGAAATGCTCTCCCGTAAGCAGCAGTTGGCCGATGCGGTGCTGGGGTCCGGAGAGGCCGCACTGACCGAACTCACCGACGCCGCGCTGGCGGATCTGGTCGCACTGCGAGGGAGTGAGCGATGAACACGCTCGGAGGGGAAGAACCGATGAATCCGGAGCAGGAGAGTGCGAGGTGTCCGGACGAGGAGGGCTCGGCGGACTGTGCGCGGACGTTCGGTGCCCTGCCTGTGGCGCGTGGGCGCGCCTTTGCGCGGAGTTGGTGGGGGCAGGCGTGGCTCAAGGCGCTGGAGGACACCGCGCTGGACGGTGAGCAGTTGAGGCTGGGCCGGCGGCATGCGCGGGGCGGTGCGGTCGGCGCGGTGTCCGTGCGCCCCGGCCGGATCACGGCGGTCGTCCAGGACCGCGACCATACGCGGCACCGGTCCGATGTCCTACTACAGCAGTTGAGCACGGCGGACTGGGACCGATTCCTGGACATGGTCGCGGACCGGGCCGGGCATATCGCGGCGCTGCTGGACCGGGACATGCCGCCGGTGCTCGTCGAGGACGCGGCCGCCGCCGGGATCGAGCTGCTTCCCGGCATCGGCGACCTGGAGTCGGAGTGCAGCTGCGGGGCGTGGGACCACTGCGCGCATTCGGCCGCGCTGTGTTACCAGTTGGCACGGCTCCTGGACCAGGACCCGTTCGTCCTGCTGTTGTTGCGCGGCCGGGGCGAGGGGGAACTGCTCGACGAGTTGCAGACGCGCGGCGCGGCGCGGGCAGTGGGGCCGACGGACGAGGACGTGGCGGCGGAGCGGTCCGGTGCGGGGGTGCCGGCGGCAGAGGCGTATGCGGCGCGCGACATTCTGCCGCCGCTGCCCGCGGCACCGCCGCCGGTCGCCGTGCCGGGTGCTCCGCCGGTGCTCGGTGGCGGCACCCCGCCCGCGCCCGGGGTGGACGTGGCCGCGCTGGAGCTCCTGATCGCGGACACGGCGGCGCGCGCCCAGCGGCTGCTGGCCGATGCGCTCTCCGCCCGGCACCCGGACAGTCCGCCGCCGACGGTGCTGACTCCCGCCCAGGATGCGGTGCGGCTGGCGGCCGCCGGCCCCGGAGAGGTCATATCGGCGCGGCTCGCGGCCGGTTCGGGCCGGGAGACACGGGACCTGGCGGCGGCCGTACGCGCCTGGGAGGTGGGTGGCCCAGCCGGGCTCGCGGTCCTGGAGGAGGACTGGACACCGGGGCCGGAGGCGCTGGCACGGGCAACCGGCAAGCTCGCGGCCGCCTGGGAGGACGGCGAGGCCCGGCCGCGGCTGCGGGCCACCCGCAACCGCTGGACGGTGATCGGCGGCGCCGCCCAGTTGCGCTACGGGCGGGACGGACGCTGGTGGCCGTATCGCAGGGAGGACGGGCGGTGGGTGCCCGCCGGACCGGCCACGGACGATCCGGCGGGCGCGTGGGCGGGCCTGTCCGCGGAGGGGTGAGGGACAGGGGCCAGGGTGAGACGGGTCAGCTTCCGCCTTCGGCTGCCGCCGGGTGTGCGGCCGCTCGTCGTACGAAGAGGTCGTGCAGATCGCGGGCGGCCCTGGGGACCGAGCCGGAGCGGCGGCGCTGGATCACCATCAGGACGTCGGTGGAGTCGGCCGCCAGCGGGCGGTAGGTGATGGTCCCGCTGCGTTCCAGCGGGTCGCCGATGATGCTGAAGTCGGGCAGGACCGTGGCACCCAGGCCCTCGGCGACCATCAGCTTGCCCATTTCGGCGCCGTCGGTGGAGTACGAGAAGGAGGGCGTACGTCCCTCGAGGAGCCGGTGGACGAAGCGGTGCATGACATAGCCGGAGCGCATCACGATCAGCGGCTGGGCGAGCAGCTCGGTCACCGAGACCTCGCCGAGTCCGGCCAGCGGGCTGTCCGGCCGGAGGCACACCACCGGGCGGCCCCGCAGGAGTTCGGTGGTGTGGACGTCCGGTGGGAGGTCGTCGCCGCGCAGGTAGTTGACGAGGCCGAGGTCGAGGCTGCCTTCCAGCAGCGCGCGGTGGATGTCGGCCTGCTGGGCCCCGATCACCTCGACCTGGGTCAGCGGATGCCCGGTCCGGAACTCGCGGATGGCCGGGACCAGCAGCGGAACCGTGGCGGCGTTGACCGTTCCCAGGCGCACCATCCGGCTGGTGTGGTGCTGGTCGTCCGCGGCCCGGCGCAGTTTGTCGACCGCGTCGAGCACTCCGATGATGTGCGGCAGCAGCTCGCGGCCGTCCTCGCTGATCTTCGCGCCGGAGCGCTTGCGGTCGAGGACGTCCACACCGAGTTCGCGTTCCAGATTACGGACGGTTTCGCTCAATGCGGGCTGGGACAGATGGAGTTCCTCGGCAGCTCTGCGCAGCGAGCCGAGGCGGGTGACAGTCGCTATGTATTCGAGTTGTTCGATCCGCACGGAATACGCACCCCGGTGGTCCGGTACCGATGGTGAACCTCGGTGGATTCACTCGCCTTTGAGGCCTCTCGGTGGGGAGCTCGCCTCCGGTTCAAGGGGAACCCTATCACCACTTCACCTATGCCGTATCGACGCTTCGCAGTTCGATCGCTAAACTCGGCAGGGAGGCGGCCACATTGACCGGAAAGGGCCGCAGGAGCCGTCGCCCATTGGCCGGCGCGGAGCAATTGTTGCGAGGAGGTGACACGTTCATGAAGCAGCAACAAAAGCAGCTCACCCGACGGCGTCACGTCGATCTCGCACGGATCTCCAGTTCGCTCTGTCGCGGTGTCGGCCGGGAGCGCTGACGACCTGGGAGCGCCGGCAGGTGCCAGCGCTGACGGCTGGGAGCACTGACGGCTGGGAGCACCTGCACCGGTCGTTGATTTCCTTTCCGGAATGAGATTCGCGGCGGTCGCTGCCTCGCCTCGCCGACCGGGCGATCCTCCCCTTTCAGCACCTGCATTCAGCACTTGCATTCAGCACCTCTGCATTCATCACGTGTCGCGCGCCATTCCGTGCGAAAGGGGCGCGCTCACTTCGATGCGCTTCATGCACGACTACTTGCACGGCCTTATGAAACCCGCCTTCTTGCACGTGGCCCTTGCATGCCTTCTTGCATGCGTTCTTGCACGCGTTCTTGCACGCAGGCTTGCACGCGGGCTTGCACGCGGCTTTCCTCACCACCGGGAGATCCTGATGTCCGACCTGCCCGCCCCCGGCCCCGCACGCTTCGCCTATTGGGTGCCCAATGTCAGTGGCGGCCTGGTGACCAGCACCATCGAGCAGCGCACCGATTGGGGGTACGACTACAACCGCAAGCTGGCGGTGCTGGCCGAGAACAACGGTTTTGAGTATGCGCTGAGCCAGGTCCGCTATATGGCCAGCTACGGCGCCGAATTCCAGCACGAGTCCACGAGTTTCAGCCTCGCGCTGCTGCTGGCCACCGAGCGGCTGAAGGTGATCGCGGCCGTGCATCCGGGGCTGTGGCACCCGGGTGTGCTGGCGAAGCTCGGTGCCACCGCCGATCAGCTCTCCGGCGGCCGGTTCGCGGTGAACGTGGTCAGCGGATGGTTCAAGGGCGAGTTCAGCGCGCTCGGGGAACCTTGGCTGGAGCATGACGAGCGCTACCGGCGAGCGGAGGAGTTCATCCGGGCGCTGCGCACCATCTGGACCGAGGACCATGCCGAACTGGCCGGGGACTTCTACCGGATCCGGGACTTCTCACTCAAGCCGAAACCGCTCAACACCGCCGAGCGCCCGCATCCGGAGATCTTCCAGGGCGGCAACTCCACCGCGGCGCGGGCGATGGCCGGCCGGGTGTCCGACTGGTACTTCAGCAACGGCAAGGACTTCGACGGCGTCACCGAGCAGCTCGCGGACGTCCGGGCGTCGGCCGCCGCCGCGGGCCGGCCGGCCCCCCGCTTCGGGCTGAACGGATTCCTGATCGCGCGGGACACCGAGGCCGAGGCCCGCGACGTGCTGCGGGAGATCATCGCCAAGGCGGACACCGAGGCGGTGCACGGCTTCGGCTCGGCGGTCAAGCAGGCCGGACAGTCCACGGCCGATGGCACGGGCATGTGGCAGGACTCCTCTTTCGAGGACCTGGTCCAGTACAACGACGGTTTCCGTACGGGCCTGATCGGCACACCGGAGCAGATCGCGGAGCGGATCGTGGCCTACAAGCGGCTGGGCGTGGATCTGTTCCTGCTCGGGTTCCTCCACTACCTGGAGGAGGTCGAGTACTTCGGCGAGCGGGTGCTGCCGCTGGTGCGCGAGCTGGAGGCACAGGAGCAGGGCGCGCAGGCACCGTCCCGGGGAGCGGACGCGGCGCCGTGGTCCGGCCCGGTTCCGGCAGCCGCCCGGCCCTGAGCACGCCAGCACGGGAGCACGCCAGCACGGGAGCACGCGAGCCCGCGAGCACGAGCGCCCTAGCGTCCGAGCGCCTGAACGCCCGCGCGCACCCCCCTATCACGCCACCATCCAAGGAGACTTGATATGAGCACCGTCGCTCCGACCGACTGGGCCACCCGGCCCGCACCCGAAAGCCCGCAGGGCTGGATCGAGCGCGCCGCGGAGGTCGCCGCCGTCCTCGCCACCGACGCGATCGCCCGTGACCACGCGGGCGCCACCCCGTATGCCGAGGTCCAGCTGCTCAAGGACTCCGGTCTGGTCACCCTTCTCGGGCCCACCGCGCACGGGGGCGCCGGCCAGGACTGGCCGACCGCGTACCGGGTGATCCGGGAGGTCGCCAAGGCGGACGGGTCCATCGGCCAGCTGCTCGGCTACCACTATCTGTGGAACTGGGCCGCGCGGCTGGTCGGCACCCGCGAGCAGTGGGAACACGTGGAGGCCGAGGCCGCCCGGCAACGATGGTTCTTCGGCGGCGCGGTCAACCCGCGCGACAAGGACGTGGTGGTACGGGACGAGGGCGAGACCCTGGTCTTCACCGGCCGGAAGTCGTTCTCCACCGGAAGCAAGGTCTCCGACGTCACCGTGCTGGAAGGGGTCCTGGAAGGCACCGACGACCATGTCTTCGCCATCGTGCCGTCCGACAGCGCCGGGCTGACGTTCCACGACGACTGGGACAACATCGGGCAGCGGCTCACCGAGAGCGGCGGCGTCACCCTGGACGGGGTACGGGCACCGTGGTCCGCGGCCGCCGGGTACGTCGACAAGGCGTTTCGGCCAAGTGTCTACAACACCCTCAACGTACCCACCATCCAGCTGGTCTTCGCCCACTTCTACCTCGGTATCGCGGCGGGCGCCCTGGAGACGGCAGCGGTCTACACCCGTACCAAGGCCCGCTCCTGGCTGCACGGCGGCCATGAACGGGCCGCCGACGAGCCGTACGTCATCGACATCTACGGCGATCTGACGGGCAAACTCTGGGCCGCCGAGGCGCTGGCCGACCGGGTGTCCGAGGAGGGGCAGCGGCTGCACGACGATCCGGACGCGGTGACCGAGCGGGACCGCGGCGAGTTCGAGGTCAGGGTCGCCGCCGTCAAGGCGCGCGCCACGGAGGTGGCCCTGGAGGTCACCCAGCGGATCTTCGAGGTGACCGGGGCCCGGTCCACCGCCTTCGCCGAGGGCCTGGACCGCTTCTGGCGCAACGTCCGCACGCACACCCTGCACGACCCGGTGGCCTACAAGCGCCGTGAGGTCGGCCGGTTCGTGCTCGACGGCGCACTCCCCGAGCCGACTTGGTACTCCTGACGCCGGCTCCGCTCCCTACGCTCCGCCCCGACCCGACCCGGCGCTCATCGCTTCCCTCTCCCCTCTCCCCTCTTTCCCTCTCCCCTCTCGCCCTCTGCACTTCGAGGTGATCCCTTCATGGCCACCGTTCTGTCCGTCTCCGGAAGTCCCTCCGCGACCTCGCGTACCGCCCGTCTGCTGCGTCAGCTGGACGCCCGGCTCGCCGACGAGGGGCACCACGTCATTCCGCTGGACGCCCGCAAACTGCCCGCCGAGGCCCTGCTGGGGGCCGATTTCGGCCATCCGGCGATTGTCGAGGCCACCGAACTGTTCGCCCGTGCCGACGGCGTCGTCATCGGCACGCCCGTCTACAAGGCCGCCTACTCCGGTCTGCTCAAGTCGCTGCTGGACCTGCTGCCGCAGTACGCGCTGACGGGCAAGACCGTGCTGCCGCTGGCGACCGGCGGCAGCACCGCCCACGTCCTGGCGATCGACTACGCGCTGCGGCCGGTGCTGTCATCCATGGGCGCCGCGCACATCGTCCAGGGCTGGTTCGTCCTCGACCGGCATCTGGCCGTACGGGAGGACGGCTCGCTGGCCGTCGACCCCGGGGCGCGGGAAGGGCTCGACCACGTTCTGGACCAGTTCTCCGGGGCGCTCGGGCGCAGCCCGTTGCTGTCCGTCGCGAGCTGACCGCCGCCTCCCCGCCACCCCTCCGCCCCGCTCCGCCCCGCCCCGCCCTTTCGACGCTCCCCCTGGAGGCAGCACCGTGACCGCTACCGCGCGGCCCGCCACCACCCATGTGATCTCCGATGACGCCGAGGCCCTGGCGGTCGCGGCCGAATTGGCCGCGGAGTTCCGGGCCGGTGCCGCGGAGCGGGACGCCGTTCGCCGACTGCCACACACCGAGCTGGCGCGGCTGTCGGCGAGCGGACTGCTGGCCATCACCGTGCCGCGGTCCCACGGGGGCGCACAGGTGCGGACCGAGACGTTGGCCGAGGTGGTGCGGCTGCTGGCGACCGGGGACGCCAGTTTGTCCCAGATCCCGCAGAGCCACTTCGTGTACCTCAATGTGCTGCGCCGTCAGGGCACCGCCGGGCAGCAGGCCTTCTTCTTCGGTGAGGTGCTGGCGGGGCGGCGGCTGGGCAATGCGCAGTCGGAGGCGGGGACCCGGCATGTGCAGGACATCCGTACCCGGCTGGTGTCCGCGGCGGACGGTTCGTATGTGCTGAGCGGGGTGAAGCACTATGCGACCGGTGCGGTGTTCGCCGACTGGATCCCGGTGCTGGCGCGTGGCCGGGACGAGGCGCTTTATGTGGCGTATGTGCCGCGGGATGCGGCGGGGGTGCGGATCGTCGACGACTGGGACGGTATGGGGCAGCGGACCACGGCCAGTGGGACGGTGCACCTGGAGGACGTGACGGTGCCGGCCGACCGGGTCGTCCCGCATCACCTCACCTTCCGCGGCCCCCAACTGCACGGTGCGGTCGCCCAGTTGTTGCATGCCGCGATCGACACCGGAATCGCCGGCGGCGCACTGGCCGAGGCCGCCTCCTTCGTCCGCACCAAGAGCCGGCCGTGGTTCGAGAGCGGTCTCGACAGCGCCGCCGAGGACCCCCTGCTGATCCAGCGGTTCGGGGAACTGGCGGTACGGGTGCGGGCCGCCGAGTCGCTGCTGGTGTCGGCGGCGCGGACGGTGGACGCCGCGACGCTCGCGCTGACCGACGACTCCGCCGCCGAGGCGTCGATCGCGGTGGCCGCGGCGAAGGTGGTGGCCGCGGAGGCGGCGGTGGAGACCGGCAGCGCGCTGTTCGAGGTGGCCGGGACCCGGTCCGCCCTGGACGGGCTGAATCTTCACCGGCACTGGCGGGACGCGCGCACCCACACCCTGCACGACCCGGTCCGCTGGAAGGTGCAGCACATCGGCCGGTACGTCCTCAACGGCACCCGGCCGCCCCGGCACGGTCTGCTCTGACGCCCCGCCCCGCCCCGCCCCGCCCCGGCACGGTTCGCTCTGACGCCACGCCACGCCACGCCCCGGCACGGTCTGCTCTGACGCGCCGCCCCGGCACGGTCCGCTCTGACGACCGGCCCCGACCCGCCCCCACCCGTTCTCTTCCCTCTCCTTCTCTTCTCTCTTCTCCTTCGGAGCCCCTATGTCCTCCCTCACCTTCCACTGGTTCCTGCCCACCTACGGCGACAGCCGGCATGTCGTCGGCGGCGGTCATGGTCTGCCCGCCGGGGCGGCCGGCGGGGAGCGGCCCGCCACCCTCGGCTATCTGACGCAGATCGCCCGCGCCGCCGAGGACCTGGGCTTCGAGGGGGCACTCACCCCCACCGGAGCGTGGTGCGAGGACGCCTGGCTCACCACGGCCATGCTGGCCCGCGAGACCGAACGCCTGAAGTTCCTGGTGGCGTTCCGGCCGGGGATCATCGCACCGACCCTGGCCGCCCAGATGGCCGCCACCTTTCAACGGCACTCCGGCGGACGGCTGCTGCTGAATGTCGTCACCGGTGGCGAGAGCCATGAACAGCGCGCCTACGGGGACTTCCTGGACAAGGACGACCGTTACGCCCGCACCGGCGAATTCCTGGAGATTGTCAAGGAGTTGTGGGACGGGAAGACGGTCGATTTCACCGGGGAGCAGCTGCGGGTGGCGGGCGCCCGGCTGGCCCGGGTGCCCGATCCGGTGCCGCCGGTGTACTTCGGCGGGTCCTCCCCGGCCGCCGGAGAGGTGGCCGCGCGCACCGCCGATGTCTATCTGACCTGGGGCGAGCCGCCGGCCGAGGTCGAGCGGAAGATCGCCTGGATCCGGGAGCTGGCCGGCCGCGCCGGGCGCCGGGTGCGGTTCGGCATCCGGCTGCATGTGATCACCCGGGACACCGCGGAGGCGGCCTGGGCGGAGGCGCAGCGGCTGCTGGACGGCTTCGGCCCGGAGGCGATACGTGCGGTGCAGGCGGGGCTGGCCCGTAGTGAGTCCGAGGGGCAGCGCCGGATGCTGGCACTGCACGGCGGCCGCACCGACGGGCTGGAGATCGCGCCGAATCTGTGGGCCGGCATCGGACTCGTGCGGGGCGGTGCGGGCACCGCGCTGGTCGGCAGCCACACGGAGGTGGCGGAGCGGATCGTGGAGTACCAGCGGCTGGGCATCGAGGAGTTCATCCTCTCCGGCCACCCTCATGTCGAGGAGGCGTACTGGTTCGGGGAGGGGGTGCTGCCGGTGCTGCGGGACGCCGGGCTGTGGCGGCATCCGGCGGCGCGGAACGACGATTCCCCGGCCGCCGTGCAGGTCCCGTTCGCCGCCGGGGTGGGCCGCTGAAGCAGGGGCCGGGTGGACCGCTGAGCCATGAGCCGGGCGGCCCGCCGCGACGCCCTGGCCCCCTCCTCGGCCCAATCCTCCCCATCCGGCTGCGCCGTGCCGCCGCACATGATTCGCTGAGCTGATCCCCCACCGCCAGGCACCTCGCCCGCAGCAGGAGGACCAGTGACCGGCACCTCGCAGCACGCGCCGCAGCTCACGTCGTACGCACAGCCCCCGCGGACCGCCGACGGGTCGGACAGCGCACCGCACCACCCCGGCCGCCCCCGGAATCCCCCCTACTACGAGGACCGCTCGCCGGGGAGCGGGGTCCTGCCGCCGCGCGCCTGGTACCCGAGGTCGGATGCCGCCCGGCTGCCCCTGCACGGCCGTTGGCGGTTCCGGCTCTCGGCGAGCGCCACCGCCGTGGACGAGTCGTTCGCCCGGCCCGACTTCGACGATGCGCAGTGGCAGGAGCTGCGGGTGCCCGGTCACTGGGCGCTCCAGGGACGCTTTGCCTCCGAAGGCTCCTACGAGGGCAACGGCACGGCGCAGCCGAGCGGGGCGCCCGCGTACACCAACACCGCCTACCCCTTCCCGGTCGATCCGCCGCGGGTGCCGGACGAGAACCCGACGGGCGACCACCGGCAGGTCTTCGATCTCCCCGGGGGGTGGGGTGAGGGGCCCGCGGTGCTGCACTTCGCCGGGGTGGAGTCCTGCGCCCGGGTCTGGCTCAACGGGCAGGAGCTGGGCCACTTCAAGGGCAGCAGGCTGCCGCACGAGTTCGAGGTGGGGGCGCTGCTGCGGCCGCGCGGCAATGTGCTGGCGGTACGTGTCCACCAGTGGTCGTCGGGCAGCTATCTGGAGGACCAGGACCAGTGGTGGCTGCCCGGTATCTTCCGGGAGGTGGCGGTCCACCGCCGCCCCGAGGGGTCGGTCGCCGACCACTTCGTCCACGCCGGGTTCGATCACGTCACCGGCCACGGCACCCTGCGGGTGGAGTGCGCACCGGCCGGCCGGGTGACCGTCCCGTCGCTCGGCCTCGATCTGGCGACCGGCGAGAGCGCCACCGTTCCGGTGCGTCCCTGGACGGCCGAGCAGCCGCATCTCTACGACGGGGAGCTGGTGACCTCCGGTGAGCGGATCCCGCTGCGGATCGGGTTCCGTACGGTCCGCGTCGAGGGCGGGCTGCTGAAGGTCAACGGCCGCCGGATCCTGCTGCGCGGCGTCAACCGCCATGAGTTCCATCCGCGCTACGGACGCGCCCTCGACCCCGGGACGATGCGCCGCGATCTGCTGCTGATGAAGCAGCACAACATCAACGCGGTACGCACCAGCCACTATCCGCCGCACCCCGCCTTCCTCGACCTCTGTGACGAGTTGGGCCTGTGGGTCGTCGACGAGTGCGATCTGGAGACCCACGGGTTCGGCGCGCAGGGCTGGCGGGACAATCCGGTCGATGACCCGCGCTGGGAGCCGGCGCTGCTCGACCGGGCCCGGCGGATGGTCGAGCGGGACAAGAACCATCCCTCCGTCGTGCTGTGGTCACTGGGCAACGAATGCGGCACGGGGCGCGGGCTGTCCGCAATGGCCGCCTGGATGCGCGAGCGCGACCCGTCCCGGCCGCTGCACTACGAGGGCGACCCCAGCTGTGCCGACACCGATGTCTACTCCCGGATGTATGCCGACCACGCCGAGGTGGCGCGCATCGGGCAACGCGCCGAGGCCCCGCTGTCCGACCCGGCGCTGGACGCCCGGCGGCGCCAACTCCCCTTCCTCCTCTGCGAGTACGCGCATGCGATGGGCAACGGTCCGGGCGGGCTGAGCGAGTACCAGCGGCTGTTCGAGCGCTACGAGCGCTGCCAGGGCGGTTTCGTCTGGGAGTGGATCGACCACGGGCTACGGCAGCAGACGCCCGCCGACGAGGTCTTCCACGCCTACGGCGGCGACTTCGGCGAGGAACTGCACGACGGGAACTTCGTCTGCGACGGCCTGGTCTTCCCCGACCGGGTGCCCTCCCCGGGCCTGCTGGAGTTCAAGAAGGTCGTCGAACCGGTGCGGATCGAGTCCGGGACCGACGAGGACGGCACGGCGGGCGAGGTCCGGATCACCAATCTGTACGACTTCGCCGGCCTCGGCCATCTCGTCTTCCGCTGGATCTACGAGGTGGACGGCGAGCTGCGCGGGCACGGCCGGCTGGAGGTGCCGCCGTTGGCGCCCGGCAAGTCGGCCGTGGTGCGGCTGCCGACGCCGCCGGTCGAACCGGGCGACGACGGGGAGGCGCTGTGGACGGTCCGGGCCGTGCTGGACGAGGACAGCGCATGGGCGCCGGCCGGGCACGAGGTCGCCTGGGGCCAGCTGCCGGCCGCACCGCGCCCCGCCGTCACTCCCCCGGCGGCCACCGCCGCACCGCGCCGCGGTGAGGGCAATGTGATCGTCCTCGGCCCGGGGACCTTCGATGCCGGCACGGGGGTGCTGGCCTATCTGGACGGCGTCCGGATCGGCGGCCCCCGGCTGGACGTCTGGCGCGCGCCGACCGACAACGACGAGGCCGCTCCCTGGCAGCCGGGGCCGCGGCCGGCCACCGAGTGGCGGCGGATCGGCCTGCACCGGATGCGGCACCGCGTCGATGCCGTCGAGACCGGCCCGGACACCGTGGTGGTACGGTCCCGGGTCGCCCCGGCCGGTTCCCCTCTGGCGCTGCGCACGGTCTACCGCTGGACGGCACAACGGGACGTGCTGCGACTGGAGTTGAGCGTCGATCCCGAGGGCGACTGGCCGGTTCCGCTGCCGCGGCTCGGAGTGCGGATGCGGGTGTGCGGGAGCCTGGGCCTGGCGACGTGGTTCGGCGGCGGGCCGGGCGAGGGCTATCCGGACACCCGGGCGGCCGCACGGGTCGGCCGCTGGTCGATGCCGGTGGACGCGCTCCAGACGCCGTATGTGCGGCCGCAGGAGAACGGTGCGCGGCCCGGTGTGCGCTGGGCGGAGCTGACCCGTACGGACGGCTCGGGCCTGCGGATCGAGGGCGATCCGGACTTCTTCCTCACCGCCCGCCGGTGGTCGGCCGAGGAGCTGACCGCGGCCCGCCACACCACGGATCTGCGGCCGGGCGACGACCTGTGGCTGCATCTCGACCATGCGCAGCACGGCATCGGCAGCCAGTCGTGCGGTCCTGGGGTGCTGCCGCAGCACCGGTTGGAGGTGGCACCGGCGCGGTTCTCGTTCGTGTTCTCGTCGCTGCACTGAATCCCGCGCCGCACCGTGCGCCGACCGCCGGGCCATTCCGCCGGCGCACGGTACGTCGCGCCGTGCGGTATGTCGCACCGTGCCTGCGCACACCCCTCCGGCCAGGGGGTTTGTCACCTGCGGCGATACGATCCGGGGTGAGGCGTGCGCACCCACGCCTCCCGCACCACCGAGAGGCTTTGCACCATGGTCAGCACCTCCCCGCCGCTCGCCGACGCCCTCGCCGCGGGGCCGGTCGTCCTCGACGGCGGGCTGTCCAACCAGCTGGAGGCCGCCGGGCACGACCTCAGCGACGCGCTGTGGTCGGCCCGGCTGCTGGCCGAGGAGCCGGAGGCGGTGGTGCAGGCGCATCTGGCGTACTACGAGGCCGGGGCCCAGGTCGCGATCACGTCCAGCTATCAGGCGACGTTCGAGGGGTTCGCGCGGCGCGGTACCGGCGAGGGGCAGGCCGCGGCGCTGCTCGGCCGGAGTGTGGAGCTCGCCCGCGAGGCGGCCGGGCGGGCGTCGGCCGGCGGGGTCGCCGGACCGCTGTATGTGGCCGCTTCGGCGGGTCCGTACGGGGCGATGCTGGCGGACGGCTCCGAGTACCGCGGCCGCTACGGCCTGTCGGTGGACGAGCTGGAGCGGTTCCACCGGCCGCGTCTGGAGGTGCTGGCCACGGCGCGCCCCGATGTGCTGGCACTGGAGACGGTGCCGGACGCCGAGGAGGCCCGTGCGCTGCTGCGGGCGGTGCGCGGGCTCGGTGTGCCGGCCTATCTGTCGTACAGCGTCGCGGGCGACCGCACCCGGGCCGGGCAGCCGCTGGCGGAGGCGTTCGCGGTGGCGGCGGACGTGGACGAGGTGATCGCGGTGGGGGTCAACTGCTGCGCGCCGGACGACGCGGACCGGGCGGTGCGGCTGGCGGCGCAGGTCACCGGCAAGCCGGTGGTGGTCTACCCCAACAGCGGGGAGAGTTGGGACGCTGCGGCGCGGGCCTGGTGCGGCAGCCCGGCGTTCAGCGCGGACCGGGTCGCCGCCTGGGCCGCGGACGGCGCCCGGCTCATCGGCGGCTGCTGCCGGGTGGGCCCGGACGCCATCGCCGAGCTGGCGGCCGGGCTCGGCCGCTGACGGGGCTGCCCGAGAGCGGGAGCCCGGCGGGCCGCAACGGACGCGGCGGTGGCCCCGGGAGCGGAGCCCGCCGGTCGCCACGGGCCCGGATGCGGGCCGAAGGCGTTACACAGACGCAACCGAAGCAGCGGCGACAGAGCCCCGGGCCGATGGCAGGATGCAGCCACATCGCAGCACGCACGGCTTGGTTGATGTTCATCCTGCCCCTGGAGGGCCTGTGTCCGCTCGCTCCGCGTTGCCTGTCATAGCCGCTGCCGCGGCCATCGTCGTTCTGGCGGGGTGCAGCAGCACCAAGTCCGACGGGAAGAAGGGCTCCGGTGGTCTGGAGCTGGTCTCCTCCGGGACCTTGAAGACCTGCACCCATCTTCCCTACGCGCCGTTCCAGGTGAAGAAGGACGGCAAGGTCGTCGGGTTCGATGTGGATCTGGTGGACCTGGTCGCCAAGGACCTGGGCGTCAAGCAGGAGATCGTCAATACCCCCTTCGAAGGCATCGAGACCGGCCAGGACTTCACCATCCGCAAATGCGATCTTGCCGCCGCCGGCATGACGATCACGTCCGCGCGGGACAAGGTCATGGATTTCTCCGACCCCTATTTCAATGCCACCCAGGCACTGCTGACGAAGTCCGGCAAGCCCTTCAAGAAGGTCGAGGAACTCAAGGGCAAGAAGCTCGGATACCAGAAGGCCACCACCGGCGGGATCTACGCCAAGAAGCACGGCAAGGGCGTCGAGCTGGTGGAGTTCGAGGATCTGGGGCTGCTGCTGACCGCCGTGAAGTCCGGGCAGGTCGCTGCCGGCATCAATGACAACGGCGTGCTCTTCGACTATGTGAAGCAGAACCCGGACACCAAGGTCACCGCGGAATTCAACACCGGTGAGCATTACGGCATCGGCGTACGCACCGGGAACGACGCGCTGCGCAAGAAGGTCAACGCGGTCATCAAGAAGGCGAAATCCGACGGGAGTTACGACCGGATCTACAAGAAGTGGTTCGGCACCACCCCGCAGAGCTGAGGCCGGCCGTCATGTCACTGTCCAAAAGACAGCGCGCGCGGGCGGTCCGCAGCGTGCAGTACGGCGTGCTGGTCGCCGCCGTTGTGGCCTTTGCGCTGGTCGCCGACTGGCACCAGCTGCGGATGGCGTTCTTCGACGTGGAGGTCGCCAAGGCGCTCTTCCCGGAGATCATCACCACGGCGCTGGTCAACACCGTCCTCTACACCCTGCTCGGCTTCGGTTTCGGTCTGGCGCTCGGCCTGGTGCTCGCACTGATGCGGCTCTCCTCCGTGCCGCCCTACCGCTGGCTCGCCGTCACCTATATCGAGTTCTTCCGCGGGATTCCCTGTCTGCTGGTGTTCATCGCGCTCGGCTTCGGTGTGCCGCTGGCCTTCGAGGTTGCGCTCGATATGAACATCACGGTGATGCTGTCGCTCGGGCTCGTGGGCGCGGCCTATATGGCGGAGACCATCCGGGCCGGTATTCAGGCGGTCCCCAAGGGGCAGACCGAGGCGGCGCGTTCCCTGGGGATGTCGCACGGCCGGGCAATGGTCTCGATCGTCATTCCCCAGGCGTTCCGTATCGTGCTGCCGCCACTGACCAATGAATTGATCCTGCTGACCAAGGACTCCTCGCTGGTGTATCTGCTGGGGCTCTCCCTCACCCAGTTCGAGCTGGCCAACTTCGGCCGGGACGCCCTCAATGAGCACAAGAGCCTGACCCCGATCCTGATCGCCGGGCTGCTCTATCTCGTGATCACCCTCCCGCTCGGCCAGCTGGTCCGTCGGCTGGAGGCCCGTACGGCGAAGGCCAGGTGAGCGGCGTGACGACCGACCAGGCGGCACCGGAGACGGCGGATGCGAAGGCCATCGACGTACAGGGCCTGCGCAAGGCGTTCGGTGAGCTGGAGGTGCTGCGCGGGATCGACTTCTCGGTGGCGCGCGGCGAGGTGGTGTGTGTCATCGGGCCCTCCGGGTCCGGGAAGTCGACCCTGTTGCGCTGTGTGAACCTGCTGGAGGAGCCGAGCGCGGGGCGGGTCGTGGTGGCCGGCACCGAGGTCACCGACCCGGATGTGGACATCGACCGGGTCCGGCGGCGGATCGGGATGGTCTTCCAGGCCTTCAACCTCTTTCCGCATCTGACCGCGCTGGAGAACCTGACGATCGCCCAGCGGCGGGTACTGGGCCGCGACCGCGGCGAGGCGGAGCGGATCGCCCGCGCCAATCTCGAACGGGTCGGGCTGAGCGACAAGGCGGGTGCCTATCCCGCGCAGTTGTCGGGCGGGCAGCAGCAGCGGGTGGCCATCGCCCGTGCGCTGTCCATGGAACCGGAGCTGATGCTCTTCGACGAGCCGACCTCGGCGCTGGACCCCGAACTGGTCGGCGATGTGCTGGCGGTGATGCGTGCGCTGGCGCAGGAAGGCATGACGATGCTCGTCGTCACCCACGAGATGAGCTTTGCGCGGGAGGTCGCCGACCGGGTGGTGTTCATGGACGGTGGGGTGATCGTCGAGGAGGGCACGCCGGAGCAGGTGGTCGGCGCCCCGCAGCACGAGCGGACCCGGACCTTCCTGGCGCGGGTGCTGGACCCGGCGGCCGCCGAGGTCGGGGAGGTCACGGACACCGGCGCGGCGGGCAAGCGCGTCGACCGCTGACCGGTCGAGGGCGTCGCCGGCGGCGGGCGGCGCACCGCCCGCTCGTCGACGACCACGGCCTCGGCAGGACGGACGGCCCCGATGCGTTCGACGCTCAGGGCCGTCTCGTGGGCGGTGTCTCGTGGACGACGGGGTGCCGACGACGGCGGTGACCGTCCGGCTCAGGAAAGCGGCCGGGTCAGCTTCTTGGTGGCGGTGCTGTTGCCCGCCAGGCTACAGCTGACGGTTTTGATGCCGATCCTGTAGCCCTGGAGGGTGGGGTACTGGACGTAGGTGCCCTCGGCGGTCCCCCTGGGCTGCCGGGCCGCCTTGCTCTGCAGCTCGTTGCGGCACAGCGAGGACGCCTTGGCCCGGATCTCGGTTTCGGTCGTCAGCCCGGATGCGAGGCGGTGGATGGTGACGACCTCGGCGTCGTGCGGGCCGTTGCAGGAGGCCTTGTCGTTGTTGCCGCCGCCGCCTGCCGGGCGGTCGTAGCAGTCTCCGGCCTTCATCAGATAGAAGGGGATCTTGTCGTCGTCGGGCGTCGGCGTGCTGCTCTCGAAGTCGCTGTCGGTGGGTGCCCCGGTGGGGGTGGCGCCGTAGGAGGGCGTCGCGGACGGTGTGGCGCTGGTGCTCGAACCGGGCGACTGGGCACGGTTGTTGTTGCTGCCGCCGTCGCTGTTGTTGATCACGATGAAGGTGATGACGGCGGCCAGCACGACCACACCACCGCCGATGATCATTGCGATGGTCTTGCCGTTGCCGCCACCGCCGGGCGGGCCGGGCGGCTGCTGCCAACCGCCGGGGCCCCCGGGCCCACCCGGCCCGGGAGGGCCGTAGCCGCCGCCTGCGGGCGGTCCGAAGCCGCCGGGGGGCTGGTTGCCTCCCGCGGGCGGGCCGTAGCCACCCGGGCCGAAACCGCCCTGGCCCTGACCGCTCGGGCCGTAGCCACCGGCCGGCGGGCCATAGCCGCCCGGGGTGCCCTGAGGCGGCTGATTCGGCTGGTTCGGCGGCGGAGGCGGAGGAAAACTCATGGTGGAAATGATCGCTTCTTTACTCGGTTTTCAGGGACTCGGTGACCAACCTGGAACATTTCAGGTCTGAAATGTCCGGCCCATGGGCACCGTTGGCGACAGGCAGCAAGCCACCCTACGGCTCGGAGGTTTTTCGTGTTCACCGACCTGCCCCTGGACGAGCTGCGCACCTACCGCCCGCCACGACCCGAGCCGGCCGGCTTCGACGCGTTCTGGCGGCGCACCCTCGACGCGGCCCGTGCCCACGACCTCGACGCGCGTTTCACCGAGTTCGATACGGGGCTGGCCCTGCTGCACACCTATGACGTGACGTTCTCCGGCTTCGGCGGGCACCGTATCCGCGGCTGGTTCCTGTTCCCGCGGGCGGCCGACGGGCCGCTGCCGTGCATCGTGCAGTACCTCGGCTACGGCGGCGGCCGCGGAATGGTGCACGACTGGCTGCTGTGGCCGTCCGCGGGGTACGCCACCCTCGTCATGGACACCCGTGGTCAGAGCGGCCCCAACCGTCCCGGCGACACCCCCGATCCGGTCGGCTCCGGCAATCCGGGCGTCCCCGGCAAGATGACCCAGGGTCTGCTCGATCCCGATGACTACTACTACCGGCGGCTGTTCACCGACGCGGTACGGGCCGTGGAGGTGGCACGCGGACACGAGGCGGTGGACGCCGGCCGGACCGTGGTCGCCGGCCGCAGCCAGGGCGGTGCCGCCGCCCTGGCGGTGACGGGCCTGGTCCCCGGCCTGGCGGGCGCGTTGATAGATGTCCCGTTCCTGACCCACATCCGCCGCGCGGTCGAGATCACCGACAACGGGCCGTACGGCGAACTCACCCGCTACTTCGCGGGTGCGCGCGGCCACATCGACACCGCGCTGCACACCCTGGACCACTTCGACGGCCTCAATTTCGCGGCCCGCTCCTCCGCCCCCGCGCTCTTCGGCACGGCGCTGCGCGACGAGGTGGTCCCGCCCTCGACCGGCTTCGCCGCGTACCACCACTACGCGGGCGAGAAGGAGTTGAAGGTGTGGCGGTTCAACGCCCACGAGGGGGGCGGCGGCGAGCAGCGGGCGGCCGAAGTCACCTTTCTGCGCGAGCTGTTCGGCTGAGCGGCCACCCGCCTTCCTGCGGCACCCCTCAGACGGCCCCCAGCAGGTGCTCCAGCGCCAGCTGGTCCAGATGCTCGAAGGCCATCCCGCGGGCGGCCGCCGCCTCGACGTCGAAGGTCTCGTAGGCGGTGCCGTCGGCGAGCAGACCGGCCAGGCCGTCCTCGGCGGTGGGCCGCCCCAGCTGGTCCAGGCGCCCGGCGCGCAGCGCGTCCTGGACGGCCGGGTCGGCCCGGAAGGCCGCGGCGCGCTCCTTGAGGAGCAGATAGTTGCGCATGCAGCCGGCCGCCGACGTCCAGACGCCGTCCAGGTCCTCGGTGCGCGGCGGCTTGAAGTCGAAGTGCCGCGGTCCGTCGTAACCGGCCGTCTCCAGCAGGTCGACCAGCCAGAACGCGGACCGCAGGTCGCCCGCGCCGAAGCGCAGGTCCTGGTCGTACTTGATCCCGCTCTGGCCGTTGAGGTCGATATGGAAGAGCTTGCCCGCCCACAGCGCCTGGGCGATGCCGTGCGGGAAGTTCAGCCCGGCCATCTGCTCGTGCCCGACCTCGGGGTTGACGCCGTAGAGCTCGGGGCGCTCCAGCCTCTCGATGAAGGCGAGGGCGTGGCCGACCGTGGGCAGCAGAATGTCGCCGCGCGGCTCGTTGGGCTTGGGCTCGATGGCGAACTTCAGGTCGTAGCCCTGCTCGACGACGTACTGGCCGAGGAGATCGAAGGCCTCCTTCATCCGGTCCAGGGCGGCCCGTACGTCCTTGGCCGCCCCGGACTCCGCGCCTTCCCGTCCGCCCCAGGCCACATAGGTGCGGGCGCCCAGCTCGGCGGCCAGGTCGATGTTGCGGAGTGTCTTGCGCAGCGCGTAGCGGCGGATGCCGCGGTCGTTGGCGGTGAAGGCGCCGTCCTTGAAGACGGGGTGGGTGAAGAGGTTGGTGGTTGCCATCGGGACGACCAGGCCGGTGGCGTCCAGTGCTTGCCGGAAGCGTTTGACGGCCGCCTCGCGCTCGATCTCGCCGGCGCCGAAGGGGATCAGGTCGTCGTCGTGGAAGGTGACGCCGTACGCGCCGAGGTCGGCGAGGCGGTGGACCGACTCGACGGGGTCCAGGGCCCGCCGGGTGGCGTCCCCGAAGGGGTCGCGGCCCTGCCAGCCGACGGTCCACAGGCCGAAGCTGAACTTGTCCCCGGGCACGGGCTGACGGCTCATCGTGGCTCCCTCGATCATTTCGTCAACGCACTTTACAAATTCCGCCACGGCCAAACTAATATGCGACAGCACACCGGGGAACCCCCTGGACCGAGACCATGGGATACGGGCCGCCAAGGGAGAGTGCACGATGGGCGCACAGTCAGCGGGACCGCTGGTCGTCGGGGTGGACAGCTCGACGCAGTCCACCAAGGCGCTGGTCGTGGATGCGGCGACCGGCGTGGTCATCGCCCGGGGCCAGGCCCCGCACACGGTCAGCGGCGGCGACGCCAAGGAGAGCGACCCCGGCCGGTGGTGGCAGGCACTGGGCGAGGCGCTGGCGCAGTGCGGCGACGCGGCGCGGCAGGCCTCGGCGCTGTCCGTCGGCGGTCAGCAGCACGGGCTGGTCGCGCTGGACGCGGCCGGTGAACCGGTGCGCCCCGCCCTGCTGTGGAACGACGTACGCCCGGCGCCGCAGAGCGAGCGGCTGATCGCGGAGCTGGGCGGTGCGAAGGCCTGGGCCCAGCGGGTGGGCAGCGTGCCGGGCCCGGCGTTCACGGTGGCCAAGTGGGCCTGGCTGCGGGCGAACGAGCCGGCCGCGGCCGCCGCCACCGCCGCCGTGCGTCTGCCGCACGACTACCTCACCGAGCGCCTGACCGGCGAGTCCGTCACCGATCGCGGCGACGCGTCCGGGACGGGATGGTGGGCGTCGTCCACCGAGTCCTACGACCCGGAGATCCTGGAGCATGTCGGGCTGTCCCCCGGGGCGCTGCCGCGGGTGGCGCTCCCGGGTGAGGCCGCCGGGACCGTACACACCGATGATCTGCCACTGCCCCATGGTGCGTTGGTGGCCGCCGGGACGGGGGACAACATGGCGGCCGCGCTCGGGCTGGGCCTGCGTCCCGGGCAGCCGGTGCTGAGCCTGGGCACCTCGGGCACGGTCTATGCGGTCTCCACCCACCGGCCCGCCGATCCGACCGGCACCGTGGCGGGCTTCGCCGATGCCCGCGGCGACTGGCTGCCGCTGGCCTGCACCCTGAACTGCACGCTCGCCGTGGACCGGGTGGCGGCGCTGCTGGGGCGCGACCGGGAAGCCGTGGAGGCGGGCGGTGAGGTGGCGATGCTGCCGTTCCTCGACGGCGAGCGCACCCCGAACCTGCCCGGCGCCTCGGGCCTGGTCCACGGGCTGCGGCACGACACCAGCGCCGGTCAGCTGCTCCAGGCCGCCTACGACGGCGCGGTGTTCGCGCTGCTCCAGGCCCTGGACCGGGTGCTGGACGCGGATGCCGCACCCGATACCCCGCTGCTGCTGATCGGCGGCGGCGCGAAGGGCCGGGCCTGGCGGGAGACGGTGTGCCGGCTGTCGGGCCGCCCGGTGGTGGTGCCCGAGGCACAGGAACTGGTGGCGCTCGGCGCGGCGGCGCAGGCGGCCGGACTGCTGCTGGAGGAGGACCCGGCGGCGGTGGCCCGTCGTTGGGGAACGGCGCGCGGCGCGGAGTACGAGGCGCAGCCGCGGGACGTCGCCGCCTGGGACCGGCTGGCGGCGACCCTCGCCGACGGCGAGGCCCTGCTGCGACGGTGACCGCAACACCACAGCCGTACACCAGGAGGGACCGCACCCTCGCCATCACCCCGAGGAGAACCCAGTGACCGCGCCCGGCGGCGACACCCAGCACGGCATCCGGCGGCGCAATCTGGCCCGGGTGCTCCGGACCGTGGCCGCGCAGGGCCCGCTCTCCCGGCCGGCTGTCGCGGCGCGGATCGGGCTGACCCGGGCGGGTGTGGCCCCGCTCGCCGACGAGCTGCTGCGGGCCGGACTGCTGGTCGAGACGGCGCGCGCGGCGACCGGCGGCCGGGGCCGGCCGGGCAGTGAACTGGCGGTCAGCGACCGTGGCCCGGCCGGGATCGGGGCCGAGATAGGCGTCGATCATCTGGCGGTGTGCGCGGTCGATCTGCGCGGGCGGGTCCGGGCCAGGGCGGCGGCCGGTGCGGCGAACCGGCACAGCGCTCCGGGGCCGGTACTGCGGCGGCTGTCGGCGCTGCTCGCGGAGGTGACCGAAGAGATCGCCGCCGAGGGGCTGCGGCCGGCCGGGCTGGCGGTGGCCGTGCCCGGCCTGGTGGCCCGCGGTTCGACGACCGTGGTGCACGCGCCCAACCTCGGCTGGCGGGCGGCCGACCTGGCCCCGGGGCTCGCCGGGGCAACGGCCCCGGGGGACGGCCCCGTCCCCCTTCCGCTCACCGTCGAGAACGAGGCCAACCTCGGCGCGCTGGCCGAACTCCGGCTGGGCCGGGACGACGGCCGGCCGGCGCCGCCGCCGGACTTCGTGCATGTGTCGGCCGAGATCGGTATCGGTGCCGCGGTCGTCGTGGACGGTCAACTGCTGCGCGGCGCACGGGGGTTCGCGGGGGAGCTGGGGCATGTGCCGGTGTATCCGGACGGCCCGGCGTGCGACTGCGGCGGCCGGGGCTGTCTGGAGCGGTACGCGGGGGAGGAGGCCGTGCTCCGCGCGGGCGGGCTCACCCCCGAGCGCGCGGCGGCCGCGCATCCGGGCCCGGGTGCCCGTATCGGCCTGCTGGCGCGCCGTGCCGCCGACGGGGACGCGGCCGTCGTGCGGGCGCTGCACGAGGCGGGGACAGCGCTCGGGATCGCGCTCGCCGGGGCGGTGAACCTGCTCGATCCGCAGGCGGTGGTCCTCGGGGGTGCGCTCGCCGGGCTGGCGCCCTGGATCCTGCCGTCCCTGGAGCGGGAGTTGGCGCTGCGGACGACCGTCGCGGCGGATTCCGGGCGGGCCGGCGGGCCGTTGGTGACGGTCTCCCGGCTGGGTGCGGACGGTCCGCTGCTGGGGGCGGCGCACGCGGCGCTCCAGGCCGTACTGGACGATCCCCTCCACTCCTGCGCCCCGGCACACTCTCCCCGGAATTGAACCCGCTAAACCTTTCCAGGGAACGAGAATTCCATGCCACCCCATCGAGCGATTGTGCCGATAAAAAGAGCACCACTACCTTCGGTTCGGCGGGCTGCCGCGGAACGGCCTTGAAAAGGGTGTTCCTGGGCGGTCCGCACAGCACCCTCCGAAGAGACAGGTGGCATTGTGACGATTGCCGACGAATCGCTGCACGGCAGTGCGGAAGACGCCCAGAATTCCAGTCTGAGTACCACCGCCGCGCGGAATCTGGCGACGACCACCAAGACCGCGCCGCAGATGCAGGGCATCACTTCCCGCTGGCTGCTGCGACTGCTGCCCTGGGTGCAGGTGTCCGGCGGCACCTACCGGGTGAACCGCCGGCTGACGTACACGCTCGGCGACGGGCGCATCGATTTCCACACCAGCGGCGGCGACGTCGAGATCATCCCCGACGAGCTGCGCGAGCTGCCCGCGCTGCGGGAATTCACCGATACCGAGGTGCTGTCCGCGCTCGGCGAGCGGTTCACCCAGCAGGAATACGCGCCCGGTGAACTCATCGCCGAAGCCGGCGCGCCGGGCGACCGGCTGGTGCTGATCGCGCACGGCCGGGTGGACCGTATCGGCACCGGCAAATACGGCGAAGAGGCGGTGCTCGAAGCGCTGGCGGGCGGCGACCACCTGGGGGACGCGCCGCTCACCGACCCCGAGGGGACCTGGCAGTTCAGCTATCGCGCGGTGACCCGGGTGACGGTCATGGCGCTGCCCCGGCAGGCCGCGCAGGAGATCGCCGACCGCTCCCCCGGGCTGCGCGAGCATCTGGCGGCGGCCGGGCAGGACACCGCGCAGCCGACGAACGCCAGCGGGGAGTCGGCGGTCTCCGTCGCCTCGGGGCACCATGGCGAGCCGCCCCTCCCCAGCACCTTCGTCGACTACGACCTGGCGCCGCGGGAGTACGAACTCAGCGTCGCGCAGACGGTGCTGCGCGCCCACAGCCGGGTCGGCGACCTCTACAGCGACCCGATGAACCAGGTCGAGGAGCAGCTGAAGCTGACCGTCCAGGCGCTGCGGGAGCGCCAGGAACACGAGATGATCAACAACCCCGGGTTCGGCCTGCTGCACAACGCCGACCTCAAGCAGCGCATCCACACCCGCACCGGCCCGCCCACCCCCGACGACCTCGACGACCTGCTGGCGACGGTCTGGAAGGACCCGGGCTTTCTGCTCGCCCATCCCCTCACGATCGCCGCGATCGGCCGGGAGTGCAGTGCCCGCGGGCTGTATCCGACCGCGGTCGATTTCATGGGACATTCGCTGCCCTCCTGGCGCGGGGTGCCGATTTTCCCGTGCAATAAGATTCCGGTGACACCGGAACGGACGAGTTCGATTCTTCTGCTGCGTACCGGCGAGGAAAAGCAGGGCGTTGTCGGCCTGCACCAGACCGGAATTCCTGATGAATACGAGCCGAGCCTCTCGGTGCGTTATATGGGTCTCGACGACCGGGCCGTCCTCAAATATCTCGTGAGTGCCTACTATTCGGCGGCCATTCTCGTGCCCGATGCGCTGGGCGTCCTCGACGACGTACAGATCGGCCACTGAACGGCCCGTGGAAGGGCCCGGCGTGCCCGGCGAACGGCCGCGTCCCTCCGCCCGCCCTGCCGCGCCGACCGTACGCACGTGCAGGCACCGCCGCACCGCACAGCACCGCACTGACAAGAACAGGTGAGCCTTCTTCATGACCACATCGGTGGATCCGACGTCCGGACCGCAGCAGTCCGCGATCGAGCAGAGCCGGTCCAGCCTGGACACCGCGGCCGCCCGCAAGCTGGCGACCACGACCAAGACCGTGCCGCAGATGCAGGGGATCTCGTCCCGCTGGCTGCTGCGCATCCTGCCCTGGACGCAGGTCTCCGGCGGTACGTACCGCGTCAACCGCCGGCTGACCCACACCCTCGGTGACGGCCGGGTGGATTTCGTCTCGACCGGCTCCGAAGTCCGGGTGATTCCCGCCGAGTTGCGGGAGCTGGCGCCGCTGCGCGGCTACACCGACGCCGGGACGCTGGAGGCGCTGGCGGACCGGTTCGTCCAGCGGGAGTTCGCGCCGGGTGATGTGCTGGCCCGTGCGGGCGGGCCGGCGGACCGGGTCATCCTGATCGCCCACGGCAAGCTCGACCGCCTCGGCACCGGCAAGTACGGCGACGAGACGGTACTGGGGGTACTGGCCGACGGTGACGCCCTCGGCGCCACCGTGCTGCTCACGGCGGACGCGGAGTGGGAGCACTCCGTACGGGCGGTGACCCGGGTGACCGCACTGACCCTGTACCGCAGCGACCTCGAAGAGGTACTGGGCCGGTCGGAGTCGCTGAGCAGCCATCTGGAGGAGTTCCGCGCGGCGATGGTGCCGGCGCAGAACAAGCACGGTGAGGCGGCCATCGAGCTGGCCGCGGGCCATGTCGGCGAGCCGGCCCTGCCGGGCACCTTCGCCGACTACGAGACGGCGCCGCGGGAGTACGAACTCGGCGTCGCCCAGACCGTGTTGAACGTGCACTCGCGGGTCGCCGACCTCTACAACGACCCGATGAACCAGCTGGACCAGCAGCTGCGGCTGACCGTGGAGGCGCTGCGCGAGCGCCAGGAACACGAGATGATCAACAACCCCGGGTTCGGCCTGCTGCACAACGCCGACCTCAAGCAGCGCATCCACACCCGCACCGGCCCGCCCACCCCCGACGACCTCGACGAGCTGATCTCCCGGCGCCGTAAGACCCAGTTCCTGCTGGCGCATCCGCGCACCATCGCGGCGATCGGGCGGGAGTGGAACGCCCGGGGGATCTACCCCACCACCGCGGAGTTCGAGGGCACGGCGGTCCGCGCCTGGCGGGGCATTCCGCTGTTGCCCTGCAACAAGATCCCGGTCACCCCGGAGCAGACCAGCTCGATCCTGGCGCTGCGGGTCGGCGAGGAGAACCAGGGCGTGGTCGGACTGCACCAGACCGGGATCCCGGACGAGTACCGGCCCGGCCTGTCGGTGCGCTTCATGGGCATCAACGACCAGGCCGTCATCAATTACCTGGTCAGTGCCTACTTTTCGGCGGCGGTGCTGGTGCCGGACGCGCTGGGCATCCTGGAGGACGTAGAGATCGGTCACTGACCGGCGCGGTTCGGTCCGGGTGCCGCCCACGATCGGCCGTCAGGCCCGTGTGCGCGGCACCCGAGTGACGTCCGATCAGGTATCTCGCCACTCCTGACCTGCGCCGTTCTGCCTTTGGTCGAGCCATTGGCAGAACGGCCATTCCCTTGGCAGGGCGTGCCCTGTTGCGCATCATGAACGCACCGCATGTGTGCGTGACATGTACGCGACCACTCCCCCTCGGTCCTTGTCAGGAGTTCACATGGAGCCCGACCCTCACCGCCCGGCCCGTCGGCGCCTGCTCACCGGTGCGGCCGCGCTCGCCGCGTCCGCCGCACTCGTCCCCTTCACCGCGGCCGGTGCCGCTCCCTCCCGGCGGTCGCCGCGCGGCGGCGCCTACCCCCCTGTCCACCAGGTGCCGGCGAACCCGGCCAACTTCACCGCCGCCAACCGCCCGACGCAGTATCCCGTCGAGATGGTCGTGGTGCATGTGACCCAGGAGACCTACGCGGACACCCTCGCGCTCTTCCAGGACCCCGCGCACAAGGCGGCCGCACACTATGTCGTACGGTCCGCCGACGGCTACCTTGCGCAGTGCGTCAGCGAGCGGAATGTCGCCTGGCACGCCGGGAACTGGGGCTACAACACCCGCAGCATCGGCATCGAGCACGAGGGCTGGACCGACGACCCGCTGTGGTTCACCGACCCGCTCTACGAGCAGTCCGCCCGGCTCACCGCCGCCATCTGTGACCGCTACCGGATCCCCAAGGACCGCGAGCACATCATCGGCCATGTCGAGGTCCCCGGCACCGACCACACCGACCCCGGTGAGTTCTGGGACTGGGCGCGCTATCTCCAGCTGGTCAACGACGCCTCCTGGCACGGCGCCGGATGACGCGGCACGCCGTACCGCGCCCTTCGGGGTGCCCGGAAGGCCGCGGCACGGCGTGCGGACACCGGCGACGGCGCCCGGCTCGGCGGTCAGTGAGCCGACCGCAGAAAGCGCGCCAGGCCCGCGAGGTCATCGGAGTTGAGGTGGTCGACGCCGGCGTCGACCAGCTCCGTCCACACCGCCTCGCGCGCCGCTCCGGCCGCATCCGGTGTCGCCCAGAAGCGCAGCCGGCGCCCCGCACCGTGCGCGGCCGCCACCAGCCGGCACAGCCGTTCCCGCTCGGCGGACGGTATCGGGCCCACGCCCTGCCAGCCGAAGAGGTCCGTCCAGGAGGCGGAGACCAGCGGGGCGAAGGAAGCGGGGGCGGCGGTCCCCAGATCCTCCGGGCGCCCGTCGTAGAAGGCGTGGCGCACCCGCTCGGCCTCCATGGGCGCAAGGGCGGCCCGGTCCCCGGAGATCACGGCGGTGACCGGACCACCGTGGACCCGGCCCGCGCGGCAGACGCTCAGCAGATCCCGGTAGCCGTGCAGGACCCGGGACAGCGCGCGGTAGGTGGAGTCACCCGCGGTCTTGATGTCGATCAGCAGCTGGAGGGAGAGCTGACGGCCCCGGTAGACCGTGCCGCCGTTGGCGCGAACCCGTCGGCGCAGCGGATCCAGATAGAGCGACTGCAGGGTGCGGGCCGGGTCGAGGCCGCCCTCCTCGTGGGCGACCAGCAGGCGGCCGTCCACCAGCCAGATGTCCGCCTCCACGCTGCCGAAGCCGTGGTCGAGGGCGTCGAGCAGGGGCCGGGCGTGCTCGTAGTCGTTGTGCGCATGGGCACGGCGCAGCGGCACGGGGCCGGTGGGCCGTACGGCCGTGTCACGGGCGGCGGCGGGCGCGGTCAGGCCCGCGGCGAGGACGGCGCCCAGCGACACGACGGCCGTTCTGCGGGTGTACGGATTCATGACATCTCCGGGTCATAGTGAGCGCCTTCGGCACCTGGGACAGTTGGCACGACGTCAGGGGGGATCGTGAAGCGGCGATTCGGTCGAGTGCGTGCGGTACTGACGGTGCTGGTGGCGTGGGGTGTGCTGGCGGGCGGAGGGATGGCGGGCGGGGCGCCGGCCACCGCCGCGGGCACCACTCTCCACCGCTCCCCTGCCAGGTCGGTGGCGCCTGGTGTGGCATACGGCGAATTCCGGATGACGGTGCCGCGCGGCACCGTGCACGGGCATCTGCTGACGGTCGATCTGGCCGCTCCGCGGGTCTCGGTGGATCTGCTGTACCCCGGGGCGGTCGGCGCGCGGTCGCCGGTGTCCCAACTGGCGGCCGACCGCGGCGCGGTGGGGGCCGTCAACGGCGACTTCTTCAATATCACCGAGACCCAGCACCCGGGTGTGGAGGCCACCGGCGCCTCGGTCGGCCCGGCGGTGGCCTCGGGGCGGCAGCTGAAGGGCGCGGTGCCCGACGGCCAGCGGTTCGGGCCGGTCATGCCACCGGGCGCGACCACCGAGGACGTCATCGGCATCGGCTACGACCGCCGGGCCCGGCTGGACCGGCTCACGCTGCGCGGTGCGGCGCTGACCGCCGAGGGGGCGCTGCCGCTGCGCGGGCTGAACCAGTACGCCCTGCCGGTCGACGGTATCGGCGCCTACACGCCGCAGTGGGGCCCGGCGTCCCGGGTGCGCGCCACCTGCGGCACGGACACCGACCGGGCGGCGCCGTGCACGACGGACACCGCGGAGGTCACCGTCCGGCACGGCCGGGTGACGGCGCTGGACGAGGTGCCGGGCGCCGGCGGGGTGGCCGCGGGGAGCGTGGTGCTGGTGGGCCGGGAGGAAGGGGCGCGGCAGCTGCGCAAGCTGCATATCGGTGAGCCTGTGCAGATCGCCCATCGCCTCGTCGGCCGGGGGCCCGGTCCTCTGCGGTGCGCGGTGGGCGGCTTCCCCATCGTGCGGGACGACGAGCCCGTGGCCGGTCTGGACACCGCCGCGGTGGCGGTACGGACGTCCGCGGGGATCGGGGACGGCGGACGGCTGCTGTATCTGCTGGCACTGGACGGGGCCCCGGGCCAGACCGGCCTGACGGTGCGTGAACTGGCCGATTTGATGGTGCAGTTGGGTGCACGGGACGCCATGGATCTGGACGGCGGCGGGTCCTCGACGCTGGTCACCGGCGACAGGTACGGGGCGACGGTCCGCAACCACCCGTCCGGCGGGGCGGAGCGGCCGGTGCCCAATGCGGTCGGGGTGTTCTCCTCCCGGTGAGCGCCCCGCCCCCGGACGCCCCCTGGCGGCGCCCGGCCCCGGTTCAGGCCTTCCCGGCGGTCGCGGCGCCCGCGGTGCGCATCCGGACCAGGGCGTAGGCGCCTCCGGCCAGGGCCAGGTCGGCGAGGAGCATGAAGCCGAGGGCGTAGGTGCCCTTGCCGCGGTGGACCGCGCCCAGGACGAGCGGCGGCACGAAGCCGCCGAGGCCCCCGGCGGCACCGACGATGCCGGTGACACTGCCGAGCTGCGACTGCGGTGTCACCCGCGAGACGAGCGCGAAGACCGCTCCGCCGGCCGCGCCCAGGCCCGCCGCCATGACCAGGAAGTGGACGGTGCCCGAGGGGTGCAGCGTCGGGTCGAAGGCCTGGAGGATCGCGGCCAGCGCAACCGCACCCAGCGCCCAGGCCGTGACGACGGCGGGGTGCCCCCGGTCCGCGCACCAGCCGCCGACGGGCCGGAAGACGACGGCGACCAGGGCGAGGCCGGCGGCCCGGGTGGTCGCGCCGCCGGCGCCGAGGCGGTACCAGGTCACCAGGTAGGTCGGCAGGTAGACGGCGAGCGCGAGGAGGCCGCCGAAGGCGAGCGCGTAGACCCCGGCCAGTTCCCAGGTGATCCGCCGCCGCCCGGCCCGTGCGAGCCGGGTGACGGGCGAGGTCCGCGGGACGGGTTGGTCCGGGTGGTCGTCGATCAGCAGTGCGCCGAGGAAGGCGAAGAGGGCGAGCGCCACGGCGACGACGAGATACGGCAGGTTCTCGTCGTAGGCGTGGAGGCGGGGAGTCAGATATCCGGAGAGTGCGATGCCGCCCGTGCCCAGCCCGGCGAGGCCCAGGGCAAGACCCCGGTGACGGGGCGGGAACCAGGCGTTGACCAGGGGGATGCCGATCGCGAACGTGGTGCCGCCCAGGCCGAGCAGACAGCTCACGGCGAGCATCTCGGCGTAGGAGTGCTTGGCGGGGGCGAGCAGCAGCACCGGCACGATGGTGAGCCCGGAGACCAGCGGGAACATCACCCTGGCGCCATAGCGGTCGGTGAGCGCACCGACCGGCACCCGGCCCAGCGAGCCGGCCAGCAACGGCACCGCCACCAGCGCCGCCGCCTCCGGTTCGGTCAGGCCGAGGCCGGACTTGAAGGCGTGCCCCAGGGGGGAGAGCAGGTTCCAGGCCCAGGAGGTGACCGTCAGACCGAGGATGGCGAGAACGAGGTTCCGGCAGGCCGCCACCGTCACGGACGCACACTGCTCACCACGTCGGCGGCGCCGGACAGTCCTTGGTGGATGTCCGGGGCGAGGCTGCTGTTCGCCAGGTAGAAGCCGAGCAGTGCGCACACCAGGGCGTGCGAGATCTTGAGCTTGCCGCTGCGCAGGAAGATCACGGTCAGGATCACCAGCAGCAGTACGACCGAGATGGAAATGGCCATGGGACGCACACCTCCTCAACCGCCGCCCGAACGGGCAGCAAGGGGTGGCCAGTTTGGCGTATTTCAGGGTATGTCCGGTTCTCGTCCGGGTGCTCCAATCAGGTGATCACTGCGGGTCACGGGGACCGGCGGCGGGGCGCGGTGGACGACGGCCGACCGGACCGTGCGGCTCACCCACCCGGAGGCGGGGCGCGCGATGCCGTTCACCGGCCGGCCGGCCACCGACCCGCCCCCTCGCCTGCAATCGGACGGCCCCACGGAAGGAATCACCCATATCCCCGCAAGTGCCAAGCAGCGCTCCGGCATTCACCCCCGCACCACACCCCCACCCCCCATTGTGTCGTGTATCACATCACTCCCTGCAACGAAGTGTGGCGATCTGCCGTCTTAGCGGCCGACACCGCCGCCCTCTCCGTACCGCAGACGAAAGCCCGACATGAGCCAGACCCCCTCCCGCCGCCGGCCGTTCCGGCCGCGGCGTGCCGTACCCGCTCTGGCCCTGGCGGTCGGCGTGGGCACGCTCTCCGCATGCGGGGGCGTCGAGGAGCCGGCACCCCAGGGCGACCCGGTGAAGGTGGCACTGGGCGCGGCGAGCGGGACCGGCGCCGTGCAGGCCGGCGACCGGCTCCGGGTGACCGCGAAGGGCGGGGTGCTGACCGAGGTGACGGTCACCGACCCCAGGGGACAGCAGCTGCCCGGCGGGCTCGGGAACGGCGGAACCACCTGGACGTCCAGGACGAAAGCCGCCCCGGACACCAAGTACTCCCTCGTCGCCAGGACCAAGAACGCACAGGGCGGCGTCGGCGCGGCCAAGGAGTCGCTGACCACCGCGAGGGCGGCCAGGCTGAACACCCTGACGGCCGGGCCCGGATCACCGGGCACCGTGGTCGGCGCCGGCCGGCCCCTCGCGCTCACCTTCGACTTCCCGGTGACCGACCGGGCCGCGGTCGAGCGGCGACTGAGCGTCACCAGCGGCGGCCGCACTGCCGGATCGTGGCACTGGGGGAAGGACCGCAGCGGCAGGGACCGGGTGGACTGGCGTCCCGCGCAGCAGTGGAAACCGGGCACCCACGTCACGTTGCGAGCGGCCCTCGGCGGGGTGTACTCCGGCGGCGGCCGCTACTTCGCCGACGACTATGACCTGAACTTCACCATCGGCCGGAGTTGCACCGACTCGGACATGGGACGGGATTGTGGCAAGGTCCAGGTGAGTGACCCCGTAGAGGTCACCGCACCCTCCGAACGAGGGGAAGACAACAGGACCACCGGGATCGGAGACTGGCATGACGGCTGATCCCCGTGGCAGAGAACCAGCGCCCACGCGTCGAGCAGCTGACCCCTTTCAGAGCCTAGTGTGACGGAATGAGCACCGTGCAGGACCAGGATCAACTCACGGGGTGGCGGCGCTTCCGGCGCCGTGTCCCCAATGGCTTCGCCATCATCTTCAGTGTGCTGGGGCTCTTTTGTGCCCTGACGGCGCTGATCGGGCCGCTCCGGCGCGGACTCCACCCGGTGATCTACTGGCTGGACGCCCTCACCATCCCGGTGGCGCCGAACTTCGCCTATGCGGTGTTCCTCTTCCTCCTGGGCGCCGCGATGACCGCTCGCAAACGGGTCGCGCTGTGGTTCGTGGTGGCCTACATGGTGCTGGTCATCCTGGCGGACGCGCTGTTCCTCGCCAGGGGGTACTGGGAGTACGCCTTCTCCCTGGTGCTGTGCGCCGGAGCGCTGGTGCTGCTGCTCGTCTCGCACCGCGAGTTCTATGCGATCACCCGGCGCGGCGCGTTCCTGCGCGCCAGTTTGGTGCTGATCGGCGGGCTCGTGGTCGCGGTGCTGATCGGCTGGGGACTGGTGTCGCTGGCTCCCGGCACACTGGAGCCCGGCGGCGCCAACCGGCTGCTGTGGGCGGCCAACCGCGTCTGTGGCGGGCTGGTCGGCGGCCGGCTGGTCGAAGGCCATCCGGCGCACTGGACCAGCGCCGTCCTCGGACTGCTCGGCGCGCTGGCAGAGCTGAACGCCGCGCTGACGCTGTTCCGTTCGCAGCGGATGGAGGCCGCGCTGCACGGCGACGAGGAGGCCCGGATCCGGGCGCTGCTGGACCGCTACGGCAGCCAGGACTCCCTCGGCTACTTCGCCTCCCGCCGCGACAAGGCCGTGGTCTTCTCCCCCAGCGGCAAGGCCGCCGTCACCTACCGCGTCGAGGCCGGTGTCTGTCTGGCCAGTGGTGACCCGGTCGGTGACCGCGAGGCGTGGACGCAGGCCATCGAGGCATGGCTGGAGGTCGCCGGACGGTACGGCTGGCAGCCCGCCGTCATGGGCGCCAGCGAGAGCGGCGCCAAGGCGTTCGCCCGCTGCGGCCTCGGCGCGCTTCAGCTCGGCGACGAGGCGATCCTGCATGTGAAGGACTTCGACCTGGACGGCCGGGAGATGCGGGTGACCCGCCAGGCCGTCAACCGTGTCGAGCGCACCGGCGCGACCTTCCGCGTACGGCGCCACTCCGAGCTGACCGACGAGGAGATGCAGGAGGTCATCCACCGGGCGGACGCCTGGCGGGACACCGAGACCGAGCGCGGGTTCTCGATGGCGCTGGACCGGCTGGGCGACCCGGAGGACGGCGCGTGCCTGCTGGCCGAGGCGTTCGACGGCGACGGCAACATGATCGCGCTGCTGTCGTTCGTGCCGTGGGGCAAGGACGGCATCTCGCTGGACGTCATGCGCCGTGACCGCACCGCGCCCAACGGCGTCATGGAGTTCATGGTGGCCCGGCTGTGCGCCCAGGCCGGTGCCATGGGCGTGCGCCGGATCTCGCTGAACTTCGCGGTGTTCCGGTCCGCCTTCGAGGAAGGTGCCCGGATCGGTGCCGGGCCGGTGCTGAAGTTCTGGCGCAGGCTGCTGCTGTTCTTCTCCAAGTGGTGGCAGCTGGAGGCCCTCTACCGTTCCAACGCGAAGTACAACCCGGAGTGGTACCCGCGGTTCCTGTGCTACGCCGACACCGGCGCGCTGGCCCGTATCGGTCTGGCCTCCGGTATCGCCGAGGGCTTCGTGGCCGTACCGAGCCTGGGCAAGCTGTGGGGCAAGGGCCACAAGAAGCGGGTGCTGGCCCCGGCCAGCACCGCGGGCCTGCCGTCGCTGGACGAGCTCGGCCTGGTGCAGACCGGTCCGGCCACCGAGGAGGAGCTGCACGAGCAGGAACTGGCCGCGCTGCCCGAGCAGGTGCGGGTGCGCCACCGGAAGCTGGAGCGGCTGCGGGAGGCCGGCACCGACCCGTACCCGGTGGGCGTGCACCGTACGCACACCCTGGGCGAGGTCCGCGACGAGTACCCGGACCTGACGCCCGGCACGCGCAGCGGCAAGTCCGTCAGCATCGCCGGGCGGGTGCTGCTCACCCGCGACCACGGCGGCGTGCTCTTCGCGGTGCTGCGGGACTGGTCGGGCGATCTGCAGATCGCGCTGACCCGGGACGGCAGCGGCAAGGACCTGCTGGACCGCTTCGGTGCGGACATCGACCTCGGTGACCATGTCGAGGCGGAGGGCGAGGTCGGCACCAGCGACCGCGGTGAGCTGACGGTGTTCGTGACGCAGTGGCGACTGACGGCCAAGTGCCTGCGGCCGCTGCCGGACAAGCGGCGCGGACTGTCCGACCCGGAGGCCAAGGTCCGCCAGCGGTATGTGGACCTGGTCGTCTCGACGGACGCGCGGGACAACGTACGGGCCCGCAGCACGGCCGTACAGGCGCTGCGCCAGGGCCTGATCGACCGCGGCTATCTCGAGGTCGAGACGCCGATGCTCCAGCAGATCCACGGTGGCGCCAACGCCCGCCCGTTCCAGACCCACATCAACGCCTACGACCTCGATCTGTATCTGCGGATCGCGCCGGAGCTGTATCTCAAGCGGCTGTGCGTGGGCGGTATGGAGAAGGTCTTCGAGATGGGGCGGACCTTCCGCAACGAGGGCATCTCCTACAAGCACAACCCCGAGTTCACGATGCTGGAGGCCTACCAGGCCTTCGCCGACTACGACGTGATGCTCGACCTGACCCGGGAGCTGATCCAGGGCGCGGCGATCGCCGCGTTCGGCAGCGCCACGGCCCGTAAGGCGGACGCGAACGGCAGGCTCGTCGAGCACGACATCTCGGGGATCTGGCCGGTCAAGACCGTCTACGGCGCGATCTCCGAGGCGCTCGGCGAGGAGGTCGATGCGGACACCGCACCGGACCGGCTGCGCCGGCTGTGTGCTGCCTCGGCGGTGCCGGTGAAGCCGGAGATGGGCCGCGGCGACATCGTGCTGGAGATGTACGAGCGGCTGGTGGAGGAGAAGACCCAGCTCCCCACGTTCTACAAGGACTTCCCCACCGATGTCTCGCCACTGACCCGGCAGCACCGCAAGGACCCGCGGCTCGCCGAGCGCTGGGACCTGGTCGCGTTCGGCACCGAACTGGGCACCGCCTACTCGGAGCTGACCGACCCGGTCGAGCAGCGGCGGCGGCTCACCGCCCAGTCGCTGCTGGCGGCCGGCGGTGACCCGGAGGCGATGGAGCTGGACGAGGACTTCCTCCAGGCCCTGGAGTACGCGATGCCGCCGACCGGTGGTCTGGGCATCGGCGTGGACCGGCTGGTCATGTTCCTCACCGGGCTGTCGATCCGCGAGACGCTGCCGTTCCCGCTGGTGCGGCGCCGCTGACGACGCTCACGGCCCTGCACGACGGGCGAGACGGCGAAGGCCACCTCCTTGCGGGGGTGGCCTTCGCCGTTCGCGGGCACTTGGCACGGGCCGGCGCCGTAACACCGGGCAGGGCGCGGACGAGGGTGCGGCGGCCGGCCGCACCGCCGGGGCGCCTCAGAACCAGTTGACGGTGAGCGGGAAGGTGACGGTGGCGGTGGCGCCCGTGGAGTCGGTGGCGGTGGCGGTGACCGGGAAGGTGCCGGTCTGCCAGGGTCTGCCGCCGATCCGGCCGCCCGCGGCGTCGGCGCCCAGGCCCAGCGGCAGACCGGTGGCGCGGTAGGTGAGCGGGGGTGTGCCGCCGGTAGCGGTCAGCTGGACGGTGCATTCCTGTGCGAAGCGGCAGGTCTGCGGGCCGGGGGCGGTGAGCTGGAGGCCGCCGTCGGGCGGCTCGGTGCCGTCGGTGTCGAACACCCCGGTGACGGGAGCGGCGGAGGCGGCATTGCCCGCATGCCCGGTGCCGTACATGTCCTCGACCGTGCGCAGCAGGCTGAAGTGGTTGTACGCGCCGCTGACGCTGCCCTGTCTGACATGGGCTCCGTGGAACACGGTCGCGATCCGGTTGGAGCCGAGGTAGTTGTCCTCGTCCCAGGTCACCATCAGCAGGCTGTTGTGGTCCTCGGCCCACGTGGCGTAGGAGGCGAGGTTGTTCTTGGTCCAGGTGTCGCCGCTGCCGACGGCGCAGTCGTGCATGTCGTTGCACATGTCCGGGATGACGAAGGACACCGTGGGCAGCTTGGTGAAGTCGTCCTTGGGGAACTGGGCGAAGGTCTTGGCGGTGTTCAGCGGCACATTCTCGAAGGCGAACCAGGGGTTGTGCTTCTGGGCGTACCGGCCGGCGGAGCAGGTCGTGGCGCCCTCCTCCGGCAGGCCCTCGTTGTAGCTCGCGAAGGTCTTGCCGGCGGCGATCAGCTCCTGGCCGAGGTTGGGGGCGGTCATCGACTGCGCGGTGTAACAGCCGTCGCCGGTGACGCCCTGGGTGGTGCCGGAGAAGAGGTTGAAGTAGTTCGGCTGGCTGGGGTGGGTCAGCGCCTTCATACCGGTCAGTTCGGCGCCTTGCTGGGCGAGTTGGTTGAGGTAGGGCGCCTGGGAGCTGCCGATGATCTCGCCGTACTGCTTGTTCTCGAAGACGACGATCACGACATGGTCGTAGGACGGCAGGGCCGCCCGGGTGCCGGTGCCGCTCGCGTGGACCGCCGCGCCTGTGGGGGTGGGGTGCGCGTCGGCGGTGGTGGCGGCGACCGTCAGCCCGAGCGCGCCGAGCATCGCCACGAGCGCCCTGCGCAGATGGACCGCTGTGCGTTTCATCAGGTCTCCCTCCTTGCCTGAGGGTGCCGGGGTCGGGGTCGTCAGTCCTCGCGGCGGGCCGCGTCCGCGAGGGTGATCCGCAGGATGCGGGGAACGGGCAGGCCGCAGCGGCGGAAGGCATCGGCAGCGGCGGCCCGGACCGCCGCGCGCCGGTCCCGGGGCACCAGCAGCAGCACACTGCGGCCGGGGCGGGCGCCGGGCCACCAGGCGGACCATGCACCGGCGCGCAGGGTTTCACGGACCGCGGTGGCGAGGCCGGTGGCCACGGAGGAGGGGGTGGCGCCGGCCGCGGCCCCGCCGTCCGCCCCCGCGTCCCCACCGGTGGTGAGGCGGGCCGTCAGGAGCAGCAGACGGGGATCGGGGCTGCCGTCAGGGGCGCGCAGCGGCTGATGGGTGCTGCCGTCGGCCGCGAGGAGGTGGCCGGCCCGGGCGAAGAGCACGGCGCGGCGCAGCCCGTCGTCGCCGGGTGCGGCGGCGCCCAGGAGACGCACCAACTGGGCGCGGTCCGGCGGGCACCCGCCCCGGCCGGCGTGCGCGCCCGCGACGGCCAGGGCGACCGCGCACTCCAGCGGTTCGGCGACGGGCAGCCCCACGGCGTCGGGCAGGGGGGCGTTCAGCTGGAGATCGGCGCCGCCCCGTCCGCATCCGGCGGCGGCGAGGGCGCGCAGCGCGGCATACGGGCGGGCCGCCCAGTCGGGGGCGCGGGCGGCCGGTCCGGTGAGGGGGAGTTCGGCGGTCTCGGCGGGGTGGTTGAGCGAGCCGCAGCGCAGCACTCCGTCGGCGCGCGGGGCGACGGCCACGTCGACGTAGTGGCCGGCCGCCGCGAACCAGTCGGTCCGTGGCGCGGCCGCGGTGTGCGGCGGGCCGGACGGAACGGCAGCCGCGGCGACCCGGAAGGCGTACGGGGCCCGCCACACCGCGTCGGGCGGGCGGTGGTACGCCGTCGCGAAGCCGTGGGAGAGCAGGCGCAGCAGCGGGTCCGCCGTGGTGCGGTACGCCAGGTCCCCCGCGTTCACCCCAGCTCCTTGCGGGCGAGCAGCCGGTAGGCGTTGCCGCCGTCGGTGGCCCGGGCCACCACGGTGCGCAGGGAGTCGAGGGCGAGCGCGGCGGCGTAGCAGGGCACCGCCATGGCCTGTACGGCGCTGCGGGCGGCACGCCGGGCCGGGGTGGCGGGGACGGCGGACCAGGGGGCGTCCGGGTCGGGGGCGAGTCCGTTCGCGGCGAGGGCGACGGCGCCGAGGAAGTCGCCGTTGGACTGGTGGGCCGCGCCGTGCTGCTCGGCGAGGATCGTGAATCCCCGTGCGGTCAGGGCCTGTTCGAGGTTCCTGGCCGGCATGAGGTGCTGGTGCTGGGGCTGGAACCAGGGCAACCAGTAGCGGCCGAGCAGCCGGCCGGCCCGGGACCGGGGGTCGGGGAGTTCGATGAGCAGATGGCCGCCAGGGGCCAGGACCTTGACGGCCGCGTCGAGTTCGGCGAAAGGGTCCCGGGTGTGTTCGAGGTAGTGGTGCATGCTCACCGTGTCGTAGCGGCCGGCGAGCCGGTCGGCGAGGTCGGGGAACTGGCCCTGGTAGGCGGTGTCGATCCAACCCCGGCGTGCGGCCTCGTGGACCCCTTCGCCCATGTCCAGTCCGTCGAAACGGGTGTCGGGCCATACGGCGCGTGCCGCGTTGCAGAAGTGTGCCGCGGCGGTGCCGACGTCGAGCCAGGCCCTGGGGGTGGTGAAGGGCCGGAGCATTTCCGCGCGGGCGCGGTAGGTGCTGCTCATCCGGCCCAGGACCAGGGCGGCGCCGTCGCCGCCGAGGCCTTCGTAGAAGTCGCGGTAGTAGAAGTCGAGCCCGTCCTGGGTGAGCCGGGGGTTCTGGAAGATGTGGCCGCAGTGGCGGCACTCTTCGAGGGTGAAGCGGCCGGGCTTGCCCTGGAGCAGGTCGGGTGTACGGAGCCGCACGGCGGGTTCGGGTGCGGAGCACCAGGGGCAGTCCGGGCGGCGGGGCTCGAAGAACCGGCCCGTGCCGGCCGCCAGTTCGGCGGTGTACGCGGCCCGGCGCGTCTCGTCGCCCGCGGGGTCGGGCGTGTCGGCGGCCGGTGTGGCGAGGGTCCGCAGCGCGCCGGACAGGGCGCGCAGCGGACGGGAAGCGGTGGCGCGGGCAAGGCCGGCGGGGCGCGGTCCCCGGGCCGGGCCCAGGACGACGGCGGGCTGGAGCCAGTACAGGGCGGTGGCCGCCGCGCCCCAACGCGGCGCCGAGACCAGGCACTTCACCAGCAGGGCGAGACCGGCGAGCCGGGCGGCGGACAACAGGGCCGGCGGGAGTCCACGGGCGCGGAGCTCCTCGGCGTGCCGGGCGGGGTCGGGGGGCGGCGCGGTCAGACCCGGGGCGATGGCCCAGCCGGTGGCGTCGGGGGCGTACTCCTTGAGGGTGCGGACGAGGCGGAGCAGATCGGCCGTCGAACGCGGCGGTACGGCGGTGTCGAGCCCGGCCCGCCGGTGGACGTCGTCGGACACCAGCAGGGCGTGGCCCGCGCCCTGTCCCGGGGCGCACCGGTCGGTGCGGTGGGCCGCCGGGTCGAGCAGCCGGAGCAGACCGAGGGTGCTTTCGGGGTCCAGGCGAGCCGGGATCAGGTCCACGACCCCCAGTCCTTCGCGTGCGGCGTGGCCGGCCGCGGCACGCACGGTCGCCTCGTCGGCCACGACACCGGGCGCGGTGATCAGGTGCCAACCCGGGAGCAAGGGCCACGGGACGCCGTGCGGCCCGGTGGGGTCGAGCACGGGCAGCGCGGCGAGCCTGCGGCGGGCGCGCACGGTGCCCGCTCCCAGGGCCGTCACGGCGGCGGCCGCCACCCATCGTGTGCGGCGTCCCGAACGGTGCGCTCGCGTCATCTGGCTCACGGTCCCTTCTCGTTCTCGGTCGGGGCGGTGCCGGGGCCGGGCGGGGCGGGGTGCCGTACGGCGGACCGGCCGGGGCCCGTGGCGCCGGACGGCAGCTTCTCCAGACGGTCGGCCGCGGTGAGGGCGCCGCCCGCCGCGGCGAAGGACGCCTGGATGCGGCGGGCCGCACGACGGTGGGCCGGATCGTCCAGTACGGCGGCCAGCGCCCGGTGCAGCTCGTCCGCACGGGCCCGGCCGAAGCGCACCCGCACTCCCGCGCCGGCCTCGGTCACCTGCCGGGCGACGATCGGCTGATCGTCGCGGACGGGCGCCACGACCAGCGGCAGTCCGTGGGCCAGCGCCTCGCACACGGTGTTGTGGCCGCCGTGGCACAGCACGGCGTCGAGGTGCGGCAGCAGGGCGAGCTGCGGGACGTACTCCTGGTGCACCAGGTGGTCCGGGACGGTCCCGGCGAGGTCGACGGGGGCGGCCAGGATCAGCTGTGCCCGGTCCGCGAGGGCGTCCGCGGCACGCAGTACCGCGGGGTAGAAGCGGGCGCCCGCCTCGCGGTTGAGGGTGCCGAGGGAGACCAGCACCCGCGCGCGTCCGGGATCGAGCCGGTGCCACGGGAAGTCGTGGGCGGACGGGCGGGCGCCGAAGGCGGGCCCGACGAAGACGTAGTGGGGCGGGTACCTCCGCCCTCCGGGCCGGACGGCAGCGCCGGGCGTGCCGTCGGCCGCCCCGCTCGCGCGCGCCCCGTTCCCGGACGGCCCGCCGTCCCCGATGAGTTCGGGGGAGCCGTCCCCGATGAGTGCTGGGGCGCCGCCACCGATGAGTGCCGGGGTGGAGAAGACCAGGACGAGGTGCGGGGAGAAACGTGGGTCCCAGCCGCTGGGCGCCCCGGATTCGGCGAGCAGCGCCGCGATGCGCTGCGCCACCCACTCCCCCACCTTGGGGACACCGTCGAAGGGCCGGGTGAACTCGGCCGAGGTGGTCGCCGAGGTCGCCCAGGGCAGACCGTGGCGGCGCGCCACCAGCGGCCCGGCCAGGGCCTGTTGGTCGGCCACCAGCACATCCGGCGCAAAGGCTTCGACGGCGGTGTGCACGCCGGGCAGCATCGCGCGGGCGAGCGGGATGAGGACCTCCGCCCACAGGAAGCGCAGGGCCGCGATGCCCCGTAGATCGCGCCACCGCCCGTGCAGGACGTCCGTGCTGTCGGCCGCGTCCCCGTCCCCCGCCGCGTACAGGAGGGAGCCCGCGGGAAGCAGCGGCGCGAGGGCCGCGGCGGGGCCGGTCCAGGCGACCTGGTGGCCGCGTGCGGTGAGTTCGGCGGCGACGGCGATCGTGGGGTTGACGTGTCCGACCAGCGGCGGGACGACGAACAGCACTCTCATCCGGTCACCGCCCCGGCCGGGGCGCCGAGCCGTGCCAGCACCGCTGCGCACAGCCCTTCGGTGGCTTCGTTGAGCACGGTGTGCCCCACCCCGGGGAGGACACACAGCTCGCAGTCCGGCGCGGCACCCGCCAGTTCCCGTGCGCCGGGGAGGAGTTCGGAGTGCTCTCCGTAGACGGCGAGGACCGGGCAGGCCAGCCGGGCGAAGTCGGGGGCGGTGAAGGCGCTGCCCGCGGCGATGTCCTCGATCAGGGTGGTCCGGTTGAGCAGGGCGTCGGCGCCGGCGGTCAGCCGGGCCTCCTTGCGCCGCCCGAGCGCGGCGAGCTGCTCGGGCAGACGGCGGTGTTCGAGGCCGAGGGCCGCGACGGAGAGGGTGTCGGTCATGTCCTCGACCCAGTCACCGGTCAGCTGGGCGTCGATCAGCACGAGTGAGGCGACCAGGTCGGGCCGGACGAGTGCGGTGTGCAGGGCGAGCACACCGCCGTAGCTGTTGCCGATCAGATGGACCGGGCGCCGGTCGAGGCCGAGGGAGGCGAGCAGGGCGGCGAGATCGTCCACCGCGGTGTCCCTGTCGTAGCCGCCGGGCGGGCGTTCGCTGCGGCCGTGCCCGCGCTGGTCGTAGAGGAGCACCTCGTGGCCGGCGCGGGAGACGGGGCCCGCCAGGGTGCAGTAGAAGCTCGACAGGTTGTCCATCACGAGGCCGTGGAGGAAGACGACCGTGGGGCCGCCGCCGCGGCCCGGCAGCCGCTGGGTGTGCAGGCGCAGCCCGCCTGCGGGGGTGAGGGCCATGGTGCGCTCAGCCCGCGCAGGCCTGGTCGGCGGCGGTGGCCCGGTCGATGTGGACGGCGAGTTCGCCGACCGTCAAGGCCAGGATCTGGTCGATGTCCTTCTCCGCGAGCAGGCCGAGGAGATCCACCGAGCTGCCGTAGCGCTGCTGGAGCAGCTCGGCCAGGGCGACGAACTCGATGCTCTCCAGCGCCAGATCGTCGTTGAAGGTGGTCGCGGGGGTGATCTCGCCGACGACGAGCAGTTCGTCGCCGACGACGCTCACCAGCATGTCGGTGATCTCGGCGAGGATCGTCCGGGTGCGCTCGGGGAACGGGTCAGCTGCCATGGGTGGCCTCCGTGGGAGTGGGGGTGTCGGTGCCCGTTCGGTCCGCGGGCGGCGGCCCGGTCCAGGCGACGACATGGCGCGCGGACAGGTCGTGGACGGAGTCGAGGTGGACGAGGTGGCTCCGGCCGTCCGGGGAGGCCACCCGGAGCGCGCCGCCCGGCGCGGACGTCACGGACCACTCCAGCGGCCGGCCGCCGAGGCCGCTGCCCGCCGCCTTCGCCGCGGCCTCCTTGGCGCACCACAGGGCGGTGACCCAGTAGGCGCGGCCGGTGCCCGGGCCAGGTGCCTCCCGGGCGTGGAGGCCGTCCGCCAGACGGCGTTCGGCCGGGGTGAGGGCGATCCGTTCGAGGGCCCGCGGATCGTCGCTGACGGATTCGATGTCGATGCCGACGGGGCCCGACCGGTGGGCGAGGGCGACGGCGACATGGTCCTTGTGCGCGAGCGAGAGATGGACACCGCCGGCGAGCGGGCCTTCGGGCCGGGGACGGCCGTGGTGGTCGTTGCCGACGGGGACCTCGGCAGGGAAGACGGGCCCGGCTCCCGACTCCCACAACAGCTCACGGACCGCGTCCTTGGCGGCGATCCGGCCCAGCAGCCATGCCGCGCGGGCGCGCGGTGCGCACCGTTCGTAGCGGGCGCGTTCGGCCGCGCCCAGATAGCGGCGCATGACCAGCTCCTGCGAGGCCGGGTCCGACCAGCGGCGCCGGGCCAGGCACCAGCCGCCCGGCCGGGGCTCGCCGATGCCGCACACCTCCGGGGTGAACTTCATGGGCCACACCCGCTCGTCCGCTCCGAACCGCCGGTACGTCCAGCCCTCCAGCCGCGCCCATACGCCGCCGTCGGGACCTTGCAGTTCCACATCGCCGCGCACCGAGCCGGGCCGTACCTCACGGATCCGGGCGGTGGCCGCCAGCAGCGTGCCCGCGCGGGGCGGGGGCCCGTAGAGCCGTACGCGGTCCAGGGTCGCGGGGAAAACCAGCCGGTCGCCGGTCAGTTTCAACTGCATCCAGTGGCCGAGGAGCTGGCCCGCGGCGTCCAGGAGGGCGCCGGGCGCGGGCAGGGCACGCAGCGTTCCGCGGATGCCGTCGGCGGCGAGCGTGCTGACCTCGTGGACCCCGGCGAACGCCGGGCCGTGGAACATCCACCGGTCCCGGTAGAGGGCCTCGGCGCTGACGGGCGCGGGCCGGCCGGAGGCCAGGGCCGAGGGGTCGGGGGGCGGCGGAGCCGGGTGGTGTGCCGCGAGATGGACGGTGACGGCGGCATGGTCGCCGAGGCGTACCCGTACCCGGCCGTCGTCGGCAGGGGCGGCGGTGACGGCCAGGTCGACGGGCGGGGCGACGGGCAGCCAGCGCAGGGCCCGTACGTCGGAGTAGCCGGTGACGAGGTGTCCGGGCCGCGCCTCCCGGGCCGCCTCTGCGGCCAGTTCCAGCAGTGTGGTCATGGGGACGACGGGGAAGCGGTCGGCGGGCTCGGGCCAGTCGTCGGGCTGGAGGTAGACGCAGTGGTCGCGGACGTACGGGAGGGTGCCGAGGGAGAGGTGGCGGGTGGTGCGGAGGGGGTGGGGACGGGGGTGGGGGCGGCTGGGTCACGCGGAGGGGCGTGGGGGCCGGGGTGGGCCGGTCGGTGCGGAGGGGGCCGGGGGCCGGAGGTGGCTGGGTGGTGAGGAGAGGGCCCGGAGCCGAGGGCGGCTGGGTGGTGGGGAGAGGGCCCGGAGCCGAGGGCGGCTGGGCGGTGGGGAGAGGGCCCGGAGCCGAGGGCGGCTGGGTGGTGGGGACGAGGCCGGGGGCGGGGGCGGGGGTCTGCCGGGCGGCTGCCGCGGCGACCGTGTGGGTTGCGGCCCGGGTTTCGGCGAGGAGAGCGTCGAGGGCCTGCCGGACGGGTTCCGCGACCGGCGGCCAGGGGTGCCGCGGCGCTCCCCCGCCCCCCCCGCCCCCTCCCCCTCCTCCCCCTTCGGGGGAGGGGGCGGGGGGTGGGTTCGGGGGTGGGGGTGGGCCCGCGGGCGCGAAAAGCCCGGTGCCCGGCGCCGCCCCGCCGAGGCGGACCAACGGCGAGCCGAGGTCGAGCCGGACCGGCGCGCCGACTCCTAACGGGGCGGCGACTCCTGATGGGGCGGAAGCTCCTGACGGGGCGGCGGCTCCTGACGAGGCCCCGACGGGATCCGCGGCGGCCGGGATGGCGGCGCGGTCGGCGTCGGCCGGGGCGGCGGCGGGATCCGCGGCGGCCGGGGCGGCGGCGCGGCCCACAACAGCCGGGGCCAAGGCGTGATCCGCAACAGCCGGGGCAGCCCCGGCGGCCGGGACGTCCGCGACAGGCGAGGCGCCCGCGACAGCCAGGGCAGCCCCGATGGGCGGCCCCAGCCGCTCCCAGCGCGGACGCAGTCCCTCGGCCCACAATGCAGCCGACAGCCGGCGCAGTTGCGCCCTTCCGTCACGGCGGGAGTCGGCCGCCGCCACGGCGAGATGGTCCTCCCCGTGGAGGGTGTCGGCGACGAAGCCCGTCAGGCTGCCCGCGCCGATCTGGACGAAGGCGCGTACGCCCGTCTCGTACAGCCGTCTGGTCAGTTGCTGGAAGCGGACCGGTTCCAGGAGGTGCCGCAGGACCAACTGGCGTATCTCTGCGGGCTCTTGAGGGAAGGGGGCGACGGTCGTGGCCGACCATACGGGGAGGTGTGGGTCCCGCAGCGGCAAGGCGTCGAAGGCGGCGCCGACCTGGCCGAGGTAGGGCGCCCACATCGGCGTGTGGAAGCCGGAGCGGAAGGGCATCTCCTGGGCCCGTACGCCCTGCCGGGCGAGTCTGCTCACGGCCTCGGCCAGCTGCTGGGGGGCTCCGCAGATCACCGACTGGTGCGGGCAGTTGTCGTGGCTGACCGCGACCCGCGCCAGGCCTTCGAGCGCCGCGGCCGCCTGTGCGGCGCCGCAGCCCAGTGCCGCGTAGACCAGGTCGGGTACGGCGAGGGTGCCGGACCGCAGCGAGTCGAGGAAGGTGTCCACGGCCCGGTGCGGATACATTCCGGCGACCACCATGGCGGTCCATTCCCCGAGGCTGTGGCCGGTCAACAGGTCGGGGGCGATGCCCAGTTCGGCCACGGCGCGGGCGAGCAGTCGGCCGACGGCCAGGGAGTCGACGGCTCGTTCGACCAGGCCGCTGCCGCCGGAGACCGTGGGGCGGGGCAGGGACAACCGCTCGGCGATGTCGTCCACACGCGGCGGCGGCTCCGCCTCCAGCCCCGGGAACACGAAGGCCAGCCGCGCTCCCGTCTCCCGCGCGTGCGGCCCGAAGAAGGGGCTCGGGGTGAACCACACCTCGCCGCGTCCCCGCCAGGGCAGTCCGCGCGCCAGGATCTTGGCGGCCAGGGCGCGGCGCTGCGGGGTGGGGTCGAGCAGGGCGAGGCGGCAGGGGCCGTCGTCTGCGAGCAGGCACGTGTCCGCGCCCGAGCCCCCCTCGCCCACACTCCGCAATTTTTCGGCGAGTGCGCCGGGAGAGTCCGCGGTGAGCAGCACGGTGCGCTCCGGTTCCACCGTGCGCGCCGTCCGCTCCGGTACCGCCGTGCGCGGCGTCCGGTCCGGTTCCGCCGTGCGCGCCGTCGGCTCCAGTACGGCCGTCCGCTCCGGTTCCCCCGTGCGCGCCATGCGCTCCAGTACGGCCGTCCGCTCCGGTACCGCCGTGCGCGGCGTCCGGTCCGGTTCCGGCGTCCGCAACGGATCCGCCGTCCGGTCCGGTTCCGTCGTCCGCCCCGGATCCGTCGCCCGGTCCGGTTCCGCCGTCCGCAACGGATCCGCCGTCCGCTCCCCTTCCACCGTCCGCAGTGGGGAGTTCCGGGGCACCGGCGGCGCGGCGGCACGCGACCGTCCCGGGGCTTCCTCCAGGATGACGTGGGCGTTGATCCCGCCGAAGCCGAAGGCGTTGACACCGGCCCGCAGGGGTGCCCGTCCGGCGTCCCAGGGCTCGGCCTCGGTGACCGGGCGCATCCGGGTCCGTGCCAGGCCCTCGTGCGGCTCGTCCAGATGAAGGGTCGGCGGCAGGGTCCGGTGGTGGACGGCGAGGGCGGCCTTGATCAGTCCGGCGATGCCGGCGGCCTGCATGGTGTGCCCGAGCATCGACTTCACCGATCCCAGGCCGACGGGCGACCGGCCCGCGCCGGGCGGTCCGAACACCCGGGCCAACGTGTCCAGTTCGGCGCCGTCGCCGACCGGGGTCCCGGTCCCGTGCGCCTCCAGCAGGCCGAGTGCCGTGGAGTGTTCCGGGTCGAGGCCCGCGCTGCCCCAGGCCTGCTCCAGCGCCCGTATCTGCCCCTCCGTCCTGGGGTTCATCAGACTCGACGCGCGCCCGTCCCCCGCCACTCCCGCCCCGCGGAGGACCGCGTAGACCCGGTCCCCGTCGCGTTCGGCGTCGGCCAGGCGTTTGAGGAGGACGACGCCGGTGCCTTCGGAGAGCAGGGTGCCGTCGGCCCGGCGGTCGAAGGGGCGGATGCTCTGGGAGGGGCTGAGGGCGCGCAGTTGGGTGAAGACGCTCCACAGGGTGGCGATGTGACAGTGGTGCACGGCTCCGGCCGCCACGAGGTCGCAGCGCCCGGCGGCCAGCAGGTCGACGGCCTGCGCCACGGCCAGCAGCGAGGAGGCGCAGGCCGCGTCGAGGGTGTAGGCGGGGCCGCGGAAGTCCAGCCGGTTGGCGGTCCGGGCGGCGGTGAAGCTGGGCACCAGGCCGATCGACGCCTCCGGCTGTTCGGGGCCGAGGCTCGCCTGGAACGCCTCCCGTACGGCAGTGATCTTCGACTCCCCCCATTCCGGGGCGAGTTCGCGCAGCGTGACGGCGAGCTGGTGGGCCGTTCGGACCCGCTGGTCGAGCCGGGCGGTGGCCACGCCCATGAAGCCGCCGCGGCCGAGGATGACGCCGATACGGGAGCGGTCGGCGGGCAGCCGCTCCTGGCCGCCCGCGTCGGCGATGGCGTCGGCAATCGCGCGCAGGGCGAGCAGTTGATCGGGCTCGGCTCCCGGTACGGCGCTGGGCATGATGCCGAAGCGGGTGGGGTCGAAGGCGGCCGGCTCGTCCAGGAAGCCGCCCCGCCGGCAGTAGAAGCGGTCGCTGCGGGCGGGGCCTTCGGCGCCGTGCGGGTCGTAGTAGATCTCCGGGTCCCAGCGGTCGGGCGGCACGTCGGTGATGCAGTCCGTGCCGGCCAGCAGATTGCGCCAGTACGCGGCGAGATCGCCGGCGCCGGGGAAGACCGCCCCCATGCCGACGATCGCCGCGTCCGTGGGCCGTGGGCCGGTCCGCCGGGCGCCGGGCTCACTCATCGCCCGCCTCCGCGCCCGCCTCCGCCGCCAGGACGACCTGGGCCGAGGTGCCATGGGCCAGTTCGTCCAGGAAGGCGGCGACCGCGGCCTCGGGGTCCAGGAGCGGGATGCCGCGGCGGGCGTAGGCGCGCTCCAGCTCCGGGGTGACCATGCCGCCGGCGTCGGCCGCCCACGGCCCCCAGTCCACGGCGAGGACACGGCAGGCCGTACGCGCCGACCAGGCCCTGGCGAGGGTGTCCAGGGCGTCGTTGGCGGCGGCGTAGTCGGCCTGGCCGCGGTTGCCGAAGACCCCGGCGACGCTGCCGAAGAGGGCGAGGAAGCTTGTGTCGTCACCGGCCGCCGACAGGAGATGACGGGCCCCGTCGACCTTGCCGGCGAAGACCCGGGCGAAGGAGGCCGGGTCCTTGTCCCACAGCAGCTTGTCCTCCAGGGTGCCCGCGCCGTGCACGATCCCGTCGAGACGGCCGTGCCGGTCCCGGATGTCCTGCGCCACGGCACGGACGGCGGCCGCGTCGGTGACATCGGCCGCGTGATAGCGCACGGAGGCGGCGAGCGGTTCCAGGGCGGCGAGCGTGCCGGTGATCTCACGACGGGCCAGGACGCGGCCGGCCGCCGCCTCGATCTCGGCCGGTCTGCGCAGCCCTCGGGCGATGAGCGCGGCGCGCAGCGCGATGCGGTCGTGGGCGTGCGCGAGCACCGGGTCCTCGGGGGTCTCCTTTAGGGGCGTGCGTCCCAGGAGTTCGATATGGCAGCCGTGGGCGCGGGCCAGGGCGTGGGCCGTGCGGGCGGTGATACCGCGCGCGCCGCCGGTCAGCAGCACCACGGCATCGGCACCGAGGGGCGGCCGGCCGGTGGCGGCCCGGTCGCGGGGCAGTGGCGTGGGGACGGTGCGCAGGGTGGTGCGGGTGCCGTTGGTGCGGCCGACGACGACCGGTTCGCCGGGGGCGCAGAGTTCGGCGAGGAGGTGGGCGGCGATGCGTTCGGGGCGGTCCTTGGGATCGATGTCCACGGCGCGTATCAGGACCTCGGGGTATTCGAGGGCGGCCGTACGGGCAAAGCCGCGCAGCCCGGCGCCGGGCAGCGGGTCGGGAGCCTCCTCCGTGGCGTCGTGGCCGAAGGTGCCGCCCGCCGCGGTGGCCAGCAGCAGCCACCGCGCTCCGCCGGTCAGGGCGGCGCGCAGCCCCGCGTACTGGCCGGGCAGCACCGCACCGCGGCCCGCCCGCAGGGCGCTGAGGTCCACCAGCCCGCCCACCCCGTCCGCCGTGGCCTCGGCCAGCCGCTCGGCGGGGACGGTACGCACCCGTGCGCCATGGCTCTCCAGGAGGGCCGCGAGCGCGAGCGCCACCCCCTGCCCGTCCTCCACGACCGTGAAGTCGCTGCCCGCCACCACCTCGGCGGGCGGCCGGCTCGCGGGCGGGCCGAGGGGAGTGACCTGGACCAGGTGGCGGGTGGGGGGCTGCGGCACGGGGACGCGGCCCGCGTCGCCCGCGGCGGGCGGGGGCGCGGTGGCGGGCGGCGCGGGAACGGACGGCGCGGGCTGCACCAAGGCGGCCGGTGTGGACTCGGGGGTGGCGGGGGCCGGATCGGCCAGGAAGGCGGCGGGATCCGGTGCGGGCGCCCGTAAGGAGAGTGCTGGTGCGGACCCCGGCAAGGCCAGGTCCGGTGCGGACCCCGGCAAGGCCAGGTCCGGTGCGGACTCGGACAAGGCCAGGCCCGGTGCGGACTCGGCCGAGGAAGGGACCGTCGGTGCGGGCTCGGCGTGGGCGGCGGCGATCCAGTCGACGATGCCGCTGATGGTCTTGACCCGGGCGAGCTGCTCCACCGCCGACTCCATGGCGCCGTCGGCGTCCTGCGGCAGTCCGATCCGGTCGGCCAGTGCGCCGATGATCTCCACGCGCTTGATGGAGTCCACCGAGAGATCGGCCTCCAGGTCCAGCCCGGCGTCGAGCATCTCGTGCGGATAGCCGGTCCGGGTGTGGATGATCTCCCGTACGGCGTCCAGGAGTTCGTCGGAGCTCAGCTGCTTCGCCTCGATGAAGGGCGCCGGCGCGAGGGCGGTTTCGGCGGGGGCCCCGGCTTCGTCCGCCAGGGGCGCGGTGTACGACGAGGCGGCCGGCCCGGCGACGGGCGCCGTCCGGCCGACCGCGGGGGCTTCCCCCAAGTACCTGAGCACGACGTCCCGTTGGGCGACGACCAGCTCTCGCGAGACCCGCAGATACTCCAGTACCGCATCCTGCCGGGCCGCGTCACCGGGTGCGGTGCCGGATGCGGTGCCGGATGCGATGCCGTCCGTGGGCGCCGTCCCCTCACCGCCGCGCCAGGTGTCCACGCGACGCGCCGGGCGCAGCCCGCCCGGCAGACAGGCGCCGTCGGCGGTGCGCACCAGATGCCCGTCCACCAGCCATCCCGGGCGGCGCGGCGCCGTGGCGGGCAGGAGCGCCGTACGACCGCGGAACAGGGCCTCCGGGTCGATCGGGACCCCGGCCGCGGCGAGCCGGGCCAGCACGTGCGGCAGCCTGGCCAGCCCGGACTCGCCCGGCACGTCCAACGCCACGGCGGTGTGCGGCCGTCCGCCCAGGATGTGCCCGACGAGGCCGGTGAGCACCCGGCCGGGACCGGCCTCCACAAAGGTGCGCACCCCGGCGGCGTACATGTCCTCGATCTGCTCCACGAAGCGCACCGGTGCGGCGACCTGGTCCGCCAGCATCGCGCGTACCGCGGAGGCCTCGCGCTCGTAGGGGCGCGCGGTGGCGCCGGACCAGACCGGGAAGGCGGGCGCGGACACCTGCGCCGCGGACAGTCCGGCGGCCAGCGCCTCGCGGGCGGCGGCGAGTTGCGGGCTGTGGAAGGCACAGGCGACGGGCAGTCGCCTCGCCTGCACCCCGGCACCGAGCAACGCCGCCACGGCCGCGTCCACGGCGTCCGTGGGCCCCGAGATCACGCTCTGTTCGGGCGCATTGTGATTGGCGACGACGACCCCGGCGCCCTGCGCCAGGCCCCGGACCCGCTCCGGGGTGGCCACGACGGCGGCCATCGCCCCCGGGTCGTCCCCGGCTGCACCGAGGATCGCCTCGCCGCGGCAGGCACTGAGCCGGAGCAGCGTCCCGATGTCGTAGGCGCCCGCCGCCCACAGTGCGGTCAGCTCGCCGTAGGAGTGCCCCGCCGTGCAGTCGGGGTGCACGCCGAGCGTGGTGAGCAGCCGGTGTGCGGCGGCGGAGGCGAGGCCGAGCGCCGGCTGGGCGACGCGGGTGTCCGTGAGGGCGGCCTGCTGGGCGGCCCGGCCCTCGGCGGTGAAGGCGGTGGGCGGGAACATGGCCGCGACCCACTCCGGATCGGCGACGTCCAGCAGGCCGCGCAGCGCGGGGAAGGCGAGGAACAACTCGCCGAGCATCCCCGGCCGTTGGCTCCCCTGGCCGGGGAAGAGGAAGGAGACCAGACCGGGGTCGGCGGCCGGCCGGCGCGGATACACGCCCTCGACGGCGTCGCACCGGCGGGCCGCCGCCAGCTTGACGGCGAGATCGTCGAGGTCGTCGGCCACCACACAGAGCTGGACAGGTCCCGGTGCCGCGGCGGTCTCGGCGGCCAGGTCGCGCAGCGGCCAGGGCCGTCCGGCGGCGTCGTTGTCCGCCAGCCGCGCGGCGAGGCGCTCCATGGCCCGTTCGGCGGCGGGGAGGTCGGCCGCTCGGAAACAGAAGAGCTCGGCGGGCCAGTGCGTCAGGGCGTGGGCGGGCTCGGGCGCGCCGTCGTAACCGGCCAGCACGGCGTGGTAGTTGGTGCCGCCGAAACCGAAGGCGCTCACCCCGGCGATACGCCGCCCCACGGGGACCGGCCAGGGCCGCGCATGCCCGGCGTCGAAGCGGAACGGGCCCGTGTCCGGTCCGGTGTCGGCGGCCGGCCGGGTCAGATGCAGCGTCGGCGGCCGTACGCCCGTGTGCACGGCGCGCGCGGCCTTGATGAGCCCGGCCAGGCCGGCCGCGCATTTGGTGTGCCCGATCTGCGACTTGACCGAGCCCAGTGTGCAGCTGCCCGGTGCGGCTCCCGCGGCCTCGAACAGCTCGGTGAGGACGCCGAGTTCGGCGGTGTCGCCGACGACCGTTCCGGTGCCGTGGGCTTCGAGGAGACCGACCTGCGCGGGGCTGATCCCGGCGCGTCGGTAGGCGCGTTCCAGGGCGCGCCGCTGGCCTTCGGGCCGCGGCGCGATCAGCCCGAGGGAGCGTCCGTCGCTGGAGGTGCCGACCGACTTGATGACCGCGTAGACCCGGTCGCCGTCGCGCTCGGCGTCCGTGAGCCGCTTGAGGACCAGTGCGCCCACGCCCTCGCCGAGCGCGATGCCGTCGGCCGCCGCGTCGAAGGGGCGGCAGCGGCCGGTGGGCGACAGGGCGCGTACGGACGCGAACATCAGATAGTCGTTGATGCCGTTGTGCACATCCGCGCCGCCGCACAGCGCCATATCGCTGTCGTGGTCGCGCAGTTGGCGGCAGGCCAGGTCGAGCGCGGCGAGCGAGGAGGCACAGGCGGCATCGACGGTGCAGTTGGCACCGCCCAGGTCGAGCCGGCTCGCGATGCGCCCGGCGATGACATTGGCGAGCACGCCGGGGAAGGAGTCCTCCGTCAGGCGGGGCAGTTCGGCGTCGAGGCCGGGCGGCAGCTCTCCCAGGTAGGCCGGGTGCAGCGTGCGCAGGCCGTAGGCGCCGGCCAGTTCGGCGCCCGCCTCGGCACCGAAGACGACGCTGGTGCGGGTGCGGTCGAAGTCGCGGTCGGCGTATCCGGCGTCCGCCAACGCCTTGGCGGCCGCTTCCAGGGCGAGGAGCTGCACGGGATCGATGCCGGTGAGGGAGGACGGGGGGATGCCGTGGGCGAGGGCGTCGAACGGGATGGCGGGCAGGAAGCCGCCCCAGCGCGACGGGGTGCGTTCGCCCGCCCGCGCGGGGTCCGGGTCGTGGTACGTAGCGGTGTCCCAGCGCTCGGCGGGGACCTCGGTGACGGAGTCGACGCCGGCGACGACATTGGACCAGAAGCGGGCGGTGTCGGCCGCGCCGGGATAGAAGCACGCCATGCCGACGATGGCGATGTCCAGCGGCTCCGCGTCCCGCTCCGGTTGTCCGTCGGGGGCTTGGAACCGTTCCGCCCGTGCCGTGAGCTGTGCGGTGGCCCCTTCGGTGACGTCGGTGTGCAGCGCGGCGACGGTGGTGGGGGCGCTGCGGGCGGTGGCGGCCTGGCCCAGCATGTACAGGCCCTCCCGGCGCTGTTCCGGCTCCTCCACCGGCGCGGGCGGCCCGCCGTCCGTATGGCGCAGGCCCTTGCTCGCCAGGCGCAGCCGCCCGAGGTTGCGGCGCTCCAGCTCCTCCCACCGGGCGCGCGGGTCGGTGCCCTGCGCGGCGAGGAGATGTTCGGCCGCGGCGAACTCCTCGGCGTAGGCGGTCTCGGCGCAGCGCGTGGCATGGCCCGGTGCGGTCCGCAGCAGTACGGTCCGGTCGCAGGCCAGCGCGGTGTCCTGGAATCCGGGGAGTACGGCGCCGGTGGCCACGGCCTCCTGGGTGAACAGGTAGGCGGTGCCCATCAGGACGCCGATACGGGCGCCGAGCTCGGCGAGCGGGGCCGCGGCGGCCGCCGCCATGGCGGCGGAGCGGGCGTCGTGGATGCCGCCCGCGAAGAGCAGGTCCAGGTCCTCGGCCGTCCCGCCGTGCGTCCGGGTGTGGACGGTCAGCCGCTCGATCTGCTCCTCCCACAGCGGGAAGCTGGCCCGGGGGCCGATGTGACCACCGCACTCCTGCCCCTCGAAGATGAATCTCCGGGCGCCTTCGGCGAGGTAGCGCTCCAGCAGCCCCGGTGCCGGGACATGGAGGTAGGTCCGTGTCCCGGCCGCTTCGAGGGGCGCGGCCTGGGCGGGCCGGCCACCGGCGATGAGGGCGTACTCGGGGGCGAACTCGGCGACCGCGGCGAGTTGTTCGCGCCGGAGTTCGGGCGGTGCGAAGCCGAGCAGTCCCACGCCCCACGGCCGCTCGCCAAGCCGCTCGGCGGTCTCGGCCAGCAGCCGGCGCACCTGCCCGCCGTCCATCACGGCGAGCGCGAGGAAGGGCAGTCCGCCCTCGGCGGCCACGGCGGCGGCGAAGGCGGACTCGTCGCTGACCCGGGTCATCGGCCCCTGGGCAACGGGGAGATGGCGGGCTCGGGGGCGCGGGGCGAGCGGACGGGTGCGGGCCGCCGCGGCGAGGTGCTCCGCGAGGCCGGTCCGTACCGCCTGCACGATGCCACCGGTGGTGCGGTGCCGCGCGGCGAGCCGGGCGGCGAACGCACCGTCCTGGCCGACGGGGAGCAGCTGGGTGTGCAGGTCGCGGGCGCCGAGGAGCGCGGCGACGCGGGCCGGGCCGGTGTCCTCCCCGGTGGTCCCGGCGCCGGCCTCTGCGGGGCCGGCGGCCGCGGGTGTGGTGAGGTCCGGGCGGGTGAGCACCCGGTGGCCCGCGACGAGCGTGGTCTCACTGCCGTCCATGGCCCGGATCGCGGCGGCGACCGCCAGGGGCAGCCGGGCCTCGCCCTCGGTGGTCAGCGCGAGCTGGGAGTCGAGCAGCACTCCGGCCGCGCCACCCGCGACGGCCGCCGCGGCGGTGTGCGGGCCGATGCCCCCGGCGGCGAGCACGGGGACCGTCACGGACGGGTCGGTCAGTACGCGCTGCAACAGGACGCAGGTGGTGAGTTCGCCCACCCGGCCGCCCGACTCATGGCCCCGGGCGACGAGCGCGGTGGCCCCGGCGGCACACGCCGCCGCGGCCTCCTCGGGGGTGGTGATCTCGGCCCATACGCGGCGCCGCCCGCCGCCGGACCAGTCGTCCGGCCCGGGGACCGCGCTCGGTCCGGTGGCGGCGTGCGTGACGGCGTGCGGCACGGCGGCGGCGTACGCCCGTGGGTCGGCGAGCAGCACGGTGTCGACCTCGTCGGGCAGATCGGCGGGCGTGAGCGGGCATCCCACCGGCACCCGCACTCCGTGGCGTAATCGTCCGGTCCTGGCGAGCGCGTCGCGCGCGGCACCGGCGTCCCGGCCGAGGTCCAGCAGGCCGAGCGCGCCCGCGCGTTCGGCCGCCACGACGATCCGCTCGCCCGGCTCCTCGAAGGGCGAGAGCGCGACGACGAGGTCACGGCCCGCGGTCCCAGGGCGGGCGGGCTCGTCGGAGGCGGGACCGGGCCGAGCGGCCCCGGCGGTCTGCCCGGCAGGGGCAGCCGCGGGACGAGCCGGACCGCCGGGAGTGGAGGCAGGAGGGCGGGAACCGGGGTCGCCGGACCCGGAAAGGGGGTTGCCGGGGAGAGGGGGCCAGGGGGCCACGGGCGCTCCTTCTGCTGGGGGCGGACACGCTTTACCACTGCCACCTGCGGTAACCAGCGGTAGGACATGCCCTGGCCCGCTGATACCGCGTTGCATGGTGGAGCCACCCCCTTGCACTGTCAACGCACGCGTACCAGGCGGTAGTTGATTTCGCCAAGGTCACGAAGGTGGTGTTCCACCTCCGCCACCTCCCCGGTACCTGGGCCGATGCCGCCCCGACGGCCGACTCTTGACGCCTCAACTGGCCTGAAATACACCTGGGTTGGCACAGTTGACCAGTGGCTCGCCGCGCAGATGGCGGCCGACCTCGGCGGCGACGATCCGTGCCGCCTTGTGCGCGACCTCCTGGCTGCCGCCCGCGATGTGCGGGGTGAGCACGACGCCGGGAGCGGTCAGCAGCCGGGAGCCCGCGGGCAGCGGCTCCTCGGGGAAGACATCGAAACCGGCGCCGGCCAGCTGCCCGGAGTCCAGGGCGTCGCAGACCGCGTCGTAGTCGAGGAGCGCACCGCGGGCGCAGTTGACCAGGACCGCGCCACGGGGCATCGCGGCGATCTGCCTGCGCCCGATCATGCCCGTGGTCTCCTCGGTGACCCGGGCGTGCAGGGAGACGATGCGGGAGCGGGTCAGCAGTTCGTCGAGGGAGACCTGTTCGGCGAGGCCGGCCAGCGCCTCGGGACGGACGTAGGGGTCGTGGACGAGGGCCTGGGCGCCCATGGCGGCGAGGACCTTGGCGACCCGGCTGCCGATGGCGCCGAAGCCGATCAGCCCGACGGTGGCGCCTTCGATCTCGATGCCACAGGTGTCGTAGTCGTAGTAGTCGCCGCGCCAGACGCCCCGGCGCAGGTCGGTGTGGGTGTCGCCGACGCCGCGGGCGGCGGCCAGCATCAGGGTGAGGGTGTGCTCCGCGGTGGCCGTGGCGTTGCGGCCGGGGGCGTAGCAGACCGCGACGCCGTGCCGGGTGGCGGCTTCGACGTTGGCGTTGACCGGGCCGCCGCGGCTGGTGCAGAACAGCTTCAGATCGGGGCAGTGGGCGAGGATCCGCTCGGTGAGCGGGCCGTGCTCGGTGACACAGATCTCGACGCCTTGGAGGGCCTCGATCATCTCGTCCTCGCTGCCGGATGCCTCGATGACCTCGGCGACCGGGCCGAAGGGGGTGTGCGGCCAGTCGAATTGGATCTCGCGTACGTCCAGCGGGGCGTCCCCGGCGGCCGCCTGCACGGCCCGGGTGAACAGGCTCGGGCGGATGAAGTGGTTGCCGGCGGCGAGGACGGTGGTGCTCATGAGGGGCTTCTCCTGAGAGGCGGGTGCGGTACGGGCGGCCGTACGGTCAGTGGAGGGCGGGGGCCCGGTTCAGGGCCGGGGTGTTGAAGCTGAGCAGCGCGGTCCGCCCGTTCTCGATGCGGATCTCGGTGAGGGCGCCGTTGTGCACCTGGGGGAAGACCCGGCGGTAGTCGGCGAGCGGGATCCCCAGCAGATGGCAGAGCAGGACCCGGACGAGGGTGGAGTGCGCGACGACCAGGATCCGGCCGTGCGGCTGCTCGTGGGCGAGGTCGGCGAGGCAGTCGGCGGCGCGCGCGGCGGCGCGGCGCGGGTCCTCCCCGTCGGGCAGATGGTTGTCGACCGGGTCGGCGAGGAAGGCGGCCAGCCGCTCCGGGAAGCGGTGGCGCATCTCGTCCCTGGTCAGGCCCTCGCCCTGGCCGAAGTCGAGTTCGTAGAGCCGCTCGTCGGTGCGTGCGGTGAGGCCGCAGGCCTCGGCGGCGGGGGCGGCGGTGAGCCGGGCGCGGGAGAGCGGGGAGCTGGCGACGGCGGTGAGGCCGGCGGAGGCGGCCCAGGTGGCGAGGGTGGCGGCCTGCTCGCGGCCGTGGTCGGTGAGGGGCACATCGGTGCGGCCGGCGTAGCGGTTCTCCGCATGCCAGACGGTCTCGCCATGGCGTACGAGGATGAAGTCGGTCACGGTGCGGCCCTCCTGCGGGCGTGGTCGGCCACGGCCTGGTCGAGCCAGCCACGGCGGGTGAGTTCGTCGAGGAAACGGAGATGGACGGGGAGGTAGCGGGCGGTGCGGCCCGGTGCGGGCCGGATCTCCCGGTCGATGCGGACCATGGCGGCGGCCGCTTCCTGGAGGCCGGCGCCGGAGGAGGTGGCGGCGAGGACCGCCATGCCGAGGGCGGCCTCGGCCTGCTGCGGCAGCAGTACGGGACGTCCCAGGACATCGGCGCGCAGTTGGCACCAGTAGGCGTTGCGGGCGCCGCCGCCGGTGAGGGTGAGCGGCCCGTCGACGGGCGCGCCGAGGTGGTCGAGATAGTCGAAGCAGAGCCGTTCGAGGCAGGCGACGCCGAGGAGGTAGGCGTGGAATTCGGCGGCCCGGGTGGGGACGTCGCCGAGGACGAAGGGTGTGGCGCCGGGGGCGCGGAAGGGGAAGCGTTCGCCGCCGGTGGAGACCAGGGGGTAGGCGACCGCGTCCGGGTCCAGGGCCGCGGCGCGGGCGGTGAGCGCGTCCAGGTCCTCGCCGGGGAAGTGCCGGGCAAGGACGCCGGCGCCGCTGCTGGAGGCGCCGCCCGGCAGCCAGTTGTCGCCCGGCCCGCGGTGGCAGTAGACGACGCCTGCCGGGTCGCGGACCAGGTGCGGGCTGCTGCCCTTGAGGACGAGGGTGGTGCCGAGCACCGAGTTCCAGGCGCCCGGCGCGAGTGCCCCGGCGCCGATCTGCGCGGCGCAGCCGTCGGTCATCCCGGCGACGATGGTGGTTCCTTCGGGGATGCCGGTGGCCTCGGCGGCAGCGGCGCAGACGGTGCCGAGCGGGCTGCCGGGGCGCACCACCTCGGGCAACAGGCCCTCGGGGGCGCCGAGTTCGTCCATGACCTGCTCCGGCCAGCGTTCCTCGACGAGGTGGTAGCCGGTCTTGAGGGCATGACTGGCGTCGCCGGCGACCTGGTGGCCCGCCAGCCGCCAGGTCACCAGGTCGACCTGGTGCAGCAGCCGGACGCCGGGCCGGCGCGCGGCGGCGTTCTTCAGCAGGGAGACGAGTTTGGGCAGCGCCCAGGAGGGCTGCATGCTGCGGTAGCCCAGTTCCTGCCAGACCGCCTCTCCGGCGGCGTTGACGGCCGCGGCCTCGGCGGCGGCGCGCCCGTCGTCGTACATCAGACCGGGGGTGAGCGGGGTGCCGTGTGCGTCGGCGAGCAGGATCGTGCCGGAGGTGCCGTCGACGGCCAGCCCGCGGATCCGCCGGGTGTCGACGCCGCCGAGGGCCTCCCGGCACGCGGCGGCCAGCGCGCTCCACCACTCCTCGGGGTCCTGCTCGTGCTGCTTGCCGTCGCGCCGGCCGGTCAACGGGCGGGCGGCGGAGGCCAGGACCTGCCCGGTGCCGTCGACGGCGACACAGCGCGCGCTCTGGGTGCCGAGGTCGAGGCCCAGCCAGATGCCGTCGAGGCCGGGGGCGGGGGTGCCGCCGTCGGGGCGCGGGTCAGACACGGGGGCCTCCAGGGGTGGTGCCGGCGGGGTGGCCGGTGGTTTCGGTCGGCCGGCCGGGGGCCTCGGGCCGGCGGCGGGCGCTCCCCCGCCAGACCGCGCCGCCCCGCCAGCCCGCCTCCCGGGCGCGGGCCCGCCAGCCGAGGAAGTCCTCGTACAGCGCGGCATAGAACTCCGCGCGCTCCGGTACGGGCTCCCAACTGCGCTGCATCCGGACGTACTTGGCGGCCGCGCTGTGCATGCTGGTCTCGGCGCCGGTGCGGACCAGGCCGGTGAGGAAGGCGCCCTTGGCGCCGAGTTCGGTGTCGCCGGAGCGGGCGGTGGGCACACCCGTTGCATCGGCGATCAGCGCACACCAGGCATCGCTGTTGGCGCCGCCGCCGCACAGCCGCAGCTCGCTGACGTCCGTACGGGCGGCGGCCAGCGAGTCCCGCAGGACCAGCGAGAGCCCGTCGAAGACGGCGCGCGCCAGATCGGCGGGCGTGTGCTCCAGGGACAGCCCCCAGAAGGAGCCGCGGGCGCCCGGGTCGAGGAACGGGGCCCGCTCGCCGGCCGGGGAGAGGTAGGGCAGGAACATCAGCCCCCTAGCGCCCGGCTCCGACTCGAAGGCGAGCTGTGCCAGCTCCGGGGGGCCGGGCAGGTGGAGCAGCCGGGCGGCCCAGCCGAGGACCTCGGCGCCGTTGAGGGTGGGGAAGGCGCGCAGCACCCGTTCGCGTCCCCGGTAGGCGATGTGGACGCCGGACGGTTCGCCGCCGGTGTCGATGTCGGTACGGACGATCTCGGTGCACAGTGTGGTCCCGAGGATGCTGCAGGCCTGGCCGGGGTTGACGACGCCGACACCGCGGGCGGTGGCGGCGATGTCGTAGGGGGACATCACGACCGGGAGCCCGGCGGGCAGCCCCAGTTCGCCCGCCGCCGCGCCGGTGATCTCGGCGATCCGCTGCGACTCCCCGAGGACGGTGGGCAGCAGCCGCTCGTACGCGCCGAGGCCGAACAGATCGAGGATGTACGGGTCGTACGCGCCGGTGGCGTGGTCGAGGAACGGGGCCGAGGCATCGGATTCATCGCTGGCGCGTACACCGGTGAAGCGCAGGAAGAGCCAGCCGGCGGCGGTGAGCGAGGTGGCGGAGCGGGCCAGCCGGTCCGGGTCGTTCGCGGCGAGCCAGGCGAAGAGGGCATTGGGCATCCCTGCGCAGGTCAGCGAGCCGTTCCGGCGGAAGGCCGCCTCCAGGACGCCGTCGCGCTGCCACCCGGTGAGCAGGTCCCCGGCCCGGCCGTCGGACCACAGGATGGCGGGTCCGGTGGGCCGGCCGCGGTCGTCGACGAGCCAGGCGCCGTCGCCCTGGGCGGTGAAGGACACCAGCCAGACCGGGTCGGACAGCCCGTCGAGGACGGTGCGGACGGTGTGGACGACGGCGTCCCAGACGGCGTCCATGTCCTGTTCCGCCCAGCCGGGGTGCGGGCGCAGGACCTCGGTGGCCCGGCGGGCGACGGCGATCTCGGTGCCCTGGTCGTCGAAGACGACCGACTTGATCACCGTGGTGCCGACGTCGATGGTCAGTACGGACATCAGTGGAGTCCTCTCACGCCGGTGCCGAGGCGGCGCCGGCAGCGGTGCCCTCGGGGGCGTTGCCGCGCTGTGCGGCGGCGTCCTGCGCGTCCGCCGTACCCGGCTCGTCCGGCAGCTTCAGGAAGTGGGCGAGCACGCAGCTCACCGCGTACATCCCCGCGAAGATCCAGACCACCCCTTCGACGCCGAGCGGTCCGACGAAGGCCGCGACGACGGCGGGGCCGACGAAGGTGCTGGCTCCCGCGCCCAGGTTGAGGGCGGCCAGCGCCTGCCCCTGGTGCTTCGGCTCCAGAGTGGGCACCAGCGCCGATAGGGGTACATAACCTGCCAGCGTAGCGCCGTAGAAGGCGGCGACCAGGAGGGCGAGCGGGAAGTTCGGGCCCGCGGCGTCCGGGACGTAGAAGAGCAGCAGCGTGCTGAGCGTGCAGCCGGCACCGCCGAACCAGGCGATGGTGCGGCGCCAGCCGAAGCGGTCGCCGAGCACGCCGAACAGCAGGTTGGCGAAGATGTTGGTCGCGAACATCGCGCTGAGCAGATGCAGCCACTGGGTGAGGCTGAAGCCGACGGTCCTGGTGAAGTGGATCGGCATGATCACGAAGAAGCCGAACTGCGAGGCGGTGTTGATCACCCGGACGACCGAGCCGACCCCGACCCGGGGGTTGCGCCACAGGATCGTGATGCTGCCGACCAGGGTGGCCACCGGCCCCTCCCCCGTACCGCGGGGCCGCCGTACACCGTGGTCGTCACGGACCAGCAGCAGGGCGATCAGCCCGCCCGCGGCCACCAGGACCAGCGCGGCCCACAGCGTGGCGTAGGAACCGATCTGCGGGATGAGCCCGCCGGCGACCAGCGAGCCGAGCGTGGGCAGGCCGCCCGTGAAGGCGAACCAGAACCACCCCATCGCCGTACCGAGCCGGGCGCGCGGTGTCACCCCGGCGACCCAGACGAGGAACCCGTAGGCGAACAGCGGATACCCCAGGCCGCGCAGCCCGTAGGCGAGCATCATCAGCGGATAGCTGGTGAGCGGGATGGCGGCGAGGAGGAAGAACAGCTGGAAGGCGGCCCAGATGGCCAGGCCGGTCCACATGACGCGGCGCGGGCCCCACAGGTCGGACAGCACTCCGGAGAGCCAGGCGGCGAGGCCGGCGGCGATCCCGTAGACGGTGAACAGCAGCGCGACCCGGGACTCCGAGATGCCCTGGTCGATGAGGTACGGCGAGAGATAGCCGGACTCGACTCCGTCTCCGATCATGAAGAGGAGGAGTCCGAGGTATCCCCAGGCGAGGGTCGGCGGGATACCCAGGCGTGTGATCAGCGAACGCGGAGGAGAGTTCGTCATCGAATCTCCCTTTCTGCGGCGGCGGGGCAGGAGGGGTGGACGCAGTGATGGAACCGCCGGGCGGAAACGGGCGTCAATGGCCGCCGGAATCTTCGCATCGGGGCCGCGACCTGCCATGTTGTGTCGTACCGGAACCGCATGTGGACGCCGCTGTCGCCGCGCGCGCCATGTGAAATCCATGCGAACATAACGCGGCGAATTCACGCGGCCGAGCCCTGCGACGTGGTCGCCCCACCACGCCGGGCGGCCGCACGGGGACCGGAAGGAGCGGAGCGATGGACCGGGTCGAGGCCCAGGAGGAGCGGCGGCGCCGCATGCGCGACACCGTCATCGCCCGCGGCTTCGTGCGCACCGCGGACCTCGCCGACGAGTTCGGCATCAGCCTGATGACCGCGCACCGCGATCTGGACGCCCTTCAGGCGCAGGGCTGGCTGCGCAAGGTGCGCGGAGGCGCGACGGGGCTGCCGTCGGCACAGTTCCACGGCAGTGTCGCGGAGCGGATGGCCACCATGGCGCAGACCAAACAGCAGCTGGCGCGGGCCGCCGCCACGCTGCTGGTCCCCGGGCAGACGGTGCTGCTCGACGACTCCACGACCTGTCTGCTGCTGGCGCACCAGGTCGCCGAACACACCCCGCTGACGGTGATCACCAACTCCCTGCCGGCCATCACCACCCTCGCCAAGGAGCCCGGCGTCTCGCTGATCACGCTGGGCGGTGTGTACTTCCCGGCGTACGACGCGTTCATGGGCCCGCACACCGCGGACGCGGTACGGGCCTTTCGCGCCGATGTGCTGTTCATGTCCACCACGGCCGTCACCAACGGCCGCTGCTACCACACCTCACCGGAGACCGTGCAGGTCAAGCGGGCCATGATGGAAAGCGCCGGCCGCCGCGTCCTGGTCGCCGACCACACCAAGTTCGCCAAGGGGGGCCTCTACGCGCTGGCCCCGCTGACCGACTTCGACCTGCTGATCGTCGACGACGGGCTGGCGGCGGAACACGTACGGGAGATCCGGGCGGCCGGCACCGAGGTACTGGTGGTGCCGGCCCGGGGCTAGGGGTGCCTCCCCCTGGGGGTAGGGGGTGTCTCCCCTAAGCGGGTAGGGCGAAGCGTTCTTTGAGGGCGTCCAGGCCGGTGGCGTAGATGGTGTCGCCGAAGTGCTTCTCTATCTCGGGGACGAGTGCGTCGGCGGCCTCGTATGTCGCGGCCCAGCGGATCTCGGCACCCGCCTCGTGCGGGTGCACGGACAGCGTGGAGACGTAGGCGGAGACGGGGGCGGCGGATTCGTGGATGGTGTAACGGAGCATCCGGCGCGCGTCGTCCTTCTCCAGGAGCTTTTCCCGGATGACCACTTGGCCGTTGACCGAGAACGCCTGGACGGCCCCGGGCGTCTCGGGATCGGCGCCGTCCTCGATCACCGACGGCGGGAGCAGGGGGTGCCAGTCGGCCAGGCCGCCGAACGTGCCGATGACCTGCCAGACGGCATCGGGGTCGGCGGTGACGACGGTGGTACGGGTCAGTGTGTGCACGGATGGGCCTCCGATGACTGCGGATGGCGAGGACTGCGGGTGGTCCCCGACCGGCGCTCCCCTCGGCGGCTCACCACGTGCCGTCGCCTCGCAGTACGGCGTCGGCGCCGCCGTCGATGAAGACGACCTGGCCGGTGACCAGTTCGTTCTCGGGCGAGGTGAGCCAGGTCAGGAGGGGAGCGATCTGTGCCGGCCGGGCATGGCCGTGAAGCGGCATGGGGACGGTCGCGTCGACGATCTTGCGCACGTCGGGACTGGCCAGCATGGGTTCCGTCATGGGGGTGACGACGGTGCCGGGGGCGATGGCGTTGAGGGGGATACCGGCACCCGCCCAGTCGGCGGTCACGGCAGTGCGGCGTATCCACCGTGCGAGGGCGGCCTTGGTCGAGCCGTAGATCGCATAGCCCTCTCCCCGGTCGACCGCTGCCCGGGCGGCGGCCAGCGCCGCTTCCTCGTCACCGGCGAGCGCCGCGTCGGCGATGGCCGTGTCGTGCGGGTGGACGGAGGCGACCGAGGCGATGACGACGGCGCGCGGGTCCGTACCGGCGGCCAGCAGGGGGCGCAGCCCTTCCAAGGTGGCGACCGCGCCGAAGTAGTTGACGCTGACGGCGCGTGGCTCGAAACCGGCGAGGCCGGCGCCCGCGATCACGGCGTCGAGCCGCCCACCGCTCAACTCGTCCGCGCGCTGGACCAGATGGGCCCGGCCATCGGGGGTGGCGAGGTCCGCGACGATATCGGCGTTCTTGAGGTCGGTGCCGATGACCGTGTGCCCCTGCTCCGCGAGGCGGGTGGCGGTGGCCTTGCCGATGCCGGAGGCAGCTCCGGTGATGAGGTAAGTGCGGGACATGGTGGGCTCCTTCGCTGACGCTGTACGTTCCCCGGTCACTGATCACCGCGCGCCGGCCGTTGACCGTGCGCCGCCGGTACCGATTGCCGGTCACCGGTCCTCGTCACCGGTCGCCGGATACCCATCGCCGGTCGCCGGTCGCCGGTCGCCGATGGGCCATCGCGTTCGCCGCCCGGCCCCCTCGGCGCGCCGTGTGCAGGGATGGCACGACAGCGCGCCCAGCCGATGCACCGACCGCTGAACGACCGGCTCCTGATCAGTCGTTGCTCAACATACGCTTTTTTGGCGTGACGTGCCATCAATTCTCTGTGAGAATGCGAGCCAAGGCGGAGCACGGCAAGGAGCACACACATGACGGCAGCGCGGGGCCGACCGTCCCTCACGGAACAACGGCGCCTTCAGACCCGGCTGGAGATCGCGGAGGCCGCGGCGGCCCTGTTCGCCGACCGCGGTTACGACACGACGACGGTCGAGGACATCGCCTCGGCCGCGGGCATCTCCCTGCGCACCTTCTACCGCTACTGCCCGGCGAAGGAGGACGCCCTCACCCCCCTCTTCGCCTCCAGCGTCGGCCAGCTCGTGGACGTCCTCGCGGAACATCCGGCCGAGGAACCGCTCAGCGCCGCCATCGAGGCGTCCTTCGGGACGGCGACGGCCGAGCGGCGCCTGGAGGACGCCGCGCGGGCCCGTCGGCTGGTCCGGGTCCTGGGGAGCGTCCCCGTCCTGAAGATGCGCTGGCTCGCGGCGGGGCGGGAGATGCAGGAACGGCTCGCGCCCGCGCTGGCGTCCCGCGTGGGCGCCCCTCCCGACAGTCTCGAAGTGCGTCTGCTGACCACCGCGGTGCTGGATGCGTTCACCGTCACCATGGAGCACTGGGCCTGGCAGGACGAGCCCGAGGAACTCGTCGATCTGATGCGCCGCGCGCTGGCGTTCCTGCGGCTCGACGAGCTCCGGGCGAACCCCGAGTGCTCCGTCGACACGTAGTCGGCACACCCGCCAGGGCCTGTCCGGTGGGTCGGGGCCGGGCCTGCTGCCACGGCCCGGCCGGGCGATCTCTGCACATGAGCGCGCCCGCCCCAACTACATTGGCTCCGTGGGACGTTGTAGTCGTGAACACGACGCACGGAGGCGACGCCGGTGAGTGTGAACGTACGGGATGTGGTGTCCGACGCGACGAGGGGTGCGTCCTGAGCGCCGGCGGCGCACCGCCCGCCCCGGATGGCGCCCCGCCCACCCCGGGCGGGCCCGAGCCCGGCAGGATCGACCCGCGAGTCCTGCCCATGGGCACCACCCTGCGCTTCGCCGTCCTGGTGCTCGTGATGGTGGTGGCGACCATCGGGATGGTCAACTCGATGTTCGCGCTGTCTCCTTGGGACGACAAGGAGATCCTCTGCAAGTTCGCGGCGGGCTTCGATCCGAACCTCCGGATGGCGGACTCGATGCGGCTCGACATCCGAGGGCTGCGCGAACTCAAGGACTGCGCCCCCGCCGGCGCCGTGGTCAAGAACCTGCCCGGCATCGTCGGCGCCGTGCTGGTGCTGCTGTCGGCCGCCGCGCTCTACGCCTGGCTGCCGCGTTGGAAGTCCCGGCGCGGCCGGGTGATTCCCCTCGACGAGGCGGATCCCGACGGGGAGTTGCGGGCTGAGCTGATGCGCCTCGTGGCCACGGCACGGCTGCGTACCGTACCGGCGTTCGTGGTGGACCCCGCCTCCTTCGACGCCGGTGCCGTGGTGTTCGGCCGGGCCGGGCGGCACACGGTCTGTCTGCACGCCGGGCTGCTGGCCGCGTGGCGCGGCAACGCCGACGGCCGGGCCGGATTCCACGCCGTCGTGCTGCACGAGCTGGCCCATCTCCGCAACCGGGACGTCGACCTCGCCTATGCCGTCACAGCGCTGTGGCGGGTCTTTCTGGCACTGGTCGTCGTGCCGTTCACGGTGCTGTACGGCGGAAGTTTCGTCGCGGCGCAGTTCTTCGGCGCGTTCTACGGCGGCGACGCGGTGTTCTGGCCCGCCGGGCGAGCCGGTGTACTGCGGGCCCTGGCGAGCGCGCTGTTCATGGTGCTCCTCGTGGTGCTGGCCCGCGCCGACACCCTGCGTCACCGTGAGTTGTACGCCGACGCCGACGCCGTCGCCCTGGGAGCGCAGCGCCAGGTCTGGGACGGCGCCCGGGACCGCGGCCCCCACGTCGCCGTCCCCACGCTCCTCCACCAGGCACGGAGCCGGGTGACCGCGCTGTGGAGCACCCACCCCTCCTGGGCCGTCCGCAGACGTTCCCTGGCCGATCCGGCAGCGCTGTTCTCCCTGGGCACGGAGCAGATGTTCCTGATCGGCTGGGCCGCCCTCGTCTCCGCCCACACCCTGTCCGGCCTGTGGGGCACCACGGCCGCGACCTGGGCAACCGCCCTGCCCACCGCGGTACTCGTCACCATCGCGGTCTGGCGGTCGCTCGCCTACGCCGAGCATCACGGTCTGCGCCGGCCCGACGGTCTGCGCCCGGGTCTCGCGCTGGGACTCGGGCTGGCCTGCGGTGAGCTGATGACCGGCATCACCAGCGGCGCCGGGTGGCTGCCCGAGCACCCGGAGATCCTGCTGGTGCTCCTGGCCTGTGCCGTGCTGTTCACGCTGTGGACCGTGGCCTCTGCGCGGCTGCGGCTGCGGACGCTGGGCGGCGCCTCGCTGCGCAGGGCGATCTGGCCGTCCCTGCTCGCCTCCTGTCTGCTGGCCGCGGCCGGATTGAACTGGTGGCTCCGGTTCGGCTTTCTGTACCTGGCAGGAGACATCCTCACCGGGGCCGGCCTGCAACAGCAGATGATCCAGTCATTTCCCGGGCCGTGGAGCGAACACACCACGGAGCTCGACTGGTTCACCGCCACCATGCCGCAGGCCGCGATGCTGGGCACGAGCACGCTGTTCGCCGGCGCGACGATGGTGCTGTGGGCCTTTCCCCTGGCCCTGTGGCTGCGGCGGGCCCGGGTCCACGGCCCGGCGGCCGGGCTGCGGTCGGCCGTGACGGCCGGACTCCTCGGCGGCCTCGTCTGCCTGGCGGGGCTGGTCGGCGTCATGGCCCATATGCACACCTGGCAGCCGCCGCGCGGAGCGTCAAACGGCACCTTCTCGATGCTGTACCTGTGGTGGGCGGCCACCGCGATCTGGGCGGGGGTGGCCCTGACCGGTGCGGTGGTTGCGGTCACCTCCCGGTACAGGTGGCTGCCGCGTGCGCTCGTGGCCGCGGGGGTGGCCCAGTCCGTCGCGCTGGTGGGGAAGTTCGCGCTCGGTTCCGTGGACGGCTGTCTGGGGCCGCTGCGGACCCTGGCCCACACCTGCCACTGGGTACCCGGCCCGAGCTGGATGATCACCCAGCCCCTGGCCGGCCTGGTGCTGCCTTCCGTGATCGGCGCCGCACTGGCGGCCGTGGCCGCCAGAGGTGCGGTGGCCGCGCTGCGCCTGCGGGCCCCGGCGCGACAGCCCCGTTCCGCCCCGGCCGCCCCGCCGGCCACCGTGCGCCCTTCCCGCACGCGCTCCCTGGTCACGTTGGGCGGCCTGGCTCTGCTGATCGCCGCCGCGGCAGTCGGTCCGGTGGCGATCGCCGGTCAGCAGCGCGCGGAGGCGCAGACGCCGTCCGCCTTGACACCGCCTCCGCCGCCCCCGGCATCCGAACGGATCCGGACCCTCCAGTTGCTGGCGTGGTACACGCTGAGCGGTAAGCGCGATATCCGCCAACTGACCGCGCATTACGGCGAGTTCCGCAAGCAACTCGACAGCGTGGTGCAAGCGGCGCAGTCCCGCCCGCACGAACTGGTCCGCTTCGACTCGCACCGGCTCCGCGGGACCTGCGCCGCGCTCACCACGGACGCGACCACCGCGCGCCGCCTTCCGATCCCGGACCGCGACCTCCAGGCCCCCTGGTCGTCCTGGCTCAGGACGACCCTCGACGCAAGCCGGAACTGCGTGAAGCTGGTGGACAGCAACCGCAACAACCCGCGAGAGAACGACACCATGCTCAAGGCACTCGTCCAGGGTTACACCCGGTCGGCCACGGCCCTCGGCCCGGTCGTCCGGCAGGTCGAGGCCGCCACCCGCCTCTGGCCCCAGTGGGCACGGACCGACACCCCCTAACGGCCGCGCGTGCGGGCGCCGAGCGCCTTGCGGTAGTCCTCGACGCCTTCCCCGACCGATTCCATACGCTCTCGCATGCCACTGTTCGTGCGGAGTTCCACGAGGGACCGCAGTACGTAGTCAGGGGAGAAGCCGCCCCCGAAGCTGTCCGGGGTGTTGGAGCGGATCAGCGGCTCGTTGGCGAAGGCCGACGAGTCGTCGTCGGAGTGCCGATAGGTCCAGCGGCACGGCCACAGCCGCAGCGCGGTCTGACCGACGTACCTGATGGCGCCCTGGAAGAACTCGTCTTCGCCCGCCGCCTCAAGCGCGGCGAGCCCGTCGAAGCGGTCCAGTACGAGCCGTTCCAGCGCCGTGAGCGAGGCCGGCGAGTAGTCGAAGGGGAAGCCGTCGGGCAGATGGACCGTCCGCCACCGGTCCAGTGCGGCGTCCATGGGGACCAGCCACTCGTCGAGACACCGGCGGGACTCCTCGCTCGCGTGCAGGCGGTCGTCCTCCATGTACCACGCCGGCGTCCCGGGCTCCGCCGTGGGCTTCCCGTCACGGACCCGGTTCCTGAGACTCACCGGCATCGGCAGGCCGAACTCCTCCAGGCCCTGGGCCTGGTCAGGTGTCAGCAGAAGCCACCAGGCGTCATAGGAATCCTCGTCCAGCTGCCAGAAGGCCCGTGGATCGTCATTGCCGGGCACGAGGTCGCCGATGGCGTCCATGGCGGCATTCCAGTCCATGTAGCGGGTGCTGTCCGAGAGGTGCTCCGTCCCGTGCCATATCGACCGGCCGTTGCGCCGGAAGTGCAGGTACTCGTCCTCCTCCCCGTCCTCGTTCGCGACCTTCACCAGCTCGACGTCGTCGACCACCACCGAACCGCCCGAGCACGCCGCCGCCTCCGTCAGCAGCTCCTCATATTCTTCCGCAAGGTCACCACTCGCCTTTTCGGGCGTCTGGAAGCCGAGGCCGCATTCGCCGACGAGGAAGGTCAGCTCGTCGGTCTCCTCGAATTCCTCATCGAGGTCCATGTCGATCCCGGCCGCCTCCACCAGGCCGGCCGCCGCCTGCTCCTCGGTCGCGATGCCGAGCCGGACCAAGGTCCGCGCAAAACCGTTGAGGGTGCGTGGTGTTGAGTCGCTCATGACAGCACTCTCACACATTCCGGCCGCCGCCGAGCCAGGGACCGGCCTGCCAGGGGTGCCGTGCGGATCGTTGTCCGGGCGAGGGACCGGGCAGGGCCTCTCTCCTTCGGGCCCTGCCGTCCCGGCTCCGGACGGCCCGGGGCGCGACGCCGTGTCGCGGCCCGGACCGGGGGTGCGGAACGAAGGTGCCGCGGCAGGTCAGTTGTTGAGACTGGTGTGGTTCCACCAGCCCTGGCGGCCCACGGTGAAGTCGACCGTCGGGCCGTTCCCGTCGATCTTGCCCTGGTACTGCTGCCCCTTCTTCAGCGGGCTCTCGACCAGCTTGTCGTGGGCGTCCTGGATCGAGTCGATGACGAGGGTCGGGACCTTCTTGAGCGTCGCCGCGTCGATGGGCTTCGCGGTGGTGACGGTGACGGCCTCGTCCCAGTTCGGGCGCTCGGCGAGCTGGTGGGCGAGGTGGATCTCGTCCCCTTCGCCGAACATCAGGTAGGTGAGGTACTCGGGGTAGGGCAGTTGTCCGAGCTTGCGGAACGAGAGGACGTCCTCCCTCTTGCACTCCACCGGGGTCTCGGTCGTCGTCATCTGCTGGAAGTCGCGGCTGCCGTCCGGCTTCACGACGACCCGCTCCAGATGGACGCTGAACTCCTTGCCCTGCTGGAGCTCGGGGAGTTCGAAGTGGTGCGGACAGCGCAGGGAGTAGAAGACCCGCTCGTTCTCGTGCTGCGCCAGGTCCTTCAGGTACATCTCCCGCAGCTCACCCTTGTCCTTGATGGTGAAGGTGAACACCGCCTGGTAGTTGTGGCCGGACTGGGGGTTGTACAGCGCCAGGTGGTAGAAGAACAGCTTCTTCTTGCCCAGCAGCAGGAAGCGGTGGATGTGCTGGCCCTCGGCGTGCTCGGGTCCGGTGGTGGGGGTCATGAGGGGGTCTCGCCTTTCGTCAGAGGGGGGTGGGGGCGGATGTTCCGCTGTCGCCGGGCCCAGAAGGGGCGGTCGGCCCAGCGGGTTTCCCGGGCGTGCACGGCGCGGTGGCCGTGCTGGTAGGCGATGCGGGCGGTGGCGACCTGCGCCGCGTAGGCGGCCGGCGCCGCCCGGTCGCCGTGCAGCCGGGCGTCGACCGCCCGGCCTGCGCTCAGCCCCGTGTAGAGAGCGGTGAGGATGCCCTGGGAGCTGAGCGGGTCGAAGGCGGCCGCCGCGTCTCCGGCGGCCGTCCAGCCGTCGCCGTGCACCCGGTCCAGATGTGCGCTGTGCGCGGGGGCGCGGCGGGGTGGCCGCAGGGTGGTGAGGCCGTGCGGGCGGGCCCGGCGGGAGATGTGCCGGGTGGCCAGCAGCCGCTCGTGGAACCGCTCGGCGCCGTGTGCGGCGACGGGCAGGTCGGGATCGGTGAAGTAGGCGACCAGGCGGTGCCGGGAGGGCAGCAGGGCGGTGTACCACCAGCCGTCCTCGTCGGACTCGACCAGCGAACGGCCGTCGGTGGCGGTCTGCGGGGCCGGGTCGAGGGTGAGGTGGAAGGCGGTGAGCCGGTCTCCGGTGCGCCGCCGGGCACCGGAGCGGACGGCGATCGCGGCGCGCCGGCCGGTGGCGTCCACCACCCAGCGGCAGCGGACCGTACGCTCCCCGCCGCCGGAGCGGTCGCGCAGGGCGAGCCGCCAGGTGCCGTCCGGCTGCCGCGCCGGGCACCGTACGCCGGTGTGCTCGGCGACCTCGGCGCCCGCCGCGCGGGCGGCGGCGCGCAGCCGCCGGTCGAAGAGCGGGCGGTCGAGGTGCCAGCCGTGGCCGTACGGGTCGTTGATGAAGTCCACGGCGTGCAGTTCGGCCGAACCCCAGGCGGACAGATTGCCGTGGCAGGGCAGATGGCCGCTGCCCAGGACCGGCTCTTCGACGCCCAGGTCGGCCAGGAGCAGCCGCCCCATGGACACCAGTGCCTCGCCGGCCTTGGGCGGGCCGGTGCCCGCGTCGGCCAGCAGGACGCTGCGCCCGGCCCGTACGAGGGTGAGGGCGGCGGCGCAGCCGGCCGGGCCACCGCCCGCGACCACGACGTCATAGCCCGGTACGGGGCTCACTGGGCGCCGTGGAAGGGATCGAGCTTCTCCAGGTATCCGGCCGCGATCGCCGTCTCGGGTTGCCCCGTCGCCTCCTTGACCTCGTCGACCGCCTGCTGCACGAGCATCGCCTCGACGGTCTCGGCCGGGATGTCCCCGGTCCAGGTACCGGCCACGCCGGCCAGTTGCGGCACCCCCGCCTCGGGGACCTGGATGTTGATGAGGTTGGCGTGGTCGGGGGCCTGCGGATAGCCGGGCTCGGACTCCACCTGGATGATGTCGGGGAACTTCGCGTCGCCCACGGTGTATTTGCGCGGCTCGACGATGCCGAACTTGAACCAGTCGTCGACCATCTGCCGGCGCTGGGCGTTGGACTGGGTGCCCGTCAGGCCGCGCAGCCACACCGCCCTCTTCTCGAAGGCCTTCTCCCTGACGCTGTCGTCGGGGCCGGTCGGCGGGGTGTTGACAGTCGTGAAGTCCGTGTTCTTCAACACGTGGTTGGGCACCTGGGCGGGCCAGAACGTCGGCAGATAGGGGCTGTAGCGGGGGCCGAGCCCGGACTGCACCTGGTAGCCGGAGCGGCAGCTCGCCGCGTCGCACTGCCAGGGGGCGGCCATCCAGCGCGTGAGGTCGCCCGGCCCCTGCGCGTACAGCGGACCGTTCTTGCCCATGGCGTCCTGGACGGTGAGCATGTCGCCGTAGTCGGGTTCCGGGTTCTCCGGTGTGCGGTGCAGGATGCGGAACGGCTCGGAGTACATGGTCTTGTGCCGCATCGGCCAGGTGACCTCACAGCCCGGGTGGAACGCGTCGGCGGCACAGTTCTCCAGCGCGCCGCGGTCCAGCAGCCGCGGCTGTTCGGCCGGGGGCGCCTCGTCCACGTTCGGGAAGCCCTTGCGGGGCGGGCCGGAGGTGAAGCGGCCGTCGGCCCACAGGGCCAGCACCCGGTCCTGCTCGGCGGAGATCACGAGGTGCTGCCGCTCCGAGTCGGGTTTGCGGCTGGTCATGGCGTCGCCGTAGAGCCACGGCCAGGGCACCGGGGATGTGCCGTCGCGGTCGTAGTCGCGCATCTGGACGTAGATCTGGCGGCGGAGCTCCTGGCTGGCCGCACCCGGGTCGGCGAGCCGCTTGCGCATGGCCGGGTCGCGGAAGTCGTGCGGTCCCTTCCATCCGAACTGGGTGGCGAAGCCGTGGTTGACCCACTGCAGCCGGCAGAACCGGCTCAGCAGCGGCTCGATGTGGTCCGGGTAGGAGACCTGCTGCACGGTGGGCAGCGTGTGCTCGGCGAGGAACACGTCGTAGAGCACGTCGTACAAGGTGCGGACGCTCTTCACACCGGGCGCGTAGTGCGGCGGGGCCACCACGGCCCAGGCGGGGCTCGCGGCCTTCGTGACGCCCCCGATGGTGACCTCCGCCGTGACCGGTCCGTCGGCGACGTCGTCGTACCAGGTGTCATTGTTGGCGACGCCGGAGATCGGCTTCTCGGGGGTGGCGTAGGAGGCCGACTTCCCGGCACCCCCGACGACCAGCAGGCGGCCGTCGGTCTGGGTGGAGATCGAGCCGAGGGGGACCTGCCGGTTCATGATCTTCCCGGAGAGGGCGGCGCTCTCGTGCACGGAGGCGCGGATCGCCTTGTTGCCGGCATCGATGACGAGCTTCTTCCGCTCGGCTCCCCTGACGTCGAAGTTCCGGCGCTGAAGCTGTGCCGGCGGCAGGTTGAGGGCCTCTTTGATGTCGAGCGGGAGGTGGAACTGGTACCAGGCGGACTTCTTGTTGGCCAGGTGCACCGACCACTTGATCTCGGTGACGTCCCCCTCGCCCAGCTTGAGTTCCCGCACGACCTCCCCCGCCCGGTTGTAGCCGTAGATGCGGAAGCGGGCGGCCTGCCGGATGACCTTGCCCGAGCTGTCCTTGTACGAGCCGGGCGGCAGGGGCGGCTGGTCGGGCGACTCGGGGCCGATGAAGGGCTGCTTGTCGCTGTTGCCGACCCGGGCTATGCCTATGGCGGGGTGGATCTTCACCTGTGCGATCTGCGTGTCCATCGAGGAGCCTTTCACTGGGCAGGCGTGGATGCCCCCCAAGGACTCCATCGTTGGATCGCCGTCGTGCCTGCTGTGACATCGAGGCGTCGCAATGGGTGCACGGATTCACCCTTTCGAGACGGCCGACACGCGGAGCCGCTCCGGGCCCGCTCACGGACCGTGACAGTGGCCGCGGCCCGGCACCATGGGTGCGCCCGGCGGAAAGCCGCGCCCGGTGGTGCCGGGGCACCGGACGCGGCACGGGGGCCGCCGCCCGCCCGCGTTCCGCGGGAGGGGCCGGGAGGGTCAGACGAAGGCGCTCTCGCCGGTGATGGCCTTGCCCACGATGAGGGTGTTCATCTCGCGGGTGCCCTCGAAGGAGTAGATGGCCTCGGCGTCGGCGAAGAAGCGGGCGACGTCGTAGTCGAGGACGATGCCGTTGCCGCCGAATATCTCCCGGCTCCAGGCCACGACCTCGCGCATCCGGGCCGTGACGAACGCCTTGGCCAGGGAGGAGTGCTCGTCACGGAAGATGCCGGCGTCCTGGAGGCGGGCCAGCTGGACGAGCATCCCCCAGCAGGCGGTGATGTTCCCGAGGCTCTTGACCAGCAGGTCCTGCACCAGCTGGAAGCGGGCGATCGGACGGCCGAACTGCCGGCGCTCCTTGGCGTAGGCGAGCGCGAGCTCATATGCGGCGATCATGACGCCGAGGGCCTGCCAGGCGACGCCGCTGCGGGTGGCGCGCAGGATCTCCGCGACATCGCGGAAGGAGTCGACCCGCTGGAGCCGGTTGGCCTCCGGGACCCGGACCTCGGTCAGGGTGAGGTCGGCGTTCTCGACGATCCGGAAGGCGGTCTTGTTCTCGATCTTGGCCGCCGAGAAGCCGGAGGTGCCCCGCTCCACCACGAAGCCCTTGACCTTGTCGTCGGCCTCGTCGCGGGCCCAGACGATGACCAGATCGGCGAAGGTGCCGTTGCCGATCCACCGCTTGGCGCCGTTGAGGACCCAGTGGTCGCCGGCCCGCCGGGCGGTGGTGCGCATCCCGCCCGCCACATCGGAGCCGCCGAGCGGCTCGGTCATGGCGAAGGCGCCGATCTTGTCGAGGGCGGCCATCGCTGGCAGCCAGCGGTCGCGCTGCTCCTGGTCGCCGCCGCGGTAGATGCTGTACATGGCCAGGCCGTTGTGGACGCCGAAGAAGGTCGCGGACGAGGCGTCGGTGCGGGTGTACTCCATCGTCAGCATGCCGACCAGCAGATTGCTTCCGGCGGGCAGCGGGTCGCCGTACCCCTCGTACGGGACACCGGCGAGGCCCAGTCCGCGGAACCTGTCGACCAGTTCGCGGGGGAACTCCCCCTTCGCCCAGGCGCCGTTGACCAACGGCTGCACCTCGGTGCGCATGAAGTCGCGGGCCCGGAGGAGGAGTTTGCGCTCGTCCTCGGGCAGCAGGTTCTCGTAGCCGTAGAAGTCGGCGGTGAGGCCGTCGGACAGCGGGGCCTCGGGGTGGGTGGCGGTCATGACCGGGTCTCCTGGTTCTGCTTGCTGGTGGTGCCGGCGTCCTTCAGGGCCGCGAGGACGGCGAGCTGCTTGCGGTCGCGCTCCCGGCCGAGGTCGCGGTAGGAGCGGGAGCCGTACGCGTCCTCCACGGCCCTGATGAGCCGTTCGGTCTGTTCGGGGTTCTGCTCGGGGCGGCCGAGGGAGTCCCACATCCGCTGCATCGAGGGGCCGATGTGCCCGGCCATGTGCCGGTAGCCTCCGGGGCCGCCGCCCAGGTGGGCGCCGAGGAAGGGGCCCACCGCCGACCAGCGCAGTCCGAGCGAATTCACCATGATCGCGTCGAGTTCGGACGGGCTGACCACGCCCTGTTCCACCAGGTGGATCGCCTCACGGCTGAGCGCGTTCTGGAGGCGGTTGCCGACGAAGCCGGGGATCTCCTTGCGTTCCACCACCGGCACCCGGCCGACCGAGCGGTAGAACCCCACCGCCCTGGTGACGGCGTCCTCGGAGGTGCGCCTGCCGGGCACCACCTCGACCAGCGGTACGAGGTGCGGCGGGTTGAACGGATGGCCGATCAGGATGCGCCCGGCGTCGTCGAGCCGGTCGGTGAACGCCGAGGACGGGATGGCGGAGGAGGAGCTCAACAGGAGGGCGTGGGACGGGGCTTCACGGACCAGGGTGGCGAACAGCTCGCGCTTGAAGTCGGTGTTCTCAGGGCCGTTCTCCTGGACCACATCGGCGTGCCGTACGGCCTCGGTGACGCCCTCGGCCAGCTGGACCCGGCCGGCGAGGCCGGTGGTGTCGAGGCCCTGCCGGGCCAGTTGCGGGGCGGCTTCGGCCAGCGCCTCGTCGACGGCTTCGGCGAGGTCGGGGCGCGGGTCGGTGACCCGTACCCGCAGTCCGTGCCCGGCGAACAGGGCGGTCCACGAGAGCCCGATGGTCCCGGCGCCGATCACCGCCACGGTGGGGTGGGTGTTGCTCATGGCAGATGCTTCTTTCCGTGCGCGGGTTCAGCGCGCGAGGTAGTCGTGCACCGGCTCGACCGGCGCCAGGGTGAGGTCGGCGAGGAGGTGGCTCGCCGAGACGATCTCGCGGACCGGCAGATCGGCCAGCGGGGCCAGCACATGCGCGCTCAGTTGCAGCCGGGCGGGCCCGGTCCAGGCGCCCTTGACGGCCACGTCACCGATCTCGGTGCGGACCAGCTGGGCCACCTGCGGGGCTCCGTCGTAGCCCGGCACCAGCTTGAGCATGAAGGTGGGAACGGTGAGCTGCGCGGCCGCCTCTTCGGGGTCCAGCTCGTGGTGCTTGTAGCCCATGGTGGCGGTCGCCACCCGGACCGTGCCGTAGTCGAGGACGCCGACGAGCGCGCCGTGGTCCACGTACAGGGCGGGCGAACCGAGGGTCTTGGGATAGGCGCTCGCCTCGCGCCCGGATGCCGTGGCCGCGAAGTTGTCGAGGTACATGGCGTGCAGGTACTCCCCGCGCTCGCCTTCGTAGCGGACCGGGACCGCCTGGCCGGATTCGGTGTACGGCCCGTACCCGGTGACATCGCCCATCCGCATCACCTCGAAGCGGACCAGCGGTTCGTCGATCTCCAGCGGCTCGGGGACCACCGCACGCAGGGCGTCGTAGTCGGTGCGGTAGACGATGTTGAGGTACTCGCGGTGGGTGAAGCGCGGGATGACGGGTGGATACGCCGGGTTGATCAGGGGGGTGGCATGGTGCCGGGTGACGTCGTGCTGCTTCATGGGGTGCTCCTCCTACTTGCCCTGCCAGACGGGGGCGCGGCGCTCGGCGAAGGCCGTCATGCCTTCCCGTACGTCGGCCGATGCGGCGAGTGCGGCCGTCTCCCTGCGCTGGGCGGCGAACGCGGCCGGCTCGGGTGTGCCGTCGGCGGCGTGGGCGATCTTCTTCACGGCGGCGAGGGCGAGCGGGGCGTTCGCCGCGAGCTGTGCGGCCAACTCCAGTGCCGTGCCGACCGTTTCACCGGCCGGGACGACCCGGTTGGCGATCCCGAGCAGACCGGCCCGCTCGCCGGAGAGCGGCTCTCCGGTCAGCAGCAGCTCCATGGCCAGGTGGTAGGGGATCCGCTTGGGCAGCCGGATCACCCCGCCGCCGGCCGCGACGAGGCCGCGCTTGACCTCCGGCAGACCGAACCGGGCCTCGTCGGCGGCGACGATGAGGTCGCAGGCCAGGGCGAGTTCGAAACCGCCGCCCATGGCCCAGCCCTCGACCGCGGCGATCAGCGGCTTGGGCGTCACGGTCTCGGTCAGTCCGCCGAAGCCGCGGCCCGGGATCTCGGGCGATTCACCGGCCAGCGCGGCCTTGAGGTCCATACCGGCGCTGAAGGTGCCCCCCGCGCCGGTGAGGACACCGGCCCGCAGTGCGGGGTCGGCCGCCAACTCGTCGAGGGCGCGGGCGAGTCCGGCGGCCACGGCCGCGTTGACCGCGTTACGGGCGCGGGGCCGGTCGAGGGTGATGAGGAGGGAGGTGCCGATCCTCTCGGTGCGTACGGCGGGGGTGGGGTCCGCGGGACGGGTGCGGTCGGGGGTGGCGTCCGGTGTGCTGGGCATGGCCCGGGTCCTTCGGTGGTCGGGGTGTGGTGCGGGGCGGGCGACGGCGTGGTGGGCCGTCACCGCCGGGCGGCGGCGAGCTCGTCGAGGACTTCGTCGGTGTGCTGGCCGGGCAGCGGGGCGAGCCGCCGGACCGAGCCCGGCGTGGCGGAGTAGCGCACGGGAATGCCGACCGAACGGATCGGGCCCTCGCTCGGGTGCTCGACCACGTCGAGGAGGTGACCGTCGCGGACGTAGGGGTCCTCGGCCGCCCGGTCCAGCTCCAGCACCGGCGCCATGGGGATGCTGTGCTTGGCGCAGACCTCTTCCCACTCCTGGGTGGTCAGGCTCGGCGCGCACCGGGCCACCAGCTCCATGAGCGGGTCGACGTCGTCGTCGTCGATGGCCGGGCCCGTCACCCGCGGGTCCTCGGCGAGGTCGGGACGGCCGGCGGCGGCGAAGAAGTCACGGAAGTTCTGCGGGTTGTACGGCACGACGCAGGCGAGCCCGTCGGCCGTGGGCACGGCCCGGTGGCCGCGCTTCATCGACAGGGGGAATCCGGTGGCGCCCTCGGCCGGCTCGTAGACATGACCGGACAGATGCTCCACGAGGTTGAAGGCGAGGAGGGTGTCCGTCATGGGGACCTCGATGTGCTGGCCGCTGCCCGTGCGGTCGCGGTGCACCAGCGCGGCGAGCACCGCGTAGACGATGGTCAGCGCGGCGACCTTGTCGCCGATGATCGTCGGCAGGTAGACGGGGCGGCCCAGCGCGCGGTGGGCCACGTCCACCAGACCGGAGGACGCCTGCACCGTTTCGTCGTAGGCGGCGTGGCCCGCGCGGTCGGAGTCGCTGCGGAAGCCCTGGGCGTGGGCGTAGACCAGGCCGGGGTGGCGCTCGGCGAGGTCGGCGTAGGTCAGGCCGAGCCGGGCCAGGGCACCGGGGCGCATATTGGTGATCAGGACGTCGGCGGTGCCGATGAGCGCCAGTGCGCGCTCGTGGTCGGCCTCGTCCTTGAGGTTCAGCGAGACGCTGCGCTTGTTGCGGTTGACGTTCAGGTTGAGCGGTGTCATACCGGGCGTGGTCCGGTACCGGCCCGACCGTACGGTGTCCGACGGCGACTCGATCTTGATGACGTCGGCGCCGAGGTCTCCGAGGATCTGGGCGGCGTAGGGGCCCATCACCACCGTGGACAGATCGATCACCCGTACGCCGTCCAGCGGGCCGTTGGCGCTTTCGGTCGTGGCGTCCATTGTCGCTCCTGCGGAAGTAGCTGTACTGCGAATCTTTCTGTCCTCGACGTTAGGCGAGATACCGGGGAATGAGAACGATCAAGAAACGAAGAAGGGCATGACCACTGTGGTCATGCCCTTGGGTCGGGTGCGGGAGTGCGTGCGGATCAGGCGAAGAGTTCGTCGGCGAAGATGCGTCGCGCCGCGGTGACGAGCTCTTCGAGATCGCCGCCGGGCCCCGCCCGGTCCTCGCGGAAGAGCAGGCCGGTGGCCAGTTCGGCCTGGAAGTCGTCCACCGGCAGCACGGTGACATTGTCCAGCCGATAAAGATGCATCGGACTGTCCGGAGAAAGCATCGTCATCGAGAAGGCAATTCCGCCCGAGACCAGTTCCGACGTTCCCGCATAGTCGGAGCTATTGATGCGAATTCTCTTCTTCAGGCCCGCGGAATTCAGCCGCGCATCGATTTCATCGAAATACGCGGGCATGGCCTCGGGGGCGGTGGCCACATAGGGGAACTGCGTCAGTTCGTCCAGGGTGACCGACTCCCGGCCTTCGAACCGGTCGGCGGGGACGGCCGCCCCGAGCCGTTCCCGCATGACCTCGATGACACCGAGCGCGGGGTCCGCGACCGGCAGCCGGGCCAGCGCGAGCGCCAGCCGGCCGTCGCGGACCGCCTCGGCGAGGCCGGTGGAGCGGCCGGGCCAGCGCTTGAGCTCGTAGGTCTCCCGGCAGGCGCCCTCGAGCTCCCGGACCCGGGCGCGGAGATCAGGATGCACCCCGGAGGGCATCCCGATGAGCAGGGTGGCGCGCTGCGGACGGACGGCCTCACGCAGCCGCCAGGGAATGGAGTTGACGCGTTCGAGAACATCGCGCGCCATCGGCAGCAACGCGGCACCGGCCGGGGTCAGCTCGACATGGTGGGTGGTGCGGTCGAAGAGCGGCTGGTTCAGCTCCCGCTCGAGGTCCTTGATCCGCTGGCTCAGAGGAGAGGCCGCCATATGCAACTTGCGTGCCGCCTGGGAGAAATTCAGCTCTTCGGCAACCGCCACGAAGTAGCGCAGGTGCAGCATGTCCACACGCCCACACTACCCGGGCCCGCCGGCGCCTTTCGCGTACCGGAGGGGCGCCGCGAACGCGCTCGTCAGCCCTCGGCGAGACCGAGCAGCGAGGGGTCGTCCGCCAGGTCGCGGAAGGCCGCCCGCGGGTCCTTGAGCAGCTTGCGCTCGGTGAGGTCGAGCAGCCCGCAGACCGCGCTCACCTCGGCCGCCACCGTCCCGTCCGTCTTGCGGACGGTCTGCTCGATGCGGAAGGTCTTGCCCTCGCCCCAGACGAACGCGCAGCTGACCTCGACCTCGTCACCGGCCCGCAGCTCCCGCCGGTAGCGGATGGTGGTCTCGACGGTCACCGGGCCGACGCGCCGGTCCACCATGGTGCTCTGGCGGATGCCGCTCGCCTGGAGCAGCGACCAGCGGGCGTGCTCGGCGTACTGGAGATAGACGCTCTGGTTGAGATGGCCCTGGGTGTCCGTCTCGTAGCCGCGCACCGTGATCCCGACGGCGAACGGCCCCGCCGCGTCCGTACCAGTTGCCGTGTCCGCCGCCTGCGCCGCTTCCGCCACGATCTCTCCCGCTCCCCGTAGGCACCGGTCCGCCGCTCGGACGCACCCGGCCTCATGACCACCGGCCTCCATCGTAGGCGCCGGGGGCCGGCGGGCGGCGGGCGCCCGTCAGGGGCTGCCCGTCTTCAGCCTCAGGTTCCACTTGGCCAGGGCCTCACCGACCGGCTGGAAGATGGTGAGGGTGGGACCACCGAAGTGGCCGCAGGAGGCGGCGCCGCCACCGGAGTGCACGCCGAGGGCCATCGGGGCGTTGGGCTGGGTGACATACGAGCCGCCCGAATCTCCGGGCGCCGAGCAGGCGTTGGTGAGCGAGAGCCCCTCGATGACCGTGTTGCCGTAGTCCACCGTCTGGTCGACCCGGGTGATCTCCCCGCAGTGCCAGCCGCTGCTCTGCCCGGAGTGGCAGATCGACATGCCCACCAGGCCCTCCTGGGAACCGATGACGGTGACCGGCATACCGCCCTGGCCCGCCACGTACGAGCTGACGGTCCAGCCCGGCTGGTCGACCCCGACCAGTCCGAAGTCGCCCTCCCGGTTGTTGATGCTGTGCCCGCCGCCCGGGTTCGAGGTCCCCATCCGGCTGCCGTCCTTGCCGTACGCGGCCTGGTCGGCGGTGTGGGTGCAGTGACCCGCCGTCAGAAACCCCTGGAAGCCCGCCGGTCCGTCGACCGAGAAGCCGATCGAGCAGATGCCCTCGGAGCCCGGCATCCAGCGCTCGCCGCCCACCACCGAGCCGCCCTGCTGACGCGGAGTCTGGTTGCTGCGCTCGACGGTGACCGGGATCTTCGCGCGCGTCCCGAGATCGCGGACGGCCTTCTCGAAGGCATCGGTCCGGGCGGTGTGCCGGGTGCGGTCGATACGGACCACGGCGCCGTTGGCGCGCTCGTCCACGCCCCACCCCGTGACGCCCGGGACGCCCTTGCCGGCCCGGCCGGTGATCTGCCGCACCAGTGCGGTGAGCGCGGCACGGCTGTGCGGCACCGTCTTGGGCACCGCCCCCGCGGACCGCACCCGCTGTGCGTCGGCGGCGCCGGTGACCGCGACGACGAGCTTGCCGGTCGTCTTGTCGAACCACATCCCGGCGGGCGGTGCGCCGAGCGCCCGGCGTACGGCGGCCGCGGCGCGATGCGCATCCGTCTCCTGCGCGAGCCGGGTGCGCACCTGTTGCGCCGTCAGCCCGAGGTCCCGGCGCATCGCGTCGAGCATGCCGCGCGGCGAGGGCTGGGGCGAGGGGTCGGGCCGCGGCACGGCGTGCGCCGGGCCGAGTGCGCCGGCGGCCGCCATGACGGCGGCGACGGTCGCGCCCCAGAGAGCTGCCTTGCGATAGCGGCGTTCCATCGGGGATCTCCTCGCGGTGTCGAGTGCACGTCGGATCCGATGCGTCGAGACTGCTCGACACCGGGGCGTGCGGCACGGGGGAGATCCGCTGCATCATGACGTGGTGAAGTGTGAGCCCGGCCGTCAAGTCCCCACCGCCTACGGCGCGGTAGCGTTCCGGCGGCTGCCCGAGGCGCTGCGCAAGGTGACCTACTCGGGCGCCCGCCATCCGGGAGCCCGGACACCTGAATGCCCGTCATGCGCCGTGGAGGGGACGGCGGATGCGCCCGGCAGCGGTGCCCCGGATGCCTTCGCCGACCTCGCCGGCGGCGCGAACTGCCAGCGCTACGCCTATGCCGTGCTCCGCCACTTCGGCCTGCTGATACCGCCGTTGCGGTCGGCGGAACTCTGGGCGGACGAGCGGTCGACCCGGCGGGCCGACCCTCCGCAACCGCTGGACCTGGTGCTGTTCGACGGCGGGCCGGTCGACGGCCGGCCGCCGGGGTACGGCGCGCATGTGGGCGTGCACCTGGGGCCCGACCAGGTGCTGCATCTGTGCCGGGAGGCCGGCCGGCCCGCCGTATGGCGCTATGCGGACTTCGCGGCGCGTCCCCGCTACGAGCGGTTCCTCGGCGCCAAGCGGGCGGTGGGCGCCGCGGCCGGCTGAGCGCCCGAGGGCCGCGGGCCGGTTCCTCGGCGCCAAGCGGGCGGTGGGCGCCGCGGCCGGCTGAGCGCCCGAGGGCCGCGGGCACGAAGCGCTCACCGTGCCGCGGCCGGGAGCGCCCGACGGCCGCGGGCACAAGTGCTCACCGCTCCGGGGCACGGAGCGGTGAGCACCCGGCGCCCCGGGCCGTTGACCGTACAAGGGCTCCCCGCGCTCAGAAGCCGCCGCCGAAGCCCCCGTCACCTCCGCCGCCGAAGCCGCCGCCGTCACCGAACCCACCGCCGTCGCCGAAGCCGCCGCCGAAGTCGTCGGAGTTGAAGTCGGCTCCGGAGGAGTCGCCGCCCTCGGCGCCCGTGGGCCCGCCGAAGCCTGCGCCGTAGGCGTCGGTCGACATCATCATGTTGCCGAGCAGCGTGCCCACGAGGAGGCCGGGCAGCAGTCCGCCGCCGAAGTAGCCGCCGGCCCAGGGGCCGTAGGCCGGGCCCGCGTCCCAGTAGGGGCGGTCGCCGCTCGCGGTGCGGACCGTACGGGCCAGCGGCTCCCGGCCGTCGTCCAGGCGGCTCTTGTCCGCGGCGCAGACCGGTACGGTGCGCTCCGCGCCGCCCGCGGGTGCCCAGGCGGCATCGACGATGGACGGGCCGTGCCGCGGATCGAAGAAGCAGGGCAGCCGGCGCTCGGGCAGCGGCCTGCCCTCACGTCGCGCGGCGAGGGTGGCCAGCGAGAACCGGCCGTCCTCCAGGGCCTTGGTCACGGCCTGCACATCGCCGGGGTGCTCGGCCGCCGCCATCGACGACTTGGCGCCCTCGTACGCGTCCAGCGCATGGCTGTAGTCCGCGCGCATCGCGTCGTCGGCGCCGGGCTCGCCGGGGTGGAAGTCGAGCCGGTCCAGCTCCTCGCCGAACGCGGTGATGTCCTCGTCGACGACGACCCGCAGATCCTCCAGTGCGGCCCGCTCCTCCTCGGCCCGCCTTCTGCGGTTGCGGCGGGCGATGGCGTACGCGCCGCCACCGCCGACGACCACCAGCGCACCGAGGCCGATCGCCGTTCCGGTGTCGAAGCCGGAGCCGCCGGAGCCGCCGCCCCAGGACGAGGGGGCCTGGCCCTTGGCCGACTGGGTCGCGGTGTCGACAAGGCTGTTCAGGCGGTCGTCGACGCTCGGGTACTGCGAGCGCTTGACCGAGCCGACGAGGTTCTGCACCGCGCTGTGCGACATCACCCGCGGGTCGGCGCCGGCGTTGAAGCCGTTGCCGAGCTCGACGGCGTAGATGCCGCTGATGCCGACCTTGGTGCGCAGGTCCCGCAGCAGCGTGCCGGGCTGGTACTCGGCGGCCCGGGGCAGCACGGCGACGAAGACCGGCTTGTTCGCGTCCTTGATTTTCTTGGCCAGCGCGTCCGCTTGCGCGGAGGAGAGCTGGTCCGAGGCGCGGGGATCGACATAGACCGGGCCCTTCTTGAGGGCGGTCGCGGCCTCGTCGAGCCCGCCGGCCGCACGGGCTCCCGGTGCCGTCGCGGCGATCACCGCCAGCAGTGCGGCCACCAGCAGGAGCACCGGTCCGATCAGCGCACGACGCGTTGCGGTCTTCATGTATTCGACGCTACCTGAACCACACTTTCCAGACATCACCGATGCAGGGGTCGATTCCGTCCGCAGTGGGGGATTCTCCCCTCTCCACGGAGGGCTGTCGCGCTGGAGATGTCCATCCAGGTGGTCGCTCCGCGCGTCGTTTTTGATGCTCAGAGTGCCGGGGATGTTCCGGCTCGCCACTCCCCCGAGGAAACGAGGAGACGATGTGCAGGGCCACCTCGATGGCCACCAATCTGGCCGTCGCCGTCGCCGCCACCGCCGTCGGATGCATGTTGGTGATCTCGCTGGCGCCGTCGCGCCCCGACACCGGCAAGAGCTGGTCCTCGGACGGCAATCCGAAGGCGGCCACGTCCGGCCATGCCGGCTCGGCCGCGCGGGCCGCCACCTCCGCCCTCAACGCGGACTCCGCCCTCGGCGCGACCACCGCCAGTGCCGGCCCCGGGGAACCCGAGGAGTTCGCCTCGCCCCCGACAGGACGGATCGAGGTGACCGCGCCGCAGCCCGGTGTCGACTACAAGGCGAACGGCAGCTTCACGGTGGCCTGGAAGAACACCACCGGCGAGGAGGTGGACGTCTGGCTGCGGACGGCGACGGGGCACGGCCGGTCGCAGCGGGTGGCCCTGGTGGTGCCCCGGGCGGAAGCCGGACCGAACGGTGAGGCCATCGTGACGCTGCCCAAGGTGCCGCCGGGCCCCCGCTACTTCCTGGAGGTGGCCACCGCCGGTGACGGCGCGGTCGGCGATGTCAGCCGGACCTTCGCCATCACCGAGTGACCGGATGTCACCGGCCACGAAGGCGGTGGCCGCCCAGGGGTGGCTTTCGGAGCAGTGCGGCCCCGGGGGCTGCTCCGAAAAACGCCTCCTAAGGGGCGTCGAGGGCGACCAGCCCGGCCAGGGCCTCCCGGTGCCGTCCCGGCGCCCCCAGGGCGATCTCATCGCTCTTGGCCCGCTTGAGGAACAGATGGGCCGGGTGCTCCCAGGTCATGCCGATGCCGCCGTGCAGCTGGATGCACTCCTCGGCGGCACGCACCGCCACCGGCGCGCAGTACGCCTGGGCGACGGCCACTGCCACGGGGGCGTCGGGGCTGCCGGCGGCCAGGGCGTCGGCGGCGTGACGGGCGGCGGCGCGGGCCGAGGCCACCTCCAGCCAGAGCGCGGCCATCCGGTGCTTGAGCGCCTGGAACGAGCCGACGGGGCGGCCGAACTGGGTGCGCTCCGCCGTGTGGCGCACGGTTTCCGTCAGGCACCATTCGGCGACGCCCAGCTGCTCCGAGGCGAGCAGGCCGGCGCCGGTGAGCAGGGCTTGTTCGACGGCGGTGCGGGCGCGGTCCCCGGTGGCCAGGAGGCGGCCGCGGGCACCGTCGAGGATGACGTGGCCCAGGGGGCGGGTGAGGTCGAGCGGGGTGACCGCGTCGGTGCGGACGCCGTCCGCCGAGGCCTCGACCGCGTAGAGCGCCGGGCCGTCGGGGCCCTGGGCACGGACGAGGAGGAGTTCGGCGCCCGCGGCGTCGGCGACCGAGGTCACCCGGCCGGTCAGGGCACCGTCCGCCCCGGCGCGTACGGACGGTTCCGGCAGCCCGCCCGGGGCGGTGGGCAGCGGGACCGCGAGGACACCGACGGTGCGGCCGCCGGCGAGCGCGGCGAGCGGCGCGGCGACCTCCTCCTGGGCGTGGTCGCAGCCGAGCAGGGCGGTCACCGCGATGACCGCGCTGGTCAGATAGGGGACGGGCGCGACGGAGCGGCCCACCTCCTCCAGCACCACGGCGGCCTCGCGGGCGCTCGCGCCCGCTCCGCCGAGCTTTTCGGGCACCAGCAGCCCCGCGGCACCGATCTCCGTGGCGAGCGCGCGCCACAGTCCGGTGTCGTAGGCGACGTCCGACTCCAGTCCGGCGAGCACGGTGGCCGGATCGCCGCGGTCGGCGAGCAGCGACCGTACGGCGGCGCGCAGCGCGTCCTCGTCCTCGGAGTACAGCAGATCGGGGTCGGCTGCCGGGGTGCCGGTCAGGGGTGTCCCGTCGTTCATCGGGGGAGGTCCTTCCACGCGACGTCCTTGTCGGTGCGCGGCTCGGGCGGCAGCCCCAGCACACGTTCGGCGACGATGTTGAGCAGCACTTCCGAGGTGCCTCCTTCGATGGAGTTCCCCTTGGCCCGCAGATAGCGGTAGCCGGCCTCGCGGCCGGTGAAGTCGACGCCGTCGGGGCGGCGCAACGTCCAGTCGTCGTAGGTCAGACCGTCCTCGGCGAGGAACTCCACCTCCCAGCCGCTGATCTCCTGGGCGAGCCGGGCGAAGGCCAGCTTCATACCGCTGCCCTCGGGTCCCGGCTGGCCCTTGGTCAGCTGCTGGCGCAGCCGCTCACCCGTCAGCCGCGCGACCTCGGCCTCCACCCACAGCTTCAGCAGCCGCTGGTGCAGACCGTGGGTGCGCAGTTCGGGCCGTGCGCGCCAGTCGGCGGCGGCCACGCCGATCATGCCGCCCTCGCGGGGGATGCGGGCGCCGCCGATGGCGACCCGCTCGTTCATCAGCGTGGTCCGGGCGACCTTCCAGCCCTCGCCCACCTCGCCGAGGCGCTGGGTGTCGGGGATCCGGACGCCGGTGAGGAAGACCTCGTTGAACTCGGCCTCGCCGGTGATCTGCCGCAGCGGACGCACCTCGACGCCGGGGTCGGTCATATCGCAGACGAAGTAGCTGATGCCGCGGTGTTTGGGCAGGCCGGGGTCGGTTCGCGCGATCAGGATCGCCCAGCGGGCCAGATGCGCGCTGGACGTCCAGACCTTCTGGCCGTCGACGATCCAGTCTCCCCCGTCGGCGCGTACCGCGCGGGTCGCCAGCGCCGCCAGGTCCGAACCGGCGCCCGGCTCGCTGAACAGCTGGCACCACACCTCCTCGCCGGTCCACAGCGGGCGCAGCAGACGCTGCTTCTGCTCGTCGGTGCCGTAGCGCAGGATGGTGGGCGCGGCCATGCCGAGGCCGATGCCGATGCGGCCGGGGTCGTTGCCGGGGGCGCCGGCGGCCTCCAACTCGGCGTCCACGACGGCTTGCAGGGAGCGTGGCGCGTCCAGTCCCCCGAGGCCCTCGGGGAAGTGGACCCAGGCGAGCCCCGCGTCGAAACGGGCGCGCAGGAACTCCAGCCGCTCGGTGGTGGCCGGCGGGTGTGCGGCGAGCAGGCCGGCGGTGCGCCGGCGCAGGTCGGCGGCGTCGGTCATCGGGTCTCCTCCGCTCCGGGCAGGACGACCAGACGGCCGGTGGACGTACCGTCGGCGACCCGCTGGACGGCTTCGGCGGCGTCCTTCAGCGCGAACCGGCCGCCGATGAGCGGCTTGACGGCGCCCTGCGCGGCGAGCTTGGCGAGCTCCTCGTGGCAGGCGTCGACCGCGGCCGGGTCCTTGGTGTTGTAGAGGCCCCAGTGGAGGCCCAGGATCGCGTAGTTCTTCACCAGCGCGTGGTTGAGGGCCGGGGTGGGGATGGCGCCGCCGGCGAAGCCGACGACGATGATCCGGCCCTCGAAGGCGATGCACTTGACGGACTTGGCGTACGCCTCGCCGCCCACCGGGTCGTAGACCACATCCGCGCCGCGGCCGCCGGTGGCCTCCTTGACGGCCGCGATGATGTCGTCACAGCGTCGGTCGAGGACCACGTCGCAGCCCAGTTCGCGGGCGGTCCGGGCCTTGTCCTCGCCGCCCACGACGCCGATGACCTGCGCGCCCGCGGCCTTGCCGAGCTGTACGGCGGCGCTGCCGACGCCTCCTGCCGCGGCGTGCACGAGCAGGGTCTCGCCCGCCTGGAGACGGGCCCGGCGGTGCAGGCCGAACCAGCCGGTCTGGTAGCCGATGTGCAGCGCCGCGGCCTCGGCGTCGTCCAGGGCCTCGGGGGCCGGGCGTACCGTCGCCGCGTCGACGACCGCGAGCTCGGCGAACCCGCCGTCGGGCAGCGGCGGCTGGGCCAGCACCCGCGCCCCGGTCTCACCGGCCGCCCCCTCCCCCACGGCGAGCACCTCGCCGCAGATCTCCACGCCGGGGGTGAACGGCAGCGGCGGCCGCACCTGGTACTGGCCGCGGCACAGCAGGGCGTCGGGGAAGTTGACGTTGGCGGCCCGCACCCGCAGCAGCAGCTGACCCGGCCCCGGCTGCGGGTCCGGCACCTCCTCCAGCCGCATCACTTCACGCGGCTCGCCGTTCGCGTGTACGCGCCATGCCTTCACCTGGTGCCTCCACAACCTTGGATACGCGGGTGGGGCGGAGGGCGCAGCGGCGCCCTCGCCAGCGACATACTAAGCGGTCGGTATCCTCCAGGGAACAGTCTCCGCCACATCACGGCGACAGGCCCCGGCGCGGCCCTCGACGCCCGCGCCCGCGCGCCCCCTCCCCCGGACGGGCCCCGGATCCTGGCAATGACAGGGTCAGGCTCCGGCCCGCCCGATGCCGCAGACTGGCCGGCATGGACTCATCCGCCCTGGACTCCCCCGCCGAGCTGGGAAACTTCCTGCGCACCCGCCGTGCCCGGCTTCAGCCGGAGGACGTCGGACTGGTCTCCTACGGGGCCCGCCGCCGTGTCCCCGGTCTGCGCCGTGAGGAGCTGGCCCAGCTGTCCGGCGTCAGCGTCGCGTACTACACACGTCTGGAACAGGGGCAGAGCCACCACGCCTCGGAGGGGGTGCTGGACGCCCTGGCCCGGGCGCTGCGGCTGACCGACGACGAGCGGGCGCACCTGCGCGCGCTGGCCCGTCCCAGCACGGCTCGCCGCCGCCCCGCGGTGCGCCATGACATGGTCCGCCCCGGCGTACGGCAGTTGCTCGCCGCCGTGGCGGACGTACCGGCCCTCGCACTCGGACCGCGCTTCGAGATCCTGGCGTGGAATCGCCTGGGGCACGCCCTGACCGCCGGACACCTCGACTTCGACAGCCCCGGCCGCCCGCAGGACCGCCCCAACGCCCAGCGGCTGCTCTTCCTCGACCCGCACACCCGCGAGCTGTACCCGGACCGCGACGAGGAGATCCGGCGGGCCGTCTCCTCCCTGCGGGTGGCCGCGGGGCAGCGCCCCGACGATCCGCAACTGGCGGCGCTGATCGGCGAGTTGTCGATGAAGAGCACCGAGTTCAGCAGCCTGTGGTCCCGGCATGTCGTCCGCACCTGCACCTTCGGGACCAAGCGGTTCCACCATCCGCTGGTGGGCGGCCTGGAGCTGGACTTCGAGATGATGCAGACGCCGGACGGCTCCGGGCACGGCGTGATGATGTACACCGCGGCGCCGGGCTCACCGTCCGAGGCGGCGCTGCGGCTACTCGCCGCGGAGCGCGGACCAGAAGTCCGGGTCCTCGAACCCGAGCGCCCATAGGCCGGTGCCCCGTACGCCGTACTTCCTCAGCAGCGGCAGCTGCTCGCGGACCCCGCGTCCGTCCTGGTACCAGACCTCGTGCTCCTCGCCGTCCTTGCGATAGGTGAAGTGCGGGCTGCCGGACACCTCGTCGAAGAGGTAGTCCGCGCCCTCCCGCTCGCGCAGCGCCTCGGCCTCCTTCCAGGTCAGATGGGCCGCGTGGCCGGTGACCCCGCTGATCCAGTCCCAGCCGTAGCCCGGGAAGGCGACCTCGATCTTGTGCCGGGGGACGGTGTCGGTGGCGTAGCGCAGAAACTCCTCGTACCAGTCCTTGGCGGACAGCGGACCGGCCTCGCCGCCCGACCAGTGCAGGTCATAGCCCATGATGCGGAACCGGTCGGCGTACCTGCCGAGCCGCTCGTAGTCGAAGGCCTGGCCGCTGCCGCGGACCCGGGCGAGCACCGTGACCACGCACTGCTTGTCACGGTCGTGCAGCCGCGCGCACAGCTCCTTGACGAGCGCGTTGTATCCGGTGCGCACCCGGTCGCGGTCCTCCCGGTCACCGGTGAGGGCCATCCCTCGTAGTCGAGGTCGATCCCGTCGTAGGAACGGCTCTCGACCAGCTCCAGCAGGGTGTCGACATGGTCCCGCCGCCGCTGCGGATCGTGCATCAGCTCGGCCATCTTCTCGGCGCCGAGGGTCTCGGTCACGGTGGGCACGACATCGATCCCGGCGTCGTGCAGTCCGTCGATGATGTCGCGGCGTCCCGCGCCCGCGTGCCCCGTGACGTCGGTGTCGGAGGAGGCCTCGTACCAGAAGGGGCTGACGGTGTGCAGCTGGGAGGCGTGCCGCAGCGCGTCGCGGTAGGCGGCGTCGATGTCGCCCCAGTAGGGCAGCCAGGCCGAGCCGGTACGTCCGCCGCTCCTCGGGTCCGCCGTCGCCGTGGCCGCCGGGGACCAGAGCACGGTGAGCATCACCACGGCCAGCAGGAGCGCAAGCCCGGGGCGCGCCCGGGTTCCTGATACATGGTCCATTTCCCGAGCGCTACCCGGTCCGCGTTCTGACGTACCGTCAGTACGGCCGAACGGGCGCGCGGCCGGGGGCGGGCCCGGCGCTACGTCCGCCCGGCGCGCTGCTGGGCGTCCCGCAGGGTCTCGGACGGCGTCACCCATCGGGCCCGTATCACCGGGAAGCCGGCCTTCTCGCATGCGTCGCAGACGAGTTCGTCGTCATCGACGACATGGCGGATCTCGCGGTCGCGGGCGATGCGGCGCAGGATCTCCAGCTTGGTGTGCCGGGCCGGGCGCCGGTCACTGTTGGGGCGCATCCACAACCGCCCCTTGGGCAGCCCGTGCCGGGCCAGCCAGGCCAGCGTGTCGCGGCGGCAGCGCTCCGGGCGGCCGGTGAGGTAGACGACCTCGCAGTCCTCGGTGCTGCGCTGCGCCAGGGCCACCCCCTCGGCGAGCGGAGGGTCCTCGGTGGCGGCCGCGAAGAAGGCCTTCCAGTCGCGTGGGGTGCGTTGCAGCAGATGCTGCCGGTGGGTGGAGTCGGCGAGCGTGCCGTCCAGGTCGAAGACCGCCAGTGGGCGCGTCGTCATGCCGTTGTCGTCCTCTTCCGTCGCCGTTGTTCGCCGGACACCTCGGGCACCGTGACCGTGATGCGGCCGGATTCGATCCCCTGTGCGAGGGAGAGGCGATCGTACGCGATCTCGGCGCAGGTCGCGGTATCCATGCGCAGACGGATGTCGGGGCGCTCGGCCGGTCCGTCGGCGTAGCCGGGGCCGTCGTCCGGTCCACCGGAGTCCAGGCGCCCGGCAGCTGCCCCGTCGCCCCCGAGGACGACATGGAACTCGCCCTCGTCGAGGGCGATGTCGACCACCTCGATGCCGTCGGTGAAGTGCCGGGCCAGCCGCGCGACGAGGGGCACCGCGAACCAGTGGGCCCGCACCGCGTCCGTCGGGCGCTTCTCGTCGAGGGCGGGGGCACCCCAGTCGGCGAGGGCGGCGAGCGCCGGCAGCAGCGCGCGGCCGCGGGGGGTGAGCTCATAGACGAAGGCGGCTGCGGGCGGGGCGAGCCGGCGGCGGGCGACCAGATCGTCCCGTTCCATGCCCTTGAGGCGGGAGGCGAGCATGTCGGTACTGACGCCCGGCAGATCGGCGTGCAGGTCGGTGTAGCGGCGGGCTCCGCCCAGCAGTTCCCGGACGATCAGGAGCGTCCAGCGGTCGCCGACGGCGTCCAGGGCTCGGGCGACGGCGCAGTACTGGTCATAACTTCGACGCGGCATGACACCAGCATAGACAGAAGTTGGACTTTCCAAGTCCCCACTTGGTAAAACCAAGTACGGTGTCAACAAGTGCTGCCGCGCCGCGCGGTGAGCGAGGACCGGGAGGCCGCCGCATGCAGTTCAAGCAGTCCAGCAAGATGGCCGATGTCTGCTACGAGATCCGCGGGCCGGTGATCGAGCACGCCGACGCGCTGGAGGAGGCAGGCCACAGCGTGCTGCGGCTGAACACCGGCAACCCGGCCCTGTTCGGCTTCGAGTGCCCCGACGAGATCCTCCAGGACGTGATGCGCAACCTCTCCCGCGCGCACGGCTACACGGAGTCCCGCGGCATCCTCTCCGCCCGCCGCGCGGTGGCCCAGCACTACCAGCAGAGCGGGCTGCCGCAGGTCGACGTCGACGACATCTACCTCGGCAACGGCGTCTCCGAACTCGTCTCGATGGCGGTCCAGGCGCTGCTCGACGACGGCGACGAGGTCCTCATCCCGGCCCCCGACTTCCCGCTGTGGACGGCGGTCACCACGCTCGCGGGCGGCAAGGCCGTCCACTATCTCTGCGACGAGTCCGCCGACTGGCTGCCGGATCTCGACGATCTCGCCTCGAAGATCACCGACCGGACCCGGGCCATGGTGATCATCAACCCGAACAACCCGACCGGCGCCGTCTATCCGCGCGAGCTGCTGGAGGGCATGCTCGATCTGGCCCGCCGCCACGGGCTGATGGTCTTCGCCGACGAGATCTACGACCGGATCCTGTACGACGACGAGGTGCACCACCACGCCGCGGTGCTCGCCCCCGACCTGGTGTGCCTGACCTTCAGCGGACTGTCCAAGTCCTACCGCGTGGCCGGATTCCGCTCCGGCTGGCTGGTGGTCTCCGGCCCCAAGCAGCACGCCGCCGACTATCTGGAGGGCCTGGGCACCCTCGCCTCCATGCGGCTGTGCCCGAACGCACCCGCCCAGTACGCCATCCAGGCGGCGCTCGGCGGCCGGCAGACCATCAAGGACCTGGTCCTGCCGGGCGGCCGGCTGCGCGAGCAGCGCGACATGGCCTGGGAGCGGCTGAACGAGATCCCGGGCGTCTCCTGCGTCAAGCCCAAGGGCGCCCTGTACGCCTTCCCCCGCCTCGATCCGGCCGTTCACAAGATCCACGACGACGAGAAGTTCGTCCTCGACCTCCTGCTGCGGGAGAAGATCCAGGTCGTCCAGGGCACCGGTTTCAACTGGCCGCACCCGGACCACTTCCGCATCCTCACCCTTCCGCACGCCGATGACCTCGACGCGGCGATCAGCCGGATCGGCCGCTTCCTGGCGGGCTACCGCCAGTGACACCGGGCGGCGGAGGTTCCGTGCCGCCATGGCGGCAAAAAGCGCCCCGCCCGGCACTCACTCGAACGGTCGTACCCCTCTTCCGCCCCCGTCCGCCGCTCGCCGGACCGGTTGCCGGTCCCGTCGGCGGGCGGGAAGGCCGTCCTGGCGCCGGGAGGCCGCCGGGGCGCCGTCCGTGGTCTCCCGGCCCGGACGGCCCGCTCGCCCCGTGGAAGCCCGTCCCACCGGCCGCGGCACGAACGCGCCCTTGAGCGCATCGCCCGCAGCAGATTAGGTGGAGGGCGGCAATCCTGCCGCCACCCCACAAGGGAGAGGGATTCCATGCCCGTACGGCCTGCGGAAACAGAAGCGGAGCTGGAAGCTCACCTGCGCGGAATATGCTTCAAGACGGGGCCGCCGCGCCGCATCGGAGTCGAGATCGAATGGCTGGTCCATGACGCGCGCAACCCCCGATGTCCGGTCGAACCGGCCCGGCTGCACAGCGCGGCCGCGACCTTGCGCGCGCTTCCCCTCACCTCCCTGCTGACCTTCGAGCCCGGCGGCCAGCTGGAGCTCAGCTCGCTCCCCGCCCGCTCCCTCACCGAGTGCATCGAGTCGGTCACCGCCGACCTCGCGCTGGTCCGCCCCGCCATGCTGGCCATGGGCCTGGGCATGGCCGGCCACGGTCACAATCCGTGGCACGGCCCGCAGCGGGTGCTGACCGAGCCGCGCTACGACGCCATGGAGGCGTACTTCGACCGCTGGGGCTCCGCCGGGCGGTCCATGATGTGCGCCACCGCGTCCGTGCAGGTGTGTGTGGACGCCGGGTACGAGGAGCCGGGGCCGCTCGGGCACGGCCGGCGCTGGCTGCTGGCCCATCTGCTGGGCGCGGTGCTGGCCGCGGCCTTCGCCAATTCCCCGACCAGCGAGGGCTGCCCCACCGGTTACCGCACCACCCGCCAGGTCGTCTGGTCGCAGCTCGACCCGGACCGTACGCTCGCCCCGCCGCTGGGACCGGATCCGCGCACCGCGTGGGCGGCGTACGTCCTGGACGCGCCGGTGATGTGCATCCGCGCCGAGGACGGGCCCTGGCACTCGCCGGAGGGGCTCACCTTCCGCGAGTGGATCCGGACCGGCGTGCCCAGACCGCCCACCCAGGAGGATCTGGACTACCACGTCACCACCCTCTTTCCGCCGGTACGGCCGCGCGGCCATCTGGAACTGCGCATGATGGACGCACAGTCGGGCGACGCCGGGTGGGTCGTGCCGCTGGCCGTCACGGCCGCGCTGTTCGACGACCCGGAGGCCACGGAACGGGCGTACCGCATCGTCAAACCCCTTGCGGAGACGGCGGGTTCCCGCCCCGCGCCGCGCAATCCGCTGTGGCGGCGGGCCGCCCGCGGCGCGTTGACCGACCCGGAGCTGCACGCGGCAGCGGTGGCCTGCTTCGCCGCCGCACAGGAGGCCCTGCCACGGCTCGGCGCCTCCCCCGAGGTGATCACGGCGGTCGCGGAGTTCACCGAGCGCTATGTGGCACGCGGCCGCTGCCCCGCGGACGATCATCTCGACGCCCTGTACGCCGCGGAGGACGACCTCATAGTTGGGAAGGACAGCCAGTGACCCTCGACCCCGAGCTCCTTCGTGAACGCGCGGCCTCGGCGCTGCTCGCCGCCCGCGACCGCACCCGCCTGCTCACCACCTGCGTCGAGGATCCCGACCTCGTCGCGCAGCACTCCCCGCTGATGTCCCCGCTGGTATGGGACCTGGCCCACATAGGCAACCAGGAGGAGCAGTGGCTGCTGCGCACCGTCGGCGGCCGTGACGCGCTGCGCCCGGACATCGACTCCGTCTACGACGCCTTCGAGCACCCCCGCGCCACGCGCCCCTCGCTGCCGCTGCTGGCACCGGACGAGGCGCACGGCTATGTCGCCGAGGTCCGCGGCCGGGTGCTGGACATCCTGGAGCGCACCCCGCTGCACGGCGCTCCGCTGCTCGACGCCGGCTTCGCCTTCGGCATGATCGCGCAGCATGAGCAGCAGCACGACGAGACCATGCTCATCACGCACCAACTGCGCCACGGCCCCGCGGTGCTCACCGCGCCCGAGCCGCCGCACGCCCCCGACGACATCCTGTCGGCCGAAGTGCTCGTCCCCGGCGGTCCGTTCACCATGGGCACCGCCACCGAGCCCTGGGCGCTGGACAACGAGCGGCCCGCACACCACCGGCTGGTGCCCTCCTTCCTGATCGACACCACACCCGTCAGCAACGGTGCCTACCAGCGGTTCATCGAGGCCGGCGGTTACGAGGACCCGCGCTGGTGGGCCGCGGAGGGCTGGACGCAGGTGCAGGAGCACAAGCTGCGCGCACCGCTCTTCTGGAAGCGCGACGGCGGCCAGTGGCTGCGCCGGAGGTTCGGGGTGACCGAACCGGTGCCGCCGGACGAGCCGGTGCTGCATGTGAGCTGGTACGAGGCCGACGCCTATGCGCGCTGGGCCGGCCGGCGGCTGCCGTCCGAGGCCGAGTGGGAGAAGGCCGCCCGGCACGACCCGGCGACCGGGCGGGCCAGGCGCTTCCCCTGGGGCGACGAGGACCCCACACCGGCGCACGCCAACCTCGGCCAGCGGCATCTGCGGCCCGCCGCCATCGGCAGCTACCCGGACGGCCAGTCGCCGCTCGGCGTACGGCAGCTGATCGGCGATGTGTGGGAGTGGACGGCGAGCGACTTCCTGCCGTACCCGGGCTTTGCCGCCTTCCCCTACCGGGAGTACTCGGAGGTGTTCTTCGGCGACGAGTACAAGGTGCTGCGCGGCGGTTCGTTCGCGGTCGGCGAGGTCGCCTGCCGGGGCACCTTCCGCAACTGGGACCTGCCGGTCCGGCGCCAGATCTTCTCCGGGTTCCGTACCGCCCGGGACGCCGACCCGGCGGCGGACGCGTGAGGGCCGCGGCCAGGACACCCCGGGAGGCCGCTGTCTGATGTGCCGTCACCTTGCTTACCTGGGGCCGGACGTGCCCTTCGGCCAGGTGGTCCTGGCCCCGCCGCACAGCCTGTACCGGCAGTCGTGGGAACCGCGCCGGCAGCGGCACGGCACGGTCAACGCGGACGGGTTCGGCGTCGGCTGGTACGCGCAGGGCGACCCGGTGCCCGCCCGCTACCGGCGGGCCGGACCGATCTGGGGCGACGATCTGCTGCCCGACCTGGCGCGGGTGGTCCGCACCGGCGCGCTGCTGGCCGCCGTACGGGATGCCACCGTCGCCGGTGCGGACGCCGAGGCCGCGGCCGCGCCGTACGCCGCCGGGCGCTATCTGTTCAGCCACAACGGCGCGGTGACCGGCTGGCCGGACTCGCTCGCCCCGCTGGCCGCCGAACTGCCGCCGCGGGAGCTGCTGCGGCTGCCGGCCCGCTGCGACGCGGCGTTCCTGTGGGCGCTGGTCCAGCACCGGCTGGCGCGCGGTGACGAGCTCGGCGACGCGCTGGCCGGCACCGTCACGGCGGTCGCCGCGGCCGCGCCCGGCTCGCGGCTCAATCTGCTGCTGACGGACGGCACCGCCACCGCCGCCACCACCTGGGGCGACACGCTGTTTCACCTGGCCGTTCCCGAGGGCGGCACGGTTGTCGCCTCCGAACCGTACGACGATTCCCCCCACTGGGCCGAGGTCCCGGACCGCACCCTGCTGCGCGCCACCCGGACCGACGTCCACCTGACCCCGCTCAAGGAGTCCGCCACGTGAGCCCGCTCAGCATCACCCGCACCCTCCCTGCCGACGCCACCGCGGCCGCGCTGCGCGCCGATGTCGCCACGGGCCTGACCCGTACCCCCAAACAGCTGCCGCCCAAGTGGTTCTACGACGCGCGGGGCAGCGAGCTGTTCGAGGACATCACCAAACTGCCCGACTACTACCCGACCCGCGCCGAGCGTGAGATCCTGCTCACCCGCGCCGACCACATCGCCGCCGCCACCCAGGCCCGCACCCTGATCGAGCTGGGGTCGGGCTCCTCCGACAAGACCCGCCACCTCATCGGCGCGCTGGGCGAACTGCACACCTATCTGCCCATCGACGTCAGCGAATCGGCGCTGGCCGCGGCGGGCGAGGCGCTGCTCACCGAACACCCCGGCCTCAGCGTGCATGCGCTGGTCGCCGACTTCCAGCAGGGCATCGAACTCCCCGGCACCCCCGGTCCGCGGCTGCTCGCCTTCCTCGGCGGCACCATCGGCAATCTGCTCCCCGAGGAGCGCTCGGCGTTCCTGCACTCCGTGCACGGCATGCTCTCCCCGGGGGATGCACTGCTGCTCGGCACCGACCTGGTCAAGGACGAGGCCACGCTCGTCGCCGCCTACGACGATCCGCAGGGCGTGACGGCCGCGTTCAACAAGAACGTCCTGGAGGTCATCAACCGCGAGCTGGGCGGCGATTTCGACCCCGCGGACTTCGACCATGTCGCGCTGTGGAACGCCGACCGCGAGTGGGTCGAGATGCGGCTGCGGGCCCGTAAGGACCTGGGCGTCAAGATTCCCGGAGTGGACCTGGCAGTGAGTTTCGCCGCGGGCGAGGAACTGCGGACCGAGGTGTCGGCCAAGTTCCGCCAGGAAGGCGTACGGGCCGAACTGGCCGCGGCCGGACTGGAGTTGAACAACTGGTGGACGGACAGTGCGGACCGCTTCGCGCTGTCGCTGTCCTTCCGCGTCTGATTTCCGCCCCTTGCCGGCCGGCGTGACCATTCGGTCCGCCGGCCGGGTGCCGTCCGCACGCTCCCCGTGGTTCGATGCCCCGACCGCAGGTGCGCACCGGGTACGCCGCTGCGCACACACGCAGACTCGACGGACAGGGGAAGCGGCATGGGGCTGGGACTGGATCGGCGGGGTTTCCTCCGGGGCGCGGCCGGGCTGTCGGCCGCCGGAGTGCTGGCGGGCGTCGGCAGCGGGCAGTTCACGGCCGGGGCGGCCCAGCGCCGGGCGTCCGTCCTGTCCGTACAGGACTGGATGTCGGCGCTCGGCGACGCCACCCCCGTCCAGCGGCTGACGATCCCGGGCACGCATGACTCGGGCGCCCGGATGGGCGGCCCCTGGGTCGCCTGCCAGAACACCTCCGTCGATGCCCAACTCAACAGCGGTGTCCGCTTCCTGGACGTCCGCTGCCGGGCCATCGACAATGTCTTCGCCATTCATCACGGCGCCTTCTACCAGGAGCTGATGTTCGGCGATGTGCTCAACGCCTGCCGGGCGTTCCTGACGGCCCACCCCTCCGAGACGGTGCTGATGCGGGTCAAGCAGGAGTACTCGGAGGTCGGCGCGGAGGAGTTCCGCCGGATCTTCGACATCTACCTGGACGACAAGGGCTACCGGTCGCTGTTCCGGCTCGACGCCGGTCTGCCGACGCTCGGTCAGGCCCGCGGCAGGGTGGTCCTGCTGGCGGACTCCGACGGTCTGGGCGGCGTCCGCTACGCCGATCCGCAGCTGTTCGACATCCAGGACGACTACATGGCGGAGCCGTTCGGGAAGTACCCGAAGATCGAGGCCCAGTTCCGCAAGGCCGTGACACAGCCCGGCAAGCTCTTCGTCAACTACGTCAGCACCTCCGCCCTGCTGCCGCCCCGCTCCCACGCGGACCGCCTCAACCCGCAGGTCAGGAATCTGCTGGCGGGCTCGGAAGGGAGCGCCTGGACGGGCCTGGGTATCGTCCCGATGGACTTCCCGAACGAGTTCGGCCTGGCCGAGACGCTGATCCGGCACAACCTCGCGGGCCGGGGAGTGCGGCTCGCGGCCTGAGCGAGAGCCGCCGGGCACGCACGGGACGGCGTGCCGGAAAAGGCCGGGTTCGGCCTCGACGGGGGCACGGCGCGGTTCACCCGACCGGCCCAGCGGAGCGCGTTCCGGCAGCGCGGCCGGCCCGCTCCGCTCGGCCCGGCCCTCGGGCCCCTCGAATGGCGGGTACGCCGGGTGTTCCGGTGCGGTTTGTGCCGTGATCTTCGACGCCTGCGCGGAATGATCCGCCGACTGACCGAACCACGGCGCGCACCCCTGCATCAGACTGGGTGAAATGTCTGGTTCCGGTGTTGCCCGCGTCCGACGGGGTTTCGCCGGCTGATGCGGGGAGGCGGTGGCTGGTGGCGACGAGCGAACGCGGGACCGCACCGGCGGACGGCGCCGGGGCGGACCAGGACGCCGGGATGCCTTCGGCGGCGGACTGCCTCAGTCCCGATGGGCCGACCTGCACGGGTCGCGGCCGGGCCGGCGTTCCGCTGCGCGCGACCCTGGCGCTCGGGGTGCTGACCGTGGTCGTGGGCAGCACAGCGCTGGCCCTGGGGTCCCCGTCGCGCGATCCGCTGCTGGCCGCCGGGGACACCGCCACCGGCTCCTATCTCGCGACCCGGGCCGACGGCGACCAGGCCGCCGCCGCGGTGCTGGCCGGCCCCTACCAGGAGCGTCCGGGGCCCCCGGTGACGGCACGGTACGGCGGCGGGACGGCGGCGGCCCCGCTGTCGGCGTCCCGGCCGTTGCAGGCGGCCCCGGCGCCGCCCTCGCCGGCGGTCGGCGCGCTCTTCTCCCCCGCCGACGACGGTGAGCCGTTCCACCACTGCACGGCCAGCGTGGTGCACGCCCCGGCGGGCGACCTCGTCGTCACGGCCGCGCACTGTGTGCACGACGGCGGCTTCCGTACCCGGCTGGTGTTCGCGCCCGGCCTGCACGACGGGTCCGCGCCGTACGGCCTGTGGGTGCCCACCCGGATCCAGGTCGATCCGCGCTGGATCAGCGACCGGGACCCCGATCACGATGTGGCGTTCCTGCGGGTGCGCCAAGCGGGACGGGCGGGGGGCCGTATAGAGGACGTCACCGGGGCCGAACGGATCCGGTTCGACGCGCCGGCCGGGCGCCCGGCACAGCTGACCGGCTACCCCGAGGACCAGGACACACCGGTCAGCTGCCGGCACACGGCGGACGCCCAGAGCCCGACCCAACTCCGCTTCGCCTGCCCGGGGTTCCCGAATGGGACGAGCGGCGGCCCGATGCTCACCGACCTCGACCCGGCCACCGGCACCGGATCGCTGATCGGCGTGATAGGCGGTCTCGACGGGGGCGGTGACGACCTCGTCTCGTACAGCAGCCGGTTCGGCAAGGACATTGCCGCGCTCTACCGGCGGGCGATCAGGAAGCCGGGCCCGGGGGCCGCACAGCCCGGCTCCCGGGCCGCCGCGTCCGATCTCAGGCCCCGCGCGGCACCACGGCCTTGAGGACCGACGGCAGCGGATACCAGTCGGCGGTGGCGAAGCTGGCATGCGCCGTGGCCAGTTGGCGGACCCGGGCCAGCGCCTCCGCCTCGGTCGGACGGGTACCGTCGATGACCGGCGGCACGTTGTGTGCGTCGGTCATGATGAGCAGGTAGTGGCGGGAGTCGTACCAGGAGGTGTCGATACTGCCGTTCAGATAGGTCGCGGCGTCACCGTCGAAGACCACGAACCAGGGGCGCAGCGCCGGGTCGGCGTAGCGCTCACGGGGGTCGCCGGGCGCGGCACCGTGCACGGCGGGGAACGCCGTCGACTGCGCCAGCTTTCCTTGCGCCGCGAGGTCCTTGAGGTGGCCGGCGTACTCCACGTCCGTCCACAGCTTGTCGAACGGGTTCTTCTCCTCGACCGTGCCGGGTATCAGCTCGAACAGGAACTTGCCGGCCAGATCGGCGCGCGAGGGCCAGCCGCCCGCCCGCACCGCCTCGTCGGCGGTGGCATGGCCGCCGGTGAGGTCCCCGGGGCCGTAGACCGCGTCGCCCAGCTTCTGCCGCACCAGCGCATCGAACTCGGCGGGGCCGCGGCCGCCCTTGGCGTTGAAGCCGTCCTTCATCTCGACCTTGAACAGGATGGGACGGTGGTCTGGGTGCGCGTCGTGCCAGGCCTTCATGTCGGCCAGGCAGCCGGCGAAGTCCTGGTCCCGCTTCTTGGTGCGCAGCTCCGAGGCGTTCGCGGCACCCTCGCAGTTGCTGTTGTTCCCGAGCGGGTTGCTGTGCGAGACCCGCCAGGAGCGGCCCAGTCCGTTGGACCAGAGATCGAGTTCGAGCAGGGCGGCGCCGGAGTCCAGGGCGTCCGCGAAGTAGCGGTACTTCTCCTTGTCATAGGCGTTGTGAACGCCCACGGACGTGCTGGTGCCGTATGTCGTGGCGGCCGGCTCGGCGCCCGCCGGCCCGCTCACCGCGATCACTGCCGCCGCCGCGACGGCAGCCGTCCCCACACACCGCTTCCCGTTCATGTGCCCCGCTTTCCCTAGGTATGCGGCCGTCCGGCAGCCGGCTCGGACGCCGCTTCGACCGGTCGGTCGCCCGGTCGATCGGGCAGCAGCGTACGGGAGTTCGACACAGGAGGGAGTGTGGGGGCAACGGGGGGTAGGAGAAAGGCGGATCACTGGGACCGGCCGGGGAGGGCACATGACCGACAAACACCGCACCGACAGAGCACCACGCACCGGACTGACGCTCGCGGCGACCGTACTCACCGGGACGGTCGCCCTCTATCTCGCCCTCGTCGCCTTCGGCAATATCACCGACTTCGACACCAACCGGCAGTTCGTCCGTCATGTCCTGGCCATGGACACCACGTTCAAGGACCCGGAGCTGATGTGGCGGGCCCTCACCTCGCACACGGTGCAGGACGCCGCGTATCTGGCGATCATCGCCTGGGAGACGGCGGCCGCGGTGGTGCTGCTCGCGGCCACCGCGCTGTGGGCCGGCGGCGCACGACGCGGCAGCGTCGCCCGTGCCCGGCAGGTGAGCACGGTGGGGCTGCTGATGGTGCTGCTGCTGTTCGGTGCGGGCTTCCTCGCGATAGGCGGCGAGTGGTTCGCGATGTGGCAGTCCAAGGACTGGAACGGGCTGGAGGCGGCGACCCGCAACGTCACGTTGGCCGGGATCGCGCTGGTGGTCGTGCATCTGCCGGGGGTGACGGGGAAGCACGAGGGCGGGGAGTAGCCCACACCGCGCCACGGCCCGTCGCACCGCCCCACCGCGGTGCGGCGATCAGGGATGTGACCGAGATACGCGCCAAAGGGGCAACGGGATGATCTTGAAGCACTGATCCGCTCGGATTTACCTGCGGCGACGTGCAGCGGGGTCGCGTTCGGCGACGTGCCGGGCGACCGAGTCGACGCCGGGGCGGGCGTAGCGCTCCAGGGAGCGGACGGAGGCGTGGCGGGAGCGGGCCAGCAGCATCGGGGTGGAGGTGCCGTCCTCCGCGTCGTGCGTCAGGGCACTGTGACGTAGCCGGTGAAGCGTCCAGCCGTCCAGGTCCTCGATGTCGTCGGGCGAGGCGAGGGGGTTTGCCAGCAGCCGGGTGTTCTCCTCGAAGATCTCCTCAGCGCGGCGGTAGGAGAGCCGGGCCCGGCCGGTCTCCGGGCACACGTCGAGCGTGGGTGTTCCGGCCGGGGCCTTGCGGTCGGTGAGGAACAGCGGGCCGCGGGTACGGCGGGCGATGAGGCGGGGCAGGAGCTGGGCGGTGCCGGACTGCCAGTGGATCCACTCGGTCGCCCCGCCCTTGCCCTCCGGGTCCTGCCGCAGTAAATGCGTCCACCTCGCCCCGGCAGCCGGATTGGTCCGCCGCAGGTCGCGGTGATCACGGTAGGCGCTCTGCCGCAGTAAATACGGTATTTACTGCGGTAGTTGCGAATACGTCTCCGCGATCGAGTAACCGCCCGAATGCGTTTCTGCTGTGTGGACTTGAGGGGAGTGAGTGGCCTGTCAGTGCCCGGGGCCAGCATGCTTACCTGGGTCATGCCCCAGGCCCTCCGTCACGGGCAGGCACTCGGCGAGCAGGTCGACGACGTCGCGCCAGGCTCGCTGCGCGTGCTGTGGGTGGTAGCCGACGCCGGGACGCACGGTGTGGTCGACCGGCGGGTGGTGGAAGGCGTGCAAGGCGCCGCCGTAGACCGCGAGGCGCCAGTCGACGCCCGCGGCCTGCATCTCGGCGGTGAACGCGTCCCGTTGCGCGGGCGGCATGATCGGGTCTTCCGACCCGACCCCGGCCCACACCGGGCAGCGAATGCGCGCCGCCTCGCCCGGTCGGCCCGTGGTAGTTGCGTTGACTGTCCCGATCGCGCGCAGGTTGACGCCGTCGCGCCCGAGTTCCAGCGCGATGGCGCCCCCGGTGCCGTAGCCGACGGCGGCGATCCGGTCGGGGTCGGTCCGCGGTTCGGTGCGCAACACGTCGAGCGCCGCGTGGCCGATGCCTCGCATCCGGTCGGGGTCGGCGAGCAGCGGCATGCAACGGGCCAGCATCTCCTCGGGGTCGCCCAAATAGCGCCCACCGTGAAGGTCGAAGGCCAGCGCTACATATCCCAGCTCGGCGAGAGCATCGGCCCTGCGGCGCTCGACGTCGCTGAGCCCCGTGCCCTCCGGTCCGAGCAGCACCGCGGGCCGGCGGTCGACACCGGCCGGGAGCGCGAGGTGCCCGATCATCGTCAAACCGTCGGCCGGATACTCGACCGTACGCGTCGTAATCGTCGTCATGAGACTGGACTGTAGTGATCGTCGAGCCCGGTCCGGCCGGTGTTCTGCCGCTGGCAGAACAGCGCGGGTATCCCTCTGAAATACGGCGAGGGCCCACAAGAACCGTCACAAACCCCCGCCCCCACGGCAGCGCTATCGGATCACCTGCGGGCCACGGTGTTGGAGGCCGGCCCTCGCAGCAGGATTCTGGGGTATACCGGCCCGCTCCCGTGAAGGGCGTCACCAGCTAGTTCACTTCTCGGTTCAGGCGGCTTGGCCGAGACCGGCGGCAGTCAGCTCCTGCTCGCGCAGCGGGGTGAAGTCGACGTCGAGTTTCGGGTCGTACGCCTCGGGCTGGATGCCGAGTCCGTGGGTGCTGTACTCGCCGAACCGGTTGATGTGCTCGGTCAGGTACGGCGAGATGTGCGCCAGGTCCTCCGGGTCGGACTCTGTCGGGAACCTTGAGGACGGACAGTCAACGATCGTGACGTTGCGTCAGGTTTGTGGGAGCGTTCTGCCCATGTCCCCCAGGAGCCTGACATGTCCCTCCAGCCCCGTCCCGGAGCCGAGATCCCGGCGCTGACCGTGCGGGTCGCCCGGGCCGGCAACCCCCACGGCACCACTGCGATGTGGATCCGCGACCGCCTCGACGGCCTGTTCAGCGACGAGGACTTCACCGCCTGGTACCCGCGCGACGGCCGGCCCGGGCTCTCGCCCGCGCAGCCGGCCATCGTCTGCGTGCTGCAGTACGCGTTGAACCTGTCGGACCGCCAGGCCGCCGAGGCGGTGCGCTGCCGCATCGACTTCAAGTACGCCCTCGGCCTGGAGCCGGAAGACCCCGGCTTCCACCACAGCGTGCTGTCCGACTTCCGCGACCGGCTCGCCGAGGGCGACCGCGCCGACCGGCTGCTGGTCCTGACACTGACCCGGATCCGGCGGGCCGGCCTGCTCAAGGGGCGCGCCGCCCGCGACAGTCGACCATTTCCATAAACTATGAATATAAAAGTGCTATGCTTCGAGCATGAGTCGTCAAGACACCGCTCCTGGCGCGTCCGCCGCCATCGGGGCCGCCCTCTACGGCCTGGCCACCAGGGCCGCGAGACGCCTGCCCCGGGACATGACCCTGACGTCCGCCGCCACCCTGGCCACCCTGGACCGGACCGGCCCGCGGCGCATCACCGATCTGGCCGCGGTCGAGGGCGTCACCCAGCCCGCGATGACCGCCCTGGTCCGGGTGATGGAGGAGTCCGGCCTGGTCGAGCGGCGGGGCGACGCGTCCGACAAGCGGGTCACGCTGGTGTGCCTGACCGAGGCCGGCGCCTCCTATGTCCGGAAGCGGCGCCAGGCGGGCGTCCACGCGTTCGAGCGGTTGATCGGCGAGCTCACCGGCGACGAGGTCGAGGCGCTGGTGGCGGCCCTTCCGGCGCTGAAGCATCTGGCAGAGCTCGAAAGCCAGGACCGCGAAGGGCCGAAGCAGTGACCGGGCAGCCGGTCGGCGGGGTCGCGGTGAAGGCGTTCCCGGTGGCGCGTTCCGAGGCGCGGCTGCTGGTCCCCGCCCTGATGTTCATCGCTCTGGTCGTGGCGGCGGTCGCCAGCCTCGGGACGCCGCTCATCACCAGCGTGGCGACCTCGTTCCACGTCTCGCTCGGCAGCGCGCAGTGGACGCTGACCGTCGCGCTGCTCAGCGGCGCCGTCGCCACGCCGGTCCTGGGCCGGCTCGGAGCCGGCCCGCACCGGCGGGCCACGATCCTCGCCACGCTGGCGGTCGTCGTCGCCGGCAGCGCGCTCACCGTGCTGCCGCTGCCGTTCGCGTGGCTGCTGGCCGGCAGGGCGGCCCAGGGCGTCGGGCTCGGGCTGACTGCGCTGATGATGGGCGTGGCCCGGGACCACCTCCCCGAGGAGCGCAGCGCGGCCGTGATCGCCCTGATCTCGGTGGTCTCGATCATCGGGGCCGGCGTCGGCTACCCGCTGGCCGCACTGCTCGCCGAGCTCGGCGGGGTACGGGCCGCCTACGGCCTCGGCCTGGTCGTCACCGCCGCCGCCCTCCTGACCGCGTGGCGCTCCATGCCCGAAGCCCCCGAAGGCCGCTCCGCCCACGTGGACGTGGCAGGCGCGGTCGTCCTGGCCGCTGCGCTGCTCCTGGGGCTGTTCCTCGCCGGCGAACGGAATCTGTGGAGCCGGCACCTCGCCGTGGCGGCGGGCCTCGCCGTCGTCGCGGTGGTGCTGCTCTGCGTCTGGGCCGTCATCGAGCTGCGCAGCACGACGCCCCTGGTCGATGTGCGGGCGGTGCGGCACCCGGCGGTCGCCGGGGCGAACCTCGCCATGTTCGTCGGCGGGATCGGCATGTACCTCCTGCTCACGCTCGTCACCCGGTACGCGCAGACGCCGCACGGCGCCGGCTACGGCTTCGGGCTGACGACCTTCCTCGCCGGGCTGGTTCTCATCCCGTTCTCGGTGCTGGGGTTCGTCGCCGGCAAGCTCACGCCGCGGGTCCGGACGCGGATCGCCGACCCCCTGCTCCTGGCCGGCAGCGCCGTCGTGGTCGGCGGCGGGTTCGCCCTGTTCGCGGCGGCCCGGTCGGACCTGGCCGAACTGTTCGCGGCGATGGGCGTGCTCGGCTTCGGCGTCGGCGGCTTCTCGGCCGCGATGCCCGGCGTCATCCTGGCCGTCACCCCCAAGAGCGAGACGTCGAGCGCCATGAGCTTCAACTACGTCGTCCGCAGCGTCGGGTACTCCCTGGGCAGCGCCATCGGCGGCCTGATCCTCGCCGCGGGCACCGGCCCCGGCCACCTCTTCCCCGACGACAGCGCCTACACCACCGCGGCGCTGGTCGGCATCGGCGCCATGGCGATCACGACGCTGACAAGCCTCGCTCTCGCCCGCCGACGCTCGTCCGAGACCAACCCGTAAGCCAGATGCACTCATCCCAACACTGGAGGTTCCATGCCCAAGGGCTACTGGGTCAGCGTCTACCGCACCATTTCAGACCCTGAGAAGCTGGCTGCTTACAACAAGCTGGCCGCTCCGGCCGTCAAGGCCGGGCGCGGTCGGGTCCTCGTCCGTGGCGGTCGGGTCGTGGCGCATGACGCCGGAATCGCCGAGCGCACCGTCCTGATCGAGTTCGACAGCTTCGAGCAGGCCGTCGCGGCGCACGAGAGTGCGGCCTACCAGGAGGCGCTGGTCGCCCTCTCCGACGGCGTCGAGCGCGACTTCCGCATCGTCGAAGGCATCGACTGACCGAGGTCCAGTCGGATCTTCACTGAAGCAGCAGGATTCTGGGGTATACCGGCCCGCTCCCGTGAAGGGCGTCACCAGCTAGTTCCCTCACGGCTCAGGCAGCCTGGCCGAGACCGGCGGCGGTCAGGTCCTGCTCGCGCAGCGGGGTGAAGTCGACGCAGAGGCAACCCACCCCAGGCCCCAGACGACGCTCAACATCACCACCAACGACACTGAGCCGAATGGGTGACGGCCGACGGGCGCTCAGGGCTTCAAGATCATCCCGTTGCCCCTTTGGCGCGTATCTCGGTCACACCCCGATCAGGGCCTTCGTCTTGCCGTTGCCCCCGGGTCGGGGCGCCGGCCCGGTCACGGCCGGCGGAGGGGTGCGGCCGCGTGGGCCGCACCACCCCCGCCCTGGTCCCGGCGGGCCGGAGGATCCGGCCCGCCGGGAGAGGACCGGGCCTCAGCCCGCCGCGTACACATCCTCGATATAGCGGCCGGAGGCGGTCAGTTCGCGCAGCCAGGCCTCGGACTCCTGCGGCGACGCGCCGGTGCACGCGCCGTGCAGCTCGCGGAAGGCGGCCCGTACACCGGGCGCCATCCGGCTGCCGTCACCGCAGACATACACCCGTGCACCGGCCTGGAGCAGCTCCCACACCTCGGCGGCCTCGGCGGCGATCCGGTGCTGGACGAAACGGTGGCCGTTCTCGGGGTGTTCGCTGAAGACGGGGCGTACGGAGATGACGCCGGCGGCTTCGGCCGCGGCGAACTCCGCGGCGTGCAGGAAGTCGGCGGTGGGGTCGTCGCAGCCGAAGTAGAGCCGGGCGGGGGATTTCTGGCCCGCGGCGAGGCGGTCGGCGACGGCGCCGCGGAACGGCGCGAGACCGGTGCCCGCCGCGATCAGGATGACGGGGGTGTCATCGGCCGCATCGAGACGGAAGGCCTCCCGGCAGGGCTGGACGCGGGCCAGGACGGTGTCGCCGGGCCGCAGCGCGTGCAGATGGGCCGAGCCGGTGCCGCCGGGCAGCAGCGAGACCATCAGATCGGCGTGCCGGGGGTCTGCCGCGGGTGACGACGACAGGGAGTAGTGCCGGATGCGCAGCGGCGGCAGCAGCTCCAGGACCGTCGGCCAGGGCAGGGCGCCGCGCAGCGCCGGGTGCGCCTCGATCAGGTCGATCAGGGTGCGCGGATCGTCCTCGGCGAGGTTTTCCAGCGCGAGGCGCTCGGGCGGGCAGGGGTTGTGGGCGGCGAGCTGCGCGACCTGCCCGGGGGTCGGGCGGATGCCCAACTCCAGGTGACGGGTGAACAGTTCACGTACCGTCAGGGGGCGGTCGACGGGCAGGGTGTCGCGGCTCGCGCGGCGGCCGGAGTGCAGCGCGAGGACGGTGTCCAGGTCGGCGCCGAGGGCGTGGGCGGCCCGCTCGACGGCGGCCGGGGCGTTGGCCGGCAGCACGGCGAGATGGTCGGCGGTGCGGTAGCCGACGCCGTCCGGCAGCGCGATGCGCAGGAAGCGCTTGGGCCGCGGCCAGTCCTGTGCGGTGAGGTCATAGGCCTCGGTGACGGTCATCGGGACGAGGTCATGGCGGGCGGCGAGCGCGTCCAGCGGGCCGCCGGTGATCTCGGTGACGGTGTAGCCGGTGTCCGCCGCGGCCGGTTCGGCGGCGCCGATGCTCTCCGGGTCGCCGTAGTGCGTCAGCAGCTGGGTGCGCAGCGCCGCGGTGAACTCCTTGACGGTGCCGCTGAGGTCGCCGGAAGCGTCGGCCTCGGCGCGCGGCAGCAGCCGGTGGGCGCCGAGTGCGTCGAGACGGTCGTCGATCAGGGTCGGTATGTGCTGGTAGGTGGCGGCCCAGTTGCGGTCGCCGACGCCGAGGACGGCGAACGGGAGGCCGGTGGCGGCGCCGTCCTGCGCGGTGTTCAGCCAGTCGACGAAGGCGGCGGCGTCATCGGTGGGCCGGCCGTTGTAGGAGGCGGCGACGATGACCACGGGCCGGTCGGCGGGCAGCGCACCGGCGTACGCGTCCAGCGGCGCCACATCGGCGGCGAAGCCCAGGCCGGTGGCCTCGTCGGCGAGCCGCTCGGCGAACTCGCGGCAGGTGCCGTAGTTGCTGCCGTGCAACAGCAGCAGACCGGTGCCCTGGAGGACGCGGGTCGGCAGCCCGTCATCGGTCGCGGTGTCGTCCACCGGGCCGGCGTCGCTGCCGGGGAGCACGGCCAGCGCGGCGCGGACCGCGGCCCGGTCGGCGGGCGTACGGGCGGCCAGGGTGAAGGTGAACCCGTCGGGCTTGAGGGTCAGCGTCTCCTTGATGCGCAGCCGGTAGTCGCGGTCGTCGACCAACCGGTAGCGGTGCACCAGGAGGGCGAGCAGCATGGTCGCCTCGTGGAGCGCGAACTGCCGGCCGATGCAGGCACGTTCCCCCGTCCCGAACGGCTTGTACGCATGCGGCGAACGGGCCGCCTCGGCCTCCGGGCTGAAGCGGGACGGGTCGAACAGCTCGGGGTTGTCGCCCCAGGCCGGGTCGCGGTGCAGCATCGGGGTGAGCACCGTGACCAGCTCCCCGGCCTTCACCGGGTAGCGGCCGCCGAGCAGCGTGTCCTCACGGGCCTGACGGCTGAAGGCGGCGGCGGTGGGCCACAGCCGCAGCGCCTCGTTGAGGACCTGGCGGGTGAACGGCAGCCGTCCGATGTCCTCGAACGAGGGGTCGGGGTCGCTCTGGTCGCCCCACAGTTCGTCCGCCTCGCGCTGGACCATGCGCAGCGCGAGCGGGTCCTTGAGCAGGTGGTAGAGGGCGAAGGAGAGCGCGCCCGAGGTGGTCTCGTGGCCGGCGATCAGGAACGTGATGACCTGGTTGCGGATGTTGGCGAGGTCGAGGGCGGGTCCGCCGTCCCCCTCGCCGCCTGCGCCGAGCATCAGACCCAGCAGGTCGTCGTCACCGGTCTCCCCGCTCTCCGTCCGGGCGGCGATGACCTCGTCGACGACCGACGCGAGGTAGTCGGCGTCGCGCTGGAAGGCCGCGTCCGCCGCGGAGTGGTCGGCGTCGGGGTCGCGGGAGAACTTCGTCATGCTCCATTCGAGGCAGCGCACCATCGCCTCGACGAACGGGTGCGGGGTGTCGCCGCGGGAGAACGACTCGAAGTCGAAGCCGAACCCGGCGAGCCCGATGGTGTCCAGGGTCATCCGGGTCATGTCCTCGGCGACTTGGACGGGCGTGCCGTCGGCCACCCGCCGGTCCCAGGCGGCCATGACCCGGCGGGCGACCTCGAGCATCGCCGGGTGATAGGTGCGCATCGAGCCGAGCGCGAAGGCCGGCATCAGGACCTCATGTGCCTTGGCCCAGTTCGGCTCGTCGTTGTAGGCGGTGAACAGACCGTCACCGGCGAACTCTCTGACGTTCTCCAGGACGACCGACACGCCCTTGGCGAAGCGGGACTCGTCGGCGACCTCGGTGACCAGGTCCAGGGAGGAGAGGAACAGCGTTTCGCGGTCGCCGAACTTGCGCTTGAAGACCGGGCCGTGGATCCGGGCGAGATCCATGGACTGCTGGATGGGCGTGTGGGTGAGCCCGGCCTCCGTGAGGTCGGCCACCGGAATGCCGTCATCGGCGGCGCGTTCGTCGCTGTGGAGCGCGATGGTGTCGGTCATGTCTCCAGCGTGAGGGCCCCCACGTGCAGGTCACGCCCGGACAACTGCATGATTGTGCAGTGGTTTTTCGCTGCTCGCTCTTGCGCGCGGACCGGAGAAGGGGCAATGGACAACGGGACTGCCGACGGGGCGCCGGACGCGGACGACGACGGCGACGGCAAGCCGTCCTGCGGGGGCGCACCTATCGACCCGGCCGGGCCGTACGCGGGCGGCCCGTGGCGCAACTACTTCCTGATCCTGCTGGACCGTATCCCCACGCCGATCGCGGTGTGCCGGGCGCACGGCGAGGTGCTGATCGCCAATCCGGCGATGGCCGCGCAGTGGGGAACGGTCCCGGGACAGCTGCGCGGCCGCAATCTGCTGGACCTGTTCGAGCCCCGCGCGAAGGCACAGCTCGACCGGCTCACCGAGGCGCTGCGCCTGGGGCGCCGTTCGCGCTATCCCGTCGAGGTGCGCTGGCGCGACGCGTCCGACGGGGCGGAGCGGGAAGGGGAACTGACCATCGATCCGGTGGGGGACCCTTCGGTGCACCCACCGGCCCTGCTGGCGCTGCTGCGGGTCCGCGAGAGCGTCCCGTCCCCCGCGCCGCGCGGCTCGGCGAGCCCCGTGGAGGCCCGGATCCTGGCACTGGCCGCGGGCGGCGCGACCACGGCGTCGATCGGTACGGCGCTGGGGCTGACGGTCGACGGGGTGAACTACCACTTCACCCGGCTGGCCCGCCGCTGGCGGGTGCAGGGCCGTACCGCGCTGGTCGCCAGGGCGTATGTGCTGGGCGTCCTGTCGCCGGACAGCTGGCCGCCGGCCCCCGCCTGACCGGGCCGGAGGGCTCCGCGGGGCGCGGTGGTGCGGCCCGGGGGGCCGGCCGCACGCATGTACGGATAACCTCCTGGTGTGGAGGAGAACGCAGCCGCGCAGTTCGAGCGCGGAACGGACGGCCCGAAGGTCATTGTCGTCGGCATCGACGGCTCCGACTCGTCGTGGCGTGCCGCCTCGTACGCGGCAGGGCTGGCCAGGCGCCAGTCCTCGAAGCTCGTACTGGTCTACGTCCAACCGGTGCTGCCGGGCGGGGCGGCGATGGGCGCCCCGGTCGCGGATGCGACCCACGAGGTCGCCGAGGAGCTGATGGCGGAGATCCGCCAGGCGACCGAGCGGCTTCAGGGGATCTACAGCGTGCGCTGGGAGTTCCACACCCTGCGTGGCGACCCGTACAACGGCATGGTGCAGATGGCCGACGAGCTCAAGGCCGACGCGGTGGTGGTCGGCGCCTCGGAGTCGGCCGGGCACCGCATCATGGGCTCGGTCGCGGTACGCCTGGTCAAGGCCGGGCGCTGGCCGGTCACCGTGGTCCCGTAAGGGCCGGGGCCGCTCCGCTGGTGGGGTGGCCCGCCCTGAGGCACGGTGGACAGTGGACGGGCGGAGCGCCGCCCCGACGAGGGAGACCACCGTGACCGACCGCACGTATCGCGTGACCGAGATCGTCGGCACGTCCCAGCAGAGCCTGGACGCCGCGATCAGGAATGGCATCAAGCGCGCCTCCGAGACCTTGCGCAACCTCGACTGGTTCGAGATGACCCAGGTCCGCGGGCATATCGTCGACGGCGAAATCGACCACTACCAAGTCGGCCTGAAGGTCGGGTTCCGGCTTGAGGACGCCGATTGACACCTCTCCCGTGTACGTATCCCGGCGAGTCCCGGCACTACTAGGGAGTCGCCTTCCTTAGTCGCTCCTGAGGGTCCATGATGATCCGCCGTCGGACCACGACGGAGCGTACGGAGGGATGACGCATGGGGCTGCGCGCTGGACAGGGCGTATTGCGCCGTAAACCGATCGAACACATTCAAGAGGCGGAAGGCACCGCGAGCGAGCAGCTCACCCGGGCGCTGGGCCTGTGGCAGCTGACGGCCATCGGCGTCGGCGGCATCATCGGGGCGGGAATCTTCACGCTGGCCGGCACGGTCGCGAACGGGAAGGCCGGGCCCGCGGTACTGATCTCCTTCCTGATCGCGGGCATCGCGAGCGCCGCGGCCGCGTTCTCGTACGCCGAATTCGCCGGGCTGATCCCGAAGGCGGGCTCGGCCTACACCTACGGTTATGCCGTCCTCGGTGAGGTGGCGGGCTGGTTCATCGGCTGGGACCTGCTGCTGGAGTACACCGCGATCGTAGCGGTGGTCGCGATCGGCATCTCCGGCTACTTCGGCTTTCTGCTCGGCGAGATGGGCGTCGAACTGCCCGCCTGGATGCTCGGCGCGCCGGGTACGGGCGCGGGGCACCGGGTGGACCTCTTCGCCGCCGTGCTCTGTCTGCTGATCGCCTATCTGCTGACGCTGGGCATCAAGAACGCCGCGCGCTTCGAGACGGTCGTGGTGGGCCTGAAGGTCCTGGTGGTCGTCATCGTGATCGCGGTCGGCTTCTTCCACATCAAGACCTCGAACTACCACCCGTTCTTCCCGTTCGGAGTGAGCGGCGCCTTCACCGGAGCGGCCACCGTCTTCTTCGCCGTCTTCGGCTATGACGCGATGAGCACCGCGGCCGAGGAGTCCAAGGACGCCCAGCGCCATATGCCGAAGGCGATCATGTACTCGCTGGCCATCTCGATGGTCCTGTACGTCCTGGCCTGCCTGGTGCTGACGGGGATGCAGAACTTCAAGGACATCGACCCGGAGAGCGGCTTCTCCTCGGCGTTCAAGTCGGTGGGCCTGAGCAGCCTGGCGGATGTCATCGCGGTCGGCGCGATCATCGGCATTCTGACGGTCATGTTCACCTTCATGCTCGGTGTGACCCGGGTGTGGTTCTCGATGAGCCGGGACGGCCTGCTGCCCAAGTGGTTCGCCAAGACCAGCCCCAAACACCATGTGCCGACCCGGGTGACCTGGATCGTCGGCGTCGCCTCCGCGGCCATCGCGGGCTTCCTGCCGATCGGCGAGGCCGCCGAGCTGACCAACATCGGCATCCTGCTCGCGTTCGCAGTGGTCTGCATCGCGGTGATCGTGCTCCGCTACAAGCGTCCCGACCTGCCGCGGACGTTCCGTACGCCGGGCATGCCGGTGGTCCCGGCCATCGGGGTGTGCTTCTCGATCTGGCTGATCACGTTCCTGGCCTGGCAGACCTGGGTGCGGTTCGTGGTGTGGTTCCTGCTCGGCATGGTGGTCTACCTCGCGTACTCCTACCGCCACTCGAACCTGGCACGGGCGGACCGGGAGAGCACCGGCGGGAAGAGCGACGGGACACGGCCGTGAGCCGCGCTCACTGACCGGCGGCGCAGCACGGCGGGGACCGGCAGGACTTCGTCCGCCGGTCCCCGCCGTGCTCCCGAAAACGTGCTCCCGAAGCAGTGCTCCCGAAGCCGTCCTCGGGAAGCGGTCCGTCGGAATCAGAAGACGAACGGTCCCGGGGACTGCGGCGAGGTGGCGTTGCAAGTGGCCGTGACGCCGAACACCACGACCTTCAGGGACGTGGCCTCCAGGCTGTCGCCCGCGGCGACCGTGCCGCTGAGCGGACCGGTGGAGACTTCGCTGCCGGCGGGTATCGCCGGGTTGGAGCTGCCGCTGAACTCCGTGGTCCCGGAGCCGTTCTTGGTGAGGGTGAGCGTGGAGCTGACCGAGTTCGCTCCGACGTCTATCGGGGACGTGATCGCCGACGTGGAAAGGCTGATGGTCGCGGCCGTGCCGTCCTGGGTCGCGGTGAGCGTCGCCGTTCCGGAGCCGAAACTGCCGCAGTCGAACGAGACGGTGGCGGTGTCGGGGCTCACCGCGGTCGCGGCCGGTGCCATGGCGAGGGTGCCCGCGACGGCGAGGGCAACGCCAAGTGCCGTACCGAATCCGCGCGTGCCTGATCTGAGGTGTCTCATGGGGGTACCGCCTTCTTGAGGGGGGTGCAGGCCCATGGCACCGGCCGTCGAGGGGTACGCGAGGGAACGACCGGCGGCCACGCGGGGGCCGCGGTCGGACCCCGTGCGGGACCACCCGTCCAGAACTGACGGTTGGTCAGCGACCTGAATCGCTGACCATTGAGGCACGCGCCCCTGAAGAGAGCAAGGCAGAATCCTCATGATTTTTGACGTGTCTACACCAAATAGAGCCAGGACGGCACAGGCCGGCGGGACGCCTCAACCAGCGCCGAGGCCGTGTGCTGCTACTGAGGGCAGCGGGCACCGGCGGCCCCGGCCGGCTGCTCCTCGTCAGGCGAACTGGCCGGGCTGGTAGTCCCCGGCGGGCTGCTGGAGGATGACGTTCCCGCGGTTGAAGGCGTTGATGAGGGCGATGGTGCACACCAGGGCGGCGAGCTGCTCCTCGTCGTAGTGCTTGGCGGCATTCGCCCAGGCCTCGTCCGTGACACCGCCGGCCGCGTCGGCGATACGGGTGCCCTGCTCCGCCAGCTCCAGGGCGGCGCGTTCGGCATCGGTGAACACCGTGGCCTCCCGCCAGGCCGCGACCAGGTTGAGGCGCACCGAGGTCTCCCCGCCGGCGGCGGCGTCCTTGGTGTGCATGTCGATGCAGCCGGCGCAGCCGTTGATCTGGCTGGCGCGGAGCTTCACCAGTTCCTGCGTCGCGAACGGCAGCGTCGAGTCCGCAAGTGCCTTGCCCGCGGCGATGATGTGCTTCATGGTCTTGGCGGCGACCGGGCCGGCCATGAGATTCAACCGAGCGTTCATCGGGCACTCCTGTGTCGTAGTTGCTGGTCACCCCCTTGGACGGGACAGCTGAGCGGGATGTGACATGAACGGAGGCGGCAGGGGCGGATGTGACGCGCCTCTCCCCTGTCGCACGCGCAGTGGCCCGGAGGTACGACGACGTTCCGTACCGCTGCCCAGGCGCCGTACCGCTCACCCGGCCCCCGACACCTGACTGCCCGGGGCCCGGGGCCCGGGGCCCGGGGCCCGGATCCCGGGTCTCGGGTCCCGGGCCGCGTCGTCCTCGTCACCGTCGGGACATCGGCCGCACGGCCAGAATGGCGCGGTACGTCGAGCTCTCCACCGGCTCTCCTACGGGCCGCCCGCCGACTCCGACCCAGGCGTGGGCGGCGAAGGGCGGGGTGCGCACGCCGACGATCCATGAGGGCCGGGTGCCTCTGGCCCGGCACAACAGCGTGGTGGCCAGGGACCGTTGCAGGCAGTTGGGGCCCCCGGACCGTGGGAACGCGGTTGCCGTAGCCCGGAGATGTTCCGTGAAACCGGCTACGCCGAGGTGCACGCGCCGGTGTGGCCGGGCGAGTTGCTGAGCCGGCATGGCTGACGAGGACACCCGTTGCTGTGCTGCACAGCCGTGCCGCCGTGCTCTGCCGTGCAGCCGTGCTGCCGTGATGCCGTGCAGCCGTGCAGCCGTGCAGCCGTGCAGCAACTCCCGCGGCGCCGCGTGGACCGCGCCCGGCAAGCTCCGGGGCCACCTCCTGGAACACCCCCCGGGGCCGCCCCGACCGCCCTTCACCATGTCTGTGCGACCACGACCACGCCCCCGTACGGTCCTCAACGGCAACTCGGCCTTCTCGGTGGCCACCCTCGACCAGGGCTTCCGGCCGGCCGGGCGGGCGGCACACCTATGCGGGTGCGGGCCGCACACCTATGCGGATGTGGACCAGGCCGCGTACACGGACGGCTGTCCGGCCGGGTCGGCTCCTTGCGCACGCCGGCCTGCCAGGGCGGCAACGGCGCCGTCTATACCCAGACCAGCGATGTGCAGGGCGAGTTGAGCGGGCCGGCGACCTACGACCGCATGGTGCTCAAGCCGGACGGGGCACGGCTGACGGCGGCGCCCCGCGCGCTGGTCTCGGATGCGTCCGCCCCGCCTCGATGCCGTGCGGCACGTCGTGACGGAGCGCGGGGAGCACTCGGCGCTCCGCCCGTTCGTGCGCCCTCCCCACCCGGCACGTCCCGGCCCTCCCCCCACCCGCGAGTACCCTTCCCACCTCGCGACGGGGGCCGGGCAGGCCGGAGTTACCGCCGCGCCACCTCTTGACGTGCACCTGACCGGCGCCAAGAATGAGCGCGCCCTGACAACGTTGTCGGCCTCTGGGTCGTGTGCGGCTTCCGCATGCTCCGGAGGGCCGCTCGGCGACCCGATCCCGGAGGTCCGGATCCATGGCATGGCTCAGTCGTACCCGGCTGCGCGCCGCGGGCGCGGTACTGGCGGCCGCGCTCATCGGGGGCGCGCTCGCGGCCCCCGCCGCGCAGGCCGAGCCGTCCGGCGGCCCCCTCACCGACCTGGTCAACCCGTTCATCGGCAGCCAGAACGACGGCAACACCTATCCGGGCGCGGCCGTGCCGTTCGGCATGGTGCAGCTCTCCCCCGACACCGGCCACACCACCGGGTACGGCTACGACGACGACCACATCCGCGGCTTCAGTTCGGTGCACATCTCCGGCGTCGGCTGCGGGCTCGGCGGCGATCTGCCGGTGCTGCCCACCACGGGCGACATCACCGAGACCGACTATGCGAAGTACGCGGCCGCCTACCGCCACGACGACGAGTCGGCCCGGCCGGGCTACTACCGCGTCGGCCTGAAGTCCTACGGCGGCATCACCGCCGAGCTGACCGCCACCGCCCGCACCGGCAGACAGCGCTACACCTTCCCGGCCACCGACAAGGCCAATGTGCTGCTCAACACGGGCCAGTCGCTGCACAAGAACGTCTCCACGCGGGTCGAGGTGCTCGACTCCCGCACCATCCGGACCGCCCTCACCGGCCGCGGCTTCTGCCAGGACACCAAGCCGTACACCGTCTACGCCCTCACCCGCTTCGACCGGCCGTTCACGTCGTACGGCACCTGGGACGGCGACAAGGTGACGGCCGGCTCCAAGGACTCCACCGCCACCGGCCGGCACGGAGCCTATGCCCGTTTCGACACCCGCAAGGACCGGACCGTCGAGGCGACCACCGCGCTCAGCTATGTGGACGCGGCGGGCGCGGCCCGCAATCTGCGGGCCGAGGGCGGCGGTTCCTTCGACCGTACGAAGGCCGCGGCCGACGCCGCGTGGGAGCGGCGGCTGGGCCTGGTGAAGGCCCAGGGCGGCGACACGACCCTGCGCCGCACCTTCTACTCCTCCCTCTACCGGTCCTTCCTCGCACCGAACATCGGCAGCGACGTGGACGGCCGCTACACCGGCTGGGACCAGAAGACCCATCGCGCCAGGGGCTTCACGTACTACCAGAACTGGTCGTTGTGGGATACCTACCGCACCCAGGCCCAGCTGCTGGCGCTGCTGGCGCCGCACGAGTCCCGCGATATGGCGCTGTCGGTACTGCGGATCGACAAGGAGAGCGGCTGGCTGCCCAAGTGGGGCTACGGCACGGTCGAAACGAACATCATGACCGGCGATCCGGTCACCCCGTTCCTCACCAACGCCTATCAGCAGGGGCTGTTGCGCGGCCATGAGGAGGAGGCGTACGCGGCGCTGAAGAAGAACGCCGACGGAGTCCCGCCGGCCGAGTCGCCGGCCGTCGGGCGGGAGGCCAACGCGCAGTATCTGAAGGACGGCTTCGCCCCGTACCTCAAGGGCCGCCCGCACACCAAGCCCGGCGACTCCGACTTCGACCACGGCGCCTCGGCCACCCTCGAATACGCCCTCTCCGACGCGATGCTGGCGCAGATGGCACGCGATCTCGGGCACGGCGAGGACGCCGACCGGTATGCGGCCCGCGCCCGGAACTACCGCAAGATCTTCGACAGTTCAACCGGCTTCTTCCGGGCCCGCGACGAGAAGGGCGCCTTCACCGGCCCCGCCGACCCGGCCAAGAGCGAGGGCTTTCACGAGGGCACGTCCTGGCAGTACCAGTGGCTGGTTCCGCAGGACCTGCCGGGGATGCTGAAGCTGATCGGCGGCAAGGACAAGGCCGATGAGCGTCTGGATTCCTTCTTCGCCTACCAGAAGCTGCTGAAGGACCCGGAGAAGACGGCCCGCGAGGTGTGGGTCAACGGTCCGTACGACTACTACAACGCGGACAAGTACAACCCGCAGAACGAGCCCGATCTCATCGCGCCGTACACCTATCTCTCCACCGGGCGCCCCTGGAAGACGACGGATGTGGTGCATGCGGCACTGACCCTGTTCACCGACGCCCCCACCGGTATGACCGGGAACGACGATCTGGGGACGATGTCGGCGTGGATGGTGCTTTCCTCGATCGGCGTGTTCCCGGTACAGCCGGGCACCGACAGCTGGGGGCTGAGCACCCCGGTCTTCGACCGGGTGGACCTGACGCTGGACCGGCGCTACTACCCGGCCGGGCACTTCACCCTCAGCGCGCCCGGTACGTCGGCCGCCCACCGCTATGTCCAGGCGGTACGTCTGGACGGCGTCCCCCACGACCGGACGTACCTCACCACCGATGACCTGCGCTCGGGCCGTGAACTGGCCTTCACCGTGGGCCCGGAGCCGTCGGCCTGGGGCACCGGCGACCATGCCGCGCCGCCGCCGGTGGGCACCTCATCCACGCAGCAGCAGCCGGGTCGCCGGCCCTGACACCACCACGGCGGAGAGCAGCGCGGCGCCGACCCGCCCCCGTGAGCCGGTGAGCGACCTGCCCAGCACGGTCCCCCCGGCGGCCAGGAACAGCTGCCGGCTCGCGGGGGCGAGGGGCACGGCGCTGCGGTTCATGGCGGCCGCAGCCGTGCGCCGCGGCAGTGAGCGGCAGCCCCCGGTCGCCCGCGGGCTGGCGGCGTTGCGCGCGGCCGCGGGCGAACGGGAGGCGAAGGGCGCGTGAGGAAGGGCCAGGGGCGGACGTCAGTCCTGGAGGGCGGCCCAGAACTCGTCGAAGGACATCCGGCCGTCGCTGTCGGTGTCCTTGGCCTTGATGACCGCCTCGGCGACCGGGCCGGTGACGTACGGGTCGCCCATCTCGGCCATCGCGTGCTTGAACTCCTCCGGCGTGACCTGGCCGTCGCCGTCCGCGTCGAACCGGTCGAACGCCGCCCTGGCCTTCTCTATGTCTGCCATGAGAGGTGCCCCCTTCGTGGTGCTGCGCAGTGCTGCGCGGTGCTGTTGCCTGGTGATCTGACCTGCGTACATTAGCGGACCGTCAAGAGCCGTCCGGCCGCGCCCTCCGCCGGGCCAGGTAGGGCGCGGTACGGCTGTCCGGTGCCGCCGCGACCTCGGCCGGGGTGCCCGCCGCCACGATCCGGCCGCCGTCCGCACCGCCGCCGGGGCCGAGGTCGATGACGTGGTCGGCGCCGGCGACCACCCCCATGTCGTGCTCGACGACCACGACGGTGTGGCCGGCGTCGACCAGGCCGTGCAGCTGGCGCAGCAGCACCTCGGTGTCGGCGGGGTGCAGTCCGGTGGTGGGCTCGTCGAGGAGGTAGAGGGTGTGGCCGCGGCGGGTCCGCTGGAGTTCGGTGGCGAGCTTGATGCGCTGTGCCTCGCCCCCGGACAGTTCGGTCGCGGGCTGGCCGAGCCGCAGATAGCCCAGGCCCACGTCATGGAGGGTGCGCAGACTGCGGGCGGCCGCGGGGACATCGGCGAGGAACTCGGCGGCGTCGTCGACGGTCATCGCCAGCACCTCGGCGACGGTCCGGCCCCGGTAGGTGATCTGGAGGGTCTCGGGGTTGTAGCGGGCGCCGTGGCAGGCGGTGCAGGGGGCGTACGTACCGGGCAGGAAGAGGAGTTCCACGGCCACGAAGCCCTCGCCCTGGCAGGTCTCGCAGCGGCCGGCGGCGACGTTGAAGGAGAACCGCCCCGCCGTGTAGCCGCGGGCGCGGGCCTCGTCGGTGGCGGCGAAGACCTTGCGTACCGCGTCGAACAGCCCGGTGTAGGTGGCGAGGTTGGAGCGCGGGGTCCGGCCGATCGGCTTCTGGTCGACGCGTACCAGCCGGTCGACCGCCTCCAGGCCCTCGGCGCCGGTGAGTTGCGCCCGTGCCATCGGTCCGGTGCCGGTGCCGTCCCCGTCGGCGGCGTCCTGCTCCTCGCCCGCGCCGAGGTGGTCCCGTACGGCGTCCGCGAGAACGCGGGTGACCAGGGTCGATTTGCCCGATCCCGAGACGCCGGTGACGGCGGTGAAGACGCCGAGCGGGAAGGTCGCGTCCAGGCCGCGCAGATTGTGCAGGGTGGCCCCGCGGAGGGTGAGTGTGCCCGAGGGGCTGCGCACCGTGCGCTCGGCGGGCGGTGCGGTGTCGAAGAGGAACCGGCGGGTGGCGGAGTCGGCGGCGTCCGCGAGCGCGGCGACGGGGCCGCTGTGCAGCACCTGTCCGCCGTGTTCCCCGGCCTGCGGGCCGACGTCCACGATCCAGTCGGCGCGGCGCACCACGTCCATGTCGTGCTCGACGACGAACAGCGAGTTGCCCGCTTCCTTGAGCCGGCCCAGCACCGTGAGCAGGGACTCCGTGTCGGCGGGGTGGAGACCGGCGGACGGCTCGTCCAGGACGTAGACGACGCCGAAGAGGCCGGAGCGCAGCTGGGTGGCGAGCCGCAGCCGCTGGAGTTCGCCGGCGGACAGGGTGGGCGAGGGCCGGTCCATGCTCAGATAGCCCAGGCCGAGTTCGGTGAGGACATCGATACGGGCCACCAGGTCGCGGGCCAGCACCGGCGCCACCTCGTCGTCCGTCCGCCCGGCGGTGGGCCGCAGCAGCTGTGCGAGGGCGCTCAGCGGGCGGCCCGCGAGGGTGGCGATGTCATGGCCCTCGAAGGTGACGGCCAGCGCCTCCGGGCGCAGCCGCCGTCCGTGGCACACCGGGCAGGGCTCGGCGACCATGAACCCCTGGACGCGCCCCCGCAGCGTCTCGCTCTTGGAGTCGGCGAAGGTGTGCAGCACATAGCGTTTGGCGCTCATGTACTGGCCCTTGTAGGGGCGTTGGATCCGGCCCACGTCGCGGACCGGGTGCACGGTGACGACCGGCTGTTCGTCCGTGAACAGGATCCAGTCCCGGTCGGCCTGCGGGAGCTCGCCCCAGGGCCGGTCGATGTCGTACCCGAGGGCGGCGAGGATGTCGCGGAGGTTCTTGCCCTGCCAGGCGCCCGGCCAGGCGGCGACGGCACCCTCGCGGAGGGACAGCGAGGGGTCGGGGACCAGTGATTCCTCGGTGACGCGGTGAACGGTCCCCAGGCCGTGACATTCCGGGCAGGCCCCGGCCGCGGTATTGGGTGAGAACGCGTCGGAATCGAGCCGTTCCGCTACGCCCTCCGGGTAGTCGCCGGCGCGGGAGAAGAGCATGCGCAGGGTGTTGGAGAGGGTGGTGACGGTGCCGACCGAGGAGCGGGAGGTGGGCGCGGAGCGCCGCTGTTCCAGGGCGACGGCGGGCGGCAGCCCGGTGATGTCCTCGACCTTGGGCGCGCCCACCTGGTGGATCAGCCGTCGGGCGTAGGGGGCCACCGACTCGAAGTAGCGGCGCTGCGCCTCGGCGTAGAGGGTGCCGAAGGCGAGGGAGGACTTGCCCGATCCGGACACCCCGGTGAACACGACCAGCGCGTCCCTCGGGATGTCCACATCGATGCTGCGGAGGTTGTGCTCACGGGCGCCGCGCACCCGTACATACGAGTCGGCCATCCCTCCATGATCGGGCACGGTCCTCCCGACCGGGCACAGTCCTCCCCGAGCGGCACGGTCCTCCGCGAGCGGTGCTGTCCTCCGCGCCGGGCACAGTCCTCCCCGACCGGGCACAGTCCTCCCAGGACGGTCATGCGTCTACCTCGATCACGGCGGCCGGGCAGATGACGGCCGCCTCGCGCACCGCTTCGTGCTGCCCGGCGGACCGTTCGGCATCGAGCAGGACGACCACGCCGTCCTCGTCGCGCTTGTCGAAGGCCTCGGGCGCGATCAGCACGCACGGATGAGGTGTCCGTCGTTCTCGATATCGGCGGTGGCAACCCGCCGCGGCCCGTTGCGGATGGTGCTGTGGAAGCGCAGCAACTCCTCGACGGCGCCGCGGATCAGTCCGGGCTCCCGGCGCCCCTCCCGAGGGTCAGCCCGTCGGCCGCGGCGCCCCGGCTCAGGACCGCCTTGCTGATCTTCTTGCGGATCCGGCCGTGGCCGCCGTTCCTGGCGAGAGTGCGCATCCGCACCCGCGGCTTCTGCTCGGCCGGCTGCGGGAGGTACTCGGCCCTGGTGACCCGCCACCGCGCACCGGCCCCGTCCGGCGGCGCGAACCGGAAGCGGGCGATGCTGCCCCAGTTGCCGCGCGGCTTCTTCATGGCCCCGGAGATCTGGTCGCCGAGGCCGTAGACGACCCAGGTGCCGTTGACCTTCTCGTACGGCTGCGGGGTGTGCGCACCGGTGCCGACGATCAGGTCGATGTCGGGCCGGCCGTCGGTCGTCGAAGCGGCGGTGGCGAGCTGCGGAGGCGCCTGGAGGACGGGGTAGTCGGTGAACGGCCCGTTCACCGGTCCGAACGGCGCCCCCAGATGACACAGCGCCAGGTCGGCGGAGGAGATGACCGGCCGCACGCCCTTGAGCATCGGCCGGTAGTCGTAGACGTCGTGCGGTGCGTCATCCTGGGCCGTGGCGAGGACGTCGGGCGGTGAGGCGATGATCTCCCCGGAGGCGACCAGGGTGAACGGCCGCCCTCCGGCGTCCGTGTCGACGGGGGCAACCGCGTGGGCGTGCGACCCGGGCCCCGAGGTGGGCCGCGAGGCCGGCCGCGGGACCGGGTGCGGCCGGTGCAGCCCACGGCCAGCGCGGTGAGCAGGGCGACTGCTCCATACCGTGTGTACACGCTCATGTCCGACAGATATCAGCACGGCGACAGATATCAGCACGGCGAGGGCCGGAAATGCCCCATCCGCCGGTGTCTTCCGCTCTCCCCCATACGGACCCTCGACTGCCGTGGCCGCCGCTGAGGGCGTTCCCGTGGCCCCTGGCGGGCGACCAGGGCCAGGGGCTACGGGACAGCACCGGGGCAGCCCTTAGGCTGCCCGGATGGCGCACCCCCGTGACCCCGACCGTTTCCCCGCCGGGCTGCCCGTGGTCCGGCAGATGGCGCGCACCGCCTCCGGACGGGCCTGGCTGGACCGGCTGCCCGGGATCGTCCGGGAGATCGAGGAGCGCTGGGAACTACGGCTCGGTGCCCCGTTCCACGGCGGCAGCTGCTCCTGGGTGGCACCGGCCGAGTACCCCGGCGGCGGGCCGGCCGTACTCAAGGTGACCTGGCCGCACCGCGAGGCCGACGGCGAGGCCCCGGCACTGCGCGCCTGGGACGGCAACGGCGCCGTACAGCTGCTGCGCCGGTCCCGTGAGCGGGGCGCGCTCCTGATCGAACGGTGCCGCCCCGGAACCCCCCTCGGGGCCGCCCCGCTCCCGCCCGCCGAGCGGCTCGACCTCGCCGCGGGCCTGCTGCGCGAGCTGTGGGCCGCGCCCGCACCACCCGACGGCGAGCTGGAGCGGATGGACAGGGTGTGCGCCGAGTGGGCCGACGTCCTCCAGGAGCGGATGCTGCGGCTGCGGCCGGGCTACGACCCGGGCCTGGTGGCGCTCGGCGCCGGTCTGCTGCGCACCCTGCCGACGACGGCCACCCGCGAGGCGGTGGTGCACGGCGACTTCAACCCGGGCAATGTGCTGGCGGCGGAGCGCAGGCCGTGGCTGGCCATCGACCCCAAGCCGATGGTCGGCGACCCGGCGTACGACCCCTGGCCGTTGCTGACCCAGCTCGACGCCCCTTTCGCGCAGCCGGACCCACGGCGTGCGCTCCGTGAGCGCTACGCGCGGGTGGCCGACGCGCTGGGCGAGGACCCCGACCGGTTGCTCGCCTGGTCGGTGGCGCGCGGCGTGGAGAGCGCCCTGTGGAGCGCCGATCACGATGATGAGGCGGGTGGGGCAGAGGAGTTGGCGGAGGTCCAGTTGCTGGCGGGGGCGGCCGGGGCTGATCTCTGAGGGGCGCCGCGGGGCATCGCTTGACCTCACCGCCGTCGTCGCTCGGCGCCGCCGCACGCCGGGTGTGGCGGCGGACAAGCTTGACCCTGCCCCTGCGTCAGGGTTGGAGCCTTGTCGCATGACGAAGCACAGCACTTCCTCGGCCCGGCTCGCGCCGCCGGTCGGAGGGTTCCAGGAGATCGAGGGCCGTCGCGTTTTCGTGCACCGGTCGGGCAGCGGCGGGCCGGCCGTGGTGTTCCTGCCGGGCGCAAGCGCGGTGGGCCTGGACTATTTCGGCGTCCAGCAGGGCGTTTCGCAGTTCACCACCGCCGTGGTGTACGACCGCGGCGGCACGGGCTACAGCGATCCTCTCCCGCTGCCGCGCACTGCCGCCGCGGTCGCCACGGAACTGCGTGAGCTGCTGCGCGCCCAGGACATCGCCGCCCCTTACGTTCTGGTGCCGCACTCCCTCGGCGGCTTCTACGCGCATCGGTTCGCGCAGCTCTACCCGCAGGACGTGGCCGGGCTGGTCTGGTTGGACGCCTTCCACCGCGACTGGGACGACTTCATGCCGCCCGCGGCTGCTCTGGCCGCGGTCGAGCAGATGGCACCTGACCGGGAGCAGCTGGAGAAGATGCGACCGGCCCTGCGCGAGATGAGCGCCGAGTTGCTCGCGGGCTATCCGGAGCATGTGCGGCAGGCGCTGGTCGAGGCCAAGGTCAGTGACGAATGGACCGACGTCGGTATCGCCGAACGCACCAAGCTTGCCGCACTCGCCGCCGAACTGCGCGATGGGCCGGGCCTTCCCGACGTCCCGGTGGTTGCTCTCTCCGTAGTGGGCACCGACCCCGGCCGGCAGGCGCTGGCGTCGGAGCGGACGTTGCAGGAGATGAAGGACGGCCGGACGAGACTGGACGCGGCGCTGGTGAGCGCGGTTTCGCACGGGGAGCAGCGCATCCTCTGCGACACCGCCCACCACCGTCTCTGCTTCGACCGCCCCGATGCCGTGGTCCAGGCGATCCGCGACGTCGTCGACCGGGCGGCCCGCGCCTAGACTCGCCACGACCACGTCGTACGAAGACTGAGGAGGACGGTGCTCACGATCGGGCAGCTCGCGGCAACCGCCGGCGTGACCGTGCGCACCGTCCGCCATTACCACCACGTCGGCCTGTTGCCCGAGCCCGAGCGCGATGCCTCCGGCTACCGCCGCTACAGCGCGCAAGCGGCGGTGGATCTCATCCGGATCAGGACCCTCGCCGATGCCGGGGTGCCACTGGCCCGTATCGACGCGCTGCTGCATGCACAGCCGGCCGAATTCGCCGCGGCCGTCACCGGCATCGACGCCGCATTGCAGCGCAAGATCGACCAGCTCACCGAATACCGCCGCAGGATCACCGACCTGGCCGGCGGCGAAAGTCTTGTCCTGCCCCCCGACGTGGTCGCCATCCTGAACCGGATGCGCAGTCTCGGGGTCAGCGAACGGAGGGTACGACTCGAGCGCGACGCGTGGATCCTGATGCAGGCACTGGACCCGCACGTCATGCCGCAGCGGATACGGGAGAAGAACGCCGGCCTCGACGACCCCGAGACGATGCGCCTGTATCTCGCCTGTGATCAATCAGTCGACTGGGATCCGCACGATCCCCGCCTGGACCGGCTCATCGACGACCTGGACGCATGGGAGATCCAACACGAACGAGACAACAACCGGGCCGGGCACCTGAAGCTGGTCTCTTCCCGGATCTCCGAGGCCTCACCGGCATGGCAACGCATCGTCGATGCACTCGCCCACCGCGCCAAGCAGCGCCGACCCGCCGGGCACGACAACGCCCCTCCTCCATAAGATCCGCCGGCGCATTGCCGGAACTGGGCCCTTGGCCTCCCGGCCCCGCGGAGTGACAATCGAGCCCGAGAGGGGCGGCAGGTCACTCGTCGCCCAAGGGCCCCATGGAGTCCCGGTGCGCGTCATGCTGCCCTCTTCGCCGCCCCGGCATGCTCGCTTCAGATCAAGATCGGTGACGGTACGGCGAGGTGCCGGAAGTAGACGTTGTCGGTCGCTCCCGACCAGACGGTGTCGTCCAGGAGGCCGATGCTGATGTGGGTGTCACGGGCGCCGTGCCAACTCAGATGGGCGAAGACCACGCACTCGACTTCGTCGTCCGCATCCGGAACGGCGACCTTTCCCCAGGTTCTGACCGGTACGCCGTCCGTTGCGGAGGAGAAGTCGTAGGCATAGACGTGCTTTCTGTCGTTGGCCGCCTCTTCGTAGTCGGAAGCCAGATAGAGATTTCTCCCGCCGTTGCCGAATGTGCCGCCCTGGATGGCGTACACCTTGCTCGGAAGCGGGATCTCCTTCTTGAGGATTCCGGTGTCCCGGTCGTACCCCCAGATGCGGTCGACTTCCTTGTCGATGTCCGTGTGCTCCGGATTTCCGAAGACTGAGCTGTAGACCAGCCCGTCACGGGGATTGAACGCCATCCACGGGAATTTCCACCGCTGGGGTGCGTGGGAGCCCGGTGTGCGTCCGGAAATCGGAACCATCCCTGCCGTGCTCAGGCCGGTGGTCACCTTCCAGATCAGTTCCGGTTCGTCGCCCTCGACCGGAACGTAGATCTGGCGCCGCTGGGGGTCGTATGTGGGCGCCCCTATGTGACCGCTGCCGGAAGGCGCGGACAGGCTCGCATACGTGGTCCGGAAGTCCAGGGACAGCTTGTGGAGGCGCTGGTTGTCCTCGGCGTTGGACACGATGTACCAGTACGCGCCGTCCGTGCACATGCCCTGGAACTGATCGGTCCAACCGGCCTCATGACTGCTGGATTTCGCGTGCGCCCATTCCGATATCCTCGGATTGGACGGCACATTCCCTACCGGAGCCGCAGCGGCGGTTCGCTCCATGCCGCCCAGTGCGGAAACCGCCAGGGCGCCTGCGCCGGCCTTACCGGCTGCCTTCAGTATGTCGCGGCGATTCCATGACATCTTTTCCCATCCCCTCTTTGTCTCCTCTTAGCCCGCCCGCTGTCGTGAGGGCGGGCTCGATTCCCATCGCCGTGGTGGCGCGGCCCAGCGTAGGCAGGTCAACGGTTTCCGCCGTCGGCATGACGCTCCCCGTGCCGGCGGTCATGGACGGCCGCCGTACACGAGGGAAAGCGCGCGGCGGCTTCCATGGGCGCAACGTGGGCGCCGTGCGCGGGAGAGTATTCGCCCGGCGAATTCCGGACCGCGGGTGGTGGCGCCGCGGATCTGCCCACCGCTCCCGACCTGGATGGATTCCGGGAATTGAGCGTTTACTTGTACCTGGCTGAGCCGGGCCCGTCACCGGGAGGAGGGAGCGCACGGTGCCCGACGCCCCTCAGTCCGCTCCCCCAGCGCATGCGTCGCGAACGGCCCCGGGCGCAGACCGGATCGTGGGCGCAGCCGCCAGGACACCGGGCCCTGGAATTGAGTAGCCGATACCTCAAGCGGCCAGGGTTACGGGGAGTGGCGCGGGTGCCCATGATCCGGTCTGGGGTGTGGGTGGCCGTGGCCCCGGCCCCGGCCCCCGGCCTCGCCCCCGGCCTGGTCCCCGCCCCTCAGGCGACCTCGATGCCGTACTCCTGCACCAGCGCCTCCAGGCCGTCGGGGAAGCCCTTGCCGCCGATCACGAAGTCCCAGTCGCCGCCCGCGCGTTGACGGAACGAGCCGAGCACCAGCGCGGTCTCGCCCCGCCGCCCGTCCGAGACCTCCAGCTGACCCAGCTCCTCCCCCGACGCGTCCAGCAGCCGGATGCGGGCATCGGTGAAACCGGAGAGATCGGCGTCGGGGTTGACCTGGGGGTCGATCGCCGCGACGAGGATCAGCCGGTCGGCGTCCGGCGGCAGCGCCTCGAACCGCACCTGCATCGCGGCCCGGTCGGGCGCGAAGCCGGGCAGCATCCGGACCGAACCGTCGGGGTTGCGCGGGTTGTTGTAGAAGACGAAGTGATCGTCGCTGAGCACGCTGGTCCCCTTGCACACCAGGGCACAGACATCGAGGGCGACCTCGCCGGACCAGTTCATACCGAGGATGTTGTGGTCCGGCGCTTCCTCGGTGGTGGCGGGGGCGGACGGGGCGTCGTCCGGGCCGAGCCGTCCGCGCAGCCCGTAGCGGCCGAGCAGATCGACGAGTTCGGGGCCGGCGATGAGGCTGAGCGGCTTGCCGTTGGCGAAGGTGTGGGCGCCGGGGCCGAACCGGGAGGTGGTCACCAGCACCCCCTTGTTGGCGCCTTCCGCCTGGACCGTGCCGTAGAGGTCGCGGACGGCGGTCGGCGGGACGGTGTTGCGGTAGCGCTTGACCTGCACAATGATCTTGCCGCCGCGGATCGGGTCGGGGTCGAGAGCGTCGACATCGACCCCGCCGTCGCCGGAGCGCTGGGTGGTCACGGCCTGCATGCCCATGGCACGGAACAGCTCGGCGATCAGATTCTCGAAGGCGATCGGATCCATCTCGTACAGGTCCGGCTCGCTGTCCGTACCGTGCGAGACGACCCCGCCGCCGACATCGGCCGGAAGGCGCCCCGGGCGTACGGCGGTCCGCTGGTCGGGGCGGGCGGCGAGCTGTCCGCGCAGCCCGTCGGTCAGACACTCCACCGCGCTGACCTGTTCGAGATGGAAGGTGTCGAAGGCGCTGCGGGGCGCCATGACGGTGGCGAGGTACACCTGGGCCGGGCGGCCGGTCACGGGGTCCACGTCGTCCACGAATCCGTTCAGCGCCACCGAATCCAGCGTGCCGAAGGCATCGGCGGCGAAGAGATCACGCAGCACCAGCAGCACGCTCTGGGCCAGCACTTCGCGGTAGAGCGCCCGGCGCTGCGCGGCCGGCCGGGCGGTCTCCTTCTCCTGGTCGGCGGTGGGCATGTAGCGGACGGACTTGGTCTCCGGGACGATGTCGTAGCCCGGGAGTTCCCAGTCCAGGACGAGTTGGCGGGCCATGGGGTCGTAGGCGGCCGCGATCTGCCGGGGGAAGCCCTCCGGCCAGGCCGTGGAGGAGTACAGCGCGGCGGAGAAGTACTCGACGGCCGCGTCCGCGTCGCCGCCGCGCAGGCCGGAGAGCAACTCCTCGATACCGGAGTTGTGCTGCCGGATCCCGGCCAGGGTGCCCGCGGCCCACTGGTCGTACTGCTGCCGGTAGGCGCCGAGTTGGGCCTGCCGTCGGCTCTCCGCCGCCTGCGCGGTGTACCAGTCCTGTTCGTAGCGTGCGCGGGCCTCTTCCTGGGCACGGTCGCGGCGGGCGCCGAGGTGCCAGCCGCCCGTCGGCGCCTCATAGCGGGCCGGGTCGGGCATCGGTACCGGGGTGGCGAGGGCGCCGGGCGCGAACTGCTCGATCTGCTCGGAGCGCAGCAGCGCGGCGGCGGAGAACGCGGGGGCGCGGCAGCCGTCGGCGAGGAGACCGGTCAGTGCGGCGACGCGGGCGTCCAGTTCCTCGGTGCGGCGGCGGGCGTCCGCCTCGCGTTGCTGCCGGTAGGCCGCCTGCCGCTCGCGGTGCATCCGCGCCATGGCGCGTTCGGCGTCCCGTGCCTGCCGTTCCTGGTCGCGCTGCTGTTGTGCTCGCGCGCGGCGCTGGGCTTCCTGCTGGCGCTGCTGCTGACGCTGCGCCTCGGCCCAGACGGCCATTAATCCATGGGAACGGCGGCTCATATCGCTGTGTGTCCTCCCCCGGGGCGGCTGCCCCCCAAACCCTGTGGAAGCGGCTTCACCTGCGCTGTTGGTGAGACTTTAGCGGGGGAGCAAGAGGCCGGTCACGGTCGGGGGCGAAGATTCCGCCCCCTTCGTTCGGTGCGCGCCGGCGTCCGTTCCGCAAGGGTTCCTGGCGTTGTGCGGCCACCACTGCGGACCTGTCGTGCACGTCATCCGGCCACGGATACGGACCGGGGACCGGCAGCCTCGCACATCCTCCGGCCACGGCTGCGCGCCCGCGCGCCTGGCGTCAGCCGGCCACCGCTGCCGACCCGCCCCGGGCATCAGCCGGCCGCCGCCCGCAGCTTCGCCGCCGTCACGGCCGGGTCGTAGCCGTCGGGAACCCCCGGCACCAGGACCACGTCGGCGTCGATGTGCCGGGTGCGCAGCGGGAGGATCTCCTTGTAGGCGGGCGAGTCATACCAGTCGCGGGCCCGCGCCAGGTCGGGGAAGGCAATGACGACAACGAATCCGGGCCAGGTGCCTTCTCTGACCTCCACCTCGGAGCCGTGCACGAGGAAGTGGCCGCCGAACGGGTCCAGGGTCGGCTGGATCTTCTCGATGTACGCGAAGACCTCCGGGTGCGGGGCGGCGGGGCGGAGGTGAGCGATGGCGTATGCGGTCATGGGAATGCCTCTCCGGACGGGCGGCTGGTGCGTCGGCGTCCACGTTTCCAGCCGTCGCGGCACGGGTCGATTACCCCTGGAGTAAGGCGGCACCGGGGCGGGGCGGCGGCGACCAGGTGACCCAACGGGCGGTCGCCGGCCGTCTCTTGTCATACCCGGCTTGTAGGTTTGTGCGGGTGAACCGTACGGATCGTCTCTATGCCCTGGTCGAGGAACTGCGCGCCGTCGCGCCTCGCCCGCGAAGCGCGCGCTGGCTGGCCGGTCATTTCGAGGTGAGCGTGCGCACGGTCGAACGGGACATCAACGCGCTCCAGCAGTCAGGAGTGCCGATCTATGCCGAGCCCGGCCGCACGGGCGGCTACTGCCTCGACAAGGCGCGCACGCTGCCGCCGGTCAACCTGACGCCGGGCGAGGCCGTCGCGATGGCGGTGGCGCTACGGCAGCTGGAGGGCACGCCGTTCCGGGGGCCCGCGGGCTCGGCGCTGCGCAAGCTGGTCGCGGCGATGCAGGGCGACGATGCCGCCGCGGCCCGCGCCCTGGCCGGGCGCATCCACCTGCTCGGCGACGCGGGCACCATGCCGTCGGTGCCCCGTTTGGTGGCCGACGCGCTGTCCAGCCCCCGTGTCCTGCGCATCGGTTACGGCGACCGCGAGGGGGCCGCCACGATGCGCGAGATCGAACCACTCGGCTACGTCGGCACGGCGACCCACTGGTATCTGGTGGCCTGGTGCCGGCTGCGCGACGCCCTGCGCGCCTTCCGCACCGACCGGATCGCCTCGGTCACGATCACTGCCGAGGTGCCCCCGCCACGCTCACTGCGCGGCGAGGACCTCGACATCCCGTACGGGATCGTCCGTCAACTCACCTTGAGCTGACGGCGCCCCCCGGCCGACCGGAACGGCCCGCCGAGGGGCGCCGGCCGGCGGCACCAGGGCTCAGGGTTGCGCGAAAGGCGGCTTGAACACCGCGAAGTGGTTGCCGGCCGGGTCGAGCAGGTGCGCGAAGGTCACCCCGGCCGGGTTGGACGCCGGCGCGCGCAGAACCTTTCCGCCCGCGGCCTCGGCCCGTCGGCACGCAGCCTCGACGTCCTCGACGAGCAGGGTGAAGACCGCGTAATTGGGCGTCTTTCCCTTTGTCGCGAAGAGCCCACCGTGCAGTCCCTGCGCGTCACCCGTCGTGAAGATCTGGTACGCCGGGTCCGTGCTCTTCGTGTCGTCGTGCGAGACCGTCCAGCCGAACACGTCACCGTAGAACCGCTCCGCGGCCGCCGGGTCGTCGGTGCCGATCTCGAACCAGCCGATGCCATTGAATCCAGGCATGTCATCCCTCTCGTCGCGCCAGGGGGGTCCCGGCTCGTCCTACCTTCGAGGGCGGCGGCGACAACCCCCTGTCGGTGTTTCCGCCAACTCCACCGGCCGGCGCGAAGCATGGCGTCTCCGGGCACGATCCGCAGAGAGCCCCTCACGCACGTCACGCACGTCACGCCCGTCACGAAGGGATCCCGCCATGGACGACCTCCTGCACTTCCGGGCCGCCGGCACCAGCCTGGTGCTGGATCTGTCCGGTTCCGGTCTGCCGCGCATCGTGCACTGGGGCGCCGACCTCGGCGCGCTCGCGCCCGGCCGTCTGGCCGGGCTGCGCGCCGCCGATGTCGCGCAGACCGTCTCCAATGCGCTGGATGTGCCGGTGCCGTTGAGCGTGCTGCCGCAGCAGTCCGCGGGCTGGCCCGGCACCCCGGGACTCAGCGGGCACCGGGAAAGCTCGGCCGCCCCACCCGCGTTCACGGTGCGCACCAGGTCCGTACGGGAGGACAGCCGCCGGCTGATCGTCGAGGCTGCGGACGCGGACGGCGGTCTGGCACTGACGCTGGAGACCGGGCTGACCGATGCGGGGCTGGTGCGGCTGCGCGCCGCCGTCACCAACACCGGCGACGACCCCTACCACCTCACCGAGCTGACCCCCGCCCTGCCGGTGCCCGCGCAGGCCACCGAGCTTCTCGATCTCACCGGCCGCCATCTACGGGAACGCAGCCCCCAGCGGCATGCGTTCACCCTCGGCACCCATCTGCGGGAGAGCCGGCGCGGACGCACCGGCAGCGATGCGACGCTGCTTCAGACCGCCGGGGAGGCGGGCTTCGGCTTCCGGTCCGGCGAGGTGTGGGGGCTGCATGTGGCGTGGAGCGGCAACCACCGCTCGCTCGCCGAGCGCACCCCGGCCGGGCAGGCCGTCCTCGCCGGCGGCGAACTGCTGCTGCCCGGCGAGATCCGGCTGGCCCCCGGCGACACTTACCGCTCCCCCTGGATCTACGGCTCCTACGGACGCCACGGCCTGGACGAACTGGCCGGCCGCTTCCACCGCGAGCTGCGGGCCCGTGACGGACACCCCGCCTCCCCGCGGCCGGTCACCGTCAACACTTGGGAGGCCATCTACTTCGACCAGGACCTGGCCGGACTGACCCGGCTGGCGCACGCGGCGGCCGAGGTCGGAGCGGAGCGGTTCGTGCTGGACGACGGGTGGTTCCGGGGGCGGCGGGACGACCGTGCCGGGCTCGGTGACTGGTATGTGGACGCCGAGGTCTGGCCGGACGGGCTGCATCCGCTGATCGACACCGTGCACGGGCTGGGGCTCCAGTTCGGGCTGTGGGTCGAGCCGGAGATGATCAACCCGGACTCCGATCTGGCCCGTGCGCACCCGGACTGGATCCTGGCCGCCTCCCCGTCGCGGCTGCCGCCGCCCTCGCGCCATCAGCAAGTCCTCGACCTTACGCGTCCCGAGGCGTATGCGTACCTCCTCCAGCGGCTGGACACCTTGCTGTGCGAGCACCGCATCGACTACCTCAAGTGGGACCACAACCGCGACCTCGTGGACGCGGCCGCGCACCTCCAGTCGACGGCCGCCTACCGCCTGATGGACGAACTGCGGGCGCGGCACCCGCAGTTGGAGATCGAGTCCTGCGCGTCCGGCGGCGCCCGGGTGGATCTGGGGGTGCTGGAGCGCACCGACCGGGTGTGGACCAGTGACTGCATCGATGCGCTGGAGCGGCAGCGGATCCAGCGCTGGACGGGCCTGCTGCTGCCGCCGGAGCTGCTCGGCGCGCACGTGGGAGCGCCGGTCGCGCATACGACGGGACGCCTGCACACGCTGGATTTCCGGGCGGGGACCGCGCTGTTCTGCCACTTCGGGATCGAGTGGGATCTGACGACGGCCGACGCGGCGGAACGGGCCCGGCTGGCCGAGTGGGTGGCGCTGTACCGGGCACTGCGGCCGCTGCTGCACAGCGGGACGGTGGTGCACGGCGACCATCCCGATCCGGCGCTGTGGGTGCATGGCGTGGTGGCCGGGGACGGCGGGCGGGCGGTGTTCGCGCTGGTGCAGCGGGCGACGAGCGTGCAGTCGCCGGCCGGACGGGTGCGACTGCCGGGGCTGGATCCGGACGCCGATCACCACCTGTCGCCGCTGGCGCCGGGTGACCGCCCGGAGGGGCCGTTCACCTCGGCGCTGCCCTGGTGGGAGAAGGGCGTGACGCTTCCGGGGCGGGTGCTGTCCGAGGTGGGGGTCCAGGCGCCGACGCTGTTCCCGGAGCGGCTGGTGTTGCTGGAGGCCGTACGGAGGGAGAGGAGGTGAGAGAGGCGCGCGGCCCCGCCGAGGCGCAAAAATCACATGACTTCCGTGAAGTTCACGTGGGGCACCATCGGCATCACCGTCGATGGTGCCTGCGCCGAGTACGTCAAGGTGCCGGCGCGCAACTGCTACCGGCTGCCGGAGACCGTCACGCTCGCCCATGCCCCGCTGATAGAGCCGCTGTCGACCATCGTGCGCGGCTTCGACCTCGTCGCCCCCAAGCTCGGCGACCACTTCCTGATCTATGGCGCGGGCACCATGCGCCCGCTCTACCTCCAGGTCGCCCAACGGGCCGGTGCCGCCTCCGTCTCCGTCGTCGATCTGAACGAGGACCGGCTGGCCGTGGCCCGCAAGCTCGGTGCCGATGCGCGCGTACGCCACGGCGCTGGCCACCTTCCAGCAGGGCTCCGGTCGCAAGCTTCAGATCGTCCCGAACGGGCCGCTCACCCGAATCTGACCTCGACGGGGGCAGCCGCCGCGGCCCGTGGGCCGGGCCCGGCGGGGACGGCCCGCCGGGCGGCGGGTCAGCCGTCACCCAGCGCCACCACCTCCGTGCCCGCCAGCAGAAAGGCGCCGACACCGAAGTCGGCGGTGGAGTCGTAGGTGACCGGCTGACTGGACTCCGGCCGGTCGCCGACGTTCTGCACATGGCCGAGGAAGCCGTCGGGGTGCACGGCGGTGTCCACCATCGCGTTCCACGCCCGTGCCACGACCGGGCGATAGCGGTCGCGCGGGACGAGCCCGGCGCGCTGCGCATACGCCGTCCCGTAGGTGAAGAAGGCGGTGCCGCTGGTCTCCGGACCGGGCAGATGCCCGGGATCGGCGAGGTTCACATTCCAGAACCCGTCGGACCGCTGGACGGCCCGGAGCGCGGCCAGTTCCCTGACCAGGGTGGCGCGGTAGGCGCGGACCGGGGCGAAGGTGTCGGGCAGGACGGCGAGCACCTTGGCGTGGGCGGCGGCCACCCAGCCGTTGCCGCGGGACCACAGGACGGGTCTGCCGTTGGGGGACGAGATGCCGCCGGGCAGGAACCGCTTGTCGCGGTACCACAGGCCGCTGCCGGGGTCGTGGAGGCCGGGGCCGCCCTCGGCGCTCTTGGTGTGGGTGTAGAGCGCGTGCATCGCGTCCCAGTAGGCGGGGTCCGCGCGCAGCGCGCCGAGCCGGGCGAACGGCGGCATCGCCATGTGCAGCGCGTCGTCCCACCACCAGTCGTCGTGCCGCTCGGCCGAGGTGTCGACCATACGGCGCAGGGAGTCCTCAATGGCGGCGATCTTGGCCGGATCCGGTGCGGTGTCCAGCGCATGGAGATCGAGGTAGGCCTGACCCGCGCAGTGGTCGTCGGCATGACGGGTGGTGACACCGTTGTGCAGCCCGTACGCATGGCGCTCCGCCCAGCCGCGCGCGTAGGCGAGGTAGCGGGGCTCACGGGTGAGGCGGTGCAGGGCCAGCAGGCCGCTGAAGAAGGTGGCACGGGCCCACTGGTTGTCACCGGGGTCGGCGTGCGCGCCGATCCAGTGGTCGGCGACCCGGCGCAGTACGGCGACGGTCTCGGCGCGGGCCGGCAGCCGGTCGGCGGGGCGGCGGCCCGGCGCGGCGGCGGCCGGGCGGGCGGACAGTGCGGCGCCGGCCGTCAGCGCGGCACCGGTGGCGAGGAATTGCCGACGTTCCATGAACACACCCCTCAGCAACGGAAGTTCAGGCATGCGGGCTCACTGCCGTCAGGCCCCGCTTGTTACGGACACCGGGTCACTCGCGTCCGGGCATTCGCGTCCGGTCCTTCACATACGGTATTCATGTATGCGAACAACGTTCTTTCATGTGATGCGCAGCGAGGACATGGTGGCAGCCAACTCCCGGATGCGGAAGGGGGGTTCGGGCGACCCGTACGGCTCGCGACCGGCAACGCACCGGAGCGGCTCGTCCCGAGCGGGGGATCCGCCCGTCCGGACCGTGGTTTCCGGCAGTCGGCCCGGAAGCAGAGCGGACGAAATATCCGTCCGGCGTTGCCTCGATGCCTTTATGGCATTACCTTTGACGCCGTGACTACCGGGTCGGCCATGTGCCATGAGCGAGTGAGTTTCCCGGTCACCACGTGACCGCGAGGCGGGCGAACAGAGGCCCGCCCCTCCTCTCCTCCACTGTTTGCGCGTTCCGCGCATTTCGCCTGCTGAGCGATTTCGCCTGCACGCGCACCGCGCTTGCGGGAATCTTCCGCCCGCGCGCGCCCTTTCGCTTCCCTCTCCCCGCACCACGGTCGCGTTCCTGTCGACCGCGGTCAATGCGCCCTGCCCACCGAGCGGTTCTTCGCTCGTCGACCGGGCTTTGCCGCCATGCCCGCGTACATCCGTGGGCCCCGCTGCCTTCACCCATCCTGGAGAAAACACCGAATATGCCGATCGATTTCAACCGACAGATCATCGAGGAGTTCCGTGCCAACGGCGGATGCGTCGGCGGCCCCTTCGAGGGCGGCCGCCTGCTTCTGCTGACCACCGTCGGCGCACGCTCGGGCGCCCCGCACACCACCCCGCTCGGCTACCTTCCCGACGGCGGCGGGCGCGTCCTGGTCATCGCCTCGGCCGGGGGCGCACCGAAGCACCCGGCCTGGTTCCACAATCTGGTCGCCCACCCCCGGGTCACGGTCGAGGCCGGTGTCTTCACCTACGAGGCGCAGGCGATTGTCCTGGAGGGCGCCGAACGCGACCGTGCTTTCGCCCGCGCGGCCGAGACCGATCCCGGGTGGTCGGAATACCAGGCAAAAACGGAGCGCATTCTTCCGGTGGTGGCCCTGGAGGAAATCCCCGCCGGTCCGCCGAATATCAAGGCCGACTCGCCGGGCGCCGCGCTCAAGGCCGTGCACGACGGATTCCGGCGGGAACTCGCCCTCATCCGCAAGGAAATAGCAGAATCGGGCCCCGGTCTCGGCGTCCAGCTCCGGGTGAATTGCCTGGCCCTCTGCCAGGGGCTGCACAACCACCACACCGGTGAGGACGCCGGAATGTTTCCGATGCTCGGGCGGCATCACCCCGAACTCACGCCGGCGCTGGAGCGGATGCAGCAGGAACACGAGAAACTCGCAGTCCTCCTCGACGCACTGCAACAGGCCGTCTCCGCCGAGGGCGCGGACCCCCGGACGGTGCTCGCCGAGGTCGAGCGCCTCACGGAGGAGGTGGAGAGGCATCTGGCCTACGAGGAGGAGCAGTTGATTCCGGTCTTCGACGGTCCGGCCTGCTGAACCGAGGCGGCCGCGGGCGGGGTACGGCGTTCAGATCGCACCGTCGTGCCCCGCCCAGTACGGGTCCCGCAGCCGCCGTTTGAAGAGCTTTCCCGACTCGTCGCGCGGCAGCAGCTCCTCGAAGACCACGGCCCGGGGGACCTTGTACCCGGCGAGCCGCTCACGGACATGGGCGCGTACCGCCTCGGCACTGAGCAGCACACCGGATTCGGTCTCCAGATGGGCGGCGAGGACCTCACCGAACTCCTCGTCGGGGATACCGAAGACGGCCACGTCCCGGACCCCGTCGAGGGCGAGCAGACAGCCCTCGATCTCCGCGGGGTAGATGTTGACGCCCCCGGAGATGACCATGTCGTTCCGGCGGTCGCTGAGGTAGAGATAGCCCTCCGCGTCGAGATGGCCGATGTCTCCGATGGTGACGTAGCCGGGCAGGCCCGGCGCTTCCATGGCGGCGCGCCGGTCCGGGTCGCCCAGGTAGGTGAACCGGGGCCAGCCGTCGCCGGGTTTCAGGTAGATGTCACCGGTGGCGCCGGCCGGCAGCGGCGTTCCGCCGGGGCCGAGGACCGCGACCCCGCAGGTTCCGGTGGCCCGTCCGACGGTGCCGGGGTGGGCCAGCCACTCCGCGCTGTCGCACCACGTCACGGCGCCGGTCTCGCTGCCGCCGTAGTACTCCCGCAGTACCGGCCCCAGCCAGTCGATCACGGCGTGTTTGATGTGCGGCGGACAGGGCGCCGCGGCGTGCACCACGGAGGTGAGCGAGGACAGGTCGTAGCGCTCGCGGACGTCCTTGGGCAGTCGCAGCAGCCGGACGAACATCGTGGGCACGACCTGCACCTGCTCGATGCGGTGGTGTGCGATCAGCCGCAGGAACTCCTCGGCGTCGAAGCGCGGCATGAGCGTGACGTCCAGCCCGGCCGCGAGGGCGAGGACGGCGTGCTGGCTGGGCGAGGCGTGGTAGAGCGGGGCGGGGATGAGCGTACGGCCGCCGGGGGCGACGGCGAAGTGCTCCAGGAACAGCCGCACGCCTTCTTCGAGCTGGTCCGGGGAGACGGGCTCGCGCAGAACTCCCTTGGGACGCCCGGTGGTTCCGGAGCTGTAGATGACGGTGGGCGGGCGTTCGCCGGCGGCCTGCCCCAGCGGTTCGTAGCCTTCCAGCCACCGGTCGAGCAGCGGGAGTGCCCCGGTGGGCGGTGGTGCGGTGAACCCGCAGGCGGCCGCGACACCGGCGGGAACGGCCGCCTCGACGATCCGTACGCCGTCGGGGAGCACGGCGGTCACCGCGTCCAGCAGGTCGGTGTGCGCAAAGACGACCTTGCTGCCGCTGTCGGTGAGCACATGCCGTAGGTCGTCATGCCGGAAGTGCCAGTTGACGGGCACCGCAGAGGCGCCCAGCAGGGCGGCCCCGGCGGTGATCTCCAGATGGGCGGGCTCGTTGCGCAGCACCACCGCGATCCGGTCGCCCGGCTCGACCCCCGCCTCCTGGAGCCCGGTGGCGATCCGTGCCGCACGGTCGAGGAAGGACGGGTAGTCGCGTTCATGGCCCGCGCAGCGGATCGCCGGGGCACCGGCGACGGATGGAACGGCTTCCATGGTGCCTCCAGTGAGTGGCGACCTGCTCATTGAACCGGCAAGTCCGGCGGTTTTCCAGGGTGCTGACTGCGCGTCACGATCCCGGGGCCGTCGGCCGTGCCTATCTCGGCCACCAGGTCCCCACACCTACTTAGGTCCGAGGTCTCATGGCCCACCACTTGCCAACACCCCCAACTTCCGCCCACTTTGCGCAAGGTGCTCCGATGTTTGTCGCGTCCGGGGTCTTCCGGTCCCGGTGCCGGCGCTGCACCATGCGGGATGGCACAGGAGGCACGTACGTGACCAACTGACCCGAGGAGCGAGCGATGCACAGCCGCACAAGACCGTTCCGGCTGCTGGGACTCATGGGGGTGCTGGGCGCCCTGCTGCTGACCGTCGGCGCCCCCGGGGCCGCCGCGCAGCCCCCGCCGCGGCCCGCCGCCGGCCCCGGCACCAACCACGCGACCGACGATCCCTTCACCTCGTCGCGCACCTCCTGGTGGCGCCAGGACCGCTTCGGGATGTTCCTCCACTTCGGCGCGTACTCGAACCTGGAGGGCGAGTACACCCGGCCCGACGGCACGGTGTGCCGCAACGCGGAGTGGATCAAGCGCGAGTGCCGGATCCCGGACGAGGAGTACGAGAAGCAGGCCGCCACCTTCAACCCGTCCGCCTTCGACGCCGAGGCGATCGTCCGGGCCGCCAAGGACGCCGGTCAGCGCTACCTCGTCATCACGTCCAAGCACCACGACGGCTATGCGATGTGGCCGACGAAGCAGAACACCTGGAACCTGCGCGACCACTCCGCCTTCGACCCGCACCGCGACATCCTCGCCGAGCTGAAGCAGGCCGCCGACGCCGCCGGGATCAAACTCGGCTTCTACTACTCGATCTGGGACTGGCACGATCCGGACTTCGCCGGTCCGGCGACCTTCCCGCGCTACAAGAAGCGGATGTACGCCCAGCTCAAGGAGCTGGTCGAGCACTACGACCCGGCGCTCTTGTGGTTCGACGGCGAATGGGACGCGGACAACCCCACCAACCGCTGGTCACGCCGGGACGGCGCCGACCTCCAGGCGTACCTGCACGGCCTGAACCCCGACCTGATCGTCAACAACCGGGTCGGCAAACGCGAGGTGGTCGACGGCGACTTCGGCACGCCGGAGCAGGAGATCCCCACGAAGCCGGTCGACGGGCAGCTGTGGGAGAGCTGTATGACGCTCAATGACCACTGGGGCTTCGCCAAGTACGACACCAACTGGAAGCCGACGGCGACCGTGGTGCGCCATCTGCTGGATGTGGCGAGCCGCGGCGGCAACTATCTGCTCAACGTAGGCCCCGACAAGCTCGGGCGCATCCCGCAGCCGTCCGTCGACCGGCTGCGCGAGACCGGCCGGTGGCTGGGCGCGCACGGTCAGGGCGACGCGGTCCACGGGGCCGGGCACACCGGGCTGGCGGCGGACCCGTCCTGGGGCGCGGTCTCCCGCCGGGGCAACGAGCTGTATGCCTCCGTCACCTCCTGGCCGGCTGCCGGAGCATCCCTGCACCTCACCGCCAAGGGGCGGTTCGAGATCACCGCGGCCCGGGTGCTCGGCAGTTCCCAGCAGGTGAAGGTCACCCCGGCCGGTGACGGTTTCGACCTCACCCCGTCCGGTGCGGCCACCGGTCCGCTCGCCGGCGTCATCCGGCTCACCATCAAGCCGCCTGCCGCGGCGCCCGCCGGCACCGGCAAGGGGCTGACGGCGCAGAGCTGGACGAACGACTCCTTCACCGGCCCGCCCGCGGTGACCACCGTCGATCCGACGGTGAACAAGTCCTACCGCTTCGACGGATCGCCGGATCCGTCAATCCCCGCCGATCACTTCAGCACCCGCTGGACCGGCAGCATCCAGCCGCGCTTCGACGAGACCTACACCTTCACCACGGTCTCCGACGACACCGTGCGGCTGTGGATCGACGGCAGACCGGTGATCGACAGCACCACCCCGCACGGACCGAAGGCCGACAAGGGCACCGTCCCCCTGAAGGCCGGTCACCGGCACAGCATCCGGATCGACTACACGGAGCAGACCGGTGAGGCCCATATGAAGCTGCTGTGGTCCAGCCCGAGTCAGCCCCAGCAGATCGTGCCGCAACGTCAGCTCTACGCCGACTGACCCGGCCGTCCTGGCCGTCCTGGCCGTCCTGGCCGTCCTGGCCGTCCTGGCCGTCCTGGCCGTCCGCGGCTGTACGCGCGGTACCGACCGGCGGGTGGGGAGAGCCCGCCCCCGGTTGGGCCGTTCGGTTCAGGCCGAGCCCCCGGGACCGTCGGGTGAGCGCCGTGCGCCGGGGCGCCGTTGTCAGTGCCCGCTCCTATTCTCGGGGAGCATGAACCACGACGAGATCCTGCGGACCCACGGCGAGGCCCTGGCGCTCTTCGGAACGCGGGTGCATGCCGTCCGCGACGACCAGTGGGACCACCCGACGCCGTGTACGGAATGGTCGGTGCGCGATCTGGTGAACCACCTCACCGCCGAACAACTGTGGGTGCCCCGCCTGGTGCGCGACGGCGCGACGATCGCGGACGTCGGTACGGAGTATGACGGCGATGTGCTCGGGGAGGATCCCGCGGCGGCCTGGGACCGCGCGGCGGTGGCCGCCGTCGCGGCGTTCTCCGAGTGCGGTGCGCTGAACCACACGGTCCAGCTGTCGTACGGCTCCGGTCCGGCCGACGCGTACTGCACCCAGATGATGGCCGATGCGGTGGTGCATGCCTGGGATCTGTCCCGTGCGATCGGCGCCGATGAGCGGCTGCCCGGCCCTCTGGCGCGGGCGGGGCTGCGTGAAGTGGAGCCGTATGCCTCCGGGCTCAACACCTCCGGGCTGTTCGCCGCTGCGGTGGAGCCGCCGGCGGGCGCCGACGAGCTCACCCGGCTGCTGTGTCTGCTCGGGCGCCGGCCCTGACCGTGGAAGGATGAGGCCCACGGGTCAGGGACGGCGCCCGAGCGATCCGTCGATTCAGTCGATGCCGCGGAAGATATTCGGTTCGGCGGGATCCTCGTCGCAGCCCGCGAGGCGCACGGGAGCGCAGCGGTCCCAGGCTTCCAGATTGCGGACTTCCTTGATCCGACCGGGCCGCTCGCCCTGCTTCAAACGGGGCTGCTTGTGTTGAGCCTTGTGCAATGCCACCACGCACTCCTTCTTCAGAGGTATTGGTTCCGACGCGGTGGCGCCTTGTTCACAAACCGGGAGGTCAGCCAAGGTTTGTGGCGTTCCCGCGACGGGCCAATGGTGTTGGCGTCTCCCAGAAAGGTCGTCCGTCGCCCCTCAGCGTAACGACGCCGCACTCCGCGCGCTCGACGTTTTTCCGTTGACAAAGGCGCGCCATCGGAAGGTGCGGATACGGCGCCCAAGGGCGGCGGGGAAAAGCGGTGGAATATGTGATGCACATCACTCACTCCAATGGCCCTCAGGTTGCTGCATTCGCCCCGATCCCTACGCTGGAGAGTGAGCGGGGGATCCGCCCTCCGTCGCCGCGCGCCATGCGGCAGGGCGAGCGGCGGCAGTGCTACCCATGGGCGGGTGGCATGGTTCTCGGATTCCGGATACTGGCTGGGGCGGCTGGTCTTCCAGCGCATGCTGGCCGTTCTCTATGTGCTCGCGTTCATCGCGGCGGCCCGGCAGTTCCGGGCGCTCATCGGGGCGCGCGGCATGCTGCCGGTGCCGGACTTCCTGGCGCGGGTGACGTTCCGTGCCGCGCCCTCGGTCTTTCACTGGCACTACTCGGACCGCTTCTTCGCCCTGTGGTCGTGGTGCGGGGCGCTGCTGGCCGCGGCCGTGGCGGCGGGGGCGGCGGATGCCGTGCCGCTGTGGGCGGCGATGCTGCTGTGGGCCGTGCTGTGGGCGATGTACCTGTCCATCGTGAATGTCGGGCAGACCTGGTACAGCTTCGGCTGGGAGTCGCTGCTGCTGGAGGCGGGCTCGCTCGCGGTGTTCCTGGGCAATGCCGGGATCGCTCCCCCGGTGCCGGTCATGTGGCTGCTGCGCTGGGTGCTGTTCCGGGTGGAGTTCGGGGCCGGGCTGATCAAGATGCGCGGCGACCACTGCTGGCGGGATCTGACCTGTCTGTACTACCACCACGAGACCCAGCCGATGCCCGGCCCGTTGAGCTGGTTCTTCCACCACCTGCCTGGGCCCCTCCACCGGGTCGAGGTGGCCGCCAACCACGTCGCGCAACTCGCCGTCCCCGTACTGCTCTTCACCCCGCAGCCGATCGCCGGATGGGCCGCGGCCGCGATGGTCGTCACCCAGCTGTGGCTGGTGCTGTCCGGCAACTTCGCCTGGCTGAACTGGGTGACCATCGCGCTCGCCATGTCGGCCGCCGCCCCGCTGTGGGGGAAGCCGTCCGCGCCGCTTCCCCCGCCCCCCGTGTGGTTCGAGGTCCTGGCGCTCCTCGCCACGGCCGGGGTCCTCGTGCTCAGCTACCGTCCGGCGCGCAATCTGCTGACCCGGCGGCAGATGATGAACACCTCCTACGAGTCGCTGCATCTGGTCAATTCGTACGGCGCGTTCGGCAGCATCACGCGGGTCCGCCGGGAGATCGTCGTGGAGGGGACGGCGGACGCGGTGACCGGGCCGGACACCGTCTGGCTTCCGTACGAATTCCGCGGCAAGCCGGGCGAAGTACGACGACTGCCCCGCCAGTACGCGCCGTACCACCTGCGGCTGGACTGGCTGATGTGGTTCGCCGCCCTGTCCCCTGCCTATGCGCGGGCGTGGTTCGTGCCGTTCGTGGCGCGGCTGCTGGAGAACGACCGGGACACGCTGCGGCTGCTGCGCGGCAATCCGTTCCCCGATCTGCCGCCGGCCCGGATCAGGGCCCGGGTCTTCCGTTACCGCTTCACGACCTGGCGGGAACTGCGGGAGACCCGAGCGTGGTGGCATCGCACCGAGGAGCGGGAGTTTCTGGCGCCGATTGCGCGGTCAGCTCTGCACGGAAGGCGATGACCATGTCGCGGGCGTGGCGCAGCCCGATGCGCGCGAACTCCGCTTCCAGGGCGCCGAGTTCGGCCAGGGTCTCGTCCCGGTCGCGGCCGAGGCGGGCCCGGGACTTGGCGAGCCCGAGCCGGGAGAGCGCCACCCCGCGGGGCTCCTGCATCTCGCGGAACTCCCGCAGCGAGAGGGTGTACGTCTCGCGCGCCGACTCGTAACGGCCCGCCCGGTAGAACACGTTGCCGCGCATCTTGTGGTTGTACGCGAGCGCGCTCGCCAGGTCCATGGTGCGGCAGATGGCCTCCGCCTCGGACAGCAGGGCCAGCGCCCGGTCCGTCTGGCCCTGCACGGACAGGACGTCGGCGACGCCGCGCAGCGACCAGGCGCGCCCGCGGAAGTCGTCGGCCTCGTCGGCGATGCGGGCGGATTCCTCGAACAGCTCCAGGGCCTTGTCGTAGCCGCCGGTGTTGCGGTGCATCTGGGCTATCCCGGACATCGCCCAGACCATGTGCCGGGCCTCGCCGTGCGCCCGGCCCTGTGCCAGCAACTGCTCGTGGAGCTCGGCGACCGCGGCGTAGTCGCCCTGTATGCGGCCGGTCTCGGCGAGTCCGGCGAGCGAGTAGCCGTGGGCGAGGCGGTCGCCGCTGCCGTCGGCCAGCGCGACGGCATGGGTGAGCAGCCGGCGGGCGAGCGGCAGGGACCCGCACTGGCGGGCCAGGGTGCCGCCGCTCCACAGCGCCCAGGCCATGGCGCCCCGGTCACCGGCGTTGCGGGCACTGCGGTAGCTCTCCCGCCAGGCGTCGCCCGCCTCCGCCACCCGTCCGAGCCGCCGGTTGGCCTCGGCGACCGCGAGCGCGGCCCGGGACCGCTCCAGTGTCGTGCCGGCGTCGGCGTGTGCGCGGCTCGCCGTCGCCAGCACCTCCTCGTAGGAGGAGTTCACACCCAGTGCCGCACCCAACTCGCCCTGGTATTCCGGGGCGAATGCCTTGCCGTACATATATCCGTGGCCTCTCGATCATCTTCGTGCCTTGATCAAAAAACTACGAGCAATGAGGGGTGCGGCGAATCAGTCCGCGTATGGGTTGTGTTGTACGACTCGAGTGCTACGGAGGGGGGTGGTGGTCATCATGAGGATGTAGGGGGATGTCAGGGTCATCCCCTCGTTCCGGGTGGCGCCCTTGCGTGGGACGGCCCGCGATTCGGGTTGCCTCGCTTGCCGGAGCGGGCGGGACGGGCCACCCTGCTGGCACGACCACACGACCACCCGACCACGGACCACTGATCTCCGAGCACCGAGGTGTGGCATGAGCGCAGCACGCAGGGGAACGCAGGCCGGGCCAGGGATCGATCGCAGGCGGTTCCTCGGCACCGTCGCGGCGGGTCTGGCCGCGACGGGCGGGGTGGGGCTGCTGACGATGGGGGATTCGGCGCCCGCGCACGCCACCCGCCGTCCCTCGCGGCGCCCGTGCGGCGCCCGGCCGCTCTTCCTGGGGACCTACACCTCGGCAGCGGGCGGCGGGAGCGGTGTCGGACTCGGTACGTACGACACCGCGACCGGCCGGATCACCGCCACCGGGGTCGTGGCCGGGGTCGCCGACCCCTCCTATCTCGCACTGGCACCGTCCGGCCGTACCCTCTACGCGGTCGACGAGCAGCAACAGGGCGGGGTGACCGCGATGGCGCTGGCACCGGACGGCCCGCCCACGGTGCTGGGCACCCGGTCCACCGGCGGCGCCGGGCCCTGCCATCTGTCGGTGCATCCCAGCGGGCGCTGGCTGCTCACCGCCAACTACCTCTCCGGCAGCGTGGCCGTGCATCCGCTCGACCGCGCCACCGGCGCCCTGGGCGAGCGCACGGACCTGGTCACCCACTCCAGCCCGCCGCCCGGACCCGGCCAGGACGGGCCACATGCCCACCAGATCATCACCGCCCCGGACGGCCGGCATGTCCTGGCGGTCGACCTGGGCAATGACACCGTCTACACCTACCGGCTGGACGAGACGGCCGGGAAGCTCACCCAGGTGGCGTATGCCACGCTGCGGCCCGGCGCCGGACCCCGGCATCTGACGTTCCACCCCTCGGGCGCCTTCGCGTATCTGGCGAACGAGGTCGACAACACGGTCGTGGTCTGCCGCTACGACCGCCGGAGCGGGCGGCTGACGCCCGGTATGCCGCAGTCCACGGGCACCGGTCCGGGCATCAGCTATCCGGCGCAGATCCTGGTCACCCGGGGCGGCCGTTTCGCTTTTCTCGCCAATCGCGGTCACAACAGCCTCACCCGTTATGCCGTGGAGGCGGCGGGGGCACGGCTGCGGTTGCTGGACACTGTGCCGGTGGGCGGGGACTTCCCCCGGCAGATCGCCTTCTCACCGGATCAGCGCCGGCTGTTCGCGGCGAACCAGAAGTCGGGGTCGGTCACGGTGTTCTCGGTGGACGCCCGGACCGGGGCGCTGCGCAGTGCGGGCGCACCGTTCGCGGCTCCGGTCCCGGTGTGCGTCCTGCCGCTGTGAGCCCGGCGCACGGGCCGCCACAGCGCCCCGCCTGCTGAAACACTGCGGCAACAGCGCCGCATGGTTGGCCGGTTAGCGTCGCCTCCCATGAGCACGGGAACGGTACGGGACGACAGCACCGCAAGCGCCGGGACGCCGACGGCACCGGGCGGCCTTCAGCAGGGACTCGAACGCCGCCATATGCAGCTGATCGCGCTGGGCGGGGTGATCGGGGCCGGGCTGTTCGTCGGCAGCGGGGTGGTCGTACGGTCCACCGGCCCGGCCGCGGTGCTGTCGTTCCTGGCGGCCGGCGTGCTCACCGTACTGATCATGCGGATGCTGGCCGAGATGACCGTCGCCCGCCCGGCGCTGGGGTCGTTCTACGCCCATGTCCGCGAGACCCTGGGGCTGCGTGCGGGCTTCACGGTCGGCTGGCTGTACTGGTACTTCTTTGTGATCGTGGTCGCCGTCGAGGCGGTGGCCGGCGGCCGGATCGTGCAACTGTGGCTCCCCGGCGTCCCGTTGTGGGCGGTCAGCCTGGTCCTGATGGCGCTGCTGACGGCGACCAACATGGTCTCGGCCCGGTCCTACGGCGAGTTCGAGTACTGGTTCTCGTCGGTGAAGGTCCTGGCGATCGTGGTGTTTCTCCTGCTCGGCGCGCTGTACGTACTGGGCCTGTGGCCGGACGCCCCCGGCGGGCTGGACCAGCTGACCGCGCACGGCGGGTTCGCGCCCGAGGGCGTCGGCGCGGTGCTCGCCGCCGTCGTGCCCTGCATCGGGTTCTTCACCGGCGCGGAGATCGTGACGATCGCGGCCGCCGAGTCGGTCGAACCGGAGCGGGCGGTGGCGGACGCGATCCGCTCGATCGTGCTGCGGGTGGTGGCGTTCTATGTGCTGTCGATCTTCCTGGTCGTCACGGTGGTGCCCTGGACGTCGAAGGCGATCGAGGTGAGTCCGTACGCGGCGGTGCTGGACCGGCTTGCGGTGCCCGCGGCCGGCACGGTCATGAACGCCCTGGTGCTGATCGCCGTGCTGTCCTGCCTGAACTCCGCGCTCTACACGTCCTCCCGGATGCTGTTCGCGCTGACCCGTAACGGGGACGCGCCACGCGGATTCACCAAGGTCAGCGCGAGCGGGGTGCCGCGACGGGCCCTGCTGGCGGGGACCTCGGTCGGCTATCTGTCGGTGATCGCCGCCTGGATCTCGCCCGATGTCGTCTTCCAGTTCCTGATCAACTCCTATGGCGCCATCGCCCTGTTCGTCTATCTGGCGATCGCGGTCGCACAGGTACGGATGCGGCGGAAGCTGGAGCGTACGGAGCCGGAGCGGCTGACGCTGAAGATGTGGCTGTTCCCGTGGCTGAGCCGGCTGACCATCGCGCTGATGGTGGTGGTGATCGGGGCGATGGCGTTCCTGCCGGACAGCCGGTCGCAGTTCTGGCTGAGCCTGCTGACGGTGGCCGTGGTGCTGACGGGGTACGAGCTGCGCCGCAGGAACGGCCCGGCCGGCCCGCCACGGCCGCAGGACGCGGACACGGACGCGGACGCGGACACGGACACGGACACGGACGCGGAGAGGGAAGCAGATGCGGAGGAGGCGGAGCCCAGGAAGCGCACCGCCGCGTCATCGGACGCCTAGGGCCTGTCGTCGGCACACCTAGGAGGTCTCCGGCAGGTCGTGGTTGAGCTCGGCGGTCAGGGCGTCGAGGGTTTCCAGCCGTTGGGCGGAGTCCGCCATCAGTCCGGACGCCGCGACAAGGATCAGCTCGGTGACGGCCACCTCGTGGGTGAGCGGCGCGATCGGCCCGGCCGCTTCGCGGGGCAACCGGACGAGTACCTCGGCCTGGTCGGCCAGGGGTGACTCCCAGGCGTCGGTGACGAGGACCAACCGGGCGCCGCGCGAACGGGCTGCGCGCACGAATGTCGCGGTGCTGTACGCGTACCGGCGGAAGTCGTAGGCCACGATCAGATCCGTCGGGCTCAGATCGACCAGTACCCGGGCCCGGGCGGCAGCGGTATCCGGCACCCGGGCCACGCCCGGACGGAGGCCTGCCAGCTGCCGGACGAGGTAGTCGGCCGCCAGTTCACTCAGCGAACCGCCCACGCCCCACACTCGGCCGGCCTCGGCCAGGAGCCCCCCGATACGGGCGAGCAGCGGCTCGGTCGCCGCGGCCAGTGTGCTGTCCAGCCCGGCGCGCAGCTCCTCCGCGGCCCGATGGGTGACCGCCGGCTCTTCGCGCGGAGCCGTCGTCACGAACTCCCGTAGCCGCGACCGGTCGTGCTCGCGTGCGTGGTCCCGGACCGCGGCCTGGAAATCGGCGAAACCGTCCCAGCCCAGCCGGTGGAACAACCGGGAGGCCGTCGGCGGGCTGACCTGCGCGCGGTCCGCCAGGGCCCGCAGCGACCCCAGCGCGGCGAACGGATAGTCGTCCAGCAGCACCCGCACGATGGCCCGCTCGCCTCGCGGCAGCTCCGCGTACACCTCACCGAGCCGCGTCATCACTGGGTCCGTCGCCATAGTGCCGAATGTTACGCACCCCGGGCGAGGGCGTTCGAAGCGTTTCACCGGTCGCCCCCTCAGCACGAAGATGGATAACGAGAAGGTAACGAACCGGTACGAACGTTTCACTCCATCGCCGCATCCAGCCTTACAGTAACAATCGTAATCCCGTTCGTCCCTCTACCGGATCGGTGAGAACAGTGATCACTTCCACCACGGCAGGCTCCCGCCACTGGCAGGGCCTGATCAGCGCCTACCGGCCCTGGCTGCCGGTCAGCGACAGCACGCCCGTCGTCTCCCTGCACGAGGGCAACACCCCACTCCTGCGTGCCGAGCATCTGTCCGCCCTGACCGATTGCGAGGTGTGGCTGAAGGTCGAGGGCGCCAACCCCACCGGCTCGTTCAAGGACCGCGGCATCACCGTGGCCGTCAGCAAGGCCCTGGAAACGAGCCCGGACAGCACGATCGTGTGTGCATCGACCGGCAACACCAGTGCCTCGGCCGCCGCCTACGCCGCACGGGCCGGACTCCCGGCCGCCGTCCTGGTTCCCCAGGGAAGCGTCGCGCTCGGCAAGCTGGCCCAGGCCGTCCGGTACGGAGCGAAGATCATCAAGGTCGACGGCTCCTTCGACGACTGCCTGCGGATCGCCCGGGAGCTTTCCGCGCATCACCCGGTCACCTTGGTCAACTCGGTCAACGACCACCGCCTCGCGGGCCAGCAGACCGTTGCCTTCGAGATCATCGACGCCCTGGGTGACGCCCCGGACATCCACTGCCTGCCGGTCGGCAACGCCGGCAACATCACCGCCGTCTGGCGCGGCTACACCGCCTACGCCGCCGCGCACCTGGCCACCGGCCGCCCCCGGATGTGGGGCTTCCAAGCCGCGGGCGCGGCACCCCTGGTCAACGGGGCCGTCGTCGCCCGGCCGAAGACGGTGGCCAATGCGATCCAGATCGGCAACCCCGCTTCCTGGGACGGGGCGCTGTCCGCGCGCGAGGAATCGGGCGGCCTGCTCTCCGCCGTGACCGATGAACAGATCCTCAGCGCCTACCGGCTGCTCGCCCGGCGGGAAGGCGTCTTCGCCGAACCCGCCTCGGCCGCCGCCATCGCCGGTCTGCTCGCGGAACACGGCCGAGGACGGCTCGACGCCGGCCAGCGGATCGTCATCACGGTCAGCGGAAACGGCCTCAAGGACCCGGAGACCTCGATGCTGGGTGGCCATGAATCCGTCGAGACCTCGCCCCGAACCGCCGAGGTCGCGCAGGCCATGAATCTGACGGCGGCCTGACGCCTCGGTCGGCGGGCCGGGCCGGGAGGTGATCCATTACTTACTGCCGGTTTATGGCCCCTTTGGGAAGGATGGTGAGGCTTCACAACTGTCGCGTGCCTTGAGGCATCTGAGGAAGGACCCGCAGTGCACCTACTCGTCACCCCGGTATCAGTGGCCTTGCCCGCTTCGTCGGGCCATCGGGGCTGACCCGCCGTGGCAACCTCCTCCCAGCTGCCCCCTTCGGTGACCGCACCTCCGAAGCCCACCTGGAGTCCGGAGCCGCACCTCCGTCCCGCGCCGTGGTTGCGGCCGACCATCCGCATAAGGCTCGCGCTGCTGTACGGCGGCATGTTCCTGATGGCCGGCGTCGTGCTGCTGACGATCATCTACATCCTGGCGGCCAACACCCTCAAGGAGGCGCCGGAGTTCAGAGTGTTCGGCAGCAACGTCCGGGTGGGCAATATCAGTTGTCCCGACCTGCCGTCGGTCGGGACGGTCGACGAGATCAACTCGGCGATCGGCACCTGCATCCGCGACCAGCGCGCCATGGCGCTGCACAGCTTCCTGAACCGTTCCCTGATCGCTCTGGTGGGTCTGACGGTGGTGGCTTTCGCTTTCGGTTATGCGATGGCGGGGCGGGTGCTGTCGCCGTTGGGGCGGATCACGCGTACCGCGCAGCGGGTGGCCGGGTCGGATCTGCACCGGCGGATCGAGCTGGGCGGGCCGGACGACGAGCTCAAGGAGCTGGCGGACACCTTCGACGAGATGCTGGACCGCCTCGACCGGGCCTTCGAGTCGCAGCGGCGGTTCGTCTCCAACGCCTCGCACGAGCTGCGCACGCCGCTGGCGATCAACCGGACGCTGCTGGAGGTCCAGCTCGCCGACCCGGAGGCGTCGCCCGAGCTCCAGCAGCTGGGCAAGACGCTGCTGGCGACGAACGAGCGCAGCGAGCAGCTGGTGGAGGGCCTGCTGCTGCTCGCCCGCAGTGAGAACAAGGTCGTCGACAAGCGGCCGGTGGATCTGTCGGAGGTGGCCGCGCAGGCGGTCGACCAGAGCCGTGCGGAGGCGCACGGCAAGGGGGTGGAGTTCCGCGGGGTGCGCGGGCAGGTCTTCGTGCAGGGCAACGGCGTCCTCCTGGAGCGCATCGCGCTCAATCTCGTCCAGAACGCGGTGCGCTACAACGTGCCCGAGGACGGCTGGGTGGAGGTCAGCACCGAGCCGCAGCCCGGCTGCGCGGTCCTGGTGGTCGCCAACACCGGACCGGTGGTCCCCGCCTACGAGGTGGAGAACCTCTTCGAGCCCTTCCGGCGGCTGCGCACCGAGCGCACCGGCAGCGACAAGGGCGTCGGCCTCGGCCTGTCCATCGTCCGCTCCGTGGTCCGCGCACACGACGGCACCATCACCGCCCAGCCCCGCGAGGGCGGCGGACTCGTCATGCGGGTCGTCCTGCCCTCGTAGGCACGGTTCTCCGCCGCCACCCGAACCCGAACCCGGCTCACCGTCAGTCGCGTGGCGCGGAAATCGCAGAGACTTCGCATGCAGCGGATCAACCCGTGGGCAGGCAGCCCTCAGTCGGTCAAGTACTGCCGCAGCAGATCTCGCAGTTCGGTCTCGAACGCGGCGTAGCGGGAGCGGAGTGGGGCGCCGGGCCAGTCCCCCGGCAGCAGTTCGGCGGGCAGCAGTGGGTCGGAGAGGAGATGGCGGAGGGCGGCGGCCGCGACCGTGAAGCGGTCGGCGGGGGTGTCGGCGCGGTCCAGTGCGGACGTCAGGGCGCAGGCCCGATGTGCCCAGCCGGTCAGGTCCCACAGCCGGGCGGCGAGTGCGGCCGGATCGCCGTCCGGGGTGCCGGTGAGCCAGGTGCACTGCCCGGTGACGACGGCGGGGCGGGTCCGGTCGAGGTTGGCGGGGCGCAGCCAGCTGCCCTCGCGGAGCTCGGCCAGTCGCAGCTCCGCCATGGCCTGGCGCAGCGCGGTGCGCTCGGCGGCCGGCCGGCGTTCCGCGGTGGCGACGACGGCGATCTCCCAGTCCCCGCCCCAGGGCCGTGTTCCGGGTGAGCGGCTCTCGTCCTGCCGGGCCTGGCGCGCCAGCAAGCGGGTGGTGAGCGCGTACGAGCCGTCGGCCTGCCGCAGGTCGTCGGCGGCCACCATGCGGGAGAGCGCGACCCGGACCGTTCCCTCGGCGATGCCGAACAGCTCGCCGACCCGCACCAGGGCGCGCGCGGGCAGCCGCGGCGGGTGATGGCCGAGGAGGGTGCTCAGCACGATGGAGCGTGCGGTGAGCGGCCGCAGCGCGAGGGCGGCGGCTTCGGTGCCGTCGGGGGTGTCGTCGTCGTTCATATGTGCACGAAATTCTAGCGATGCCGACCTGCGGCATTACAGTCTTCCCACGACTGTTCGGATTCTGTAACGTCGATGCCATGACCGTCACCCATGAAGTCGTGAATCAGGCCCCGCCGCTGACCGGGTTCAGCACGGCGGACGAGCCGGCCCTGCTGGAGGCACTGCGCCGGGACGGCGCCGAGTGGGGCGCCGGGGAGGTGTCCGAGCTCGGCGCGCTGGCGGGTTCCGCGGCGGTGCAGGACCAGGCCCGCTGCGCGGAGGAGCAGCCGCCCCGGCTGCACACCCACGACCGGTTCGGGCACCGCATCGACGAGGTCGAATTCCACCCGGCCTGGCATCAGCTGATGACCGTCGCGGTGGAGCACGGTCTGCATGCCGCGCCCTGGGCCGACGACCGCGCCGGGGCGCATCTGGTGCGTGCCGCGAAGTTCTACGTCTGGTCGCAGGCCGAGGCGGGGCACGGCTGTCCGGTCTCGATGACGTACGCCGCCGTCCCCGCGCTGCGCGCCGCACCGGAACTCGCCGCGCAGTACGAGCCGCTGCTCGCCTCCCGCAGCTACGACTTCGGGCTGCGGGCACCGCTGGCCAAGTCGGGTCTGATCGCGGGCATGTCGATGACGGAGAAGCAGGGCGGCTCCGACGTACGGGCCAACACCACCCGCGCGGTTCCGGCCGACGACGGCACCTACCGCCTCACCGGCCACAAGTGGTTCACCTCGGCGCCGATGAGCGATGTGTTCCTGGCGCTGGCGCAGACCGAGGAGGGGCTCGGCTGCTTCCTGGTGCCGAGGGTGCTGCCGGACGGCGCGCTCAACGGCATGCGGCTGATGCGGCTCAAGGACAAGCTGGGCAACCGCTCCAACGCGTCCTCCGAGATCGAGTACGACGGGGCGGTGGCCTGGCCGGTCGGTGAGCCGGGCCGCGGGGTGCGGACCATCGTCGAGATGGTGAACATGACCCGGCTCGACTGTGTGCTGGGGTCGGCGGCCGGGATGCGGGCGGGGCTGCGGCAGGCGCTGCACCACACCGCGCACCGGCAGGCCTTCGGGCGGGAGTTGGGCCGCCAGCCGCTGATGCGCTCGGTGCTCGCCGATCTGGCGGTCGAGTCGGAGGCGGCGACGCTGCTGGGGATGCGGCTGGCGACGGCGGTGGACCGGTCGCAGGCCGGCGACGCCGGGGAGGCCGCGCTGCGCCGGCTGGCACTCGCGGCCGGGAAGTACTGGGTGTGCAAGCGGGGCAGTACCCATGCGGCGGAGGCCCTGGAGTGCCTGGGCGGCAACGGCTACGTCGAGGATTCCGGCATGCCGCGGCTCTACCGGGAGGCACCGCTGCTGTCCATCTGGGAGGGCTCGGGGAACGTCGCCGCGCTCGATGTGCTGCGGGCGCTGGGCAAGGAGCCGACCGCACTGGACGCATTCCTCGCGGAGGTGGAGACCGCGGCGGGTGCCGACCGCCGGCTGGACGCGGCGGTGGCCGGGGTCCGCAAGATGCTCGGCCGCCTCGCCGATCCCGAGCGGGCGCAGCTGATGGCGCGGTCGCTGGCGGAGCGGCTGGCGTTGGTGCTCCAGGGTTCGCTGCTGGTGCGGTACAGCCACCCGGCGGTCGCCGACGCGTTCTGCGCCTCGCGGCTCGACGGGGAGTGGGGCAATGCCTTCGGCACCCTGCCGGCCGGGGCCGATCTGGCCTCGATCCTGGAGCGTGCCCGTCCGGCGACGGCGGATGCGGCCGGAGGCGTGGCCTGATGCCGGTACGGGTCGAGCGCGCCGGGCCGGTGACGACGGTGGTGCTGTCCCGGCCGGCGTCCCGTAACGCCGTGGACGGTGCGACGGCCGCCCAATTGGCCGCCGCCTTCCGGGAGTTCGACGAGGACGACGGCGCACGGGTCGCGGTGCTGTGGGGCGAGGGCGGGACGTTCTGCTCCGGCGCCGACCTCAAGGCGATCGGCACCGGGCGCGGTAACCGCGTGGCCCCGGACGGGGACGGGCCGATGGGACCGACGCGGATGCGGCTCGGCAAGCCGGTGATCGCGGCGGTCGCCGGCCATGCGGTGGCCGGCGGTCTGGAGCTGGCGCTCTGGTGCGATCTCCGGGTGGCGGAGGAGGACGCGGTCTTCGGGGTGTTCTGCCGGCGCTGGGGGGTGCCGCTGATCGACGGCGGTACGGTCCGGCTGCCGCGGCTGATCGGCGCGAGCCGGGCGATGGACCTGGTGCTGACGGGGCGCCCGGTCCCGGCCGCGGAGGCGCTGGACATCGGTCTCGTCCATCGTGTGGTGCCGGCCGGGACGGCCCGCGCGGAGGCGGAGCTGCTGGCGGCGGAGATCGCCCGCTTCCCGCAGGCATGCCTGCGCAGCGACCGCGCCTCCCTGCTGGACCAGGAGGGCAGCGACGAGCGGTCCGCGATGGCGGAGGAACTCCGTTACGGCCAGGCGGTGTTGGCCGAGTCGATGGAGGGCGCGGCGCGGTTCGCCGCGGGGGCGGGGCGGCACGGGGCGCCGGACGGGGGCCCGGGGGGGGGCGGCGGACCGGAATGAAGGGGCGGCCGGACGGAGCCGGTCGGTGACGTGATCCCGCCGACCAGGCAGCAGAAGCAGTACGCCGGCCGGGCCCGGCCCCAGAGCGTCGATGAGCGCCTGGCGGAGGCCGCCCCGGGCGCGGCGAAGGCGTCGTGCGCCGGTCGGGCTTGAGCCCGATCCCCGCGGAGGGCGAGCAGCCGTCCCCGGTAGGGGGCCGCCCTGGGCCGTCGTGCCGGGGCGGCCGCCGGATGACCGGCGGCGCGGAGACGGCCGGCCGCGGCTCGGCGGGCACTGCCCGTCATAGAGGTGCGCTCGACCCGGCCGATGGCCGTTTTTCTGCGATTTGCAGCCTCCGATGGACATTCCTCTTTACCTCTCCGGAGTTTTGCGCCGGGCCCCCCGATAGTGGCGCGCACGCACACCGCGCCACGCTCCGGGACGAGGTAGGTATCGATGAAGGTATGGGAACGGAACTCCCCACCGCCGGCAGGATTGCTGGGCCGAGTCGAGCGATGGGTCAACCGGCTGCCCAATCCGTTCGTGCTCTTCGCCGGCATCTTCTGCTTCGTCGCCGTGCTGTCGACGGTGATCGCCGCCTGCGACGGGTCGGTCCAGGTGCCGGGTGAGAAGAACCCGACACCCGTGCTCGGCGCGCTGACGCCGGAGGGCCTCAGCCATCTCCTCGGCACGGCCATCGATTCCTTCATGGCCTTCCCCGCGCTCGGCCCCGTGCTGGTGATCGCCATGGGCATAGGCGTCGCGCAGGGAACCGGCGCCCTGGAATGTCTGATGCGGGTCGTTTTCCTGCGGGTGTCGAGACGTTGGGTTCCCTACCTCGTCGCCTTTGTCGCCTGCCAGGGACACGTACTGGCCGACTCCGCCTACATCCTGCTGCCGTCACTCGCCGCGATCGTCTTCAAGGCGGTGGGACGACACCCGGTGGCGGGCCTGCTCGGCGCCTTCGTCTGCGTGGGGAGCGGCTACGACGGCGGCATTCTGCTCGGCACCCTCGACGTGACCACGACCGGCATCACGCACAGCGCGGCAGATCTGCTGCCGGGCATCGACGGCTATCACCTCCACATCGCCATGAACTGGTTCTTCACCGCGGCGACGGGTCTGCTGCTGCCCCTGGTCGGCGGCTTCCTCATCGACCGGGTACTCGAACCCCGGCTGGCTCCCTGGAACCCGGAGCACGACCCCGCTCATTCCGGTCCGGAGGGCGAGGGCACCGAGACGATCGCGACACCGGTACAGCGCCGGGCGCTGCTGATCAGCGGTGCCGTGACGCTGGCGGTCGCCGCTGCCGTGGTCACCGCCTGGCTGCTGCCGGGAAGCCCGCTGCGCGGGGAGGGCGGGGTGCTGGCGCCCTCCCCGTTCGTCGACAGCCTCGCCCTCGTGCTGTCCGGGCTGTTCTTCCTCTTCGGCATCGTCTACGCCCGCTGTGGCGGGGTCGAGAAGGAAGCGCGTGCCGCCTACCCGCACATCATCGGCGCGGTGCGGGACATGTCCGGGTTCGTGGTGCTCGTCTTCGCCATCGCGCAGACCATCAATCTGCTGACGTGGAGCAACTTGGGCAAGTTCTTCGCCATCGGCCTCGCGGACGGGGCGAAGTCCGCCGGGCTCGGCGGCTTCGGGATTCTGCTCGCCGTCGTCCTGGTGACCTCGCTGCTCAACCTGGTCATCACCTCGGGCTCCGCGCTGTGGTCCATCCTGGGCACCGTCATGGTGCCGGCCGGGATGCTGCTCGGCCTCTCCCCCGCCGCCATGCATGCGGCCTTCCGGATCGGCGACTCCGTGACCGGGGCGATCACGCCCATGCAGGTCTTCCTGTACTTCGCCCTGGTCTCGGCGCAGAAGTACCAGCCCGAGCTGAGACTCGGCACGGTCATCTCCCGGCTGGTGCCCTTCGCCCTGGCCTTCGCCACGGTGTGGACCGTCATCCTCACCGGTTTCTACTTCCTCGACCTGCCGCTGGGACCCGGCGCGCCCATCCACCTGCCGTGAGCCCGTCATCCGACACCCGACACCCGAGACAAGGACTGCTGATCTTCGTGACCGAGAATGACCTCCTGTGGCTGCCGGCCCGGGAACTGGTGGAACTCCAGCGGCGCCGTGAGGTGTCCGCGCGCGAGATCCTCGACGCGCACCTCGCCCAGATCGACGCGGTGAACCCGAAGGTCAACGCGATCATCACGCTCGCCGAGGACCGTGCCCGTCAGCTCGCCGCCCGCGCCGACGCCGTCGCCGCACGAGGCGAACTGCTCGGCCCCCTGCACGGCCTCCCGGTCGCGCACAAGGACCTCGCCCCGACCAAGGGCATCCGTACGACCTACGGTTCGAAGCTGTACGCCGACCATGTGCCGGATCACGATGCGCTGGTCGTGGAGCAGTTGGTGCACGCGGGTGCCGTGACGGTGGGCAAGACCAATGTGCCCGAGTTCGGAGCGGGCATCCAGAGCACCAACGAACTGTTCGGCCCCACCCGCAATCCGTACGACCTGAACCTGACGGCCGGCGGCAGCAGCGGCGGGGCGGCGGCCGCCGTCGCGACCGGCATGGTCGCCATCGCCGACGGCGGCGACACCGGAGGGTCGCTGCGCAACCCGGCGACCTTCTGCAACGTCGTGGGGCTGCGGCCCTCGGTGGGATCGATTCCGATGTGGCCGGCGAACGACCCGTTCGCGCCGCTGAGCATCCAGGGCCCGATCGGCCGTACCGTCGACGACGTCGCCCTTCAGATGAGCGTGCTGACCCGGCCCGATCCGCGGTCCCCCTGGGGCCTCGGCGACCCGTCCCGGTTCCGTGCCGGTCTGGAGTACGACTTCTCCGACGTGCCCGTGGCGTGGAGTCCGGACCTCGGCGGCCAGCTCGCCGTCGACGACGCCGTACGCACCGCGATGGGCCCGGTGTTCGACGCGCTGACCGGGATCTCCGGCAAGGTCGGCGTGGCGGCCCCGGACATGACCGGGGCCGACGAGGCGTTCCGCACCCTGCGCGGCTGGTACCGGGCGCTCAACTACGGCGACCGGTACGCCGCGCACCCGGAGTCCTTCGGCACCAGGGTCCGCCAGGACATCGAGCACGGGCTGGCGACGACCTCGGCAGGCCTCATGCGCGCGCACAAGCTCCGGGGGCAGCTCTTCCAGCGGTTCGCCGCATTCACCGGCACCTACCGCTATCTGGTGACGGTCACCACCCAGGTGCTGCCGTGGAGCGCGGATCAGCTGTGGCCGGAGCGCATCGGATCCACCAGGAGCGAGAACTACCTCGACTGCATGCGCTCCATGTACTGGTTCACCGTGCTCGGCGTGCCCGCCCTGTCGGTTCCGGCGGGGTTCACCCGGGACGGGCTTCCCGTAGGAGTGCAGATCGTCGGGCGCAGCGGCGACGACCTCGGCGTACTGCGCCTGGCCCGGCAGATCGAGCGGACGCTCGGCGCGGGCCTGCGGCGCCCGCCCGTCGCGGTCCCCCTTCGTGGCGGTGGGACCGGCGGTACCCGCCTCACCGCCTGAGGCCGCTCGGACGCCAGATGTCGAGGGGGACGACGCCACGGCTTCGTCCCCACCCGTCCAGCAGATGACCGCACAGCTTGTCCTGTCGCAGGACCACGGAACGGTCCGCGATCTGCGCGTACGGGAGCGCCTGCCGTAGCTGCACCGCCCAGTCGTGCAGCGCGTCCACCGAGTGCAGGGTGACGGTGACCAGCAGGTTGCTGGCGCCGGAGAGCGCCGCGCAGCTGCGGGTCTCGGGGAAGGCGCCGAGGGTACGGCCGGCTTCCTCCAGCAGTTCGTCCGGAACGTTGAGCCACAGCAGCGCACCGGTCGGCCAGCCGGCGAGAGGCCGCGCGACATCGCAGCGCAGCAGCAGGTCGCGGTTGCCCAGCAGCCGGTTCAGCCGGCGCTGCACGGTCCGGGGCGTGACACCGAGCCGGGTGGCGATATCGGTGTAGCGGAGCCGTCCGTCGTCGCTCAGCGCGACGATCAGGTCGCGTTCCCAGTTGCTGTACGCCGCGGTCTCCGCGCCGTGCGGTTCCGGCAGGGTGCTGCGCAGGGCCCGCTCCTGGCGCTGGTTGAGCACCCCGAGGCGCCACTGCGATCCCGTACGGAAGTTACGGGTGACCAGGTGGGAACGGACGCGGACGACGCCCTCGTGCCGGGGCAGGCCGGTGAGCAGGTAGTCGGACATCGAAGGGAAGTCCGGAGTGAAGGCGATCGCGAACAGATCGTAGGTGCCGGCGACATGCTGAATGGTGAGCAGGTGGGGCTCACGGGACAGCTCGGCCGCCACCTGCGCGGCGCTGCCCGGCTCGCAGTGGATCTCGACGAAGGCCCGGCACGTCCGGTACAGGAGGCCGGGCCCCAGCGCGGGTGTCACCCAGGCCAGCCCGTTGCTCTGGAGGCGCTCCCACCGGCGGGCCAGCGTCACCGCGTCCAGCCCGAGCACAGGTCCCAGCTCGCTCCAGGTAGCGCGGGGCGTGGCTTGCAGTGCGTTGGCCAGCAGCAGGTCGTCCTCGTCCAGCTGTCCGGGCCGCGGCACCTCGGGATCGATGCTCACCCGACGAGTCTATAGAGGAGGTACTCCCCCCTCCAGAGAGAAGCACCCCGCCTCCGGGCCGGCGGACACCGAAGGGCCCGCGGCAAAAGCACCCCTTCCGCGCCGGCAACGGGATGATCCGCGTGCCGCACCGCTGCCTGCGGGCCGGTCAGGTTTCGCCCATGCCGAACGAGTCGTGGACGGGCCGCACCTCGACCGCCACGACATGGGCATCGACGACGCGTTCGGCGATCGCCCGCGCCCGCTCCGGGCTCGTGCAGTCGATCACGAAGTAGGCGGTCAGCTGCTCGGGGGTTCCCGTGAGCGGCCCGTCCGTCGCGGTCGGCCCCTCCCTGCGCCACCGCATGGTCGTCGTGTCCTTCGGGTAGGCGAGCCCGGCTCCGTTGAGCATCTCGCCGGTGCCCGCCAGGTCTTGGTGGAGCGCTTCGTGCCGTCGGAACACCTCGGCGCGGTCCGCGGCGGACATCGCTTCGGTCGCTGCGGGATCGGCGTACATCAGCACCATGTACTTCATGCCACCACCCTGGCACCGAACCCCGTGCGTATGCGGTCACCGCACCAGGCGAGCGTCGTTGATCGCCGGCGGTTCACCCCGTACCGTCGCCCTCCCGCGCCCCGCCCGCCCCCGAGGAGCCGCACCGCATGAGCGAGCTGAACTACCCCGAGGAGGGCGGCACCCGGTACACCCCGCTGCCGCCCGGCTACCACCACCTCCGCGAGGAGCTGCCGATCGGCCACGGCCGGGCGGTGCTGACCGCGGCGGGCGAGGCGATCACCACCTTCCGGATGCATCGCGCGGCCGGCACCCGCATCCGGGCCGACGCCCCGCGGGCCGCGCCGGGCGTGGGCGTCGAGGTGTCGCTGGGCCTCGGACCGCTGCGGCTGCGGGCGCCGTGCACGGTGGTGTGGACGGTGGCCGAGGAGGACCGCATCGGCTTCGGATACGGGGCCAGGAAGGGCCATCCCCAGTGCGGCGAGGAGGCGTTCGTCGCCGAGCTGCGTGCCGACGGCTCGGTGTGGTTCACGGTGACCGCCTTCAGCCGCCCCGCCCGGGCGGTCACCCGCCTGGGCGGCCCGCTGGTGCCCGTCTTCCAGCGGCAGTACGTCCGCCATCTCGGCCGCACCCTCCGCCGCCTCGCGAACCGGTGATCCAGCACGCTCCCACCGCCTCGTCCGGCGATCCGCTCACCCCCTGATGCCCCCTGGAACACGCTTTGTTACCGGCGCGTAGCGAAGCGGCCCACGATCGCCATACGTCCACCCCGGCTTCATCATTTCGTCACCATCACCTCTGCCGACCGTGAAAGAAAACCAGGCATGTGTGAAGACGAACTGATCCCGCCGCAGGCGGACATGACCGAGCAGGAGTGGCTGCGGGCCGGCTCGGCAACGACGGCCGGGGGGCCGCCGACGCGTACGACGGGGCGCGTTCCGCAGTGGGTGAACCGGCGGACGCTGCTGGGTGGCGCGATGGCGGGTGCGGCGCTCGCGGTGCTGCCTTCGCCGGCCCAGTCGCCCGCGTCCGCCGCGCCCCGCCTCGGGGGCCCGGGAGCCTTCCCGTTCCCGGAACACCCCAATGGCAAGGGTGAGTTCGCGGTTCTGGTCACCGGAGACGCGGGGACGGGGGACGAGGCGCAGTACGCGGTGGCGGCCGCCGCGCACGATGTCTGCCGGGCCGAGCGCATCGGCCTCGCCGTCGGTCTCGGCGACAACATTTACGAGAACGGGCCGGAGTCCGACGACGACTCCGAGTTCCAGGACAAGTTCGAGCGGCCGAACAGCGGCATCGATGTGCCCTGGCTGATGGTGCTGGGCAATCACGACTGCTCGGGGCTGATCCCCGGCAGCGGCGGCGACCCCTCGCGCGGTGACCGCGAGGTCTCCTATGCCGCCACGTCGCGGCGCTGGTACATGCCGACCCGCTACTACAGCGTGCCGCTGCCGGCCGCCGATCCGCTGGTGGAGTTCTTCGCGATCGACACCATTCCCTGGTCGTCGTACGTCGCCCAGCTCGATCCGCACTACCGGTGGGACGGGCCGTACATGCGAGAGCAGCGGAGCTGGCTGGACGGTGCGCTCCGTGCCTCGCGGGCCCGCTGGAAGGTGGTGATCGGACACCACCCGTACCTCAACAACGGCAAGCACGGCAGCGCCGGATCCTATGACGGTTTCGAGATCGGGAACTACACCAGCGGCGTCCATCTCAAGGACATGTACGAGAAGGTGGTGTGCGGACGGGCCGATCTGATCCTGTCCGGCCACGATCACACGCTGCAGATCCTGGAGCCGACGGCCCGTACGGGCGGCACCCGGCAGGTGGTGTGCGGTGCGTCGGCCAAGACGGAGGACGGCACGGCGCACTTCGGGCACCCGGCGGCCTGGCAGAACTTCTCCGACCACGGGTTCATGGTGCTGAAGGTGTCCGGCGCGCGGCTGACCATCGATGCCTACACCGTCGATGTGGCGACGCGGAAGGCCACCCTGCGGCACCGGGCCCACCAGACCCGGCCGGTCGCGGCGCCGTCGCGGGTGCACGCCTGACGGCAGGAGCCGTCCCGGAGCGGTGGCCCCGGGACGGCTCACCGGTGCTGCGGTGCCGCGGTGCCGCGGGACCTACCAGGTGAAGGTGGCCGCGGCGCCGGCCGGCAGGTCGTAGGTGACATGCCGGCCGCCCCAGTTGACGGCGGTCCGCCGGGTGCGGCCGGTGTCGTTGTAGGCGATCAGCGCCCTGGACCCGTCGGGGTTGCGCCAGGCGACGTTGGGGACGGTGGCCGAGGCGGTGGAGCCGATGCGGTGGGCACCTGGCCGCACGAACTTGGTGAGATGGCCCATCGTGTAGTACTCGACGGTGTAATCGACCGTACCGTGCCCTCGTCCGGCACCGTGGTGCACGGTGATCAGCCCGGTGCAGTTGCCGCAACCGCCGTGGTGCGGGCCGCCGTTCCGGTCGACGGCGATCGACCACTTGACCCAGCTGCGGCCCCAGTTGCGGGTGTAGTCGATGAGGTTGTGCATGTCCTCCCGCTGCTGGTTGCCGATCCACCGTCCGCCGGAGTGCTCGGTGTCGTAGGCGGGCAGGCCCGGATAGCGGTCGTGCATCAGGGTCTGCTGCCCGACGTCACCGCCGTAGCCGTGCCAGGCGATACCGCCGAAGTTGGGGTGGCGGCGGATCGCCGGATCGTCGACGGTCTCCCGGGCGAAGGCGTCGTAGCGGTCCCAGTTCCAGTCCAGCGCGAGGACCTTGGTGGCCAGCCCGGCCTGCCGCAGGGCGGGGAGCAGGTCGTTCTTGGTGAAGTAGGCGAGCCCGGAGGCGTTCCACCGCATGGACGGATAGCCGGAGCAGCAGGTGGGCTCGTTCTGGACGGAGACATAGTCGACCGGCACCCCTCGGTCCCGGTACGCCTGGAGGTACTTCACGAAGTACCGGGCGTAGGTGGCGTAGTACCTCGACCGGAGGCGCCCCTGCTCCAGCTTCTCGTTGTCCTTCATCCAGGCGGGCGCGCTCCAGGGCGAGGCCATCACCTTGACGGCCGGGTTGAGCTCGCGGGCCCGTGCGGTCAGCGGCAGTACGCCGGCGAGGTCGTGCGCCAGGGAGAAGTTCCTGAGCTCCGGGTCGGTCCGCCCGGCGGGCATGTCGTCGAAGGTGTAGCCGAAACGGGCGAGGTCGGAGGTGCCCATGGGGTTGCGGATGAAGCCGAGGCCGATTCCCGTGGCGGGGTCGAAGAGCTTCTTCAGTGTGGCGTCGCGGGTGGCCCCGCTCAGCGCGCCGCTGCTCTTCAGCAGCCAGGCAGCGGTGTCGGTGAAGGACGCGCCGCCGCCCTCGAACCGCTGGTAGGTCTTCGACTCGTCGACGGTGATGCCGGCTGTGCCGCCCTGGATGAAGGGAAGAGGGGCCTGCTTCTCCAGCCCCTTGACGACCCGACGGCCCGCGGGGTCGGAGGTGGTGGTGAGGTAGACCTGCATCCGCTCCGGGCCTGCGGGGTACGGGGCAGCCGCCCACAGCGGTACGAGGATGACCGCGGCGGCCCCGACCGCGGCGGTCAGGGCTCGCCGGGCTGTTCGGGATCTCATGCTGGGGGTGCCTTCCAGTAGCAAGGGCAGGCCGACACACACCGGACGTCCGCCCGGCGAGCCGGTGAGGTCACGGCCCCGCCGAGCGCCGCCGGGCGGTGCTCACGGCGGGCGGTTCGGCCCTTGTGGCTCGGGGTCGGGGATCGGACCTCGGGTCCTGGGCCTCGGGTCTTGTGGCTCGCGTGGTGAACGTACCGCGTCAAGAGCCCCGCTCGACGGGCGAGTTACCGGGACGCAACACCCGGACCGGGTACGTCGTCGGCCGCGCGCTCTCACGGGGACGGCGCGGGACGGGAGCCCGGTGCCGCCGTCGGCGCGCTTCACCCGCCCTCCGTACCCCCGGAAGGCATCCGGAGCACCGGAAATGCGGGTTGTCCGGCCCGCGCCTAGGGTGAGCGCATGGCCGCGTTCCGGTGGATACCGGCCCCGGTCAACGGCCCGCGACCGTGGGCACGAGGCAGGCTCGGCCCGGTGCCGACGGCCGCTGCCCCGATGTACCGCTGCCGCCGGCGCCTGCCTTCGCACGTCCCGTGCCACGGGGCCACGAGGTGTGCGACGCGATGAGCAGCGGCCCCCTCGACCCGTTCGACGAGGACTACGCCCCCCGGGCCGACCGGGACGGGCGCCTCGTCGAGGAGGACGCGCCCGGGGTGTCGCACCGCGAGCCCATCGGACTGCGCGAGCGGCTCTCGCTCAACCGGATGGGCACCTTCGACTGGGATCTGGACCTCGGGTCCATGGACCTGGACTCCGGTGCCCTGGACGTCTTCGATCTGCGCCCCGACGAATACGACGGCACACCGATGTCCCTGGTCACGCGGGTGCCGCAGGAGGAGGGCCGCCGGCTGGACGAGGCCCTCTCCCAGGCCCTCCTGGACGGCCACTCGTCCTACGGCGCCTACTTCCGGGTCCAGTGCCGCGACGGGACCCGGCGCTGGACCCACTCCCAGGGGCGGATTCTGCACACCGCGGAGGGGGTGCCGTACCGGGTCATCGGCATCGTCCGGGAGGCCACCAGCGAGCTGACGGACTCCGCGCTGCTGCGCTCGCTCCAGCAGGAGCGGCAGCGGCAGACCGCGATGGTGCAGCAGACCACCGCCGCGCTGGCCCGTGCCCTGTCCGTCAAGGACGTGACCCGGGTGCTCACCGGGACCGGCGGGGCCCGGCGGTTCGGCGCGGACGGGCTGATCCTCGGCCTGGTCGAGAACGACCGGTTCGAGGTCATCGCCACCGCCGGGCTGGAGGGCGAGGTGCCCGACGACATGATGACCTCACGGCTGGACGACACCCTCCCGCTGGCCGACACGGCGCGCTCGCGCCGGCCCGTCTTCCTCAGCACGCGCGGTGAACTGATCGCCCGCTATCCGCGGCTGCGCCCGTATACCGAGGTGCTGCCGGCGGGCAGCGCGGCGTTCCTGCCGCTGGTCGCGCAGGACACCGTCATCGGGGCGCTGGGGCTGCTCAACGCCGAGCCGTCGGTGCAGTCGCCGGAGGCCAGGAACCTGGCGCTGGCACTGGCCGGTGTCGTCGCGCAGTCGGTCCAGCGGGCGACCCTCTTCGACCAGGAGCGGGAGTTCGCGACGGGCCTCCAGGCGACGATGCTGCCGCGCCGGCTGCCGCCCATCGCGGGCGGCGCGGTCACCGTCCGCTATCACCCGGCGAGCGTCGGGCGGGACATCGGCGGCGACTGGTACGACGTGATCGCACTGCCCCAGGGACGGACCGGGCTGGTGGTGGGCGACGTACAGGGCCATGACACCCATGCGGCCGCCGTGATGGGCCAGCTGCGCATCGCCCTGCGCGCCTATGCCGGCGAGGGGCACTCGCCGGAGACCGTGCTGGTGCGGGCGTCCCGCTTTCTGGCGGAGCTGGACACCGAGCGGTTCGCGACCTGTACGTACATCCAGGCCGATATGGAGTCCGGCGCGCTGCACATCGCACGGGCCGGTCACCTCGGCCCGCTGATCAGCAACAGCTCCCGGCACATCGACTGGCCCGTGGTCCGCGGCGGGCTGCCGCTCGGTCTGGCCACGCTCTTCGGGCACGACCACTTCCCGGAGACCCAGCTGTTCCTGGAGCCCGGGTCGACACTGCTGCTGTGCACCGACGGCCTGGTCGAACAGCCCGGCCAGGACATCTCCGTGGGCATCGACGCGCTGTCCGCCGCGGTCCGTGCCGGGCCCACGGACCTGGAGGCGCTCGCGGACCGGCTCTCGGACCATCTGTGGGCGGGCCCCGGCTCGGAGGACGACATGGCCCTCCTGCTGCTGCACCGGCTGTCCGGCCCCGGGGCCGCCACCATTCCGCGGCTGCGGCTGCACGTCCACCAGGCCGACCCGTCGGGCACCGCGGAGGTCCGTTCCGCGGTGCGCCGCACGCTGGACCAGTGGCGGGCGGGCGCCGTCGTGGACAACATCGAGGTCGCCGCCTCCGAGCTGATCGCCAACGCGCTGACCCACACCGAGAGCGGCGCCCTGGTCGCCCTGGAGCTGCTGCCCGGCACCCCGCGCCGGATCCGGCTGGAGGTCGAGGACCGCTCCAGCCGGTGGCCGCGGCGGCGCAGCCCCGGCGAGACCGCCACCTCCGGCCGCGGGCTGATGCTGGTCGAGGCGCTCGCCGACGAATGGGGCGCCGAACCGCGCGGGGCGGGCAAGGCGCTGTGGTGTGAGTTCGCGGTGCCGGACGGGCAGGACGCGGTGCGTTGAACTACCCGGCCGGACACCCTGCCTGGCCGGTCGAACCGACCGGCTGTAGGACTGTCCGAGCGAACGAACTACCCGACGGAACAGCGATGATGACACTACGTCAATTCATGGGCCGGGCCTGGGGATCGCCTCTCCCGCGCCTCGGCGGACAGTGGCCGAGCCGACCAACCTGGCCGTTGGCCGACTCGACCTGACCGGAACGTACACCCTCGCGTCCGCGACGGAAAATGCTCCGGCGCATGCGCCCACCGGGGCGGCTGTTTTCGGCGCCCGGTTCAGTCCTCCGGCCCGTACCACAGCGTCGTCATATTGCAGAACTCCCGGATGCCGTGCCCGGAGAGCTCCCGTCCGTAGCCGGAACGCTTGGCCCCACCGAAGGGGAGGCCCGGGTGGGAGGCGGTCATCCCGTTGAAGAAGACACCGCCGGCCTGCACGTCGCGGGCGAGGCGCTGCTGCTCCTCGGGGTCCCGGGTCCAGGCGTTGGAACTGAGCCCGAACGGGGTGTCGTTGGCGAGCCGCACCGCCTCGTCGAGGTCGGCGACGCGGTAGAGCGTGGCGACCGGCCCGAACGCCTCCTCCTGGTGGATACGCATCGCGGGGGTGATGCCGGACAGGACCGTCGGCTCGTAGAACCAGCCAGCGGGGTGCTGCGGCGGCCGCCGCCCGCCGCACAGTGCGGTGGCGCCCTGGTGGACCGCGTCGTCGACGAGCTCCTCCAGGTCGGAGCGGCCCTGTTCGCTGGAGAGCGGTCCGACATCGGTGTGCTCGTCCATCGGGTCGCCGACGGTCAGCGCGGCCATGCGGTCGGTGAACTGCTCGGCGAAGGTGTCGTAGACGTCCTCGTGCACGATGAACCGCTTGGCTGCGATACACGACTGTCCGTTGTTCTGGACGCGCGCGGTGACCGCGATACGGGCCGCCTTGTCGAGGTCGGCGGAGGGCAGGACGATGAACGGGTCACTGCCGCCGAGTTCGAGGACGGTCTTCTTGATCTCGTCGCCGGCGGTGGACGCCACCGCGCGGCCGGCCGGTTCGCTGCCGGTGAGCGTGGCGGCGGCGACCCGCGGGTCGCGCAGCACGTCCTCGACGGCGCCGGACCCGATCAGCAGGGTCTGGAAACAGCCCTCGGGGAAGCCGGCCCGGCGGAAGAGCTCCTCCAGATAGAGCGCGGTCTGCGGGACGTTCGAGGCGTGCTTGAGCAGTCCGGTGTTACCCGCCATCAGGGCGGGCGCGGCGAACCGGACGACCTGCCAGAGCGGGAAGTTCCAGGGCATCACCGCGAGGACGGTACCGAGGGGGCGGTAGCGCACCACGGCGCGGATCGCACCGGAGTCGCTGACGTCGGCGGGGTCGGGGTGCTCGTCGGCGAGCAGCGCCTCGGCGTGCTGCGCGTACCAGCGCATGGTCTTGGCGCACTTCGCGGCCTCCGCGCGCGCCTGGGTCACCGGTTTGCCCATCTCCGTGGTCATGGTGCGGGCGATGCCGTCCTGGTCGGCGTCGAGCAGGTCGGCGGCGGCGAGCATCCGCTCCGTGCGGTACGCGAAGCTGGTGCTGCGGTGTTCCTGGAAGGCCTGGTCGGCCCGGACCAGGTGATCTTCGATCTCGCCCGCGTTGAGCGCATCGAAGGTCTTCAGGGTCTCGCCGGTGGCCGGGTTGACCGTGGCGATGGCCATGATCAGCACCTCCTTGGTGGTGCGGGACGGGGTGCCCGCGGTCTACGGGGCGAAGGGTCCGCGCGGCTCCTAGGAGAGCGGCGACGGAGCCGGGGACGGCTCCGGGACCGGGTCGGGGTCGGGTCCGGGCGGACGGGGTATCGGCGACGGTTCCGGCGGTATGGGATCCGGCGGCCCAGGCGGGCTCGGGGGGCCGGGAAGCGGGTCCGGGACGGGCGGCGGGCCTCCCGGATCCGGGGGCGTGGGCTGCGGATCGCGGTCGAGCGTGCGCTCACTGCGCGTATGCGGTTGCCGCTGCACTGCGGGCCTCCAGACTGAGACGGCTAGGGGCACATGAGCCCCCGTACCCGAGTTTCGCCCGTCCATGGCCCCGGCGCACGGCGGATTGCCGCGGACGGGTTGCGCACGGGCCGGGTGCGACGTATATGACCCGATCGGACGGCGCCCGGCGAGCCCGTCGCGCCCTACATTGCCGTCATGCCCATGACGCACAGGACGACGCATCCGGCGGCAGACGGCACCACGACCGCGGCCGGGAGCCCGGTCGGGGCGGTCCGGGCCGGGCCCGGGGGCCGGCCCGCGGCGCTGCTGTCCGCGGTGGCCGCGGTGCTGTTCGCGCTCGCCGCGCCCGCCCCTGCGGCCACCGCCTCCCCCGTCCGCCCCATCCCCCTCCCCGCCCTCATGGCCGACACCGGCGGCGGCGACCAGCTCATCACCGCCCGTGCGCCCACGACGCGCGCCACCACAGGGACCGTGCGGTGGTGGCAGCGGCACAACGGCCGCTGGCAGCAGGCCGGTTCGGCGCCGGCCCGGTTCGGCGCCGGCGGGCTGACCGAGGGCAGCACCCGGGTGCAGGGCACCTCGACCACCCCGACGGGGCTGTACGACCTGCCGTTCGCCTTCGGGACCGCCCCGCCGCCGCCCGGCACGGCGAGCCCGTACCGCCGGGTCGGCGCGGACTCCTGGTGGTGCGAGGACAACGCCTCCGCCTCCTACAACCGCTGGGTGGCGCCACTGCCGCCGGACTGCGCGGCCGGTGAGTCCGAGCGGCTGGCGGACTATCCCACGCAGTACGCCCATGCGCTGGTCATCGGCTTCAACTACCACCGCCCGGTGCACGGCCGCGGCGCCGGGATCTTCCTCCATGTCAACGGGAAGGGCGCCACGGCCGGCTGTGTATCCGTGCCGGCCGGGGCGATGGCGCGGATCCTGGCCTGGATCCGGCCGTCCGCACATCCGCATATCGCCATCGGTACGGCATACGGCCCGACCGCCCTCACCCGTTACTGACGGCTCCCGCGGTGAGCGGGAAGTGGCAGGCCACCCGGTGCCCCGCCGTCTCCGGCTCGGCCGGCGGCGGCTCCGTGGTCGCGCACAGTGCGGCCGCGGCCGGGCAGCGGGTACGGAACCGGCAGCCGGAGGGCGGGGCGGCCGCCGACGGGGCCTCGCCGGCGAGCGGGGCGCCGGCCGGGGCGGCGTCCGGGTCGGGCGCGTTGACGGTGTCCAGCAGCCCCCGGGTGTAGGGGTGCAGCGGGCGGGCGAAGACCCGCTCGGCGGGACCGGTCTCCACGAGCTTGCCGAGATACATCACACCGACCGAGTCCGCGAGATGCCGCACCACCGCCAGGTCGTGCGAGATGAAGAGATAGCCGATCCCCTTCTCCCGCTGGAGCTCGCGCAGCAGGTTGAGGATCTGTGCCTGGACGGAGACGTCGAGCGCGGAGACCGGTTCGTCGGCGACGACCAGGGACGGGGCCAGCGCCAGGGCGCGGGCCAGGCCGAGGCGCTGGCGCTGGCCGCCGGAGAACTCGTGCGGATAGCGGTCCACCGCGCCGCGCGGCAGCCCCACGTCGTCCAGCAGCCCGGCGATCCGCCGCCGCTGCTCGGCCCGGTCGCCGATGCCCTGGATGACCAGCGGTTCGCGCAGTACGGCGCCCACCCGCATCCGGGGGTCCATGGACGCGTACGAGTCCTGGAACATCAGCTGGACCTCGCGCCGGTGGGCGCGCAGCTCCCTCCTGGTCAGGGTGCCGATATCGCGGCCGGCGAAGTGCACGGTGCCGGTGGTGGGTGCCTCCAGACCGACGGCGATCCGGCCGAGCGTGGACTTGCCGCAGCCGGACTCCCCCACGATGCCGAAGGTCTCGCCGCGCCGGACGGTGAGCGAGACACCTGCCACCGCACTGACCTCGGCGCCCTGCCGGCCCGGCTTCCGGCGGGTGAACGGGCCGTCGTGCAGCGGGTAGCTCTTGCCGACGTCGGTGAGCCGCAGCAGCGGTTCGTCCGTCCGTACCGGGGGCGCGGCGGGCGCGGTCGGGCGCAGTTCGGCTGCCGGGTCGGCGCCGGGGGCCGGTCCTGCGGGGTGGAAGCAGGCGAAGGCGTGGGCCGTGGCGGCGGGCGCGGTGCCGTCGGGGCGGTCGGTGAGCTCCGGCTCGGCGACGCGGCAGAGGTCGGTGGCGAAGCCGCAGCGCGGGGCGAAGCGGCAGCCGGCGGTGCGGGTGAGGAGGGACGGCGGCAGGCCGGGGATGGTGGCCAGCGGCCTGCCGCCGTCGGTACGGGGTGCAGCCCCGCCCGGCGGTAGCCGGGGGAGGTCGGGGAGGGCCGCGAACAGCGCCTGGGTGTAGCGGTGCCGCGGGGTGGCGAACAGCGGGCGCACCGCGGCGCGTTCGGCGATCCGGCCGCCGTACATCACCGCGACCCGGTCGACCCGGCGGGCGATCACTCCGAGGTCGTGGGTGACCAGGATCAGCGCCATGCCGAGGCGGGTGCGCAGCTCGTCGATGAGTTCGAGGATCTGGTGCTGTGTGGTGACGTCGAGGGCGGTGGTCGGTTCGTCGGCGATCAGCAGCCGGGGTTCGCAGACCAGTGCCATGGCGATCGCCACGCGCTGCCGCATCCCTCCGCTGAGCTGGTGGGGGTAGTTCGTCAGTCGTTCGGCGGGACGCGGCATGCCGACCAGCCGCAGGGTCTCCTCGGCTCTGTCCCAGGCCTCGGCCTTGGTCAACCGCCGGTGCAGCAGCAGGGGTTCGGCGACCTGGGCGCCTATGGTGAGGGTGGGGTTGAGGGAGGTCAGCGGGTCCTGGAAGACCATGCCGACGGTGTTTCCGCGGACCTTTCGCAGGGCGGGTTCCGGGGCGGCGGCGAGGTCGGTGCCCCCGAACAGGATCCGGCCTTTGGTGATCCTGCCGCCGGGCGGCAGCAGGCCGAGGACGGACAGCGCCGTCATGGTCTTGCCGCAGCCGGATTCGCCGACGATGCCGAGCGCCTCCCCCGGGGCGAGGTCCAGGTCGATGCCGTCAAGGGCCCGGACGGTGCGGCCGCGGCCGGTGATGTCGACATGCAGGTCCTCGATCCGTAGCAGCGAGTCGGTCATGGTGTGGGTCCTCGCTTCAGGTCTTCCGAAACCGCGTCAGTTCTTCTTCAGCCGTACGTCGAAGGCGTCCCGCAGCCCGTCCCCGATGCAGTGGAAGGCGGCGACGACCAGCACGATCGCCAGGCCCGGCGGGAAGATCAGCCACCAGTAGCCGACCTGGGTGTAGGTGATGCCGGCGGAGAGCAGGGAGCCCCAGTCGGCGGCGGGCGGCGGGATGGACAGCCCCAGGAAGGACAGATAGGCGACGTAGAGGATGGCGTCGGCCACCTGGAAGGTGGCGTTGACGAGGACGGTGCCGACGGCGTTGGGCACGATGTGCCGGAAGACGGCCCGCCCTCCGCCGCCGCCCATCAGCCGCATCGCATGGATGTAGTCGCGGCTGCGCAGCGCCAACGCCTCGCCGCGGATGAGCCGGGCCGGGGAGAGCCAGGCGACGGAGGCGATGATCAGGATGAGCACGGGCTTGCTGGGAGTGACGATGGCGGCGACCACGACGAGCAGGAAGAGCGCCGGGATGGCGAGCGCGGCGTCGGTGATCCGCATCATCACGGCGTCCGTCCATCCGCCGAAGTAGCCTGCCACGGAGCCGTAGACCGTCCCGAAGCACGTTGCCAACAGCCCTGCTGCCAGGCCGACTTCGAGGGAGGTGCGACCTCCATACATCAGCCGGCCGAGCAGGTCGTAGCCGAGGTCGGTGGTGCCCAGCAGGTGGCCTGCGCCGGGGGCGCGGTTGGCCTGGGAGAGGTCGGTGTGGATCTGGTCGGTGGGGTGGACCAGCGGTCCGAGGAAGCAGAAGGCCAGCAGGGCGAGCAGCACCAGGGCGCCGGTGAGGGCGAGCTTGTTGCGGGCGAAGACGGCGAGCGTACGGCGGGCCGCGCCGGGTGTGGCCGGGGCCGCGTCCGGCTGCGTGGCGTCGAGGGCGGTGGTCGTCACGTCACGCTCCTGATGCGCGGGTCGAGGACGGCATAGGCGATGTCGGTGATCAGGGAGCCGAGGACGGTGGCGACGCCGACGACGAGGGTGACGCCGAGCAGGACGGGGAAGTCCGAGCTCTGCGCGGCGTTCCAGAACAGCAGCCCCATGCCCGGGTAGTTGAACATCGATTCGACGACGAGGGTGCCGCTGAAGAGGGTGGGGAGGTAGAGGCCGAGGAGGGTGGCCAGCGGGATGAGGGCGTTGCGCAGCACGTGCCGGGCCATGATGCGGGCGTTCGACTGGCCCTTGGCGCGTGCGGTGCGTACGTAGTCCTCGCCGAGGTTGTCGAGGACGGCGGAGCGCATATAGCGGCTGAAGGCGGCGATGATGCCGAGCGCGGCGGTCACCACGGGCAGGACGAGCGCGGCCGGGGCGGCGAGGATGCCGTCGGCCGTGTCGGCCTGCGGCGCCTCGGCCGGCAGCAGGGGCAGTTGCTGGCTGAAGACGAGGACGAGGACCAGGCCGAGGAAGAACACCGGGGTGGCGTAGGCCAGGAAGGCCGCGCCGGTCAGGACGTAGTCGGCGGCCTTGCCGCGCCGTACGGCCTGCAGGACGCCGAGCGGGACGGCCAGCAGCACGGCGAGCCCGAGGGCGAGACCCGCGAGCAGGGCGGTCTTGGGCAGCCGCTCGGCGAGCAGGGCGGCGACGCTCTGGTTGAGCTTGTAGGACTCTCCGAGGTCGCCGGTGAGCAGGCGTCCCAGATAGCGCACGTACTGCTCCGGCAGCGAACGGTCGTACCCCTGCTGGTGGTTGAAGTGGGCGACGGACTCCGGCGTGGCCTGGACGCCGAGGATGGCGCGGGCCGGTCCGCCGGGGAGCAGGTGCAGCAGGACGAAGACGATGACGGAGACCAGCAGCAGCACGACGAGGGCCTGCGCGAGGCGCTTGGCCAGGAATCGGATCACCGGCCGGCCCCGCCCTTCTTCACGAAGTACCAGTTCTGCGGTGCGAGGGACAGGGTCGGGTTCTGGTCGACGCCCCGCAGATCGTTGCGGATGACGGAGACCTGGTAGGCGGGGTTGGGGGTCCACAGGACCGGGAGCTGACGGGCCACCTCACGGCCGTAGGTGCGCATCGCGGCCGGGGCGTCGGAGTACTCGGTGGCGCGGATGAGCCGGTCGGTGCGCGGATCGGACCAGTTGCCCATGTTGGAAGGGGCATGGGTGGCGAAGAGCTTTTCGCCGCTGGGGTCGGGCGGGAAGTACCAGCTGCCCTGGGTGCCGAAGAAGCCGAGCTGCCATTGCGCGCACAGGGGCTCGGTCGGCTTGCAGGGGACGGTGGTGCCCAGGACGGTGTTCAGCGGCTGCTGCCGGATGTCGAGGGCGACGCCGGCCGCGCCGAATGCGGACTTGACGGCCTGCATCGTGTTGGAGGTCTCGGTCGAGCCGGACTGGGAGAGCAGTGTGAGGCGCAGCTCCTGGCCGTCCTCGATGCCCGTGCCGCACTCCCCCGGGCCGTCCCCGGGGCGGGTGCAGCGCAGCGTGCCGCCCCGGCCGGTCCAGCCGTGCCCGGCGAGCAGCGCCTTCGCCCGCTCGGGGTCGTACGGATACGGGTCGCGGTCGAGGAGGCCGGCGGGGATCGGGCCGAGGGTGGGGGCGGCGCTGCCGTGCCAGATCACCCGGGAGATCGACTTCTGGTCGATCAGATGCTGGAGGGCCTGGCGCAGATAGGCCTGGCGCAGCATCGGTCCGGCGGTGGGGTGGTGGAAGTTGAGGACGATGTAGGTGATTGCCCAGCCTTCCCACGGGTCGATGCGGTAGCCCCGCTCCTTGAACTTCGCGGACTGCGCCATGACGGAGGGCGGGATATAGCCGTAGTCGACGCCGCCGGCGCGCAGCACATTGAATGCGGAGTCGGCGGTGGTGAAGGGCTTGAGGACCACGCGGTCGAGATGGGGTCTGTCGGGCCCGCGGTACTTCCGGTTGGGAACCAGGGAGACCTGTCCCGACGTGGTCCATTTCTCGATGCGCCAGGGCCCGTTGACGGTCTTCCACAACGGGTCCGTGGCGAACTTCGAGAACTGCCTGGCGTGCCGCATCAGCCGGGCGAAGGCCCGCTCGGGGCTCTGGTGGCCGGGGTTCCAGGCGTGTACGGGGAGGGCGACGAAGTCCTGGAGCTCGTTGGCGGTGAACCATGCCGGGTTGTAGGCGCGGTCCAGCCGCAGGCGGAAGGTGTGGTCGTCGACGGTCTCGAAGGCCTTGACGTCGTCCGGCATCAGCTTCGGGGCGTATCCGGCCCAGTCCTGCTTGTTGTGCTTGATCAGATCGAACCAGAACTTCACGTCGCGGGTGGTGACGGGCTTGCCGTCGGACCACTCGTACCCCTTCTTCAACGTGATGCTGACGGTTTTGTTGCCGTCGCTGTAGCGGGGCATTTCGGCGAGGCCGCGCGGCGAGTCCATGGTCAGCGCGGCACCCTTCGGCTCGGGTGCGTACAGCGGCAGGAACAGGAGGCTCTGGATGGCGCTGTTGTACGTGGCCAGGTAGCCGGGGGCGCCGATGGGGAAGATCCAGTTGGGGGTGGCGGCGGGTGGCAGGGCCATGGTGGCGGTGCCGCCCTCGACGGGTGTGCCGCCGGTGGCCCCCAGGTCGGTGACAACGTTGCCAGAGAGGTCGCAGCCGGCGAGCGCGGAGGTACCGAGCAGGACGGCGGCCGCCAGACGCCCCAGGGGCCCGCGTAGGCGTGGACTGCGCAGACCCATGCTGCCTCCGGAGGTCGACCGGTCGAAGAGTGCGAGCAAAGTACGGAGGGCCGAGAAAAGAAGTCAAGACCTTGGCGAAACAACGCCGACTGCGGTCTACTGTCGGCGAGTTGGTTCCCGCACTTCCTTCGACCGACGAAGCAAGTTCCGCTGCGGCACACCTCCCCTCGCTGCGACGCGGCCGCCCGACGCCCCGCCCTGTCCTCCCGGTCCTCACCCGTCACCCGTCACCCGCGCCCCCTCCATCCGCCATCCGCCATCCGCCATCCGCCATCCGCCATCCGCCCCGAGCCGAAAGGCGCCCCATGACCGCCTCCGAGGAGCAGCCCGGCTCCGCCGCGCATGTCCTCGAACTCGTCGCGAACGGTTCCGCGGCCTCCCGCGCGGACCTCGTACGCGAACTCGGGCTCGCCGCCTCGACCGTCTCCCTCCGCGTCCAGGAACTCGTCGAGGCCGGGCACCTGACCGAATCCGGCGAGGGCACCTCGCGCGGCGGCCGGCGCCCGAGGCTGCTGCGGGTCGCGGACAACGGAGCCGTCGCGCTCGCCGCCGACCTGGGCAGCCACCACATCCGCACCGGCGCGGTGGGGCTGACCGGCGACGTTTTCGACCTCGACGAGCACGCCTTCGATCTGACCGCCGGGCCCGAACCCGCCCTGGACGTACTCGCCGAGCGGCTGACGGCACTGGCCGAGCGGCAGCGCGCGGCCGGCCGTACGGTCCGCGGTGCCGGCATCGGCTTCCCCGGCCCGGTCGACGCGGGCGGCGCCCGGATCATCGCCCCGTCCCGGATGCCCGGCTGGCATCTCTTCCCGCTGCGCGACCGGTTGGCGGACCGCCTCGGCCTGCCGGTACTGCTCGACAACGACGCCAACATGATGGCGCTGGGCGAACATCGCGCCGCGCACCCCACCCGACGCCATCTGGTCGTCGTCAAGACGGGCCGCGGCATCGGCTCGGGTGTCATCAGCGACGGCCGGCTGCACCGCGGGGCGCGCGGTTCGGCCGGTGACATCAGCCATGTCCGGGTCGACGAGGCCGCCGAACTCCCGTGTTCCTGCGGCAACATCGGTTGTCTGGAGACCGTGGCGAGCGGCGCCGCGATCGCCGCCGCACTGCGGGGCAAAGGCCTGGCCGCCGACTCGGCGACCGACATCCTCCGGCTGGTCGAGAACGGCGAACCGCATGCCACCACCCTGGTGCGCCAGGCCGGCCGGGACATCGGCGCGGTACTCGCCGTCGTCGTGAACTTCTTCAACCCCGAGGCGGTGATCCTCGGCGGGGCGCTCTCCGGCGCCCAGCCGCTGGTCGCGGCCGTACGCGGCATGCTCTACGAGCGCTGTCTGCCGATGGCCACCAGCGAACTCACCATCAACGCCGCCGTGTGCGGCCCGGACGCGGGCCTGCTGGGCGCCGGCCATGCCGTACTGCGCCGCCTGATCGCCGCGGACGGACCGCCCGCCCCCGCAGCCGGGCGCGGCTGACCGCCGCCCCAAAGCCGCGCCCCGAAGCCAGTCCGCCCGCCACCCACGGAAGGTGCGCCCCATGCCCTCACCGACCAGTCGCCGTCTCCGCATCGGCATCGGCGGAATGGCCATCGAATCCAGCCAGTTCTGCCCGCACCGCTCGGCCTACGACGACTTCCGCGTCACCCGGGGGCGCGCCCTGCTGGACCGCTACACCTGGACGCGGCCGGACGGCGACCTGGCCGAGCGGGTCGAGTGGGTGCCGCTGGTGCATGCCGTCGCGGTGCCCGGCGGACCGGTCGAGCGCGCCACCTACGACCGCCTCAAGGGCGAACTGACGGACCGCATCCGGGAGTCGGGGCCGCTGGACGGGCTGGTCTACGACATCCACGGCGCCATGAGCGTGGTGGGGCTGGACGACGCCGAGGCCGATCTGACCGACGCGGTACGGGCCGCGACCGGCCCCGCAACCCTGATCTCGGCCGCCATGGATCTGCACGGCAATGTCTCGCGCCGCTTCGCCACGCAGCTCGATCTGCTCACCGCCCACCGTATGGCCCCGCACGAGGACGCCTGGGAGACCCGGGAGCGGGCCGCCCGCAAGCTCGTGGAGCGACTGGTCCGCGGGACGGGCCGCCCGCACCGGGCCTGGGTGCAGATTCCGGTCCTCCTGCCCGGCGAGAAGACCAGCACCCGGCTGGACCCGGCCAGGTCGCTGTACGGGCGGCTGGCCTCGGTCGAGGCGCTCGACGGGGTCGTGGACGCGGCGATCTGGGTCGGGTACGCCTGGGCCGACGAGGAGCGCTGCCGGGCGGCGGTGGTGGTCACCGCGGACGATCCCCAACTCGCCCTGACGCAGGCCGGGTCCCTGACCCGCGCGTATTGGGAGGCCCGCCGGGACTTCGCCTTCGTCGGCCCGACCGGGGACGCGGACACCTGTATCGCCCGCGCCGTCGCCTCCCCCGCCCGCCCGTTCCTGATCAGCGACTCCGGCGACAACCCCACCGCGGGCGGGGCCGGCGACCTCGCGTACATGCTCGGCCGGCTGCTGGCCGACGAGGAGTTGGCGAGCGGCCGGGTCACCGCACTGCACCCGGGCCTCACCGACCCGGAGGCCGTCGCCCTCTGCTTCGACGCCGGGGTGGGCGGCGAGGTCACCCTCGCTGTGGGCGGCCGGTTCAGCGCGGGCACCGGCCCCCACGCGGAGCCCTACGAACTGACCGGCACGGTCACCGCCCTGGAGGACCCGGCAGGACCCGGCTCCGCCGACCCTCGGGAGAATCCGGCCTACGACAGGGGCGGCCGGTCCGCGGCCGTCACCCGCGGCGGGGTGACGGTGGTACTGACCGAGCGCCGCCGCCCGTTCCACACCCGTGCGGACTTCGGGTCCCTGGACCCGCTGTCCTACGACCTGGTGGTCGTCAAGATCGGATACCTGGAGCCCGAACTCCACGCAATGGCGGCGGACTGGCTGCTCGCCCTCACCCCGGGCGGGGTGGACCAGGATCTGCTGCGCCTCGGGCACCACAAGGTACGGCGCCCCCTCTACCCCTTCGACGACGAGGGCTTCGAGGAAGCGGACCTGACCCCGGTGCTGCTCTAGCGGGGCGGTTGTCCGGCGGCCCGTCGGGCGACGGGCGACCGGTGACCGGCGACCGGCGACCGGCGACCGGCGACTGCCGTAGAGGGCACGGCAAGCGGGCTTGAGAAGTCTGTCTTCCGCGTCCGCCACACCGATATGTACACCTCGCTGATGGAGGAGATGTGGAGGTGGACGCACTAGGCAGTGTCCTGTGGATCTTGACCGCCCATTGGTCATACTCCGAGGAAGCTCACTGTTTCCGTCATGTCCGCCCGCCCGGTACGCAGCCGTGGCGCGCCTTCCTTCTCGAATCCCACCGAGACACCGCAGAACAGTACGAGCCCGTCATCGGCTCCGACTGCCTGGCTGACGGTCTTGCGATACATCGTCCACATCACCTGGGGGCAGCTGTGCACCCCTTCCGCCCTCAGCAACAGCATGACCGTCTGCAAGTACATCCCCGCGTCCCCCCACTGTCCGGGCCCCATCGTCCGGTCGAGGTAGCAGAACAGCACGACCGGCGCCCCGAACGCCTCCGAGTTCAAGGCGGCGACCTTCCGGGGCCTGTCGGGGTCGTCGCGCTCGATTCCCAGCGCTTTGTACCGTTGGGCGGCCGCGGCGGAGAAGCGGTCCAGATACGGCGAGGTCAGTTCGGCCGGGTACATCGGATACTCCCGCTCATCGCCCGGGTCTCCCGCCAGTGCCCTGGCCGTCGCGCGCTTCTTCAGCTCGGTCAGGGGCTCACCGGTCACGACGTACACATGCCACGGCTGGAGGTTCCCACTCGACGGAGTCCGCGTCGCTGCAGCAAGCACTCGTTCGAGTATCTCTTTGGATACCGGCTCATCGCTGAACGCCCGCACAGCCCGGCGACTGTCCACGGCCTCATACACATCCACGTCTTCTCGTCCTCTCACTCGAACGCAACCATCCCTCTACCGTATTCAGCGGTCAGCGCCGGGCATCGCCAGGCGCTGGACAGCGCCCTGACGACCAGTCCCGTCGTTGATAGGGCTGGGGGACAGGGGTGACCTGACGAACGCTCAGTGGGAGCGGCTTCGGCCGCTCCTGCCGGGGAGTAACGGGCGTCGTGGCAGGTGGCGGGATCAACGGCAGGTGATCAACGGCAGGTGATCAACGGGGTGCTCTACCGGATCAGGACGGGTGTGCGGTGGCGTGATCTGCCGGAGCCTATGGGCCGTGGAAGACGGGGCACGAGCGGCATCGCCGCTGGTCCACGGAGGGCACTTGGGAACTCCTGCTCCAGCGGGTCCAGCCTTCCTCGGCACGGTCACCGCGGCAGCCCTCATGATCTGGCTTCGCTCGTGATCGCCGGGGCACTGCCCAGGGACGGCCGGTGGGTACGTTCGTAGCCGCAGCCACTAAGGCTGCGGGTCCCGCGCGTCGTAGCGGGCGAAGGCGCGGCGGCCGAGGCCCAGGCCGGTCACCACCAGGACGCAGGCCAGGCCGCCGCCGAGCACCGCGGTGGCCGGGGAGGTCAGGTCGGCGACCGAGCCGGCGAGGAAGTCGCCCAGCCGCGGTCCGCCCGCGACCACGACGATGAAGACGCCCTGGAGGCGGCCGCGCATCGCGTCCGGCGTCGCGGCCTGGAGCATGGTGCTGCGGAACACCATCGAGACGGTGTCCGCACAGCCGGCCACGGCCAGGAAGAACAGGCCGAGCCACAGCTGCCGGGAGAGTCCGAAACAGGCGATGGCGGCGCCCCAGGCGGCCACCGCGATGAGGATGGCCAGGCCGTGCCGGCGGACCCCGCCGAGCCAGCCGGAGAACAGTCCGCCCAGGACGGCGCCCACCGCGGGCGCGGCCACCAGCAGACCCACGGTCTTGGCGTCACCGCCGAACCAGAGCACCGCGACCGCGGGGAACAGTGCGCGTGGCTGGGCGAGCACCATCGCCGCCAGGTCCGAGAAGAACGTCATCCGCAGATTCGGCCGGGTGGCGAGAAAACGCAGGCCGTCCAGTACGGAGGCCCGCCGCCGCGGCCCCTCCCCCTGGTCGGGCCGCATGGACGGCAGCCGCCACATCGCGTACAGCGAGCCGCTGAAGGCCACCACATCGATCAGATACGCGGCCTGGAAGCCCCACAGGCCGACGATGACACCGCCCAGCATCGGCCCGCCCATCAGGCCGAGGTTGCTGGTCAGGGAGTTGAGGGCGTTCGCGGCCGGCAGCTGTTCGGCGGGCAGCAGCCGCGGGATCATCGACGAGCGGGCCGGTGAGTTCATCGCGAAGCAGACGGCCTGGAAGGCGACGACGGTGTAGAGCAGCCAGACCCGGTGGTATCCGGCCAGCGCGGCGGTGGCCAGGGTGAGGGACATGACGGTCGCGCCCGCGGCGCTGTAGAGGCCCAGTTTGCGGCGGTCGACGGTATCGGCGATGGCGCCGCCGTACAGCCCGAAGACGACCAGCGGGACCAGTGAGCACAGGCCCACCAGGCCGACCGCGAAGGTGGAGTGGGTGAGGGTGTAGACCTGCAGGGAGACCGCGAGTGCGGTCATCTGCTGGCCCATCCAGGAGACGGTGTTGCCGCACCATAGTCGGCGGTAGTCCGGGGAGAGGCGCAGCGGGGTCAGATCGGCGAATATCCGGGAACGCGGGGGTATTTCGCTCTTCCCGGGGGTCGTTGTAGGGGCCACGCGGCGCAGTAAAGCACGCTGCGGCGGTGCGGCGGGCGGCAGGGCGGGAAGTGGCGCTCGCGGCGGGCGCCCCTTACGTGTGAGGCCTCCGGCGCGCGGGATGTACGTGGCGCCCGTGTACCCGACCGCCCGTTACCTGCACGGACGACCGTGCCCCGGCCGCCCGTCACCCGCACGTACGGCCGGCACCCGGCCCGCCCCTTACCCGCAGGTGCGGTCGGCCCGGCTGTCCGAAAGGCCATACACCCTGCGGGCGTTGTCCGCGGCGATCATCGCGCCGACCCTCCGCGCGTCCTCGGCCGACCATGCCCCGGAGGCCGTCCAGTCGCCGAGGACGGTCGCCAGCGCGGTCCGGAACAGCGCGCTGCCGACGACGTACAGCTCCGGGAGGCCGTAGGCGTCGGTGGAGAAGAGCAGTTTGCCGAAGGGCGCGAGCTCCAGGAATTCGGCGAGCACGGCCGCCGCCCGCGGGCCGGTGTGGGTGAGCGTCAGCCCGATGTCGGCGTAGACATGCGGGAAGACGCTCGCCAGGTAGGCGGCTTGGCGGTGGTACGGGTAACAGTGCAGCAGCACCAGGTCCGTTCCGGTGTCGGCGGTGGCCCGGACCAGGTCGGTCAGCAGCGCCGGGTCGGCGTGGTCGAGCCGGAGGTCGGGGTCGCCGAAGCCGGTGTGGAGCTGGAGGGGGCGGCCGGTGGCGACGGCCAACTGGACGAGGTGACGCAGCAGGACGGGGTCGGTGAGCCGGGGCGCGCCCGCGGCCAGCCAGCAGCGGGCGGCGGTGTGCACGGCGCCGGGGGCGGGCGGGGCGGGGTCCAGGGCGAGACCGTGGCGGTAGGCCGCGACGGTTTTGAAGGCGACGGCGGTGCGTGCGGCATCCCGGACCGCGCGGGCGAGGGCGTCGGTGAACTCCTCGGCATCGCGGACGCCGGCCGCGGTGCGCTCGGCCAGCGTCTCCAGCCGTACGACCTCGAACCCGGCGCCGCCACCGTCCGCGGCGGTCTCGGCGGGGCCCGTGAGGTCGCCGGGCAGCCCGGTGTCGAGGAGGTAGGTGCCGATGCCGGTGGCGCGCAGCAGACGGCGCCGGGTCTCGTCCGGGCCCAGTTCGCGGCGGCGGGCGAGGTAGCGGTCGGGCGGGCAGTGCACGGGCAGGTCGAGCAGCGGCGGGCACCAGCGGCGTACGGCGAAGCCGGCCTGGGTGTCGAAGAAGGTGGTGCCCGCCGCGGGCGGCCGGTCCGATTCGGTGAGGTACGCGGCGAACGTCCCGGGGTCCGGTGCGTGCCGGAGCACTCCGTGGCAGTGGTGGTCGACCAGCGGCGGCAGGCCGTCGCCGGATCCGGGGCAGGTTCCCGGGACGTCCTCGGGCATCACCAGCGCCAGCGGGTGGCGGCGGCGATCGCGTCGTCCTCGCTCTCGGCGAAGTGGGCCTCCTCCGCGCGCCGGACGGCGAGCACCGCGCCGTGCAGCACCTCGCCCATCGCCTCGTACAGCGGGGCCGACTTCTCCAGCCGGTCGGCCGCCTCGGTGAGGGTGGCGGGCAGTCGGACGATGCCGCGCCGGGCGCGCTCCCGGACGCCGAGCACACCCGGGTCGCCGGTCTGCGGTTCCGGCAGCCGCGTGGCGTACTCGATGCCGTGCAGTCCGGCGGCGATGACCGCGCCTACCGCGAGGTAGGGGTTGGCGGCGGCGTCGAAGGTCTTGACCTCGGCATGGCCGCCGTCCGGGTCGTCGGGGGCGCCGGTGATCAGACGCAGCGCCGCCTCCCGGTTCTCCACGCCCCAGCACTGGTAGACGCCGGCCCAGTGGGAGGGCTGGAGCCGCAGATAGCTGGCAGGTGACGGGCAGCCGATGGCGAGCAGGGCGGGCAGGGCACCGAGGATGCCTCCGAGGAAGGCCGACGCGTCGGGCGCGAGGCCCCATGGGGCGTCGGGGGTGCGGTGCAGGCTCGTGCCGTCGCGGTACAGGCTGAGGTGGAGGTGGCAGCCGTTGCCGACCTGTCCGGCGACGACCGACGGGGCGAAGGAGGCCCGCAGGCCGTGCCGTACGGAGACGGCGCGGATGGTCTCGCGGACCAGCACCACATCGTCGGCGGCGCGGACCGGGTCGCCCGGGGCGGTGGTGACCTCGAACTGGCCCGGGGCGTATTCGGGGTGGAGCTGGAGGACGTCGATGCCCTGGACGCTCAGCGCCTCGGTGACGTCGCGGAGGTAGTCGGAGAGTTCGACGACCCGGGTCATGCCGTACGCGGGGCCCGTGCAGGGGTAGTCGAGCGGTTCGTCCGCACCGGCGGCGGCCGGGTGGCCCGCCGGGGCGCGGGTGACCACCCACTCGGTTTCGAAGCCCATCCGCAGCTCCAGGCCTGCCGCGGCGGCCCGCTCCGTCATGCGCCGGGCGAACTGCCGCTGGCAGGCGGGGTGCGGCAGGCCGAGCTGGTCGTAGCGGTCCGCCGGCGCCCAGGCCCAGCCGGGCTGGCCGGCGAGCGTGGTGACACGCTCCAGGTCAGGGAAGAGCCGCAGGTCACCGTCGGGCCCGCCGAGGTGGTCGGATGCCGTGATGGCATCGTCGGAGGTGAACACGTCGAAGACGGGAGACATCCCGACTCCGCGTTCCGCCGCGGCGGCGAGCCGTTCGGCCGGGATGGTCTTGACGCGGGCGATGCCCGCATTGTCCACCCAGGTCAGCGCCACGTTCCGGACGCCTTCCGCCGACAGGCGGGCCGCCAACTGGCGGGCCTCCTGGCGCTGTTGTGCAGCCCGCGATCCCATAGAGCCGTCCTCACTGACCGTGCCGATGCCTCGGCGCCCGTTCCGCTGATTGCCCTTGCCGGTGCGGCTCGACGCTTCCGGTCAGGAGCAGTTGAACTCGCACCATACGCACTTTCCGCTGCCGCGCGGTTCCACACCCCAGACATCGGCCAGGCGGTCCACGAGGAGCAGCCCGCGGCCGGAGACGCCGGCCTCGCCCGGTTCGCGGCGCCGCGGCAGGCTGCTGGAGTGGTCCTCGACCTCCAGCCGCAGCAGCCGTCCGACGCTGTGCGGCATACGGATGTTGACGACGGCCTCGCCGTCGGTGTGCAGCAGCGCATTGGTGATCAGCTCGTCGGCGACCAGCTCGATCTCCTCGGCCCGCTCCGCCGCGCCCCAGGCACGTACCGCGGCCCGGATCATGTGCCGGGCGGCGGAGAGGCCCTCGGGGTCGGCGGGGGCGATGTGCTGGCGGAACCGTCCGACGATGTCGTGCTCCGGGGCACCGAGGCGGCGCAGCAGCAGGAGCGCCATATCGTCCTCGCCGGTCCGCTCGTCCGCCGACTCGCAGAGCCGGTCGGCGAGTTGCTGGACGTCCTGGGGGCCCTGGCGGACCTCGCGGGCCAACTGCCGCATCCCGTCGTCGATGTCGGTGCCGGGCTGTTCGACGATGCCGTCGGTGCACAGCAGCAGGGTGTCGCCGGGGGCGAGCAGGACGGTGGTGACCGGGTAGTCGAGCCGCCGGAATTCGGAGGAGATACCGAGCGGCAGCCCGCCGGCCACCGGCAGCCTGCGGCAGATGCCCTCGGCGTGCCGTAGCAGCGGGTCGATATGGCCGGCCCGGACGATCCGGGCCGCGCCGGTGCTCAGGTCCGCGTCGACGTAGGTACAGGTCGCGAAGCGGTCGGTGTCGAGCTCGTTGAGGAAGGCGGAGGCGCGGGCCATGACGGTGGCCGGGGCGTGTCCTTCGGAGGCGTAGGCGCGCAGCACGATCCGCAGCTGGCCCATGAGCGCCGCGGCCTGGGTGTCGTGGCCCTGGACGTCGCCGATGACGGCGGCGACCCGGCCGTCGGGCAGCGGGATCACGTCGTACCAGTCGCCGCCGATGTCCCGGCCCATCCGGGCGGAGCGGTAGCGGACGGCGATCTGTGCACCGGCGACGCCGGGGATCCGGCGCGGCAGCATGGCCTGCTGGAGGCCCGCGGCGAGATCGTGTTCCTGGTCGTAGAGCATGGCGCGGGCCAGGCTCTGCGCGATGCTGCTGCCGAGCGCCACCAGGACATTGCGCTCCTGGTCGCGGAAGTCGCTCTCCCGCTCGAAGAAGAGGCCGATCACACCGATCGGACGGCCCTGCGCGATCAGCGGCAGATAGGCGGCGGAGTGGACGTTGAGCGGCTCGATGGCCGGCCACAGCCGGGGGTAGTCGCGCTTGAATTCCGCGCGGCTGCCCACATAACGCGGAGTGAGGGTGCGGACCACCTCACTCATCGGGAACTCGTCACCCACCCGCGTGTACTCGAGATCCGGTACAAAACTCCCCGCCTTGCCCTCGGAGATCAGCCGGATACGTCCCGCCTCGACGAGCCCGAGGATCACGTTCTCCGCGCCGAGGCGGCTCAGCCCCTGCTCGTCGGCGAGCACGGCGATGACTTCGCCGACCGTTCGGGCGTGTGCCAGGGCGGCGGTGGTGCGCTCGACGACGCTGGTGTGCCGGCGGCGCTCCTCATCGACGGCGAGCCGCTCCGCCGCGTGGGTGTATTCGTGGCTGGCGTCGCGGACGACACCGATGACGCGGCGGGGCCTGCCGGTGCTGTCCCGGCGGATGCTGCCCTGGCTGTGGGTCCAGCGCAGCTCGCCGTCGCGCAGCCGCACCCGGAAGTACGCGCCGTAGGAGTCGCTGCCGTCCTTGAGCGCCCGCGCGACCAGGGCGTCCAGACGGGCCGCCTCATGGGCCGGGACGCGGCACCCGAGCGTGGCCGGACGGTCGTCGTACTCGTCCGGCAGCATGTCGAACACCTCGAGGGCGGGCGGGTCCATGTGCATCAGCCCGCTGTCGAGGTCCCAGTCGAAGCCGCCCATGCCGTTGAGGGCCAGGGTCAGGTCCGGGTGGGCGGGCCAGTCGTCCGGCACCGACACGGTGGGCCGCTTCGCTCCCCGGTCAGCCATGCCGTCACTTTGCCACATTCACCCGGATTGCGGCGTGTCCAGCCCGTTCCTCCCTCTGCCCCGGGCACCCTCCGCCGCAATACTGACTCGCTCATCAGCATCCTCACCACACACCCCTGCCCATCCCACGAGGACAGGCCTCTGCATCACTTCTTCCCTGGCCGGCCCGTTGCGATGTTCTCAACGCGCTGTTACGGTCCGGGACCATGAAGGACGCCACCGGAGCCCGGATCACCGACGACGCCGGAGATGTGACGGTCCGTGTCCGCCAGGTGATCGAGCGGCTCGGCTGCAGCCACCGCGAGTTCGCCCGCCGGATCGTGATGGACCCCTCGAAACTGTCCCGGTCACTGGGGGGCACCCGGCGCTTCACCCTGGCCGAGATCGTCCGTATCGCCGATATCGGCGAGGTCGACACGGGCTGGCTGCTCGGCGCCCCCGAGCGGCCCGCCACGCCGCCCGACCGCGAGCCGGCGGCCGTCCCCGAGGGCGGCCGGCCGCTCCAGATCGTGCGGGAAACCGTCCGGCTGATCGCCGAGCACGGCTTCCACGGCGTACGGGTCGCCGATATCGCAGCCGCCTGCGGTACCAGCCCCGCGGCCGTGCACTACCACTTCCCCGGGCGCGACGAGCTGCTGGAAGCGGCCGTGCGCTGGTGCATGGACGAGGACACCGAACGCCGCGCCGCGGGCCTGGCCGCGGCGCCCGATGCCCGAGCCGAGCTGCTGCATCTGATCGCCCTACAGACCCCGCGCACCGAGCAGCAGCGCCGCCAGTGGCTGGTCTGGCTCGACCTGTGGGCCCAGGCCGCCCGCTCCACCGCCGTGGGGCGGCTGCACGAGCACTACTACCGGCAGTGGCGCACCACCGTCGCCGATGTCGTACGCCGCGGTGTCGACCAGGGCGTCTTTCGCGCCGTCGATCCGGAGTTCGCCGCGCTGCGGCTGACCGCCCTGATCGACGGCCTGGCCACACAGGTGCTCGCCACCGCGCCGGACAGCACCGGCCCGGACACGATGCACTCCGCACTGCTGGCCTTCGTGGAGAGCGAACTCACCGCCACCCCCGCCGGCTGAGGCCGCCGCTCCCCACCGCCTCCCTCGCGCCGCCTCCCTCGCACCGAGCCCCGAGGCACCACACCCCACCGAAGGGATCCCCGTGAACAACGAGGTCATCGTCACCTGTGCGCTCACCGGCGCCGGCGACACCGTCCGCCGCTCCCCGCACGTCCCCGTGACGCCCGAGCAGATCGCCGCGTCCGCCGTCGAGGCGGCGTCCGCGGGCGCCGCGGTCGTGCACATCCACGTACGCGATCCCGGGACCGGCGACCCCTCGCGCGATCCGCGGCTGTACGCCGAGGTCGTGGACCGCATCAGGCAGACCGGCACGGACGTCGTCATCAACCTCACCGCCGGTATGGGCGGCGACCTGGTGATCGACCCCGACGAGCCGCTCCGGCACCTGCCGGGCACGGACCTGGTGAGCGGCCTGGAGCGCCTCCCGCACGTCGAGGAACTGCTGCCCGACATCTGCACCCTGGACTGCGGTTCCCTCAACTTCGGCGACGGCTCCAACCTCTATGTCTCCACCCCCGACATGCTGCGGGTGGGCGCCAAGCGCATCCAGGAGCTCGGGGTACGGCCCGAGTTGGAGATCTTCGACACCGGCCAGCTGTGGTTCGCCAAGCAGCTGCTGGCCGAGGGGCTGCTGGACGATCCGACGGTCTTCCAGCTGTGCATGGGCATCCCGTGGGGCGCGCCCGCCGACCCGGGCGTCCTCCAGTCGATGGTGAACATGCTGCCCGAGGGCGCCCAGTGGGCGAGCTTCGCGCTCGGCCGTATGCAGATGCCGTGGGTCGCCCAGTCGATCCTCCTCGGCGGCAATGTGCGGGTCGGCCTGGAGGACAACCTCTACCTCAGCAAGGGCGTCAAGGCCACCAACGGCGGGCTCGTCGAACGCGCCGTGCAGATCACCGAGTTGCTCGGTGCCACGGTCGCCACCCCCGACCAGGCACGGGCCCGGCTGGGCCTGAAGCCGCGCGGCTGACCCCCGCATCCGCTCCCCCGCTCTCGCCCTTGCCTCCCCTTCCACCAGGAGCCGCTCACCCATGCCGGAAACCACCCCTGCCCCCTGTGCCCCCGAGGACGTACGCCGCATCGCCTGTATCGGCGCCGGAGTGATCGGCGGCGGCTGGGCCGCCCACTTCCTCGCCCGCGGCTACGACGTCACCGCCTGGGACCCGGCCGCCGACGCCGAGGAGAAGCTCCGCCGACTGGTGGCCGCCGCCTGGCCCGCACTGGAACAGATAGGCCTGGCCGACGGCGCCTCGCAGGACCGGCTGACGGTCGCCGCCACCCTCGCCGAGGCTGTTGCCGATGCCGACTTCGTCCAGGAAAGCGCCCCCGAGAAGCTGGAGTTGAAGCGCTCACTGCTCGCCGAGCTCGCCGTCGCGACCCGTCCGGGCGTGGTCATCGCCTCCTCCACCTCCGGCTACCCGATGACCGATATGCAGACGGCTGCCGAGGACGCCGGCCGTCTGGTCGTCGGCCATCCCTTCAACCCGCCGTACCTCATCCCGCTGGTCGAGGTCGTCGGCGGTGAGAAGACGGACCGCGAGGCCGTCACCTGGGCCTCGCGCTTCTACGACGTCGCGGGCAAGTCCGTGATCACCATGGACCGCGAGCTGCCCGGCTTCATCGCCAACCGCCTCCAGGAGGCCCTCTGGCGCGAGGCGCTGCACATGGTCGCGAACGGCGAGGCCTCGGTCGAGGACATCGACGCCTCGATCACCGAGGGGCCCGGCCTGCGCTGGGCCTTCATGGGCCCCTGCCTGACCTTCGCGCTGGCCGGCGGCGAGGGCGGTATGGCCCATATGCTCGACCACTTCGGCCCGTCCCTGAAGTCGCCGTGGACCCGGCTGGCGGCGCCCGAGCTGGACCGTGAGCTGCGCGACGCCATGGTCGACGGCTGCGCGGACGCCGCGGGCGACCGTACGTACGCGGATCTGGTCGCCGAACGCGACCAGGGCGTCATCGACGTCCTCCGCGCCACCGGCCGGCTGGGGAGCGCCCGCCGATGACCGCTCACCCGCCGGGGGGCCTTCCCCTCTTCCACCAGACCGTCCGGGACGACTGGATCGACTACAACGGGCATCTCAGCGAGGCCTACTACGTCCTGATCTTCGGCTTCGCCACCGACGCCCTGATGGACGCGGCCGGCCTCGACGCGGCCTACCGCGCCCGCACCGGCTGCTCCCTGTACACGGTCGAGGCCCACGTCCGCTATCTGCACGAGGTCGCGCGCGGCAGCGAACTCACCGTCCGTACGACCGTGTTGGGCGTCGACGGCAAGAAACTGCGCCTCCTGCACGAGATGTTCGTCGGCGCACCGTCCGGCGCACCGGTGGCCACCGAGGAGCTGTTCACCCTGCATGTCGACCAGTCGGCCGGGCGCGCGGCACCCCTGCCCGACGCGAGCCGCGCGTACTTCGCGGGCGTGCTCGCTCCGGCGCCCGAGTGGGCGGGCCAGGGGATCCGTGCGGTGTAGTCACACGTGAGGGCGGCGGAAGGCACGGCCGGGTGGCCCCGCACCGGCTCCCGGCCGTGCCTCGCGCCGGCCGGGGCGGACGCGTCGCCCCGGTGCCATCCTGGAAGGAACGAGGATCTTCACCCACTCACCGAGACTCACCGAGGGGAAGCCACCATGACCGCCACCAAGGGCCATCACATCGAGGTCGAGCAGGGCACCGAGCACATCCGCGTCACGATCGACGGCCGGCTGGTGGCCGACACCCACCGCCCGCTCCTCCTCCACGAGACCGGCTACCCCGTGCGCTACTACCTCCCGCCCGAGGACGTACGCACCGATCTGCTGACACCGTCCGAGACCCACAGCGTCTGCCCCTTCAAGGGCACGGCCTCCTACTGGTCGCTTCCCGGCGGGCCGGAGGACATCGCGTGGGCCTACCCCGAACCGCGTCCCGACTTGGCGCGGATCAAAGATCACTTCTGCTTCTACGAGGTCGACTCGGACTGACCCGGTCGACTCGGACTGCCCCGGGAGCACCGGCCACGTGGGTCACCGGCCGCGCGCGTCCCCGGGCGCAGCGGACCTGCGGAGCCGTGGCCCGCGGAGCCGTGGGCCTGGAGCCCCACGGACGGGGAAATGCCCCCATACAGAGGCATGCACCCCTCCGGCGACGCGGGACGCCCCCGCAGCGCACAATCGAAGGGTGAACGAAGCGGAGCACTCCCCCGACGAGCCCGGCACCTCCCGCGAGCCCGGTGCGCCCCCCGCACACGACGAGGGCGGCGACCCGGCCTGCTGGCTGGACCAGGTGTGCGAGGCCTGCGGCCGGATCCGCGAGCGGCCCCGCAGTGCGGTCTGCGAGCACTGCGGCGCCGGGCCGGAGGAGACCGCGGCCGGGGAAGCACCGAGCGGCACCCGCTCACCTGCCGCCGGCCGGCCCGCCCCGCGCCGGGACCGCGACGAGGAGGGCCGGGCCCGCAACGCCCGTCCGCGCGACGGTCTCGGCCGGCCGCTGCCGTACGGCTCCCCAGGGGTGGCCCGGCAGCCCGAGGGGGTGCCCCGGACGCCCGCCCAGTCGCTGGCCGAAGCACAGCGGCTGCTCGACGGCGGGATGCCGTTCCACGCCCATGAGGTGCTGGAGGACGCCTGGAAGGCGGCGCCGGAGGCGGAGCGGGAGCTGTGGCGGGGGCTCGCCCAGCTCGCCGTGGGACTCACCCATGCGGCGCGTGGCAATGCCGTGGGCGGTACGGCGCTGCTCGACCGGGGCGCGGCGGCCATCGCCCCGTATGCGGACGCCGCCCCGCACGGGATCGACATCGCGGGGCTGACGGCCTGGGCCGGGGAGCTGACCGGCCGTCTGGCCGGCTCCGGGGCCGTACCGGCGGCGGAGACCGCGCCCCGGCTGCGGGCCACGGGGGACAAAGCCGGGGACCAGACCGGGGACAAGGCAGGGGACAAGGTCAGGGACCAGGCCGGGGACGGGCCGACCGCCGACGGATGACGCCGGGCTCCGCCGGGACGGGCGGAGCCGGCCGCCTCTCCCGTACGCACCAGGGGCGGTAGGGACCACCGGCCCGGGTGCCTACGCCGCGCCTCCCCTCTGCCCGCCGCGTCCGCGTGCCTGCCGCCACCGGGCGAGCAGGGCACCCAGCCCGATTGCCGCGACGCCGGCGCCGCCCGCCCCCAGGACGAGGGTGGAGCGCCGGGGGGAGCCGCCGCGTGCTTCGGCTCCGGTGACGTGGGCGGCCACCGGGCGGAACTGGCCGCCACCGTCGTAGGCGGTGCGTACGGCGTGCAGCGTGCCCACCGGCTGGGCGTCGCCGGCGGTGCCGAAGCCCCAGTCCAGCAGCGAGGCGGCTTCCTTGTAGACGGCGTTGTACTCGGTCGACTGCGGGTTGAGGACGGTGACCAGCAGAGTGCGGCCGTTCTGGCGGGCGGCGGCGATCAGGGTGTTGCCGGCCTTGGAGGTGTAGCCGTTCTTCACACCGATCATGCCGGGGTAGCGGGACAGCCCGTGCGAGCCCACCAGCAGGCGGTTGGTGTTCTCGATCCGGGTGGCGGTGCCGCCGGCGCCGGGGAACGTGGCGCGGGTGGTGGAGCAGTAGCGGGCGAAGTCGTCGTGGGCGAGTCCGGCGCGGGCGAAGACGGTCAGGTCGTGGGCGGAGGACACCTGGCCGGGTGCGTCATAACCGTCCGGGGACTTGACGGTGGTGTCGCGTGCGCCGAGTTTGCGGGCGGTCTCCTGCATCTCCTGCGTGGTGGTCCGCCAGCCGCCGTTCATCGCGGCCAGCACATGCACCGCGTCGTTGCCGGAACGGAGGAAGACCCCGCGCCACAGGTCGGCGACGGTGTAGCGGCGGCCCTGCTGGATACCGACGAGGCTGCTGCCGGCCCCGATGCCCGCCAGATCCGCGGAGCTGACCTGGCGTACGGTGCCCGCCGAGAACTTCGGCAGGACCGTGACCGCGAACAGCGTCTTGAGGGTGCTGGCCGGGGCGAGCCTGCGGTGCGGGCTCTTCGCGGCCAGCACACTGCCGGTGTCCGCGTCGGCCACCATCCAGGACAGGGCGCTCAGACCGCTGGGCAGCCTCGGTATGCCGGGAGCGCTGGCGACCTGCACCCCGGCACCGGCCGCGGCGGACTGACGGGCCGTCGCGTCGTGGGCGGCGGCAGGTATGGACGTCAGCGACACACCGGCGACGGCGATCAGCGTCATCGCCGCTGCCTTCTTGGACACACGCGCGTCAATTGCCATGCCCGTCACGCTAAGAAGCGGCGCGGCAACCCGCAGCACAGTTGAGCCAGACGGACCACGCCGGGTGCCGCACACCCGGCGTGTCGCAACTGCAACGGGTGCAAAGAAGGACCCGCCCGGTGCGACGGGGGATGCACACCGGGCGGGTCTCAGGAACCTTTCTACCGCATGAGCGAACGGTTATGCCTCAAAAACTTGTTCGTTTGCCGCTTACCAAGCGACGGGGAGCGAAATCAGGCCACGCGATCGCAGCGTCCTGCGGTGCCGCAAATCACCACGCGGGACGTCCAGTCGCAGCCCCGGGAAGCGGCCGAGGAGCGCGTCGAGCGCGATGACGGCCTCCATACGGGCCAGCGAGGCGCCGAGGCAGTAGTGGATGCCGTGGCCCAGCGCCAGGTGCCCTGAGAGGTCCCTGGCGCGGTCGAAAGTGTCCGGATCGGAGAAGCGCGCCGGATCGCGGTTCGCGGACGCTATCGACAGCAGCACGCTCTCCCCGGCCGCGATCCGTACGCCGCCGATCTCCAGGTCCTCCTTGGGGAAGCGACGGATCGACACCGGGGACGGGCCGTCGAAGCGGAGGAACTCCTCCACGGCCGCCGGCAGTTCGGCCGGATTCTGCTGCACCTGGCGGAGCTGGTCGGGACGGTCGAGCAGGCCGAGCACGGCGTTGCCGATGAGGTGAACGGAGTTCTCGTATCCGGCGAAGAGGAGGAGGAAGGCGAGCGAGGTCAGTTCGTCCTCGGTGAGCCGCTCGCCGCCCGCCCCGTCGCCCTCGCCACCGGCCTGGTCGTCGCGTACCGCGATCAGGTCCGAGAGCAGATCGTCGCCCGGCTCCGCACGCTTGGCCGCGATCAGGCCGGTGTAGAACTCCAGCATCGCCCCGATCGCCTCCTTCATCAGCTCCGGCCGGCTCGGATCCGGGGTGATGAGCGCGTTCGACCAGGCCAGGAAGTCGCGGCGGTCGCTGTGCGGGATGCCGAGCAGATCGTAGATCACGGTCATCGGCAGCGGCCCCGCGTACGCAGTCATCAGATCCGCACGGCCCCGCCCCGCCATCGCGTCCAGCAGCTCGTCGGCGGTCTTCCTTACAGGCGCCCGCAGCGTCTCGACCCGGCCCGGGGTGAAGGCCTTGACCACCAGGCGGCGGATGCGTGTGTGGTCCGGTGGATCCATGTTCAGCAGATTGGCGTCCAGCGCGGGCGGCAGCGCGAAGCCGCGGTAGCCGCCGGGCGCGGCATGTTTCTTGTCCAGGGAGAGCCGCGGGTCGGCGAGGGCGCGACGGACGTCGTCGTAGCGGGTGACGAGCCAGGCGGGGTGCCCGTCGGCGCCGGTGATCCGGTGCACCGGACCGGCCTCGCGCAGCGCGGCGCAGGCGGCGTACGGGTCGTCGAGGAGGGGCGTCACGTCGATGGGGGCGTCGGAGCCGGTATCGGCGGTGTTCTGCATGATCCCGACTTTAGGGGGCGCCTCCCGCGGCCCCGGCCAAGTCCCGTCCGGCACCGGCCGTCTGACGACAGCGGCACCGGTCCCCCGGGACCGGTGCCGCCTTTCAGGTCGGGCGGCCCGGACCCCCGTGCCGGGCCACCCCGTCTTTGTGTGGTGCCTCAGCCGCGCGCCATCGAGCTGCGCTGGCGCAGCTCGGTGAGCACGGTCTCGATCAACGGTGAGTGGTAGACGTCCGCCACCAGCGCCAAGTGTTCGTACTCCGCGGCGAGTTCGGCCGGCGCGGTGCCGCTGGAGACCACCACGCTGTCGGCGCCGTGGACAGGGACATGACCCACCGCACGGTTTTCCAGGCCGCGGCGGAGCGCGGCGGCCTCCGCGACGGCCGCCAGCTGCCGGTCGTCGAGGGCGACCGCGCGGGCCCGCTCACGGGCGATGTCGACGGCGTCGGACTCGACATGGCGGCGGATGCCGCGCTGGACGTCCCGGATCTCGGCCATCTGCCGGTTGGCCCGCCACTCCAGATCGGCGAACGGCCACCGTACGGCCCATGCCGAGGCTTCCATCGTGACCTCCGGGGAGCGGGCGGTGACGGTCCGCCAGAGCGGGGAGAGACGGCGGAGCCGGCGCCAGGCGGCGACCCGGGGGCCGGCCGCCGGCAGCGCGAAGCCGGCGAGGACCATGAGCGCCGCGACCGAGGCGCTCATCGGCGCCACGCCGTTGGAGAGCCACAGCGCCGGGTGGCCCGTCCAGGACAGGACGAAGCCGATGACCTTGCAGGCGCAGTAGCCTAGGCCGAGCCAGCACCCCGCGGCCAGCAGCCGCAGACCGCGCGCCAGATACGTCGTGCCGAGCCGGGCGGCGAGCCGCGGGCACAGCGTCCCCAGGGCCGCCGAACTCATGCCGAAAATGGCCAAATACAGCACCAGGAAGAGCATGACTCCGGGCGAGTCGGTGTAGGCGGTACTGAAGTCGCGGGGGTGCTCGACGGCATCCGGTCTGCCGACCACGAACCCGGTGATCGCCACGGCCCACAGCGCGGCCACTCCCCCGACGGCGACGCGCGCCCTGGCCCGCGCGCGGGCCCGTGCGGCCGCGCCCTCGCCCGCCGTCCAGCGCAGCAGCAACACCAGCGCACCCGCGGCGAACACCACGACGGAGGAGTAGAGGAAGACCATGGCGAGGTTGGCCACGCCGGTCAGCCGGTCGAAGGCGCGGTAGATGCTCGGCGCGGAGAAGAGGAAGACCGTGGCCACGCCGCCGGTCATCACACAGGCCAGCCCAAGGTCCGCATTGCTGCGGTCGCGGAACCAGGCGACGGACTTGTACCCGACGATCGCCCAGGCGGCGACGCCGAACGACAGATAGATGATGTCAAACACGCGGGCTCCCGTCCTCCGCGGCGGCCGCACCGTCCCCGTCGGAACCGTGGTCGCCGGACGTCGTCTCCTGCCGGCGCCGGAGGTGCTGGAGCGCGGGCCCGAGCGTCGCCGCCAGCTCGGCCGCCTGTCCCTCCAGGGGGAGTTCACGCTCTGCCGCGGACGGCGCCACCCGCTCCATCAGCAGCGTGCCGAGCACTTCGGTCTCCCGCTCGGCGAGGTTGTCATAGCCGTGGTGCCGGGCGAAGCCCATGGTCAGGCCCATGCGCCGCATGGCCGTGGCGACATCGACCGAGGGCGTCCACAGCTTCAGGGCGTCCTCGGTGACCGCCGGGTCCTGGCCGTGCCCCAGCAGGAGATGGCTCAGTTCGTGCAGCACGATGTGGGCCTGGTGCCAGGGTGAGGTCTTGAGCTCGTAGAAGACCCAGTAGCCGTCGTCGGTGACGGCCGTCATCCCCGAGACCACTCCGCCCAGGCTCATCGGCACCAGATGGACGGGCCGCGCCACACGTGCGGCGACGATGTCGCACATCCCGCGCAGATCGGTTGCGGCGGGCAGCGCCAGCTCCTTGATGAGCCGCTTGCACCGCCTGCGTATCTGCCCCACTCGCATGCTCGTCCCGTCCTCGTGTCCGGCCCGCTGCCAGGAAGCGAAAATCTGGCCGCGCTCAGCGGTCCGCATCAGGTCACTCACTCCGGTCACCGCCCGGCTCCGGCGGGTCGGCCGGCAGATTCATCTGCTGCCGGAACTGGGAGATGATCGTCGTCAGACTGTCCTGCACCTCCGGCGGCAGCCCGACGGAGCGCAGCGCGATGGCACGCACCCGCTGGTCCCGCATGGCGGCGAGGAAGCGGACCTCTTCCTCCACCCGCTCGGCCTGCGGCTGCGAGAGGTCCCCCAGCAGATAACCACCCGGTACGGCAAAGAACTTGGCCAGCGCGCGCAGCAGTTCCGGGCTGGGATTCGTACGCCTGCCGTTGCGCAGCATCGACAGATACTGCTCGGTGACCTTGACCCCGCCGTACTCCTCGTCCCCGGCGCTGATCTCGTCGGCCACAGAGGCGTTGGTGTACGGCGCCCCGGGCGGATGCATGTTCGCGAAGAGATGGTTGAGCCGCTCCGCGAGCGTGCTGCCCGTCCCCTCGGACCGGCCGTCGCCCCCCACGCCCATGCCCACCGTCCCCCATCGATCGACCCCAACGAACAGTTAAGGCCCCTGAATCGCCGCCCTCATCCTGTCACGGAGGGAACACGGTGCACCAGTCCACTTACGGACAGTAGGGATCACCCGGCTTAACCAGGAGTTGAGTGACGAGGTCCGTCGGGCCGTGCGTGCTCTCCCCGGGCGGCTCCGGGGTGCGCGACGCGGACGTGGCCCGCCGTTCCGCGGGGAGCGGCGTCACGGCCACCCGCACCGCTACCCGCGGCGGTTGTGGGCGCCGGGGGTGTATCCGTAGGCGCGGCGGAAGACGTCGATGAAGGCGCTGGTGGAGGACCATCCGCAGCGGTGGGCGACGGTGGTGACGGGAGTGCCGTCGGCCAGCATCTTCAGGGCGTGGTAGAGGCGCAGTTGGGTGCGCCACTGGGGGAAGGTCATACCGAGTTCGGAGCGAAAGAGGCGGCTGAGGGTGCGCTCCCCGGTATGTGTGTGGGCGCCGAGCTCGGCGAGGGTGCGGGGGTCGGCGGGGTTGTCGTGCAGGAGGGCGCAGGCGGCGGCCAGGCGCGGATCGGTGGGCGCGGGCAGCTGCACGGGCTGTTGAGGCGAGGCGCGGAGCTGGTCGAGCAGGACCGCGCGCAGGCGGTGGCGTTCGGGGCTGTCGTCGGCGGGGTCGCGGGTGTAGGCGAGGATCAGCTCGCGCAGGAGGGAACTGACGGCCAGGACGGTGGGCGCGTCCAGCCGCAGGGGGTTGTCGCCGACGGGCAGCCCGAGGGTGTGCAGGTCGAGGTGGCCGTAAGCGCGGTGGGCGTGGACGGTTCCGGCGGGGACCCAGATGGCGCGGGTACCGGGGGCGAACCACGTTCCGGCATCGGTGGTGACGGCCAGAACACCGGAGCCCGCATAGACGATCTGGTGGTTGTCATGACGGTGGGCCTCGATGCGTTCGCCGGCCGCCAGGGCCAGCGTGTGGGTCGGCGCGGCAGGGGTGTGGCGGATATTCGGCATACCTTGGCACTTTATCGGAAGCGAGACATCCGGCAGGCCTTGACGATCGAGGGGTGTCAACCAACCAGCCCCCAGCTCCGTCCACCGGAAAATCCATCAGGCTGCTGTCCCTGGGACACGCCTGCGTGGACATCTACCAGGGCGCCGTGGCCGCCCTCGTGCCGTTCTTCCTCACCGAGCGGGCCTATACCTACGCCGCGGCCTCCGGCATCGTGCTCGCCGCGTCCCTGCTCTCCTCGGTGGCGCAGCCGCTGTTCGGCGCACTCACCGATAGATGGCCCATGCCCTGGCTGCTGCCGGTGAGCACCCTGGCGGGAGGCGTCGGCGTCGCGCTCAGCGGCCTCAGCGGTTCCTATGCGCTGACCCTGGCCGTCGTCGCCGTCTCCGGGATCGGAGTGGCCGCCTACCACCCCGAGGCCGCCCGGATCGCCCGGATCGCAAGCCGCGGCAGCCACAACGCCATGGGCCTGTTCTCCCTCGGCGGCAACATCGGCTTCGCGGCCGCCCCGCTGATGGTCTCCGCCGTCATCGCCACCGGCGGCCTGCGCGCCTCCCCGCTGCTGGTCGTCCCGGCCCTGGCCGGCGCCGCCCTGTGTGGGGCCGCGCTGCGGACCGTCAACGGCACCGTCACGGCCGCAGCCACCGCGTCGGCCGCGGCCCGTCGGGCGGGCAAGGACGACTGGCGGGCCTTCCTCACGATGTCCGGAGCCATCGTGTGCCGCTCGATCGTCTTCGTCGGGCTGAGCGCCTTCATCTCCCTGTACGCCCGCCAGCGCACCGGAGGCGGCGACGTCGCGGGCACCGCGGCCCTGTTCGTGCTCTACCTGGGCGGCGCGGTCGGCACCGTCGCCGGAGGACGGCTCGCCACCCGCTACGGCCGTATCGCGGTGGTGCGCTGGTCCTACGCCCTGACCCTTCCCGCCGTCGCCGGCACGGTCCTGGTCCCCGGCCCGCTCCTGTACCTGTTCACCGCCCTGACCTCGGCCGGCCTGTACGTGCCCTTCTCCCTGCACGTGACCCTCGGCCAGGACTATCTGCCCCGCCACGTCGGCACCGCCGGCGGCGTCACCCTGGGCCTGACCGTCAGCGTCGGCGGCCTCGCGAGCCCCCTCATCGGCGCCGCCGCCGACGCCACCTCCCTCCAGACCGCACTCACCCCGCTCATCGCCTTCCCCGCCCTGGGATGGCTGCTGCTGCGCACCCTGCACGAACCCGAGATGCCCGAAACCATGACGGCCCCGCCCCCGCCCCCCAACACGCCATTGCACCCACCTCAAACCCTTGAGCCGAACAGGCCCGGCCGCCACTTCCCCTAGCCGAAGTTGAGCCGACGGTGCCGGAACCCGTGAACGTCAAGCCCTCGGAGCTGCGACCGCCGCGCACGCCGCCGACCCTCTCGTGGCCAAGCCGGCGGTTCTGCGGGACATGACGAACGACCGCACGGCATACGCGGTCTCCGCGGAGACCGCGGTCGACTCCGCACAGCACATGGTGCTGCGGGTGAACCTGCCCTGCCATCTCCCGCCCGGCGCCGCACAACAGCAGTTGTGAGCGGCCGTGCCGGCACGTGGGGAGGCAAGAGGCCGGGGTGCCCGAGCATCCAAAGACGAATCAGGGGCCAGGACATCAGAGAAGGCGATCACCTGTGGTGGGCCTCTTGCGCAGGCCGCGGCGTCCCGGCCCCGCCCGCCAACTCATGCAGTTTCGCGCGCGTCTCGGCATCCGTCGAGTAGATGACTGTGCCGACCATGCCGCGCGTCAACAGCACCTTGTACCTGTTCCGAATGAACCGGTCCACTTCCGCGTCCGCCGTGGCCCTGGTGAACACCGGGTCCTTCGAAGCCCTACGGTCCGTGACCCACTTTTCGCCACGCCACACCAGATCAGGACCGATGATCACGCCGCCCCAGTCATACTCGAAACCCTGTGCCGCATACACAGTGCCCACCTGGCCGAAGCCCGCCGGGTCGGTCGCCCACAGCGCTCCCGGCGGAGCACCGGCCACCCTACGGTCCCCGGAGACATTCCAGGGGCGCGCCCACTCGCCGATCCGCACGTCGAGCGGGAGCAAATCCCCGGACTCGATCGTTGTTGTCCACCTCCAGCAGAACCCGGCGGTCATCCGGGCTGCGTATCCCTGAGCACGGCAACCCTCCAGGTACGCCTCCAGCTCCCACGGCGAATCCGCCACGGCCAGCTGCATCTTGCCGTCCGGCTCCCACTCCACGGGCCCGTCGCCCTCCAGCCCGAGCAGCCGTGCCACCCACCGCAGGTATGCCTCGCTGCTGCCGCAGCGGAACTGGCCGTCCAGCGACACCATCCGGGACTTCAGCCCCTTGGCCGCCGCAGCCGCCCTGATGTTCTCGACTGTCCCTACCTCGCCCGGCCGGACGAGTTGGTGCTCATCGAGCAGGAAGACCGGGACCCTTGCTGCGTCGATCAGCTCGTCGATCTGCCTCTTGCCGGTCCGCTGCGAAGCCGGGGTAAAGCGAGTTACGGAACTCTCGCGGATCCCATGCGCCTCGTCGCAGATGAGTACATCCAGGCCGTTGCTCTCGGCGGACGCGAAGCCGTTGAAGTACCTGAAGAGGTTTCGGACTTCCCGTTTGTGGGCGCCGGCCACCGTGCGCATCGTCGTGGTCACAGCACGGGACCCGGTCGCATGCAGCACCGGGATTCCCTGCCGATAGAGGTCACCGAGCAAGGAGAGCGCGATCACGCTCTTCCCTGACCCCGGGCCACCGGTGACCACGACCACTTCCTTGCCATCCGCGCGTCGCGCCTGACGGACCGCGTCGCGCACCGACTCGTACGCCACTCGCTGCTCGTCCAGCAGCACGAACTGTTCCCGGGGGGTACCGCCCCCCTGGCTCAATGCAGCAATGGCATGGCCAAGTACGGGCCGGCGGCGGCCTGTTGGACCGTTCGCGTCGGTCAGGTCACGACCTTCCCGGGCAGCGTCGCGTGGCTGCACGGCGCTGCTCGCAGCCCGCGTGCTCTCTGCCCTCCGCGGCAGAGTCAAGCCCTGCCGGCCCCGGCTGCCGGTAGCTTGGGACAACCGCAGGGAATTCTCGCGGCTCTCGGCTGCCCGCTGGTGGTCCCCGAGGTCGTGCCACGCCTTGCCGATCAGGTGGTGCAGGCGGGCGGCCATCGATGACGCGCCCAGTTCTTGGCACATCACGAGGGCGCGCTCGGCCGTGCCGATCGCATCGTTGACTGACCGGGCCTCCAGTTGAAGCAGCGCGAGGCTGTGGAGTGCCGAAGCCTCCGCGAAGAGGTCTGATTCTTCCCGGGCAATGGAGCGAGCCCGTGAGAAGTGCTCCATCGCGGAATCCGCTGCACCTCGTTGCTGGGCGAGGTCCCCCCGCAGCTGCTCGACGAGGCCCAGGGTCGCGTGGTCCGGCAACACGTCATACGGCGCGTCTGCCAACTCCCGCTCCGCCTCGTCCAAAAGCCCGGCGGCGAAGTGACTGTGGGCGAGAGCCACGCGGGCGCGGGCCAGGCTCAATGTCGCGTATGCCGCGGTGGCCGACTCGATGACGGCTCGGGTCGCTTCGCGGTACTGCGACGCGTGCTGAGGAGATCCGGCAAGGTCCCTGAGAAGCAGAAGCACGCCGGCCCGGGTGATGTTGTCCTGAGGATGCCCGTGCTCTGACGCCAGCTCGAACAGCAGATTCGGGGACTGCTCCAGGAGCCCTTCCATGTCCGTGCCGGGCGGTCCGACGGACTCGGATGCGCTCAGCCCCAGCCGCTGGGCGAGCCGGTCACCCGGGCGGGCAGCAGCATAGGCACTCACGGCGGCCCTGCTGTAGTGGTCGAGGAGCCGTGCCATGGCGTCCGACCGCACTTGTGCCGTGGCCTGCACACGTGCGAAGCGACGCACCGCGTCATGAAATCCAAAGTGGCTCCGACCCACATCCGGGTGCTCCAGCAGACCACGCCTGACCAGCACCTCCACCGATCCGACGGCCGCGTCGGCGCTGGTGCCCAGGAGCGCCGTGATCTCCTGGATGGTGAGGTATCCGGCATCGGGCTGGGCGAGAAGGAGCAGGTCCGAGTGGAGGCCGGGCTCCAAACGGCTGAAACAGAGTTGGAGGACGGTGTCCAACGCCGAGATCTCCGGGTCCTTGCCTCGCAATCGCAGCGCTATCCGGTTCCCCGGAGGCGTGTCTCCCAGAGCGATCCACTTGGCGATCAGGGCAATGGGGAGCGGCCATCCGTCACAGCCTCGGACCAGCTCCAGAGCCTCGTCGGGCGCGAGGAGGGTCCCCGCTCTCCCTGCCACGTACCGCAGCAGTTCCACCCCGTCGGCGTCATCCAGCGGGCCCAATTGCAGCGCATGGGTCTGGACGCGCGTCAGTGCATTCCTGCTGGTGATGAGCACTGCACAGCCATCAGAATCCGGCAACAACGGACGGACTTGGTGTGCGTCGTGGGCGTTGTCCAAAAGAATCAGCAAACGTCGGCCGGCGACGGTGGCACGGTAGAGCTCCGACCGCTCGCCCCCGCTCGCCGGAATGGATTCCGGCGGAACGCCCAGCGCCCGCAGGAAGCCTGCCAGCACGGACGATGGTGCAAGCGGCCGGGCACTGGCCCCCCGCAGATCCACGAAGAGCCGGCCGTCCGGAAAGTGCTCCGCCAGCGCGTGGGCGGTATGCACCGCCAACGTGGTTTTCCCTGCCCCTGCTTGCCCGCCACGTGCCGCCACCGACACCACGGGTGAGCCCGGCGACGTGAGGAACCGCACCAGTTCCCTGTGCGACCGCTCCCGCCCCACCAAGAGAGGGACAGCCGCGGGGAGTTGCGCGGGAACGCCCCTCCCTGCCTCAGCCGGCTGAAGCGTCGAGGCCTCGTTCGCAGCCAGCCCCAGCAATTCCAGCGTCCTGCGGGACGCCTGCCCGAACGCCTGACGCTCCGCCAGCAGCTCGGCCGTGCTCTCCGGGGCATACGCCACCGAGGGCAGCTGCCCCCCTCCGTCCCCCCGCGAGGACACATGGCGGCTGATCGCTCTGTTGATCCGCCACAGCTCGTGCTCCGCCAGTTCGTGCCGCAGCCGACCCTGTACGGCCTCGGCCAAGTCCAGCTCGACCGTGCCTCCCGCGTCGGTACCGAGCGAGAAGAGTCCGCTGGTGAGGAGTTCGGCGACATCGGCTGTCGTGGCTTCCGGCACCAGCTCCTGGCGGATGAGACGCAACAGGCGCATGCCGAGCCGGTCGAAGGCCGAGCACAGCACAGCGAGTCGCGCAGCAGCGGGCGTGGCCGTCCTGAGGAAGGCCTCGACGCGTGCGTCGGCTCCCGAGGAACGGGAAGGCCGCCGCAACCGGCCACTGGTCCGCCCGCTCGGCGGAACCAGCACAGCGCCACACCCTTCCGGCGCCGCCCGCATCACCGCGCGTGACCAGCGGTCCAGAGAGTGGGGGGACAGCGACAGCACGGGAATCGGATACCACTCGCCACCCACGCTTTCCCGATCAACCGGCAGCAACGGCGGTGTGTCGAACGTCAGATTCGAGTTCCCCGAGCCGGGCGAACGGGGAAAAACCCGTACCGTCGGCAGATCCAGGCCGGTCCTGCGCCAGAGCTTCGTCGGCAGCGGATTCAGCAGCGCGACCGGCGTCGTCACGGACCACTCCCGTAGCTGCCGCCAGACCGCAGGCCCGCGCCACCCCGGAGCGGCACAATCGGACACGACGACTACCAGACGACGACCACCCGGCGCCCGCAACTCTCCGGGCCCCGTCAGCCTGCCCTGCGGATCCCGCAGTTCCAGGCCGCGGTCCACAGTGAGATCGCGCACCTGAAGTGTACGGAACGCCCCCAGCCGATCCAGTACAGCCGTGAAGTCGGCAATGGTCTCCTGCCACACCTGCATCGCGGGGGAACGGTCCACGATGAGCACCAGATCGAACCACCGCTCCGGGGCCGCGGTGAACGCAGGGATGAGCTCTCCGCTGCGCGCATAGCCTTCCACGGTGGCTTCGATGTCCAGCGCATGTCGGCGGCCCTGACGCCACGGTCGCTTCCACGGCCGCAGTGCTCGGGTCACCTCCAGAGACAGCGGAAGACCCGCGGCCCGGGGCACAGCCACCGCATCACCCCGAATCCGCGAGGCTCCCCCCGCCAGGCGCTCGTGCAGCGCACGCGTGCCGGTCTCCGCCCTGGTCTCAGCAGGCGGCGACGCGGTCTCCGCCGCAGGCTGGGGAGCAGGCTCAGGTGTGGCCGGCGGCTCCGGTGGCACGAGCGGTGCTTCGGACGCCTCACCGGTCCGGTCGTCGCTCGCCATCCTCGAGGCGAGCCACAGCGCCTCTGCCAACGCGGTGCCATCCATCTCCGGGACCGCGGCCTTCAGGGCGGCCACCGCTCGCTCCAGCAGCTCCTCAGGCACGGGACAGCTCGCGCAGCACGAGGTCCATGACCTCCCGCTCGTCCTCTCCGGCAGGGGCTCCGCCGCCGGTCAGCAGATGAACGGCGTTGAGCAACTGGTCGATCGCCAGGCTCTCCCCTGCCGAGATCCGGTCAACGAAACCAGCAATCAACGCATCGATCTCGCCGGAGCCATCGTTGGCAGTCCGCAGATGCGAGTCGACGATCCGGCGCAGCGCGTCGATCGTCGGCTTCGGCATCGTGTAGCGGATGCAACGCCGCAGAAAGGCGGCCGGAAAGTCCCGTTCACCATTGCTGGTCATCACGATGAACGGGAACACGTCGCACTGCACCCGACCGCGGGTCACCGGACGTCGCTCGTCGCCGTTCCATTGGCGCACGTGGACGGTCTCGCTCTTGTACCGGGCGAGTTCGGGAATCTCGAACTCGCCACGTTCCAACACATCGAGCAGGTCGCTCGGCAGATCCAGATCGCTCTTGTCGATCTCGTCGATCAGCAACGCACGGGGACGCTCCGTCGGCAGCAGCGCCGTCCCCAGCGGTCCCATCTGCAGGAACGGCGCGATGTCGTCGCCCCCCGTGGGCCCGTCCAGCCGCTGCGCATGGATGCGGCCCAGGGCGTCGTACCGGTACAGCGCCTCGGTCAGCGTGCTGCGGGAGGTGATGTGCCAGCGAAGCACGTCACCCAGTTTCAACTCGGCCGCAACCTGCTCGATCACCGTGGACTTTCCAGAGCCCGCCGAGCCGGTCACCAGCAGCGGCCGACGCAGCGCCAGCGCGGCGTTGACCGCCTTGATCAGACCCGGCGGCGGCTCGAATTCCTTGTGCAGGGTCTGACGGGGGAAACTGCGCCACGGCGGTGGTTTTCCGAGATCGACATCACGAGGAACACCGTCCCCTTGGTAGTAGGGCTGCCAGGTCATGCGAAGTTCTCCCCATCCATTGCGCACTGCTCGAACCAGTCGCAGAAGTCGAGCCATTCCGGGTCGTGCCATACCGATCTCAGCTCCGCCAGATGCTCCCGGCCATCGGCCTGTGCCGGTGGCTTCGGTCCCCAGCTGCGCCGGTAGGCCTCACTGAACTCGGTGGGCAGCAAATGCCAGAACCTGTCCAGGCTGTTGCGGTACCTGTCCGGCACACCGCGGTCGCCGCCCGGCCACAGGACGATCGGGGCATGCGCCAGCAGTACCTCCATCACCTGTTCGAACCGCGGCGGCCGGTGCCCGAGAGCGACCGCCCGCTGGTACGCACCGTGCCGCAGCCGCTCACTGAGCTCCTGGGTCCGAACGGTCTCGGGCTCGCCGAGCCAGTCCACAGGCGCGCCGGTGCCGCCTTCGCTCATCGCCTCGAGCCTCTCCCGAGCACGATCGTTGATCCACCACAAGCGGTCCGGCGGGCACAGACGCTCGCTCCAGCGCAGTACGACGTCGTGTGCGACTCCCAGCCGCTCCCCAAAATCAATCTCCTCCGGCCGCCACCGCAGCAGCAATGCGGCGGAGGCCGCGATCTCGACCCGTTGCAGTGGGGCGCCCACCTCCTTGGCCCGCCGGGACGCCCACCTCAGCGCTCCGGCCAGTCGCTGTTCGACTCCGGCCTGGTCCGGGGAGCAGTCGAACGACTGGTGCGCATGAACCTCTCCGCGGTCCAGCAGCCACGTCTCCAGTGTCTCGGGCCAGTCGTCGGCGACGGCAGAGTGCAGGCTGACGACCAGGCGCAGCCTCGATCTGGTGTGCTGCTGTCGCTGTGCGTCGAAAGCGTCGCTGAGTTCGACGGCCGCGCGGACGGAGTGCGCCCAGGCGGTGAGCCGCGCATCGTCCCGGGCAAGCTGGTCCTCGGCAGCCAGCGCGGCGACAAACCTTGCCAAGGGAGTTGTGCCCGTCTCCCCGACCCGTGGGGCACGCATTCGCAGGTATTCCACGGCGTCCCGCAACAGCTCGGTGCCGGCAGTGTCGGGCAGCGGTGTGCCGGACCGGCCGCTCCCCACGGCCGTCGCGCGCCGGAGACGTTCGGATGTCAGTGGCCGGCCGGGCCAGGACATGAGCAATTCGATCGTCCGCAGGCAGTCCAGCAGACCGTCCAGGACGCGCAGGGCCCACGATTGCTCCGAGGGGCAGGCGGAAGAGGTAGCACGCAGAGTGCCGCGCAGCCGCTCCAGTACGTCCGGGCCGGTGACGGACCCGGTCAGCAGCTCCGCACCGCCCAGCGGTTGCAGCGCCCGGTCCAGCTCTTCGGTCCCCGTCGGCCCGAGCACCGACCCGCACCGGTCGTGACGCAACGCGTTGCGCGCCAGCCACAGGCGCTCGCCGAACAACGCGCCGTCATACTCCACGAGTCGGGCGTCCTGTCCCGGGGCGGCGGTCCTCACCGCATCGAGGACCGACGAGGGCCGCAGGAACTCTCCTGCCCCGCTGACACCCTGCGTGAGCACCTGCACGAGGCCGCGCGTGAACGCCAGCCCGTGCGCGTCCTGCCTGGCCCCGACAGACATCAGCAAGGACAGCCGCGTCGCGCCCTGTTGCACTCCGGCGTCCACTGCTTTGAGGTCCGGGGTGGCGCCACCGGCACGGCAGGTGTCGACGAGCGCGAGCACGCCGGGAAGACCCGGCGTCTCCAGGACCTCGGTCAACAGCCGGCCGACGTTCACCGCAGTCGCGATCACATCGGCCCGCGAGTCACCCGCCATCAGATAGAGCGTCGGGTTCTGGCCCGGTGTGATGCCATGCCCCAGCAGCGCCAGCACCAGGACCGCTCCCGCTTCCCCCGCCCGCCGCGCGGCGTCGCGGATCGCGGCCTCGATCTGCGCCTGGCAGACGGAAGATCCGCTGAGCACCGCGGACCCGGCAGCGGGGGCGCCGGCACAGGCTCCTGTCCAGTGGTCGGTGAGCAATCCGTACAAGGAGTGTGCCAGGCCCTCCAGCCCCTCGAGCAGACCGAGTTCGGCGCATTGGGGAGCGATGACCAGACAATGGCGGGGAGGAGTCGGCACGGTCATCCGCCCGTTGCTGCCTCGATCGCCTCGACCACTGGACCGGCGACAGCCGGCTGCGCGAGATATTTGGCGGCGGGGTGCACCCACACACCATCCGAGTCGACCCGTGCGCTGACTGGAAGCACGGAGCGGTCGCTGGGACGCACGAACTTCTCCAGCCTCGGCCGCCCGGCGATGAAGTCGTCCCGGTCCCAGAAGTTGAGCCAGCGGTCCACCGAGCCGGGTACCCGGAGCGGTTGCGGACGCATCTTCGGTTGCACCGCCGTACGCATGCCCATCGGCGAACCGAGCGTGACCAGCAGCGGTATACGGCCCTGGAACGTATGCAGGGTCTCCACGGAGACGACAGTGCCGAGTGAGTGGCAAACGACGATCGTGGGCCCGTCGGGGTCGAGCTCCTGCTCTACGCGCCGTCGGATCCGGGCGTCGAGCGTCAGGCCTTCTTCGTCATGCTCCGCGCGGCGTAGATAGCGGGCCACCTGGCGTAGATGGCCGACCATCAGCTCGGCGCTGGCCCAGCCACCCAAGGTCCGCACCCCGGGCAGGGACAGAAGCGTGTTGACCGCGTTGAGGACGTGGCGGCCACCGCCTCCGAGACCCTGAGACTGCCCCTCCGGGGCGAGCTGGGCACGGGCATGACGCAGCAGGCGCACCTCATCGTCCGAACCCGGCTCGTCCAACCGCTCGTCGAGCGCTTCGAGGAGCCACTCGCCCACCAGTCGCGTGTCCTCGTCCGCTCCGGGCGGCAGCGCGGGCGCCCCCTGCGCCGGAGCGCCGCCGAAGAGATCGCCGTAGTACGCGAAGCGGGTGTCGGCCGCCCAGCCCTGCACCAGATCCAGTACCCGGCCGGCATGGCCGGCGGCCCGGGCGCCCTCGGCCAGCGCACGCAGCCACGCGTCCAATTCGGCAGCGGCGTCCCGCGGACCGCCGATGCCGTGCACGAAGACCAGACGCGGCTTCATCAATTCCCCCGGAAAGACACCGCCCAGGGGTTCCGGGCGAACCTCGAGAGTATCAAGTGCCCTGCTGGAGCAGGGTGTCTCAGCGTGTGGGGCTCCATACCATGGACGTCGAGACGATCGCTTGCACGAGTGAGTGCAGGACGCTTCACCGGAACCGCTGGACGCGGCTCCAGCTCCACCCACGCCGCCCGCTGGACTGCCTCGCTCCGCAGTCGAACGGGCTGCTGCTCCAACGGCCGGCCGACGCGTCATCGAGGTTCATGCAGATCGTGCCGCGCGCCTGTCCCCACCGAACCCTCTCGGAGTTGCATGGACATGCCAAGCCCTTCCCTGTGGGCCGCCGGCCGGAAGCGCCCGAGCCTGGGGCCCGTACGAACGCCGGCCAGAACGCGAAAAACGAAAAAGGGCCTCCGCAGGCTATTCACCCACGAAGACCCTTCACACCGTCGGGACGACAGGATTTGAACCTGCGACCCCTTGACCCCCAGTCAAGTGCGCTACCAAGCTGCGCCACGTCCCGGTGCCCGTTTCGGCCGGGAATTCCCGGCTGACCGCGCACGAGAACAATACCGCATGTCAGAGGGTGGGTGCTGCCATATTCCCGCGTCGGCGCGCGTACGGCCGACGGGAGAGATGAGTACCCGTACTCATGCACCGCCGTCACCGCCCCGCCACGCTACGCGCATGACTACTCCATCGATTCAGCGGCCGACGACCACGGCCTTCTTCGTGCAGGCCGCGATCTCCTTCGGGCTGTCGCTGGCGGCGCTGGTGATCGGGATCATCAAGCTGCCGGTGGGGCCCTGGGAGCGCGGTTTTCTCGCCATCGGTCTGGTCTTCGTGGTGTCCTCGGCGTTCACGCTGGCCAAGTGCATCCGTGACCGCCAGGAGGTCGAGGAGGTGACGAACCGGGTGGACAAGGCCCGGATCGACAAGATCCTCATCGAGCAGGACGTCTTCAAGCCGGGGCAGGTCTGATCTCGGCATCCCGGGCCGCGGATCATCCGGTCCGCGGCCCGGCGCTTGACCTCAAGCGCGCTTGAGGTTGCAGGCTCTGTCGTATGACGCACATGACGACGGAACCGACGAGGGGCAAGGCGGCAGGGCCTGCGGCGGGAGGCGCCGCGAAGCGCACGCCGCACACCGGCGGCATCGGGTTCGATGAACTGCCGCATCTGATGAGCCTGATGACGGGCGATGAGAAGCACGGCCCGGCGGCCACCTCCACGCTGGATGCCCTCTGGGTGCTCTACGACCGGGTGCTGCGGGTGTCCCCCGGCACCGCCGAGGACCCCGGCCGGGACCGCTTTCTGCTCTCCAAGGGGCACGGCCCGATGGCCTACTACGCGGTGCTGGCCGCCAAGGGCTTCTTCCCCACCGCATGGCTGCCGGGCTTCGGCGCGTACGACTCCCCGCTCGGCCATCACCCCGACCGGCTGCTGGTGCCCGGCGCGGAGATCGGCAGCGGTTCGCTCGGGCACGGGCTGCCGCTGGCCGTCGGCACCGCCCTCGGGCTGCGGGCGCAGGGCCGGACGGAACCGGCCGTATGGGTGCTGATCGGCGACGCCGAACTGGACGAGGGCAGCAACCACGAGGCGCTGGCCTACGCGGGCGCCGCGGGACTGGACCGGCTGCACACCCTGATCGTCGACAACTCCTCCGCCACCCACGGCTGGCACGGCGGGATCGCCTCCCGCTTCGAGGCCGCAGGATGGTCCGCCGCCACCGTCGACGGCCGCGACCACGAGGCCCTCCACGAGGCCTTCGGTGCGCCGCACCCGGGCCGCCCGCGTGCGGTGGTCGCCCGTGTCGAGCCCAAGGGCGACTGAGCGGCCCGCCCCGTCTGCCCCACCCACCAGGACTTCGAGAGGGTTTCAGTGATGGACACCATGCGTGAGCGGTTCGCCTCGGTCACCTCACGGCTGTTGGAGGAGGACCCGCGGCTGGCGGTCGTACTCGCCGACATCGGTACGGCCGGCTTTGCCGAGGCGGCACGACGGCATCCGGACCGGGTGGTGAATGTCGGCATCCGCGAGCAGTTGCTGATCGGCGTGGGGGGCGGGCTGGCGCTCACCGGGCTCCGCCCGATCCTGCACACCTTCGCCAGCTTCCTCGTGGAGCGCCCCTTCGAGCAGGTGAAGCTGGACTTCGGCCACCAGGACGTGGGCGGGGTGCTGGTCAGTGCCGGTGGCTCCTACGACTGGCCGAGCGGCGGTTTCACCCATATGGCACCCGGCGACATCGCGCTGCTGGACACACTGGACGGCTGGACCGTACATGTCCCCGGGCACCCGGACGAGGCCGAGACGCTGCTGCGGCACGCCGCGTCGGCCGGTGACGACAAGGTGTACGTCCGGCTGTCCGCACAGGCCAACCACGCGCCACGGGCCGTGGACGGGGCCGGTTTCCGGACGCTGCGGGAAGGGCGCGGCGGGGTGGTCGTCGCCGTCGGCCCGATGCTGGATCATGTGCTCGCCGCGACCGAGGGGCTGGAGGTGACCGTCCTCTACGCGACGACCGTGCGGCCCTTCGACGCCGCCGGGCTCCGCGCCGCGGCCGGTGCTGCCGGCAGCGCGGACGTGGTGCTCGTGGAGCCGTATCTGGCGGGGACCTCGACGCGCTTCGCGAACGAGGCGCTGGCGGACCGGCCGCACCGGCTGCTGGGGCTCGGCGTCGACCGCCAGGAGCTGCGCCGGTACGGGCAGCTCGACGAGCACCTGGCGGCGCACGGGCTCGACCCGCGCGGCCTGCGCGAGCGGATCGCCGGGTTCGTGGCGGCACGGCCCTGACGGGGGAGCGTGGCGCTCCCCGCAGAGCGGCGCCGGCGGCTCAGATGTGCTTGTCGAGCCAGGCCAGCAGGTCGTCCTGGACCTCGTCACGGTTGGTCTCGTTGAGGATCTCGTGACGGGCGTCCGGGTAGGCCCGCCAGGTCAGATCGCGGGTGCCCAGGTAGCGGAAGTCCTCCAGCAGTTCGTGGACCAGCGTCATCCGCTGGTGGCAGGGGTCCTGGTCGCCGACGGCGAGGTGGACCGGCAGCCCGCGCGGGATGCGGGCGAGGTTGGCCGGGTCGTTGATCTTGCGGATGGCGCCGACCCAGTCGGCGGCGAGACCGGCGCAGAACGGGAAACCGCAGTCCTCGTCGGCGACGTAGGCGTCCACCTCCGCGGCGTCGCGGGAAAGCCATTCATAGCCGGTGCGGTGGGTGAAGGCGTCGTTGAAGGAGCTGAAGTTGCGCGGGATGAACGCGGAGAGCGCGCTGCGGCCGTGCTCGGCGATCTCCTGGTCCAGCTCGGCGACGGCACCGTCGATGTCCAGGCCGGGCAGGGTGCGGAAGACACCGGTGAGGATGAGTCCGGCGAGGTCGGCGCCGTACTCCTGGGCGTAGTCGCGGGCCAGCATCGCGCCCATGCTGTGGCCGAGCAGCACCAGCGGGACGCCGGGGTGGGCGGCGGCCGCATGGTTGCCGATGCCCTTGAGGTCGCTGACGACCGCCCGCCAGGCGTCCTCGCCGACCACGCCGCGGCCGCCGGTGGAGGCGGCGGTGGCGCCGTGGCCACGGTGGTCGGAGGCGAGGACGGCGTAGCCGTGGCCGGCCAGGAACCGTGCGAAGCGGTCGTAGCGCCGGCCGTGTTCCGCGGCGCCGTGGGCGATCTGCACGAGGGCGCGCGGGTGACCGGACTCCGGGAGCCAGGTGTAGGTGGCGATACGGGCGCCGTCCGGGGCCTGGTGGAAGTCCTGCTGCATGGCCTGCATGGCGTCGTCTCCTGACTGCCGGGGCGGTGGCTGACGAGTCCTCGGCGCCCACTCTTTCGTGTGGGGCGGCGGTGCGCCATGGGGCGCGCGTGGCGCAGATGCCCCTCTCCCCCGCGCGCGGCGTGACAGGATCGGCCGGTTCCTTGCCGACCCTGTGCCGCAACCCCCTTTCGCAGGAGGATCGTTGGACACCACGGACCGTTTCGAGGACCGTTTCGAGGACCGTTTCGAGAACGCCCCCCTTCACCCCACGCCGCTGTCCCGCCGCAGATTCCTCCAGGGCACCGCCTCGGCCGCCGCCGCGGCGGGCCTGGCCGGCGGCACCGCGCCCACCGCCTGGGCGCAGGATGCCGGAGCAAACGGCGCCACCCTGTCCTTCACGGCCGCCACCAATGGCGCGGCCTCCCTCGCCCCGGCCGGTGACCGGCTGGTCGCCGAGGTCCAGAACGTCCTGTGGTCACTGCCGCGGGCCGGCGGCGACGCGGTCGCGCTGACCCCGCCCGACCTGGAGCCCACCCGTCCGGTGTACTCCCCCGACGGCCGCCGCATCGCCGTCTGCGCCTACCGCGGCGGCTCCTTCCATCTGTGGACGCTCGCCGCCGACGGCTCCGGTCTCCGGCAGCTGACCGACGGCCGGTGGGACGACCGCGGCCCCGCCTGGTCCCCCGACGGCACCCGGATCGCCTTCGCCTCGGAACGGGGCGGGGACGCGGTGACCGGCAGCCCGTACCGGATCTGGGTGCTGGAGGTGAAGAGCGGGCGGCTGACCCGGACGACCGGGCTGCCCGGTCAGGACGGCCCGCATCAGGACGCCGCCTGGGAGGACTTCGACCCCTGCTGGTCGCCGGACGGCTCGCGGATCGTGTTCGTCCGGGGACAGGTGGCAGGCGCGGCGCTGGTCTCCCGTACGGTCGCCTCGGTGCCGGCCGACGGGCGGGGCACGGTGCGCACCGAGCACACCGAGACGGCAGCCGCACAGGTGATGGTGCCGGCGCTGTCCCCTACGGGGCGGCTCGCCTATCTGCGGACCACGGACTACCCGGGCCCCACCTGCACGCTGGTGGTGGACGGTACACGGGTCGCGGTGGACGGCGATGTGGAGCCGGTGCCGCCACGCTGGGTCTCGCGGGACGAGCTGCTGCTGACGGTCGGCGGACAGTTCCGGATCGTCCGGGCCGACGCTCCGCAGCGCGCCGAGACCATCCCGTTCACCGCGCGGCTGCCGCTGGACCGGCCCCGCTACCGCGTCAAGGACTACGGTTTCGAGCGGACGGCGGCGGGGCCGGTGCGCGGAGTGCATCTGCCCGCGCTCTCTCCCGACGGCCGCAAGGTCGCCTTCGCCGCCCTCAACTCCTTGTGGATCGCGCCCACTTCGGGCGGCGAAGCCCCGCGCAGGATCGTCCGGGCCGATGCCACCCGTTATGTTCTCGGGCCCAGCTGGACCCGCGACGGGCGGGCGCTGCTCTATGCGGACGACCGGGACGGGCTGTTCGCGGTGCGCCGCCGGGATATCGCCTCCGGGGAGGAGACGGTGCTGGCCACCGGCGGCCGGGTGCAGCCCGCGCTGTCGCCGGACGGCGGACGGCTGGCCGCCCTGGACATGTCCGGCAATCTGGTCGTACGGACGCTGGCCGACGGCGAGGAGAAGGTGCTGGCCGCACCGCTGGGCGCCGGTGGACTGCCCGGCCGTCCCAGCTGGTCGCCGGACGGGCGCTACCTGGCGTACTGCGACCGCAATCGCCTCAACCGCCGATTCCGCGAGGGCTACAACGTCATCCGGATCGTCGACACCGAGACCGGAAAGGACCGGCTGCACCCGGTCGCCGAGCACGTCTCGATCGCCGACCGCTATGACTCGGGGCCCGTGTGGTCGCCGGACGGGCGCCGGCTGGCGCTGATCGTCGAGTCCGCGCTGTGGGTGCTGCCGGTGCGGCCCGACGGCACACCGGACGGGGCGCCGCGGCAGCTGACCGACGAGAGCGCCGACCATCCCTCGTGGTCCGGGGACTCCGGCACGCTCCTGTACCTCTCGGCCGGCAAGCTGCCGCTGATCGGGGCGTCCGGCGGCGCGGCACGGACCGTCCCGCTGACCCTCGAACGGCGCCCCTCGCGCGCCCGGGACATCGTCGTCCATGCGGGCCGCTTCTGGGACGGCACCGGCGACGAGGTGCGGGAGGACGTCGATGTGGTGGTGCGGGACGGGCGGATCACCGCCGTGGAACCGCACCGCGCGGCCCGCTCGGGCGCGGCCCGGCGGGTCGACGCCTCCGGGCGGACCGTGCTGCCCGGTCTGTGGGACGCACACACTCACCCGTGGCAGACGACCTACGGCGGGCGGCAGACCGCGCTCCAGCTCGCGTACGGCATCACCACCGCGGTCTCCTGCGGCGGCTTCTCCTACGAACAGGCCCGTATCCGGGAGGCCGTGGCGGCCGGTGCGCTCGCCGGGCCGCGCCTGCTGACCTGCGGAGAGCTGCTGGACGGCGGACGGGTCGCCTACAGCATGGGGCGGGCCCACCGCACCCGCGCGGGGCTGCGCCGCTCGCTGGAGCGCGGCGCCGCCCTGGACTGGGACTTCGTCAAGACCTATGTACGGGCACCGGGCTGGGTGATGGAGGAGGCCGCCCGCTTCGCCCACCAGCGGCTCGGGGTCCGGGCCGGGAGCCATCTGCTCACCCCGGGAGTCCAGCTCGGCCAGGACCTGACGACCCATCTGCAGGCCACGCAGCGGATGGAGTTCGGCCATGCCGTTTCCAGCTCCGGTCACGCCTACCAGGACGTCGAAGAGGTCTACACGGCCACCGACTTCCATCTCCTCGCCACTCCGTTCTCGTCGACCGCACTGCTCGGTGACGATCCGGCGCTGGCCGCCGATGTCCGGGTGGCCCGGCTGATGCCGCCCTGGGACACCGCGGTCGTACGGGAGAACGCCGGCCATCGCCCCACCCCGGCACAGCTGGCCGACATCCGGACCGAAGTCGGCGTGTACCGGCGGGTGCTGGACGGCGGCGGCCTGGTCGCGCTGGGCACGGACCAGCCACTGGTGCCGGTGGGGCTGGGCCTGCACCTGGGACTGCGGGCGCTGCACCGCGGCGGCCTCAGTGTGAGCCGGACGCTGCGCACCGCGACCGCGCTGCCCGCCCGGGTGTTCGGTGCGGAACGGGACCTGGGGACGCTGGAGGTCGGCAAGCTCGGGGATATGACGCTGGTGGACGGAGATCCGTTCGAGGACTTCGACTCGCTGGTGCGGACCTCGGCGGTACTGCGCGGCGGACGCCTCTTCGAGCAGCGGGAGCTGACCGGGTCCTTCCCGGCGCCCGCCACCCGCTCGCTGCGGGCGGCCGGTACCGACTGGCTGGAGGTGGGCCGGCAGCAGCGCCGTGAGTCCTGCTGCGACCTCTCGCACTGACGCGCGGCGCCCCGCCCGGCCGGGGCGGGAGGCGTGGGGTGGCGCGGTTCCGGGGCCTTCGGAGCCGCGCCACAGGCATCGCCGAACCGGGGGTGGTGCGCATATGCTCCGCGCTTCAACTCTTCACTTAAATGCACCCAGTTGATGTTTTATGCGCCCCGGAGTAGGTATGCCAACGGAGTATTGCACGGGGTAAGCGAAAGATCACTTTCCGGAACGTTCGCTGCGGACGGCACCGCCGGTGCCGTCCCGAGGCGAGGTGCGACCAACGCGGGGAAGATCGCGAAGGAGGGGCTCGTCTTGCATCGCTACTTCACGGACCAGCGGCATGAGGCACTCCGGCACCGGGTGCGGGACTTCGCCGAAAGCGAGGTCCGCCCCCGGGTGGCGGAGATGGAGGCGAACCGTTCCGTTTGCCATGACCTGTCGCGCCTGATCGCCCGGCAGGGGTGGATAGGCGCGACCGTGCACCGCGCGTACGGCGGGATGGGCGCCGGCCATGTCGCCAAGACTCTGATCATCGAGGAGCTCTCACGGGTCAGTGCCGCGATGGGCGCCATGGTTCAGGCCTCGCAGCTGGGCGTGGCGAAAATCGTGCACTTCGGCAGCGAGGAGCAGAAGAAGACCTGGCTGCCCGCCATCGCCTCCGGCGACTGCCTGCCGACCATCGCGGTCACCGAACCGCAGTCCGGCGGCCATGTGCTGGGCATGACCTCCACCGCGGTCCGCGACGGCGACGACTATGTCCTCAACGGCCGGAAGATCTATGTCGGCAACAGCCATGTCGGCGATCTGCACGGCGTGGTGGTCCGTACCGGCGAGGGCTCCAAGGGCCTGTCGGCGTTTCTCGTCGAGTCCGGCACCCCCGGCTTCCGGGTCGGTCCGCAGCAGCCCACGATGGGGCTGCACGGCTTCAGCTTCGGCGAGCTGCTCTTCGACAACTGCCGGGTCCCGGCGGCGAATCTGCTGGGCCGGGAGGGCGACGGACTGCCGGTCGCGTACTCCTCCAGCGTGCTGTACGGACGGCCGAATCTGACCGCCGTGTCGCTGGGCATCCATCAGGCCGTCCTGGACGAGACGACGGCGTTCTGCGCCGAACGGCAGCGCTACGGCAAGCCGCTGGCGGACCTGAGCAACATCAAGCTCAAGCTCGGCCGTATCCAGTCGCGGCTGCTGCTGGCCCGGCTGTCCGCGTATCACGCGGTGCATCTGCTGGACCATGGGCTGCCGTGCGACGCGGAGCTGATGAACGCCAAACTGGTCAATGTGGAGTCGGCGCTGGAGTCGGCGCGCGACGCAATGGACATCCATGCCGCGTGCGGGCTGTTCACCGACCGGCCGGTGGAGCGCTTCCTGCGCGACGCCCACCACATCTTCGCGCCGGCCGGCACCTCCGACATCCAGCTGCTGCGCCTGGGTGAGCTGGCGCTGGGGCAGACGCGCGGCGAGTGGTCCAGCCGGCTCGCGGATCTGCTGCGGCTGGAGCCCTCGGAGTGGCCGGAGGAGGGCGACGCCGCCGCGGACACCCCGGCCACCACCGGGCGGAGCCCGGACGCCACGGCCACGGTGCCGGGTCAGCGCACCGGTCCGGTGCGCCGGCCCTCCTGGTTCGCCCGGCCGCGATGAGCGGCAGACTCCGGGCCGGTGGCCACGACTACCGGTCCGGAGCTGACAGGCCCTCGGGCTGCCGCTGCGGCTCGCCCCGGCCCGGCCCGGCGGCGGTAGCGCACCCGGGATCCGCCGCTGGTTCCACACGGCATGGGCGAGCGCCGCGAGAGCGGACGGAACGCCCCGTTCCGGATACCAGCCGAGAGCATCGAAGGGGAACCGCTCACGGATCCGGGCGGCGCGCACGAGCGATCAACCCAGGTCAGGGTCGGACACGGGTCCGGGTCGGACACGGCTCAGGGTCGGGCCCGGCTCCGGGTCAGGTCCGGGCCAGGGGCAGGTCCGGGCCAGGGTCGGGTCCCGCTCAGGGGCCGGTCCGGGGCCGGGCCAGGAGCAGTGCCGGGTCCGAGCGTCGGGCCCTGTCGGCGTTCCTGACCGGGCCGCGTCAGACGTCGCTCTGCTGCTTCTCCATGCGGTGGATCTGCTCGACGAGTTCGGCGGCCATCGACTTGATGGTCTCCAGCCCCTCCCGCCCCCACGGGCGCGGTTCGAGATCCACGACGCAGACGGTGCCCAGCGCCATCCCCGTACGGTCGATCAGCGGCGCCCCGAGGTAGGAGCGGATACCGATCTCGTCGACGACCGGGTTGCCGGCGAACCGCGGATAGTCGCAGACGTCCTCCAGCACCAGGGCCTTACGGCGGACGATGACATGCGGGCAGTAGCCGTGGTCGCGGTCCATCACCCGGCCGGGCTGGGCGCTGGCGGGCGCCGGTCCCAGCTCGACGGCCTGGTCCTGGGCGGGCGTGTAGAGACTGGCGAAGTACTGCCGTCGCTCGTCGATGAAGTTGACCATCGAGTACGGGGCCCGGGTGGTCCGGGCGAGTTTGCGCGCGAACTCGTCGAACGCGGGCAGCGGGGATTCGCCGATGCCCAGCGCGCGCAGCCGGGCGACGCGCGCCGGGGCCTCGTCGTCCTGCGGGGTGAGCAGCAGATGGCGCGTCGGGTCGTAGGAGATGTACGGGGCACGGGAGGCGGGGTGGTTCACGGCAGCTCCGGGGTCGCGGCGAGGGCGGGGGTGAGCAGATGCTGGACGAGCGCTACCAGGACATGGGTGGCCGAGCTGCACCGGCGGGCGTCGCAGAGTACGACGGGGATGTCCGGGGAGATGTCCATGGCGGTGCGGACCTCGTCCGGGTCGTAGTGGTAGGAACCGTCGAACTCGTTGACGGCGACGATGAATTGGATACCGCGCCGCTCGAAGAAGTCGACGGCGGCGAAGCACTGGTCCAGACGCCGGGTGTCGGCCAGGATCACCGCGCCGAGCGCGCCGTTGGACAGCTCGTCCCACATGAACCAGAAGCGCTGCTGCCCCGGCGTCCCGAAGAGATAGAGGATGTGCGCCGGACTGAGCGTGATCCGGCCGAAGTCCATGGCGACGGTGGTGGTGTCCTTGTCCTCGATACCCGCCAGATCGTCGGTGCCGACGCTGATCTGGGTGAGGAGCTCTTCCGTACTCAGCGGCTCGATCTCGCTCACCGCTCCGACAAAGGTCGTCTTGCCGACCCCGAATCCCCCCGCGACGAGGATCTTGAGCGCGGTGGGGAACAGGTCGGTCGAGGAATCCCCCTGGGTGTGGGGGTCACAGTCGTTTGCGAAGTCCATTCAGCACCGCCTCCAGCAGGGCTCGGTCGGTACGGGACGCGGGCCCTGCCGAAACGGCTGCGGGGGCCCGCGCGGTGAGCGCCCCGCAGTCCACGAGGTCGGCGAGGAGCACTTTGGTGACCACGGCGGGCAGCCGTATGTGGGCGGCGATCTCGGCGACGGAGACCGGCCCGCAGCACAGCCCCAGCACCTGGGCGTAGTCGGGACCCTGGCAGGAGACGGGCCGCCGGCCGGTGGCCATCACCATCGTCAGCAGATCGAAGTGCGCCGTCGGACGGGTCCGGCCGTTGCTGACGGTGTACGGGCGGACCAGCCGGCCCGCCGCGTCGTCGTACCACGGTTCCCCGCCTTGCCGCCGCCGGCGACGCACGGTCATGGTCAACGACCGCCCGCGGGCGCCTGCTGGCGCGCCGGGGTGGACAGATACGGCCGGACGCTCTTGACCAGCATCGACATCTCGTAGCCCAGCACCGCCACATCGGCCTCCCGGCCGGCGAGCACGGCCAGACACGCGCCCGATCCGGCGGTCGAGACGAACAGGAAGGTGGACTCCAGCTCGACGACGACCTGGAGGACGTCGTCGCCCTCCCCGAAGCGCACACCGGCGCTGCGGGCGAGGGAGTAGAGGCCGGAGGACAGCGCGGCCATGTGGTCGGCGCTGTCCGGGTCGAAGCCGTGGGCGGCCTTGACCAGGCCGTCCGAGGACAGCAGCAGCGCGCTGCGGGCGTGCGGCACCCGCTGTACGAGCCCGGTCAGCAGCCAGGACAGATCGGTGTGCTGGCCTCCCTGAAGCTGCGAATGTGCCTGCGCACGCACATCACTCACCATGGTTGCGGTCGTCTCCTCGGGGGCGGGCCATCGTGGCATCGTGGTCACGGTCGTAGAGCAGGTCGTTGCCGGCCGGGCTGCTGGTGTCGATGCCCTGGGCCGGAGTGGTGCCGTTGCCTCCGGCGGTGTCGCCGGCGTAGGTGTCGTCGGCGAGGCTGAAGCCACGCCGGAAGGCGGCCATCAGGCCGGGGTCGTGCTCGGGTTCCGGTCCCGTACGGCGTGCCGCGGACGGCAGGATCGGCTCGCCGCGCAGCTCGGGGACGAGATGGGTCTGCTTGCGCCGCCGGGGCAGCCGCGGGCGGGCGCCGTTGTCCACGGCCGGTGGCGCGGGCGGCAGGACGACCGGGCCGGGATCGGCCGGGCGCTCGGCGGGGACGGCATCGGGGGCGTGCGACTCGGGCAACTGCGCGTCGGCCATGTGGACTTCAGGAGTGTGGGCGCCCGAGGCGCGGACCAGCCGGCGACGAGCGGCGCCGGCGTCGGGATCGGTCTCCGCGGAAACGGGGGGCGGGGCCTGAGCCGGCACCGGGGCCGTACGGTCGCCGTAGCCGTGCGACGCCATGTCGAGCAGGTGGTCAGGGGCCGGACCGGGGCTGGGAATGGCCACGGTCCGGCGGCCGGGGGCGGGGGGCGGGCCGGGGTCATGGCGCTCACGGTGGCCGTGCCGCTCAGGGCCGCCGGCAGGGTGGTCCACGAAGCCGCCGTCGTATCCGCCGTCGTGCTCGCGCACCGGGTCGGTGTCCGGTGATCCGGCGCGCGACGCATCCGCCCCGCCCGACTCCCCGCCCGACTCCCCGCCGGCCGATTCCTCGCCGAGCAGCTCCTGGGGCACGATCAGCACGGCCTGTACGCCGCCGTAGATATTGCTCTGTAGCCGGACAACGATGCCATGCCGCCGGGCGAGCGAGGAGACCACGAACAGTCCGATCCGGCCGTCGCTCAACAGCTCGGCGACATCGACATGTTCGGGGTCGGCCAGCAGGGCGTTCATCCGCGACTGCTCGTCCGCCGACATGCCCAGACCGCGGTCCTCGACCTCGACCGCGAGACCTGCGGTGACGAGCTGGGCGCGCAGCAGGACCGGGGTCTGCGGGGCCGAGTAGATCGAGGCGTTCTCGACGAGTTCGGCGAGCAGATGGATCACGTCGGCGACGGCGTGACCGCGCAGCGTGCCTTCGATCGGCGGCACCAGCTTGATCCTCGGATACTGCTCGACCTCGGCGATCGAGGAGCGCAGCACCTCGGTCATGGACACCGGACGGCTCCACTGCCGGCGCGAGATGGCGCCGCCGAGGACCGCGAGGTTCTCGGCGTGCCGGCGGATCCGGGTGGCCAGGTGGTCGACGTGGAAGAGACCCTTGAGCAGGTCGGGGTCCTCGACCTGGTTCTCCAGCTCGTCCAGCAGCTCGATCTCACGGTGCACCAGGGACTGGAGACGACGGGCGAGGTTCACGAAGACCTCGACCTTCTGCTCGCTGCCGCTGGCGTTGCTGCGGGCGATGGCGACCGCGTCGATGACGGCGGACTCGGCGGCCCGGCCGGCGGCGGCCACCTCGTGGGCGAGCAGGTCGAGGGTGTCGCCGCTGGGCACGAGGCCCTGTTCGGGTTCGCGGCGCTGGATCCACTCACCCTGCCGTACGCGGTCGAGCAGGTCGTACAGGTCCGACTGGCTGCGGGCGCAGACCTGGCGCAGCCGGGCGTACCGGGCGACGGCGGCGCGGGCCTCGGAGTTGGCGGCGGCGCCCGCGGTGAGCACGATGACGCAGACCAGGGCGAGCCCGCCGCACAGCACCACCCACTCACGACCGGTGAGCCGGGCGCCGCCCGCCTGGACGACGAAGGCGGCGACGGCCGTGCAGATCACGGCGACGAGGAGGCAGGGGATGGCGGCGAGCCTGACCAGACGGGACCGTATCGCCGAGTCGGCGGCCGACTCGGGGAACGAGGCCCGGCCATGTCGTCCGCCCTCACGCTCCCGCCGCCGGGCGGAGGCGGGTACGGGGGCTACCCCCGGGGAACCCTGGGGCCCTGGGGATCTCTGAGCCTCCTGGGACGTCTGGGTCCCCTGGGGGAATGCGGTAGGCATCGGCGCCCTCCGGATCGGCCGTTGGCAGTTCGCGGAGCACGCACGCTAGTTGTTGCACGGGTGGGGTTCGGACCCACTTCGGGGTTTCGCCACCCCTCGCCACCTCCTTGAGTGGGCGCCGCACGTACATCAGTGCGATGCAATCCGAACTGCCGTTCACGGAAAGCGAGTTGAGGCGTCCCGAAGCACGTCTTCCGAAGCTCGCGGGCGGCGCTCGCGGGCAGGACGCGCGCCGGGGCCCGCTCGGCCACCCCTGCGCGAGCGCGGCGTCACCACGGCGCACCACCACGGCTCGCCTTCCCGTGAAGGTGCTCAGCTGCGGAAGCCGTTCGCATGGTCGGTCCCGCCAAGAGCCCGTACGGAGTCCTTGTCGCCGGTCGAGCGGGCCGTGGCGTGACGGAACATGCGCAGCGCCAGGAGACCGCCGATGCCAGGAACGACCGCGGTGGCCTTGGTGACGGTCGTGGCGTGTGCGACAGACCCCAGGCGCCAGGTGGCGAGGACGACGAACAGGTAGGCGCAGCCGTGGGTGGGGCCCAGCAGGGAGGAGAGGGGTTTGAGGTGGACGGTGGCGAGGTTGGCCAGCATGAGGATGAACGAGACGAGTTCGGTGTGTGCTGCGATACGCAAGGGGTGGAGGGACACGGTCATGCTCCTGTGGTGGAGCCGGGGCGGACGATCATCAGGACCGTGACCGTGGCCCACAGCAGGTTGAAGACGCCGGTGAGCATGGCCAGGCGGGCGCAAATCCGGGGGACGGTGCCGGAGTTGCCGGCTTGTGCGGCGGTAAGGGGCCGATGGCCAGGACGGCGGCCAGGACGTGCAGGGAGAGCAGAAGTTTCGTCACGGTCGGCGCTCCGTTGCCGCCGGGGCGGTGCGGCGCCGGCCGGTGACCTCGGAGGCGGGCAGGCCCCAAGTGCTGTCGATGGGCATGCAGTTGTTCCTTCGGTGGGGGCGTCAGGTGTGCAGGGAGAGGGTGACGGCGGCGGTCAGAGGGCAGCGGGGGCCGGCCCCTGGTGGCGCCAGACGGTGCCGCGGCGCTCGTGGGCGAACAGTTCCTCGACGGCGTGGGCGATCTGCGGGCCCACCTCGCGCTCCAGGAGATGGAGGGCCAGGTCGAGCCCGGAGGTGACGCCGGCACCGGTGACGAGGTCACCGTCGTCGACCACGCGCGCCCGCACCGCGTGGACGCCGGTGGCGTCGAGCATGTCCAGGCCCAGGTGGTGGGTGGTGGCGTGGCGGCCCTCCAGAAGGCCGGCCATGGCCAGGACGAGCGAGCCGCCGCACACCGTGCCGACGATCACCTCGGGGTCGTCCATCGCCGTCTTCAGCAGGGCGGGCAGTTCGGTGGTCAGCGTGCGGCCGAGGAGCACCGGGATGGAGGCGTCCCGCTGCCGCTGCCCGGCGCCCGCCTCCTAGTCGGGGGTCTCGCCCGGTTCGCCGAGGCTGCCTGCGGCGCCGGGGACCAGGATCAGGCCCGCTCGTGCGGGGTCGAGGGCGGCCGTGGCGCGCAGCGCCAGGGTCCCGGCGCCGCTGACCACCTCGCGTGGCCCTTCGGCGGACACGAGCTCCACGCTCACCAGGCCGCGGGACGCGGTGCCGCCGGCGTGGAGCACTTCGTAGGGCGCGATGACGTCGAGGGGATCGAAGCCGTCGAACAGGACGATCTGGGCATGCATGGGAAGGGTCCTCGGGGTCCGGGCGGCCCGGTCCGCGCCGGGTTCGCTCCCGACGCTAAGCGGCTGCCGCCCTGCCCCCCAGAGGCATAAGTGCCACCTTCCAACGGAAAACTGCCACGATCCGCATGCTGCCACCTGACCTGGGGGAATAGTGGGATTCTTAGGTACAGGAAGCCGTGACTGTCATCCGGCGGAGAGGTATCTTCCGGCCATGCACACCATCGCCGTCCTCGCCCTGGACCAGGTGATCCCGTTCGACCTCTCCACCCCGATCGAGGTCTTCACCCGCACCCGTCTTCCGGACGGCCGCCCCGGCTATCAGATCCGCGTGTGCGCCGAGCAGCCGGAGACCGACGCGGGCGCCTTCGCTCTGCGCGCGCCCTGGGGGCTGGAGGGACTCAAGGGCGCGGACACGATCATCGTGCCCGGTACAGCCGTCCCCACCGCCCCGCTCGCTCCGGCTGTCCGTGACGCGCTGCGGGCCGCCGCCGAGGACGGCACACGCATCGCCTCCATCTGCTCGGGCACTTTCCCGCTGGCCGCCACCGGACTCCTGGACGGCATGCGCGCCACCACCCACTGGATCGCGGCCGGCCTGCTCGCTACGACCTACCCGGACATCGAGGTCGACCCGGACGTCCTGTACGTCGACAACGGCCAGATCCTCACCTCGGCCGGCGCCGCCGCCGGCCTGGATCTGTGCCTGCACATGATCCGCAAGGATTACGGCTCGGCCGTCGCCGCCGACGCGGCCCGGCTGTCCGTCATGCCCCTGGAACGCGAGGGCGGACAGGCGCAGTTCATCGTCCACGACTACGCGCCCACTCCTCAGGGCAGCACCCTCGAACCCCTCCTCGTCTGGCTCCAGGACAACCTCGGCACCGACCTCACCCTTGCCGACATCGCAGCCCACGCCGGAACCAGCACCCGGACGCTGATCCGCCGCTTCCGCGAACAGACCGGCACCACGCCCCTCCAGTGGCTGCACCGCGCCCGTATCCGCCAGGCCCAGCACCTTCTGGAGTCCACCCACCACACCGTCGAACGCATCGGTGCCCAGGTCGGCTTCGGCTCGCCGACCGCCTTCCGCGACCGTTTCAAGAAGACAACCGGTGTCAGCCCGCACAGCTACCGCCGCGCCTTCAGCTGACACCCGCGCGGGGCCGCCCGTGCGCCCTGAGCCGCGCGCCGGCGCCTGTCGTCGATCGCCCCCTGCCGCCTCAGCGGTCCGCGACGAGGTCCACGTCGCTGGGGGAAACCGCCGGCGGCCAGGCGGGCCAGCCATGGGCGGGGGGCACGGCAATCGCCCTCCACCACGGGTAGACGGCCGGGGGGTCGGCGGGCTCGAACGGCTCCCCGGGACGGGGGTGGGCGCTGGTGACCCCGGCCTTCTGGGCGGCGGTCAGGGTCCACTCGGCAGGCTCCGCCCACGGGTGCGGTGCGAGGTTGAACGTGCCCCAGTGGATCGGCACCATCACGCCGCCGGGCTCTCGGCCCTGGAGGTCGAGATGGGACTGGACCCCCTGTTCGGGGTCCATGTGGATGTCCGGCCAGAAGTCGCTGTACGCGCCGATCTGGATCATCGTCGCGTCGAACGGTCCGTGTGCCGCGCCGATCTCCGCGAAACCGGAGAAGTAGCCGGTGTCGCCGCTGTGGAAGATCCGGTGCTCGGGCCCCGCGACCACCCAGGAGGCCCACAGGGTGTGCTGCGGACCGCGCAGGCCGCGGCCGCAGAAGTGCTGGGCGGGGGTGGCCGTGAGGGTCAGCCCGCCGACGCGGGTGGACTCGTGCCAGTCGAGCTCGGTGATCCGCTCCGCGGGCACGCCCCAGAATTCCAGGTTGGCGCCGACGCCGAGCGGTACGACGAAGGCCGCGCCGGTGCCGGTCAGGCCCTGGATCGTCGGCATGTCGAGGTGGTCGTAGTGGTCGTGTGAGATCACCACGGCATCGACCGGTTCCAGCTCGTCCAGCGCGATGGGCACGGGGTGCATCCGCTTGGGCCCGGCCCAGGCGAACGGCGAACAGCGCTCGCCCCAGACCGGGTCGAAGAGCACCCGCTGCCCGTCCATCTCGGCCAGCACGCTCGAATGGCCCATCCAGGTGAGCCGCAGCCCGGAAGCGGGCGGCTCCGTCCCCTCCGCGGCGGTCGGGCGGTACACCGGAATCCGGCCGACCGGCGCCCGGCGCAGCCGCCCCTCCCGACTCAGCTGAGTGCGCATCATCGGCAGCGTGGAGCCGTGGAGCAGCTGCCTGGTCTCCACGGGATTGCGGAACTGGCCGTCCACGAACTGTGGCGACCTGCGTATCCTGGCCAGCCGCTCTCCGGTGGGCTCGGCGCCGAAGGCTGCGGGGCGCAACGCGGAGAGTCGAGTGCGACGGGGTCTGGAACCGGTCACGGCACCTCCATGGTCGGGGCAGTCGCGAAGTGAACGGGCCGTATGAGCGGCGGGTTCCGGTACGCCGCGTCACACGGCGCCGCCGTACGGTTTCCGCACCACGACACCCGGACACTCCACACCATCACCCGCAGAGACAAACGGCGCGACCGGCCGTGACATTCCGGAGCGGGGTGCGACCTTGCCCGGGGCTGTCGCAGACGCCTTCCGGCCCGGCGACTCGGAAGCGTCCATTGGAGCGGCGTCGCCATGGGTGTGCTGCCCCGCCGGCGGCGAGCGCCGGCGGGGCGGCCTGCGGGCGGGCGCCAGGCCCCGCGGCCTGCGGGCGGGCGGCAGCCGCCCCCGTGCTCGGCGCAGCCGGTTTCCGGGCGGGCCCGCTCACACCCTTTCGATGACCGCGGGCGGGCTGGGCAGGCCGGGGCGGCGGGGCAGGAAGACCGTGCGCAGGAAGATCTGCGGGGCGACGAGACGGGCGGGCGGCGCGGTGAGGCAGAAGACGTCCCGGAAGGCCGCGCCGACGACGGGGTCGATGGCGGCACGGGCGAAGAGCCGGTCGATGTACCACGTGCTCAGCCGCTCCCCCAGGCCCGCCTTGGCGTCGTCGGGGCTCGCGTACGGGCGGTCCGAGCCGACCGCGGCGAGCCAGGCGGGCTCCACGGCGCGGGCCACCGCCCGCTGTGCCTCCGCGGTGGTCCCGGGGCGCAGACCGCCGCCGTCGGCGAGCGTGGTGCGGACGGCCAGTGCGCCGAGTGCGGCGACCGACATGCCCTGCCCGTACACGGGGTTGAAGGTGCAGCCGGCGTCTCCCAGGACGAGGAACCCTTCGGGGAGGGCACCGGGGCGTTCGTAGTGCCGGCGGCGGTTGCAGGTGTCGCGGAAGCCGTGCACCGGCGAGAGCGGCTCGGCCTGGGCCAGCAGTTCATGGACGTACGGGTCGCCGATGGTGGCGGTGAAGGCGGTGAACTCCGCCTCGTCCGTCGGCGGGTGGTGCCCCCGCACACCGGACACCGTCAGGAGCCACTTGCCGTCCTCGACCGGTACGTACGCGGCGCCGCGCGGGCACCCCGGCCAGCCGGGGACGTTGACGCCCGCGTCGGGCGCGGTGGCCGGGTCCTTGGGGCGGTACATCCGGGTCGCGTAGGCCAGCCCCGCGTCCACGGTCTCCTCCTGCGGCGCGGTCCGGCCCAGCGCGGCGTACCACTGCGGGGTGCGCGAACCGCGGCCCGAGGCGTCCACGACGACCGTGGCCGGCAGCTCCCGTTCGGACCGCCCGCCCGCATCACCGCCCCGCGACCGCACACGTACTCCGCTCACCCGGCCGGCGTCCCCGGTCAGCCCGATGGCCTCGGTCGCCTCCAGAACCTCGACCCGGGTGGCCGAGGCGGCGGCGGCCCGCAGCACCTGCTCCCGTACGACCGTGTCCAGCACCGGACGGGTGACGCTCAGCGTGAGGTGCCGGCGCTCGTCGAAGCGGCGCTGCCAGCCGGTGGCGCTGCGGGTGAGCAGATCGCGCGGCAGATACAGGCTGCGGGCGCCCGCCTCGCAGAGGGCCGCGACCGTGCCGGGCAGCAGCTCCTCCAGGGCGCGCTGTCCGCCGCTGAGGAGGATGTGCAGATGGCGGGCCTGCGGGACGCCCTTGCGGAAGGTCTGCCCGTCCGGATAGCGGTCGCGCTCGACGACGGTGACCACGTCGACATGTCCTGCCAGGGCGGTGACGGCCAGCATCCCGGCCAGCCCGCCGCCGATCACGATCGCGGTGCGCCCGCCCTTGGAGTCCTCTGCCATGTCCGCCTCGCTCCCCCGTCGGCCCGTCCGGCCTCCGGCGGCCCGCTCGTCCTGTCCCCCGGCCCCGGTCGCCCTGCCGGGATCCGTACGCCGTGCCCCTGCCTGCCCGCCGTCCGCGGAACCTGATCACTGACCGCCCTCAGGCTTCAGTGCCCTCGCCATCCATGTCAACGGCCCTTTCCGCCAACCGGCTCGGGGGAAATCCCAGCAGTCCCGGCCGGCCGCGCTCCCCCGCCCGTTCACCACCGGCCACTGATCACCGGAGCGGCTTCTTCCGCGTCCTTTCCTCCCTCGTGTCACCGGAGTCCCTGACGTCCCGTGAAGAGCCGGGCCTGCGTCTAGACTCCCGGCAGCGGACGCACCTCGTCCGCAAACGGTCTCACCAGCAAGGGATTCGTCTCACCAGCAAGGGATTCAGGGACGCTCGTGACATTCCAGCAGGTTTCTGAGCCGTATGACGCCTATGACGTCCTCGTCGTCGGCGGGTCGGGCGTGGACACCATCGTGCCGGTCGGCGCGCTGCCCGTACCTCTCGCCGACTCCTATGCGGTCCCGCCCATCCACGAGGGGGCGGGACACACCGGTACCGGCGTGGCGCTCGGCTGCGCGGCACTCGGGCTCACCACCGCCTTCGTGGACTTCCTCGGCGACGACCACCCGGGCAGCCTGGTCCGTGAACGGCTGGCCGGTACCGGCGTCGATTTCCGGCCGCTGATCTCGCCGCACGGCACCCGTCGTGCGGTCAACCTCGTGGCCCCCGACGGCCGTCGGATGTCGTTCTACGACGCCCGCGACCCGCTCGATCTACGGATGCCGCCCGAGCACTACCTCCCCCCGCTGCGCCGTGCCCGGCACGTCCATCTGTCGATCATGCACTTCGCCCGTTTCCTGTACGACGACATCGAAGCGCTCGGTATCCCCGTCTCCACGGATCTGCACGACTGGGACGGGCTGACGGACCATCACCGGGAGTTCGCGCTCCGCTCGGACCTGGTGTTCCTCAGTACGGCCGGGGCGGGGGAACGGATCGGGTCCGTCATGCGGGAAATTCTGCACGAGGGACGTGCCGAGGCGGTGATCGCGACGGCAGGCGCGGGCGGGGCGTACCTCCTCTCCGCCGACGACCGCACCCCACGCCTGGTCCCGGCCGCGGTCCCGCCCGGCCCCGTCGTGGACAGCAACGGCGCGGGCGACGCCTTCACCAGCGGCTTCCTCTACGGCCGGCTGGCGGGCCGGGACCTGGAGGACTGCGCGCGGCTGGGCGCCGTCGCGGGGGCCCATGCGTGTACTTCGCCGGGCACCCACACCCGCGTCGCCGGACCGGCGGACCTGGCCCCGGCCCTCACCACGACGGCACCGGTCACCGCCAGCGCGCCGACCGGTGACGGGCAGCGGCTTCCGGCTCCGCCGGACGCCCGGGTCTCTCCCGCGGGCGCGTAGACCTCCGGCCGGGCCCGCGGGCCCGGCCGGTCAGTCCTTGCGGCCCACTCCGCCGTAGAAAATGGTGTTGTTGAGGTCCTCCGCGCCGGGCACGGCCCCGTCGGGCCGCCACAGCGGCACCCGTACGACACCCGGCTCCAGCAGGGTGAACGGTCCGAAGAGCGGCTCGATCCCGGCCTTCGACCGCAGATTGAGGGTGGCGGTGGAGCTCTTGTAGACGTTCACGACGCCGTCGCGCGCCCGCTCGTCCGTGCGGCCCGCCGCATAGGCCTCGTAGGGCTCACCGGTCGCATGCGACAGGACGAGATGGCTCCCCGCGGGGAGCGCATCGGCGAGGGCGGCGACGATTCCGGCGGGGTCCTCGTCGTCCCGGATGAAGTGCAGTACGGCAACCAGCAGCAGCGCCACCGGCTGGTCGAAGTCGATCAGTTCGCGGACGGTCGGGTGGTCCAGCACCGCCTTGGGGTCACGGACATCGCCGAGCACGAAACCGGTGCGTTCGGTGTTGGTCAGCCGGGCCCCGGCGTGGGTGGCGACGATCGGGTCGTTGTCGACGTACACGACGCGGGTCTCGGGAGCGGTCTCCCGTGCCATCTCATGGGTGTTGGGCGAGGTGGGGATGCCCGTGCCGATGTCGATGATCTGGCGGATGCCGCCGGTGACCAGTTCACGCACCGCCCGCCGCAGGAAGGCGCGGTTGGCGCGGGCGCTGTGCCGTACCTGGGGGTGGACCTCGATGACACGCTCCGCGGCCACCCGGTCGACCTCGTAGTTGTCCCAGCCGCCGAGGTAGTAGTCGTACATCCGGGCCGGGTGCGGCCGGCTGGTGTCGATCTCCTCGGCCGAGAATCCCGAGTGCTCCGGCCCCTGGACGTACGGTCCGATCTCCGGGACCTCGCCGTCCGGCGCTCCCTGGGATATGTCCTGCTCGCTCATGCCGTCCTCCGTTCGGTCAGCCGGCACGGGGCCGCCGAGAGCAGGAAGTCGGCGTGGCCGGCCTTGGCGCCCTCGATGAAGCTCACCATTTCGCGATGGGTGTAGATCAGCGCCGGGCCGTCCGGGTCGGTCGACTGGCGCAGCGCGATACGGCCGTCGCCCAGCCGCATGGCCTCGACGCACTCGCCGCCGTTTCCGCCGCTCCACGGCTTGTGCCAGCCCTCGTTGCCCAGTTCCTTGGCGGGCATGCCGTTGTAGATGCGTATGCGATCCATGGTTCAGATCTCCTTGCGAAAGCCACCCAGAATGGCCTCGGTGGTGTGTGCCGGCGCGGCCTGCGCACACATCCGGTCCAGGGCCTCCAGGAACTGCGAGACGTCGTTGCGCTGGTCGAAGTACACGGCTCCGACGAGGCTTTCCGCGTAGGCGATGTCCGGGAGCTCCGGGATCGGGAAGCGGAAAATGTGGAAGGGGCCGTACATGGCGGGGTGCGGGCCCGCGGCGAAGGGCATGACCTGGAGCCGGACGTTCGGCAGCGCGGTGGCCTCCATCAGCCGGGTGACCTGGTTGCGCATCACCTGGGCCCCGCCGATCGGCCGCCGCAGGACCGTCTCGTCCATGACCACCCACAGCATCGGTGCTTTGTCGCGGGTCAGGAGGGACTGGCGCTCCATGCGCAGCGCCACGATGCGGTCGATGTCCGCCGAGGAGGCGTGCGGCATACCGGCCCGCAGGACGGCGGCGGCGTAGTCCTCGGTCTGTAGCAGCCCGGGGATGTAGTGGGGCTGGTAGGCCCGGATGAGGTTGGCTTCGCTCTCCAGGCTGACGAAGGCGCTGAACCACTCGGGGAGCACGTCCCGGAACCGGTGCCACCAGCCGGGCTTGTTGGCCTCGCGGGCCAGGGAGAGAAAGCCCTCGATCTCGTCCTCGGCAGTGACGCCATAGGTCGCCAACAGCTTCTCGACGTAGGGGAGCTTGAGGCCGACCTCGGCCTTTTCCATGCGTCGTATCGTGGCGTGCGTCACATCGAGGGCCGCGGCGGCCTGCTCGAAGGAGAGCCCCGCCTTCTCGCGCAGGTCCTGCAGTCGCTTGCCGAGCACCACCCGCAGGACGGTCGGTGCACCTGCCGACCGTGGGTCCGCCACGTCCGATCCCCTCCAACTGACTTCAGTGGTCAGCAGTGTGTCATGCCGTCAGCAGCACGAACAGACTGCACTTACGATTCTGCAAATTGCAGAGTGATCCTTGCCATCGGTGACCGACATCGCACATAGTTACGACGTGGCTTCCTCCAACAACGCTCCTTCGTTAGGGCGCTGTGGCGGCTTTGTCGCCCAGTACCCGCAGGACGCGTTCCACTTGCCGGCGCGACGCACGTCCGTTCCCGAGGCGCGCAGACGCGTCAGTGCGCTGCTGCTCGAGTGGGGCGCGGATCAACAAGTCCGCGACGACGTGGAGTTGGTGGTTTCCGAGCTGTTCACCAACGCGGTGCGGCACACCGACAGCGAGAAGGTCGGCTGCGAACTCGCCCTCTTCGGCGCGCACATCCGCATAGAGATCACGGACCAGGGCGGCCCGGAGGACTCGGCGCCGCACGTCCAGCCCGGCAGCGTGGACAAGGAGTGCGGACGAGGGCTGTTCCTCGTCGGCGCGCTGTCCGAGAGCTGGGGTTCACGGCCCGCCGACAGCGGTCGGGGCCGGGTCGTCTGGGCGGATCTGCCGTACTCTTCACTCGCGCACTGAGGCCCCGCTCCGCATCGGCGGAATCGGGGCCTCCGTCATGCCATGGGCCCGGCGACGGGCCCCGGCCGCCCTAGAGCGGCAGCAGATCGGGCCGCTTGGGCTCGACATGATCACCGGACGACTCACCGCGTAGCCGACGGCCGATCCACGGCACGAGATGCTCCCGCGCCCAGTGGATGTTGTCCCGCCGCGCCTCGGCGGCCGAGCGCTCCGCCTCCGGGGGCCACGGCTGGTCCGGATCGGCCGGCACCCGCAGCCCGAGCACCTGCGCCGCGCGCAGCGCCACCCGGGTGTGACCGTCGGCGGACAGATGCAGCCGGTCCGCGCTCCATGCCCGCCGGTCCTGCACCGACTTCAGCGACCACAGGTCGAGGACCGGGCAGTCGTGCCGGTCCGCGATGGCCCGGACATGCGCCGTATACGTGGCGATCTTGCCGCGCAGATGCTTGAGAACGGGGATGCCGCGGGTGTCGAAGCCGGTGCAGAGCAGGACCGCACCGACCTCCTTCCGCAGATCGACGACCGCCGCCTCATAGCGCTCGGCGACCGCGTCCGGATCCGAGCCCGGCCGCAGGATGTCATTGCCGCCGGCACAGAACGTCACGAGGGCGGGGGCGAGCTCTTTCGCCCGGGGCACCTGCTCCTCGACGATCTGGTCCAAGAGCCGCCCCCTGACCGCGAGGTTCGCGTAGCGGAAGTCCCCCTCGGCCTGCTGGTCCGACAGAAGGACCGCCAGGCGGTCCGCCCAACCGATGTACGCCCCGTCAGGGCCGGGATCCCCGACCCCCTCTGTGAAGCTGTCCCCGACGGCTGCGTACGACCCGATGGCGCCATGGGCGCCGTTGCTGATGTACTTCGAATCGTCTGCCACGTCAGGACATAATTCACCTCATGAAGTGACCTACGCCACCGTAACCAGGGGTTGACGAGGGGTGATTAATGCCACCAGGTCAAATTCTTGTCAAGTTGGAATAAGGATCGATCACCCCTGCGCCCCCAGCGCTTCGCTGCAGCATTTGTGGCGCGAGGGTTGCGACCTGATTGCCTATTGCATCAATGTCGTATCGTCGAAGGTGCCCCGCCTCGCCGATGAGCGGCGCCGGCGAACGAACCCGAGGAGCGCCCGTGACGCAGCAGACGCCGCAGGTCCCACAGGCCCAGCCCGAGCTCACGGAGGTCCGCAACTTCCGCGATGTGGGGGGTCTGCCGACCGTGGACGGGCGTCGCGTTCGGGAGGGCAGGCTGTTCCGCAGCGGGCACCTCGCCCACGCGACCGAGGCGGACGCCGCATTTCTGGCCGGTCTCGGGCTGCACACCATCTTCGATTTCCGCAATGCCTCGGACATCAAGCTGGAAGGCCCCGATGTCACGCTGCCCGGCGTGGCCAACGTGAATATCCCGCTCACCGATCCGGCCGACGGCGCGGAATTCTGGACGATGGTGCGCGACGGCGAGCTGGACCAGCTGCGTTCCGCGCTCGGCGACGGCAAGGCCGCGGCCCGGATGGCCAAGACCTACCGCCACATCATCACCACCCGCACCGAAGACCACAGCAGGGTGCTGCATGCACTCGCCGAGGACAGCGTCCCGGCACTGATGCACTGTGCGGCCGGCAAGGACCGCGCCGGCCTGTCCGTCGCCGTGACCCTGCTCGCGGTCGGGGTGGAGCGGGAGGCCATCGAGGCGGACTACCTCAAGTCCAACGATCCGCACCGCCGCTACAAGATCCGTCGCTCCGACAACTCCGCGGTCGGGATGTCGCAGGAGGTCATGGAGCTGCTCTCGCCGCTGTTCGGCGCGCACACCGACTACCTCGCGGCCGCCTACGACGCGATCGAGCAGACCTGGGGCTCGACGGAGAAGTACCTCACCGAAGGCCTGAAGCTGGCACCCGCCACCCGCGAAAGGCTGCGTGCCCAGCTGCTGACGGACTGAGCGTGCGGCACGGCCCGTTCACGGCTCCGTGACCCACCCCGTGACCCACCCCGCGACCCGCACCTGACCCGCGGGAAGACCAAGGCCCCTCCCCCAGAGCGCATCGGGAGAGGGGCCCGCGGTATTTCCTGGCCGGCGCCTCCACGGCCCGTACCTCTCTCGGGCAGGTGTCGCCGGGCCGTACCCCCCTGACGTGCGGCTTCGCTTACCATGTCCCGGTCAACTCAACATGGCGGGGGAACGGGGGAGAGCAGATGGATTTCTTCCCCCCGTAGCCGGGGCGCCGCCGCATCCGGTCGGCGCGCTCGGCTCAAAGCCACATCTGCAGAGGAAGTCATGCGTTTCCACCGAATACTTGCCATCGCCGGAACGGTTTTCGCCTTGGCATCGGTTTCCGCTTGCGGCAGCCTGCCCTCCGCCGGTTCGCCCCAGGAAGCCGGGGACTTCCTCAAGTCGGCGCTCAGCTGCGAGAGCGTCGACATCGCCTCGCCCCGCGAGGTGCAGCAGGTGGAGGCCATGGGGATGACCGGCATCAACGGGGGCGGTGAGTGCCAGAACCCGGCGGGCGACGACGGTGACCCCGACTTCCTCACCATCGAGGACATGGAGGCGTTCCAGACCGCCGTCAAGGGGGACGAGGACGAACAGGACGACCTCATGATCGGCGACGATTTCGCCGTCGACCCGAGCAGCGACGATCAGCGGCGCCAGCTCCTCAAGGCCGGGCTGCTGTTCCTCAACTGCACCTCGGACTTCAAGGCACCGTCGGGCCACACGGCCGAGGAGGGTGCGGTGGAGGGCTGCGCCACGACCGACTACTCGGAGGATCTCGACTGACCTACCCTTCGCGGATCCGCGCGCCTCACGTCCGCGTGGTGCCGCCTCACGGTCGCGGACGGGACGGGCCCGTCCTGTCCGCGACCGGCGGCGGGTGGCCGAGGGGCGCTCCCGCGCCCGGTCAGCGGGTCTGGAGCGCTTGCTTGACCAGCGTCCGCCCGAAGTCCCACATCAGTCCGCCGCTCCCGTGGGCGTCGTCCATGACGGCTGTGAACGCCTCCACGAAACGGTCCACTTCCCGTTCCCCGATGATCAGCGGCGGAATCAGCTTGATGACTTCGAGATGGTCGCCGGAGACCTGGGTCAGGATGCGGTGCCGCTGGAGCAGCGGCACCACGACCATCTGCGCGAACAGCCCCTTGCGGGCCGCCTGGAGCATCGTCCAGCGGCCGCGCAGGCCAAGAGACTTGGGGCGGCCGAACTCGATGCCGATCATCAGGCCCCGGCCCCGTACGTCATGCAGCAGCTCGTACTTGTCCACCAGCGCGGCGAGCCGGGAGCGCAGCAGTTCGCCGGTGTGCCGGGCGCCCGCGACGATCTGCTCGTCCTCCATCACCGAGAGCACCGCCAGACCGGCCGCCATCGCCTGGGCGTTGGCACCAAAACTGGCGGAGTGCACCAACACCCGGTCCATGGACGAGTAGACCTTCTTGAAGATCCAGTCCTTGCCCAGCGTCGCGCCGACCGGGACATAGCCGCCGGACAGTGCCTTCGCCACACACACCAGATCCGGCTCGACGCCGTCCTCGTGCTGGTAGGCGAAGAAGTCGCCGGTACGGCCGAGGCCGGTCTGCACCTCGTCGGCGATCAGCAGGGCCTTGTGCCGGTGCAGCAGCTCCTGCGCGGCGCGCAGGAAACCGGGCGGCGTCGGGTGGACGCCCTTGCCCTGGATCGGTTCGACCACGAACGCCGCCACATCGCCGCGCTTCAGCTCCCGCTCCAGCGCGTCCAGATCGCCCATCTCCAGGGCGGTGTCCGGCAGCAGCGGGGCGAAACCGTCCCGGAAGCCGTCCTCGCCGTTGACGGAGAGCGAGCCGGTGGTCAGGCCGTGGAAGGCGTGGGTGCAGTAGAGGATGCGTCCTCTGCCGGTGGCGTAGCGGGCGAACTTCAGGGCGGTCTCGACGGCCTCGGTGCCGCTGTTGCCGAAGAAGACCCGGTCGAGGTGGGGCGCGTAGCTCAGTAGTTTCTCGGCGAGCAGGCCGGGCAGCGGCTGGCAGTCGAAGCGGGTGAGATCGGGGAGTTCGGCGTCCAGGACGTCGTGCAGTGCCTTGCGGACGACGGGGTGGTGCCGGCCCAGGCCCATCACCCCGAAGCCCGCGAGCATGTCGAGGTAGTCCTGGCCGTCGGTGTCCCAGAAGTAGGCGCCCTGGGCCCGCTCGTAGACCTTGTCGAAGCCGATGGTGTGCAGCATCCGCGGGAGTTGGTGGTTGAGATGGCGGGCGTGGAGTTCGTAGCGCTCGCCGCCGCGCTCGGCGAGCAGTGCGGTCAGGTCGAATCCGGTCACGAGTGGCTCTCCTTACGGGCCAGTGCGGCGCTGATCCGGCCGGCGATCTCGGCCGGGGTGAGGCCGATATCGGCCAGCAGCTCACCGCGCTTGGCGTGCGCCAGAAACTGCTCGGGGATACCGAAGGTGCGCAGCGGCACGTCCACGCCCGCGTCCCGCAGCGCCTGGCCGACCGCCCAACCCACGCCTCCGGTACGGCAGTTGTCCTCGACGACGACCACCATGGCATGCTCCGCGGCGAGTCCGGGGATCGCGGCGTCGACCGGTTTGACCCACCGCGGGTCGATGACGGTTGCATCGACGCCGCGCGCCGTGAGGAGTTCGGCGACCCGCAGACAGACCGGCGCCATCACGCCGACCGCGACCAGCAGGACGTCGGGGTGCGGTGCCCGGTGGAGGACATCGACGCCGCCGGTCCGGTCCACGGCCGGAACCGGGTCGTCCACCGGCTCCTTGGGGAAGCGGACGACGGTCGGTGCGTCGTGCACGTCCAGTGCTTCGCGCAGCTGGGCACGGAGCTGGCCGGCGTCGCGCGGTGCGGCGATCCGCAGGCCCGGTACGACGCCGAGCACCGACAGGTCCCACATGCCGTTGTGCGAGGCACCGTCGGTGCCGGTGATGCCCGCCCGGTCCAGTACGAAGGTCACTCCGCACTTGTGCAGTGCGACGTCCATCAGCAGCTGGTCGAAGGCACGGTTGAGGAAGGTGGCATAGACCGCGACGACAGGGTGCAGACCGGCGGTGGCCAGCCCCGCCGCCGACACCGTCGCATGCTGTTCGGCGATGCCCACGTCCCACACCCGGTCGGGGTACGCCGCGGCGAACTTCCCGAGCCCGACCGGTTGCAGCATCGCCGCCGTGAGGGCGACGACGTCCTCGCGCTCGGCACCGATGCGGACCATCTCGTCGCCGAAGACGGACGTCCAGGAGGGTGCGCCGAGCGGTGTGACGGGTGCGCAGGTCAGAGGGTCCATCACGCCGACGGTGTGGAAGTGGTCCGCCTCGTCCTCCAGGGCGGGAGGGTAGCCGCGGCCCTTCTCGGTGAGGCAGTGCACCAGTACCGGCCCGTGGAAGCCCGCCGCGCGGCGCAGCGCGGATTCGACGGCCGCGATGTCATGACCGTCGACCGGTCCGAGGTACTTCAGGCCCAGGTCCTCGAACATGCCCTGGGGCGCGAAGGCGTCCTTGAAGCCCTTCTTCGCACCGTGCAGCGACTCGTAGAGCGGCTGTCCGACGACCGGGGTGCGCTGGAGCATGTCCTTGCCCCAGGCCAGGAACTTCTCGTAGCCGTCGGCGGTGCGCAGGGTGGCGAGGTGGTCGGCGAGGCCGCCGATGGTGGGGGCGTAGGAGCGCTCGTTGTCGTTGATGACGATGATCAGGGGGCGGTCCTTGGCGGCGGCGATGTTGTTGAGCGCCTCCCAGGCCATCCCGCCGGTCAGCGCGCCGTCCCCGATGACGGCCACCACATGGCCGTCCCTGCCCAGCACCTGGTGAGCCTTGGCCAGGCCGTCGGCCCAGCCCAGCACCGTCGAGGCATGGCTGTTCTCGATGACGTCGTGCGCGGACTCGGCGCGTGACGGATAGCCGGACAGACCGCCCTTGGCCCGCAGCTTGGAGAAGTCCTGCCGGCCGGTCACGATCTTGTGCACGTACGCCTGGTGTCCGGTGTCCCACAGGATGCGGTCGGCGGGTGAGTCGAAGACGCGGTGCAGGGCGAGGGTCAGCTCGACCACGCCCAGGTTGGGCCCCAGATGGCCGCCGGTGCGGGTGACGGACTGCACGAGGAAGTGCCGGATCTCGTCGGCGAGTTCGGCCAGGCGGTCCTCGGGGAGCGCCTTGAGGTCGCGTGGATCCCGGATGTTCTCCAGCATCGTCATGTTCGGTCCCCCTCTACTGCTTCAGCTGACGGAGACCGGCCCGGCCCGGCCCACGCGCGGCGTACGGCGCATGAGCACAGGCCGGACCGGGGCGTCGGTGAGCCGTAGTGCCGCGGGCTCACCACTGGTCAACGGTCACCCGCGGTTGCCGACGACGGTCTCCTTCGCCGCCCTGAGCGACTCCTTCAGCGACCCCATGGTGGCGAGGACGGCGGTCGGCTCGTAGCCGCAGTGCGCCATGCAGTTGGCGCAGCGCGGGTCCTTGCCGCGGCCGTACTTGTCCCAGTCGGTCTCCTCGATGAGCTCCCGGTACGTCGGGACGTACCCGTCGCTCATGAGGTAGCAGGGGCGCTGCCAGCCGAAGAGCGAGTAGTTGGGGATCGCCCAGGCCGTGCACGGGAAATCCGCCTTGCCCTCCAGGAAGTCCAGGAACAGCGGGCTGTGGTTGAGCCGCCAGCGGCGCCGGTTGCCGCCGGCGAAGGCCTTCTTGAACAGCTCCCGGGTCTGCTCGACGCCGAGGAAGTGCTCCTGGTCGGGGGCCTTCTCGTAGGCGTAGGCGGGCGACAGCATCATTTCGTCGACCTGAAGATCGTCATTGAGGAAGTTGAGGACCTCGATGATGGTCTGCGGGGTGTCGGTGTTGAAGAAGGTGGAGTTGGTGGTGACGCGGAAGCCGCGTCGCTTGGCCTCCTTGATCGCCGCCACCGCCTCGTCGAATACGCCTTCCTTCGCGACGGATTCATCGTGTCGCTCGCGCATTCCGTCGATGTGCACCGCGAACGCGAAATACGGCGAGGGGGTGAAATTCTCCACCTTCTTGCGCAGCAACATCGCGTTGGTGCACAGGAAGACATACTTCCGCTTCGCCACCAACTGCCGCACGATCTCGTCGATCTGCGGGTGCATCAAGGGCTCGCCACCGGCGATGGAAACCATCGGGGCACCGGACTCCAGCACCGCGCCGACCGCCTGCGCCACCGGCATACGCTGCTTGAGCACGCCCGCCGGATGCTGGATCTTCCCGCAGCCCTCGCATTTCAGGTTGCACGCGAAAAGCGGTTCCAGCTCCACGATGAGCGGGAACTTCTCACGCCGGCGGATCATCTTCTGTTCAAAAAGATAGGTCCCGACCCGGATGGACTGACGGAGCGGCATAGCCATCTGGCTCACCTCCAGGGGAGCAGCAAAGAACGGTGCCATTCGTAGAAAACGGGTAGTACGGAGCGCAGCACGCGGAAGGCCGATATTCCACCGCGCACCGTGCCGATGCGTACGAGTTCATGTTCTGGAGCGTCCACGACCACCCGGACGGCCGCAACCGGACGGCTTCCGGCGCGCCGGGCGGCACGGAGGGTCGCGGCGGATTCCATATCCACGGCGACCGCGCCGGCGCCATGCAGCTCGGCCCGCTCCGCGCCGCGTACGACGTGGTCGGAGCCGCGCAGCAGACCGCTGTGCACGGTCAGGCCGCGTTCCCGCAGGGCCCGTAGCAGCGGGCCGTTGTCGCGGCAGAGCGTCTCGGGAGCGTCCGCGTGGTGATCGCGGGTGGCTTCGGCGACGACCACGTCCCCGGGGCGCATCCCCGGGGCGAGGCCGGCGCAGAAGCCACTGGCGACGACCGGAGAACGCTCGGTCACCGATCCTGCACTCAGTGCTTTGGTGAGGGCGCGTTCGGCCGCCTGGGGGCCCATGCCGGTACGGAGCGTGACCAGCCGTGGGCCGGCTCCTCCCGCTGCTCCCCCGCGGTCACCGCCGCGCAGCGCGAACCGCTCGATGCCGAGCGCACAGGCGACCAGCAGGGGCGGGTCCGCATCCGTGGGGGGCCGTCCCGGCATCAGGACCCCACCGGCGCGCCTGCCGGTCCCCCGTTGACGTAGCGGCCCAGGGCCGTCAGGGGGAAGACTTGGCGGTAGAGGTGGTAGTTGATGGAGAAGTCCCAGGGGAAGCCCGTGCCGGTGAAGTACGGCTCGTCCCAGGACCCGTCCTCGCGCTGGGTCTCGGTCAGCCAGCGCACTCCGCGCCGTACGGCCTCGCTGTCCCGCTCACCGGCCGCGAGCAGCGCCATGAGCGCCCAGGCGGTCTGCGAGGCGGTCGAGGCGCCGCGCCCTGCCCACCGCTCCTTGTCCTGGTAGGAGCGCTGGTCCTCGCCCCAGCCCCCGTCGTCGTTCTGCACCCGCTCCAGCCAGAGCACCGCCCGGCGCACCGCGGGGTGCGAGGCGGGGATGCCGGCCGCGGCGAGTGCGGGGAGCACCGAACCCGTGCCGTAGACGTAGTTGGTGCCCCAGCGGCCGAACCAGGCACCGCTGGGCTCCTGTTCGGCCAGCAGCCAGGCGATACCGCGGCGGGTGCGCGGGTCGTGGGTACGGCCGACGTCGGCGAGCATCTCGACGACATGGGCGGTGACATCGGCCGACGGCGGGTCGATGACCTCCCCGAAGTCGCAGAACGGCAGGCGGTTGGGGAACGGGCTGGTGTTGTCGACGTCGAAGGCGCCCCAGCCCCCGTCCTTGGACTGCATACCGAAGTTCCACCGCACCGCACGGCCCACCGCGGCCTCCACCCGCTGCGGGTCGGGGTGCTTGACCCGGCGCAGCGCGAGCACGACCTCGGCGGTGTCGTCGATGTCCGGGTAGTTGTCGTTCTCGAACTCGAACCCCCAGCCACCGGACGGGAGCAGGGGCCGCTGCACGCTCCAGTCGCCGGGCCGGTCGATCTGCTCGGCGAGCATCCAGTCGACGGCCTTGACCAGCTGCGGGTGGTCGGCGGGCAGTCCGGCGTCGGCCAGCGCGATGGTGGCCAGGCAGGTGTCCCAGACCGGGGACTGGCAGGCCTCGATCATCCGGGCACCGTCCTCGCGCCACACGGCGAACCGGTCCAGGGACGCAAGGCCGGTGCGCAGCACGGGGTGGTCGAGGTCGTAGCCGAGGAGGTGCAGGGCGATGACGGAGTAGACGGCGGGGGGCTGGATCCCGCCCCAGCAGCCGTCGTTCTCCTGCCGCTCGATGATCCAGCGGGCGGCGGAGCGCATCGCGGCGCCGCGCAGCTTGCGGAAGGCGACCTTGTGGTAGAGGTGCAGCGCCTTGTCGAGGCGCTGGAAGAGACCGTCCCAGCTGGTGGCGGGGGCGAGCGGCCGCGGCGGGTTGGGCCGGCGCGGATCGGTGTGCAGCTCGTCGAGGGCGAACGGCGCCGGGCGCACCGGGCGTTTGGCCGAGACGATCGTCAGCGGCACGATGGTCTGCCGCGCCCAGCATCCGAAGTCGTAGATGTTGAGCGGGAACCACTTGGGGAAGTAGAGGAGCTCCGGGGGCAGTTCGGGCAGGTCGTCCCACTTCCACCAGCCGAAGAGGGCCAGCCAGATGCGGGTGAAGACCCGGGCCGCGGCCACTCCGCCCTGCTCACGGACCCATGCGGCGGCCGTGGCCATGTGCGGTGCCTCCGGGGCGTCCCCGGCGAGGCGCAGGGCGACATAGGCCTCGATGGTGGCGGAGAGCTCGCCGGGCCCGCCGTGGAAGGTGGCCCAGGTGCTGTCCGCGCCCTGTTTGCCGCGGATGTAGCGGGCCGCGGCCTCGGTGAGCTTCGGGTCCTGGATGCCCAGGAATTGACGAAGCATCAAATCTTCGGCGTCCATCGTGACGTTGGTCTCGAGGTCGCCCTTCCACCATCCGGCCCGGTCCTGGACGGAGAGCAGATAGTCCGTGGCGCGGGCGGTCGCGCGCCGGGCGGCCTCCGCCGTGTCGTGCCGTACGGCGGTCCTGGTGGGTGTGGCTTTTTCGGTTGTCTCAGCGGTGGCATCGCTGGCCGAGGGGGCCCGGGGCGGCAGCGCCCCGGTGCTTCCGTCGGTCGTCGCTGTCATGGCTTCCCCTTCGGCAGTGAACTGTGAAAAGCGTGCTCAGGGATTCCGTCGGCCGGCGCCCGGCTGGCACCGGCCGGCGACTGCGATCTATTCGGTGTCGATGCGGCTCATCTCTCGCGTACAACGACGAAGTCCGCGAGTGCGACGAGCTGTGCACGGACCTGCTCCGGGATGTCGATCTCCTCAAGGGCTGCGACGGCGGTGGCGTGCTGGCGGCGGGCCTCCTGCGAGGTCCACTCACGGCCGCCGGCCTCCTCGATGAGAGCCGCGCGGGAGGCGAACTCCTCCTCGGTGAAGTCGGCGATCTCGGTCTCGCTCTTCTTCGCGTCGGCCGCCAGGATCTCGGCGAGACGCTCGGAGGCCTGGCCGCCTGCGGCCAGCGCGGCGACGACCGGCAGCGACTTCTTGCGCTGGCGCAGGTCGCTCCAGGGCCGCTTGCCGGTGGCGTCCGGGTCGCCCCAGATGCCGAGCAGATCGTCGACGGCCTGGAAGGCGAGGCCGAGGTGGTAGCCGTACTTCTCCAGGGTGTCGGCGGTACGGTCGTCGGCGCCGCCGAGGACGGCACCGATGGAGACGGCGCAGGCCAGCAGCGCGCCGGTCTTGTTGCCCTCCATCTCCAGGCACTCCTCGACGGTGACCCGCTCGCGGTGCTCGTAGGAGATGTCCTGGGCCTGACCGTCGATCAGTTTGCGGGAGGCCAGGGTCAGCCGGCGGGTGGCGCGACCGGCGTCGACCGTGCCGAGCTCCAGCAGTATTTCGTTGGCGAGGGCGAAGAGCGCATCGCCGACGAGGATGGCCTGTGCGGGGCCGTGCACCTTCCAGACGGTGTCGCGGTGCCTGCGCTGCTCGTCACCGTCCATGAGGTCGTCGTGCAGCAGCGAGAAGTTGTGCACCAGCTCGACGGCGACCGCGCCGGGGATACCGACCTCGGGAGCCGCGCCGGCGGCCTCGGCCGACAGCAGGGCGAGCGCGGGCCGGACCGCCTTGCCGCTGTCGCCCGTGGTGGGACGGCCCGCGGCGTCGATCCAGCCGAAGTGGTAAGCGGCGACGGTGTCCATGGGAGGAGCGAGCCGGTCCACGGCGGCACGCAGCACGGGAGTGGCGAGTGTCCGCCCGCGCTCCAGCAGCGCGGTGACGCTCTCGGTGTCGATAGCTGGGGAAGCCGGATTCACGGTTTCTCCTCTGTTTCCGATGCTCGTGCTCGTGCGAGCGCTCGTACTCGTAGTCATGCCGCCTCCTGAGGCAACTGGCCCTGGGGGAAGCCGAGTTCGGTGAGTGCCTCGCGAGCGGCGGCAGTGCCGCTGCGAACAGCGCTTTCCATGGTCGCGGGCCACCCGGTGGCGGTCCACGCACCGGCCAGGAACAGGCCGGGAGCTTGAGTGCGGGCGGCGGGGCGGAGCCTGCCGACGCCTGGGGCGGGCGCAAAGGTCGCGGTGCGCTCGCGGGTGACGAAGAAGTCGTGGATCCTGGCGCCGCGGGCGGCGGGCAGCAGCCGCTCCAGCTCGGGCAGGTAGCGGGCACGGAGCTTGGCGACCGGCTGGTCGATCTCGTCCTGCGCGGCGGACTGCGAGACCGCCAGATACTGGCAGCGCTCACGACCCGCGAGGTGCGTCAGCCCCGAGGCGTCGGTGCGGTCGAAGACCCACTGGACCGGGGAGCCGACCGCGGCGAAGAAGGGGCGGCGCAGCACCTTGCGGTCGTAGACGACATGGAGGTTGAGGATCGGGGCCGTGCCGATGTCCAGCAGCCGGTCCTTGCCGTCCAGCGTCCCGTCGGGCAGCAGGGTGTGGGCCTCGCGCTGCGGTACGGCGAGGACAACGGTGTCCGCGGCCAGCTGCTCGCTGCCGTGCGGGCCGTTCTCCACCGTGACCTGCCAGCCGTCGTCGCTGCGCGTGAGAGCCCCGGCGCGGGTGCGCAGGGCGATGCGTACGCCGGCCTTCTCCAGGGCCGTGCGGGCGAGGGTGTCATGGACGTCGCCGAGCGGGACGCGGGACCAGCCGATGTCGGCGGCGCCGGGGGCGGACAGCAGCCCGGTCTTGAAGACCTTGGCGGCCAGGCCCATCGAGACGTCGTCGGCACGGGCGTTGAGGGTCGCGATGCCGACCAGGTCCCACAGCGCCTCGATGGCGCGGGCGGACTGGCCGTACCGGCGCAGCCAGCTGCCGAAGTCCACGCCGTCCAGCGCGGGGTCGGCCGGGTCGAGGCCCTTGAGCGCGAGGGTGGCGCGGACGACGCCGGCGCGCTCGGCGGGCGAGAGATGCGGATAGCCGGCCAGGCTCCGGGCGAGGTGCAGCGGTACGGGGAGCGCGGTACGGCGCAGCCGGCCGAGCCGCATCCGGTCGGCGTCCAGTACGGGTACGTCCATACGGTCCTGGAGGGGCACCAGTTGCGCGGCGCCGATCCGCTCCAGCAGCCGGGTGTAGGCGGTGCAGCAGCGGAGATGGACATGCTGGCCGTTGTCGACGGTCAGCTCGCCGGCGCCGGAGTCGCGGCGGAAGGAGAAGACCAGCCCGCCGAGGCGGGGCCGGCCCTCGACCAGGGTGACCCGCAGCCCCGCGTCGGCCAGTGCGAGCGCCGCGGTGGTACCCGCGAGACCGCCCCCGATGACCACCGCGGCCGCGCCCTCGGGACGGCCTGACGGCAGGACGTGCCGCGGGCCGGGCCGCCTGGCTCCCGATGTCATGTGATCTCCCCCCGTACTGCTGTGAGGGACGCAGCCACCCGGGAGAGGGTTGCCTGCCGCGCTGACGCGGGGTCACCGCTGTCGTGCGCCGCCCGGTGCATCATCCGCGCCTCCGGACGGACTCCCGGCGGCCGATCGCCCGCGCGTCGAGCCCGGACAGCCCGCGCACCGCGACGAACGCCTTCTCCCGGCCGGGCAGCGAGACCCGGCCGCGCAGCACCGCCTCGGGGTCGGCGGCGATCCGGGACAGCAGGCGGTGGTAGATGCCGGCCATCGCGGCCACACAGGCACCGCTGCGCCGGTCGAGCATCGGCAACAGCCGGAAGCCCTCGGCGAACAGCGCGCGGGCGCGCTTCACCTCGAAGTGCACCAGGCCGGTGAAGTCGGCGCCGGGCGGCGGTACGGGGCGCTCGAACCCGGCCGCGCAGCCGAACTTGGCGAGGTCCTCGGCAGGGAGGTACGTACGGCCGTTGCCGGCGTCCTCGCGAACGTCCCGGAGAATATTGGTCAGTTGCAGGGCGAGGCCGAGGGTGTCGGCGTACTCGGAAGCGCGCTCGGCGTCCTGTGCGCCCGGCACGGTGCCGAACACGCCCAGCGAGAGCCGTCCGATGGCGCCGGCGACACAGCGGCAGTAGCCCCTCAGCTCGTCCCAGGTCTCGTAGGTCTCGCCGCGCACATCCATCAGCACGCCGTCGATCAGCTCGTCGAGACCGTCCAGCGGCAGCGGGAAGCGGCGGGCGGCGTCGGACAGCGCGACGGCCACCGGGTCGGTGTCGTCCTCGGCGATCCGGCCGTCCTTGATGCGCGCCAGCAGCGCCCGGGTGTCCTCCAGGCGCCCTTGCTTGGCGGTGGGCTCCAGGGTGCCGTCACCGATGTCGTCGACCCGGCGGGAGAAGGCGTAGAGCGCCGACATGGCCTGCCGCTTGTCGGTCGGCAGCAGCCGGATGCCGTAGGCGAAGTTGCGTGCCTGCTGCCCGGTGATGGCCTCGCAGTAGCGGTACGCAGCGAGCACCGGCGCGGACGCGTGTGCAGTTGCCTCCACGGTCCGACTCACCCCTCTCTTCGCAATGTCGCCCCCACCTCGCGCAGCAGGCTGAGCTTGGTCGGCTTGGGCGGTCCAGGGAGTACGTCGTGATCGGCGGCCGCGACCGCCTGGAGTGCAGCGCGTCCGCCACCGACAAAACCGGCCAGCAGCAGCTTGAGTCTGCCGTGGACGCTACCCACCAGCGGGGTGCCTTCATTCAGCAGCTCACGGGCGCGTTCGGCTTCGTAGGCGATCAGTGCACGCACCGATGCGCCCCCGCTCGGCGCGGCCAGATCGGCCTCGTTGACCCCAAAGCGTTTCATGTCCTCGGCGGGGAGGTAGATGCGGTCCCGCCCGAGGTCCTCGGCCACGTCCTGGACGTGTTCGACGATCTGGAGGGCGGTGCAGACCGCGTCCGAGCGGCGGATGCGTTCGGGGCTCGCGGTACCGGTAATGGCGAGGACGAGCCGGCCGACGGGGTTGGCGGACAGCTCGCAGTAGGCGGCCAGGTCGTCGTAGGTGCCGTAGCGGCTCACCCGCTGGTCCTGCCGGTTGGCCTCGATGAGAGCGAGGAACGGCTCGGGGGTCAGCGCGCAGCGGCGGACCGTCGGGCCGAGCCGGCGCATGAGCGGATGCCCGGGGCCGGGTGCACGGTCGCTGAAGACGCGGTGCAGGTCCGCTTCCAGTGCGTCCAGCAGCGCCGGCCGGTTGTCGCATTGCGCGCGGTCGAGTCCGAGGAGTACGGCATCGCCGCCGCCGGGTGCGAGATCGCCGTCACCGATGTCGTCGACGAGCCGGGCGAAGCCATAGACGGCCATCAGGTCCGTGCGCCACGCGCGGGGCAGAAAGAACGGCGCGACCGGGAAGTTCTCGTGTGCGGCCTGATCGAGCACGGTGCGCGTCTGCTCCCGCCCGTCACCCGCCGCCCCCCGTCGGAGGAAGGCGCGACGCGCCTGCTCGTTGTCTCGGCTCACCGGGGGCTGCCCGGCGCATTTCGGTGCCGGAGCGAACCAGTAGCCATTGCCGTCACGTCTCCCGTTCTACACCGCCAAGCTAAAACATCCTATTTCGGACACGCCGCAGCAGGCGCCGCGCCCGATCGAGCCCACATCGCCCGCTCGGGTGAGCATTGCCCGACATATACCACTTGTGCTGTTCGGTACCCGTACAGCTTACGCCGTACATCTCGCCCGCGTCCGAGGGGGTCCCGAAGCTTGAGGAAACGATCCGGTCAACATCCATTACGCCCGAACTGTTCCCGAATCCAATGGAGTTGACCATTTCATGACGCTCGAAGGCCCCCGCGAGGCTGACTCACGGAGGCCTTCGGCTGCGGGAGGGGCTATTTGCCCGTCTCCTTTTCGTACGCCTTGATCACTTCGTCCGTCGGGCCGTCCATCAGCAGTTCGCCGCGCTCCAGCCACAGGACGCGGTCGCAGGTGTCGCGGATGGACTTGTTGTTGTGGCTGACCAGGAAGACCGTGCCGGCTTCCTTGCGCAGTTCGCGGATGCGGGCCTCGGAGCGCTTTTGGAAGCTGCGGTCGCCGGTGGCCAGGGCCTCGTCGATCATCAGCACGTCGTGGTCCTTGGCCGCGGCGATGGAGAACCGCAGCCGGGCGGCCATGCCGGAGGAGTAGGTGCGCATCGGCAGCGAGATGAAGTCGCCCTTCTCGTTGATGCCGGAGAAGTCGACGATGCCGTCGTAGCGCTCGCGGACCTGGTCGCGGGACATGCCCATGGCCAGGCCGCCGAGGAGGACGTTCTTCTCGCCGGTCAGGTCGTTCATCAGCGCGGCGTTCACGCCCAGCAGCGAGGGCTGGCCGTGGGTGTAGACCTTGCCGCGCTCGGCGGGCAGCAGGCCGGCGACCGCCTTGAGCAGCGTCGACTTGCCCGAGCCGTTGGAGCCGATCAGGCCGATGGACTCGCCGCGGTAGGCGGTGAACGAGACGCCCTTGACCGCGTGCACCTCGCGTACGCCCGCCGAGGGCTTGCGCCGGACGATGCGGTTGAGCGCCGCGGTGGCACCGCCCTTGCCCGTACCGGTGCCGTAGACCCGGTAGACGATGTGCAGATCGTCCGCGATCACCGTCGGGATGCGGGCCTCCGCGGCTTCTGTCGGCTCGATGCCGTTGCTCTGCTCAGCCACGTCCGTACCGCTCCTCAGCCTTCCAGAAGTACACAAAGCCGACGACGCCCATCAGCAGCGCCCAGCCCCCGGCGAACGCCCACACATGCGGCGGCAGCTTGTGGTGCGTGAAGCTGTCGATCAGCGCGAAGCGCATCAGGTCGATGTACACGGCGGCCGGGTTGGCGTTCAGCAGCACCTCCACGAAGGCCGGGACGTGCTTGCCCTTGAGGATCAGGTCGATGCTGAACATCACGCCCGACGCATACATCCACGTCCGCATGATGAACGGCATCAGCTGCGCCAGGTCCGGGGTCTTGCTGCCCAGCCGGGCCATGACCATCGCCAGGCCGGTGTTGAAGACGAACTGGAGCGTCAGCGCCGGGACGGCCAGCAGCCACGACCAGGTGGGGATCTGCCCGAAACCGAGCAGGATCACCACCAGCACACCCATCGAGAACAGCAGCTGCTGCAGCTGCATCAGGCAGAACGAGATGGGCAGGCAGGCGCGCGGGAAGTGCAGCGCCCGCACCAGGCCCAGGTTGCCCGAGATCGACCGCGTTCCGGCCATCACCGAGCTCTGGGTGAAGGTGAAGATGAAGACACCGGTCACCAGGAACGGGACGAAGTCCGGGACGCCCTTCCTCGTGCCGATCAGCAGACCGAAGATCAAGTAGTAGACGAGCGCGTTCAGCAGCGGCGTCGCCACCTGCCAGACCTGTCCCAGCTTGGCCTGGCTGTACTGCGCCGTCAGCTTGGCACTGGCAAAGGCGGAGATGAAGTGCCGCCGGTCCCACAGCTGCCGGACGTACTCCGGAAGGCCGGGACGGGCCCCGCTCTGCGAGAGCCCGTACTTCTGGGCCCGCTGGGCAGGGGTGAGCCCTTCGTCGGAAGCAGGCGGGGCACTCATGGCGACCGCACTGTCGTGCGTGGTCTCGCTCACAGTTGACACTTTCGTCCTCAAGGTGCGCTGCCGGGGCCACGCCCCGGCTCGCGCCTGATGCTCTCAGATCCGAGCTTGTCAGATGACGGGAGGGCGGCCCAGTCGGGTCAGTCGCCAAACGGTAGCCCACTTCATGGGACGCCTGGGACCGCTCGGGGTCACCCAGCCCTCCTTGAAGCCGCCCAGCCAAGCCCGCAGCGCCGGTCGCGACGGCCGACGGGCGAGGGTGAGCAGGAACCAGACACCGAGATAGACCGGAACCAGCGGGGCGGGAAGATTGCGCCGGGCCAGCCACACACGGTTACGGGCCACCATCCGGTGGTAGACCGCGTGCCGGGCCGGTGCCGTCGTCGGATGGAAGAGGACCATGTCCGAGCGGTAGTCGATCTGCCAGCCCGCGTCCAGCGCGCGCCAGGCCAGATCGGTCTCCTCGTGCGCGTAGAAGAAGTCGTCGGGCAGCCCGCCGACCTCCTCGAAGACATGGGTGCGGACCGCGTTCGCACCGCCGAGGAAGGTGGTGACCCGCGACGAGCGCATCGGGTCCGAGGCCCGCAGCCGCGGGACGTGGCGGCGCTGGGTCTCCCCCGTGTCCGGGTCGGCGATCCGGAAGCTGATGATGCCGAGCTCGGGGTCCGCGGCGAACGCCTCCCGGCACAGCTCGGCGGTGTCCTCCCTGGCCAGCAGCCCGTCGTCGTCGAGGAAGAGCAGCACGTCGACCTCGCTGCCGCCGGGACCGAACGCCTCGATACCGACATTGCGGCCGGCCGGGATGCCGACGTTCTCCGGCAGCTCGACGGTCCGTACGCCCTCGGGGAGCTCGGGCAGCGGCGAACCGTTGCCGACGACCGCGATCTCGATCGGGTCGCCCTCCTGCTTGGCGACCGAGTCCAGCAGCGCGCGCAGCTCCTCGGGGCGGTTGCCCATGGTCAGGACAACCGCACCGAGGCGCATGCTCTTACCCACACCGGCCCCCGTCACTTGAGCCTGCTGGAGGCGAGGATGGACACGAGGTGGAGCAGCGTCTGGACGATCGCGATGCCGGCGAGCACGGCGACGCCGAGGCGCGAGAAGAACAGGTCGCCCCTGATGGTGTCCAGGACCGCGAGGGCCAGGATCAGCAGGGACGCCTCGACCCCGAGGACGAGCCGGTGGAACTTCAGCGCCGCGGCGGCCTTGCGGGCCAGCGCCATCCCGGACGAGCGCGGCTCGGACGCCGCCTCCTTGACCGGCGGCAGCCCGCCCTGGTGGCGGGCGACACCGACGAGGTCGGTCTCGGCCTTGATCAGGATCGCGCCGAGGGCGGCGAGCGTGCCGAGGAAGGCCCACAGCCAGTCGATCCGCCCGGAGCCCCACAGGTCGGCGGCGCGCAGGCCGAAGCCGACCAGCACCGCGGCGTCGCACAGGTAGGCGCCGACCCGGTCCAGGTACACCCCGCCGAGCGAGAACTGCTTCTTCCAGCGGGCGACCTCGCCGTCGACGCAGTCGAGCAGCAGGTACAGCTGGACCATCAGCACGCCGAGGACGGCGCCCGCGATCCCCGGCACCAGCAGGGCCGGGGCGGCGAGGACGCCGAAAACGGTCATCAGGTAGGTCAGCTGGTTGGGCGTGACCTTCGTGTTCACCAGGTGCCGGTCGATGCGCAAGGAGAGCTCGCGCATGTAGAGCCGGCCGGCCCAGTGCTCGCCGCTCCGCCGGTCCTTCACACCCGGAGGGTGAACGACCGGGCGGAGCTCAGCTACCGATGGCTTGTGCATAGTCGGCGTAAGCGTCCCTGATCTGGTCGGTGGACAGGTCGAGGTGCTCCAGGATGGTGTAGCGCCCCGGGCGGGTCTTGGGTGCGTACTCGACGGCCTGGACGAATTCCTCGTCGGTGAAGCCGATCTCACCCGGCGTGACCGGCAGGCCGTGCCTGCGCAGCACCTCGACCATCAGGTCACGGGTCTCCTTGTCCCCGCGCAGATGCGTGGCGAACGCCGCGGCGAGGCCGCACTGTTCGCCGTGGCTCGCCGCACGCTTGGGGTAGAGGATGTCGAGCGCGTGGTTGATCTCGTGGCAGGCGCCGGACGCCGGACGGCTGTCGCCGGCCACCGACATCGAGATGCCGGTCAGGACCAGACCCTCGGCCAGCACCTGGAGGAAGGCGTCGTCGCCGACCCCGCCGGGGTGGCGGAGCACGGCCTCGCCGGCCTGGCGTGCCATGGCGGCGGCCAGTCCGTCGATCGCCTCGCCGGTCTCCCGGTGCGAGAGCTCCCAGTCCCGGACCGCGGAGATGTTGGAGATCGCGTCGCCGATGCCGGAGCGGACGAACCGGACCGGGGCCTCACGGATGATGTCGAGGTCGATCACCACGGCGATCGGGTTCGGCACACCGTAGGAGCCGCGGCCCGCGTCGTTGTCGAGGGTGGCGACCGGCGAGCACAGGCCGTCGTGCGACAGGTTCGTCGCCACGGCGACCAGCGGCAGACCGATCCGCGCGGCGGCGAACTTGGCGCAGTCGATGATCTTGCCGCCGCCGAGGCCCACGACCGCGTCGTAGTGCCCCTTCTTCATGGCGTCGGCCAGCTTGATCGCTTCGTCCAGGGTGCCGCCGCCGACCTCGTACCACTCGGCGCCGGGCAGCGCGGGGGACAGCCGCTCACGCAGCCGTGCCCCCGAGCCGCCGCTGATCGCGATGGCGAGCTTGCCCGACGCGGAGATGCGCTGATCGGCCAGCAGGCCCGCCAGGTCGTCCAGGGCGCCGGCGTTGATGTCGACGACGACCGGGGACGGGATGAGGCGGGTCAGTACTGGCATGCGATGTCACGGCCCTTCGCCAGGTCGTCATGGTTGTCGATCTCGACCCACTTGACGTCGCCGATCGGTGCCACGTCCACCTTGAAGCCGCGGTTGACGAGCTCCTGGTAGCCGTCCTCGTAGTAGAGGTCGGGGTCCCGCTCGAAGGTGGTCTTCAGGGCGTCGGCCAGCTCCTCGGCGGCCTCGCCCTCGATGAGGGTGACGCCGATGTACTCACCGGTCGCCTCGGCCGGGTCCATCAGCTTCGTGATCTTCTGGACGCCCTTGGCGGGGTCCACGACGACCTTCATCTCCTCGTCGGCGAGCTGCTTGACGGTGTCCAGCGCGAGGATGATCTTCTTGCCGTCGCCGCGGGCGGCGAGCAGGGTCTTCTCGACGGAGACCGGGTGCACGGTGTCGCCGTTGGCGAGGATCACGGTGTGCTTGATCGAGTCACGGCCGCACCACAGGGAGTAGGCGTTGTTCCACTCCTCGGCCTTGTCGTTGTCGATGAGGGTGAGCTTGAGGCCGTACTTCTGCTCCAGGGCCTCCTTGCGCTCGTAGACGGCTTCCTTGCGGTAGCCGACAATGATCGCGACCTCGGTCAGGCCGATCTCGGCGAAGTTGCCGAGGGTCAGGTCGAGAATGGTCGTGTCCCCGTCGACCGGCACCAGAGCCTTGGGCAGGGTGTCGGTGTAGGGGCGCAGACGCCGTCCGGCGCCGGCAGCCAGCACGAGGCCGATCATGCGGGTTCTCCTTCATCGTGTACGGCGGGTGCTTGGGAGGACACCCAGAAGCGGATGCTCTCGATGAGCACCAGCAGCGCCAGGACCACAGCAAGGGCCGTCAGCGCGATTGTGAAACCTGAGGGGGACAGCGCGGCGGCGAGGACGGTGATCAGGAGGATCCGTCCCTCATGTCCGCCGGTCGCCCGGACCAGCCACCGCGGAGGGGCTCCGGTGCCACCGCGGATGCGGTAGACCGTGTCGTAGTGATGGTAGGCGACCGCCGCGACCAGCCCGTACGCCGCGGGCAGCGCTCCGGGGACGTCCGTACGGGCGGCCAGCACCAGGATGGTGACGTACTCGCCGGCCCGGAAGAAGGGCGGCACCAGCCAGTCGAGGGCGCCCTTGAGCGGCCGGGCCACGGCCGCGCCGGCCAGCAGCGCGGAGCAGACGGCGACGCCGACGGTGAGCCAGGACGTGGGGTCGTCCTGGAAAATCACCCAGACCAGCAGCACGGCGGCTGAGAGAAATGCCATGACGGGCGCCAGGAAGGAACCGGTGCGGCCGCGGCCGCGGGCCCGGCCCGCGATCAGCTCGGCGAGCGGCCCGGAGTCCGCGAGGTCGGCCAGCGCCCGGGCGGCGCGGTCGGTGCGCCGGGCCCGGCGGGTCAGCGAACGCAGCACCCGTCCTGCCGTGGTGTAGCAGGCGGCCAGTGCGCAGCCGATGAGCAGGGCGTAGAAGACGATGCGCGGAGTGGTGCACGCGGTGAGTACCGCAATCATGGCCCAGCGTTCGCCGATCGGCAGCACGATCATGCGGCGCACCCAGACCGTCCAGCCGACGCTGTCGAGCTTGTCGGAGAGCGCGGCGGTGGGACTGGTGTTGGCGCTGGCGTCGTGGTTCGCCTCGTTGAACGAGAAGTCGACGACATGGCGGCAGGTCTGGAGCACCATCGCGCCGAGCGCCAGCGCCCAGACGTCATCGCCGCCGCGGGCCGCGCCCAGGGCCAGGCCCGCGTAGTACGCGTACTCCTTGGCCCGGTCGAAGGTGGCGTCGAGCCAGGCGCCCATCGTCGAGTACTGGAGGGAGTAGCGGGCGAGCTGCCCGTCGGTGCAGTCCAGGACGAAGGAGAACAGCAGCAGGAGGCCGGCGGCGATGAAGCCGCCGCGGGTTCCGGTGGCCGCGCAGCCGGCCGCGATCAGCGCGGTGAGCAGCGACGCGGTGGTGACCTGGTTGGGGGTGAGCCCGCGGCGCGCGCACCAGCGGGCGAGGTAGCGGGAGTACGGGCTGATGCAGTACGTCGTGAAGAACCCGTCGCGGGACTTCACGGCGGTGCGCAGCCGTACGGCCTCGTCGTCGACGGCGGCGACGGCCTCCCGGGCGTCCTCGCGCTGTGCCGGGGTGAGCGCGACGGTGGCGACCAGGCTGCCCAGCTCGACGCGGTGCAGACCGGTCTCCTCGCGGTCGAGGGACTCGGTGAGGGTGTCGGTGAGGACATCCGTGAGGTGGGCGGTGCCGGCGCCGACCGGGATCCTGCCGAACGCGCGAGCCAGCGCGGCGCGGGCCCCGGGCTGCGCGGTGAGCGCGCCCGGCACGGCCGCGGCGGGGAAGCGGGGGTCGGTCAGCGCGAGCCGCAGGGCATGCAGATGGCCGACGAAGCGGGGGTCGACGACGGCGACCCGCTCCTGCGCGGGCACCGCGGCGAGCAGCTCGGCGGCGGAGGCGGCATCGTTCGCCGTGCGGACGTCAAAGCCCAGCGTGCGCAGGTCGGCTTCGAGCGGCGACCCGGCGACCGGCGGACCGGTGAGGATGGCGGTCGACAGACGAACTCACTCCTTGGATGCTGACAAGGCAGCACGGGCCGGTTCGCAGTCGGTTCCGCATTCGATACGAACTACCCGGGCAGCGGGCGTGGCACACCTGGCGCCCGGAGGGCTGGGGTGGCACGTCGGCAGAGGCTATCGGATCGCCGGATGCGGCCGTTCACCGCGCATTCACCGCACGATCGAGTGACCGCCGGCTGCGCCTGCCGCGATCATCATGGTGGATCAGGTGGTGCATGAACAACTGGCCTGCGGACCTGGTGTTCCCTCCGGTGCCGGTTATGAGAGGGCTGGTCACAGGGCGGGCGGGTTGTGCCGGGGCAGGTGTGGTGCGTGCCATTCCGGTCCGCGGGCGAGCGCGGTCCGGCCGGTGCCGTCACCGGACACGTCCTCCGCCCCAGGAGCGCGGCAGCGGATGTGGACCATCTCACGGCCGGGCGCACTCCCCGGCCGGCGCGCGGGCATGTGGCGCCGCGCACCCACTCTGCCGGTGATGCGGACCCGGCTAGGGCAGACTTGGCGTCGAAGACCGACGACAAGGATGGGCATGCCGATCACACCTGCCAACGGACAGACCGCCGCGGACCCGGCGGTGAGCACACCGGGCGGCGCCGCCGAACCGATCATGCTGGAGCTGGTCGACGAGGACGGCACGACGATCGGCACCGCGGAGAAGCTCGCGGCCCACCAGCCTCCCGGGCAGCTGCACCGGGCGTTCTCCGTCTTCCTCTTCGACGAGAAGGGGCGGCTGTTGCTCCAGCGCCGGGCACTGGGGAAGTACCACTCCCCCGGTGTGTGGTCCAACACCTGCTGCGGTCACCCGTATCCCGGTGAGGCGCCGTTCGTGGCCGCGGCCCGGCGGACCTCCGAGGAGCTGGGCCTGGCGCCCGCCCTGCTGGCGGAGGCGGGCACCGTGCGTTACAACCATCCCGACCCGGCCTCCGGCCTTGTGGAGCAGGAGTACAACCACCTGTTCGTCGGACTGGTGCGGGCCGAGCCGGCACCCGACCCCGAGGAGATCGGCGAGATCGCGTTCGTGACGCCGCAGGAGCTGGCCGAGCGGCATGCCGAGGCGCCGTTCTCCGCGTGGTTCATGACCGTGCTGGACGCGGCACGTCCGGCGGTGCGCGAGCTCACAGGACAGGCGGCGGGCTGGTAGCGAGCGGGGTGAGCGGCAGCTCGGCCCAGATGGCCTTGCCGCCGTTCCTCGTGTTCTCGACGTCGCATTTGCCGCCCGCCTCCGCGGTGAGCGTCTTGACGAGCCACAGGCCGCGGCCGCCGACATCACCCTGCTCCGCCTCCAGTGCCTTGGGGCGGTAGGGGTGGTTGTCCTCGACCGCGACGCGTAGCCAGTTCGCCCCGATGGTGACCTGGACGGCGATCTGGGGCGAGAGCAGGGCGGCGTGCCGGACGGCGTTGGTGACGAGTTCGGAGACGATGAGCAACAGGCCGTCCATGATCTCGGCGGCCACGGGCACACGCTGTTCGTCGAGCAGATCCCGGACCGCGTGGCGTGCCTGCGGCACCGAGGCCTCCAGTGCCGGGGCGGTGAACCGCCAGACACCTTCGTACGCGAGCGGGGAGGTCAGCTCTTCGGGGGGTTCTGCAGGGGGTCCTGAAGGCATCCTCACAGGAAGAGTGTTGAGAATGCGTTGGTCCGGACCGGCCAGCTGAACACAAGTCAGCGCCTATCGACGCTTTATGACCGATTCCGAACGGTTCGACCGAACCGGCGACCGGGCCTGCTCGCTTCATCGGTTGTTTGCGGACTCACCCGCCAGGGCTGCCGCGCGATCCTCGCCATCGCAGCGGGTCTCGCGGGACCGCAGCACAAAGGCCCGGTGCCTGGGCACCGGGCCTGCTGCGCTGTCTTCAGTAGCGGGGACAGGATTTGAACCTGCGACCTCTGGGTTATGAGCCCAGCGAGCTACCGAGCTGCTCCACCCCGCGTCGGTGAACACCACACTACGGGCCGGCCGCCTCAGGACCAAATCGATAATCATCACGGGTGCCGCGGGCCCGCCGGCCCCGGTGAGCGCGGGCGGCCGGGCGGCGGTCCGTCCACGCTCCCACCGCGCCCGCGCAGCGCTCCCGCGGCGTTCTCACACCGTCCGGTCGGTGATCCGTCCGCCGTCGACCTCGATACGGCGGGTGGTGTGCACCGCTTCGAGCATCCGGCGGTCGTGCGTCACCAGCAGCAGGGTGCCCGGGTACGAGGCGAGCGCGGACTCCAGCTGTTCGATGGCCGGCAGATCGAGGTGGTTGGTCGGCTCGTCCAGGACGAGGAGGTTGACCCCGCGGCCCTGGAGGAGGGCCAGCGCGGCACGGGTCCGCTCCCCCGGCGACAGCGTGCGCGCCGGGCGCATTACATGCGCCGCCTTCAGCCCGAACTTCGCCAGCAGGGTGCGCACATCGGCGGGCGGCAGCTCGGGGACGCAGGCCCGGAAGGCGTCCATCAGCGGTTCGTCGCCCAGGCCGTGTGCGCCGAAGAGCCGGCCGCGCGCCTGGTCGACCTCGCCGACGACCACGCCGGGGCCCAGGGCTGCGTGCCCCGTCTCCAGCGGGAGCCGGCCGAGGAGGGCGGCGAGCAGGGTCGACTTGCCGGAGCCGTTGGGGCCCGTGATGGCGACCCGGTCCGCCCAGTCGATCTGGAGGTCCACCGGGCCGAAGCGGAAGTCGCCGCGCCGGACCCCGGCGCCGCGCAGGGTGGCCACGACCGCGCCGGCCCGTGGCGCGGCGGCGATCTCCATCCTCAGCTCCCACTCCTTGCGCGGTTCCTCGACGACATCGAGCCGCTCGATCAGGCGCTGGGTCTGCTTGGCCTTGGCGGCCTGCTTCTCGGTGGCCTCCACGCGGGCCTTGCGGCCGATCTTGTCGTTGTCGGGAGCCTTGCGGCGGGCGTTCTTGACGCCCTTCTCCATCCAGTTGCGCTGGGTGTGTGCCCGGGTCTCCAGGCCGGCCTTGGTGTCGGCGTACTCCTCGTACTGCTCGCGCGCATGACGCCGGGCCCGCTCGCGCTCCTCCAGGTAGGAGGTGTAGCCGCCGCCGTAGGTGTTGACCTGCTGCTGGGCGAGGTCGAGTTCGACGACGCGGGTGACCGTGCGGGTCAGGAACTCGCGGTCGTGGCTGACCAGGACGGTGCCGGCGCGCAGCCCCGTGACGAAGGACTCCAGACGGTGCAGGCCGTCCAGATCGAGGTCGTTGGTGGGCTCGTCCAGCAGGAAGATGTCGTAACGGGAGAGCAGCAGCGAGGCGAGCGAGGCACGGGCAGCCTGACCGCCGGAGAGCGTCGTCATCGGCTGGTCGAGGCCGATGGACAGGCCGAGCTGCTCGGCGGTCTCCTCGGCGCGCTCGTCCAGGTCGGCCGCGCCCAGCGCGAGCCAGCGCTCCAGCGCCGTGGCGTAGGCGTCGTCCGCGCCGGGCCGCTCGTCGACCAGCGCCTGGGTGGCGGTGTCCAGGGCGAGCTGGGCGTCGGTCACGCCCGTACGGCGGGCGAAGAAGGCCCGTACGGTCTCGTCCGGGCGGCGGTCGGGCTCCTGCGGGAGGTGGCCGACGGTGGCGGTGGGCGGGCTGAGCGAGAGCTTGCCGTCCTCCGGGGTGTCCAGGCCGGCCAGCAGGCGCAGCAGCGTGGACTTGCCCGCACCGTTGGCGCCGACGAGGCCGACCACGTCGCCGGGGGCGACGACCAGATCGAGACCGGAGAACAGGACGCGCTCGCCGTGGCCGGCGGCGAGGTCTTTGGCGACGAGAGTTGCTGACATCAGGCCGCCGATCGTATCCGGCCCGCTCCGTCGCGGTCGCTCTAATATCCGGAGCATGGAACCCGGTCTGAAGACGCATGTCAGCGACGGCACCGCCACCGTCACCATCAGCAATACCGGCAAGCGGAACGCGATGACCGTGCAGATGTGGCGGGATCTGCCGCCGCTGCTGGAGCGGCTGGCGGCCGACCGTTCCGTCCGGTCGCTGGTGCTGACCGGCGAGGGCGGGACCTTCTGCGCGGGTGCGGACATCGGATCGCTGCGGGAGGCGGCGGGTGAGTCGCAGGGCCTGGCGGTGGCGGCCGAGGAGGCGCTGGCGGCGTTCCCCGGGCCGACGCTGGCGGCGATACGCGGCTACTGCGTGGGCGGCGGCGCCCAGTTGGCGGCCGCCTGCGATCTGCGGTTCGCGGAGGAGGGCGCACTGTTCGGGGTGACGCCTGCCAAGCTGGCGGTCGTCTATCCGGCGTCCGCCACCCGGCGGCTGGTGCGGCTGGTGGGGCTTTCCGCCGCCAAGTACCTGCTGTTCTCCGGTGAGTTGATCGACTGTGCGCGGGCGCTGCGTACGGGCCTGGTGGACGAGGTGCTGGGCGAGGGCGAGCTGGACAAGCGGGTGACGGAGTTCTCGGCCGTACTGGCGAGCCGGTCGCTGCTGACGCAGACCGCGGCGAAGGAGCTGGCCAACGGGACCTGGGACGTACCGCCGGCCGAGGCCGAGGAGCGCGGCGCCCACTGGGCCGCGCAGGCACGTGCGAGCGGCGACACCGCGGAGGGTGCCGCCGCCTTCCTGGAGCGCCGGGCCCCGCGCTTCACCTGGCCGACGGGCTGACAGCAGGGGCCTGTCAGGAGCCCGTGGGCCGGCTCCTCACTCCTCCCCTTCCAGCAGGAACCGGCTGCGCTCCCGCAGCAACGCGGTGACCTCGGCCGGCGCCTTGTCCGGGGAGCCCGCGTCGTAAGGCGGCTGCGGGTCGTATTCGATGCCGAGCTGGATCGCCTGGGCCACGGTGTCCCCGGCGATCCGGCCGGCCAGGGCCAGCCCCATGTCGATGCCGGACGAGACACCCGCCGCCGTGACGTACTTGCCGTCGAAGACCACCCGCTCCCCGGTCGGCTCGGCCCCCAGCGCGGGGAGCTGGTCCAGCGCGAGCCAGTGGGAGGTCGCCCGGCGCCCCTTGAGGAGGCCCGCGGCGCCCAGGATCAGCGAGCCGGTGCACACCGAGGTGGTCCAGGTGGTGGCGGCGTCCACGGCGCGGACCCATTCCTGGACGGGACCGTCCGCCATGTGTGCGATCTGCCCGGGGCCGCCGGGCACGACGAGGATGTCCGGTGCGGTGACCTCGCCCAGGGTGGCGTCGGCGACCAGCGCGAGCGAGCCGAGCTCGTTGCGGTACGGGCCGGTGCGCTCGCCGACGAATACCGGCTCCGCCCCTGGCAGCCGGCTGAGGGTGTCGTAGGGGCCGACGGCGTCCAGCGTGGTGAAGCGGTCGTAGAGGAGGATCGCGAGCTGCATACCGGTTCCTGTCGGTCGGGTGTGGTGCCGGCACGGCGGGTGAGCGGTACCGGCGTAGTGGGGTCGTGGCGGCCTGGTGGGTCGTGGCGGCCGGCGTGGTTCAGGTTGTGGGCACAGGCGGCCGGGCCGGCTGGAAGCGGCGGCGGTATTCGGCCGGGGAGGCGCCCAGCGCGCGGAGGAAGGCGCGGCGCATCGCCTCGGGGGTGCCGTAGCCGCAGCGGCGCGCCACCTGCTCGATGCCGTCGACGGTGTCCTCCAGGTGCCGGCGGGCGGCCTCCAGGCGTACCCGGTCGACATAGCGCCCCGGTGTCATGCCCACCTCGTCACGGAACGCGCGGGCGAAGTGCCGCGGGGAGAGGCTCGCGCGCTCCGCGAGGGCGTCGACGGAGAGGTCCGCCGCCGGGTTCTCGGTGATCCACTGCTGTACGTCGCGCAGCGGCCTGCGCTGTGCGGTCTGCGCGGCGAGCTGGGCGCTGAACTGGGTCTGGTTGCCCGGACGCCGCAGAAAGACGACCAGATGCCGGGCGATGGTCAGCGCGAGGTTCCGGCCGAGGTCCTCCTCCACCAGGGCCAGCGCGAGGTCGATACCGGCCGTCACGCCCGCGGAGGTGGCCAGGTCGCCGTCCCGTACGTAGATCGGCTCGGGTTCCACGTGCACCGCGGGGAACCGCTCGGCGAGGGTGCCGCAGAGCATCCAGTGGGTCGTCGCGCGGCGGCCGTCCAGCAGCCCGGCCTCGGCCAGCAGCAGCGCTCCGCTGCACACCGAGACCTTCCGCCGGGCGCGGTGCGCGTTGCGGCGCAGCCAGTCGATCAGCCGGGGGTCGGGGGTACGGGTGCCCTGACCGCCGGGCACCAGCAGGGTGTGCGGAGCCCCGACGGCGTCGAGCGTGAGGTCGGGGACGAGCGTCAGTCCGCTGGTGGTGCGGACCGGGGCACCGTCGAGACTGGCGGTGCGGATCCGGTAGGCGCCCGGTACCCCTTGGGACGCCCCGTTGAAGACGTCGACCGGTCCGCAGACGTCGAGGGCCTGCACACCGTCGAAGAGAACGACGAGCACATCGCGCTGTTCCATACCGTCCATCCTGGTCAGCAGCACCGATGGCGGCAATGACGGAAAACCCACCTTTCCTGCCATCGCGCCGCCAGCTCCGTACGGCCGCCCGTCCGGGCCCCTGGAACCACCTCCATACCGACGGGTCGGTACCCTGCCTGTATGACCTCTTCCAGCGCACTGCCCGAGCAGGCCGGGCGTACCTGCCACAACGTCATCAACCCCTTCCACTCCACGCACTACTTCGCGCCGGAGCTGCCCGCGGAGATGGCCGGGCTCGGCATCGAGAACCGCAGCGCCGGCTACTTCGCCTGCCGGGGCGCGGCCATGGGTGCCGTGGGCCCCGGCACCATCACGGCCACCTTCTACAACTTCAAGCACGAGCTCGTCGCCCAGCACGTCCCGCAGGTCTGGACCGTCACCACGCCGCAGGACGTGCTGGACGCCCGGCTGCGCGCCGCGGACGCCACGCTGCGCCGGCTGCTCGGCGCGGAGGCCCTCGAGTCCCCGGAGATGGCGGAGGCGGCGAAGCTGGCGCTGCGTGCCGCCGAGGCCTGCACCCGCCGGGCCCGGCCGCTGTACGCCGCGCACGCCGACCTGCCGGTCCCGGACGCCCCGCACCTGGCCTACTGGCATGCCGCGACGCTGCTGCGCGAACACCGTGGCGACGGCCACCTGATAGCGCTGCTGGACGCCGAACTGGACGGCCTGGAGGCGCTGGTCACCCACACCGCCAGCGGCCGCGGGATGAGCCACAAGGGCGTCATGGCGACCCGCGGCTGGTCGGAGGAGGACTGGCAGGACGCGCAGGAGCGGCTGCGGTCCCGTGGGCTCCTGGACGCCGAGGGCGAGTTGACCGAGGCCGGAGTCCTGCTGCGCAAGGAGCTGGAGCGCAAGACCGACCGGCTGGACCGGGCCCCGTACGAGCATGTGGGCGCCGAGGGCGTGGCCCGGCTCACCGAGCTGGCGACCGGCTTCACCACCACCGCCATGGACGCCGGGGCGTTTCCCGCGGTGCTGTTCGGCAAGTAGGGGCCCGCAGGCCTCAGGGCTCCGGGGTGCGGACGCGCCGTCCCCGCACCCCGGAGCCGGGCGGCCGCGATGCCCCTTTTCGGCCTCCGGGCGGACGCGGGGACTTCGCGGACACCCCGGGCGGCTGGGCGGCGCGACAGTCCGGCCCGCCACCCGGCACAATGCAGGCTCAAGCAAGCGCTGGAAGGCGGGGCAGGATCAACGTGACGGCATCCACTGAGTCCATCGGGGCCCTCGGGACCATCGAAGCGAGGATCGCCGGGGAACTCGGCGTCAAGGAGCGGCAGGTGAAGGCCGCGGTCGAACTGATCGACGGCGGCTCGACCGTCCCGTTCATCGCGCGCTACCGCAAGGAAGCCACCGAGATGCTCGACGATGCGCAGCTGCGCTCGCTCGAGGAACGGCTGCGCTATCTGCGGGAACTGGAGGAGCGGCGGACCGCGATCCTGGAGTCCGTACGGTCCCAGGGCAAGCTGGACGCGGCCTTGGAGGCGCAGATCCGCGGCGCCGAGTCCAAGGCGCGGCTGGAGGACATCTACCTCCCGTTCAAGCCCAAGCGGCGCACCAAGGCGCAGATCGCGCGGGAGGCGGGGCTGGAGCCGCTCGCCGACGGGCTGCTGAGCGATCCGTCGGTGGATCCGTCCGCGGCCGCCGCGGCGTTCGTGGACGCCGACAAGGGCGTCGCCGATCCGGCCGCGGCCCTGGAGGGCGCGCGGGCCATCCTGACCGAGCGGTTCGGCGAGGACGCCGACCTGATCGGCGAGCTGCGCGAACGCATGTGGTCGCGCGGGCGGGTCGCGGCGAAGGTGCGCGAGGGCAAGGAGGAGGCCGGCGCGAAGTTCGCCGACTACTTCGACTTCGCCGAGCCGTTCACCGAACTGCCCTCGCACCGGGTGCTGGCGATGTTCCGCGGCGAGAAGGAGGAGGTCCTCGATCTCGCCCTGGAGCCGGAGGACCCGTCGGCCGCCACCGAGGGCCCCAGCTCGTACGAGCGGTCCATCGCGCACCGCTTCGGCATCGCCGACCGGGGCCGGCCCGGCGACAAGTGGCTCCAGGACACGGTCCGGTGGGCATGGCGCACCCGGGTGCAGGTGCACCTCGGTATCGATCTGCGGCTGCGGCTGCGGCAGGCCGCCGAGGACGAGGCGGTGCGGGTCTTCGCTTCGAACCTGCGCGATCTGCTGCTGGCGGCGCCCGCCGGTACGCGCGCCACGATGGGCCTGGACCCCGGCTTCCGTACGGGAGTGAAGGTCGCCGTGGTGGACGCGACCGGCAAGGTGGCCGCCACGGAGACCATCTACCCCCATGTACCGCAGCAGAAGTGGGACGCCTCACTGGCCACGCTGGCGAAGCTGGCCCGCGAGCACGACGTCGAGCTGGTCGCGATCGGCAACGGCACCGCCTCCCGCGAGACCGACAAGCTGGCGGCCGATCTGATCGCCGCCCAGCCGGAGCTGAAGCTCACGAAGGTGATGGTCTCCGAGGCCGGCGCCTCGGTGTACTCCGCCTCCGCGTTCGCCTCGCAGGAGCTGCCCGAGCTGGATGTCTCGCTGCGCGGCGCAGTGTCCATCGCCCGCCGGCTCCAGGACCCGCTGGCCGAGCTGGTCAAGATCGACCCGAAGTCGATCGGCGTCGGGCAGTACCAGCACGACCTGTCCGAGGTGAAGCTGTCGCGCTCGCTGGACGCGGTGGTCGAGGACTGTGTGAACGGTGTCGGTGTGGACGTCAACACCGCGTCCGCGCCGCTGCTTTCGCGGGTGTCGGGCATCGGCTCCGGCCTCGCGGAGAACATCGTGGCGCACCGGGACGGCAACGGCCCGTTCCGCTCCCGCAAGGCACTCAAGGACGTGGCGCGGCTAGGCCCGAAGGCGTACGAGCAGTGCGCGGGCTTCCTGCGGATCCGGGGCGGTGACGACCCGCTGGACGCCTCCAGCGTGCACCCGGAGGCGTACCCGGTGGTGCGCCGGATGGTGAAGTCCGCGGACACCGAGGTCGGTTCGCTGATCGGCAACACGGCGGTGCTGCGCACGCTGAAGGCCGCGGACTTCGTCGACGACTCCTTCGGTCTGCCGACGGTGAGCGACATCCTCCAGGAGCTGGAGAAGCCGGGCCGCGACCCGCGTCCGGTGTTCAAGACCGCGACCTTCAAGGAGGGCGTGGAGAAGATCGGCGATCTGGAGCCGGGGATGCTCCTGGAGGGCGTGGTGACCAATGTCGCCGCCTTCGGGGCGTTCGTGGACGTGGGTGTCCATCAGGACGGTCTGGTACACGTCTCGGCGATGTCGAAGACCTTCGTCAAGGACCCCCGGGACGTGGTGAAGCCGGGCGACATCGTGCGGGTCAAGGTGCTCGATGTCGACATTCCGCGCAAGCGGATCTCGCTGACGCTGCGACTGGACGACGAGCACGGCAAGGCCACGGCGACGGGCGGCGGCGAGCGCCGGGGCGGCACGGGTGGCGGCGAGCGCCGGAGCGGCACGGGTGGCGGCGGTGGCGGCAGCCGGGGACCGCGTGAGGGCGGCCGGGTCGGTGCGCCGCGGCAGCGGCAGGGCGGCGGCGGGCAGCGCGGCGGTGACCGCCAGGGCCGCCGCGACGCCGGACCGGCCAACGACGCGATGGCGGACGCCCTGCGGCGGGCCGGACTGCTGGGCAAGGAGCGCGGCGGCCGCTGACGGACCACGGCGACGGCGGGCGGCGGCGGGCGGGACCCCGCTGCCGCTGAAGTGATCGATGCGGCGCAGGCCGACCGGGGACACGCCCGGCTCGGCCTGCGCCGCACGTCGTCCGCAACTGCCGTCGTGACTTCCGGGTACGCAGCCGCCGTCGGGCGGCTGGTCCCACTCCGCTGGTCCGACTCCGCTCGCCCCACTCCACCGTCGCCGAATTCCTTGGACGGGGTCCGCACGGCTCGCCTACCCTGCCCGTATGTCCAGCCCCGAGGCGTCAAGACGCTAGCCACCGGTCGTCCGGTGGCTTTGCACCCCGTCGCGCGCCGGCGCCGCCTCGTTGCCGCGCCCCCGCTCGGCCGTGCCCTCCCTGCCACCGGATCGCCGTAGTACGGGCCAGTTTCCGACCTGTTGTCCGCGTCGCCCCGGCGATGCCCCAGGTCGTCTCGCGCGGTGGCCGCGCGTGCCCGGCCGGACGGTTCTTCTCTCCGCCTCGTCATGGGTACCGCTGTGCCTGCCGCCGCACCTTTACGGTTCCCCTGTGGTTGCGGAGTTGTGCTGTGCCATTCGTTCTCCCTCTGCTCGGACTCGCGGTGTTCGCCCAAGGCACCTCCGAGTTCATGCTGTCCGGTCTCCTCCCGGACATCGCCCGTGATCTGCATGTTTCGGTCTCGGCCGCCGGCTCGCTGACCTCGGCCTTCGCCGTGGGAATGGTGATCGGCGCGCCGCTGCTGGCGATGCTGAGCATGCGCTGGTCACGGCGGCGCGCGCTGTTGGCCTTCCTGGTCGCGTTCCTGCTCGTCCATGTCCTCGGAGCGGTCACCACCCACTACGGGGTGCTGCTGGCCACCCGGATCGTCGCGGCGCTCGCCAACGCCGGGTTTCTGGCGGTGGCCCTGGCGACCGCGACCGCCATGGTCGCGCCCGACGCCAAGGGACGTGCCACGTCCGTCCTGCTCGGCGGCACCACCATGGCGTGTGTCGCGGGTGTGCCCGCCGGTGCGCTGCTCGGTGAACTGTGGGGCTGGCGTTCGGCCTTCTGGGCGGTGGCGCTGATGTCGCTGCCTGCCGTTCCCGGGATCCTGCGGTCCGTACCGGCCGACCGTGCCGGGCAGTCCGCCGACGCCGGCCCCGGCCCCGACGCCGGCCCCGGCACACGCGGAGAGCTGCGCGCCCTGCGCAGCCCCCGGCTCGTGGTGACCCTGCTGCTGGGCGCCCTGGTGAACGGGGCGACATTCTGTACCTTCACCTATCTCGCGCCGCTGGTCACCGATGTCACCGGCATCGGGGCCGGTTGGGTGCCCGCCGTGCTGGCCCTGTTCGGCCTGGGTTCGTTCGTCGGGGTCGGGGTCGGCGGCCGCCTCGCCGATACTCGTCCGGTCCCCCTCCTGGTGGCCGGCGGAGCGGCCCTGCTCCTCGGCTGGACCGTCCTCGCGCTCACCGCCCAGAACCCGGTGGCCGCCCTGGTGCTGGTCTTCGTCCAGGGAGCCCTGTCGTTCGGCGTCGGATCCACCCTCGTCTCACAGGTGCTCTACGCGGCGACCGGGGCGCCGACCCTGGGCGGCGGGTTCGCCACGGCGGCGCTCAACGTGGGCGCGGCGATCGGCCCGTGGTGCGGCGGCGCGGCGCTCACAGCCGGGCTCGGCTTCCGCTCGCCGCTGTGGGTGAGCGCCCTGCTGACGGCACTCGCACTCGTCCTCGCGGGTGGGGCCCACGGAGCGCGGCGCCGGACGGTGCGGCACGGCGCACCCTCGGCTCAGGACGCCCCCGCATAGCCACGGATGCGCTCCAGCTCCGTCGCGACGTCCGTGAGCGTGGCGCAGTCCGGAACCGGCAGCAGATCGGGGCCCGGCAGGCCGGCGTCGGGCTCGCGGACCGGGTCCTCCAGGGCGTCGGCCATCGCGGACAGTGCCTGGCACAGCCGCTCGGCCTCGGACACGCTCGGCCGGTGGGCGCCGTGGTCCAGGCGTACCGCGCAGGCGGTCGCGGCATCCACGATGCGTTCGGCCGCGGTGACGACGGTCAGCCAGTCGGGGTTGCGGTCGCGGGCGGCGAGGAGTTCGGCGGCGGCGGTCTCCGCTGCCGCCCTGGCCTCCCCCAGCGCCCGGTAGGCGGCGCGGCGCAGCGCCAGCCGCCGGGTGGGGTCCGTACCGGGTTCCGGCTCCAGGACGTGCCGGAGGAAGTCCTCGGTGCTGCGCAGCGCCGAGGTGACCCGATGGCCGACCCTGCGGCGCGGGTCGGCGAGCCGTGGCAGATGCCCGACGATGAGCACGATGCCGCAGGCGATGGAGGTGTCGACGATCCGCTCGGCGGCAGCCCCCGGGTCGCCGCTGACGTGCACGAACGAGAGCACCATGAGGGTGATCGCGACGGTCTGGAGCGCGAAGTGGCGCGTGGCGAACGGCAGCAGCGCGCCGCCCGCGCCCGCCACCAGCGCGGGCCACCACGAACCCGTCAGCAGCAGGCCCGCCCCGGCGAAGACCAGCACGCCGGCGACGGTGCCCGCGAAGCGGTTGACCGTACGGGAGAAGAGCGGGCCCAGGTCCGGCTTGACGAGGAAGGTGGTGGTCGCCGGGAGCCAGTACCAGTGTTCCGGGCGCAGCAGCAGGGCCACGGCGGCGCTGGCCGCGATGCAGACGGCGACCCGCAGGCCGTAGTCCCGTCCGGCGGGCCCGAACAGGCTGCGCCCGCGCCGCGTCCGCCCGCCGAGGGCAGCGAGCACCCCACGGACCACGGACCCGGGAACGGCCGGCCAGGCCGGGCGGCCGGACGAGGCCGGTGCCAACAGCTCCTGCGCCCCGGGCAGCGGCTCCTGGCGGGCGAACGCGACCACGGCGTCCAGCAACGCCTGGTCGACGGCGCCGCGCGCGGCCGTACTCGTCTCCGGGGCGGAGAGCCGGCCCGGGGGCCGCCCGGTGCGCAGGGCTTCGGCGAACCGGCGCGGGCTCTCCGCCACGCGGGACGGCAGCGGGCGGGCCTCCCACAGCAGCGCCACGCTGGCCTCGCACAGTGCGGTGGCCGCGGCGAACCGCTCGGTGAGCAGGAGTTCTTCCGTACGGGCGGGACGGTGCAGCAGCCGGCTGGTGAGCCGGCGCAGCCGCAGGGCCTCGTCGGCGCGGTCGAGCGCGGCGGTCAGCCGGCGCCTGGCGGGCTCGGCACCGGGCCCGCCCGCCGCGCCCAGGGCGTCGGCGAGCGCGTCGAAGACCGTGGCGACCGCCGCTCGCTCACCGCTGAGCGCACCGCCCGCGGGGCGCGGCGAGCGCAGTACGAGCCGGAGCAGGAGCAGCCACAGGCAGCCGGCGAGGACATAGAGGGCCTTCTCCCACGGCGCCCCGGGCAGCGGCATCCCGGCACCCAGGATGGTGGCGGCCAGCATCTGCATCCCGGCGTTGGAGCGCACCGGCCCGGCCACGCTGCCCGCGCCGGAGACGAAGCCGACGGCGAACAGTGCCGGAACGATCCACCAGTCCGCGTCGGCCGCCTGGAGCGTGGCGCCGATCAGCATGCCGAGCGCCGTCGCGAGGGCGGGCAGACCGATATGGACGATGCCGGTACGCCGGGTGCCGGGGCGGTCGTTGACCCCCGCCAGCATCGAGCCGAGACCGGTCAGGACACCGGCCGCCGGGTGGCCGGTCGCGATGCCCGCGCCCAGCAGCGGCCCGGCGCACAGCGCACCGCGGGCCACGGCCGCCCAGGGCACGGGCAGCCGCTGCCAGCGGAACGGGTGGGCCAGCCAGGCGGGGACGGCGCGCGGCGGGCGGAGCATGGGCCTCCTCAGACAACGGCATACGGACGGCGGAAAGCGGATCCGAGGGGCGGCATCGGCCAACGGTGCTGCTACCAGCCTAAGGTCCGGGATGGTCCGCACCGCTGCCACGGGGTTACCTCAAGATCACGAACGCATGGCGGGGAGACGGCTCCGGCCCGTATGCCATGCCTACGCACCCGCCTCCCGACACCCGGCACCCGGCACCCGGCACCCGGCACCCGGCACCCGCTCACAGCAGCCCCGCGAGCCGGTACAACACCAGCGACCCCGCCACCGCCACATTGAGGCTGGCGCCGGTCCCGACCATCGGGATCTCCACCACCTCGTCCAGCAGGTCCAGCGCCTCGGGCGGAATCCCGTGCTGCTCATGCCCCAGGACGAGCACCGTCGGCTCCCGCGCCGCCGGCAGATCCGCCAGGCGTACCGCCTCGTCGGCGAGTTCCGCCCCCACCACCCGCAGCCCCCGCTCGCGCTGCCGCTCCAGCCAGCCCAGCGGATCACCGGTCCAGTGCACACAGGCGGGTCTGCGGAGCGTATTGCCACGCTCCAGCGCCTCGGGCACCCAGGGGAACCGCGGCACGGTCAGACAGGCGCCGACCGCGTCACAGGTGCGCAGCAGGGTGCCGAGGTTGGCGCCGTGCAGCGGCCACAGCGGGGCGGCGTAGAGGTGGTCCCAGCACGAGTGGGCACGCGGCCGCCGGGAGCGGCGGAGTTCGCCACGGGTGCGCGTACGGATGGCGGGCGCGGCCTGCGGAACGGGAGCGGCCCCCGTGCGTCGCGCACGGCCGCTCATCGCCCGGCGGAGGCGGCCCTCCGGAACCTCGTGGTGGCAGTGAAGGTCTGCGGCAGTCTCTGCATCGTGTGCGGCGCTTGGCGGCGCGCCCGGCCCTCGTCGTCCGGACCGTCCATCGGTCCGGCTCTTTCCTCGAAGCCGTCCCCGGTCCGGGCACGGCCGCCTCATGCTAGGCCGCCGCGCCCCCCGCGTCCTCCCCTTTTCCGCCCGCCGCTTCCCCACCCCTCTTCCCGCCACCCGTCCCGCCCTCGTCAACCCCCGTCCCACCCGTTAGCGTCCCGCCATGACGATCGACACAGGTGACGTGGACATGTGCGTGGTCGGCGGCGGCGTGATCGGGCTGACGACGGCGGTCGCGCTGGCGGAGGACGGGCACCGGGTGCGGGTGGTGAGCCGGGACGCGGCGGGCGACACGACATCGGCGGTGGCCGGTGGGCTGTGCTGGCCTTACCGCATCCAGCCTTACGACCGGGCGGTGCAGTGGTCCGTACGGTCCTTCCAGGTGCTCGCCGCACTCGCCCGGCGTCCGGAGGAGACGGGCGCCCGGATGGTGACGGGCACGATGGCGGAGGCGACGACCGGCGGCCTGGGCGCAGGGCAGGAGCCGGGCGACGGCGCAGACAGTGATCTGGCCGCCTGGTACGACGCGGTGCCGGGGTTGCGCCGGGCGGGCGCGGAGGAGCTCCCCGCGGGGTCCGCGGCGGGGTGGCGGGCCCGGACTCCCCTGGTGGACATGCCGGCCCACCTCCGTTACCTGGAGCAGCGGTTGACGGCCGCGGGCGGGACCGTGGAGCGGCGCGAGGTCACGTCGCTGTCGGAGGCCGGCCGGGCCGCGGACGTCGTCGTGAACTGCTCGGGACTGGGCGCGCGCGAGCTCGTCCCCGATCCGGACGTCCATCCGGTCCAGGGGCAGGTGGTGATCGTGGAGAACCCCGGTATCGAGGAGTGGTACGTGTCCGCCGGCGCAGGTGCGGCGGAGACCACCTATGTGCTGCCGCAGCCGTACGGCGTGGTGCTGGGCGGGACGGCGCGGGAGAACGCCTGGTCGCGGGAGCCCGATCCGGCGGTGGCGGAGGCGATCGTGGCGCGCGGTGCGCGGCGCTTCCCGGAGCTGGCGGGGGCCCGCGTCCTGGCGCACAAGGTGGGGCTGCGGCCGGCCCGCCCGGCGGTGCGGCTGGCGGTGGAGCGGCTGCCCGGCGGTGCGCCGTGCGTCCACAACTACGGGCACGGGGGCGCGGGGGTGACCGTGGCATGGGGCTGCGCGGACGAGGTGCTGCAAAGGGTGCGGACGCTCCGGGCAGGTGGCGGACCACGCGGCCGGTGACTGCGGCGCGGCCCTGTACGGGCGGGTGCCGGGCCCCCGGCCGGAGTGATGCCTTCCGGCTGCCCGGCCGGGACTTGTGGATCGACGGCGAAAGAGATGAAGTTGCCGCCTGACGGCGCACATCCATTCACCGGTCTCGTGCGTCTCATGTGCAAGCGGCATTCCCATGTGGCCGCACTTCAGGGGCATTTGGAGTATACATTTTGAAAATCGGCAAAATCCGCAAAAGGGGCATTCGTCGCGCATCCGCGGTTGTCGTCACCGCGGGAGCCGTCCTGACGGCCGGGGCGGTCACCGCTCCGGCACAGGCCGCCACGCTCAAGACCCCCTCGATCGTCGCCCAGGGCGGCTTCGTGATGAACAACGGCACGGGGAAGACCCTCTTCACCAAGGCCGCGGACACCCGTAGGTCCACCGGCTCCACCACCAAGATCATGACGGCACGGGTGGTGCTTGCGCAGGCGAACCTCAACCTGGATTCCAAGGTCACGGTCCAGAAGGCGTACAGCGACTACATCGTCGACAACAACTGGGCCTCCTCGGCCAAGCTGATCGTCGGCGACAAGGTCACCGTCCGCCAGCTGCTGTACGGGCTGATGCTCCCGTCCGGCTGCGACGCGGCGTACGCGCTCGCCGACAAGTTCGGCAGCGGCTCCACCCGGGCCGCGCGCGTGAAGTCGTTCATCGGCAAGATGAACTCCACCGCCAAGTCCCTCGGCCTGAAGAACACGCACTTCGACTCGTTCGACGGCATCGGGAAGGGCGCGAACTACTCGACCCCGCGCGACCTGACCAAGCTCGCCGGCAGCGCGATGAAGTACTCCACCTTCCGTACGGTCGTGAAGACGAAGTCGACCAAGCAGAAGGTCACGACGAAGAGCGGCGGATACCGCTACATGTCGTGGGAGAACACCAACGCCCTGCTCGGCAGCTACTCGGGCACCATCGGCGTCAAGACCGGCTCGGGTCCGGAGGCCAAGTACTGCCTGGTCTTCGCCGCCACCCGGGGCGGCAAGACGGTCATCGGCACGGTCCTGGCCTCCTCCTCGGTGGCCAACCGCACCGCGGACGCGAAGAAGCTGATGGACTACGGCTTCAAGAAGTAGCCCGTCCGGGACACCCGAGGGGCCTGCCCGCAGCCGTCCGGCTGCGGGCAGGCCCTTCGTCATCGCGTCGTCATCGCGTCGTCATCGCCGTCGTCGCACCGCCGGTCAGCGCCTGGCGAGACGCGCCGACACGCAGGGGTCCTCGTTGCGGTAGCCGAGGCGGTCGTAGAGCCGTTCGGCGGGAGTGTTGTCCGCGAGCTGCCACAGCGTGCAGAAGCCGTGCCGGCGTACGGCGTACCGCGTCAGCCACGAGGTCAGGGCCGCACCGAGCCCCTGACCGCGCTGGCGGGCGTCCGTCGCGACCGACGCCATCAGCGGAGCGCCGCTGTCCCGCAGGCTGCTCAGCGCGCCACAGGCCACCAACTGCCCGTCCGTGCCGCGGATCCCGGCCCACAGGGTGACGTCGCTGGAGCCGGGTCCGGTGGAGTGGGCCGGGCTGTGCTCGTTGAGGAAGTCGAGCAATTCCCCGTGGTGGGACGTGTCGAGGACGATCACGCGCTCCTCCACCGGGTGCAGGGGCGGTGCCTCCAGCGTCCAGCGGAAGACCCACTCCACGACGTCGGTCACCGGCAGATGCCGCCGGACCTGGCCGACGGTGCCGCGCGGCCCGGTGAACTCCCGCACCTGCTCGGGCCGGCCCTGCGCGGCGCGCAGCACGAGCCCGGCGGCGGGATCCGGTTCGCCGACGCACCACAGATGCCCGCGGGCATCGTCGAGCCAGGCGGCGGCGCCCTGGCCCGACCAGCTGATCCGGCCGGCCGGGCGCTGCCGCGCGGCACCGAAGCGCAGCAGCGCGGAGCCGGCCTGCCGCTCCAGGCCCTGGGAGAACAGGTCTGCGGTCCGGGGGAGAAGAGTCGTTGCCTGCATCGCTCTCTGAGAAGTAAAGGGGGAGGCGAACAGTCCGGGCACGCGCACGCGCGTGACCGGAATCCGTCCATCTGGGTACAGGGGGAGCCCGGCAGCGGCTGCGCATACGCGCGCCCGGCCGACCGGGACGGCCCACTGTGACATACCGCCCCCGGCCCGGGGCAAATCCGCCTCCGCACCCCGGAACGATCACCGGCCGGGTGCGGGAACCACGCCGTGGCGAGGCTCCCGCACCCCACGTCCAGGCGCAGAGAGGGCCCTCCCCGGAGTCTCCGGGGAGGGCCCTCTCTGCGCGCCTCTCAGCGCGTCATCTCCGCGGCGGCATGACGAACCGCAGAGTTCACTTTCCGGCCTTCACCCCGGCCCCGGCGCCGTCGTCCTCTCCACCGCCGTCACCGTCACCGCTGCCGCCTCCGCCCGGCCCGATCTGGAACTCGAAGTCACCGTCGTACTGTTCATGGCCCGCGATCACGGCCATCTCGACGGCTTCCTCGCCCTTCTGGCCGCGCACGATCAGCGGATCGCTGCGCAGGTCGCGCATCAGCGCCCAGCACATGACGATCATCACGACCATGAACGGCACCGCGACCAGGATCGTCAGATTCTGCAATCCGGTCAGCGCGTCGCCCGAACCGCCGCCGATCAGCAGCATGATCGCGGCGACCGCGCCGGTCACCACCCCCCAGAAGATCACCACGAGCCGGGTCGGCTCGAAGGTGCCCTTCTGCGAGAGGGTGCCCATCACGATGGACGCGGCATCGGCACCGGAAACGAAGAAGATGCCGACCAGGACCATGACCAGGAGGCTCGTGATCGTGGCGAGCGGGTACTGGTGCAGCACATCGAAGAGCTGGCCCTCGGGCGTGCCCGCCCCGCTGAGCTTCTTGGAGGCCTGGAGCTCCATGGCCGTGCCGCCGAACACCGCGAACCACACCAGGCTGACCACGCTCGGCACGAGGATGACGCCGCCGATGAACTGGCGGATCGTCCGGCCACGGCTGATCCGGGCGATGAACATGCCCACGAAGGGCGTCCAGGAGATCCACCACGCCCAGTAGAAGACCGTCCAGCTGCGCAGCCAGCCGGCCACGTCGTCACCGCTGCTGGCCTCCGTACGGCCGGCCAGCTGCGGCAGCTCGCCGATGAAGGAACCGAGGGAGGTCGGCACCAGGTTGAGGATGAGGATCGTCGGACCGACCACGAACACGAAGACCGCCAGGATCAGCGCCAGCACCATATTGATGTTGGACAGCATCTGGACGCCCTTGGCGATGCCGGAGACCGCGGACAGGATGAACGCAATGGTCAGCACGGTGATGATGCCGACCAGCAGGGTGGTGCTGACACTGTCCATCCAGCCGAGCACCTTGATGCCGCTGCCGATCTGGAGCGCGCCGAGGCCGAGCGAGGCCGCGGAGCCGAAGAGCGTGGCGAAGATGGCCAGGATGTCGATGACCCGGCCGCCCCAGCCGTTCGCCCGCCGCCGGCCGATCAGGGGTGTGAACACCGCGCTCATCGTCTGCCGCCTCCCCCGCCGGAAGCAGCTGTACGCGATGGCCAGACCCACGACCGCGTAGATGGCCCATGGATGCAGCGTCCAGTGGAACAGCGTGGTGGCCATCGCGGTGTCCATCGCCTGGGCGGCGTCCTGCGGATCGGTGCCCGGCGGCGGCGTGGAGAAGTGCCCCAGCGGTTCACTGACGCCGTAGAACATCAGGCCGATGCCCATGCCCGCGCTGAACATCATCGCGATCCACGACACGGTGCGGAATTCGGGCTCCTCGCCCTCCTTGCCGAGCGTGATCCGGCCGTACTTGCTGACCGCCAGCCAGATCGCGAAGATCACAAAGCCGGAGGCGGAGAGCACGAACGCCCAGCCGAGGTTGTCGATCACCCAATTCAGCATGGATGTCGAGGCGTTCTTGAGGGATTCGGTGGAGGACGCTCCCCAGGCGATGAAGGCAAGGGTGAGCAACGCCGTCACACCGAAGACCACACGGTCGGTCTGTGGTGGCCCGGTCCGCTGCGGGTCTTCGGGAAGATCCGCGAGGGGTGTGCCACCCCCGTCTCCCGTTTCATTCACTCTGTCCGACACGTGTCACCTTTCAATGGATCATATTTTTCTTACCCGTTACCCCCTACCACACGTGGCAGACGTTTACAGGTGTCGCGACCGTAAGGTGATATCCGGCCCGCTGGTCCAACAACAGCGGGACGAGCTTCCGCAGCGGCTGCCGCAGCGGTACGACGGCGCCGTCCCGGTCCCGCTTCCAGAGCACTCCGTGCAGCGCCAGTTCGTCCTTGACCTGCGCAAACTGTGCCGCGTCGAGGCGGTAGGCGCAGGGCGGGTCGGACAGGACCTGCCCGTCGGTGGCGGGCTCGTTGTCCGCTCCGCCGAGGTAGACCGGGCCGTGGTCGGCGTATCCGGTGAGCCGGGCGGTGGTGGTCGCCGCCTCGATGCGTGCGCGATGGCGGTCGAAGAAGGTGAAGGCGCCGTCCAGCGCGGCCAGCTGGGAGTCCACCCGGCGCCGGTTGTTGCGCGCCGGGTCGGTCTTCCCGGCGTCGGCGAGCGCGGCGGGGCGGGGGCCCTTCCGTCCGGAGGCGGGGAGGGCATCGACCCGGGTCTCGACGAGCAGCCCGACCGAGCCCTTCACTCCCGCGGTGTTGCGCAGGATCCGTTCCTGGCCGTCGCCCGCGACCTGCTTGACGGGGTCGCCGGTCTCCGGGTCGGTCCAGATGCCGTAGACACCGGTGGAGAATCCGGCCCGGTGTGCGGCGGGTTCGACGAAGTCCCGGGAGAGCGCGACGGCTTCACGGTGCACCCCGCCCGCGGTGTTGAGGTTGCGGGGCCACAGCGACAGCAGGTCCTTCATGTAGTACGGGACCGTGGGGCCGTATTCGTGCAGGTCGTAGAGGGTGTCGGGGCGGTAGTCGCGGATGACGGCGGCTATTGCGCGGGCCTCGGCGGTCTTGAGGGCGAGGTGGTCGCGGTTGATGTCCACGCCGTCGGCGTTGCCACGGGTGTCCGCGGCCCGGCCGTCGGGATTGGCGGTCGGTACGACCAGCACGCCGGTGTGTGCCAGGAAGCTCCGGGTCGCCCGGTCCTTGGCGTACGCGAGGTCGCGGACGGTGGTCAGACATGCCTCGCGCCCGGAGGGTTCGTCGCCGTGCTGGGAGCAGATCAGCAGAACGGAGTTGCCACGGCGGACGTCCGCCGGGCGCTCGGGGGCCGGGGCACCGATCCGTACGAGCTGCACCGGGCGGTCCTGTGCCGTGGTGCCGATCCGGTCGATCCTTACGCGGGCCGAGGCGCGGTCGACGGCGGTAAGGAACGTCTGCTCCTCGGCCCCGCTCGTCCAGCGGGCACCGTGGCTGATCTCGAATCCCGTACGGGGTACGCGATTTCCGGTCGCACCGGCGGGAGAGGCCGGCGGGGCCGCGCCGAGGGTGGCCGTCAGTCCGATGGCCAGGGCCCCTAGGGCGAGGCGGCAGAAGCGGGACTTCACGAGGGGGTGCCTCCCTTGGGTGTGCGGTGCGGGTGGAATGGGGGCCGGGGCGGGGCCGCCCGTGGGAGGGGCGGCCCCGGGCAGTCATCCCGCGGCCGGCATCCTGCTGATCGAACGCGGCGGAGCGATGCCGTCCAGTGGCGTGGCGGGGGCCGTATGCCGGGGTGTGCCCGTGGTGGCCCGTGCGAGGGCCGGGGCGCCGCCGGTCAGCGGCAGCCGGGCAGAGGTACGGGACAGGTCGAGGGTGAGCTTCGGGGTGGACGCGGGCGGGTCGATCAGACCGGCGTCCGTTCCGGCCACGATGAGGGCGAACCGGTGTCCGGCGGGCACCACATGATCGCTCGCGGCCAGGTCCAGGGCGATCGAGTAGGGCTTGCCCGGGGTGAGCGGGCGGCCCTTGTGGGCGTCGGCGTAGTTGCCCAGGTCGGCCCAGCCGCGGCTGAAGACGGTGTATCCGACCTTCTGGGTGTCGGCGGCGGTCTCCTGGAAGCAGCCGGTGTCGCCCGGGGTTCCGGCACCCCAGCAGGTGCGCCTGTCGAGGGTGGTGATGCCCTCGCCGTCGGCCGCGTAGTTGCGGATGGTGTCGGGCCCGAGGTCCACCAGGACGGCGGAGAGATGGGCGGTCGAGGTGCTCGGGGTGACGGTCACCGTCACCTTGCCGGAACCGGACAGCCGCAGCGGGGCGCGGAGCGGGGCGGTGCGGAACCCGGCCTTGGCGGGCGTCCGTTCATCGATCCGGGCCGCCCAGTCGGCCTCGCTCAGCTTGGGATCGTCGGTGAAGGTCGCGGTGGCGCCGTGCGGGGCCTTGCCGGTACCCAGCACGCCGACGCCGGGTACGGTGCCGGCGCGCGGCCGCAGGGTGGTGGCCCGGGTGCCGGGAGCGGGCCACTGCCGGTCGGTGGACCAAGTGCCGGGAGCGCGCTCGACATCGGCCATCGGGGCGCGGTCGATGCCGTTGTCGTAGCCCATCAGATAGTGGTCGAACCAGTGGTGCAGGGTCGTGACCCAGTCCCCGCGGCGGAAGTCGAAGGGGTCGACATGCCCGGTCTGGGAGAGCCAGATCTTGCGCTCGACGCCGTGCCGGGCGAGCGCGTCCCACCACTGCCCGGCGTGCCGGGTGCGGACGTTGAGGTCCTGCATGCCGTGCACCATGAAGACGCTGGCCCGGACCTTGTCCGCGCGCCGGACATAGTCGCGCTCGGTCCACAGACCGGTCCAGTCGCCGGTGCGCGGCGCACCGTCGGCGAGCTTCTTCTGGACCGCGGCGCAGTGCTTCTGTGCGTCGGGGCTCTCGACCCGGTCCGCAAGGGAGTCGGGGCCCGAGTCGTAGAGCGGAGCGCCCTTGGCGAAGTAGTAGTCGTACCAGGAGGAGATGCCGGCGATCGGGACGATGGTCTTCAGTCCCTTGACACCGGTGGCCGCCACGCCGTTGGCGATGGTGGCGTCCCAGCTCTTGCCGAGCATGCCGGTGCTGCCGTCGGACCAGTCGGCGGCGACGGGTGTGCCTCCCGTACGGGCGGTGTAGGCGCGGCCTCTGCCGCCGAGCCAGTCGACGACGGCCTTGGCCGACCCGATGTCGGAGCGGCCGCCGATGTCGATGCAGCCGTCCGAGCGGTTGGTGCCCGCGAGGTCGACGAGGACCGTCGCATAGCCGCGCGGCACGAAGTAGTTGTCGTAGTAGAGCGGGAACTGAACGGGCCGGCCCCGGTCGTCGTAGGTCTTCTTCTGGCTCTCGTTGCCGCGTCCGCAGCAGGAGTAGTACGGGCTGGCGTCCATGATCACGGGGACCCGGCGGCCCTGCTGTGCGGGTTCGGCGGGCCGCACGATGTCGACGGCGACGCGGTCGGTCCTCCCGTCCGCGTCGCCGTCGAGCCGTGTGTCCACCCAGACCGATTCGCGTATCGCGTGGTCGTAGGAGTAGACGGGTCTGCTCTCGCCGGGCGCCGCCTGCGCGGCGGCCGGCGAGATCAGGACGGACAGCAGAGCGGCGACGGCCGCCATCACGAGCACGGTGAAGGGGATGCGGGGGATCCGCGCAGGATTCGTCACGGGCGGACGGTAGCGCGGCTCAACTCCCGTGCGTAAGAGCCCGTCAGGGAACCCGGCGACCGCGGTCAGCCCGGCGGTGGCGGCGTCGCACTGCGGGGCACGCGGGGCCGCATACGGAAAGCCGGGACGCCGCACCGGACCGGTACGCCTATGTCCGCGGGGCCAGTTGGTGGTTCATGTCGGTCATGTGTCAGATGAGGCCATGTACATGACGCGGCCCCGCCGCAGTACATAGGGTCGGAAGAGAGCCATCCCCCTACGAGTTGGAGGACTCGTGCGTCACAGACTCCTGGTCCCGGGTGCGGCCGCACTCAGCCTGATGCTGGCGATCCCGGCCTCCGCGGCCGACTTCACACCGGGCGCTCCGGGCGTGGGCGACACCTACTACCCCGAGAGCGGAAACGGCGGATACGACGTTTCCCATTACGACCTGCGGCTCAAGTACCAGCCGAAGACGGACCTGTTGGAGGGCACGGCGACGCTGCTCGCCAAGACCACCCAGGATCTCTCCCGCTTCAACCTGGACTTCGGCCTCAAGGTCAGTGAGATCCGGATCAACGGCAAGAAGGCCTCCTTCGCCACGTCCGGCAAGCACGAGCTGGAGGTCACCCCCGCCACGCCGCTGGAGAAGGGCAAGCAGATCAGCGTCGTCGTGCGCTACGCGGGCAAGCCCTCAGAGCTGAAGATAGACGGCTACAGCGCCTGGGCCCGCACGCCCGACGGCGGTGTGGTGGCCCAGGAACCGGACGCCGCCGTGTGGTGGTTCCCGAGCAACGACCACCCCACCGACAAGGCGACGTACGACATTTCGGTGGCGGTCCCGAACGGCACCCAGGCGCTGAGCAACGGCGTGCTGGCCTCGCAGTCCTCCAAGCTGGGCTGGACACGCTACAACTGGCGCTCGGACAAGCCGCAGGCGACGTACCTGACGACGCTGGCCGTCGGCAAGTTCGACCTCACCACCGACAAGACCGCGAACGGCCTTCCGGTGATCAACGCCATCAGCAAGGACCTCGGCGCGAACGAGGGCTCGGCGAAGGCGAGCATCGAGCGCACCACCGAGATCACCGAGTGGCTGGAGAGCGTCTTCGGCGCCTACCCGTTCAATGCGGTGGGCGGCTATGTGCCGAACGTGCCGGCCGGGTACGCCCTGGAGACCCAGACCCGCCCGTTCTACGGCAAGAAGGCCTTCGACCGCGGCACCAACGTGTCCGTCGTGGTGCACGAGCTGGCGCACCAGTGGTACGGCGACAGCGTCTCGCTCAAGGACTGGAAGGACATCTGGGTCAACGAGGGCTTCGCCGCCTACAGCCAGTGGCTGTGGTCGGAGAAGGAGGGCGAGGGCACCGCTCAGGAGCTGGCGGACTACGTCTACGCCCAGCACCCCTCCGATGACCCGTTCTGGAAGGTCAAGCCGGGCAACCCGGGTGCGGAGAACCAGTTCGACGACGCCGTCTACGACCGTGGTGCGCTGGCCCTCCAGGCGCTCCGCAACAAGGTCGGTGACAAGGTCTTCTTCGGCCTCCTCAAGTCCTGGCCGACGGAGAACAGGTACGGCAACGCGTCGGTCGCCGACTTCGTGAAGTTCGCCGAGAAGAAGTCCGGCAAGCAGCTGGCCGGGTTCTTCGACACCTGGCTGTTCCAGCCGTCCAAGCCGGCAGCGGGTGCGGCGAAGCAGGCGCTCGGCGCGCACCGGACGCCGGTCGCCGAGCCCAAGTCGTGGAAGCAGATCGCGGCCACGCACGAGGTGCACGGGCACTGATCCGGCAGACGGGCACCGCTCCGGTGCCCGGGGCCGGTCCGGCCGGAGCCGGGGTGATCACCCCGGCTCCGGCCGGCTCCGTTCCGTTCATCCCCGCGCCGCGCGGCGGGCCCGGCGCGCGATCGGCATGAAGCGCAGCCGCTCCGGGAGCACCGGGACCACGGCGCGGACGACCCGCCCGAAGCGGCGCAGCCGGCGCTCCTGCGCGTCCGTCCATTCCAGGCCGATGGCCTGCCGGGCGTCCGGGGGCATCAGCCCGATCGTGAGGAAGCGCCGGAAGCGGGCGAACCGCGGGCGCAGCCACGGCCAGCTCAGCCGGAGGAGCAGCCGCAGCCACCGCGGGCCACGGTCGGGGACCGGCAGCGGCGGGTTCGTCGCCACCAACTCCCTTACCACGAGGGTCTCTTCGAGATCGTTGTCGAGAACCTTCTGGTAGTGGGGCCAGAACTCCTCGATGGTCTGCGGCATATCGCGGTCGCGGATGCCCAGGACCCGGCCGACCCGGAGCCACTCCGCGTACAACTGCCGCTCCTGTGCCTCGGTGAAGGGGCGGCCGAGATAGCGCTGGGCATACCGGAAGACGGGGTAGCCGGTGGCATGCACCCAGGCGTAGTACTCGGGGGTGAGTGCGTGGTACCTGCGGCCGTGCGCGTCGGTCCCCTGGATGGTCCGATGCAGCTGCCGCAGCCGGCGCCCCTCCTCGGCCGCGCCCTTGCCTCCGTACACCCACAGCTGGAGCGAGGTCAGCGACCGCTCCCCTCGCCCCCACGGGTCCGTGCGGAAGAGAGAGTGATCGTCCACGCCTGCGCCCACCGCCGGGTGCGCGACCTGCATGGCCAGCGCCGCCGGGAGGGTCAGCAGCATGCGGATGTCCCCGGCCATCGACCAGAGCACTCCTCCGACCGGTGGGGGGTTTGGGTCATTTTTTACCGTATTCATGTCATTAATCATGATACGGCGGGCCCTCGCGATCAGTGAGAGCGGGGGGGCTCCCGGCCAGGGACCAAAGGGCTTCGCGAGCAGGAGAGTTACCCCTCGGCCAACCGAGGAGCCGGCGGAATATACACCTCCGCCCGAAACCCGCCGCGCGCCACCCCGAAGTCGCCCCGCCATCTCACCACCATGACGATATTAGACCGTAAGGGTGATTTTGCCGGGAGATGGGCCCCCTGAGCTGGGCGAATGGGATGGCCTTTTTTCCATTGCGGTCGCATATGGTGACACGGGCGTCACGGAACGCGACACTCGCGCTATCTGTCCGAACCACCCAAAAGGAGCAACTCATGTCCTGTCCTCCCCCGCCGGTTGACGCCCGCAAAGCTCTCGACTTCCTGAGGACGAGCGGACTCGTCGACCTCAGCGTTCCGCTGGAGCGCGTCGTCGACCAGGTCAGCCAGATCGACGACGTGGCCGGCTACGTACTCGCCTGGGAACGCTACGTCCTCGTGGTCGCCAACCAGGTCGCGGAGTGCGACGACTCCACTGCGGGCAACTGACGTCACTGACCGAGCCGATCGCCGGGAGGCATCCGATGGACACGACGCAACCCGGTGGCGGATCGCCACAAAGGCGCGCGGTGGAGACCCGGGCAGTCGCCTGGCTCGCTGCGCGCCGACATCTGATCGATCCGGCCGAAGCGGCCACGGACCGCGTGCTGTTCGCCCGCAAGGCCCTCATCGAAACCGCTTTCCTCGTGGGGCTGCGGGCGCGCCTCGACCCGGAACCGCTGGACGGCGACTACGCAACGCTCCTCGACCAGGTCGAGGACATCACGGCCCGCCCCTCCTACCGTGAACTGATCGCCCGGGACGAAGCCGCCCTCCTGCTGTACGCGGGGACCTATGCGGCACTCCGGCTCTGCGGCCGCGAGGACCCCGAGTTCCGGCGAGTCATCACGCAGGCCGCGGCCGGCGGCTATGCGGCGGTCTTCGAGCGGATTCCGTACCGCCAGCTCGATCTGCTGCACACCCTGGAGCTGTGCGGCATCCCGCACACGCTGCCGGCCATGGACGATGTCCTGCCCTTCACCCTGCTCTGCAACAGCCCGAACGTCGTCAAGCTCGCCGACCGCGACATCTACGCCATCACGCACACGATCTTCTACGTCACGGACTTCGGCCTCCGCGAGCCCCGCTGGCCACGGGACTTCGATCCGGGTGCAGCGGTGGAGCTGCTCGAAGCGCTCCTCGTTCTCACCCTCGGCCAAGGGAATGCCGACCTGGTGGGGGAGCTTCTGTGCTGCCTGCTGTGCCTCGGGGTGCGGGACTCCGGGGAAGCCGGCCGGGCATGGCAGTTCCTCACCGCGGCACAGGAGGCCGACGGGCGGGTCAACGGTCCGCCCGGTGTGGTTCACCCCGGGCTCGCCGACGGCGACGACGCGTACCGGCACTGGGCCACCGGCTACCACACCACCATCGTCGCGGCCCTGGCCGCGCTCCTGGACCGCAGCCCCAGAGTGGTGCGCAGGCATCGGCCGCCCGCACCGAAGACCCGCCCGGCCGTGGAGCAGCCGCTGCGGCGGGCAGTGAACTGGCTGGCAGGCACGAGCCTGCGCCATGACCCCGCCACATGCCTGCCGGCCGCGGCGGCCGTCGCGTACGCAGCCGAGGCGCTGGAGCAACCCGAGCTTGCCCGTCCCCTGCTCCTCGACTTCTCCGCACGTCTCGCGGACGCGGACGTGGGGGTGTGGCAGGGACACGGAATGGAGGTCGTGGGGGAGTTCGCGAGCGGACTGCGGGCTCACGGGATCATCTGCTCGTCCCTCGACATGTTCCTCAAGTCCACGGCTGCCGCCGTCGAACAGCTGGAGACGGTTCCGCCGCAGGCGGCGTACAACGTCCAACGCCTCGTCGGCCTGGGGCTGCTCACCCCCCGGCGCGCGGCCGCGCTGATGGATGCGGGAGCCGGCGCGCCGCAGGCAGCGCCGGGCACGGCCGCAGCCGACTTGCCGGAGGCCTGGAAGAACTATCGCCTGGGCCACATTGCCGCCCTCGTCCGGGACTCGGCTCGCGCCGGGCGGGCGCAGCACCGCATCACCCGCGACGCGGTCGCGTTTCTCCTCGCGCAGCAGAGCTCTTGTGGTGCCTTCGGCCGCCCGGCCTGCGACGATCCGGCCGTGCGGGAGCGGACGATGCTGTCGTGGACCCAGAGCGCCGTGACCGCCCTGGCCGCCGTGCACACCGCCTGCGACACGGTCCGCACGGCCCCTGAGTGACCGTCCGCGGGAGCCGGCGAGTTCCAGCACGACCTCATCGGGCCAGAGCTTCGGTCTGTACATCTCGTAACCTCCAGGAGGTTACCTGGAAGTAACCCCAGCTGGTTGGATAAGCGGCGCCGGATCAAGTCCCGACCCCCATAGGGAGATTCAGTGCCGCACTCAGCGCTGCGCACGTCCCGGATCGCCGTCCTCGCCACGGCCCTCGCCGCTGTCACCGTGACGGCCGCCCCGTCCGCGTCGGCCGCCACCAGCCCGCGCCTCAAGGTGCTCAGCTACAACGCCTTCCTCATGAGCAAGAACCTCTACCCCAACTGGGGCCAGGACCACCGCGCCCAGGCGATCGCGGATGCGGACTTCTTCCGGGGCAACGACGTCGTCGTCCTCCAGGAAGCATTCGACAACTCCTCCTCCGAGGCGCTGAAGTCCCGGGCCGCGGCGCAGTATCCGTACCAGACTCCGGTGGTGGGCCGGAGCAGGAGCGGCTGGGACGCCACCGGCGGTGCCTACTCCGCCGCCACCCCGGAGGACGGCGGGGTGACACTGCTGAGCAAGTGGCCGGTCCTGCGCAAGGAGCAGTACGTCTACAAGGACGCCTGCGGTTCGGACTACTTCTCCGACAAGGGCTTCGTCTATGCGGTGCTGGACGTCAACGGCACCCGGGTGCATGTGGTCGGCACCCACACCCAGTCCACCGATTCGGGCTGCAAAGCGGGCGAGGCGGCCGCGGACCGCGCCAAGCAGCTCAAGGAGATGGACGCCTTCCTGGACGCCAAGAACATCCCGGCGGACGAGCAGGTGATGGTCGCCGGCGATCTGAACGTCGACTCCCACAGCGCGGAGTACGACGCGCTGCTCCGCAACGCCGACCTGGCGCCGGCCGACAGCCGCACGGGCCACCCCTACTCCTTCGACACCCAGGAGAACTCGGTCGCGAAGTACCGCTACCCGGACGCCCCCCGCGAGGACCTGGACTACGTCCTGCACCGCAACGGGCACGCCCGGCCCGCCGGCTGGCAGAACACCGTGATCAAGGAGGAGTCGGCCCCCTGGACGGTCTCCAGCTGGGGCAAGGAGTACACCTACACCAATCTCTCCGATCACTATCCGCTGGTCGGCGGCTGAGCCACGGCGGCAGTGCGGGTGACGGACGACGGGCGGCGGGCGGCGGGCGGCGGGCGGGGAGACCGCGGTCGTGGACCGTCACGGGTATGCCGCGCGGGTGAGCCACTCGGACGCCGGCGGCTCACCCGGTCACCGATGCGAAAGGGCGGTCGCGGACGCCTTCCGGCCTCCGCGACCGCCCTTGGTTCCGCAGGCGTTCGTTACTGCGCGACTACTTCGACAGCTTGCGTTCCTCGGCGATCCGGCTCACCCGGCCGCGGACCGCGAACCAGCCGACGACCAGCGCGACGGCGAGGACGGGGATCAGCATGACGGTCTGCCGGCCGACACCGTCGTCGAACCACATCAGCACGATGACGCCGAGCAGGAAGGCGATGGTGGCGATGTCGGTGACCGGCGTACCGGGAAGCCGGAAGCGCGGGCGCTGGACCACGCCTTCCTTCGACCGTCGCACGAACACCATGTGGCAGACCATGATCGTGCACCAGGTGCTGATGATGCCCAGCGCCGCGATGTTCAGCACGATCTCGAACGCCTCGCCCGGCATGACGTAGTTGAGCCCGACACCCAGCACACACACCGCGGAGGTGAGCATGATGCCGCCGTACGGCACCTGGTGCCGGTTCATCAAGCCGGCGAACTTGGGCGCGGAGCCCGCCATCGACATGGAGCGCAGAATGCGGCCGGTCGAGTAGAGCCCCGAGTTCAGGCTGGACATCGCCGCGGTCAGCACCACGAGGTTCATGACGTCGCCCGCCGCCGGCACACCGACGTTGGACAGCACCGTGACGAAGGGGCTCTGGCCGTCGACGTACTTGTTCCACGGCAGCAGCATCGCGAGCAGGATCACCGAGCCGACGTAGAAGACGCCCACCCGCCACATGATGGAGTTGACGGCCTTCGGCACGACCTTCTCCGGATCACCGGTCTCACCGGCGGTCACACCGACCAGCTCCACTGCGGAGTAGGCGAAGACCACGCCCTGGAGCACGATCACCACAGGCAGCAGACCGGTGGGGAAGAGCCCGCCGTGGTCGGTGAGCAGGTCCAGCCCTGGTGAATGTCCGCCGACCGGGTGCTGAGTGGCCAGCAGGAAGATGCCGATGAACATGAAGACGACCAGCGCCGCGACCTTGATGATCGCGAACCAGAACTCCAGCTCACCGAAGATCTTCACCGAGATCAGGTTCACCGTCAGCACGACCGCCAGTGCGATCAGCGCCATGACCCACTGCGGGATGTCGGTGAACAAACTCCAGTAGTGGGTGTAGAGGGCGATCGCGGTGATGTCGGCGATACCGGTCGTCGACCAGTTGACGACATACATCCAGCCGGCGACGTAGGCGCCCTTCTCCCCGAGGAACTCGCGGGCGTAGGACACGAACGAACCGGACGAGGGGCGGTGCAGCACCAGCTCACCGAGGGCCCGCACGACGAAGAAGGCGAAGAGACCGCAGACCGCGTAGGCGATGGCCAGCGCGGGTCCGGCGGAGTGCAGCCGGCCGCCGGCGCCCAGGAACAGGCCGGTGCCGATCGCGCCGCCGATGGCGATCATGTTGACGTGCCGGCCCTTGAGGCCCTTGCTGTAGCCCGCGTCGCCCGCATCCTGCTGCGCGCCGCTTCCCCCGTCAGGTGACCTGTGGGCTGTCTCGGAGACGGTTTCTGTGCTCACTGGTGGTGCATCTCGCTTTCGGGGAGGCGCTTGAGCGACTGCCGATTCCGCGGATCGCGCGGACGGCCGACGGCACACCTTCCCTGAAGAGCGCTCCCCCGTCTGTGGGCAAGATCACAGCGTGTACAGGCCATCCAAGATTTGTCCGTATTTGAGATGAATTTCCCGGCGACATAGTTTCCAGGAGGGCGTCAGTTCATCCGATTCCGGACCCCATTTCTCGACCGGCAGCCAAAATTTCTTGACCTGTTCGATTCGGTTGAGGCGTGTGTTGGCCACCGCGACGGCCTGCTCGGCACCCGCCCGCGCCTCCGGGTGCCCCGCAAGCTCCCGCAATGTCCCCGCGGATCCGTGTCGCGCCGACCGGAGCCGTGTCGCGTTGTCCAGACGGGGGACAGATTCGCTTCCGGGGCCGAGGGGGCAAGGGGCCGAGGGGGCAAGGGGGCGACCAGATGCGACCGGGTGTCGAGCAGCGGCTTCCCGCGCCCCTGGGCGGTCGAGAAGGGGCAGAACGGTTCAGAAGGTTTCACAGGAGTGGTGAGACAGCAATACTGTTGAACATGATGGAGCCCGCCACCGACCTGACGGTCGACGAACTGGCCGCCCGCGCCGGCGTCACCGTCCGCACGATCCGCTTCTACAGCACGCGCGGCCTGCTGCCGCCGCCGGAGATCGGTCCGCGCCGGATCGGCCGCTATGGACCGGACCACCTCTCGCGGCTCGCCCTTATCGAGGAACTCCAGCACCAGGGGCTGACGCTCTCCGCGATCGAACGCTATCTGGAGCAGCTGCCGCCGGATCTGAGCGCCCAGGATCTGGCCATCCACCGGGCGCTGGTGGCGAGTTGGATTCCGGACAAGGCGGAGGACGCCACCCGAGACCAGCTGGAGCGGCGGGTCGGCCGGGCGCTGACCGAGGAGGACCTGGACCGGCTGGCGGCCATGAGCGTGCTCGTACGAACCGATGACCCGCAGGTCTTCCGGGTCGATCCGGGGCTGCTGCACCTGGGCACCCGGCTGCTGGACGTCCCGATCGCGCTGGAGACCATCCTCGCGGCGCGCACCGTCGTCATCGAGCACACCCGCTCGGCGGCCCGGGAGCTCAGCCGGCTCTTCAAGGACGAGGTATGGGATCCCTACCGGGACGGCGGGCCGGACGAGGAGGAGATGGCGCGGATGAAGTCGCTCTCGGCCCATATGCAGCCGATGGTGGTGCAGGCACTGGTCACCGCCTTCCAACGGTCGATGAAGCAGGAGCTGCGGGAGTCGTTCGGCAAGGAGGGCGACGGGAACCAGGGGGGTCAGACGTCCCAGGGGTAACGGGGGCGGGCCGCCGGGGCCCGCCCCCATGACCGGTCAGTCGCTGAACTTCTCGCCCTTCTGGGCCTTCTCGACCAGCAGCGCGGACGGCGCGAACCGGTCTCCGTAGGCCTCCTGGAGCTCGCGGGCGCGGGCCACGAATCCGGGCAGGCCGACGAGTTCCTCCCGGCCCGGACCACCCTGGTAGCCATTGATGTACTGGATCACGCCGCCGGTCCAGCCGGGGAAGCCGATACCGAAGATGGAGCCGATGTTGGCGTCGGCGACGGAGGTGAGCACGCCCTCCTCGAAGCAGCGGACGGTGTCCAGTGCCTCGGAGAACAGCATCCGCTCCTGCATGTCGAGGAACGGAATGGCGGCGTTCTTCTTGGTGAAGTGCTCGCGCAGGCCCGGCCACAGACCGGCACGCTTGCCGTCCTCGCCGTACTCGTAGAAGCCGGCGCCGCCGCTGCGGCCCGCGCGGCCGAACTCGTCGACCATCCGGTCGATCACCGCGTCGGCCGGATGCGGCTGCCAGCTGCCGCCGGACTCCACGACCGCCCGCTTGGTCTCCTCCCGGATCTTGCGCGGCAGGGTGAGGGTCAGCTCGTCCATCAGGGACAGCACCTTGGCCGGGTAGCCGGCCTGGGCCGCGGCCTGCTCGACGGAGACCGGGTCGAGGCCCTCGCCGATCATCGCCACGCCTTCGTTGATGAAGTGGCCGATGACGCGGGAGGTGAAGAAGCCGCGCGAGTCGTTGACGACGATCGGGGTCTTCTTGATCTGGCGCACCAGGTCGAAGGCGCGGGCCAGCGCCTCGTCGCCGGTCCGCTCCCCCTTGATGATCTCCACCAGCGGCATCTTGTCGACCGGCGAGAAGAAGTGCAGTCCGATGAAGTCCTGGTCGCGCTCGACGCCTTCGGCCAGCAGCGTGATGGGCAGGGTGGAGGTGTTGGAGCACAGCAGCGCGTCGGGCGCGACGATGTGCTGGATCTCCTTGAACACCTTGTGCTTGAGGGCGACGTCCTCGAAGACCGCCTCGATGACGGCGTCACAGCCCGCGAGGTCCGCCGGCTCGGCGGTGGGCGTGATGCGCGCCAGCAGCTCGTCGCGCTGCTGCTCGGTCGTACGGCCCCGGGAGAGCGCCTTGGCGAGCAGCCCCTCCGCGTACGCCTTGCCCTTCTGCGCCGCGTCCACGGTGATGTCCTTGAGGACGACCTGCATGCCGGCCCTGGCACAGGAGTAGGCGATGCCTGCGCCCATCATGCCGGCGCCCAGGACCGCGACCTTCTCGACCTTGCGCGGCTCGATGTCCTTGGGCCGGTTGGCGCCGGAGTTGACGGCCTGAAGATCGAAGAAGAACGCCTGGATCATGTTCTTGGAGATCTGGCCGGTCACCAGCTCGACGAAGTAGCGCGCCTCGATGGTCTGCGCGGTCTCGAAGTCGACCTGGGAGCCCTCGACCGCCGCGGCGAGGATGTTGCGCGGGGCGGGGTACGGCGCGCCGTTGAGCTGCTTCTTGAGGTTGGCGGGGAACGCCGGGAGGTTGGCCGCGAACTTCGGCTGGGCGGGGGTGCCGCCGGGGATGCGGTAGCCCTTGACGTCCCAGGGCTGCTGGGACTCGGGGTGCTCCTCGACGAAGGCGCGGGCCTTGGCGAGCAGTTCCTCGGGGGTGGCGGCGACCTCGTGGATCAGCCCGGCGTCCTTGGCGCGGGTGGCGTTGTACTGGGTGCCCTGGAGCAGCACCTTCAGCAGTGCGTCGGCGATGCCGAGCAGCCGGACCGTACGGGTGACGCCGCCGGCGGCGGGCAGCAGGCCGAGGGTGACCTCGGGCAGACCGATCTTGGTGCCGGGGGTGTCGAGGGCGATGCGGTGGTGGCAGGCCAGCGCGATCTCGTAACCGCCGCCCAGCGCCGCGCCGTTGATCGCGGCGACGACGGGCTTGCCGAGGGTCTCGATACGGCGCAGGTCGCGCTTGATGCCGTTGCCCGATTCGAAGGCCTGCTGGGCGTTCTCGGGGGTGACGGCGATCAGGTCGCGCAGGTCGCCGCCGGCGAAGAAGGTCTTCTTCGCGGAGGTGAAGATGATGCCGCGGATGCTGTCCTTCTCGGCCTCCAGGCGGTCGGCGACTGCGCTGAGGGAGGCCTTGAAGGCGTTGTTCATGGTGTTGGCGGACTGGTCGGGGTCGTCGAGGACCAGGGTGACGATGCCGGTCTCGTCCTGTTCCCAGCGGATGGTCGACAAAGCAGCGGATTCACTCATGGTGCGTACTCCGTGGTGGGTGGGACGAGGGTCAGAGGCGCTCGATGACGGTGGCGATGCCCATACCGCCGCCGACACAGAGGGTGGCCAGGCCGTAGCGCTTGTCCTGCCGCTCCAGCTCGTCGATCAGGGTGCCGAGGATCATCGCGCCGGTGGCGCCGAGGGGGTGGCCCAGCGCGATGGCGCCGCCGTTGACATTGACCTTGTCCAGGCTCAGGCCCATGTCCTTGACGAAGCGCAGCACGACGGCGGCGAAGGCCTCGTTGATCTCGACCAGGTCGATGTCGTCGATGGTCAGCCCGGCCTTGGCGAGGGCCTTACGGCTGGCGGGCGCGGGCCCGGTGAGCATGATCGTCGGCTCGGAACCGGAGACCGCGGCGGAGAGGATCCGGGCGCGCGGGGTCAGGCCGTAGCGCTCGCCGACCTCCTTCGAGCCGATGGCGACCAGCGCCGCGCCGTCCACGATGCCGGAGGAGTTGCCGGCGTGGTGGACGTGGTCGATCTTCTCGACCCAGTGGTACTTCTGGAGGGCGACCGCGTCGAAGCCGCCCGCGTCGCCGATGGTGGCGAAGGACGGCTTGAGGCCGGCGAGGGAGTCGGCGGTGGTGCCGGGGCGCATGTGCTCGTCGTGGTCGAGGACGACCAGGCCGTTGCGGTCCCGCACGGGGACGACGGAACGGTCGAAGCGGCCGTCCTTCCATGCCTCGGCGGCGCGCTCCTGGGAGAGCGCGGCGAATTCGTCGACATCCCGGCGGGTGTAGCCCTCGATCGTGGCGATCAGGTCGGCCCCGATGCCCTGCGGGACGAAGCCGGTGTCGAAGTTGGTCATCGGGTCGGCGAACCAGGCGCCGCCGTCGGAGGCCATCGGCACCCGCGACATGGATTCGACGCCGCCCGCCAGGACCAGGTCCTCCCAGCCCGAACGCACCTTGGCGGCGGCCATGTTGACGGCCTCCAGGCCCGAGGCACAGAAGCGGTTCTCCTGTACGCCGGCCACGGTGTCGGGGAGCCCCGCGGCGATCGCCGCGATCCGGGCGATGTCCGAGCCCTGGTCGCCGACCGGTCCGACGACACCGAGCACGATGTCGTCGACGGCGGCCGGGTCGAGCCCGGGGAAGCGCCGGCGCACTTCGTGGATCAGGCCGACGACCAGGTCGATCGGCTTGGTGCCGTGCAGTGCGCCAGTGGCCTTGCCGCGGCCGCGCGGAGTGCGGATCGCGTCGTATACGTACGCTTCGGTACTCAAGTCAACAAGCCTTTCGCATGAGGGTGGAGGCAGGGCAGCGAGTGGGGACCGGGGCCGGTCCGGGGTCAGCCGAGCAGGGAGCGTCCGATGATCTCCTTCATGATCTCGGTGGTCCCTCCGTAGATCGTCTGGATCCGGCCGTCGGTGAAGGCCTTGGCCACGCGGTATTCCGCCATATAGCCGTAGCCGCCGTGGAGTTGCAGACAGCGGTCGGCGACGCGCTTTTGCAGTTCGGTGGCCCACCACTTGGCCATCGAGGCATGCACCGCGTCCAGTTCGCCGGCCGAGTGGTCGGCGATACAGCGGTCGAGGAACGCCCGGGTGACGGCGCACTCGGTGGCCATCTCGGCTATCTCGAAGCGGATGTGCTGGAGCTTGGCCAGCGGCCGTCCGAACGCCTCGCGCTCCTTGACGTACTCGCTGGTGATCTCCAGCAGGTGTTCGGCGCCGGCGATGGCGGCGACGGCGATGCCCATCCGCTCCTGCGCGAGGTGGGTCATCAGATGGATGAAGGCGCCATTCCGCTCGCCGAGCAGATTCTCCTTGGGGACCCGTACGTCCTGGAAGAACAGCTCGGCGGTGTCCTGCGACTTCTGGCCGATCTTGTCGAGATTGCGGCCTCGTTCGAAGCCCGGCATACCGCGCTCGACGACCAGCAGGCTCAGGCCGTGCGACCCGCCCTCCGGCGTCGTCCTGGCCACCACGATGACCAGGTCGGCGAGGATGCCGTTGGAGATGAAGGTCTTGGAGCCGTTGAGGATCCAGTGGTCGCCCGCATCCTCGGCGTGGGTGCGGATGCCCTGGAGGTCGGAGCCGGCCCCGGGCTCGGTCATCGCGATGGCGGTGATGATCTCGCCGCTACAGAAGCCGGGCAGCCAGCGGCGCTTCTGCTCCTCGGTGCCGAGGGTCGTCAGATAGGGGCCGATGATGTCGTTGTGCAGACCCACGGCCAGTCCGGCTGCGCCCACCCGGGCGAATTCCTCGGCGAGCACCGCGCTGTAGCGGAAGTCGCGCTGCCCTCCCCCGCCGTACTCCTCGGGGACCGCCGGGCCCAGCAGCCCCTGCTTGCCGGCCGCCCGCCAGGCGTCCCGGCTGACGATGCCGTCCCGCTCCCACTGCTCGTAATGCGGCGTCACTTCCTTGGCGAGGAAGGTCTTCACGACCTTGCGGAAGGCCTCGTGGTCCTCGGTGAAGATCTGGCGCTTCATCTGCGCGGTCATCTCTGGGGCCCTCCTCGGAGCCGGTTCTTGACGTTCTCGGTGAGCTCGGCGGGCTCCGGCGCTGTCGGGTGGGCGGGCGCCGGACCGTGCCGGGCGGAGCACCGGGGAGCGGGCCGCCCCACACCGCGCCGCCCCTCGCCGGGCGGAAGGCGGCGGCCTCTTCCCCGGCCTGGCGCCGGCCGGCCGCTTGCGGGAGCGTGGTGGCGACTTCCATCAGCCGGCTGCGTCCTTCTGCGCCGTGCGGTCCGGGGCCTCGCCGGAGCCGGCCGGCGGTGGGGCAAGGAGGCCGGGGACCTGCCAGTCGCGGGCGATCTCCGCGGTGTCCGCGCCGGGCTGCGCGGGGGGTCTGCGCACCGCGCCCGGGGTGCCCGAAAAGCGCGGGGCGGGCGCGGGCTGGGTGAGCCCGCTGTGCTCGACGAAGGTGCCGCGGGCGGCGAGATGCGGGTGCTGCGGGGCCTCGCGCAGGGAGAGCACGGGCGCCACACAGGCGTCGGACTCCTCGAAGACCGCCGTCCACTCCTCGCGGGTACGGGTCTTGAAGCGGGCCGCGATGGTGGTGCGCAGCTCGCCCCAGGCGGCGAGGTCGTCACGGCTGGGGGCTTCCTGCCCGATGCCCAGCAGACGGATGAATTCGCCGTAGAACCGCTGCTCCAGTGCGCCGACCGCCATATAGCCGCCATCGGCGGTCTCGTAGGCGCCGTAGAACGGTGCCCCGCCGTCGAACAGATTGGCACTGCGCCGGTCCTGCCAGCTGCCGGCCGCCAGCATGCCGTGGATCATCGCCGTCAGATGAGCCGTGCCGTCGACGATGGCGGCGTCCACGACCTGGCCCGCTCCGCCCTCGGTGCGGGCGTGCTGGAGGGCGGCGAGGACGCCGATGACCAGGTAGAGGGAGCCGCCCGCGTAGTCACCGAGGAGATTGGCGGGGATAGCGGGCGGGCCGTCGGGCGAGCCGATCATGCCGAGGGCGCCCGTGACGGCGATATAGCCGATGTCGTGTCCGGCGGTGTCGGCGAGCGGGCCCTGCTGTCCCCAGCCCGTCATCCGGCCGTAGACCAGCCGGGGGTTGCGTGCCAGGCACTCCTCGGGCCCCACGCCCAGCCGCTCGGCCACACCGGGGCGGTACCCCTCCACCAGCACATCGGCGCGCTCGACCAGCGCGAGCACCTGCGCCACCCCGTCGGGGCTCTTCAGGTCCACCAGCACCGAGCGTTTGTTGCGGTTGGTGATGTCGCAGGCCGGATCGATGCCCAGCCCCGGGCCTCCGGGCCGGTCGACCCGGACGACATCGGCGCCGAGGTCGGCCAGGAGCATGGCGGCGAACGGGCCGGGGCCGATGCCCGCGAGTTCGACCACCCGCACCCCGCTCAGCGGGCCGTTCCCTGACTCCGTCATCGCGCCCCATGCCTCTCCGCACTGTGACACTTCTGATGTAACACTCGTGATGTTAAGAACGTGTTCCATTTTCCACAAGCCCCCCGTGCCAAGTGGCAGCAGCGGAAAAAGCCCGCGCCGGCGATGCCCAACTGTCATCGCCGTCACGGGCCTTTGCGCGCCTGCTGCCGCTGCGCCGCTATCCCCCGTCGAGCTCGGCGATGAGCTTCTTGGGGGCTATGACGCGATAGGACTCCTCCGCCCAGTCGCAGAGCAGCTCGGCCGGCGGAGCACCTTGCTCCGCGAGGGGGACCCGCACCCACCCGGACTTCCCCAGGCCATAACCCGCGGGCCCGGCGCCGGGCGAGGTCAGCGCATGGGCATGCGCCTCTGGGTCCTTCAGCTTCAGCGTGACCCCGGGCGGATAGCTGCCGTCGCCGACACCGAGGAAGACGAAGACCTTCTTGTTGACCTTGATGACGCTCTCACCCCAGGGGAACTCCTCCACGGCCCCGGGAAGCCCCAGCGCGAACGCGCGCACCCGCTCCCGCACCGCCGCCGGTTCCGCCGCCTTCGCCATGCGCTCCTCCACGTCCGTCCCCCTGCGGCACCACCCGCGATGCCGCCCGGCGCCACGCTCGTCCCGCGCAGGCCGCCCTACGCATTCCACGCTAACGGCGACCACTGACAACGGCCCGCGGAGCGCCGGACGCCAGGCCGACCGAGGGACAATGGCCGGCATGTCCGCCCCGCAACTCGCCGCCGCACTGTTCGACTTCCACAGCGGTCAGGGGCTGCGCCAGTTCACCGAACTGGCGATAGCGCTGCTGCTGTCCTCACTGATCGGCCTGGAGCGCGAGGCGAGACAGAAGAGCGCCGGCCTGCGCACGCACACACTCGTCGGTGTGGGCAGCGCGCTGTTCATGGAGGTGTCGGTCCACGGCTTCAGCTCGTTGCTGGGCACGGACGGCGTGGCGCTCGACCCGTCTCGGGTCGCCGCGCAGGTCGTCTCGGGCATCGGCTTCATCGGCGGCGGCCTGATATTCGTCAGGAAGGACGCGGTCCGAGGGCTGACGACGGCCGCCACCATCTGGCTGACCTGCGCCATCGGCGTGGCCTGCGGCGGTGGACTGCCCCTGCTGGCCCTCGGCGCGACGGCGGTGCACTTCCTCGTCGTCCGCGGCTTCTCGAAGGTGTCGGACCTCCTTGCCTCGCGGCCGTCCTACGCCCGTATAGAACTGCGCATCAGCTACCACTCGCAACAGGGAGTGCTGGGGCGGATGTTGGAGATATGCACCGGCAGCGGCTTCCAGGTGACCGAGGTCCAGGTGGAGACCGGCACGGACAGGGCAGGCGATCCGGCCGAGGTGTTGCTCCGTCTGGAGGGGCCGCGGCCGCACACCCTCTGGTCGAGACGCTGTCCGAGCTGGCAGGGGTGCGCGGGGTGGCCCTCGGGCGGCAGGACGACAGTACGGAGTGAGAACGGCTGCCTCACCGTGTGAGAACGGCTGCCACGCCGTGTGCGAACGGCTGGCGCGCCGCCCGGACGGCCCGCGGCTACCCGTGCTGTCCCCAGGGGCCGGAGACGTCACGTTACGGCCCGGCCCGGGGTCCATAACCGATCGGTACCGGCCGCCCGGTGAAGCCCCGCTACGCCGAGCCCGGCGACACCTTCCCGGCAGCGGAGCCACGCGCCGCCTCCCCGGGCAGGGCCCCCGCTCCCCCGGCCTCCGGCACAAGGTGGTCGTCGGGCGCCTGGCGGTCCACAAGCCGGCCGAGCCGCCGGGGGACATTGCCGCCCACCAGGATGACGACCACGAGCGTCAGCCCGAAGGTGAGCACGGCCAGTGCCCGCCCCAGCGACATGCCCTCGGCCAGATGCGCTCCGAGGACGGGCGCGACCGCCCCGCCCAGAGCCCCGACGTTGTAGACGAAGCCCAGTGAGGCGGCGCGGGTGGCGGTCGGGAAGTGGCCGGCAAGGTACTTCGGCAGGATGCCGGAGATGCCCTGGCTGAGCGCGAGCAGCCCGAAGACCAGCACGCCGAGCGCCGGCAGGCTGTCCCGCACCGCGAAGACGGGGAAGACGAAGGCGAGCGAGGCGAGCAGGGTGCCCGCATAGGCCCGGCGGGTACCGAGCCGGTCGCCGACGAAGCCCGCCAGCCAACAGCCCGCCATGGTGCCGAAGCCCGCGTAGAACATCACGTCGGTGACCTGCCCCGGGGTATACCCGAGGTCGGTCTTCAGGTACGTGGGCAGCAGGGCCTGGATCGGCCAGCTGTAGAGGAAGGCGCAGAACACCGTCGCCATCAGGGACAGGTACAGCAGCCATCCGCGCCGGCCGCCGAGCTGCGCGGCGAACGCGATCAGACACAGCGCGGCGACGACCGACAGCCATGGCACGGACCCCGCCCCCACGGGCGTGAAGACGCAGAACAGCGCGGTCGAGGCGACCGCCGCCAGGAGCACGTTGGCCCAGGCCCGTATGCGGCCGGTGAACAACGGCCGGAAAGGGTTGGGCCGTTCCCCTTCCTCACGGGTGGCGGCGCCGACCTGCTTCTGCCAGTCGCCGGCCTCGGGCAGCGATCTGCGCACCCAGAGGGCGACCAGGACGGGCAGTACACCTATCCAGAACATCCAGCGCCAGCCCCAGTGGGGCACCACCCACTTGTAGAGCTCGGCCGCGAGGACGGTGCCGCCCGCGTAACCGGAGATCAGGAATCCGGAGGCCCGGTTGCGCCATCGGGTGGGCCAGCTCTCCAGCACATACGTCACACTGGCGCTGTACTCCCCCGCCATCCCCAGACCGATCACCAGCCGGGCGACGAACAGGCTGGTGTAGCCCCAGGCGAAACCGCAGGCGAAGGTACCGAGCGAGTAGAGCAGGATGCTGGTGATCATGGCGGTCTTGCGGCCGTAGCGGTCACCCATCGCGCCCAGGACGGCACCGCCCAGCCAGCGGGTGATGAAGGCGCCGGAGATCAGCGAAGCGGCGGTGGCGGTGCTCAGGTGGAAGTCGTCGGCGATTTCGGTCAGCACGAGCGTGATCAGGACAAAGTCGAAGCCGTCGAGGAGATAGCCGATCCAGGCGGCGAACATCGCCTTCCACTGGCCCGGGGTGACTTCCTGCCACCAGTTCCGGGTCCGGTCAGGGGTGCCCGCGGGACGCGTTGTCACGGCTACCCGGCCTCCTCCAGCAGTCGGCGGACGGTTCGTTTCACGGCGTCGTCGAGGGGCGGCCGCGGGGAGACGGCCGAGGCGTTCCAGACATGGGACGTCCTATGTCATCGGTGCCAACGGTGAATCTGGACCGGCTGCGACGCCCTGTCAAGACTGCCTGCACACTCCCTGTCCCCACGGGGGATGGCCAGCGCAGCCGCCAGGACCGGACGTTGACGGGGCGACAGCCGCTGCCTAAGGTCCTGACTCCATGCCCAGTGAGCGGTCGAGAGGACGCGCGATGCGACGGCAGGACACCTCCGAACGGTCCTATGACCTCGTCCTCTACGGTGCGACCGGTTTCGCGGGCGCACTCACCGCCGCCTATCTGGCCGCACACGTCCCTCAGGGCTGCCGCTGGGCGCTGGCCGGGCGCAACATCGCCAAACTGGAGCAGCTGCGCGACCGGCTGACGAAGGCCGATCCCGCCTGCGCCGAGCTGCCGCTGCTGCGGGCCGACAGCGGCGACCCCGACTCGCTGCGCGCCCTCGCCGCCGATACCCGGGTGCTGGTGACGACCGTCGGCCCGTACCTGATCCATGGGGAGCCGTTGGTCGCGGCCTGCGCCGCGGCCGGCACCGACTATGCCGACCTGACCGGTGAGTCGGAGTTCATCGACCGGATGTATGTGCGCCACGACGCGACGGCCCGCGCCTCCGGTGCGCGCCTCGTACACGCCGCCGGATTCGACTCCGTCCCGCACGACCTGGGAGTGCTCTTCACGGTGGGGCTCCTCCCCGAAGGCGTCCCCGTACGCATCGACGGTTTCGTACGCACCAATGCGGCGTTCTCCGGCGGCACCCTGGCCTCCGCACTGAACGTCGCCTCGCGCCCGGTCGCCATGGTGCGGGCCGCCCGCGAGCGGCAGCGGACCGAACCGCGACCGGCCGGCCGTACGGTGCGGGCACCGTTCGGCCCGCCACTCCGGAGTGGCGAGACGCGCACCTGGGGTGTGCCGTTGCCGACCCTCGACCCGCAGATCATCGCCCGCTCGGCCGCCGCGCTGGACCGCTACGGGCCCGACTTCCGCTATCGCCACTACGCGGGCGTACGGCGGCTGCCGATCGCGGTCGGCGGGGCGCTGGGAGCCGGGGCCCTGTCCGTACTCGCCCAGGTGCCGTCCGCGCGGCGCTGGTTGTCGCGGCGGCTGGAGCCGGGCGACGGGCCGAGCCCCGAGCGGCGTGCGCGCAGCTGGTTCAAGGTGCGCTTCGTCGCCTCCGGCGGCGGCAAACGCGTGATCACCGAGGTCTCGGGCGGTGACCCCGGCTACGACGAGACGGCGAAGATGCTCGCCGAGTCGGCGCTCAGCCTGGCCTTCGACGACCTGCCGGAGACCGCCGGCCAGGTGACGACCGCGGTCGCCATGGGGGACGCGCTGACGGCGCGCCTCCAGGATGCGGGCATCACGTTCCGCCTCGTCCAGGAGTAGCCCGGTTCTTCGCCCCGGTCGCGCGGGTCCGCATCCCGGTCTTGCCGTTCTTGCCGTCAGGCGCTCGCGAGTGCCCTCCGGCACAGCGAGTCCGCGGCCCGGGTCGTCTCGGGGAGCCGGTAGGCGGCCGCCAGGTGGAGCGTATGCGCACAGGCCCGGTCGAGGTCGATGCGGTGCCCGACGGAAACGAAGACCGGCTTGACGCCCTTTTGGGTCCGCAGCGCACGTCCCACCTCCTCGGCACCGTCCAGAAGAGGCGAGGTGGCGCCGCGGTCCGGCCCGGGAGGTTCGTACCGGAAGGTGAAGGGGTTCTTGGCGACGCCGATGGTGGGCAGCCCGGTCAGCACCCCCAGATGGCTGGCGAGCCCGAAGCGCCGCGGGTGCGCCAGCCCGTATCCGTCGCAGACCACGAGGCCAGGGGTGCGGGTGAGACGGGCGAGCGCGTCGAGCACGGTGGGAATCTCGCGGAAAGCGAGCAGTCCGGGGACGTACGGGAAGGAGACCTGCCCGACGGCGGTGGCCTCGTCGACGACGGCACGCGTACGGGCGTCCAGGGCGACGGCGGCAGCGGCGACGACATCACGTGCGTCGTCGTAGGCGACATCCACCCCGACCACGGTGCCCTCGAACCCCGGTTCCGGCCCGGATTCATCGAGCCGCACGCAGGGCCGCAACCGGTCCTGGACCGCGCGTGCCTGGTCTTCGTCGGCCGGCCAGTGCCGCAGTTCGTCGTCGCAGGAGATCGTTCCGGGAGTGTCCATGGTGCCCACCACGCTACCGAACCGGTGAGCGAGCCCTGGCCGGGCGGATCGGCTGATGGTGCGCTGTCAGTTCGGCCCACGGCTCGCTGTCAGTGGCGCTGGGTACCGTGGTGAGACCGGAACCGGACCCCGATGACCATGCGGGCGGTGCCACCGAGGCGGACGAGGGCAGGTGACAAGAGGGCCCCTCGTTCACCGCCACCGCCACGTCACCTCCCTGAACCCTTCCGAGGTCTTCATGCCCGACGCGCTCCATCAGCTCGACGCCACCGACCTCGCCGCCCGGTTGCGGCGCCGCGACCTCTCCGCCCGGGAGGTCGTCCAGGCGCATCTGGACCGCATCGAACAGGTCAATGTGGCCGTCAACGCCATCGTCACCCTCGATCCCCAGGGCGCACTCGCCGCCGCCGCGCGCGCCGACGAGCGCCTCGTCCGGGGCGCCCCCGTCCCGCCCTTGCACGGCCTCCCGATCGCGTTCAAGGACACTCACCTCACCCGCGGTATGCGCACCACACACGGCTCACCGCTCTTCGCCGACCACATCCCCGATGAGGACGATCTGCTCGTCGAACGGCTCCAACGGGCCGGCGCCATCCGGCTCGGCAAGACCAACGTCCCCGAATTCGCCGCCGGTTCGCACACCTTCAACCCGGTCTTCGGCACCACGCGCAACCCCTACGACACCACGCGCTCGGCCGGCGGCAGCAGTGGAGGCGCCGCCGCGGCGCTCGCTGCCGGGATGCAACCCCTCGCCGACGGCAGCGACATGGGCGGCTCACTGCGCAACCCGGCGTCCTTCTGCAACGTGGTCGGGCTGCGACCCACGCCCGGACGCGTCCCCCGGCACCCCGGCGGCAATCTGTGGGACACCCTGTCGGTCCCCGGCCCCATGGGGCGGACCGTTGCCGACACCGCGCTGTTGCTGTCGGCGATGGCAGGTCCGGATCCACGCTGCCCCATCGGCCTGGAGACGCCCGGCGAGGCCTTCCGTGTGCCGCTCGACCGCGAGTTGCGCGGGCTTCGTATCGCCTGGACACCCGACTTCGGGGGACGCGCGCCGGCCGACCCGGACGTACTAGCCGTATTGGAGCCCCAGTTGAGGGTGCTGGAGGAGCTCGGCTGCCGTGTCGACACCGCCTGCCCGGACCTCACAGGGGCCGACGAAACCTTCCGTACGCTGCGGGCGCACAGCTTCGACCTCGCGCTCGGCGGTCTGCTCGACTCCGACCGGCAGGCCCTCAAGCCCAGCATCGTCCAGAACATCGAGCAGGGCCGCCGGCTGACCGTGGCCGACCTCAACACCGCCACCGCGACCCGCAGCCGGCTGTACCTCGGCGTGCTGGACTTCTTCTCCCGGTACGACCTGCTCCTCGCCCCCGTCAGCCAAGTCACGCCGTTCGACGCGGAGCTGGAGTATCCGCGGGAGGTCGCGGGCCGGCCCACCCACTCATATCTGGACTGGATGCGGTCCGCCTACCTCGTCTCCGTCCTCGGCGTGCCCGCCCTTTCGGTTCCCGCGGGATTCACGCCGGGCGGCCTGCCCGTGGGGATGCAGTTCATCGGGGCCCCGCGCGCGGATCTCGCCGTCCTCCGGGCCGGCCATGCCTACGAGAGCGCGACACGGCACGGGCGGCGCCGCCCGGACCTGCCCGCAGCGTGACCGGTGCGTCCTGGCACCGTGCCCGCGACGCTTCCGGGACTTCAGGGCGCTCCCGGAGGCGATTGCGCCGGCAACCGGCGAGGCACCTCGCGCCTCCACCCTGGCCTGCGCATTCGTCTCCAGGAGGAGGCCACGCTCCCGTCGGACGCCTCGTCTATATTGCAGCTATGTTCGTACTGGAACTGACTTATACCGCGCCCCTCGAACGCGTCGACGCCGTCCTTCCGGAGCATGTGGAGTGGCTTCAGAAGCAGTACGCCGCCGGGCACTTCATCGCCGCGGGCCGCAAGGTCCCGCGTGACGGGGGCGTGATCCTCGCTGCCGGGACGGACCGTGCGACGATCGAGCGGATCGTGGCCGAGGACCCGTTCACCGTCGCCGGGGTGTGTGAGTACCGGATCACGGAGTTCGTGGCAACGACGACCGCGCCGGCTCTGGAGCAGTACCGGGAACAGCTGCCCTCCTGAGGCACCGTCCCTCCGGCCCGGACCGCCGGCGATCCAGCAGTCCGGGCAGCAGCTTCGATGCATGTGTCACCGCACAGGCCCCGCTCTGGACGCCCGGCGCGGGAGCACTCGGCATCCCCTCCGTCAGTGGGTCATCTGCCCCCGCGGCTACGAAGTCGTGGTCGGCGGCACCGCTGAACCACTGAGCGTGCCGGGACGTACCGGAGCCGGCGACGCGGGCCAGCGCCCCCCGTTGCGCCAGTAGCCCTGGATCTCCTCCAACTGACGCCCCTTGGTCTCGGGCGCGGTGACGGCGGCGAAGACCAGTGCGGCGAGCGCGAGGACGCCCAGGCCCGCGAAGGTCCGGGCCGCACCCGCCCAGGCCATCAGGGAGGGGAAGAACTGGGCGATCAGGAGATTGGCGACCAGGTCGGCGGTGAGCATCACCGAAGCCCCGGTCGAGCGCAGCTGGGCGGGGAACGCCTCGCTCGCATAGACCCAGATCAGCGATCCGAAGCCGAAGTTGAAGGCCGCGGTGAACAGCAGGATGGCGGCGAAGCCCACCCAGGTCGTAGCGCCGTGCAGCTCGCCCGTACTGAAGACCGCCGTCAGGACGGCGAGCATCACGACCATCGTGCCGATACCGCTGAGCAGCACCACCCGACGGCCCAGTCGGTCGATGACGAGAATGGCGAGCACCGTCGCGGCCAGCGAGGCGAGCTGGACGAAGGACGGCAGCAGGAAGTTCTGACCGCTGCCGGTGAAACCCATCTCCTCGAAGATCTGCGGACTGTAGTACGTCACGGCGTTGATGCCGGTGATCTGGCAGAAGAATCCGAGGCCGACGACGAAGAGGGCGGCCCGGGCGTACGGCTTGCGCAGCAAGGAGCGCGCCGACCCACCGCTCTCCTCGGCGAGCGCGGCCCCCACCGCCGCGACCTCGGTGCGCGGATCGACCTCCGGGTCGGTCATGGCCATGACCTCGACGGCTCGTTCCGTCTGCCCCTTGAGGACGTACCAGCGCGGGGTGTCCGGCAACCTGAGCAGCGGGATCAGGACGAGTGCGGCGGGGATCGCGGAGAGGCCGAGCATCCAGCGCCAGTGGCCGCCGCCGGACAGGCCCCAGTTGACGAAGTACGTGATGACGATGCCCGCGACCGTGGCCACTTGGTAGGCGGCGACGGAGGCTCCGCGGATGCGTGCCGGGGTCGATTCCGCGACGTAGAGCGGAGCCGCGACGATCGAGATGCCGATGGCGATGCCGAGCAGGAAGCGCACGACGTCCAGCACGACAACGTTGGGCGCGAGGGCGGAGAGTCCGACGAAGACGGCGTACGAGCCGGCGACGATCAGCATCGCGGCCTTGCGGCCCAGGGCGTCGGCGAGCTTGCCGCCGATCATCGCGCCGAGGATGGAGCCGCCTACCAGAATGCTGTTGACCAGGCCTTTTTCGGCCTCGGTGAGATGGAAGTCCTTGCTCAGGAACACCAGGGCACCGGAAATGCTGCCGGTGTCATAGCCGTAGATGACGCCGACGACGGCGCCGGTGAGCGCGAACAGCCTGCCGGTGCGGTGTGCGGTCTTGGATGACGGCGGCGGGGGCGTCGCGGAGAGCGTGGCAATGGACATGGGGAGTCCTTTGTGCGGCGGAGCGGGCCTTGCTGCATGACTGAACCTGCGTGACTGATCTTGCGAGTATTCGGCGACTTTCACGCAGCTGTCAACACTTTCTTTCTGCACCTCCGCCGTCCCGCCGCCACACCGCCCCGGCCCGCATCCAGCCTGGACAAGCAGCAAAACGAGCTCCTAGCAGGCCACCGCTCCACCTCTCCCCTCTGGCGCATCCACTCGTACGAGCGATGGAAAGGTCTCAACTTTCTGCGTACAGTCGATTGCAACGAACTCGAATATTGCAGTTTCACGCAGCACGATCGATCAGATGCACAGCACGGGAGGGCGGGCCATGAGCGAGATCTCGTACATGGAGCAGGAGCTGCACAGCCAGCCGGAGACCTGGCGGGAAGCGGCGCGGATCGGGGCGGCGACAAGTCTGCTGCCCAAGGCCGGACAGCGCGTCGCCGTCGTCGGCTGCGGCACCTCATGGTTCATGGCGCAGTCGTATGCGGCGCTTCGGGAGGCGGCAGGACAGGGGGTGACGGACCCCTTCGCCGCCTCCGAGGCGTTCCTCGGCAGCGCCCGCGGCTACGACGCGGTGGTGGCGATCACCCGGTCCGGCACCACGACCGAGGTGCTGCGCGTACTCGACGCCGTCAAGGGGCGCATTCCGACGGTGACCCTCATCGGTGACCCAGGGACGCCGGCGGTGGCGGTCTCCGACGAGACGGTCGCGCTTCCGTTCGCCGACGAGAAGTCGGTGGTGCAGACCCGCTTCGCCACCACGGCGCTGACGCTGCTGCGCGCGCATCTGGGCGAGGACATCTCCCGGGCGGTGACCGATGCGGAGGAGGCGCTGGCCGCGCCGGTGGAGAAGGAGTGGGTGGACGCCGAGCAGTTCTCCTTCCTCGGCACGGGCTGGACATTCGGCCTGGCCAATGAGGCGGCGCTCAAGATGCGTGAGGCGTCGCAGAGTTGGACGGAGTCCTACCCCGCTATGGAGTACCGCCACGGCCCGATCGCGATAGCCGCACCCGGCCGGGTGACCTGGCTGTTCGGTCAGGCACCGGAGGGGCTGGAGGCCGATGTACTGCGGACCGGTGCGCGCTTCGTGCGCCATGCGCGCGATCCGCTGGCCGATCTGGTGCTGGTCCAGCGGGTGGCGCTGGAGCGGGCCCGCGCCCGCGGCCTGGACCCTGACAACCCCCGCAGCCTGACCCGTTCGGTGATGCTCGAGGCGCCGGCCGCCTCGTAGAGCCCCGCCTACTCCACGTCAACCCGCCCTGCCCGCAAGGGAGTCAGCGTCCCATGCCCCTCGTTCCGACCTCATCGATCGTCGACGCCGCGCGTGAGGCGCGGGTCGGTGCCGCGGCCTTCAACGTCATCCATCTGGAGACCGCCGAGGCGCTCGTCACCGCCGCCGAGCGCACGGACATCCCGCTGATCCTTCAGATCAGCGAGAACTGCATCCGCTACCACGGCAGTCTGCTGCCCCTCACCCGCGCCACCCTTGCCCTCGCCGAGGGCTCGACGGCCCCGATCGCGGTGCACCTCGACCACATCACCGATGCGGAGCTGGTCCACCAGGGCATCACCGCCGGGGTGGGTTCCGTCATGGTGGATGCCTCCGCTCTTCCCTACGAGGAGAACGTGGCGACCACCGCCGAACTCACCACCTGGTGCCATGACCGTGGCGCCTACGTCGAGGCGGAACTCGGCGAGGTCGGCGGCAAGGACGGCGTCCATGCGCCAGGGGCCCGCACGGACCCGGACGAGGCCCTGGCCTTTGTCCGCGCGACAGGTGTGGACGCCCTCGCCGTGGCCGTTGGTTCCTCACATGCGATGCATGAACGCACGGCCGTACTGGACAAGGACCTCATCGCGGCGCTGCACACCGCTCTGCCGGTGCCGCTGGTACTCCACGGCTCCTCGGGGGTGCCGGACGACGAGCTGCGGCGGGCCATCGCCGCCGGAATGACGAAGATCAATATCTCCACTCATCTGGTCTCCGTCTTCACCCGCTCGATACGGCACACACTGGGCGCCGACCCGTCGCTCGTCGACTCCCGGAAGTACCTCAAACCCGCCCGGGAGGCGGTGGCCGAGGAAGCGGCGAGACTGCTGGACGTGCTGGGCACTCCGGCGACGGTGCCGGGCCAGTACGCGGCCCAGGCGCCCGCCCGGGGGTGAGACAGCGGCCCGCGACGACCCTCCCGGCGGCGCTTCGCCGCAGCGGTCGGGATGGTCCGCCACGGTGGAGTACGAGGGTGCCTACCGCGCGTCACCGTGGCCGGCTGGGACGAATTAGGCTCGCGTTATGAAGCGCCATGAACGGATGAACGCACTGCTCGAGCTGCTCGGGGACCGGGGCCGGGTGGACGTCGAGGAGGCGGCGACCGAGTTGGAGGTCTCGGCCGCCACGATGCGGCGCGACATGGACGCCCTGGCCGAGCAGCAGTTGCTGACCCGCACCCGGGGCGGGGCGGTACTCAGCTCCGTGGCGTACGACCTGCCGATCCGCTACAAGCATGCCCACCGGTCGGAGGAGAAGGAGGCCGTGGCAAAGGCCGCGGCGAAGCTGGTCGAGCGGGGTGATGTGGTCGGGCTCAGTGGCGGGACGACGACCACGGCGATCGCCCGGGTGCTTGCCACCCGCCCGGACTTCGCGGAGGCCGGCCCGCAACCGCATCTGACGATTGTCACCAACTCCCTCAACATCGCCAATGAGCTGGCCGTACGGCCGCAGATCAAGATCGTGCTCACCGGCGGGGTGGCACACTCCCGGTCGTTCGAACTGGTGGGACCGTTCAGCGAGTTGGTGCTCCAGCAGATCTCCATCGACATCGCGTTCATCGGCGCCAACGGTATGGACCCGCTGATGGGAGCCACGGTGCACGACGAAGCGGAGGCCCGGGTCAACCGCCTCATGGCCGAGCGCGCCCGGCGTGCCGTGGTCGTCGCGGACTCATCGAAGATCGGCGAGCGCTGCTTCGCCCGGGTCGGCCACGCGGATGTCTTTGACACGTTCATCACGGACAACGGAGCGAAGGAGGCAACCCGCCGTGAATTCGCGGACCGAGGACTGCGAGTGGTGACGGCACGCCCGTCTGCCGACGAGTGACACTCCACGCAAGCCGAAACATCGGCCGCCACTAGACACCGAACCACGGGCAGTCACCCATCGCCGGCCACCACCCGGCCACACCACCCGGCCGCCGGCCACCGGCAGGCGGCAGGCGGCAGGCGGCAGGCGGCAGGCGGCAGGCGGCAGGCGGCAGGCGGCAGGCGGCAGGCGGCAGGCGGCAGGCGGCAGGCGGCAGGCGGCAGGCGGCAGGCGGCAGGCGGCAGGCGGCAGGCGGCAGGCGGCAGGCGGCAGGCGGCAGGCGGCAGGCGGCAGGCGGCAGGCGGCAGGCGGCAGGCACAACGGGAGCGGCCTGGCGCGGGTAGCCCGTTACCGGGTTCGCCTTCAGGAGCCTTGGGGCGACTGCGGCTACCAGGCGCCGCGACCTCGGAGGAGGGTGGCCGCGCCACCGTCGAGGAAGACGGTCTGGCCGGTGACGTGCGCGTTCTCCGTCTCGGGGGAGACCAGCCGAGCGAGGTGGGGGGCGACCTGCTCGGGTGTGCGTGATCGTGCAGCGGCATGGGACGGTCGCGTCGACGATCTTGCGGATCTCGGCGTTGGCGAGCATGGGCTCGGTCAGGGGGTGACGACAGTGCCGGGGCGATCGCCATGGAGCACTGGGCATGGCAGGGCATACCGGAGGACCTGGCGGGGCTGACCCGTCGCGCGCTGCACTACGGGCGGGGCGATGAGCTGTAGGTCGCCGGGCCGATTCGCCCCGCCCGGACCGGCGGCCCGGCCGCGCCCTGCCCACCCGGCCCCATTCCGAAACGGCCGCGCTTGTGTCGCGCTTGTGTCCCTGTGTGGCCCCCGGGGCTGATTTCCCCTGAGCTTGTATGGACAATGGGGAATGAACGTGCGAACCCGGAGTGGGCTTCGCGGGGGATCCGAGTTTCCAACGGGGGAGATCACGTGCGGAAGATCATGGCCATAGCACTGGCAACGGTGGCGTGCAGTGCCTCTCTGACACTGGCCGGCGCCTCGTCCGCGGCGGCCGCCGAGCGGGCCCCGCACTGCGTCGTGGTGCGGAAGCACTTCAACAAGGGCCACCACCGCTACTTCCGGCTGACCAATCTGTGCTCCCGGCGGACCGCATGCTTCACCATCGTCGTCCCGCATCAGCGCGACCCCCACGGCAGACTGCCCAAGGGTGCGACAAAGGACATCCGCTACGGCACGACCTGGGCGCCGCGAGCCCTGTATGTGAAGAACACTTCCTGCTGAGCGGCCGCCGACGGTAGGGCACCGCACCTCGAGGGTGCGGAGACCGCCGCCTCCTGCCGGCGCGGGGTCAGACGCGTACGGCGATGCCGTCCAGCACCATCGAGAGGTACTGGCGGGCGATCTCCTCGGGGCTGTGCTGTCCTCCCGGCCGGTACCAGCTCGCCGCGACCCAGACGGTGTCGCGGACGAAGCGGTAGGTGAGCCGGATGTCGAGGTCGGCGCGGAAGACCCCGTCGGCCACGCCCCGTTCCAGGGTGCCCAGCCAGGCCTTCTCGAACTTCTGCTGGGAGTCGGCGAGATAGCCGAAACGAGGCTGGGTGGCGAGGTGCTTGGACTCCTTCTGGTAGATGGCGACGGCCGCGCGATGCCGGTCGATCTCCCGGAAGGACTCGGTGACCAGGGCTTCGATGGTCTCTCTGGGCCCGAGTCCGGCGGCGAGTACGGCGTCATAGCCGTCCCACAGCTCGGTCAGAAAGCTGGACAGGATCTCGTCCAGCATCGATTCCTTGGAATCGAAGTGGTAGTAGAGGCTGCCCGCGAGCATTCCGGCCTCGTCCGCGATACGGCGGACGGTGGTGGCGTTGTAGCCGTGTGCGGCGAATACCTCCGCCGCGATGTTGAGCAGTTCGCGGCGGCGCTCCGGTGACGCGTTCGCGGTCGTCGTCTTCTTCTTGGCGGCTGGCACCTGGCCATTGTCGCCCCGCCCGCCCCCTCGCTGTCGTCCCCGTCTGCGGCCCCTCTTTGCCGTCCCTCCCTGCCGTCCCTCCCTGTCGTCGCTCTCTGCTGTCCCTGCTTCGCCGCCCCTCCCCCTGTCGTCGCTTTTCTGCCGTCCCTCTCTGCTGTGCCTCTCTGCTGTCCCTCTCTGCTGTCCCTTTCCGTCGTGTGCGCTGGCCGTGGCCGCGGCCACACGCTGCCGCTCATCCCCCGCACTTCTCCCACTGCCTCGCGCTGCTCCTACTAGCCCGCACGGCCCCTCCCCATCCCCCGCGCCGCCTCGCCCCTCTTCCCCACCCCTCTTCCCCACCCCTCTGCCGCTCCCCTTTGCCGGCTCCCTTACGTGGCGCCTGGTTCCGGGTGCTCACGTGGCGCCTGGAGGCCGCACGGACGGGTGAGGTGAATATTTCACTAGTAAAACACCTGCTAACCTCCTCGTATGGGGAAGCACGCACGGCCGTCCGGGAAGAGCGCGCGCACCGCGCCGGGGAGCGCGGTGCGCGTCCGGCCGTTGCCGATCAGGAGCGCCGTGCGACTGCGCCGCCCCGTCGACATCTGGCACAAGCCGGCACTCAGCGCGGTGGCGGCACTGGCTGTGCCCGACTTCGCGTTGTTCGCCCTGGGACGGCTGGATCTGATCCTGTACACCTCGGCCGGGGCGATGTGCGCCCTCTACGCGCACGGTCTGCCGTACGCAGCTCGCGCCCGCACACTGCTGTGGGTGGTGCTCGGGATGGTCGCCGGCCTCGGCGTCGCGCTGACCGCCGCCTCGCTGACCACCTCGACCGCGCTGCTCGTCGTATTGGCCTCGCTGGTGGCCGCGGTCCACAAGATGGTCTGTGACGCCACGCGCATCGGCCCGCCGGGAAACCTCATCCTGACGTTCATCGCCGCGTCGGCCTTCTTCGTGCCGCAGCACCTCGGCCAGGTTCCGCTGCACCTGGCGCTGGCGCTCGGCGCCGGGGGACTCGCCTGGCTGGTCTGCATGGCGCCGGCGCTGATACGGCCGCGGGGGCCGGAGCGGATCGCCACCGCTCGCGCTCTGGAGGCCTCTGCGAGGCTGCTGCGTACGGAACCTGGCCCCGGCGGGGCGGAACGGGCCGGTGTGGCACAGGCCCGGCATGCCGCGGCGGCCGCCGTGAACGCCGCCTGGCACACGCTGTTCCTGGTCCCGGCGCGCACACCGGCGAAGGCCGCGGCGCGGGCCGGGCTCGAACGGCTGCTGGTGCGCGCCGAGTCGGCGCTCGGGCACGAACCCCGGTCCGCGGCAGCGGAAGCCGAGCGGCTCACCGGCTGGGCGCGTGAGCTGCGGAGCGGGCGGCCGTTGCCCGAGGTCGCGCTCTCGGCCGCGGAGACCGAGGAGCTGGTGGGCGTCGCCGACGAGGCGCGGGAGCCGCGGCGCCCCGCGCCCGGCCGCACCGGGGTGCTCGCCCGGCTCGCGCCCGGGTCACCACTGCTGCCCATCGGCGCGCGGGTCGCCGCCGGGGGTGTGCTGGCGGGGTGGGCATCGATGGCCGTCGGCGTCGGCCATCCGTATTGGGCCGTGGTCACCGCGGCCTCGATCTACCAGGCCAACACCACGCTCTCCTGGCAGCGGGCGCTGCAACGCACGCTCGGCAATCTGCTCGGTCTGCTGCTCTACACCGCGCTGCTGCCCCTGCTGCACACCGGGCAGCTCATGATGATCGTGCTGGCGCTGGTCTGCCAGCTCGGCGCGGAGGCCTGCATCACCCGTAATTACTGGCTCGGCTCGGTGTGGGTCACGCCGATGGCACTGCTGCTGACCGAATTCGGCAGTCGGCTGCCGGCGAGGACACTGATCGCGGACCGCTGGATCGACACCGTGGTGGGGGCGGCGGTGGGCCTGGCCTGCTGCGTGCTGGTCACCAACCGGCGGGCCGCCGACCGTATCGAGGTCGCCCTGGAGCGGGTCACGGCTGCGGAGTCCGCCGCGTCGCGGCTCCTCGCGACGGGGCCGGCGCCCGGGGCGGACGACGCCCGGGAGACCGGCTGGGCCCGTGACCGGCTGGCCGGTGGCCTGGTCGAGCTTCGCGAGGCCGTGGAGGTGGCGGCCGGTGAGTGGTGGCAGCGCGCCCTTCCGGAGGAGCGGATCGCCCATGCCGAGCAGCAGGGCCACCGGGCACTGGCCGGTCTCGTAGGGCGGCTCTCGGCACCGGTGCCGGCCGCCTGACCCGTGCGTCCGCCCGACGCGGGTCAGGCGGCCTGCGGCAGGCACAATTAGGGGCGTACGGCATGGCCGAGAGGAGTGTGCGGGTGACCGAGGACATCGTCGCGGGGGTGCTGCGCCAGTGGCAGCAGGTGCACCCCGGGCTGGACACCGGCCCGATGGCGGTGATCGGGCGGCTCAACCGCTGTTCCGCGCTGCTCCAGCAGGCGGCCGATGCGCCGCTGCGGAAGGCCGGGCTCACCCGTCCCGAGTTCGACATCCTCGGCACCTTGCGCCGGATGGACCGCGAGCTGACCCCCGGGCGGGTGGCCCGCGAGACCTTTGCGTCCGGTGCCGCGGTGACCAAACGCGTACGGCAGCTGGAGGAACGTGGGCTGATCTCCCGCCGCCCCGACGACCGGGACCGCCGCGTCGCGCATCTCTCGCTCACCGACGATGGACGCGAGACCATCGACCAGCTGCTGCCCGAACAGCTGCGGTACGAGGCGGCGCTGCTCGACGGCATCGGCGATCAGCGGCAGGAGGAACTCGCCGAGGCGCTGGGCGAGTTGCTGGTGGTACTGGAGGGACGGCTCGGCAGCCTGATGGAGTGAGGAAGGCGCCCGTGGGTGAGCGGTGACCCCGGTCGGTGTAGTGGGACCACGGCCCCGAACGGGGGGCGAACCCGGCGGGGGCCAACCTGGCCAGGGGGGCCTGGCCAGGGGGGCCTGGCCAGGGGGCGAAGCCGACTAGGGGCGGCGAACCTGGGTGGCGAGCGTTGCCCTGGGGGTGGGGAGGGCGGTTGCGGGGTGGGGCCGCGACGCGCAGCAGGCCGCCGGACGCCCCCGGTCCTCGCCCCTCCGCCCTCCCGGACCGGCCACCCCGGTGCGACCGGCCGGGCCCCTCGCCCGCCGCCACCCCGGACCACCCGCACCCTTCCTCCACCCGCTTCCTTCCTCCCCCCGCCGCCGCGTCGAGTCGGCTCGCCCGTTTCGCGTGAGGCTCGCCGTCACGGCTCCAGTCGTGCGATCCGGCCCCGCTCGCCGGCGGCCCAACAGCCCAGGTCAGGGGCGCAGTCGACGGTGTCGTACGAACCATTGTCGAAGGTGTGCCAGGTGCGGCCGGCGTCGAGCGTCAGATCGCTGCCGGACGGGCCGACCGCCACGGCGAGGCGCCGGGAATGCGGCAGCCAGGCGGCGCCGGAGCGATAGGCCTTCGGGGGTTCGGCGGCCGGTGTCCAGGTGGCGCCGGCGTCGTCGCTGACCGCGGCGGCATGGGGCGAGGGCTGGTCGGGACGGAAATCGCCGCCGACCGCGAGGGCGTGGGTGCGGTCGCGGAAGGCGAGCGCGAAGACGCCACGGGCCGGGTCGCCCGCCGGGACGGGGGTGTCGGTGACCGACCAGGTACGGCCGCGGTCGGCGGTGTGCAGGACGCGGGCGGTGGCGGCCCCGCCGGTCGCGATCCAGGCATCACGGCTGCCCGCCGACACCAGGCACTGGCCGCTGGCGGCGAACGCGGCTTCGCCCTTCTGGGCGGGCGGCATACCGCCCGACGGCAGTACGCGCCAGCTGCGGCCCCCGTCTGCGGTGGACAGGATCCGGTACGTGCCGTCGACGGGATCGCTGAGTGCGATGCCGTGCCGCCGGTCGAAGAACGTCAGGCAGTCGTAGAACGCACGAGGGTCGGTGTTGCGGAAGCTTTCGGTCCAGGTGGCGCCGGCATCGTCGGTGCGGAAGACGCGTGAGGCCTCGCCCTCGCCGATCGCGAGGACGACCGCGCGACGTGCATCAAGCGCTTCGATGTCGCGGAACTCCAGCTCCCCGGCGCCGGGCGGGGAGATGTCCCTCCAGTGCTTGCCGCCGTCGTGGGTGCGCAGCACGGTGCCCGCCGTGCCGGCGACCCAGGCCGTCGTGCGGCTGACGGCCGCCAGACCCCGGAAGCGGGCAGTGCTGCCGCTGTCCTTGAGTCGCCAGCCGGCGTGCGGGGTGACGAGCGATGCCGCCGAAACCGGCTCGCCGGCTGAAGCCGGTGCCGCCGCGTACGAACGCGCCGCCCCGGTTCCGTACGAACGCGCGTACGGGGTTTCCAGCGGATTCCCGTACGTGGTTCCGTGCGCACTCGCGTGCGTGGGCCCGTACGCGTCGGTGGCCGTCGGCCGGGCGGCGGCCGCCGGGCCGGATGCCATCGTGGCGAGCGCCGCCGCACCGGCGGTTACGGCAGCCCAACGTCGGGCTTTCCGCGTGCGCCGTGCCCGCCTCGTGTCCCTGTCCGAGCTCTGCCACAACAAGCGTCCCGTGCGCCGCATTCGCCCCACCCCGCTCTGGTTTTGGGCTGGAAGCTAGCCCAGCCCGCTCGCGCCGTCCAGACCGCCCCGAGCGGTCGACCGCAGCCGACCGCCCCCGCTCGCGGCAGCAGCGCGAGCCACCGGCAGCCGACGGGGCGCGATCATGGCGCACCGCCAACGCACCGCCACCCCACCGCTAACGCACCGCCAACGCACCGCCCCGCGCCGCCGATACGCCATCGACGCACAACCGACGCGCCCACGCACCGACGCGCCCAGGCCGTCAGGCGGGCCCGAAGCGCCTGACGGGCCATCACACCAGCTCCCCGAGAGCCGGTCACCCGCTCCGGGCGCACAGCAAAGAGGGCATATGCATACATCCAAAGGCCCGTGATGGAGGTCACATAGGAATCCAATGCACCTGGCGCGATGACCTACGCGTCCTAGTGGTCAAAGACCCAACGATCCGCACACCGAATGCAAGGGAGCCGGCGATGTCCAGCGTCATCGATCAAGCCGTTCAGGCCCGTCTCATCGCGACCGCTCCCCGGTCGCAGGTGATTCCGGCGAGCCTGCGTTACGACCGCGCCGATCCGTTCGCGGTGCGTTTGGTCTTTCCGCCCGCCGCGTCGCTGGACGGCGCCGAGGTGACGTGGACGTTCGGGCGGGACCTGCTGGAGGAGGGGCTGAGCGAGCCGGCCGGAGCGGGCGATGTGCAGATCTGGCCGTACGACTCCGACGCCGTGGTGGTGGAGTTCCACGCCGTCAGCGGTATGGCGGTGGTGCAGTTCGACGCACAGGAGCTGCGGGCCTTCCTGACCCGGTCCTACCAACTCGTCGCCAAGGGCGACGAGGCAAGACACCTGGACGTCGAGGCCGATCTCGTCGCCCTGTTGCGCGAGGCGTAGGACTCGCCCCCGAAGGCGAAGACGAAGACGAAGGCAGAAGCGAAAGCGAAGGCGAAGGCGAAGATGAGGGCGCCGGCGATGTAGAGGCGCTCCACCGCGGCGGTCGCACATACGAGTTCGGCACACACTCCACTCAAGCCCGCTCCGCCGCCGAAACCGGACGATCACCGGCCGGACGAGGGCGACACCTTCCCTCCCCCGAACGAGGGCGACACCTCCGCCCCTCCGCACGAAGACGACACCTCCGCCCCTCCGGACGAGGGCGACACCTCCGCTCCTCCGGACGAAGACGGGACCTTCCGCCCTCCGGACGAACGCGGCGCTCCGCGCTCTCCGGGCGCAGGTGCCGCACCCACCTCGCAGCCGGGCGGCGTCGGCCCGTCCGCCGCCCGCTCCGCCCCGAAGAGGTTCGCCAGATGCAGATCCAGCAGCCGTAGCGCGGTCTCGGGGTCGTGCACACCCAGCAGGACGTAGGTGGCGAGGCCGTCGGCCATGCTGATCAGCAGCATCGCCTCGTCCTCGGTGGCACGTTCCGGTGGCAGCTCGCCGCGGTCCGCGGCCAGCCGCAGTTGGCCGGCGAAGAAGGCACGGAGCTGAGGGATTCCGTTCTCGGCCTCGGCGCGCAGGGCCGCGTCGTGGACGGCGCGGGCGTAGTAGGCGGCGCCGACCAGCAATCCGATGCGGCTCCTGTCGTCCAGCGGCAGCATGCCCGACAGACAGGCCCGCAGTACCTCACGGGGCGTCGGCTCCTCGGTCAGCGACTCGATGCGTGCACGAATCCGGTCCGCGGCGAGCTGGTTGATGCGCCGGAGGGCGAAGAGGAGCATCTCGTCCTTGGTGCGGAAGTAGTGCTGGAGCCGGCCGAGCGAGATGCCGGCCTCCGCAGCGACATCGCGCAGGCTCGCGCCGTCCAGCCCGCGGGTACTCGCGATCCGCCACAGCGCCTCGGAGATCTCCTGGCGCCTGACTTCGTGGTCCACCTTCTTGGGCACGGATGACCTCCCTCGTACAGTGCGCGGGCCCTCGCGCGTGGTTCCGGCTCGGGAGACCCGGCCCGCTTTTACAAGTCGCTTGTACCGTTATAACGTATCGCCACTCAATACGCTTGACTTGGAAACCGGTGACCCCCATGCCCGAGCCCGCCGCCCCACTGCTGCGCCCGCCCCGCCACCGTGTCGATCCCCGGGCCCGTCGCTGGTGGACGGTCCAGGCACTGCTGACACTCAGCGGTCCGATGCTGCTCACCGCACTGACCATGGCGGTCCTGTCCCTCCTCTTCTTCCCGGGCGCACTGCCGTGGCTGGGCCCGCTCCTGCTGGTCGTGCTCGTGCTGCCGGCCGTGGGCTATCTCGTGGTCATGCCGCGGTGGCGGTACGCGGTGCACGCCTGGGAGCTGGGCGGGCGGGCGGTCTATGCGGCCGGCGGCTGGTTCTGGCAGAAGCGGCGGATCGCACCGCTGACCCGGGTGCAGACGGTGGACACGGTGCGCGGCCCGCTTCAACGGCGGTACGGGCTCGCGACGGTGACCGTCACCACCGCCTCGACGGCGGGCGACATCAAGATCGCGGGGCTGTCCGACGCGGACGCCGAGGAACTGTCCCGGCGGATCGGCGAGGCGGCGCAGGACGTACCGGGTGATGCCGCATGAGCACGCCGCTGGAGCCCGAGACCCCGGGCACGGCCCACGACGCACCCGGACTGGACCGCACCGCACGCGACCCGCATTCCGGCATACCCGGCGCAGGCGGCGACGCGTCCGGCACCCACCCCGGCATACCCGGCGCACGCCCCGACGCGTCCGGCACACCCGGCCCGCACCCCGGCCCGTCGCTCGGGTCCACCTCACCGGGGGCGACCCAGTGGCGGCGGCTGGATCCGCGCACCCTTCTGGTGCACTGCGGCTGGATGGCCGCGCCGCTCGGTTCGCTGGCGCTGACGGCGCTGGCCACCGGAGGCCGGATCACCACCGGAGCCTGGTTCACGCTCGCCGCCATCGCCGCCTCGTTCGCCGTCGTCACCACGATCGGCCTGATCCGCTGGGCCCGTACGGAGTTCCGTGTCGCCCTCCCCCGGAGTGCGGACGGCACGGCAGCGGATGCTCCCGGCGGGGGCCACGGCCGGCCGGCCCTCACCCTCGACGTGCGCAGCGGACTGCTGACCCGGCGGCTGCGCAGTGTGCCGCTGCACCGCATCCGCACCGTCGACCTGACGGCGACCCCGCTGCACCGGCTGCTGGGTGTCACCGTGCTGCGGGCAGGTACGGCGGGCTCGGGGGACGGCCGCAGCGAGCTGTCACTGGAGGCGCTCGCGGTCCCGGAGGCGGAACGGCTGCGTGCGGAACTGCTCGCGTACGCGGATGCCGAGGCGGTCGCGAACGACCCCGTGGTGGCCCATATCAGCTGGCGCTGGCTGCGGTATGCGCCGCTCACCTTCTGGGTCGTCGGCGGGGTGTTCGTGGTGGCCGGCTCGGCCTACCGGGTGCTGGACGGCATCGGCATCGAGGCCTGGAAACTCGGCTTCGTCCAGCGGGCGTTCACCGAATTCGGCGCGAGCGCGCTCTGGCTGACGGTTCCGGCCGCGCTGCTGGTCATCCTCGCCCTCGGCTCGGTCGGCGCCCTCGCCCTGTACGTCGAGAACTGGTGGAACTACTGCCTGGAGTGGACCGACGCGCGCACTCTGCGGGTGCGCCGCGGCCTGTTCACCACCCGCTCGGTCACCATCGAACGGGCCCGGCTGCGCGGAGTGTTGCTGCGCGAACCGCTGCTGCTGCGAGCCGGCGGCGGAGCCCTGGTACGTGCGGTGGCGGGCGGCCTGGGCAACCACGAGGAGAACCGCAAGCGCAGCGGGCTGCTGCCGCCGGCGCCGCGTCCGGAGGCGCTGCGGGTGGCGGGCGGCGCCCTGCGGTCACCCTTTCCGGGCAGCACCTCACCGGCAGCGCTGACACCGCACCCCCGCATCGCCCTTCGCCGGCGCCGGGTGCGCGGGCTGCTGTGGGCGGTGCTGCCCGGCACGGCCGTCCTCGCCGGTCTCGGCGCCGCGTTCACCCCCGTACTGCTGCACTGCGCCTGGATCTACGCGGTGGTCACCACGGCGGTCGTGCTGTGGCTGGCCCGGGACGCGTACCGCAATCTGGGGCACGGCGTGGACGGCCCGTATCTGGTCGCCCGCTCGGGCACCTTCAGCCGTGACACCCTCGCCCTCCAGCGCGAGGCCATCGCGGCCTGGACGTTCTCCACTTCGCCGTTCAGCCGCCGGGCCGGCCTGGTCACGCTCACCGCGGCGGTCGCGGCGGGCGAGGACGGCTATCGCATCCCGGACCTCGCGGCCGCCGAGGCCCCGGGCTTCGCCGCGGCGACGGCCCCGGGGATCCTGGAGGAGTTCCTGATGCACCCCGGGACGCCGGCACACCTGCCGGAACAGCGGCTGCCGTAGCTGCGGGGGAACTCCACGTGACGGACGCGTCCTTGCTGTTGGCCGGCTGACAACCTTTTCTGTGGGGTCGCCCCGCCCACGGCGTGCGGCGGACCGTCGGACAAGCCTGCGGCAACATGAGATACATCACACACATGTCGCGTGCACGACGAGACCGGGCACACCGTCCTACTGGACGAGCCATTGCCCATGACCCGGCAGCCGTGAGGGAGCAGCGCGATGAACCCAGTCATCGACCAAGCCGTCCAGGTCCGCCTCATCGCCACCACCTTCGGCCCGCATGCAGTGCCGGCGGTGCTGCACTATCAGCCCGCCGATCCGCTGGCGGTACGGATGTTCTTCCCACCGGAGATCTCGCTGGACGGCTCCGCCGTGGACTGGGCGTTCGCCCGCGAGCTGCTCGACGAGGGGCTGCGGGCGCCGGCCGGGCGGGGCGATGTGCGGGTGCGGCCGTCCGGGCCGGACCGCACGGTGATGGAGTTCCACGCCGAGGAAGGCATCGCCATGGTCCAGTTGAAGACCGCGGATGTCCGGCTGTTCCTCGCACGCTCGTACGAGGCCGTGCCCGCGGGCAGCGAGCCGGCGCACCTCGGCATGGAGCGCGGCCTCGCGGAGCTGTTCGGCGCGGCGTGAGGCGGAGCGTGAGGCGGAGCCTGAGGCACGGCGGGAGACACGGCGTGAAGCAGGGCGAGGTGTTCACGGCGTAGGGCCGGGGGAAGAGGCCGTCGCCCCCGGGGAGCCGGAGGCGACGGCACGCCCCGGGGGCTGTCCGCTGGGTCGGCGGCAGACAGGCCCCGGGGTGTCCGGCGGTCGGTGAGGCGCACAGCCCTGGCGCCTCCGGCGCGGGCGGACCAGAGGTCGGCCGGACAACTCCCCAGGAGGTTCCGCACAGCCCGCCGAGACCGCACGTCCGCACAGCCCGCCGAGACCGCGAGCCCGCACAGCCCGCAAGCCCGCCGAGACAGCACAGCCCCTCAGAGCCCGCGAAAGCCGGAAAGCCCCGCCACCGCCCCGGGTAAGCAGGCGGACGGCGGGACCTCCCGGTCACCCGTCAGCGCTTCGGGAACCCGAACCCGTAACCCTGCTGCTGCATCCACGGCAGCAGCCGGTCCAGGGCATCGACGGTCCGGGCGCGGTCGCCCCCGCCGTCGTGGAACAGGACCGTCGGCCCGTTGGGGAGTTCGCCGCGCACCGTTGCCTCGATCCCGTCGACGGTGCCGCCCTCGAAGTCCTTGCTGTCGACGTTCCAGCCCAGCGGCCGCATACCGTGATCCGCGGCCAGCTTCCGGCTGTAGGGCGTGAAGGCGCCGCCGGGGGCGCGGTAGTACTCGACCTGTGCGCCGCCCGCCGCGTCCTCGATCATCTTCTGTGCGTCGAGTATCTGCTGCGACTGGTAGCTCTGCGACTGGTGATCCATGCCGGTGTTGTGGCTGATGGTGTGGTCACAGAGCTTGTGCCCGGCGGCCACCACCTTCTTGACCAGGTCCGGGTGCGCCTTGGCCTGCGGGCCGATCATGCAGAAGACGGCTTTGACGTCGTACTTCTTCAGCACGTCGAGCACCTTCGGGGTCCAGACCGGGTCCGGGCCGTCATCGATGGTGATGTTCAGGCTGCGGCCGGGGCGGTCCGAGGCGTGCACGATGGTGGAATCGACCGGTGCGACAGGGGCTGCCCGCTTGGCCTTGGCCCCGACGTCATCCGCCTCGGCCTGGGAACTCGATCCGAAGTTGCCGAAGGCGAGCGTCCCCGCAACCGCGAGTGAGACCACTGCCGCCGCGGCCACCCCGATGATGCCGCTCTCCATGCCGAAGCGCCGTGCCATCCCGATCCCGTCCCTCATACCGTGCTCGTGTGCGTACCGACCGGCGGTGGGTGTGTGTGGCACGCACCGCCTTGCACCACGTGAGATGCAGCGGAGTTCGGGCAGGCTGCTCCTGTTACCGATCCATCATGAAACTTATTGATACTGGACCCATGCCACGTGTACTTCTGATCGAGGACGACGCCGCCGTACGGGACGGAGTGTCCCTGGCCCTACGGCGGCGCGGCCACGAAGTGGCGGCCGCGGCCAGCGGTGAGGAGGGGCTGGAGCTCCTGCCGGGCTTCCGCCCCGACATCGTGCTGCTGGATCTGATGCTCCCCGGCAAGGACGGCTTCGAGGTCTGCCGGCTGATCCGTACGGAACGGCAGCTGCCGATCATCATGCTCACCGCCCGTGGCGAAGACCTGGATGTGGTGCTCGGGCTGGAGGCCGGGGCCGACGACTACATCATCAAGCCGGCCCGCGGTGAGGTCCTCGAAGCACGTATGCGCGCGGTGCTGCGCCGCACGGCGCTGCCCGCCGACGGCACTCCGGCCGCCGCGGAGCCGGGCCCCGCCCCGGTCGAGAGCTACGGCGAACTGGCCATAGACCGCGCCGGTCTGGTCGTCGGCAAGGGCGGCAAGGATCTGGCGCTGGCCCCCTCGGAGATGAAGCTGCTGCTGTTCCTGTCCGCCACTCCCGGGCAGGTCTTCAGCCGCCAGCAGCTGCTGGAGCATGTGTGGGAGCACAGCTACCACGGCGATGCGCGGCTGGTCGACGCCTGTGTCATGCGGCTGCGGACGAAGATAGAGGACACCCCGCGCAGCCCCCGTTACGTCCAGACCGTGCGCGGCTTCGGCTATCGCTTCGGGCCCCTGTGAAGCGCTTCGCCGGCCGGGTGCCGGCCCTGCCCCTTCTGGGGCCGGGGAACCCCCAGCTGCTACGGGGCCTGCGGGCCCGGCTCGTCGTGGGGTTCCTGGTGGTGGCCGCCCTCAGCGCACTGACCACCGCGCTGCTGACCTATCAGGAGGCCCGTAACGCCATACTCCAGCGCTCCCAGGACATCGCCGTCAACGATCTGCGGGCGCAGGTCAATTCGCTGGCGCCGGAACTCCCGGTGCCGCCGTCCCGGGCGGATCTGGACTCCCTGCGGGTCCAGCTGGAGCGCTCCGGAAAGTCCCGGGACTGGGACATTTCGGTACGTTACAGCGGCGTACGGGACACCGACGAAGGCGACCTGCGGGGCAGCGTCGTGGTACCGGCCGGCCTCAAGGAGTCGGTGGAGAAGCGTCATGTGCCGGCCTTCCAGCGCGTGGACCGCAGCGGGGACCCCTGGCTGCTGATCGGGATGCCGGTACGGCAGTCCGACGGCCGGGCCTCCGCGCTGTCCGTCTATGCCCAGCTCCCGCTGAGCGCCGAGGAGTCCAATGTCGAGGCGCTGGTGAGCGCCGCCCAGCGGGGCGCGTTGCCGGTGCTGGTGCTGACCGTGGTCCTGGCGCTGCTCGCCGCGCGCGGTGTGCTGCGGCCCGTACGGGGCCTGCGGCAGGCCGCCGGGCGGATCGCCGAGGGCAAGCTGGACACCCGGCTGGAGGTCAAGGGCGCCGATGAGATCGCGGATCTGTCCCGGACGTTCAACGACATGGCGGCCCGGCTGGAGGAGAGCATGGCCGAGCTGCGCCGCCTGGAGTCCAACTCCCGCCGGTTCGCCGCCGATGTCTCCCACGAGCTGCGGACACCGCTGGCGGCGATGGCCGCGGTCACCGATGTGCTCGACGAGGACGCCGACTCCCTCGACCCCGACACCGCCTCCGCGGTCCGGCTGATCAGCCAGGAGACCGGGAAGCTGGCGCGGATGGTGGAGGATTTGATGGAGGTGTCACGGTTCGACGCGGGCGCCGCGGCGCTCCATCTGGACGAGGTGGACGTCGCCGAGACCATCCGCAAGACCCTTCAGGCCAGGGCCTGGCAGAAGCGGGTGTCGGCGGACCTGCCGGCGAACGTACGGGCCGGGCTCGATCCACGGCGGCTCGATGTGGTCGTCGCCAACCTGGTCGGCAACGCCCTGCACCACGGCGGCGAGCCGGTCCGGGTACGGCTGTACGCGCCGGAGCCGGGCGCGGACCGGCTGCTGATCGAGATCTCCGACAGCGGCCCCGGCATCGACCCCGAGGTCCTGCCGCATGTCTTCGACCGCTTCTACAAGGCGGACTCCGCCCGCGCCCGCTCGGAGGGCAGCGGCCTGGGCCTGGCCATCGCGCTGGAGAACGTACGGCTGCACGGCGGCTCCGTGCGCGCCGCCAACGCCCCCGAGGGCGGCGCGGTGTTCACGGTCGATCTGCCGCTGCGCCACGAGGAGGCGGGCGAGCCGGCGGACGACGGGTGCTCCGGCCCGCCGGACGACGCCTGGGCGGCCGACGACGCAGGGACGGCCGGGGAGCGGACCGCGGACGACGACCGGGGCGGCACCCGCTCCGAAGCCGGGAAAGAGACCCACGCATGAGCGCCATGAACGCCCTGAACGCCCTGCGCGCACCCCGGGCCCGGCGGCGGGTGCTGACCGGCGTGCTCACCGGTGCGCTGGCCGTGGTGCTCACCGGGACCCTGGCCGGTGCGCTGGCCGGCTGCGGTATCGCGCCGACGGATGTCATCGACGCCGGCGAGCCCGCCACCGGCGTGCGGTCACCGGGCCAGCCCGAGGCCGAAGTCCAGCTGTTCTTCTACGGACCGTCCGGTCTGCGCTCCGCGACCCGGCGGGCGAAGACACCGGTCGATCCCGAACAAGCCATCGAGATTCTGATGAAGGGACCGAATCACGCCGAGCGGATGCGCGGCCTGTCCAGCGTGCTGCCGAAGTTCCCCGGCTCGCTGACCGCCGACGCCCGTGCGGGCAGCGTCGAGATCACCCTTCCGATCAACGTCAAGCGGCTGGACTCCGCCTCGCTGAACCAGCTGGTGTGCACCGCGGCCAACGCGCGGGTGCCCGGGAACAGGCCGCCGGGGGAGGTCACCGTGACGCTCGTGGCCGACAGCGACCGTGTCGGACCCATGGTCTGCGGCGGCAACAACGCGTTCCCCATCGTCGAGCCGAGCCCGACCCGCACCAGCCCGACCGCCCCGAACCAGACCGCCACGGGCGGGACCGGCACAGGCCCGACGGGCGTGGCACCGGGCCCGACGGGCTGAACGGCCGCCCCCGCGGGCCCGCCGGCGTTATCGTGAAGACGGGCATCCGCCCACCCCGCACCACGTCTGAAGAGGAACGGCCGACCGGCCCCGGAAACCTCGGGAGACTCACGCGATGACCGAGCGCAAACCCCCCGGCGTCAGCTTCGAGACCTGGATCGACAAACAGATCCGCGAGGCGACGGAGCGCGGCGAATTCGCCCACCTCTCCGGTGGCCGGTAAGTGGCGCCGGGAGCACGGGGGTTGAAGCCCGTAAGCGGTCCGGCCCGGCCCGTCGGCGAGCAGGCCGACCGCGCCACGCCCACCGCACCGCGCCGCCGTCGTCACCGTCCGGCGGGCCCCATCCGTGCGCGCAGGAATCGCGGGCGGTAGAGGTCCACATCACCGTTGACCCGGGGATCGGCCGGGACGCCGGGCGGGCCGAGCCAATTGATGTCGTAGCTGAGTAGAAACTCCCCGTTTGCTGTGAATTCCGGGTGTATCTGGGGGTTGTAGACGACGACATGCTGCGGGTCGGGGGCAGGCGGGCGGGGCGGGGTGAGGCGGCCGTTCGGCCCGTGCCAGGGGCCGTGCGGTGAGCAGGACCAGTAGCTGGTGATCGCCCGCATCCCCGCCGCACCGTCTCCCCCGGTGTCCATGGTGATCAGCACCCAGGCCGGACCGTCGCGCACGACGGTGAAGGTGCTGCCGACGCCGCGCCGGCCGCCGGCCCGCAGCACCGGCCCGGCCCGCCCGGCCTGCCGCCGCCAGTGGGCGCCCTCCCGGAACCGCCAGCTGCCGCGGTCCGCGAGCCGCCCGGCCGGGACCCGCGCGAGAAAGGCGCTGGAGGCCGGTGACGAGGGCGGGTCATCGCTGCCGAAGACGTAGGTCCAGCCGCCGTCGCGGACCACCGCCGCTCCGTAGAGGACGCGTCGGCCCGGATCCGCGACGGAGGCCGGGCCGACGGTCTCCGTGATGCCTTCGAGGCGCAGGGCGGGGAGCGACAGCGTGGCGACCTCGGTGGCGTGCGGTACGCCGAAGATCCACGGTCCGGTTCCGGGAGCGCGGTTCCACAGCAGCACCCGGACGACCTTCTCGTGCGCGCCGGGCGTACGGGGCTCGACGCTCGCGCGGACCGGCCAGCGCCAGCCGCCGCCGGGCGGGTCGGGGAAGAACGGTCCGGGGGCTGCCGCGGTGCCGCCGGTCAGGGTGTGCGCCGGCCGGCCCGAACGGGACATCACCACGGCGGAGTTGTGCCGCAACAGCGGGACGCCACCGGTGTCGGCGGTGCGCCAACGGTGCTTCTGCCCCTGTGGGTCGGGCGGCGGCTGGATCCGGTCGAGGAAGGTGTCGGAGAAGAGCCAGAGGGTGCGGCCGTCGGGCAGGCGCACCGAGTGAGTGCCGTCACCGCCGGTCCAGTCATCCGTACGGGCGTTGTCATCGCCATAACGAGCGAATTCCGCGGTATGCCCGGAATCTACGGACCAGGAGGCGATCCGGCGCCCGGTGCAGTCCGCGACTCGGCCGGAGGGAGCCGCTAGCGGCAGCCCCCACAGGGGCGCGACGGCGAGAAGCAGGGCGGCGACGGCCGCGGCGCGGATCATCGGCCCCTTGGACATGGCGCTCCTCGGTCGGGTGCCGCGCCACCGTACTGAACGCCGCCCAACGACCCGGGGCGGCGCGTCCGGTACGGAAAAAGATGACTCCGCGCCATACGGCCGACCCGTCCCACGTGCCCCTTCCGACGCATAAATATGAAGATCCATGGGAGGTCAACGAGTGCAACGTCACAGCTGGAGCCCCTGCTCCAGCTAACGGTCGTTCGCCTAGCCTGCTGCCATGACCGCCGAGTCCCCCGAACTCCCCCTGGCCGCCGCCTTCCCCGATGCCGATCGAGAGCAGTGGCAGCGCCTCGTTGAAGGCGTGCTGCGCAAATCGGGCGTCACCGAGGCGACGGGCGCCGCCGCCGAGGACGCCCTCGCCACCGATCTGCAGGACGGCATCCGCATCCGCCCGCTCTACACCGCCGAGGACGGCACGGCCGCCCTGGGCCATCCGGGCTTCCCGCCGTTCGTACGGGCCGGCCGGCCCGAGGGCACGTCCGTCGCCGGGTGGGACGTACGCCAGCGCCATGTCCACACCGATCCGCGGCGCGCCAATGAATCGGTGCTGGCCGATCTGGAGAACGGCGTCACCTCGGTCTGGCTGACCGTCGGCGACGGCGGGGTGCCGGTGGAGGGTCTGGAGCAGACGCTCGACGGCGTCTATCTGGACCTGGCCGCGGTGGTACTGGACGCCGGCGCCGATTTCGCGCCCGCCGCCGAGGAGTTGCTGCGGCTGTACACCGCGTCCGGCGCACCGCTGAGCGAGGTGACCGGATGCCTGGGCGCCGACCCCCTCGGCCTGCTGGCCCGTACGGGTGACGACGCCAAGCTGCGCCTTCAGCTGGAGTCGGCCGCCCGGCTGGCCGCACGCTGCACCGCCGAGGCGCCCGGCATCCGGGCGCTGGCCGTCGACGCGCTGCCGTACCACGAGGCGGGCGGCTCGGCCGCCGAGGAGCTGGGCATCTCGCTGGCCACCGGCGTCGCCTATCTGCGGCAGCTGACGGAAGCCGGCCTCGGTATCGACGACGCCTGCCGGCAGCTGGAGTTCCGCTACGCCGCCTCCGCCGACCAGTTCCTGACGATCGCCAAGCTCCGCGCGGCCCGTCGGCTGTGGGCCCGGGTCGCCGAGGTCTGCGGGGCCTCGCCCGCCGCGGCGGCACAGCGCCAGCACGCGGTCACCTCCACGGTCATGATGACCCGTCGGGACCCGTGGGTGAACATGCTGCGCACCACGGTCGCCGGGCTGTCCGCGGGCGTGGGCGGCGCGGATGCGGTGACGGTGCTGCCGTTCGATGCCGCCCTGGGCACGCCCGATGCGTTCGCCCGCCGGATCGCCCGGAACACCCAGTCCGTGCTGCTGGAGGAGTCGCACCTGTCGAAGGTGATCGACCCGGCAGGCGGCTCCTGGTACGTGGAGAGCCTCACCGGCGAGCTGGCCCGTGCGGCCTGGGCCTGGTTCCAGGAGATCGAGGGCGCGGACGGCCAGGCCGCCTCGCTGCGCTCCGGGATGATCGCCGGCCGGCTGGCCCGCACCTGGGAGCGCCGCACCGAAGACCTCGCCCGCCGCCGTGAACCGATCACCGGTGTCAGCGAGTTCCCCCATCTCGCCGAGCCGCCCGTACACCGCGAGCCGGCACCCACGCCGATCGGCGGCGGGCTGCCGCGGGTACGCAGGGACGATGCGTACGAGCGGCTGCGGTCGCGCTCCGATGACCACCTGGCGGCGAACGGGGCCCGCCCGAAGGTCTTTCTGGCCGCGCTGGGCCCGGTGGCGGCCCACACCGCGCGGGTGGCGTTCGCCGCCAACCTGTTCCAGGCGGGCGGCATCGAGACGGTCGCGGAGCCCGCGCCGGTGGATGCGGAGTCGGTGGCCGAGGCGTTCGCCCGCAGTGGCGCGCGGATCGCCTGTCTGTGTTCGAGCGACGCGGTGTACGGCGAGCAGGCGGCGGCCGTGGCGGCCGCGCTGAAGTCGGCGGGGGCGCTGCGGGTGCACCTGGCCGGCAAGCCGGGTGAGCGCCGCGAGGAATTCGTAGCGGCCGGTGTGGACTCCTTTGTCTTCGCGGGCTGCGACGCGGTCGAGGTGCTGTCCTCGGCCCTGGATGTCATGGAGGTGGCGTGATGAACGACACGACACAACAAGCGGGCGCCATCCCGGACTTCAGCACGGTCGAGCTGGGCGCCCCGGTCACGGCGGACGCCGCCGTTGACACCGGGGAGTGGGCCGCGGCCGTGGCACAGTCCACCGGCAAGGGCGTGGCGGACCTGACGTGGGAGACGCCGGAGGGCATCGACGTCAAGCCGCTGTACACCGACGAGGATCTCGACGGTCTGGACTTCCTGGGGACGTATCCGGGGATCACGCCGTATCTGCGCGGCCCGTACCCGACGATGTACGTCAACCAGCCCTGGACGATCCGGCAGTACGCCGGTTTCTCCACCGCCGAGGAGTCCAACGCCTTCTACCGGCGCAATCTCGCGGCCGGCCAGAAGGGCCTGTCGGTCGCCTTCGACCTGCCCACGCACCGCGGCTACGACAGCGACCACCCACGGGTGACCGGCGATGTCGGCATGGCGGGCGTCGCGATCGACTCCATCTACGACATGCGGCAGCTCTTCGAGGGCATCCCGCTGGACAAGATGACCGTGTCGATGACGATGAACGGCGCGGTGCTTCCGGTGCTGGCGCTGTACATCGTGGCCGCCGAGGAACAGGGCGTACCGCCCGAGAAGCTGGCCGGGACCATCCAGAACGACATCCTCAAGGAGTTCATGGTCCGCAACACCTACATCTACCCCCCGCAGCCCTCGATGCGGATCATCTCCGACATCTTCGCGTACACCTCGCAGAAGATGCCGCGCTACAACTCCATCTCGATCTCCGGCTACCACATACAAGAGGCGGGCGCGACGGCCGACCTGGAGCTGGCGTACACCCTCGCGGACGGGGTGGAGTACCTGCGCGCGGGTATGGCGGCGGGCATGGACGTGGACTCCTTCGCGCCGCGGCTGTCGTTCTTCTGGGCGATCGGCATGAACTTCTTCATGGAGGTCGCCAAGCTGCGGGCGGCCCGGCTGCTGTGGGCGCGGCTGGTCCAGCGCTTCGACCCGAAGAACCCCAAGTCCCTCTCCCTGCGCACCCATTCGCAGACCTCCGGCTGGTCGCTGACCGCGCAGGACGTGTTCAACAACGTCACGCGGACCTGTGTGGAGGCGATGGCGGCGACGCAGGGCCACACCCAGTCCCTGCACACGAACGCGCTCGACGAGGCGCTCGCCCTGCCCACCGACTTCTCCGCCCGGATCGCCCGTAACACCCAGCTCTTCCTCCAGCAGGAGTCGGGCACCTGCCGGGTCATCGACCCGTGGGGAGGCAGCGCCTACGTCGAGAAGCTCACCCACGATCTGGCGCAGCGGGCCTGGCAGCACATCGAGGAGGTCGAGGCCGCCGGCGGGATGGCCAAGGCCATCGACGCGGGCATCCCCAAGCTGCGCGTCGAGGAGGCCGCGGCGCGTACCCAGGCGCGGATCGACTCGGGGCGGCAGGCGCTGATCGGCGTCAACAAGTACCGGGTGGAGACCGACGAGGAGATCGAGGTCCTCAAGGTCGACAACACGTCGGTGCGCGCCCAGCAGATCGAGAAGCTCAAGCGGCTGCGGGCCGAGCGCGACGAGGACGCCTGCCGGACGGCGCTGGAGGCGCTGACGGCGGCGGCCAAGTCCGGTCCCGGCGAGGGGCTGGAGGGCAATCTGCTGGCGCTGGCGGTCGACGCGGCCCGTGCCATGGCGACGGTCGGCGAGATCTCGGACGCCCTGGAGTCGGTCTACGGGCGGCACTCCGGCCAGATCCGTACGATCTCCGGTGTGTACCGAGACGAAGCGGGCCCCTCCTCCGGTGTCGAGCGCACCCGGGCGCTGGTGGCCGAGTTCGAGCGCGCCGAGGGCCGCCGGCCGCGCATCCTGGTGGCCAAGATGGGCCAGGACGGCCATGACCGCGGCCAGAAGGTGATCGCCACGGCCTTCGCCGACCTGGGCTTCGACGTCGATGTCGGCCCGCTGTTCCAGACCCCGGCCGAGGTGGCACGCCAGGCGGTGGAGGCGGACGTCCACATCGTCGGGGTGTCCTCGCTGGCGGCCGGGCATCTGACGTTGGTGCCCGCGCTCAAGGAGGCGCTGGCCGCGGAGGAGCGGGAGGACATCACGATCGTGGTGGGCGGGGTGATCCCGCCGCAGGATGTGCAGCCGCTGCGCGACATGGGTGCCGCCGCGGTCTTCCTGCCCGGCACGGTCATCCCCGAGGCCGCCCACGATCTGGTGCGGGACCTGGCATCGGTCCTGGGCCACGAGCTGTGAACGGGTGAGCATGCCTGCGAGGATCGATGTCGAACGGTATGCCGAAGGTGTCCGCGCGGGCTCCCGGGCCTGGATCGCCCGCGCCGTCACCCTGGTCGAGTCCACCCGGCCCGACCACCGGGCGGCGGCCCAGCGGTTGTTGATCGAGCTGCTGCCGTACTCCGGCTCGGCCCGAAGAGTGGGCATCAGCGGAGTGCCCGGCGTCGGCAAGTCGACCTTCATCGACGCGCTCGGTTCCCTGCTGACCGGCGCAGGGCACCGGGTGGCGGTGCTCGCCGTGGACCCGTCCTCCAGCCGAACCGGCGGTTCCATCCTGGGTGACAAGACCCGGATGGAGCGGCTGGCGACGGACCCGGCGGCGTTCGTCCGCCCCTCCCCCACGTCCGGCACGCTGGGCGGGGTGGCGCGGGCCACCCGGGAATCCATCGTGGTGATGGAGGCCGCGGGCTATGACGTGGTCCTGGTGGAGACGGTCGGCGTCGGCCAGTCCGAGACCACCGTCGCGGGCATGGTCGACACCTTTCTGCTGCTGACCCTGGCGCGCACCGGCGACCAGCTCCAGGGCATCAAGAAGGGCGTGCTGGAGCTGGCGGACCTGGTCTCCGTCAACAAGGCCGACGGCCCGCACGAGCGCGACGCCCGCTCCGCGGCCCGTGAACTGGCCGGTGCGCTACGGCTGTTGCAGCCCGCGGACGCGGCCTGGACACCCCCCGTGCTGACCTGTAGCGCCCGCGAGAACACCGGCCTGAAGGGGCTCTGGGAGCGGGTCGAGCAACATCGCACCCTCCTGGAGTCCACCGGGGCGCTGGCCGAACGGCGCCGTGCCCAGCAGGTCGACTGGACCTGGTCGATGGTGCGCGAGCGGCTGATCGACCGCCTCCAGGAACACCCCGAGGTGCGCCGGCTGGGTCCCGATGTCGAACGTGCCGTGCGCGACGGCGAGCTCACCGCGACCCTGGCGGCCGAGCGGCTGCTGGAGGCGTTCGGCCTGGGGGACGGGCCGGCGGGCGAGGCCTAGGCCGACGGCCGGGCGGTGTCCGACCACCCGGCCCTTGCCCCGCCCCGGCCCTTCCGCCCCGACGCGGCGGCGCTCAGGAACACCTGTCGGGCCGACCGCGACCGCCTTCCTACCCTCCTGCGCCCAACTCCCCGGCCGGAAGGGTGCGTTGCGCACGCTCGGCAAAGTGGGCCACGGCCATGTCACGGAACCGCGCGGCGGCCGTGGAGAGATAGCTGTCCTCGCGCCGGACCAGGCTCAGCGTCCGTACGCAGTCGGGGGTGTCGAGGTGCAGCCAGGCGAGCGGCGTCCGGGAGAGATCGGCACGGGCGAGCGAGGGCATCAGCCCGATCCCGAGGCCTGCCGCGATCAGGAAGTGTGTGGCACCCGGCTCGTCGCCCTCGCAGGAGATGACCGGACGGCGCCCGAGCGCGGTGAACAGCCGCTCCAGCAGCGCACGTTGCCAGTGGCCCGCCCGGGTGGTGATGAAGGGCTCCTCGGCGACCTCGGCGAGCGTCAGCCGGCCCCGGCCGGCCAGCGGATGACCGGCCGGCACAGCGAGCAGCACCTCTTCGTGCAGCAGCCGCACCGCGCCCAGACCGGGCCCGGACAGCGGCTGCGAGCCGAAGCAGAAGTCCACTTCTCGTGCCCGCAGTTGATCTTGCATCACCTCGGGCGTGGACTGGAAGCACCGGACGGTGACCCCGGGATGAGCGGCGCGGAATGCGGCCAGCAGCTCGGTGAGGGGCAGCAGGGTCTCTGCCGCGACGGCGACGGAGCCGTCGTCGAGCCCGGCGGCGTCGGCCGCCTCCCTGCGGGCGTCGTCGAGTTCGTCCAGCGCACGCTCGACCCGGGCCAGGAACGCGGCGCCGTGAGGGTTGAGCCGGATGGTGCGGCCCTGCCGGTCGAAGAGCGGCACCCCCAGCTCGGCTTCCAGCCGGGCGATCGTCCGGCTCACCGAGGGCTGGGCCACCCGTAGTTCCGCTGCGGCCCGGCTGATGTGCTCTCGGCGCGCGACCTCCCGGAAGTAGCGCAGGGACAGCAGGTCCATCGGCTTCTCGGGCCTTCCGCTCGGGTGACGGCAACCCGGGAATCGTCACACACGGCAGGTCCGTGTCTCGTTCCGCCGAGGCGGGCCCGCCCCCCGTACGGGCCCGCCTCAGCCGCGCATCGACACCGTCGCCCACACCGTCTTTCCGGTCCGGTCCGGTGGTGTCCAGCCCCAGGCGTCGCTCAGTTGGTCGACGATGTGCAGGCCGCGCCCGGATTCCGACAGGGCGTCCGGGGGCTTGACCACGGGCGCGCCGGTGCCGGCGTCCGAGACCGCGCACAGCACCGTGGCGTTCTGTCGGGTCAGGGCGAGCCAGGCGTTACAGAAGGGGGCAGTTGCTTCGCAGGCCTCGTCCTCCCCGGGCGCCGTGCCGTAACGCAGCGCATTGCTGACGAGTTCGGAGACGACCAGGGCCACGTCGTCGGCCACGTCGGCACACATCTGCCAGCCGGCGAGAGTCGCCCGGGTGAACCGGCGGGCTTCCGGCACGGTGCGCGCGGAGCCGCTGAGGGCGCAGGCGGCGAAGCCGTCGGGGGCCGGCAACCACCAGCCGTCCTCGCACGGTTCATCCCGAAGGGCATCGTGCACGGTCTCTGCCGGATGTGTGGTCATCAACATCTCCGCGAGGGGGATTTTCAGGGCTGGGCCGGACTGCCTCGGAGAGCTAATATCCTCGGCAGCCGTCCCATGATGCAAGTGCATCTGCAATTACATCAGTAAGGACGGCCGCCCAGGGGCTCGTTCACGCCAAGGTGATCGCAGGCCCGAAACCGGTCGGAGAAGCGACCTCCAGCAAGGGAGCAGCTGATATGGAGTCGGTGACCAACGGCATGCAGGCGACCAGCATCGAAGGTGCCGTCTGGCGCAAGAGCCGCCGCAGCAACCCCAGCGGCAACTGTGTGGAACTGGCCGTTCTTTCGGACGGTGGGGTGGCGGTGCGCAACTCACGGTTCGCCGCGGGTCCGGCCCTGGTCTACACCCGCGCCGAGATGGTGGCTTTCGTCCAGGGAGCCAAGGACGGCGACTTCGACGATCTCATCGACGGCCACTGACACATGCGCACCGCGATTGGCGCATATGTCGTTCGGATAGTCGCCCCGGCTGTACGGACCGCTCGGGGCGGTGGGACACTGGGCGCTCGCCCGACCACTCAGGGGAGTCAGCATGACCGCCGCGCAGCCGAGCAGCGATCCGTCCCTGCGCCGCTACCTGGAGCATCCGCGCGGCGGCCCGACCGTCCTGCGTATCGTGCTGGGCACCCAGCTTCGCCGGCTGCGTGAGGGGGCGGGCATCACCCGGGAGGCCGCCGGGGACGCCATCCGCGGTTCGCACGCGAAGATCAGCCGCCTGGAGCTCGGCCGGGTGAGCTGCAAGGAGCGGGATGTCGCCGATCTGCTGACGCTCTACAACGTCACGGACGACGCGGTCCGCTCCGACTTCCTCAAGCTGGCCCGCAAGAACAGCAGTCCGGGGTGGTGGCATCAGTACGGCGATGTGCTGCCCGGCTGGTTCGAGACGCATATCGGCCTCGAAGAAGCCGCGTCGGTGATCCGTACGTACGAAGTCCAGTTCGTGCCGGGCCTGTTGCAGACAGCGGACTACGCCCGTGCGGTGGCACAGCTCGGGCATCCGCGGTCCTCCCCGGAGGAGATCGAGCGGCGGGTGCAGCTGCGCGTACAGCGTCAGGAGCTGCTGACCGTCCCGGATGCACCGCGGGTGTGGGCCGTGATCGACGAGGCGTCACTGCGCCGTCCGCTCGGCGGCCCTGAGGTGATGGCCGGTCAGCTCAGACATCTGCTGAAGATGGCCGAGCTGCCGAATGTCACGTTGCAGATCGCGCCCTTCAGCCTCGGCGGCCTGGCGGCGGCCGGTGGTCCGATCACGATCCTGCGGTTCCTGGAGCCGGATCTGCCGGACATCGTCTATCTGGAGCAGCTGACCAGCGCGCTCTATCTGGACAAGCGCGATGATGTCGATCATTACCTGGCGGTGATGGACCGGCTCAGCGCGCAGTCCGAGTCTCCTCGCGAGTCACGGGAGATCCTGGAGCGGCTGCTCAAGCAGGAGAGCTGACGCGCCGTATCCCAGCGGAGAGGGGCGGGGCACCCACCGGGCGCCCCGCCCCTCTTCCGTGTGGTGTCTGCGCCCTACACCTTGCGGGCGACGCCGCCGAACTCGATCCACTCCTGGGTGAGTTGCTTGGGGCCGATGTCCGCATCCGGCTTCCAGGTGGAGACCTCGACCAGACCCGGCTCCTGGACCTCCAGCCCTTCCAGGAACCCCGCCAGCTCATGGGCCTGCCGCACCCGGCCCCACTGGCCGTGGGTGCTGACCCGCATGAATTCGGTGACGAAGTCGCGGGTGGCGGCGTCCTCGCTGACGAGCTGACACACCACCAGGAAGCTGCCGGGCACCAGCCGGTCGGCGACCCTCTTGATCAGCCCGGCCGGGTCATCAGCATCGGGTATGCAGTGGAGGACCGAGACGAACAGCGCGGCGACGGGCTCATCGAAATTGATCAGCCGCTCGACCTCGGGGCTGCTGAGGATGCCGTCGGTGTCGCGCATGTCCGCCTGGATGACGGCGGTGTTGGCGTTCTCCTCCAGCAGTGCGCGGCCGTGCGCCAGGACGATGGGGTCGTTGTCGACGTACACCACGCGGGATTCCGGGTCGACCTGCTGGGCGACCTGGTGGACGTTGTCCTGGGTCGGCAGGCCTGATCCGTGGTCGATGAACTGCCGGATGCCGTGTTCGCGAGCCAGCCAGCGGACCACCCGCTGGAGAAAGCGTCGGTTGTTGATCGCCAGCACCTGGGTGCTCGGTACGACCTTGCTCAACTCTTCGCAGGCCTCGCGGTCGACGGCGTAGTTGTCCTTGCCACCCAGGTAGTAGTCGTACATCCGCGCCACACTCGGGATGCTGACATCAACGCCACCGGCCTGCGGTTGTGATTCCTGGCTCATTCCACACTTTCCCGTCGCTTCGACAGTCATCAGCCATGGGGCAGGGGTGATCGCTCCGTATAGGGGTGACCACGCGCTGCAGCCCCCAACATACCCACCGATCGCGGGTTGTTGCAGACGAGCGGCAGGGTCCCGTGGAGGGAAGTGCGACTGTTGCTCCGGCAGCACGTACAAGCACCCCAACAGGCATACGAATCAAGGGTGTTCAATCAGCCAGATCGTGGCCGGCGCGTCCGTCATGACCGTCATGACCGGGAATCGTCCCATCAGGTTTGGCGATCAGGAGAAGTCCGGCCATCCCCATGTCGGAGTGGCTCTGGACATGGCAGTGATACATCCAGGCGCCCGCCCCGACACCTTCGCCGGCGACGATCTGGAAGCCGAAGGAGTCGGCGGGTCCGGTGATCTTGGTGTCGATGACCCGGCTGGGGTCGGCGGGGCCTTCGAGGAGGCCGGTGCGGTTGTCCGCCCAGCGATGACCGTGCACATGGAAGGTGTGGTAGTACTCCCCGTGCGTGATCATGATGATCTCGATCCGCTCGCCCACGGTCGCCCGGAAGTCGGGCCCGGCCGGCAGGTTGTTGATCGTCATGTCGTTGAAGACGATGGTGAACTGCCGGTCGGGCAGGGGGTCACCGGCCCGGCGCACGACGACCGGGCCGTACATACCGGCCCGGATACCACAGGTGCCGTGCTCGGTGCCGACCGCATGATCGTGGTAGTGCCAGTAGCCGGCGCTCCCGGGCCGCCAGCTGCCGCCCTTGCGTCTGCCCGGCGCATGGGTGCGCCAGGTGTAGGTGCGGGTGCCGCCGGGCTCGACGGAGCTGTGGCTCATCTTGGTTCCGTCGCTGGCCACGTCGTAGTCGAGGCCATGGACGTGCAGGCTCGCCTCGACCTCCATGGTGTTCTCGAACTCGATGTGCAGGGTGTCGCCCTCGACGAGTTCGACGAGCGGGCCGGGGACGGAGGCCTTGCCCTTCTCCAGCCCGTATCCCCGCCTGCCGTCGGCCAGCTTCCCGGCGTACAGCTTCAGATGCTTCACCTCACCCGCGGCCACCGCCCGTCCGCCGTCGGCGGCCTCGGCCGGGGTGGCGGGGCCCGCGGCCGCGGTGACCGGTCCGAGCGCCGCCGCGGCGGCGCAACTGAGACCGGGGGGTACGGGCCGCCACCACGCCACTCACAGGCGGCGGCCCGTTCCTTTTCCCCCGGCGACACCCGACGCCGGGCACGCCCCCCGCGCGGTCCGGCCCGGCCGAGGAGCGCACCCGGCCCGGTCCCGCATCCGGTTCCGCATCGGCAGACACCCGAGCAACAGCCTTTGCGGAAAGGAGCGTTGCGTGAGGACGCCTACCACCATCGGCCCGCTTTACACCCGTCATCCGAGTCGCCGAAGCCTGCCTTCCCCCCCAACTGTCTGACTTTCCAGTAAACTTACTCGTCAGTAAGGTTGCGGTAGGCTGCTACCAATGACTGACACACGCAGGCGACGCATGCCCAGGCCGGTCCGGGAACAGCAGATCATCGACGCCGCGATCCGGGTCTTCGCCAAGCGCGGCTACCACGCCGCCTCGGTCGACGAGATCGCCGAACTCGCCGGAATCTCCAAGCCGATGGTCTATCTCTACCTCGACTCCAAGGAGGGGCTCTTCCTCGCCTGTCTGCGACGTGAGGCCGAGCGTCTGGTGGCCGCATTACGCGCAGCCGCGGGCCCAGCCCACCCTCCCGAGCTGCGGCTCCGGGCCGGGCTGCTGGCGTTCTTCACCTTCGTCACCGAACACCGCGACAGCTGGGTGGTGCTGCACCGCCAGGCCTCGGAGCTGAGTCCGGCGATCGCGGCGGAGCTGCGCCGGACCCGGCAGGCGGTGATGACGGAGGTCTCCGGGCTGGTCCGGACCGGCGGCCCGGAGAGCTCCGGGCCCGCCTGCCCCGACGACGAGGCCGACTTCGTGACGTACACCCTGGTCGGGGCCGCGGACTCGCTCACCGACTGGATGACACTCCATCCGGACGAGCCCCCGGAGCGGATCACTCTGCGACTGATGAACATGGTGTGGGTGGGGATGCGCAATGTGCTCGACGGAGAGGTGTGGGAGACGCCGGCCGAGGAGCCGCAGGGGCGCCCGGCGCGCCAGGGCGTACTGGCCCGCTCGCCCGCCCGGCGGGTACAAGAGGGGGATGACCACTGAGCAGAGTGAGCTGTCGACCGTCCCCGTACCGTCGCCCACCACCGAGGAGATGGTGCGCGCCAACCAGGCGAACTGGGACGCCCGTACCCCTGTCCATGTGGCGAGCGAGTTCTACGGCCTGGACGGTTCCCGGACCGCCGAGCACTGGTTCGCGCCGTTCGAGTGGACGGATCTGGGCGAGCTGACCGGGCGGGACGTCCTGCATCTGCAATGCCATCTGGGCACCGAGACGGCCGCGTTCGCCGAGCGGGGCGCCGCGCACACGGTCGGGCTCGACTTCTCCGCGGCGGCGGTCGCGGCGGCGCGGCGGCTCGCCGCGGAGGCCGGACGGAATGTGGAGTTCGTGCAGTCGGATGTCCACCGGGCCGTGGAGGCGCTGGACGGGCGCCGGTTCGATGTGATCTACACGGGCAAGGGCGCGCTGTGCTACCTGCCGGATCTGGCCACCTGGGCCGGGATCGTCAGCTCGCTGCTGCGGCCCGGCGGGACGTTCTATCTGGTCGAGTTCCATCCGCTGCTCGATGCCCTCGGCCCGACGCCGAGTCCGGACCGGCAGGAACTCCGCCTCCACCATGACTACTTGGGCGGCCGCGGCCCGCTCAGGAGCGACACGCCGTCCACATACACCGACGGCCCGCCCGTGCAGGGTGCCACGACGAGTTACGAGTGGCGGCACGGCCTCGGGGAGGTCATCTCCGCTGTGATCGGCGCGGGGCTGACCGTTCAACTGGTCCGGGAGACCGAGCTGCTGCCGTGGAAGCGGTTCGATGCGATGGTGCCGTCCGAGAACGGCTGGTGGCGCCTTCCGCCGTCGGAGCCGATCGTTCCGCTGCTGTACGCGCTGCGGGCGGTGAAGGCCTGAGCCACCGGCAGCCGCGGGCGCGGGGGCGGGTGGCCTACGGCCTCGGGCCCCTCGGCACCGGCACCGGCAGCGCGCCTCTCAACTCGCCGGCCCGTGGATCCTGCGGTGTGTCAGCGCCCACCAGACCTCCGCGAGGTCGGCCGGGTCACGCAGGCTGGTGCCGGTGATCTCCTCGAACCGCCGGAGCCGGTTGCGCAGGGTGTTGGGGTGCACGTAGAGGGTGCGCGCGGCGGCCTCCAGTCGCAGCCCCTGCTCCAGATAGGCGGCCGCTGCTTCCTCCAACTGGGCGCCGTCCTCGCCCCGTTCGGCAAGCGGCGCCAGGCGCAGTCCCACCAGCGCCTCCCCCACGGCCGGGAGCGCCACGACCGTGGCCCGCAGCCCCAGCTCGTCACGGGTGAACGCCCCGACGAGTCCGAAACCGGCGGCGGCCCGGAGCGCCTGAGTGGCCCGGGTGAACTCCGCTGCGAGCCCGGACGCGGGGGCCGGGGCGCCCAGTCCCAGGACCAGGCCGCGGCACAACCCGCCCGGACGCCCGGCCAGCAGCCCCGCTACATCCCCGTCCACGGTCGTGACCAGAGGCTTCCCCGTCCCGTCCAGGGCGAGCCAGGGGCGCAGCAGGGCGACGATCCGGTCGAAGGCGCCGTCGCCGGGGCCGGGGTGGCCGGTGGCATACGGGGCGGGGCCGGGCTCGGGGGTGCGGACCGGGCCGCCGGGCGGCGCGACTCCGGGCAGGCGCGCGCGGAAGGGGAGGCGGAGCGCGCCGCGGTCGCACCAGCCGTCCGCCGCAGCCTCCCCGTCCTCGGGGTATCCGCCGGACGGGCGGTCGTCGGCAGACCCGGTGCCCCACGCGCCGCCTCCGGAAGGCGACGTGCCCCACCGCACCTCGCCGAGCAGCAGGGCGCGGACCTGCGCGGCACGCCGACGGTCCGTCATCGCGTCTTCCTCGAAGCCGACCCGGCAGCTGCGGACGATGCGCAGGGTGTTGGCGTCGACCCAGGCGCGGAGCGTCTCGGCGATCGGCAGCAGGTCCTCGGCGGTGCCGCGGCGGGCCGCCATCTCCTCGCCGAACCGCCGCCAGACGATGTCCGTTCCGATCCGGTAGGCGGAGATGATGTCCTCGACGGGCAGTGAGCGGGCCAGGGCCGTCACCTCGTCGAGATGGGTCTCCGGGATGGCGTACGTCCGGTCGCCATCGCGCCCGGAGCCCTGTGGTGTCCGCCGCTCCTCGGACCACCGCTGCACCAGTGACAGGCCGTTGCGCAGGGACGCCAGCACCCGTGGACGGAGCTGGTCCACCGATACCGCGGCGTAGGAGGGGAGTTGGGCCCGCAGGCCGCCGATGACCTCGTCGGTGAGGGCGTCGATTGCGGCGTGCAGCGCGGCGACGGACTCCGGCACCGTTGTGGAAGTCTCCACCCGTCCCCTCCCGACTCGGTGTCTTTCCCCATGGCGAAATCGATCATTCGTCGCCATGCTACGAGGAAGCCGCCCGAACCCCTACAGATGTTCGATCTTGGACGACTTTTCCCCGGCCGTCCTGATCCGTCCGGCGTTCGGCGCCCGGCCCCCGCTGTTCCTCCCCATCACCCCCCGCACCATCAAGGAATCCCATGGCTGTTTCCTGGCGTCGTATCGCGGTGCCCGCCGCCGCGGTCGGCGTACTCGTCCCCGCCGCCCTCGGCACCCATGCGCTGCTCTCGGGTCCCGACACACCGCGCACGTCCTCGGCCGGCATACCGGCCACCGGACCGACGGCCCCCGGTGCCGTGCCGGACGATGCCCGGGCCTCCGGACCTGAGGGCGCTGCCGCGGTCGCCAGGCCGTCCGACGCGCCGACCCGTTCCGGCAATTCGGCCTCCGTGCAGCTCTCGTCGTACGACGCGCACCGCAAGCAGGCGGAACTCAAGCCGTCCGCCGGCAAGACCGTACGGACCGGGGATGTGATCGCCGCCGCGCCCAACCGGCACGCCCCTTCGGGTGCGCTGTTCAAGGTCGGCAAGGTCACCGGCTCGCGCGACGGCAAGGTCCGGGTGACCACCGCCCCCGCCACGCTCTCGGAGCTGCTCGGCGATCAGAAGGTGGACCAGCGCACGGCGTTGCGGCCCGGCGAGATCTCGGTCAAGGCGCTCTCCTCGGGCGTCACCGTGCAGAAGCCCGCTGCCGGCACCGGTTCGGCCGGCGGCGGCACGGCCACTCCGTCCGGCGACCCGGTCACTCCGTCGGGCAGCCCTGACGCCACCGGCTCCCCGAGTCCCTCGGCATCCGACTCCTCCGGGGCCCGCACCCAACTCGTTCCCTCCGGTACCCGCCCCGCCCCCACCTCCTCCGGCAGCGCGCTGTCGCCCGACGCGCGCAAGGCGCTCACCACCCTGCGGCTGGGCCTCAATGTGCCGCTGCCCAAGGGCGTGGAGGCGACCGGCAAGTCCCCCGCCCGGCTGTCCGGCGACGTGATGTTCCGGCCCGAGCTGATCTTCCAGTACGAGAAGCGCGGCGGACTCAACCTGCTGCCGCAGCGCGCGGCGGTCGGCCTGGGCGGCTCCTACGCCTATGGCTGGCAGGTGCACGGCAAGGTGCGCGGGACCGCGGACACCGGGCAGGTCGCGGTGCCGATCGCGGCGGTCACCGGACGGCACGTCTTCTGGGTGGGCCCGGTCCCCGTCGTGGTCAGCACCGAGGTCACCTTCACCTACCGCTTCACCGCCGGCGGCCGCATCGTGCTCGACGCCGACCAGCGCACCTCCGGTTCGTTCGCCGTCGGCGCGAAGTACGACCGCGGGAACGGGTGGCAGCCGCTGCACGAGGCGGACCAGCAGACCAAGGGAGCCGCTCCCCGGGTCGAGGGTGCGGCCACCGCGACGGCCCGTATCGGGGCGCGTGCCCAGGTGTTCCTCTACGACACCGCGGGCGTCGGGGGCGAGCTGTCCGTCCACCTCACCGGACGGGCCGCGGCGGCCAGTGGCGGCGGTGCCCCGGCGTGGGCGCTGAGCGCGGGCTACGACCTGGAGACCGAGCTGATGCTGCAACTGAAGATCTTCGGTATTCAGCTCGTCGACCTCAGGACCACGCCGTTCGCCCTGCACGACGAGCGCAAGCTGTTCGGCCGGGGGAAGCTGCCCGCCGCCTGAGCCCTCGCGCTCCGCACGGAGGACGGCGCCCCCGGGGACCTCTGCCCCGGGGGCGCCGTCCGTGCGTCCGGCTGCCGGGCGCGCGTCCGCGCCCGGCCACGCCGCGCTCACCCCAGACGCCGGTACACCGAGCGCAGCAGCTGATCCTTCGCCGGCCCGCCGACCCGCCACTCCAGATGCCAGGTGTCCGCGCCGACGGCGGTGAAGGTCCCCTCGTACCGGTCCGCGGCACAGGGGTGGACGGCGGTCCAGCTGCCGGTCCTGAGGTCGAGGTCGTGGAAGGGCCGGCCGTCGGCGAAGTCGATCTCGGCGGTGCCGTCCGGCCGGGGCCGCAGCAGCAGGGTGCGGCTCGCCGGATTCGCCGTTCCGCCCCATGTCAGTTGCCCCTCCTCGATGTGCAGCAGGGCCTCCCCCGCCGCGTCGGGCCGGAACTCGGCGGTGCCGCGGAAGCTGCCCTCGGCGGCGGACCGCAGGTCGTGCACCGTGCGCTCGATGCTCCAGCGGCCGGAGAGGTACGCCGCGGCATCGGGGACGGGGTGCGGTCCGAGGGCCGGCGCCGGCTCCGGGCCCTGCCCCGGCTCCCGTCCGCGTCCGTGCCCTCGGCCCCTCTCACTGCTCATCCCCCTATTCTCCCGTCCGCCCGCCCGCCTCACTCCGTCGGCCCCACCCGGCGCCGATCCCCTCTCCCCCGGCCCCTCGTACCGTGCGGAGCCGCACCGCCCGTCTTAGTCTCAGGGCAGTGACCCGCACCGAGGTCCGCACGGCGGGCCGCCCGTCGGCCTGACGCCGTCGGCCGGGGCGCCGCGCCTGCCGCAGTCGCCCCGTACGAGCCCGGAGACCGGAGGCACCACCATGCCGGAGCTGTTCATCGGAGGTCAGTGGACCGCAGCGGCCGACGGGCAGGTACGGGAGATCCGCTGCCCGGCGGACGGCACGCTGGTCGCGACCGTTGACGAGGGCGGACCGAAGGACGTGGCGGCGGCGATCGGGGCCGCTCGTGCGGCCTTCGACGACGGGCCGTGGCCGCAGACGCCGGCGGCCGAGCGCGGCCGGCTGGTCCTGCGCGTCGCCGAGCTGCTGGAGCGCGACAAGGACGCGCTGGCCAGGGCCGAGTCGCTGGACACCGGCAAGCGGCTGGTCGAGAGCGCATACGACATGGACGACATCGCCAACTGCTTCCGCTACTTCGGCAATCTCGGCGCGGCCGGCGGCACGGACCGGGTGGTGGACGCGGGCGCGGCGGAGATCGACAGCCAGGTGCGGCACGAGCCGGTCGGCGTCTGCACGCTGATCACCCCGTGGAACTACCCGCTGTTGCAGACCGCCTGGAAGGTCGCCCCCGCCCTGGTCACGGGCAACACCTTCATCCTGAAGCCCAGTGAGCTCACCCCGCACACCGCCATCCACCTCATGCGGCTGCTGGCCGAGGCCGGGCTGCCGGACGGCGCCGCCAATCTGGTGCTGGGCACCGGCCAGACCGTGGGCGCGCCGCTGACCGAGGACCCACGGGTGGACATGGTGTCGTTCACCGGCGGTCTGCTCACCGGCCGCCGCATCATGGCCGCGGCGGCGCCCACGGTGAAGAAGATCGCGCTGGAACTGGGCGGCAAGAACCCCAACATCGTCTTCGCGGACGCCGATTTCGACACCGCCGTCGACTACGCCCTGATGGCGGTCTTCCTGCACTCCGGGCAGGTCTGCTCGGCGGGCGCCCGGCTGCTCGTCCAGGAGGAACTGCACGATGCGTTCGTCGACGAGCTGGTCACCCGCGCCCAGCGGATCCGGCTCGGCGGGCCGTTCGACGAACACGCCCGGTCCGGCCCGCTGATCTCGGCCGCGCACCGCGCGAAGATCGAGGCGTATGTGGCGGCCGGGCTGGACGAGGGTGCCGTACTGCTCTGCGGTGGCGCGCGGCCCGACGATCCGTCGCTGGCGAACGGCTTCTACTACCTGCCGACCGTGCTGGACGAGTGCACCCCGGACATGTCCGTCGTCCGCGACGAGAGCTTCGGGCCGGTGCTGACCGTCGAGCGTTTCCGTAGCGAGGAGGAGGCGGTCTCGCTCGCCAACGACACCGTGTACGGGCTGGCCGGGGCGGTGTGGACGCAGGACAGCGAACGTGCCCACCGGGTCGCCGCCCGGCTGCGCGCGGGAACGGTGTGGATCAATGACTTCCATCCGTACGTGCCGCAGGCGGAGTGGGGCGGCATGAAGCAATCGGGCATCGGGCGCGAGCTGGGGCCGGCGGGACTGGCCGAGTACCAGGAGGCCAAGCACATCTGGCGCAATACCGCGCCGCGTCCGCAGAGGTGGTTCGAGTGACCGACTCCGAGTCCGCGCGCCCCGGCACCCGGGCCGACGGTTCGCACGACGACGATTCGCTCGCCGAGCTCGGCTACAAGCCGGAGCTGAAGCGCACGTTGGGCAACTTCCACACCTTCGCCGCCGGCATCAGCTACATCTCGATCCTCACCGGCACCTTCCAGCTGTTCTACTTCGGTATCGCCCACGGCGGGCCGGCCTACTGGTGGTCCTGGCCGATGGTCTTCGTCGGCCAGTTGATGGTGGCGCTGTGCTTCTGCGAGCTGGCCGCCCGCTACCCCGTGGCCGGGTCGATCTACAACTGGGCCAAGCAGCTCGGCGGCCCGCACATCGGCTGGCTCGGCGGCTGGATGATGCTGACCGCCACCATGGTCTCGCTGTCCGCGGTGGCGCTGGCGTACCAGGTGACGCTGCCGCAGATCTCGTCGTGGTTCCAGTTCATCGGCGACGGGACCGGCCAGTCCGCGGCCGAGAACGCCGTGGTGCTCGGCACGATCCTGATCGCCTTCACCACCCTGGTCAACGCCTTCGGCGTCAAGCTGATGGCGCGGATCAACTCCGCGGGCGTGGCGATCGAGCTGATCGCCGCCATCGTTCTGGTCATTCTGCTCGCCGCGCACGTCACCCGCGGCCCCGGCGTGGTGGTCAACACCTTCGGTCTGGGCAGCGGCGAGAGCCTCGGCTACTTCGGCGCGTTCCTGACCGCGTCACTGGCCTCGGCGTATGTCATGTACGGCTTCGACACCGCCTCTTCGCTCGGTGAGGAGTCCAAGGACCCCGGCCGCAACGCGCCCCGCGCCATCCTGCGGGCACTGATCGCGTCCTTCCTCATCGGCGGTCTGATCCTCCTCTTCGCCCTGCTCTCCGTGCCCGATCTGCACTCCAAGGAACTGTCCGTGGACGGCCTGCAATTCGTGGTGCTCTCCACGCTCGGCTCGACCATCGGGCAGATCGTGCTCTGGTGTGTGGTCATTGCGATCACCGTGTGCGAGCTGGCCGTGCACACCGCCGGCATCCGGCTGGCGTTCGCGATGGCCCGGGACAACAACCTCCCGGCCGCCTCCCTGCTCGCCAAGGTCAGCCCGCGCTTCCAGACACCGGTGCTGCCGGCCGTCGTCATCGGCCTGGTGGCGATCGCCATCCTCCTCATCAACGTGAACCAGCCGCAGATCTTCTCGGTGATCACCAGCATCGCGATCATCATGATCTATCTGGCGTATCTCGCGGTCACCCTGCCGATGCTGGTCCAACGGCTGCGCGGCAACTGGACGCCGGCCAAGGGAAAGTTCTCGCTGGGCAGGTTCGGCGTCCCGGTGAACGTCCTCGCCGTGCTCTGGGGCTTCGGGATGTCCCTCAACCTCGCCTGGCCGCGTGCCGCGGTGTACAACGCGACCGGCCCCCAGCACTGGTATCTGCGCTGGGGCGCCTTCTTGTTCATCGGTGTCGTGGCGATCGGTGGCTTCGCCTACTACTGGTTCGTCCAGCGCAAGCGCACGGGCGTGCTGGCCACCCACGCCGCCGTCACCCCCGACATCGGCAGCCCGGGCGACAGCAGCACCCCCACCCCCTGATCTGGAGACGCCGCCATGTCCCGAGAGGCCCCTGTGGACGAGTTCGACTACGTCGTGGTCGGCGGCGGCACGGCCGGCGCCGTCGTGGCCGCCCGGCTCAGCGAGGACCCCGCCGTCACCGTCTGCCTCCTGGAGGCCGGCCCCTCCGACGTCGGTGACGAGAACGTGCTGCGCCTGGACCGCTGGATGGGGCTGCTGGAGTCCGGCTACGACTGGGACTACCCGGTCGAACCGCAGGAGAACGGCAACAGCTTCATGCGGCACGCCCGCGCCAAGGTGCTCGGCGGCTGCTCCTCGCACAACTCCTGTATCGCCTTCTGGACCCCCGCCGAGGACCTGGACGAATGGGCCGCGATGGGCTGTACGGGCTGGGGTGCGGCCGACTGCTTCCCGCTCTTCCAGCGGCTGGAGACCAACGACGCCCCCGGCGACCACCACGGCCGCAACGGCCCGGTGACCCTGCGCACCATCCCGCCGAACGACCCGTGCGGTGTGGCCCTCCTGGAGGCCTGCGCGGCAGCCGGCATCCCGACCACGCCGTTCAACACCGGCCGGACCGTCGTCCGGGGCGCGAACTGGTTCCAGATCAACTGCCGCCCGGACGGCACCCGTTCCTCCGCCTCGGTGTCCTACCTCCACCCCGTCATGGGCACCCGCAAGAACCTCGACGTGCGCACGGGGGTCCAGGTCAAGCACCTGAACTTCGACTCCTCCCGGCGCTGCACCGGTGTGGACCATCTCGCGCCCGACCTGATCCACAGCCGCACCGTCAACGCCCGCCGCGAGACCATCGTCTCCTGCGGCGCCATCGATTCCCCGAAACTCCTCATGCTCTCCGGCGTCGGCCCGGCCGGCCATCTGCGTGCCACCGGTATCGACCCGGTCATCGACTCCCCCGGCGTCGGCTCCTACCTCCAGGACCATCCGGAGGGCGTGATCATGTGGGACGCCAAGCAGCCCATGGTCAGCTCGTCCACCCAATGGTGGGAGATCGGCATCTTCGCCGACACCGAACCCGGCCTCGACCGCCCGGACCTGATGTTCCACTACGGTTCCGTGCCCTTCGACATGAACACCTACCGCCGCGGCTACCCCACCTCGGAGAACGCCTTCTGCCTCACCCCGAACGTCACCCGGGCCCGCTCACTGGGCACGGTGCGGCTGCGCACCCGCGACTTCCGCGACAAGCCCGAGGTCGACCCGCGCTACTTCACCCATGAGCACGACATCCGCGTCATGACCCACGGCCTGCGCCTGGCCCGCGAGATCATCTCCCAGACGCCCATGGCCGACTGGGCCGGCACCGAACTCGCCCCCGGCCCGTCCACCCGGTCCGACGCCGAGCTGTTCGAGTACATCCGCACCACGCACAACACGGTCTACCACCCCGCCTGCACCGTGCAGATGGGCGCCCCCGACGACCGGGCGACGCCGCTCGACCCCCAGCTGCGGGTCAAGGGCGTGACCGGTCTGCGGGTGGCCGACGGTTCGGTGATGCCGTTCCTGCCGGCCGTGAATCCCTGCATCACCACGATGATGATCGGGGAGAAGTGTGCGGACATGATCAGGGGCACCCGGTAGGGGCGCCCGCTGCGTCCATGCGAAAGCCCCGCCCGCGGGCGGGGCCACTCACACATCCACGGCCTACGAGGTGGGCTCCCTTCGCCGGCATTGTCCGAATCAGGTGCTAGGGGTCGCCGTCCGGTCCTGTGACCTTTCGGCCTCTCAGCCCGACTTTTCTTCTTGTCCTCGGCGAGAGCCAGAGCTCCCTTCCCCGAGGCCGGTCCAGTCGAACTCCCTCGCTCGCCCCGTAGGCCTGATCTCAGGATACTCCCGAAGAAACTGGATGAGACAGTCATTTCGGGCATTTTTTTACGCCACTGCCCGGGAACGCAAAAAACCCCTGATCAACAGGGGTTTTCGCTGGTGTCCGAGGGGGGACTTGAACCCCCACGCCCGATAAAGGGCACTAGCACCTCAAGCTAGCGCGTCTGCCATTCCGCCACCCGGACTAGGTGTGATCTTCGCGGGGCGTTCCCCGCGGCGACATGGACAACAATACCAAGGTTTCGGAGTGCCTTTCACCTGCGTATCCGTCGCCCACATAACCTCGATTTATGGGCAATGAGGGACATGTCGCGCATATCGGTGGTCCGCGCAGGCCACGGGCGCTTTCGCCACTGCGGGAGCATCTGCGGGACACCTTCTGGTTCGCGCCGACGGCGGGGCTGGCATGCGCGTTGCTGCTGTGGTGGGCGGCCGCGACGCTCGACTCCGAGATCATCGCGGCGCTCCAGCGGGCGCACGCGTACGCGGCGGTCAGGGAACTGGTCTCGATCGCCGACGACACCAAGACGATCGTGACGACGGTCAGCTCGGCGATGATGACCTTCATCGGTGTGGTCTTCAGCATCTCGCTGGTCGCGGTGCAGATGGCGAGTGGCCAGCTCACGCCGCGAGTGGTGCGGATCTTCATCCGGAGCCGGATCAGCAAGATCACGCTCACGGTGTTTCTGGCGACCTTCCTGTTCTCCCTGCTGGTGCTCACCTCGTACGAGAGCGAGACCGATGCCCGGCAGGTCACGTCGGTGCCGGTGGTGCAGAGCCTGCTGACGATGGTGTTGGTGGCACTCAGCCTGATCCTCTTCATCGCGTATGTGTCTGCCACCTTGCGGCTGATGCAGGTGGGGCCGGTGGTCTTCCGGATCACCCGGGAGACGCTGCGGATGCTGGCGCGGCAGGGCACCGGTGGGGAGGTCGGGGAGGACGGGGCCTCCCTGCCGCCCGAGGTGGCGCGCATTGCGCACGCGGGGCGGGCCGGGGTCCTCCTGGATGTGCATGTGGCACGGCTGGTGCGGGTGGCGCGGCGGCAGGGAGTGGTCCTGCGGCTGATTCCGCGGATCGGGGACTTCGTGCTGCCGGGAACGCCGGTGCTCGCGGTGCACGGCGGGGCACCGCCGCCGCGGTGGGCGCTGCGGTACACCGTGTCGGTGGGCGTGGAGCGCACCTTTCACCAGGATCTCGGGCTCGGGCTGCGCCAGCTGTCGGACATCGCGCTGCGGGCCTTGTCGCCGGCGGTGAACGATCCGACCACGGCCGTGCAGTGCCTGGACCGGATCGTGCAGATTCTGGCGGCGGTGGTGCGGCGGCCGCTCGGGACGGTGCACCACCGCGATCGGCGGGGTGTGGTGCGGCTGGTGCAGAACGTTCCGGGCTGGACGGATCTGGTGGACCTGGGGCTGACCGAGGTCCGGGCGGCCGCGGTGCACAGCCCGCAGGTGAGCCGGCGGATCCTGGCCGGGATCGACGATCTGCTGCTGCTCGCGCCGGAGCGGCGGCAGGGGCCGCTGCGGCGGCATCGCACGCTCCTGTTGCAGGCGGTGGAGCGTACGGTGCCGGCCGCGGCGGACCGGCGGTTCGCCTCGCACCCCGACCGGCAGGGGATCGGCTAGGGCCGCCGGTGCTGCGCCCTGGTTACGGCATCAGGTGATAGTCGGGGAAGTTGCCCGGCAGACGTTCGGACGGCGGGCCCTCGGTCACCGCGCGGACGAGGAGTTCGCCGCCGACGAACGCGCCGCTCCAGGAGTTGCCGAAGCCGCCGAAGAGCTCGTCGCGGTCACCGCGGGAGCGGGGCTTGCCGTGGCCGACCTTGAACGCGCGGATCTGCGGGACGAGACGGTCGTAGCTCTCCTTGTCGTCGCAGGAGAGGCTGGCGACCAGGGCGCCGTTGCTGGCGTTCATGGCGGCGAGGAGTTCGGCCTCGGTGTCGACGAGGACGAGGGTGTCGACGGGGCCGAACGGCTCGGCGTGGTGGAGCGGGGAAGAGGAGGGCGGGGCCAGGAGGGTGGTGGGCGGGAGGTACGCCGAGGTGTCCTGGGACGGCAGGAAGCGGCCTTCGGCGAGGCTGCCGCGGTGCAGCGGGACGGCGCCGCGGGAGATCGCCTCGGTGGTGAGGTCGGCGAGTTCCTTGGCCTTGGCGGCGTTGATCAGCGGGCCGAAGTCGAGTTCGGGGAGCGGCTCGGCGGGGTCGGCGACGGCCAGGGGGTGGCCGAACCGGACGCTGCGGACGGCCGGGAGGTACGCGGCGAGGAAGTCGGCGAAGGCCTCGCGCTGCACGACGAAGCGGGGGTAGGCGGTGCAGCGCTGCTTGGCGTAGTCGAAGGTCTTGCGCACCAGCGGGGTCAGGGACTGCCAGTCGCTGAAGTTCCAGATGCCCCAGGTGTTGAGGCCCTCTTGTTCGAGGATGTGGCGTTTGCCGAGGTCGGCGACGGCGGTGGCGACGCGGGCGCCGGTGTCCCGGCCGCCGACGAAGGAGACACAGCCGATCTCCGGCGAGCGCACGAGGGACGGCGAGAGCTCTTTGCCGCTGCCGCTGACGAGGGTGGCCGGGACCCCCTCACGGGCGGCGAGGGCGCAGGCGAGGGTGAGACAGACCAGCCCGCCGTCGGTGGGGGTCTTCGCGATCACCGCGTTGCCGGCCAGCGCCTGGACGAGCATCGCGTGGATCAGCACCGACATCGGGTAGTTCCAGCTGGCGATGTTGCTGACCGGGCCGGGCAGCGGCGTGCGGTCGGCGAGCATCCGGTCGATCTCGGCGACGTACCAGCGGACGCCGTCGATGGCTCGGTCGACATCGGCCTGCGCGAGCTTCCAGGGCTTGCCGATCTCCCAGACGAGCAGCAGTGCGAGCAGTTCGCGGTGCTCGGTCAGCGCGTCGAGGGTGGCGTTGATCCGGGCCTTGCGTTCGGTCAACGGGACATGGCGCCAGGCCCGGTGCTGGTCGAGGGAGGCCCGTACGGCGTGCAGCGCGGCGTCCGCGTCGAGGCGGGGCGGGCCGGCGATGGGGGTGCCGTCGACGGGGCTGGTGGCGGGCAGCGGGTCGCCGTCCGGGTGCCAGGCAGCGGCCCAGAGGTTGAGGGCCTGGTCGTCGCGGAAGGCTTCGGGGGCCGCGGCCAGGCTGCGCTGCCAGGCGTCCTGCCAGGACGTTCCGGGTTTGAGGAGGAGCGTCGGTGCGGGTGTGGTGCGCGCGTTCCACGACGGATTCGAGCTGGATTCGGTGCTGGGGGCCATCGTTTGTCTCCGCTCTCGGTGCACGGCCGGAGGGGCAGGGTGGTGGCGCTCGGGCGGCTCCCGGAGGAACCGTGTTACTGGACGGTAGTGGGGCATGGGGGCACTGCGGGACGGTCCGGCGTCAGGTATGGCGAGTGTCACTCGGTGCGGGCGACGGGGCCACCCGGGTGAGGCGACCGCGTGGCCCGCCGTAGCGGGGCGGGCCTGCCGCGGACCGTCGGCGCTCCCGGTAGGCGGCGCCAACGCGGCCTGGCTGTCACGGACTTCCCCCTGCCTGCTGCACGACGAGGGTGGGCGGCGCCGCGATGGCGCCCGCCCACCCTCGTCCGTCGTGCGTACGGGTTCAGCCGGCGGCGGGCTCCCCGGTCTCCTGCGTACGGTCGGCGATCGCCCGGTGGTGGCGGACGACCTCCCCGATGATGAAGTTGAGGAACTTCTCGGCGAAGGCCGGATCCAGCTTGGCGTCCTCGGCCAGCCGGCGCAGCCGCTCGATCTGCGCGGCCTCACGGGCCGGGTCGGCGGGCGGCAGGCTGTGCCGGGCCTTGAGCTCGCCGACCTGCTGGGTGCACTTGAAGCGCTCGGCGAGCAGATGCACCAGGGCGGCGTCCAGATTGTCGATGCTGCCGCGCAGATAGCTCAGCCGTTCACGGGCCGCCTGGTCGGCGATGGCGGCCGCTTCGCCGGCCGCCGGTGCTGTCCCCTCGCTCATGTGCGTCTCGCCATTCGTGATCGGTCGGTGCCTGGTGCGGTGTCGTGCTGGTGCTGGTGCTGGTGCTGCTTCATTCTTGATCGGGAGCACATTACCCGGCCGGTGCCGGGGCGCAGGGCCGGTCTCGCGGATCGGACCGGAGGGGCCCCGATCCGGCCGGAGGGGGAAAGCCGACCGGCCGGAGCGCGGAAGCCCGACCGGCCGGAGCGGTCCGCGGGGCGTCCGCGCGGGGGTGCCGGTCCCACGTGCCGCCCCGTCGGCATCGGCGCGCTGCGCACGGCTCTCCGCGCGGTGGTACGTCCGGCTACCCCCGCAGGTGACGGAGGTGGCGGGCGGAGCGGGCGGCGGTGGACAGCGAACCGGCCGGGTTGGCGGCCGGATCGACGGCGTCATCGCGCTCGACGATCCAGTGGTGGTCGCGGTGGCCGTGGCCGTTGCGGCGGTACACGGTGGCCAGAAATCGCCCGTAGTCGATATCGCCGTCGCCGACATCGGTCATGTGGTAGCCGTCCTGGGCGGCGGTGTCGTGCTCCCCGTCCTTGACGTGGAAGAGCGGATAGCGGTGCGGGGCCTTCAGCACGTAGTCGAGCGGTTCGAAGGGGGCGGGGGTGCCGTCGGGCCGTCGTGAGAAGCGGTACTGCGCGACATACGCCCAGTAGATGTCCATCTCCAGGAAGACCAGTTCGGGGTCGGTCTCGGCGAGCAGCACGTCATAGAGGCGCACGCGCGGGTTGTCGGTGGCGAAGGAGAATTCTTCGGCGTGGTTGTGGTGGTAGAAGCGCATCCCACGGGCCTTCGCGGCGGCACCGTAGGTGTTGAATTCCTCGGCGGCGCGCTTCCAGGCGTCGACCGTGTTGCCGTAGCGGTCCGGGCTGGAGGGGGTGCCGATGTGCGGCAGGCCGAGCGCCTCGGCGTCGTCGAGGACCTGGGTCAGCTGGGTGGCGAAGGTGTACGCCTTGGGGTCGGTGGAGGAGTAGCCGACGTGGCTGCCGACGCCGCGCAGGCCGTTGTCCCGCATCAGGCGCTTGAGCTGGGCGAGGCTGATGGCGCCCGCGCTGCCCTGGGTGTAGCCGGCGAACTCGACCTCGTCGTAGTGGTAGCGGGCGAGTTCCTCGAAGACCCGGGCGAAGCCCAGCGATCCGGTCTGGTCGCGCAGGGTGTAGAGCTGGATGCCGAGCCTGCCGGGTGGCAGCAGCCGGCGCCGGCCGTGTGCCGCGGGGGCGGCCGCAGGCTCGGCGGCGGCGGTCCGCGCGCCGAGCAGGGCCGCGGCGGTGGTGCCGGCGGCGACGCCGAGGAATCTGCGGCGGGCGAGCTTCCGGGCGAGGTCGCGGGTGCGCTCGGGGTCGTACGTCATGGTGGGCTCCTCGGGAAGGTCTGGGGGGTGGCGGGACTTGGGGGTCCGGAGCGGCTCAGGTGAGGCCGGCGAGGCGCAGCAACAGCGGCTTCACGTCGGTGGCGGCGGGAGCCGCGGGCAGGACGTCCGGCTGTGAGCAGATGAGGACGGGGCCGTCGGCGGGGCCGGCGGGCAGCAGTCCGTGGCTGCCGCGGACCGGCTCGGGGTCGAGCGGGACGACCGCCATCCGGTAGCGCATCCCGGTCTTCTTGCGGGCGAGCGCGGCCGCGGCGCGGAGGCGCACGTACGGGTCGCGCGGGTCCATGAAGAGTTCGGCCGGGTCGTAGCCGGGTTTGCGGTGGATCTCGACGAGCCGGGCGAAGTCGGGCGCGCGGGCGTCGTCGAGCCAGTAGTAGTACGTGAACCAGGCGTCGGGCTCGGCCAGCGCGACGAGGTCACCGGCCCGCGGATGGTCGAGGCCGCATTCCTTCTTGCCCTCGTCGTCGAGGAGTTGCCCGAGCCCGGGGAGGCCGGAGAGCGCCTCGCGGGTCGCGGTGAGGTCCGCGGGGCGCCGGACGTAGACGTGCGCGATCTGGTGGTCGGCGACCGCGAACGCACGGGAGGCGGCCGGGTCGAGATACTCCATCCCGTCCTGGGTGTGCACCTCCAGCAGTCCGGCCCGGCGCAGCGCGCGGTTGATGTCGACGGGGCGGCGCACCCGGGTGATGCCGTACTCGGACAGCGCGACGACGGTGGTGCCGGCGGCGCGGGCATCGTCCAGCAGCGGGGCGAGGACGGTGTCGAGTGCGGTGGCGGCGGCGTGCGAGCGGGGGTCGTCGGGGCCGTAGCGCTGGAGGTCGTAGTCGAGGTGCGGGAGGTAGCAGAGGGTGAGATCGGGCCGGCGGGTGCGGTGCAGGTGGCGGGTGGCCTCGGTGATCCACTGGGAGGAGGCGAGCGAGGCGGTCGGCCCCCAGTAGGTGAAGAGGGGGAACGGGCCGAGCAGTTCGGTGAGTTCGTCGTGCAGGTCGGGCGGCCGGGTGTAGCAGTCGGGTTCCTTGCGGCCGTCGGCGTAGTAGATGGGGCGGGGCGTCACGGTCCAGTCGGTGTCCGCGCCCATCGCGTACCACCAGCAGACATTGGCGACGGTGTAACCGGGGCGCGCACGGCGCGCGGCGTCCCAGATCTTGTCCCCGCCGACCAGCGCGTTGTGCTGCCGCCAGAGGTGGACCTCGCCGAGGTCGCGGAAGTACCAGCCGTTGCCCACGATGCCGTGGCCTGCGGGTGTCGTCCCCGTCAGAAAGGTCGACTGGACGGTGCAGGTGACGGCGGGCAGCACCGTGCCGAGCGGGCGGTACGCCCCGGCTTCGGCGAGCGCGGAGAGCCGCGGCATATGAGTCAGCAGGCGCGGGGTGAGGCCGACGACGTCGAGGACCAGCAGGCGCCGGCCGGGGGCGGGGTCCGGGGTGGGGTGCGTCGGTCCTGTCACGGCAGCTCCTTGAGGCCGAGATCGGTCAGCAGGTCGCGGGCCAGGGCGAGTTCGGCGGCGATGCCGTCGATGAGCCGGCCGCGGGTGCGCGGCCGCAGCTCGGGGGGCAGGGCCTGCCACGTGTAGGTCTCCACCTCCAGGTGGTGGGTGCGCGGGGCCGGTCCGCCGACCAGGAGCGCGAGGGCGTCCTGGAGGACCACCATGGTGGAGGTGAGCGGCGGCTGGGGCGGGGCGTGCAGCGGCACATGGAAATGGGCGCGCCAGGGGTGGTTCGTGGGCAGCCCGGTGTCCTCGGCGAGTGCCTCGTCGAGGTCGTCGGTGGCCAAAAGCGCGCCCTGGGGGCCGCGGGTGCGGGTCTGGTGGAGGAAGCGGGGCTCGGCGAAGGCGCTGAGGGCAGTGCGTACGGCGGTGTGCCCGGGGTGTTCGGCGTGCAGGGCGGCGGAGAGCTGGGACTTGACGATCGGCACGGCGGCGCGGTGCAGCGCGGCGAGCGCTTCGTGGGGGTCCTCGAAGGAGGTGGCGAGGTGGCAGGTGTCGAGGCAGAGGCCGATACGGGGGTGGCGTCCCGCTGCTGAGGGGTCCCGGCGCAGGGCGGTGACGGGGCCGATGGCATCGGCGGTGGTCTCGATGAGGCAGCCGGGCTCCGGCTCCAGGCCGATGCGGACCGAGCGGCCGGTGAGTTCTTCGAGGGCGTCCAGCCGGCCGGCGAGGGTGCGCAGCGCCTCCAGGACGGTGCCGCGGCGGTCGGCGGCCCCGCGGGCCGGGTCGAAGTCGGTGCGCCAGGCGAGCGGGAGGGTGGAGATGGTGCCCTCGGCCGCGTCGTCGGGGAGCAGGGCGGTCAGCAGCCGCGCCAGGTCGGTGGTGTGGTCGAGTCGGGCGGGTTCCGTCCAATCGGGCCGGTACACGCGGTACTTGACCCGCTGGTCGCCGAACCCTTCGTAGGGGAAGCCGTTGAGCGTGACGACCTCCAGGCCGAGGGTGTCGAGCTCCCGGCGGAGGCGGCGCAGTGCGGCGGGGTCGGCGGTGAGGGCACGGGCGGCGTCCCTGGCGAGCCAGAGTCCGATGCCCAGGCGGTCCCGGCCCAGGCGCTTGCGGACCGGGGCGCAGTGGTCGCGCAGCTGGGCGAGGACGCCGTCGAGGGTCTCGGCGGGGTGGACATTGGTGCAGTAGGCGAGATGGACGGTGGACCCGTCGGGGTGGCGGAAGCGCATGGTGGCCGGACCTCCTCATTCCCCGCCGCGGAGGAGGGAGTTGCCCTCGTGCAGCGCCCCGGGCGGCCGGGGGCTGTTCAGGTTCAGCCGGCCGCTCTGTCCGTAGAAGGCGGCGGGGTTGCGCCACAGCACCTGGTCGACCTCGTCCTCGCTGAAGCCGGCCGCGAGCATCGCGTCGCCGGCCTCTCGGGTCTTGAGCGGGTCGCTGCGGCCCCAGTCCGCCGCGGAGTTGACCAGGACCCGTTCGGTGCCGTGCAGCCGCAGGATCCGCACCATGCGGTCGGGGGTCATCTTGGTGTCGGGGTAGAGGGAAAAGCCCAGCCAGCAGCCACTCTCAGTGGCCGCGCCTACGGTTGTCTCATTGAGGTGGTCGAGGACGACGCGCTCGGGGGCGAGGGCGGATTCGCGCAGCACGTCCAGGGTGCGGCGGAGCCCGGCGGCCTTGTCGCGATGGGGGGTGTGGACGAGTGCCGGCAGGCCGTGGTCGGCCGCGAGCTGGAGCTGGGCGGCGAGGGCGGTGTCCTCGGCGGGGGTCATGGAGTCGTAGCCGATCTCACCGACGGCGACGACCGCATCCTTGACGAGGTAGCGGGGCAGGGCGTCGAGGACGGGGGTGCAGCGGGGGTCGTTGGCTTCCTTGGGGTTGAGGGCCAGCGTGCAGTGGTGAGCGATGCCGTACTGGGCGGCGCGGAAGGGTTCCCAGCCGAGGAGGGAGTCGAAGTAGTCGAAGAAGGCGGCGGGCGAGGTGCGGGGCTGCCCCAGCCAGAAGGAGGGCTCGACGACGGCCCGGACGCCGGCGGCGTACATCGCCTCGTAGTCGTCGGTGGTGCGGGAGGTCATGTGGATGTGCGGGTCGAAGATGCGCATCGGGACTCCTCGCGGGGGTGGGGGGCCAGGGCTTCTTGGTGGGGGGAGGGGGCTTGGGGGTGAGGGGGTGGGTGGGGGAGGGGGCATGGGGTGAGGGCCCTCGGGGGGCTAAGGCTCTGTGGGAGGGCTACGGCTCTGTGGAAGGGATAGGGCTCTGTGGAAGGGCTAAGGCTGTGTAGGGGCCTGGGGCTCGGTGGGGTTGTGGTGAGCGGGGGATCGTCCGACGGGGGTGCGGGGAGCTGGGGTGGGTTCGGTGAGGGCCAGGGCGCGGCGGAGATCGTCGGGGAGGGCACGGCCGGCGGCGGTGCGCTCGCGGGCGTAGTCGCGGAGCATCCGGGCTAGTTCGGCATCGCCCCGCGCGCGTGGGGCGAGCCCGGCCACGGCTGACAGGGGGACGCCCGTGAAAAGGCACTTCAAGACGGCGTGCCGCCAGGCGTGGGCGTCGAGGTAGCGGGCGGCGTACGGCCCGACGGCGGCCGCTACCAGCCAGGTGTCGTTCGTCCGCAGCGCATCCTCGACGAGCGGCGTGGCGGCCGGGCCGAGCTCCAGGTACGGCAGGGCCAGCAGCACGGCACGGCGTTCGGCGGCCGTGCCGTGCGCAGCGACCCGGGTGACGGTCGGGGCGTCGGCGCGGGCCGTGCACAGCATGAGCACACGAGCCGCCTCGGCGGCTTCCGGGTCCGGCTCGTGCGGCGGCTCACGCCGGGTGCAGCACCGCCCGGCCGAGGCGAACCGCATCTCCCAGGCGGGTGGTACACCAGCTGCCGGGGTGGGTTCGGCGCCCTGCGCTGCCTCGGTGAGCGCTGTGCTGAGCCAGGTGCGGGCGGGGGCGTCGAGGCGGGCGCGCAGAGAGGTGTGGAGGTGGTCGAGGCGCTGTTCGGGGGTCAGCACGGGGTGGCTCCCCGGGGGGCGGCGGGGCCGGTGGGGTGCTTCGGCGGGGTCGCTCGGTGCTGTTCGGCAGGGAGTTGAGGCGAGTTGTGCTGTTCGGCAGGGAGTTGAGGCGCGTTGTGCTGCTCGGCGGGGCCTTGTGGCGCGGTGTGCTGTTCGGCGGAGCTCCGTACGGCGGCGCGCTGTGGGGCGGTGGGCTGCCCTGCAGTGAGTTGGTGTTGCGCGGTTCGGAGGAAGTCCAGGGAGGATGCGGCGAGTTGGGGGCCGACGTGGGAATGGCGGGGCAGTTCGACGCTGACCAGGCCCTGGTAGCCGACGTCCTTCAGGGCGTCCAGGACCGGTGGGAAGTCGATCTCCCCGGCACCGAACGGCAGATGTTCGTGGACGCCCCGCCGCATGTCCTCGATCTGCACATGCCGCAGCCATGGCGCCGCGGCCCGTACACAGGTGGCGGGCGGATCGGGCTCCAGGCACTGGCAGTGGCCGATGTCCAGGGTGAGACCGAGCAGCGACGCCTGCGGCCCGCCGAGTACGGCACGGAGGTAGTGGAAGTTCGCGAGATCGGAGACGAGGTGGCCGGGCTCGGGCTCCAGGACGAGCGGCAGCCGGGCGTCGGCGGCGGCTTCGAGGACCGGACCGAGGGAGCCGGCGAGGCGATGCCAGGCGGTGTCCTCGGAGGTGACGTCCGGGCGGACGCCGCTGAAACAGTGGACGGCCCGCGCCCCCAGGTCGGCGGCGACACGGACGGCGGTGCACAGCAGACCGGTACGGGCCGCACGGGCCTCCGGGTCCGGGTCGAGAAGCGTGGGGTGGTGTTTGCGGTAAGGGTCCAGGACGTACCGCGCGCCCGTCTCGACGGCCACGGAGAGCCCCAACTCGCCGAGCCGGCGGGCGACATCGGCGGTGCGGGCCGCCAGCCCAGGGGCGAGCGGGTCGAGGTGCATATGGTCCAGGGTCAGGGACACCCCGTCGTAGCCGAGGTCGGCGAGGAGGGCGAGGGCATCGTTGAGGCGGAGGTCGGTGAGACCGTTGGTGCCGTAGGCCAGCCGCAACGGGGTGGTCGTCGTCGAGGTCATGTCGGGCTGACCTTTCGGGACAGGCGCCGGGCGGCGGGGATCAGCGCGAGCAGGGCGGCCGCGGTACGGGGTGCGCCGGCGCGGGCGGTGAGCGCCGCCTGGAGCGGGATCATGGCGCGGATACCGCCGCCGACGGCGCGCTGGAGGAAGTACGGCGAGGGATTGAGGACCGCGTGGAGGAGCGGGCGGGCGGCGGTGGCTCCGTACCCGGCGAGCAGGGCGGCGGTGACGGGGGAAGGGGCCGGGGCGGCCGGACGGTCCGCAGACGGGCGGCCCCCGGCAGGGCGGTCCGCTGCCGGACTGCCCGCAGACGGGCGGCCCGCGGCCGGCCGATGCGCAGCCGGGCGATACGCGGCAGGACGGACACGGCTCCCGCTCTCACTCCGCATCTCGCTCCGGCTCCGGATCCGGCCGCCCCTGTCCGCGCCCGCCGCCGCACCCGCCACCGCGGCGACCGCCGCCAGCCCGGCCAGCGGCAGGGCTGATGAACTGCCCTGGGCCTCGCGGCGCGAGACGGTGGTGACGGCGAGGGTGTGGGCGCCGAGCAGCAGCGCGGAGGGCAGCGCCGCGCGGGCGGACCGGGCGGCTCCGGAGGGATACGGGGGGCCGGTACGGTCGGCGACGAGCGGTGGCCGCGGTCGCGTGGTGCCCGGTGGAGCGGTGGCGACGGCTCCCTGGAGCAGGTCCAGGGAGCGGGCGCAGGCCATGGCGGCCGGGCCCACGGGGGTGTTCTTGAGGTGCAGGTCGTAGGCCCAGACCGTGGCCGCGAGGGCGGTCGCGGTGAGCAGGGCGGGGCGGCTCGCCGCCGCGGCGAGGGCGAGTCCGGCGACGGTCAGGCCACCGGCCGCGGTGAGGGCGGCGGCCGGTGCGATCCGGCCGGACGGGATCGGGCGGCCGGGGCGTTCGACGGCGTCGATATCGCGGTCGGCCCAGTCGTTGAGCGCCATACCGGCCTCGTAGAGGCACAGGGAGGCGCATGTGGCGAGCGCGGTGCGGTGGTTCGGGCGGTGGCCGGCGGCGGTGGCGCCCGCGAGCAGATCGCCGGGGACGCTGAAGAGGGCTGAGACACGAAGGAGTTCGGCCCAGGCCCGGCCCGTGCCGTTGGCGTTGCCGTTGGCGTTGGCGTTGGCGGCGGCACCTGCGCCGGCGTCGCCCGTATCTCCCGTGGCCCCGCCGGAACCCGCGGCTCCCCCGGCGCCCATACGCCCGTCGGCGCCCGTACGCCCGCCGACACCCGTGGGACCGGCGTCCCCCGTACGAACACGCCCGGTGGCAGGATCCCCCACAGAACCCGCCACCGGGCCGTTCTTCATGGGGCGCGGCGCTCGGCCGGCCCTGGGGCCGAGGCGCTGCCCCGGTCCCAGCTCAGGAACATACCCAGGCTTCCGCCCGGCCATCCCTCCCTTTCCCTCCGGTGATCGGCCCGGCCCGTTCACCGGGCTCATGACGGCGTCCCGTTCCGCAGCAGTTCGGCGTACTCGACGAGCGCGGCGTATTGCTCGGCGAGCGCGGCCGGGCCGCCGTCCGGGTCCTTGAAGTAGAAGCCGAGGGCGGGTTGCGGACCGGACAGCCCGACGGTGTGGGCGGCGGCCAGGAGGCGGGCCAGATCGAGGACGAGGGGGGCGGCGAGTGCGGAGTCGCAGCCCTGCCAGGTGGTCTGAAGGGTCATACGGCTGCCGAGGAAACCGTCGAAGGCGATGTGGTCCCAGGCGGTCTTCCAGTCGCCGAGCGCCGGCACGTTGTCGATGTGCAGGTCGCCCGCGGGCAGTTCGCCGAGGGTGTCGGCCAGGACCCGGGCCTTGCCGGCGTTCTTGGCGGCCGCGGCACCCGGATCGGCGAGGGCCGCGCCGTCGCCGCCGCCGAGGAGGTTGATGCCGGACCAGGCCCGTACGGCGAGTGCCCGCTGGGCGAACATCGGGGCGAGGACGGAGCGCAGCAGGGTCTGCCCCGTCTTGCCGTCGCGGCCCGCGTACGGCAGTCCGCTGACCGTGGCCATCTCCTGGAGGAGGGGGTGGTGCAGGCCGGTGGAGGGCGTGAAATTGAGGTACGGGCAGCCCGCGCGCAGGGCGGCGTAGGCGTAGAGGGAGCTGGCCGGGAGCCGGTCGCCGTGCGGGTCGGCGGGGGCCGGTTCCGTGCTGGCGACGTTGATGACGACGGTCCGGTCGAGGTGGTGGTCGCGGCGGAAGGCCCGGAGGTCGGCGGCGAAGGCGCTGATGAGTTCGGCGTCGGTGCGGGTGTCGCCCGCCTGAGGGCCGCCGGGCCGGATCGCGGCGTCGGCGGCGGTGAGTTCGGCGTGTACGGCCTGCGGCAGGCCGTACGGCAGGACGCCGCCGGCGGCGAGTTCCTCGGCCCGTTTGGTCAGCGGGCAGGAGAGGGTGTCGTGGCCGCCGAAGACCAGGGCGGAGAGGGCGGGGAGGGCGGGGACAGGGGGGTCGGTGAAGGGGGCGGATTCGGTGACCATGCCGGTGGGACGGTGCAGACCGGCGGTGAGGGCGGCGCAGCCGGCGATCACGGTGGTGGCGACGGAGCCGCGGGCGCCGATGAGCCAGACGCCGGTATGGCGGGTGGGCCCGGTAAGGCGGGTGGGCTCGATGAGGCGAGTGGGCTCGGTGCGGCGAGTGGGCTCGGTGCGGCGGGTGGGTTCGGTGCGGCCGCTTCCGTCGGCCGTGTCCGTGGTCGGGCCGGCGGCCGTCATTTCGTCCCCCTGTTCCGCTCGGCCGCGCCGCCCGCCGGGGCGGCCGGCTCCTTGAGCCGGATGTTGCGGAACGCCACGTGGTCATCGGCGCCGTGGTTCTGGAGACCGAGGTAGCCGTCGGTCAGGCTGCGGTCGGGGTCCTTGTTGGTGAAGTCGTTGATCTCGACTCCGTTGAGATACACCCGCAGGCGCTCGCCCTGGACCTTGATCTCGTACGAGTTCCACTGACCGGGCGGCCGCAGGGCCCGGTCGCGGGCCTCGAGGTCGGCGGACTGGAAGGAGTAGACGGCGCCCGTGGTGCGGTCCGGCGCGTCCGTGGCGTCGATCTGGATCTCGTAGCCCTTGTCGACGGCCGACCAGGGGTCGTCGGAGGCCGGGAAGCCCACGAAGACCCCGGAGTTGTCGTCGCCCTGCATCTTCCAGTCGAGCTTGAGGGAGTACGACCCCAGCTCCTTGGCCTGGTACCAGAGCAGGCCCATGCCGCCCTCGGAGACCAGCGTGCCGTTCTCGACGGTGAACCCTCCGGGCCCGGCCTGCTTCCATCCGTCCAGGGTCCGGCCGTTGAAGATCGGCCGGTGGCCGGTGCGCGGCCGGCAGTCGGCGATGGCCTTCCCCGCGGCGTACTTCAGGCCGCCGAGCAGATGGGCACGGAACGCCGGGTCCGCGTAGGACTCCTTGGTGTGGCCGCCCCCGGTGTAGAAGGCGCGCCCGCCGCCGTAGCTCTGGCACCAGGCGATCGGATGGTCGCCCTTCATGGTGCCGCCCGTGTAGGTCGTCTCGTCGAGGGAGGCGAGGACATGGGCCTGCGCACGGGGGTTGGTGCGGTAGTTGTACCACTCGTCGGTGCGCTCCCAGGCGTCCGGAAGGTGCGCGGTCGCCGGGTTGCGGCGGTCCTCGACCCGGACCGTGGCGGGCTGGACGGCCGGATGCGACTGGAAGTAGGCGCCGACGAGCCCGCCGTAGAAGGGCCAGTCGTACTCGGTGTCGGCGGCGGCGTGGATACCGAGGTATCCGCCCCCGTCGGCGACATAGTCCTCGAACGCCTTCTGCTGGGTGTCGTCGAGGACGTCGCCGGTGGTCGACAGGAAGACGACGGCGTCGTAGCGGGCGAGGTTGCCGGGCGTGAACGCGTCCGCGGACTCGGTGGCGTCGACCGGGAGAGAGCCGGCGTTGCCCAGTTCCCGCAGGGCGGCGATGCCGTCGGGGATGGAGTCGTGCCGGAAGCCCGCGGTCTTGGAGAAGACCAGGACGCGGCCGGTGTCGTGGTGCCGGGCGGGTGCGGCGGCGCCGGGCAGGGCCATGGTGGCGAGCAGGGCGGCGGCCGTGGCGGCGGTGATGCCCAGGCGGCGTGCGGAGGGGTGCATGGGGTGTCCTTCCTCCGGCGGGGCGTACGGGCCGCTGTGCTGCGCGGCCCGTACGCCCCGGTCGGCGAGGGTGTCAGCCGGGTGGCTCAGCCGGTGGTGAAGGTGAAGTCGTCCACGTCGTAGAGGGCGGCGCTGCCGCTGCCCTTGAAGACGAGGTAGAGGGTGGTGCTCGTGGCGGGCGGGCGGGTGAGGGCCGTGGTCACGTCCCGGTAGGTCTCCCAGGACCCGGTCGGCTCGACCTTCGCGCTGCCGAGCAGCCGGCCGGTGGGCGAGCCGCTGCGGATCTCCAGGGTGCCGCCGCTGCCCGCCGAGGCGACGCGGGCGGTGAGGGACGTGGCGTCGGAGATCAGGTACGGCGTGAAGGAGATCCAGTCGCCGTTGTTGATGTCGCCGACCGTCTTGCCGCCGTGGGCGGGCGTGTGGCCCACGACCGAGACGCCCTCGGAGCCGCCGAAGTGCTCGGCCTGGCGGTGCTTGGGCTGGGCGACGTGCTGGTCGTGTGTGGTGAGCGCGGGCTGGCCGCCTGCGCCCTTGTCGGTGTACTCGGCGTCGAAGACTCCGAAGACGTTGGCGTTCGGGTCGTGCTCGCTGTCGGCGCTCGTCTTGATGACGCCCGAGCAGCCGGTGGCGGACGTCACCGGGTGGCCGTGGCTGTCGTGGCCGAGGATGTGGGTGACCTTGACCTTGGTGCAGTCGATGGTCCCGTCCTCCGGGTCGGTCACCTTCACCTTGAAGGGCACCTCGTCGCCGAAGGTGAACAACTGCCCGTCACCGGGGAGTTGCAGGGTGACCTTGGGCGCGGTGTTGCCGACGACGAGGTGTACGTCGGCGCTGCCGGTGCGGCCGGCCGGGTCCTTGGCGGTCACGGTCGCCGTGTAGGTGCCGTTCTTCCGGTACGTGTGGCCGGGGGCGGCACCCGTGCCGGTGGTGCCGTCGCCGAAGTTCCACGCGTAGGTGAGGGTGCCGCCGTCGGCGTCGCTCGCGGTGGAGGAGAACTTCACCTGCATCGGCGCCTGGCCGGAGGTCTTGTCGGCCTTGGCGTCGACCACGGGCGAGTGGCCTTCGGTGGCGTTCTCGATGCGGTAGAGGCCGGAGTTCTCGTCGCCGCCGAACCAGGCGGTGCCGTAGTCCAGGACGTACAGGGCGCCGTCCGGGCCGAAGGCCATGTCCATGATCTGGGTGCCGGTCCACGGGAAGGGGTTGATGGACGTCACCTTGCCGTCGCCGTCCTGCTCGATCCGCTTGATCCAGCGGCGGCCGAACTCGCCGGCGAAGAAGTCCCCGTCGTACGCCTCGGGGAACTTCACCGGGGACGTGGACGCGGCGTCATAGCGGTAGACGGGGCCGCCCATCGGGGACTCGGAGCCGGTGCCGAACTCGGGCACGGAGCCGCCGTCGTACGGGATCCACGCGGCCTGCGCGGGCGGCAGGTCGACGAGGCCGGTGTTGTGCGGCGAGTTGTTCTTCGGCGCGCCGCAGTCGAAGGCCGCACCGGACGCCTTCGTCGCGAAGTCGTAGTCCACATAGGCGTCGTTGTCGCCCGTGCAGTACGGCCAGCCGAAGTTGCCGGGCTTGGTGACGCGGGCGAACTCGACCTGGCCGGCCGGACCGCGCTTGGGGTCGGCCGCACCCGCGTCGGGGCCGTAGTCGCCGACGTAGACGATGCCGGTCGGCTTGTCGACGCTCATCCGGAACGGGTTGCGGAAGCCCATCGCGTAGATCTCGGGACGGGTCCGGTCCGTACCGGGAGCGAAGAGGTTGCCGGACGGGACGGTGTACGAGCCGTCGTCGGCGACCTTGATGCGCAGGATCTTGCCGCGCAGGTCATTGGTGTTGCCCGCCGAACGCTGGGCGTCGTAGGCGGGGTTGCGGGTGTCGCGCTCGTCGATGGGGGTGAAGCCGTCGGACGCGAACGGGTTGGAGTCGTCACCGGTCGACAGGTAGAGGTTGCCCTCCTTGTCGAAGTCGATGTCGCCGCCCACGTGGCAGCAGATGCCGCGGGACGCGGGGACGTCGAGGATCTTCTTCTCGGAGGCGTTGTCCAGGGTGCCGTCGGTGTTGAGGGTGAAGCGGGAGAGGCGGTTCACGCCGTCGAAGGGCGTGAAGTCGGCGGCGGTGCCGTCGTTCGGGGCGTCGCCCGCGGGGGTGTCCAGCGGGGGTGCGTAATAGAGGTAGACGGCGCGGTTCTGCGCGAAGTCCGGGTCCACGCCGACGCCCTGGAGGCCCTCTTCGTCGTGGTTGTGGACCGCGAGCCTGCCCGCCTGCTTCGTGGTGCCGTTCTCGTCCGTGAGGCGCAGGATGCCGTCGCGGGAGGTGTGCAGGACCTTGCGGTCCGGGAGGACGGCCAGCGACATCGGCTCGCCGACCTCTTCGGCGCCCTTGGCGAGGGTGACCTGCTGGAAGTCCTCGGCCGAGGCCCGGTCCTCGGCGGCCGGTGACCCGTTGGCGGGCGGCGGGGCGGCGGAGACGGCGGGGGTCGTGCCGAGGGCCAGTGAGGCGGCGGCGAGTGCGGTGCTCGCGAGGAGTGCCAGTGCCGACCGTATGGGGGGTCTTCTTCGAGGCATTGCGGTGCCTTCCGTGCGGGTGGGTGGTGGGGTCCTTGTCGCTCGGCCTCCGGCCCTTGCTCGTCCTCGATCGCCGGACGGGCTGGATGGGGTGCCGGAGGGGCTTGACGGGTGCCGGAGCACTTGAGGGGGTGCCGGACAGGCTGGAGGTTGGGGTGCCCCCGGACGGGCTGGAGGTTGGGGTGCCGGACGAGCTGGGGGACGCCGGACAGGCTGAGGGTGGGGTGCCGGGCGGGCTGGATTCACCCGGCCTTGTTGCTGAATGCCGCGTCGAACGTCGCCGTCGGTGGTTCGAAGTCGTAGGTGCGCAGCCGGGCCAGGGCCTCCGGGGCTCCCTGGAGACGGTCCATCCCCGCGTCCTCCCACTCGACCGAGACGGGCCCCTCGTACGCGATGGAGCGCAGCATCCGGAAGACGTCCTCCCAGGGGACGTCGCCGTGCCCGGCGGAGACGAAGTCCCAGCCGCGGCGCGGATCGCCCCAGGGCAGATGGGAGCCGAGCCGGCCGTTGCGGCCGTCGAGGCGCTTACGGGCCTCCTTGCAGTCGACGTGGTAGATGCGGTCGCGGAAGTCGTAGAGGAAGCCGAGCGGATCGAGGTCCTGCCAGACGAAGTGGCTGGGGTCGAAGTTGAGCCCGAAGGCCGGGCGGTGGCCGATGGCTTCGAGGGTGCGGTGGGTGGTCCAGTAGTCGTAGGCGATCTCGGACGGGTGCACCTCGTGGGCGAACCGCACGCCCTGCGCGTCGAAGACGTCGAGGATCGGGTTCCAGCGTGCGGCGAAGTCCTCGTAGCCGCGCTCGATCATCGACTCGGGGGCGGGCGGGAACATCGCGACCAGATGCCAGATCGACGAGCCGGTGAAGCCGATGACGGTGTCGACGCCGAACGCGGCCGCCGCGCGGGCGGTGTCCTTGATCTCGGCCGCGGCCCGCTGCCGAATGCCCTCGGGCTCGCCGTCGCCCCAGATTCGGGCCGGCAGGATCGCCTGGTGACGCTCGTCGATGATCGCGTCGCAGACGGCCTGTCCGACGAGGTGGTTGGAGATCGCCCAGCAGCTGAGTCCGTACTTGTCGAGCAGGGCGTGGCGGGAGTCGAGGTACCCGGGGTCGGCGAGCGCTCTGTCGACTTCGAAGTGGTCGCCCCAGCAGGCGAGTTCGAGGCCGTCGTAGCCGAAGTCGCGGGCGAGCCGGCAGACCTCTTCCAGGGGCAGGTCGGCCCACTGGCCGGTGAAGAGGGTGAAGGAGCGGGGCATGACCGGGCCTCCCTAGGCCGGGACGGGTGTGTGGACGGAGTTCTTGGCCGCGCTCTCCTCGACGGCCGCCAGGACGCGCTGCACCTGGAGACCGTCGGGGAAGGAGGGCTCCGGCGGCGCTCCGGTGGCGATCGCCTGCACCAGGTCGCGGGCCTGGTGCACGAAGGTGTGCTCGTAGCCGAGTCCGTGGCCGGGCGGCCACCAGGCCTTCAGGTACGGGTGGTCGGGCTCGGTGACGAGGATGCGGCGGAAGCCGGCGGCGTCGGCCGGTTCGGTCTGGTCGTGGAACGACAGCTCGTTGAGGCGCTCCAGGTCGAAGGCCAGCGAGCCGCGCTCACCGTTGAGTTCGATCCGCAGGGCGTTCTTGCGGCCGGCCGCGGCCCGGCTGGTCTCGAAGGAGGCCAGGGCGCCGGAGGCGAACCGGCCGGTGAACAGTGCGGCGTCGTCCACGGTGACCCGGCCGCGGCCGCCGTCCGACAGCGGCCGCTCGGCGACAAAGGTCGTGGTGACGGCGGAGACTCCGGTCAGCCGCTCCCCCGCGAGGTGTTGGGCGAGATCGACGATATGCGCGCCCAGGTCGCCCAGGGCCCCGGAACCGGCGTGTTCGCGGCGCAGCCGCCAGCCCATCGGCGCCGTCGGATCGACCAGCCAGTCCTGGAGGTAGGTCGCGCGGACATGGCGCAGCGTCCCGATCCTGCCCGCCGCCACCATCCGCCGGGCGAGCGCCAGCGCGGGCGTACGGCGGTAGTTGAAGCCGACCATGGCGATCTGGCCACGGGTCCGGGCGGCCTCGGCGGCCCGGACCATCGCCTGCGCCTCGGCGACGGAGTTGGCGAGCGGCTTCTCGCACAGCACGTGCTTACCGGCTTCCAGCGCGGCGACGGCGATCTCGGCGTGGCTGTCGCCCGGGGTGCAGATGTCGACCAGCTGGACATCGTCGCGGGCGATCAGCTGCCGCCAGTCGGTCTCGGCGGCGGCCCAGCCGAGTTTGCGGGCGGCGGCCCCTACGGCGGTGGCGTCGCGCCCGCACACCGCGTTCATCGCCGGGCGCAGCGGCAGGTCGAAGACGCGTCCCGCGGTGCGCCAGCCCTGGGAGTGGGCGGCGCCCATGAAGGCGTAACCGACCATGCCGATGCCCAGGGCGGGGGCACCGTCGGGGTGGCTGTGGTCCTGCGCGTGGTCGTCCATGAATCACCTCGTCTGTCGACGGTGGGGAGGCCTCTCCGGCGGGGCGCGGACCGGCCCGTGGACCCGGCGGGGCACACGATCCGGCCGGTCGGCCCGGTGCCGTACGGCGGATCAGTGGAAGCCGGTGGGGAGGTGGTCGTCGACGTTGTCCTTGGTGACGACGGCGGAGTAGAGGGTGAGCGAGGCCGGGATCTCCAGCTCCGCCATTCCGCCGATGCCCTTGCCCTGGGCGAGCGCACGGGCGAGGTCGATGGCGGAGGCGGACATCGTCGGCGGGTAGAGGACGGTGGCCTTCAGTACGGAGTTGCCGGCCTTGATGGTGTCCATGGCCTTGCGGGATCCCGCACCGCCGACCATGAGGAAGCCGTCCCGGCCGGCCTGCTTGATGGCACGTTCGGCGCCCACGCCCTGGTCGTCGTCGTGGTTCCACAGCGCGTCGAAGGAGGGGTGCGCCTGGAGCAGTCCCGCCATCTTCGACTGGCCGGATTCCACGGTGAATTCGGCGGCCTGTCTGCCGACCTTCTCGATATGGGGGTAGTTCTTCAACGCGTCGTCGAAGCCCTTGGTGCGCTGCCGGGTCAGCTCCAGGTTGTCGATGCCGGCCAGCTCGACGACGGTGGCGTGCTTCTTGTCCTTGAGCTGTTCGCCGATGTAGTGCCCGGCGTTCAGTCCCATGCCGTAGTTGTCACCGCCGATCCAGCAGCGGTAGGCCTGTGGGGAGGCGAAGACCCGGTCGAGGTTGACGACGGGGATGCCGGCCCGCATGGCCTTGAGGCCGACCTGGGTGAGGGCCTTGCCGTCGGCCGGCAGGATCACCAGCACGTCGACCTTCTTGTTGATCAGGGTTTCGATCTGGCCGATCTGCTGGGCGGTGTCGTTGGAGCCCTCGGTGACTTCGAGGGTGACGTCCTTGTAGCGCCGGGCCCGGGACTTGGCGTTCACATTGATGGCGTTGAGCCAGCCGTGGTCGGCCTGCGGTCCGGCGAAGCCGATGGTCACGTGCTTGCCGGGCTTGTCGTCGAGGCCGCCCGTCTGCTGGTCGTCGCTCGTCGCCGCCCGGTCGTTGCTCTCGTTGCTGGTGCAGGCGGTGAGGAGGGCGCCGGCGGAGACGGCGGCGGCGCCGAACAGGATGCCTCGGCGGGTGGTGGGGGTGTGGTGCGCATGCTCCGTCATGACGTACGGCCCTTCCTCTGGATCAGTACGGCGGCGACGATGATCGCGCCCTTGGCGATCTGCTGGACTGCGGTCTCCAGGTTGTTCAGCGCGAACAGGTTGGTGATGGTGGTGAAGACGAGGACGCCGAGGACGGAGCCGGTGATGGTGCCGCGGCCGCCACTGAGGAGGGTGCCGCCGATGATGGCGGCGGCGATGGCGTCGAGTTCGTAGAGATTGCCGTTGGTGTTCTGGCCGGAGCCGGTGAGGACGATGAGCAGGAACGCGGCGATACCGCAGCACAGGCCGGACAGCAGATACAGCAGCAGGCGCTGACGGCGCACATCGATACCGGCCAGCCGGGCGGCCTCCGGGTTGCCGCCGACGGCGACGGTGCGGCGGCCGAAGGTGGTGCGGTGCAGCACCAGCCAGCCGATGACGGTGACGGCCGCGAAGACCAGCACGATCGGCGGAACGCCCAGGACATAGGCATCGCGCTGGCCGAGCTCCAGGACCGGCTGGACGTCGACGATCTGGGTGCGGCCCGCGCTGATCTGGAGGGCCAGGCCGCGGGCCGAGGCGAGCATGGCGAGGGTGGCGATGAACGGCACCATGCCGCCGAAGGAGACCAGCAGGCCGTTGACCAGACCGCAGCCCAGACCCACGAGCAGGGCGGAGAGCAGGATGCCGCCGAGGCCGTACTGCTGGGTGGCCACCGTCGTCGCCCAGACGGTGGCCAGGGCGACCATCGCGCCTACGGAGAGGTCGATACCGCCGCCGATGATGACGAACGTGACGCCGACGGTGACGACCCCGATGACGGACGCCTGGGTGAGCACGAGTTGGAGGTTCTGGAGGCTGAGGAACTGCTCGGGTGTGGTGAGGGCGCCGACGAGGACGAGGGCGGCGAGGACGATGAGGAGGGAGAGGTTGCGGAGGTCGGGGCGAGTACCCCGCCGTCGGGTGGCGGCATGCGCGCGGGGCGGCCCCACCGCCGGTGCCGGGGCCCCGGCCGGGGCGGGGGCTTGCCCTTCTGAGGTGTTCACGGGACTGCTCCTTGCGGGTGTCGGCGGGGCGACGGCAGTGGGGGCGGATACGTGGTGAGGCCCTCGGACGCCGGGCGGGCCGTCTCTGGCCGGGCTCGTCCGCGAGCGCCCGGCTAGCGCTTGCGGAAGGCCGCGGGCGGGCCGGAATCCCGCCGGCCGGTGGCGGGCGGCCCGTCCGTCATCACCAGGTCGAGCACCCGGCGTTCGTCCAGCGAACCGGACTCCGCCTCGTGCACAACCCGGCCCTCGCGGAGGACGAGGACACGGTCGGCGAGACCGAGGACCTCGGGAAGTTCGCTGGAGACCAGCAGGACGGCCAGCCCGTCGTCTGCCAGTTGGCGGATCACCGCGTACAGCTCTGCGCGGGCGCCCACATCCACTCCCCGGGTCGGCTCGTCCAGGAACAGCACCCGGCAGCCGCGCAGCAGCCAGCGGGCCAGTACGGCCTTTTGCTGATTGCCGCCGGAGAGGGTGCGCACCGGCCGGTCCGGGTCGTCGGGGCGCAGGCTGAGGCCCCGGGTGGCGGCCCGGGTCGCGGTCCGCTCCGCCGTACGGTCCAGCCAGCCCGCGCGGGCGAAGCGCGCCAGGGAGGAGACGGAGACATTGCGGCTGACGGACTCCAGGAGCAGCAGCGCCTGGGACTTGCGCTCCTCCGGGGCGAGGCCGAGGCCGGCGCGTACGGCGGCGGGTACGCTGCCGGGCCGCAGCGGCCGCCCGTCGACGAAGACCCGCCCGGCGGTGGGCCTGCGGGCGCCGAAGACGGTTTCCAGGATTTCCGAGCGCCCGGATCCGACGAGCCCGGCCAGGCCGAGGATCTCGCCGGGGTACAGGGCGAAGTCGAGCGGGGCGAACTCACCGTCCCTGGCGAGGCCTTCGACGGCCAGTACAGGGGCGGTGGCGGACGCGGCGGCTACCGGAGGGCGCGGGGGAAACGGGTGCTCGACGGTGCGGCCGGTCATCAGGGCGACGATGTCGCGGGTGGGGGTCGCCCGTGCGTCCAGGCCGCGGGCGGCGGCGCGGCCGTCCTTGAGGACGGTGACCCGGTCGCCGATGCGGCGGATCTCCTCCAGACGGTGCGAGATGTGGATGACGGCGACGCCCTCGGCGGTGAGGCCGGCGACGATGCGGAAGAGGTTGTCGACCTCGTCCGGGTCGAGGGCGGCGGACGGTTCGTCCATCACGATCAGCCGGACGTCATGGGAGAGGGCCCGGACCATCGACACGACCTGCGCTCCGGCGGCGGACAGGCTCCCGACGAGCGCGCCGGGGGCGATCTCCGGGTGCCCCAGCCGGGCGAGCAGCTCGGCGGTACGGGCCGCGGTCTCGCCGGAGCGGACGAAGCCACCGGTGGCGACCTCATGACCGAGGAAGACGTTCTCGGCGACGGAGAGATGTTCCACCAGGTCGAGTTCCTGGTAGATGGTGGCGACGCCCAGGCGCATCGCGGCGATCGGCGAGGGGAGTGTCACGGGGGCGCCCTGCCAGCGGATCTCGCCGGCATCGGGCTGGTGGACGCCGGCCAGCACCTTGATCAGAGTGGACTTCCCGGCACCGTTCTGCCCGAGCAGACAGTGCACTTCACCGGCGGTGACGTCGAGATCGACGCCGTCCAGCGCACGGACACCGGGGAAGGATTTGGTGATGCCCCGCATGGTGAGCAGGGGCGCGGGCGCCACCTCGGGTCCGGTGGGCGGCTGGGGACGGTGCTGTGGTGCCATGACGTGGCCTCCTCGGCGCGACGCCGGTGAGCGGGCAGGGCAAACGGGCAGGGCAAACAGGCTGGGCACGCGGGCAGGTTGAACGGGCAAGGGGGGACGGGGAGTTCACGCCTCTGCGGGCGGCGGTGCGACAGCGCCGGGCCACGGCGGTGCCGGGGCGGTACGGCTGGTGCGAAGCCCGGTTGGTACGGCTGGTGCGAAGCGCGGTGGTGCGGCCGGCGCGAAAGCCCGGTGGTGCGGCTCGTGCGACAGCCCGGTGGTGCGGCTCGTGCGTGCGTGCAGTGGAGCAGGCGTACGGTTCGAGCGGGCAGATCAAGCGCGCAGTTCACTCGGCGGATCGGACGGACGGATCAGACGGGCGGATCGGACGGGCGGATCGGACGGGCGGATCGGACGGGCGGATCAAGCAGGCCGATCGAGCGGGCGGATCGAGCGGGCGGATCGAATGAGCGGATCAGGCAGGCGAGAACAGATGGTCGCTGATCAGGCGGGCCGCGCCGGTCACCCCGGCCGCCTGCCCCAACTCCCCCAGCACAATGGGGAGATTGCCGGTCGCCAGCGGAAGCGACTGGCGGTAGACCTGGGTGCGGATCGCGGCGAGCAGGGTGTGGCCGAGTCCGGTCACCCCGCCGCCGATCACCACCAGCCCCGGGTTGAAGAAGCTGACCAGGCCGGCGATGACCTGGCCGGTACGGGTACCGCCGGCCCGGATCAGATCCAGTGCGGCGGCGTCACCGGAGGCGGCGGCGACGGCCACATCGGCGGCGGTCAGCGGGCCGCCCGCCGCCATCCGGGCGGCGAGTTCGGGTGAGGTGCCGTCCTGGGCCGCGTCCGTCGCGTCCCGGGCCAGCGCCGCGCCGCCGAAGTACGCCTCCAGACAACCGTGGTTGCCGCAGGCGCACGCCCGGCCGTCCGGCTCGACCTGGATATGGCCGATGTCGCCGGCGCTGCCCGTCGTACCGCGGTAGACCTCGCCGCCGACGACGATGCCGCAGCCGATGCCGGTACCGATCTTGACGAAGAGGAAGTCCTGCGAGGTGCGGGCGACGCCCGCGTGCTGCTCCCCCATGGCCATCAGATTCACATCGTTGTCGACCATGACCGGGCAGCCCAGTTCCTGGCTGAGCGCCTCGCGCACGGGAAAGCCGTCCCAGCCGGGCATGATCGGCGGCGCGACCGGCACGCCCTCGGGAAAACGGACCGGCCCGGGGACGCCGATACCGGCACCGTCGAACCCCTCCGCCACCCCACTCGCCTTCAACTTCGCCGCCAGCGCCAGGACTTGCTCGAAGACCGCGACCGGCCCCTCGCGTACGTCCATGGGCTGGGTCAGATGGCCCAGCACCTCCAGCTCGGCGTTGGTGACCGCCACATCGACGGAGGTGGCACCGATGTCCACGCCGAGGAAACGCAGCGCGGGGGCGAGCCGGATGTTGTGGGAGCGGCGGCCGCCGCGCGAGGCGGCCAGTCCGTCGGCGACCACGAGTCCGGTCTCCAGCAGCCGGTCGACCTCCACCGCGAGCTTGGAGCGGGAGAGTTCGACCCGGTCGCCCAGCTGAGCACGGGAGTTGGGCCCGTCATCGCGCAACAGGCGCAGGAGCCGCGCCTGATGCGCGTTCGCGGGCCTGGCCGTCATGCGCCTCACGCCGCCCCTCCAGCCGTACTCGGCATCGACCGACCGGTGTTGCGGTGTCGCCGTACGGCGTCACCACCGGGCTTTCGAGGGGAACGTAGCAGCGCTTGTCCGCACGGGGAAGAACTACGGACAGAATCCATGCCGACTTTCTCCTGCGTGAGGACAAAGCGTCGCGCGGACGGGTCCGGACCCGAGGCGGCCCAGGGGCGGGGCCGGACCCGAGACGGCCCGGGGGCGAGCCGGGGCCGTCGCGCACCCACAGCCGGAGCCGGTCGCCCTCCTGCCGGCGGCCCTCAGGACCCGTCTCCCAGACCTCCGTGAGCCCGCCCGCCCCTGCCGCCTGCGCCTGCCCCTACCCGTGTCCCTGAGCTGCCGTACAGACCCCGGGCGACCCGCCTCGCGGAGCGGGCCGCAGAAGGGCGGCTCCTGCGAGAATGCGCCGACCGAACCAGGCAGCCGACCGACCATCGGCGCCGGACAGCGCAGGGGGTAGCCGACGTATGAGCAAGGACCGCATCCAGATCGCAGGGGCCGAGGTCGCCGTCGTGGGCGGCAGTATCGCCGGGTGCGCCACGGCACTGGCCGCACACCGGGCCGGCGCGGGCCGCGTCACCATCTATGAACGCACCACCGGCCGCCTCGCGGACCGCGGCGTCGGCCTCGCAGTACACAACGCCCGGTACGCCGAACTCGCGGCCGCCGGATACATGGACGCCGCCATGCCATGGGTGCAGCTGACCACCCGCCGCTGGTACGTCCGCGACGGTTCCGCTCCGCTCGGCCGCCAGGTCGGCGTCCTGCCCTTCCCGTTCCGCTCGTACTGCTGGGGACCGCTCTGGCAGGAGTTACGGCGGCGGCTGCCGGAGGACACCGCATTCCGGCCGGGGGTACGGGTCGCCGCGGTCAGCGAGGCGGAGGACGGCGCCGCACTGCATCTCGACGGCGTCGACGGCGTCGAGGGCGGCGCGAGCGGCGAGGGCAGCGGCGAGCAGCAGCACGTCGGCGCCGGTCCCCGTACGGAGCGCTTCGACCTGGTCATCGGCGCGGACGGCTATCGCTCGGTGGTCCGCGACACCGCGTTTCCGGGCGTGCGGCCCGGCTACGCCGGCTACCTCGCCTGGCGCGGCGCCGTCCCTGCCGACCGGCTGACGGAGCTCGGCCTCCCCGGCCTGCCGGCCGACCCCTGGGCGGAGGAGGACTGCATCTACGGCGTCTTCCCCGGCGGCCACGTCATCATCTACCGCATCCCGGACGGCCGCGGGGGCCGGCGCGCGAACTGGGTCCTGTACACCGCCCCGCCCGCCGGCCCCGACCTGGGCCTCGACACCCCCACCAGCCTGCCGCCCGGCACCCTCACCGACTCCCTGTACGCCCATCTCGCCCACGTCACGGCCGAGTTGCTGCCGCCCTACTGGGGCGGGCTGATGCGGCTGACGCCCCGTCACGAGGTGTTCATCCAGCCGATGTACGACTTCACCGCGCCGCGCTACACCGCCGGCCGACTGCTGCTCGCGGGCGATGCGGCGACCGTCGCCCGCCCGCACACCGGCGCCGGCGCGGTGAAGGCGCTCCAGGACGCCGCCGCCCTGGAGGCCGCGCTGCATGCCGTACAGGAGCGGCCGGACGCACTGGCGGCCTACGGCGCCGAGCGCGGTGAGACCGGCCGGACGATGGTCGAGCTGGGGCGCCGGCTGGGCCGGTTCCTCGTCCAGGACACACCCGACTGGCACACGCTGGACCAGGCCGGAGTGGCGGCGGCCTGGGCCGCGGCCGACGGTTCGGGCGCGTTCGGCGGCCGTGAACTGAAGAGCTGACGCCTCCGGACGCGACGCACCGACGGCCGACGGAGCATGTCGCGCGCGGTGGGACGCCGACCGCCGCCTCCTCTCCCCCCGTGCAGGAGAATGAGACCGTCGAGGTCACCCCGCGCACAACCGCCCGGTGACCACGGCGGCAACCGCTGCACCAAGGGCCGCCAGGGCTCTCCGCACAGACAGCACCGGGACCGAGCCGGCCCGGTCAGGACGGGACTGATCAGACATGGGACGGGTCACCGAGCGACGCCGCGTCATCCGCATCCGCGACGGTGCCGTGAGCACCCGCCCGGACACTCTCGTCGCCGAGGAGCCGCTGGAGATACGGCTCGGCGGCAAGCCGCTGGCGATCACGATGCGCACGCCGGGTGACGACTTCGCGCTCGCCGCCGGCTTCCTCGTCAGCGAGGGCGTCCTGGCGAGCGCCGACGAGCTGGCGAACATCGTCTACTGCGCGGGGGCGACGGCCGACGGGGAGAACACCTACAACGTGGTCGACGTCCGGCTCGCGGACGGGGTCCCGGTCCCGGACATCACCCTGGAGCGCAACGTCTACACGACGTCGTCGTGCGGACTGTGCGGCAAGGCCAGCCTGGACGCGGTGCGCACCACCACCCGCTTCCCCCTGGAAACCTCCGCTGCCGGCCCGGTCCGCATCGAACCGGCGACCCTCGCCGCCCTGCCCGACCGGCTGCGGGCCGCCCAGCGCGTGTTCGAGCGGACCGGGGGCCTGCATGCGGCGGCGCTGTTCACGCCGGACGGTGATCTGCTCGACATCAGAGAGGACGTGGGGCGGCACAACGCCGTCGACAAGATCGTCGGGCGGGCGCTCCAGCAGGGGCGGCTGCCGCTGTCGTCGAGTGTGCTGATGGTCTCCGGCCGGGCGTCGTTCGAGCTGGTGCAGAAGGCCGTGATGGCGGGCATTCCCCTGCTGGCCGCGGTCTCCGCGCCGTCCTCGCTCGCCGTCGACCTGGCCGCCGAGACGGGGCTGACCCTGGTCGGCTTTCTGCGCGGCTCCTCCATGAACGTCTACGCGGGCGAGCACCGCATCGCCCTGCCCGCGGGGGCCGCCGCGGAGACGGACTGAGGCCGCGCGCCCACCGCACGGACCGGCGGGCCGCTCGGCGGGGCGGCCCTGCGTCGGGCGGCCCGTGGCTCACTCCCCCGGCAACGCGATCCGGGTCAGCAGCGCGATCAACTGCTCGCGTTCGGCCGGGGTCAGGGCCGCGGTCAGCTCCGCGTTGGCCGCGTCGCCGAGCTCCTGGGTGCGGCGCAGCCGCCGCCGGCCGTCGGCGGAGATCTCGATGGCGTTCTTGCGCCGGTCCTTGGGGTCGGGGGTGCGGGTCACCAGCCCGTCCTGCTGCAGATCGTTGACGATCGCGACCATGTCCTTGGGGTCGATGCCCAGCGTCCGGCCGAGTTCCGCCTGGGAGACCGGGCCGAGTTCGTCGACCGCCGACAGCACGGCGTGATGCATCATCCGCATGCCTTCGCCGGCGAGCGCGTCGGCGACGAGCCGGTGCCCGCGCGCGGCGGCGCGGCCCAGCAGCCAGCTGGGGAGCGCGCGGATACGGCTGGGGGCGTAGGGGGTGTCGGCCATGGGACCACCGTACCGAGAAACCCATTGGAGAGCCCAACGAAAAACCATTGGTGAATCCAATGGTTTCTGGTTATCGTTGGGGCACCCAATGAAACCTGGTCGGTGGGCGCCACCGACGACCGCACAGCCGGTCGCCGGCCGGTGCACCGCGCACCGCGCACCGCGCACCGCGCACCGCGCACCGCGCACCGACCGACGATCCCGGAGGTGTCGGCCCATGCGCCGCGTTCGATTCCATACCTATGGCGGCCCCGAGGTCCTGCGCATCGAGGAGGCCGAGGCGCCGGTGCCCGGCCCCGGTGAACTGCTGGTGCGTACGGAGGCGATCGGCGTCACGCTGCCGTGCGTCCGACGGGTGCGCGGCGACGGCAAGGGCGGCGGCGATCCGCTGCCCGCGATGCCCGGCGGCGAGATCGCCGGTACGGTCGTCGGGCTCGGCCCGGACGTCACCGGCTTCGCCCTCGGCGACCGCATCACCTCGCTCACGCTCACCGGCTCCTACACCGAACTCGCCCTCGCGCCCGCCTTCCTGGCGAGCCGGATACCGGACGGTGCTAGCGCGGTGGAGGCGGTGGCGCTGGTGCGCAGCGGGCAGGTGGCACTCGCCGCGCTCAGCACCGCGGCACCGCAGGGCGCCGAGTCCGTACTGATCACCGGCGCGGCAAGCGGCACCGGCCACCTCGCCGTCCAACTCGCCAAGCTCCAGGGGGTGCCACGGGTGGTGGCCGCCGTCGGCTCGGCCGCCAAGGCGGACTTCCTGTACGGGCTGGGGGCCGACGAGGTGGTGGTCTACGACCAGGAGTCCTGGGGCGAGCCGGCCGACATCGTCCTGGACGGCGTCGGCGGTGCGCTGCTGCCGCGCGCGCTGGCCGCGCTGGCTCCCGGTGGCCGGCTGATCTTCTTCAACTCCGGTGGCGGGACGGTCCCGGCGTACGAGCTGCTGGCGGGCGCCAAGACCATCACGGGGCTGACGATGCGCCGCTTCTCCACCGTCCACCGGGAGCTGTACGAACAGCACCGGGCACAGCTGTGGGAACTGGCCGGATCCGGCCGGCTGCGGGCCGCGGTCCATGCCGAACTGCCCCTGGACGAGGCCGCGAAGGCGCACGAGATCATCGAGGCCAGGACCAACCTCGGCAAGGTGGTCCTGCGGCCGTGAGGCACGGCGGTCGCAGTCGGCACATGCGGAGCACCCGGCACAACGGTCGCCCCCGGCCCTCGTGCCGCACCGGGCGCACCCGGCGCAGTGCCTGCGGGCCGGGCGAGTGAATTACGGCCTCGGAACGGAGAACCGGCGCACGCTCCTTGTCGCGGTCGGCACACGGCAGTAGCTTCCGTCGCGATGCACATAGGACGTGGGATGTCCTGATGACCCGACGCCGATGCCTCGAAGGGCAGGCCGGACCATGACGTCAGTTCTCCGCGCACACCCCAGCCACCGCAGCAGACCCCGGCGGCCGCGCGCCGCCGCCCTGCTCGCCGCGCTGACCGCCACAGCCCTCGCCCTCCTGCCGACCGCCCCCGCACATGCCGCGCCTGACGGAGCGCCGGGTACCCGTACCCCTGCCGCGGCCCCGTCCCCGGCTCAGGCCCCGCCCCCGGCCGGCGGATTCGACGAGCAGATCCTCTTCAAGGCGTCCCAGGAACACGGCTACTTCTGCTTCCGTATACCGGCCGTGGTGAAGTCCGCGCAGAACACCCTCCTCGCGTTCGCCGAGGGCCGGCGGCACGACTGCGGTGACGCGGGCGACATCGACCTCGTCCTCAAGCGTTCCACCGACGGCGGCCGGACCTGGGGCCCGCTCCAGGTCATCAACCGCGGCAACGGCGACACCCACGGCAACCCGGCGCCCATCGTGGACCGCCGCACCGGCCGGATCGTGCTCGCCGAGACCTACAACAAGGGCCGCACCGACGGCCTCAGCTGCGATGTCCCCTGCGACCGCACCCCGCACCTCCAGTACAGCGACGACGACGGCGCCACCTGGTCCGCACCCCGGGACCTGACCGCAAGCATCCGTCCCCCGCAGTGGAACTCCTGGTACGCCACCGGCCCCGTACACGGCATCCAGCTCACCCGCGGACGGCACGCCGGGCGCCTGGTGTTCGGCATCAACTCCGAGAGCTACGCGGCCCACCGGGTCACCGCCAACCACGCCGCCCTGGTCCACAGCGACGACGGCGGCGCCACCTGGCGGGTCGGCGCGCTGGACACCTGGCCCGTCACCGCCGGCTCCGCTTCCGAAGGGCCGTCGAAGAGCGGAGGCGGAACGGAGTGGAGCGGCACGTTCCGTCAAAAGCCCTCGGAGATGGCGCTCCTGGAACGCTCCGACGGCTCCGTCTACGTCAACGGACGGGAACAGGACGGCACCGACCTGGGCCATCGCACCGCGGCGGTCAGCCGGGACGGGGGCGAATCCTTCGCCGCGCCGTTCCGCGCCCTTCCCGACCTCTACGCCCCGATGGTGCAGGGCTCGGCGCTGCGCCTGACGCATCCGCACGGCGGCCGCAGCCGCACCCTGTTCGCAGCGCCCGCCGACCCCGACCGGCGCCGGACCATGACCATCCGCTCCTCCTGGGACGAGGGCCGTACCTGGGAGGGCGTCGACCGCGGCGCCCGGGTCACCACCGACTGGTCCGGTTACTCGGACCTGGTCGCGATCTCCGGCGACGTCACCGGCCTGATGTACGAGGGCGGTGCGGTCGACGCCCGGGACGAGATCCGCTTCGCCCGCTTCACCGAGGAGTGGCTCGGCCCGCGCCGCGGCCCGGACCCCACGACCCGCGACGCCGCACCGGGCGCCCGGCCGGCCCTCGTCCTGGGCGGCGCCCGGACCACCGAAGGGCGCTTCGGCCGGGCACTGTCCTTCGACGGCACGGACGATGCGGTACGCCTCCCCTACCGGGGCTCCCTCCCCCTGGGCACCCACGACTTCACATGCAGCCTGTGGTTCCGCTATGCCGCCACCACGGGCGAACAGCCACTGCTGTGGATGGGCGGGGTGGGCAGCAGGTCCCCGCAGGTGGCGGTGGAGGGCGACCCCGGCCACGGCCGGATCACCGCCCGTCTCACCGCCGTCAACGGCCCCACCCCGGCCGCCTCCGCCCAGGCCGTGACCCACGACGCGTACAACGACGGCAGCTGGCACCATCTGGCGCTGCGCCGCACCGGCGGCCGGCTGCTGCTCACCGTGGACGGCGGGGAGACCACCGTCGTCCCCGATGTCCCGGGGTCGGTCAGCCGGGGCTCGGTCTTCGGCGTGCACCTGGGCCAGAAACCTGACAGCCGCGCCCAGTTCACCGGCGCGCTGGACGAGGTACGCGTCCACCGGCGGGCCCTGAGCGACACCGAGCTGTCCGGCGTACGCCGTGCCAACGCCCCGGCGAACGGCCCGCTGGTGCTGGGGCTGTCGCTGGACCGGGTGCATGGCGGCACGAAGAACTGAGCAAGCCGGTCCGCGGAACCATGGCCTGCCCGGACGCCACCGCGCCGGGCAGGCCTCACCCCCGCGCTCCGCTCACCACCACACCGGCCGCGGCCTCCGCCTCGCCCGCGCTTCCCGCCCCGCTTCCCGTCGCCACCGGCTTCGCTGCCGCGGCTGCCGCGAACCGCTTCGCCAGGACCGCGCACACCATCAACTGCATCTGGTGGAACAGCATCAGCGGCAGCACCATCAGCCCGGCCTGCGCGCCGAAGAGCACGCTGGCCATCGGCAGACCGGACGCCAGGCTCTTCTTGGAGCCGGCGAAGGTGATCGCGATCCGGTCCGCACGGGGGAAGCCGAGCCGCTTCGAGCCGTACGAGGTGACCGTCAGCATCACCGCGAGCAGCACGGCCTCCACCCCCAGCAGGCACAGCAGCCGCAGAGGGGAGACCTGGTGCCAGATGCCCTGGACCATGCCGACGCTGAAGGCGGTGTAGACGACGAGCAGTATCGAGCCGCGGTCCACATAGCCGAGGACCTTCTTGTGGCGGAGGAGAAGGCCGCTGACCCACCGCCGCAGCAACTGCCCGGCCACGAACGGCAGCAGCAGCTGGCCGACGATCGACAGCAGCGAGTCGGCCGAGAATCCACCGCCGTCCCCGTGCAGGACGAGTCCCGCCAGCAGCGGAGTGACGACGATGCCGACGAGGCTGGAGAACGAACCCGCGCAGATCGCCGCCGCGACATTGCCACGGGCGAGGGAGGTGAAGGCGATCGAGGACTGGACCGTCGACGGCACCAGGCACAGGAACAGCAGCCCCGTGTAGAGCGCCGGTGTCAGGACGGAGGGGACCAGTCCGCGCGCGGCCAGGCCGAGCACCGGGAAAAGGACGAAGGTGCAGGCAAGGACGGTGAGATGGAGACGCCAGTGGCGCAGTCCGGCCATCGCCTCGCCGGTGGAGAGCCGGGCGCCATAGAGGAAGAAGAGCAGCGCGACGGCGCCGGTCGAGGCCCCCTCGGCGACGGTGGCGGACGGTCCGCGGGCGGGCAGCAGTGCGGCCAGGGCGACCGTGCCCACCAGCGCCAGGATGTACCCGTCCACGGGCAGCCAGGCAGGGAGTTTCGGCACAGGGCGGCGCATGGTCTCTCTTCGGTCGTTCGGGGTATCGCGGGCGGCGGCGGCACGGCCGGGGCCCACTCCAGGGTGCCGTGGACTGCGGAAATCAGGAACCCCTCTTACCGTGGTCACTGTTATTACGCTTTGCGATGGACCACGCGCCACGATGGGCGTCCCGCTGCGCGATGCCACGGAGGCGGACGGCAGACGCGGACGCAGCCACGGATGCAGACGCGGACGCAGACTCGGACCGGACGGCAGACATGGAGGGCCCGTGTTCGAACCCGCGCAGTTGCGCACCTTTCTCGCCGTGGCGCAGACGCTGAGCTTCACCCAGGCCGCGCACCGGCTCGGGCTGCGGCAGTCGACCGTGAGCCAGCACGTACGGAAGCTGGAAGAGGCCGCCGGACGCAGACTGTTCGCCCGGGACACCCATGCCGTGGAGCTGACCGAGGACGGCGAGGCGATGCTCGGCTTCGCCCGCACGATCCTGGAGGCGAACGAGCGGGCCGCGAGCTTCTTCGCGGGAACCCGGCTGCGCGGCAGGCTCCGCTTCGGCGCCTCCGAGGACTTCGTGCTGACCCGGATGCCGGAGGTCCTCGAAGGTTTCCGGCGCGACCACCCCGAGGTCGACCTGGAGCTGACCGTCGAGCTGTCGGGGACCCTGCACGAGCTGCTGGCGGCCGGGCGGCTCGATCTCGTCCTCGCCAAGCGGCGCCCCGAGGAGTCACGCGGACGGCTGGTGTGGCGCGACCGGCTGGTGTGGGTGGGCGCCGAGCGGCTGCGCCTCGATCCGCAGCGCCCGGTCCCGCTGGTCGTCTACCCGCCGCCCGCGCTGACCCGCGCCCGGGCGCTGGAGGCACTGGAGCGCGCGGGCCGGGAATGGCGGATCGCCTGCACCAGCGGAAGCCTCAACGGACTGATCGCCGCAACTCGGGCAGGGCTGGGCGTTATGGCACATACGAGGGGCATGATCCCGCCAGGTCTGGTCCGGATTCCGCCACGCGCCGGGCTGCCGGAACTCGGCGGAGTGGACTTCGTTCTTCTGTACGGGCAGCGCGACCGCGCGGCGCGGGGCCCGGCGGAGGCGCTCGCGGACGCGATCCTGGCGGGCGGCGACCGCCTCCAGCTCCCCTAGCCCTGGTCTGCGGACAAGCCCTGGTCACGGGGCTCCGCGCCGGGGTGGGCGGCCGATCTGTGCCAGGTGCAGAGATTTGGTGCAGATATGGTCCCGGCGTCGTGATCGTCCGGCGTTGAACTTGCCGGTTCATGTCCAGGCTTCTCCGAAGTAACCCGATTTCGACGGTTGGCCAGATCCCGTGCGGCTGCTTTCGCGACGTGGTACGGCTCTGCCGGATACCGCCACGTTGGGGTACGGTCGCGGCCGTGTGAGCAACACCACGAGGAGCTGGGTCATTGCGCGAGTTCACCGTCCCGCCTTTGGCGACCGCGCCCCGGGTCGGCGGGCTGGCGGATGCCGTCTACGAGTACGCCGAAGCCGATCCCGAGCGCGTCGCCTTCGCCCGTAAGGACTACGCGGGCAACTGGCAGAACGTCACCGCCGGAGAATTCCGGGACGAGGTCATCGCACTGGCCAAGGGCCTGCTCGCGCAAGGCGTCCGGTTCGGCGACCGCGTCGGCATCATGTCCCGTACGCGCTATGAGTGGACCCTGTTCGACTTCGCGCTGTGGTCGATCGGCGTCCAGTCCGTACCGCTGTATCCGACGTCCTCGGCGGAGCAGGTCTTCTGGATGCTGCACAACGCGGGCGTCTCGGCCTGCCTGGTCGAGCACGAGGACCATGCGATGACGATCGGCTCGGTCATCGACCGGCTCCCGCATCTGCGCAAGCTGTGGCAGCTGGACGCCGACCCGGTGGCCGAACTGACCGCGGCGGGTGCGCATATCGACGACGACGTCGTGCACCGTCACCGGATGGCCGTCACCCCGGACGCCACCGCCACGATCATCTACACCTCCGGCACCACCGGCCGCCCCAAGGGCTGTGTGATCACACACGCCAACTTCATGGCCGAGGCCGACAACATCGTGCTGCGCCACGAGACGGTCTTCACATCCAAGGGCGACGACGAAGCCGCCACCCTGCTGTTCCTGCCGCTGGCGCATGTCTTCGGGCGGATGGTCCAGGTAGCCGCGGTCCGCGGCCGGGTCAAACTGGGCCACCAGCCCGAACTGGCGGCCCGTGCGCTCCTGCCCGACCTCCAGACCTTCCAGCCGACCTTCATCCTCGCCGTGCCGTACATCTTCGAGAAGGTGTTCGCCGCGGCCCGGCGCAAGGCGGAGGCGGACGGCAAGGCCGGGCCGTTCGACAAGGCCGTCGAGATCGCGGTCCGCTATGCCGAGGCGCAGGAGCACAAGGCCTTCGGCACCGGGTCCGGTCCGAGCGCCGCGCTGCGGATGCAGCATCAGTTCTTCGAGAAGATGGTCTACAGCAAGGTCCGGGCCGCGATGGGCGGCCGGGTGCGGCATGCGATGTCGGGCGGCTCCGCGATGGAGCGCCGGCTCGGGCTGTTCTTCGACGGCGCCGGCGTACGGATCTTCGAGGGCTACGGCCTGACGGAGAGCACCGCGGCCGCCACCGCCAACCCGCCCGAGCGGACCCGCTTCGGCACCGTCGGCACCCCTGTCCCCGGCACCACCGTGCACATCGCGGAGGACGGCGAGATCTGGCTGTACGGCGGGCAGATCTTCCACGGCTACCACAACGACCCCAAGGCGACCGACGCCGTGCTGCACGACGGCTGGTTCTCCACGGGCGACCTGGGCGCGCTGGACGAGGACGGCTATCTGACGATCACCGGCCGCAAGAAGGAAGTCCTGGTCACCTCCGGTGGCAAGACGGTCTCGCCGGTGGGCCTGGAGGAGCGGGTGCGGGCGCATCCGCTGGTCGCCCAGTGCATCGTCGTCGGCAACGACCGGCCGTTCATCGCGGCGCTGGTGACCCTGGACCCGGAGGCGGTCGCGCACTGGCTGGCCATGCGGGAGAAGCCGGAGATGCCGCCGACCGACCTGGTGCGCGACCCGGATCTGGAGACCGAGATCCGGCGCGCCGTGGTCGCCGCCAACACGCTGGTCTCGCAGGCCGAGTCGATCCGTACGTTCCGGATACTGGCCAACCAGTTCAGCGAGGAGCACGGGCTGCTGACACCGTCGCTGAAGCTCAAGCGCAAGGCGATCGAGACGGCGTACCAGGTCGAGGTGGACGCGCTGTACCAGGCGTGACGGACCCGGGCGGCCTCCGGTCCGGCCGCCCCGCCCGGCGGCACCCCGCCCCGCACTCCCCCGGCCCGCGGACCGGTATCGCCCATCGGTCACCGTCGCCGCCGTTGCGGCCCACGCCCTCACCCGGCCGGCCGCAGCGCCCCCGCCCGGCTTGCCGGCCCTCCCGCTGTGGACGGCCGGCAGACTGCTCCTCCCGCTGCGGACGGGTCTCGCCGGCGGCAGTCCCACCGGCCTGGTCACGGGTGCCCGCAGCCCGCTGACCCGCGGCGGAGCACGGCCGCCCGGGGCCCCGCCCCTGCGGCGCCCGCAAGAACACTCCGCTTTCTCCGCATCGCATCGGCACACGCGGGAATGCGCGACTCCGGATGATCGTTGACATCCGTGAACGAGAAAGCCGACGTAAGGATCGATTCCCCGTGAGCAAGGTTCCGTCCATCACGCTCAACAACGGCGTGGCGATGCCGCAGCTCGGCTTCGGCGTCTGGCAGGTCGAGGACGACCAGGCATCCACCGCCGTCGGACATGCCCTGGACGCCGGGTACCGCAGCATCGACACCGCGGCGATCTACGGCAACGAAGAGGGCACGGGCAAGGCGCTCGCCGCTTCCGGAATCCCCCGTGACGAACTGTTCGTCACGACCAAGCTCTGGAATTCCGAGCAGGGCCATGACGCCACGCTGCGCGCCTTCGACACTTCCCTCGCCAAGCTCGGCCTGGAGTACGTGGATCTCTACCTGATCCACTGGCCGCTCCCGTCGAAGGACCTGTACGTCGAGACGTACAAGGCCTTCGAGAAGATCCACGCGGAGGGCCGCGCCAAGGCCATCGGCGTCTCGAACTTCCTCCCGGAGCACCTGGAGCGGCTGCTGGGCGAGACGTCCGTCGTCCCGGCCGTCAACCAGATCGAGCTGCACCCGCAGCTCCAGCAGGCCGAGTCCCGCGCCTTCCATGCCCGGCACAACATCGTGACCGAGGCCTGGTCGCCGCTCGGCCAGGGCAAGGGCCTCCTGGAGGACCCGACGATCGCCGCGCTCGCCGCCAAGCACGGCAAGACCCCGGCCCAGGTGGTCCTGCGCTGGCACCTCCAGCTCGGCAATGTCGTCATCCCGAAGTCCGTCACCCCCTCGCGCATCGCCGCGAACATCGACGTCTTCGACTTCGAGCTGGACGACGACGACCTCGCCACCCTCGCCGGCCTGGACACCGGCAACCGCCTCGGCCCGGACCCGGCCACCTTCGACGTGGCCTGACCGACGCTCCGTGACGGCGCCGCCCGGCTCGTCCGGGCGGCGCCGCTGCGTACCCGAGTGGCGGGCCGGGCGGACGCCAGGAAGTGTGGAGGGTGAGTGTGGGGTGGCTCCGGCGGCATGCCGACAGGGCCGGTACCCCTCCGCTCCGCCCTGCTCCTCCCCCGTGCCCACGCCCGGGAGGTGCCCCCAGCGAGGAGGCCACGATGCCTGAAGTCACCTCTCCCTACCAGCCCGGAACGCCCTGCTGGATCGATCTCGCGGCCCCTGACCAGCAGGCCGCCATCGACTTCTACTCCGACGTCTTCGGGTGGACCGGAGAGATCGGGCCCCCGGAGAACGGCGGCTACGCCGTCTGCATGCTGAACGGCAAACCGGTGGCCGGCATCATGGCCGCCGTCCCGATGGGCGGCCAGCCCGCGCCGCCGACCGTGTGGACCACCTATCTGGCGGCCGCCGACGCGGACACCACCTCCGAAGCGGTGACCAAGGGCGGCGGCACGCTCCTGATGCCCGTCATGGACGTGATGACGCTCGGCCGGATGAGTATCGCGGCCGACCCCACCGGAGCGGTGTTCGGCATCTGGCAGGCCATCGACTTCCCCGGCGCCGGCACCGTCAACGAGTCCGGCGCACTCGTCTGGAACGAGCTCAACACCACCGACCCGTCCGCCGCCGCCACGTTCTACAAGGCGGCCTTCGGTATCGAGAGCGCCCCCATGGAAGGCGCCGAGAATTACTACGCCCTCACGGTGAACGACCGGCCGGTGGGCGGCATGCAGCCGATGTCCGAACAGATGCCGACCGACACGCCCTCGCACTGGCTGGTGTACTTCGCCGTGGCGGACACCGATGCCACCGTCGCCAAGGTGACCGCGGCCGGCGGCGCGGCGCTCCAGCAGCCCTTCGACATGGTCGCCGGCCGGATGGCCGTGGTGACCGACCCGCAGGGCGCGACCTTCGCCGTGATCAACCCGAAGCCGATGGACCAGGGCTGATCCGGGAAGCTTCGGGACCTGATGTGACGTCATGGGCGGCGGAGCGGCCCGCCGCCCGGCGCCCTGCCCGGCCGGTGGCCGCCGGGCCGTGGACTACTGGGCGCGGGCCGTGTGCACGGTCTGCGCGGACAGCACAAAGGTGTCGGGGCGGCGGGTGATACCGGCGGCGTCATCGGGGTCGGTGAGGCGGGCCAGGGTGGTGAAGTCGTCCTCGTCGAGGCGGTCGCCGTACAGGTCGAGACCGCGGGCCAGGGTTTCCTGGACGTAGGCCCGCGCCTCGGCGGACAGCGGGGCCGGCAGGTCCAGCAGGAAGCTGCGGGAGCACGGGGTGCACAGGCCCGCGTCGGCGAGAAAGGCGGGCCAGTCCTCGATGTCGTCGGTCGCGCCGGGCAGCGCCGTACGCATCTCGGTGAACCACTCCTCACCGGCCGCGTCGAGCCGGGACTGGAGCCCCGGGCGGCCGATGCCGATGTCGCGCGGCAGGTAGCGGGCGGCGAGGCCGCCCTCGGCGACGGCGAGCAGTCCGCCGGGCCGCAGATGACCGGCGAGGGCGGCGACCGCGGCACGCTGGTCCCCGACATGGTGCAGGGCCTTGCTCGACCAGATGAGGTCGGCGCCGCCCAGGGCGTCGAGCCCGTCAGGGAGTTCGGCGAGGTGGGTGCGGACCCGGTCCCCGAACCCGAGGCGGCCGGCCCGGCCCCGGGCCCGCGCCAGGAGCACCTCGTTCGCATCCACCGCGACCACTTCGGCGGCCGGGAAGGCACGGGCCAGCAGACAGCTGACGACGCCCGGCCCGCTGCCGATGTCGAGCACCCGGCGCACCCCGTCGAAACCGGCGCCGGCGTGCGCCATGAGCAGTTCGCCCAGCCAGACCGCGGCCTGCTCGTAGACCGGGGTGTGCAGCTCCGCGCCCTGTTCGAGGACCGGGCCGAACACCTCCCAGTCGATGTGCGCACTGTCGTGGGGGCCGTGGCCGTGTCCGGGCGCGGGCCGTTCGTCGTTGCTCATGACACCGAGCCTGGGTGACGGGTCGCGCCGGTGCAATCCTCCTTGCCGTTGCGGTAACCCCAGGTTCCGGCGGAACAGGGCGTGACCGTAGGGTCTGGCTGTGGCTACTCCGGGATGGATGCCGCCGACGGACACCGAGCGGCGGCTGTACGAAGCGACGGCGCGTGGTGACTGGGACGGTCAGATCGCGGCGATCGCCGGTGAAGACCTGTATCTGGCGGCACCGCAACCGGGGCAGGACCCCCTGCCGGTCTACGACGATGCGACGGCGGGCGGCAAGTGCATCCCCGTCCTGACCCGCGGCATGCTGCCGCCCTGGCAGCCCCAGCAGTTCTTCGACCGGGTGTCGCTGGAGGAGCTGGCGCAGGACTGGCCGAACGACAAGTGGCGGCTCGCGGTCAACCCCGGGACGCCGTGCGCCGCGTATCTGGCCGCGTCGCCCGCACACCGCGCCGCCTGGATGCAGCGGCGTGCCCAGGTCGGCGTGCGGCCCGGCGGGCTGCTCGTCACCCACTTCGGCGGCCCGCTGCACGGGCCCGTCGCCCAGGGGCTGGCATGCGGTGCGCCGATAGCGGTGCACCACAGCGTGCCGTGGAACGAACTCGGTACGGCCTTCCTCGACCACGCCGCGGACGCGCAGACGCTGCGCGAACAGTGGTCGGTGACCGACCCCGCCGGCTGGCAGCAGCGTCTGGACCAGCTGCTCGGCGGGCAGTTCGTACCGGCGGAGACGGAGCAGGCGCTGCGTGCCCGGGCCCGCGGCCGGAAGGCCGACTCCCCTGAGGACACAGCGGACACGGCGGACACGGCGGGCACGGCGGGCACGACCGGCCACAAGGAAACCGAGGAAGCGGCGGGCTCTGCGGACCCCGCGGACGCGCCCGCCGTCCCCGAGCTCGTGACCAGGTACGAGGAGCGGTTCCGCACGGACGGGCTGCTGCCGGCGGACGGCCAGGTCGTGTCCCTCGTCGCGCTGGACCACGCGCATGCCGTCAACCTCGTCCGCTGGGGCCTGGGCGCCCGGCTGTGCGCGCCGCAGCAGGCCGAGCAGGCTGTGGCGCGGGCCGGTGCACTGGCCAGGGAGGTGTACGGCTCGTGGGAGGAGTTCGCCGCGGGCTATGCGCTGGGCCGGATGCTGGCGTTCGACAACGGCTGGTTCGGCCCGCAGTACGCGGAGGCCGCACATATCCACCGTGTCCTCACCCAGGACCCCTCCTCGCCGTGGCGCGGTCTGCCCTTCGCCTGAGGGTGCGCGCCCCGCGCGGGCGGCTCGCGAGGCGCGGGTTCGGTGTAGACGTAGGGCATGGACGTAGCGATCTGCCTGTTCAGCTCCGACCTCCGGCTGCACGACCAGCCGGTGCTGCATGCCGCGCTGCGCTCCGCGACGCAGGTGGTACCGCTGTTCGTCGTCGATACGGGGGTCGCCGACGCCGGGTTCATGGTGCCCAATCGGGCGGCGTTCCTGGCCGATGCGCTGGCCGATCTCGATGCGGGGCTGCGCGATCGCGGCGGTCGGCTGGTCATCCGTACGGGGGACGTGGTCGCCGAGACCTGCCGGGTGGCGGCGGAGACCGGAGCCGGCGAGGTGCATCTCGCGGCCGGGGTGAGCGGCTATGCGCTGCGCAGGGAGCGGAGGTTGGGTGCCGGGCTGGCTGCGGCGGGGCGTGCGCTGGTGGTGCATGACGCGGTGATCACGGCGGTGCCGCCCGGCGCGGTGCTGCCCTCCGGGCCGGGCAAGGACCACTTCGCGGTCTTCACCCCGTACTTCCGGCGCTGGCAGGCCGAGGGGCTGCGGTCGGTGCTGCCCGCGCCGCGGTCCGTACGGGTCCCGGCCGGGGGGCGGTCCGAGGACGTGCCGTCGGCCCAGGCCCTGTGCCCGGACGGGACCCCCTCGCCCGCGCTGCCGGCGGGCGGCGAACAGGCGGGCCGCCGCCGGTTCACGGCCTGGCAGCGCTCGGGCATGGGCGACTACCAGGACCGGCAGGACGATCTGCCGGGCGACGCCACCTCACGGCTCTCGTCCTATCTGCACTTCGGCTGCCTCTCGCCGGTGGAGCTGGTGCAGAAGGCGTCGGCCCGCCCGGACCCCGGCGCCGAGGCGTTCGTACGGCAGCTGGCCTGGCGGGACTTCCATCATCAGGTGCTGGCGGCCCGGCCGGACGCGGCGAGTGCCGACTACCGCGGCAAGGGCGACCGCTGGCGGTACGACGAGGCCGAGGTGACGGCGTGGAAGGAAGGCCGCACCGGCTATCCGGTGGTCGACGCGGGGATGCGGCAGCTGCTGCACGAGGGGTGGCTGCACAACCGGGCCCGGATGCTGGTGGCGAGCTTTCTGACCAAGACGCTGTATGTGGACTGGCGGGTGGGGGCGCGGCACTTCCTGGATCTGCTGGTGGACGGCGATATGGCGAACAACCAGCTCAACTGGCAGTGGGTGGCCGGGACCGGCACCGACACCCGGCCCAACCGGGTGCTCAATCCGCTCGTCCAGGCCAAACGGTTCGACCCGCAGGGCGAGTACGTCCGGCGCTGGGTGCCGGAGCTGTCCTCTCTCGACGGCGCCGCGGTCCACCAGCCGTGGAAGCTGTCCGGGCCGGAGCGCGCGGCGTACGGCTATCCGGATCCCGTGGTGGACCTGGCGGACGGGCTGCTGCGCTTCAAGCGGGCGCGCGGGCTGGAGTAGGCGGGGTCCCCGGACGGTCGCCGTGTCGTGGGCGGTCCCCGTGCCGGGAGATGATGCAGGACGGATCCATACGGAGAGGACGGATACGACATGGGCGGGAGCGGTATGCGCCGCGGGCTGGACCGGACGCTGCTGGACCGTGCACTCGGGGCGGCGGGACCGAGGCAGCCGGCCGCGCTGCCGACGTGGGCCCAGTGCCGCACCGCACTGCGCCGTACACCGATGTCGGTGTGGCACGACGATGTGACGGACTGGGCCGCGAGCCTGACCTACTACTCGGTGCTGGCGCTGCTGCCGTCGCTGATCGTCACGGTGTCGCTGATCGGTCTCGCCGATCCGGCGGCCACCGAGCAGCTCATCAACCAGATCAGTTCGATCGCCCCGGCCCAGTCGGGCCCGGCCGTCCACCGGGCGCTGGTCGGCATGGCACATCAGCGCACCGCGGCATGGGTGGTGCTGGGCGGCGCCCTGGTCAGTGCGCTGTGGTCGTCGTGCAGCTATCTGGCCGTGTTCCGCCGCGCCCTGCACGCCATGAACCGCACCAAGGACGACCGGCCGCCGTGGCGCAAGGCCCCGCGCATTCTCATGACGGCCCTCCTGCTGATGGCGCTGCTGATCAGCAGTGCGGTGGCGCTGCTGGTGAGCGGGCCGATCGCCACCGCGCTGGGCCGCGCCATCGGGCTCGGCGAGGCGGGCGAGGCGACCTGGAACCTGCTGAAGTGGCCCCTGCTGCTGCTCCTGGCCACGATCCTGGCGATGGTCCTCTTCCGCTCCGGACCGCCCAGTTCCCGCGGTGTGCGCAGGGCGGCTCCCGGCGGGGTGGTTGCCGTCCTCCTCTGGCTGGTCTCGTCCGCCGCCTTCGCGGTCTACACCTCGTACGTCGGCACCTTCAACCGGCTCTACGGGTCGCTCGCCGGGCCGGTGGTGTTCCTGATCTGGCTGTGGTTCTCCCATCTGTCGCTGCTGTCCGGCGCCCAGTTCAACGTGGAACTGGCACGCGCCGGGCGGGTGGTGGTACGGCCACGCACGGGGAGCTGAGGGCGCCGCCGGCGTACGGCCATTCACAAACTGCGGCCTTCCACTGACTGCGGCCACAGCCCCCGGTCTTCACGTCCTCAGGCCCTCGGGTCCTCACGTCCTCAGGCCCTCGGGTCCTCACGTCCTCAGGCCCTCGGGTCCTCACGTCCTCGGGTCCTCGGGTCCTCGGGTCCCCACCGGGTCAACGCGCGCCGTGCCCCGGTGCGATCGCCTCGATCCGGTGGGCGAGCCCGAAGTCGAGATGGGTGATCCGGCCACCGATGCTGTGGGTGTTCACCGAGACCGCGAGCCGGTTGTACCCCAGCGTCAGATCGGCATGATGGCCCAACTCCTCCTGGATCTGCGCAATATGGATGACCATGACGGCGGCAGGGAAATGCCCGTGGAAGGCGTAGCCACGGCACAGCATCCCGCCCTCGACGGACCAGCCGGGCAGCTCCGCGAGCCGGTCCTCGATCTCCTTGAAGCTGAGCGGTTCCAGCTGAGCATTCATGGCGCTCGCCTCTCCCCGTGTCCCGGCTACCGACGAGCCGGTCCCCGATACACACGGACCTGCATGGACGTCCCTGTCCGTGACCGCCACCCACTGCCGCGACGGCCACACCCCTTCCAGCGTGGCACGCCGACGACACTTTCGCGCCCGCACGGCACGGCCCCTCCCGTACGCCCCACCGGCACCGCCCCTCGGCTACCGTCCCTCCCATGACAACTGCTGCGGCTTCCTCGCCGGAGACGGCCACGGGCGTGGGCGTGGGCGCGCTGCTGCGCGAATGGCGCGACCGGCGCCGGATCAGCCAGCTGGAACTGGCACTGCGCGCCGACTCCTCCGCCCGCCACATCAGCTTCATCGAGACCGGCCGCTCCCGCCCCAGCCAGGAGATGGTGCTCCGCCTGGCCGAACACCTCGACGTCCCCGTACGGGAGCGCAATGCCCTGCTGATCGCGGCGGGCTATGCCCCGACGTTCCCGGAGACCCCGCTCGACGACCCGTCGATGGCCGCCCTGCGCTCCGGCATGGAACGCCTCCTGACCGGCTACGAACCCTTCCCCGCCCTGGTGGTCGACGGGACCTACCACGTAGTGGCGGCGAACCGCGGCATCACCATGCTGCTGGAGGGCGTCGCCCCCGCCCTCCTCCAGCCCCCGCTGAACGCCATGCGCCTCACCATGCACCCGGACGGTCTGGCCCCCCGCATCCGCAACTACCTCGAATGGCGCGGCCACCTCCTCGCCCAGATGGAACGCCAGTTGGCCCTGATGCGCTCCTCCCCCCTGCGCGCGCTCTACGACGAGGTGAACGCCTACCCCCTGCCGCCGGACGGCCGCGAGAAGGCCGCCTTCGGCGAACACGCCCCCTTCGCCCTGCCCATGATGCTCGAACACGACGACACCGTGCTGTCCTTCATCTCGACCATCGCCACGTTCAACACCCCGATGGATGTGACCGTCTCCGAACTGGCCGTGGAGACCTTGCTGCCGGCCGATCCGGAGACGGTGGCGTATCTGCGGGAGGTGAACCTGTAGCGGGCGGCGCGTACAGGCTGCGGGCGGCCGCCGGCTCGCTGCGCGTTCCGACTGGGGCCAGCGCGTTCGGACTGCGGGCCAGTGGGTTCAGGCTGCGGGCACCCGGTCCAGGAACCCGAAGACGGACCGGATCCGCCCGTCCGCCCCCAGCCGCACCACATCGAACCCGGCCACCGGCGCCGCACCATCCGCCACACTGACCAGCTCCCACCCGAACCGCGCAAGGTCGTGGTGCCCGTCCACGCCCCCCAACGGCCGGAACACAAACCCGGGGAACTGTGCCTGCGCCCCCGCGATGGCAGCCACCAGTCCCTCATGCCCCGCGACATCGGCCAACGGATCGGTATACGTGGCGTCATCCCCGAAGGCCGCCGCAACGGCCTTGGCCCGCGCCCCCTCCTCGGTCGCATTCCAGGCCTCGAAGTACCGCGCAACGGCCACCGCGTACCGCTCCCCCGCGTCCGCGGACTGCCGCGAAACCTGCCGCTCGTGCTGCTCCTGCTGTGTCATGACCTACTCCTGCTCCTCGTGAGCCCCGAACGACTCTTGACAGCCACATCCCGAAACGGCGCTGTGCCGGAACCGGCCCACGGGCCGGAGTGCGCCGGCCCGTGAACCGATGGCTTCACCTTGCCGGGTGACGGGGGTGGGGGTCGATTACGCGGGAGGTAATGGAGGCGCGCCGCGCGCATCGAGGTGGGCGCAGAGCCCGGCCCGACACCGGTGTTGGCTCCGGGGCGGCGCTTCTTTCGCAGAATTGGACAGAGCAACCCAAGCGGCGTATCAAGGAGAGAGAAGGTGTAATTTGCGGGCTGCAATCCTCCTCGCGAGTCGAAGCCCCCATCGGAGACGACGACGCCCTTGAGTCTCGTCGTTCCAGTGACCACTTGCACGACGCATGGAACTCCTGTGAGCGACCTCAAGCGCCCCTCACTTCGGCGTCGCGACGTTCAATTGCAGCCTGTTCCAGCTGACCGAAGGAAACAGTCATGTCCGTCAAGAGGATTCTCACAGCCCTCACGATTCCGGCAGTTGCCGCGACAGCGCTTCTGTTCTCGGCTTCGGCCGCACCCGCTGCGACTGACACCGTGACGGCTGCACAGACCTCAACACAGACAACGATCCCAGGTCGCCCTCAGCCAAGAACAAGTTACGCCGAGGGGTACCGCGATGGGTTCAGGACAGGATTTTCCGATGGCCGCTCCAACTGCCACTACAGGAGCGAAGATTACGGCTCGTCACGCGGCTTCGCTGCATACAATCGGGGCTTTGTGGACGGCTACGAGTCCGGGTTCAAGGCCGGCCTCAGGAGCTGCTGAGACCCCGCCAGGCACGTGCCTGTGATGCAGGTCAGCGGGAGCACGGCGTCAGTGCCGGCCCAGGTCCCTTTGGGGCGCGGACCGGCACACGCACGCGGGTAAATCGATCCGTCAGTGGCCGTGCCCGTGGCCGCCGCCATGGTCGCCGCCGCCGTGGTCGCCGTCGCCGACGATCGTCCACGGGCGCATCAGGTCGTCGTCTTCGTGTTCGAGGATGTGGCAGTGGTGGACGTACGTCGCCGGCAGTTCGGCGCCACTGCCCGGAATCGACGCGATCGTACCCGGCAGGCCGAATTCCTGAATGATGATTCTGGTCACCGTCTCCGGATAAGACTTGAACGTGTCCTTGTCGGACAGTGCTTCGTCCGGGTCCGGCGGAATCGGCGGACCGGTGAGGTAGTTCGCCAACACCGGTCGGTCCTCCGGTTTGCGGCCACCATCAAGCCACTTTTCGTAATCCGCCTGGTAGGCGGCCGCATCGATCGGCTGCCTGTTCAACACTTGGAAGTTGACGAGGTGGACATGCATCGGGTGGGCGTCGTGGTTGGGATTGATGTACTCCCAGATCTCGGTCGAGCCCGCCTTGATGAAGTCCTGGGACGGCTCCATGAAGGGCACCGCGTTGAACGTCATGGTGCCGAAGAGCTTGTGCTGGTACGTGACCCATTCCCGCCGACGGGTGTGTGGTTTGGGCACGAGGGGTGCGGCCGTGGGCAGCTGGAGTTTCTTGGGCGGCGTCGTCCTGTCCGCGCCTCCGGACAAGGGTTTGGTGACCCGGAACTGCATGATTTCCGAGATTACCGGCCCCATGCCGGGCATACCCGGGTAGTGGACCGGCGCGTGGTAGTTCGTCAACGTGATGTTCGTACCCATGGGCATCTGACTGAAGTCCACGATCAGGTCGTACCGCTCGGCCGGCGAGATCAGGAAGTTCAGCATCTGCAACGGAGCACGGAAGCCGCCGTCGGTGCCGATCAGCCAGAACGGCAGTGTGGGCTGCGGCAGTACATCCCGGGGAACGTCGAACCTCAGCCGCCAGAAACGCTCGTTCGAAGCGTTGAGAATGCGCAGCCGGTAGCGTCGCGGCTCGACGGCCAGGAAAGGGTACGCCTTCCCGTTGACGACCGGGGTGTCCTCGCCTTCCCTGTCGGCCATGGTGTAGGCGAGCGAGCCGTCACGGTGGAAGGTCCGGTCCTGAAGGATGAGCGGGACCTCGAATTCGCCTCGCGGCAGCCCGAGCCGCTCGTCGGCGGGGTCACGGACGAGGTAGAGACCGGCAAGGCCCGCATAGACGTTGACGCTGGTCATTCCCATGCCGTGGTCGTGATACCAGAGCATGCAGGAGCGCTCGTGGTTGGTGTAGCCGGAAATCGCTTCGTTGGGTTTGACCCGGCTCGGGTCCAAGGTGGTGTAGGACTCGGCATGGAAGCCGTCCGGGCTGAACGACTGGAGCGGCATACCGTCGGACTGTGGTGCGGTGAAACCGCCGTGCTGGTGTACGACGTTCCACACATTGATATGCGAGGGAAAGGGCGGTTTGCTTTTGTAGGGCGCCGGAGCGGTCGGGGCGAGCTGGGCGTCCCCGTTGCGAATGCGGTCGATCACGAACTGGAACAGATGGGTGGTCGGCAGCTCGTTGCGGTACTTGACGACCGTCGGGCGGTCCTTGGTCACATTGAGGGTCGGCCCCAGATAGCCCATGCCGATCGCCTTGCGGGGATCGTGCGGGTTCGCGGCCCAGTAACCCCACACCGTTGCCGGCCCGAGGTCCCGGTGGAAGCGCCACGAGCCCTGCCGCATCGTGATGTCGTAGTAGTCGGCGCCCGGATAGACGGAAGGATCCGGGATGGCTGTCATCGGCGTGGGCAGCGGGTCGACGTACCTCTCCAGCGGAGGGGTCTGCGGCACCGGGGAGTCCGCAGATCCTGTCCCGTGCGCCTGCGACGCATCCTGAGCTTCCAGAACACCCCGGGAAAGCATGGCCGCACCCCCCATGGCACCGACCGTGGCGCCGGCCATGAGGAATTTCCTTCGCCCGAACATCGTCTCCAGCCTTCCATCGCCCCACGTAACGTCCAAGGGATACAGGGCTGCTTCGGAACGTTGGTGCAGCATGCCGGTCCGCTCCGGTAAAGCCACTCATTGAGCCGATCTCCGCAGAAATTCGGCAGGCATCGGAATTCGTCCACGCGGAAGGAATTGACGGAGTGGCCCCGGCAAACGATCTCGCATATCGGGAACGGAATGTCCCCGCCCCCGACCACCGATTGCTCATCGCCCTCGCTCGGCTTCCCCTGCCGAAATTGCTGCGGAACCAGGCCCGCTCAGCAAGGCCAGGAGTCGGCAGGGTCATCCAGCCACGCCCGCTCACCGGTGACGGTGACCGTCAGCCCGAACCGGGTGTGGTCCGGCGTGTCCTGGTGGAGCCACCAGTGGAAAGCGTTCTCCACGCTGTCCCAGAGACGCCGGGGACCGGATTGCCAGACCCGTGCCGTGTCTCCGTCGCGGAACTGCACACACGCCCAGGACAGGTCGCTCAAGCTGTAGAACCAGACGGCGCGTGCGCCGTCGCGCTTCTGCGCTACGACGTGCCGGCACTGCGGTACACGGAGCCCGATGGCGAACCGTTCGGGGCTGAACCGCTCCCCGACGAACACCGCTTCGGGGAGCGTCGTGGATGACTCGTCGCCCTCCGCCACGCTCCCCGTGACGTACTCGGAGTGCGCCAGGGGGACGAGTCGCTGCGCCCGAAGTTTCATGAACTCCACAGGGCCGGTGAACGTGCCGGACGCGCTCTTGCCGTCGGGCGCAACCACCAAGCGGGCGACGGCATCGCCATGGGAGTAGTGCGTCCCCCACGGGGCCACGATGATGCCCCCTGGCCGGCACTGCTCCACCCACGCGAAGGGGATGGACCGCAGGCCGCACGTAGCCATGATCCGGTCGTACGGCGCCCCCTCCGGGTAACCCCGGAAGCCGTCGCCGTGCACCACCCGCACGGAGTTGCCGAACCGCCCGGCCGTCGCACGGGCCGCTTCGGCCAGGCCCTTGTCCACCTCCATCGTGGTGACGTGCCCCGGCCCGGCGCGGTGAGCCATGAGCAGGGAATTCCAGAGCGTGGCGGTGCCGATCTCCAACGCCGTATGCCCTCGATGGAGGTCCAGGTCCTGGAGCATCCGGAACACCACGGAGGGCATGGACGCGGAACTGGTCGGGACCTCACCCGGTTCGCGGCCGGTGTGCGTGCCGTCGTTCCATTGCGTGACGATCGGAACGTCAGTATCCGCGAACTCCTGCCACCTGTCCGGGTCCTCCGCCCTGGACACCGGCACGCTTCGGCCGGTCACCATGTCGAACGGCCAGATCACGTCCGGCAGAACGGCGCTTCGGGGCACGGCGGCGTACGCGGGGGCCCAGTCGGAAGAGAGCGCACCCACAGACATGAGGACACGCCCCAGCCCGTCAAGGCAGGGGCGCCCCTTACTCGGATCGCTGATCACTGTCCGGCAGCCTCGGGCGGGTTGGGGACGCCAGGTCCACCATCGGGCGTCGGCGCCGGGTGCGGTCCGGGGTACGGCTCGCCGGGCAGCCTGTCACCGCCGTCGTTCCGGGCAGTCGCGTGCATGGTTCCTCCAGGTGCTTTGTTGATGAGCGTTGCCCGGCTGGCCCGCCTTTACGGCCGGTCCGTCCGGGGTGGTGAGGCGGCCGGCGCCGGTGCTGGCGTCCCTCAACTCTCTCCTCCTCATGTGTGGTTCGTACGTCGGACCGCGACCCGTCAGAGCTCCCCCGCCGCAGCCCGCTCGGCACGCGTCCGCGTCACCGTCAACTCGTCAGGGTCCCGCACCGGCCATTCCCGGCTTCCGAACGACCGGAGGTAGTAGTCACCTCTGCGGATGTCTGTCACCACGGCTCGGCGTCCGGGGACGTACTCGACTTCATCGCCGACCTCCGGCCGACGGGCGCTCACCACGTAGCCCGTGGGGCCGTAGCCGTCCGGCGGACGGAGCACCGTTCCATGGTCATCGCCAGCTCTCCCGGTAACCGTCCAGAAGCCATTGGCAATCGCGGGCCATCAGCTGCACCTCGATCAGGGCACCGAACGGCATCGGGCTCCGTTCCTGCGCCGCCTGCCGTTCGATGTTGTCCAGCCGCGTGATGAGCCGATGCCACTTGACGCCGCCGTGCCACATCTGGTCGGCCGCCTTCCGGGCAGGCTCCTGGAGTAACGCGATGTGGCCGCGCAGCTGTGCTTCAAGGTCGACGAGCGTGCTCACTTGCAGTTGTCTCCGGCTCGCGCCCAACGCCATTTTGATGGTCTCTTCGATGGTGAGCACGTCGATCGCTTCCGGCTTACCTGCCGCAGTGCCTCTGACGCTGGTCTGCGGTTCCGCTTGATCCGTCGTCATGGCTGCCTCGCCGTCACTACACGAACAGCAGCACGGTTGTAGTTGTTGACGCCGACCTCTCTGGGCACGCAGTCAAGGGCTTCGGAGGGATCTCGGGTGGTGGGGATAGCGGGCCTTCTTTCACACGTTGCTCGGTCAACGTGCGTCAAGACTGGCCCTACTACTCACCCAGTACGAGGGCTTCTGAAGGTCTTTTGAGCGCCGTTAAAGGGACTTTGGCGACGCCTCGCGGGTGATGAGTAGCCGAGGAGAGGACTCCGGGGTGACACTGTCCACACCCCAGGACAGAGGTGCACCGTGACGCGACCCGCAAGAAACGCGAAGCTCAAGTCCGCACGTATGGCAGCGGGTTACCACACCCAGCAAGCCTTCGCCGAGGCGCTCGGCGTAGGCGTACGGCAAGTACGACGCTGGGAATCCGACAATCCGCCATGGCCTCACCCGGACCTGCAACAGCGCCTCACGCACCTGACCGGTCAGGATATGGAAGCCCTCGGCTTCACCATTCCGCCCGGCCGCGACCACCCCGCCGCGCCGCGGCATTACGCCGCCGTTGCCTCAAGAAGCGCAGGCAGCCACCTGCCCGCCGTCCCTTCACAGTCCACTGCTCCCCTGCAGCCCGCTTCGGTGGCGGCCGACTATGCAAACGTCACCCGGTCCCATCGCGGCCTGTACTGGTCCGTGGCACCCGCCGCGCTCCACCCAGCCGTTGTCGCCCACGCCGACCTCGGTTGTGCGCTGCTTCCCGAGACCGCCGGCCAGACGCGCCGCGACGTGGCGGCGGCCCTCGCTGAAACGTGGCTCCTTGCTGGACGTATCGAGTTCTTCGACCTTCGAGAGCCTGATGACGCCGGCGCCACCCTGCTCCGTGCGCTACAGGCCGCAGGCGAGGCGGACGATTCCCTGATCGGATCCGCGATCCTCGCGCACACCGCCTTCATCCCCGGGTGGGCAGGAGAGCGTGAAACCGCTGCGGAGCGCATGGTCGCTGCCCGTACATATGCACGTCGGGGCCCTGCCTCAGCCGAATTCTGGGCGTGGCTCGACGCGGTCGAGGCCGAGTGCGAAACGCGATGCGGGAACACGCGCACCGCGCTACACCTGATCAGGCACGCTGAGGACACCCTCGCAGCCGGGTCCGAACACCTCACGCCCGTATGGATGGACTGGTTCACCCCTGTACGTCTGGCCGCGTTCAGAGGCCACACCCAATTGAAGGCAGGTCACCTTCCGCAAGCCCGCGCAACCCTGCTCAACGCCCTGGACCGGATGTCAGCCACGGAGGACAAGCAGCGCACCGTGATCTACGGCGACCTGGCTGCGGTCGAGGCCGCCGCCGGTCAGCCAGAGGAAGCGTGCCGGTACGCCTGCCTTGCCCTCGACCAGTTGCACATCACCTGGTACGCGACTGGCCTGGACCGGATCCGGGAAGTACGGCGGGCACTCGCGCCGCACCACCACGACCAGTGTGTACGAGACCTCGACGACCGGCTGTACGGATGGGCGACGACGGTCAGCGCTCTCGCTCGTTGAACTTCGCGATAGCCTCCGGCAGCTCCATCAACGACTCGATTCGGAACGTGGGCAGCTCGCGCGCCTCCACGGTGTTCCACTGAATCGTGGCCCACGGGCCTCGGTGCACGAGCGCCGTATGCATGCCCGCGGCCACCGCCGGGCGGAGGTCGTTGTCCACGCGGTCCCCGACGTACAGAATCTGATCGTTCACGAAGGGAACAACGTCGGCCACGCGCTCGAAGAAGAGCAGATCAGGCTTGCTGGCTCCCCAGTCATCCGACGTGCCGATCAGGTCGACTTCGTTGATGAACAGGCTGCGGAGGATCCCGCCCGCCCGCACAGTCTGGTTCCCGGCGATGCCGAGCCACAGGCCATCGCCGCGCAACTGCGCCAGGGCGGGCCGAACATCGGAGTACAGGTCTGACTCGTCAAAGTGCTCCGGCTTGCCCACAGCGGCACGCGCCTCCCGCTGCTCGTACAGGTCAAATCCGGGCCGGAACTCCTGGAACACCTCGCGGTAGTCCCGACCCTGTGCGATGACCGCTCCGAACATCGCCGCGAACGTATGCCGCGGCACCCCGAGCCAGTCAGCCCACGTCCCGTACTCCCGCGTCTCGTCGACCAGGCACTCACCGACATCGAAGACCACAGCGCGAATCATGTCGACACCCTACTGAGCGGCTCGCAGGCAGTGCTGCCGAGGCAGGCGGGTTGACGAATGGCACTCTGCAAGATCGCTCCGGCGGCGGCTTGCTGCCCCGTGGCGCGGTGCCCTACGAGAGAATCGGACAGGCTCACTACGGCCACGAACCACATTGGTCTCCCATTCCTTGCAGCCGCTCGGGACGGTACCCACGTGAAGCGCCCGCCGGTCCACCTCAAGCAACTCAGCTCACCGTGCCCGCGCGACGTCCACCAGGTCATGTCTGATGATCGATCTCGCGGTGGGTCGTGGTGAGGGTGAGCTGAGTCGAGTTGCTTCAGTCTCCCTGTGACCACGCGGCTGACGGGAGTGACAAGTAGACGCCGAAGTCGCGGAGTCCGGTCGCAGTCCTGATGTCCTGGTGAAGTCTGTCCACGCGTTCTTGGCGGTTGGCGGCCCTGCTCTCGAACCACTTGGACCTCACCTCGATCACCACATCCAAACCGCTCCGGTCCAACGGCCCCAGCCTCCGGAAGCGAATCTCCACGTCGCCCGGCTGCAAGTCCCCGTCGTACGGTTCCTCGGGACATTCCACGGCCTTGGATATCAAGTGCGGCAGCACCGACCCCAGTTCTCGGAGCTTCGATTCATCGACACCCGGCGCATAGGTAACTTCCACAAGCGGCATCGGACCACCTTAGGCTCGATCACGTTCGGTGCTCGCGGAGCGAGAGCAAGAGTGAGGCGATGTGCAGTACAGCGGTGCTCTTCGCTCCCGCGCCGCGTCCGTCAACTCACCACGGTCCACCTGGCGTTCGTCATGGTCAGACCGTGCATGACGCACGGTGTGCGTGAGTACGCATGCGTACATGCATACATGCACACATGCGTACACCTGTGCCTCATATGACCTGCCTCGTGTCGGCCGGCGTCTACGGTCGCGTCGCCGGGAGAGGCTTGAGCCTGGGCCAGCGGACGAGCATCTCACGGCGCAGGTGGCTGCTGAGGGCGCTCAGGCCGTGCAGGGAGGCGTGGTGGGCGGTCATGTGGCTGACGGCGCCGAGCCGGTGGACGAGGCGCTGGCGGGCTGTCGCGGTTCCCCACTTCCAGTCCCGGCTGGGGATCCGGGCCAGATGGTCGGTGCCTTCGCGGTCTGCCCTCGGGACCAGCGCGTCGCCCCGGAGCAGCCAGCCTGCGCACGCGTCGGCGAGATCACCTTGCGGTGCGGATCCGGTCGCGGTGCGCCACTCCGCGCGGTATGCGTTCTCGGCCCGTTCCAGCAGTGGTGCGGCCGGCGACGTGACACACCAGCAGGTCGGGAAGCCGATACGCAGATAGGCGAGCTCCATCAGGCCGTTGCCGAGTGCTGCCTGCTCGAAATCGATGAATCTGATTCCCGCGGCGGTATGGAGGTCATTGCCGGGGCAGGGGTCGCCGTGGAGCAGGGCATGCCCGGGTGCCTCGCCCAGTCGGCTCACGAGGTCCTTGAGTTCGCCGGGCACGCCAGGCGGGAGGGGAACCTCAAGGGCCGCGGCCAGCCCGAGGAAGGAGTCGATGTCGGCCTGGTCCGGGCCTCGCCAAGGGGGAAGTGTTCCGACGTCCTCCGGGCGGGCGGTGGCGTGCAGCCGGGCCAGTGCCGTTGCGTAGTCGACGATCCAGTCGCTGGAGGGGCGTCGGTGGTCCAGACGCTCCAGCACCAGCACCCGCTCGCCGGGGTCGGTGGCCAGCAATGCGGGCACCACAGGTGTGGCAGCTCGTCCGGCGAGCCTCAGGGCGGTCACCTCGCGGGCGTATCGCTCGTCGGCGTCGGGGCCGGCGACGAGCTGCTTCACCACCACCTGTGCTTCGGGCAGCTGAACGCGCCACACACGCGAGCGAGGGCTGCTGCTCAGCCTGCGAGAGCTCCTGGGTGATCCCAGCCCGGCCCGCAACTCGTCACCGAACGGCAGTCGCGACCACATGAGCACCATCCTTCCGAACCTGGGGTCGAGCGAGCGCGCGAATCCGGCCTGCCGGGGGGAGCGGGCGGTCAGCAGTACGGCGGTTGGTTGGTGAGGGATGCCGCTACCCGCATCCATATGCCGAAGAGACGGTACAGGGTGGTGAGTTGGTTTTGTGTCTCGATGGTCCGACTGTCCACGGAGGTGACTCCGGGGATTCCCAGGAGGGTGGAGGCCACGGTGGCGGACTGCCAACGGACGGTGAGGGTGGACGAGTTCGATGCCGGGTGGGTGCCTTACGCGTGTGGGCGGAGAGGCCGGCGATGACCGCTTCCTCGATTGCCTGGTGTGCTTCAGCAGCCGGCCGCAGCTCTGCGGCGAAGCGATTATGTGCGCGCTTCACGGCAACGGTGGTGACGGAGCCGTCCCACGCCGTGGTCTCCGCGCAGGCGCTGTCGTCACCGGTGAGTGCCACCAGGGGTACGCCGAGCGTCGCCGCGGTGGCGTGGGCAAGCCCGATCTCGCCCACGGGCCGGCCGTCCAGCCAGATGTCCTCGATCTCGTGCCCCATGAAGCTGTGGCTGAGCACGCCGAGGGTGCCGGCTCGGGAGTGGTAGCCGACGCAGATCATGGCGTCGTGTTCGGGGGTGAGGCCTTCGAGCATGCCCATGTGCTTGGGCCTGCCGCGGATGAGGCGGGCCTGGGGGTGCAGCGCCTCGGGCACCAGATTGCGCATGGGGCCGTGTGCGTCGTTGACGACGATGTCGGTGGCGCCGGCCGCGACGGCACCGCGGACAGCGGCATTGACGTCCTCCGCCATCATCCGACGCCCGCGCTCGTAGTCCCGCCCGCCGGGCTGGACGTCGTCGGCGTCGACGAGCCCCGTGATGCCTTCCATGTCCGCGCTGATGTAGATCCGCACTGTGCGTACTCCTCACGCTCGACCGCTTGGGAGACGCTGATCAATCATCACCTGGTTGCTCGGCCCACAGGCCGCCCTTCCCGCCGGAACTCGGGCCTCGTGGCCGCGGCCGTCCGGTCAGGGGGCAGAGGCGAGGTCGATGATGAAGGGCGGCCCCGGCTCGCCGGGCTCCCATCCCTGCCGGAGCGCGGAGCGGATGCCGCGGGCCACTCCGGCAGGGCGGACCGCGGTGGCGGGGGCACCCATCCAGTTGCCCGGGTGGGCGTGTGGCATGCGGAGGACGGCGACGGAACCAGGTTCGTGACCGTGTACCACCGCGACACTCAGCGGGGCATGGCAGACACCCTGGCTGTAGGTGGGCTTGCGGCGGACGGACCATCGGTAGTCGATGCCGTCAACCGTGATGGGCCTGGCGCCCTTCTTCGGGATAGCCACCTGTCACCTCCTGCCGCTCATCAAAGCGGACCTCACCAGGTGACCTCAACGTCGCCGTGTGGCAAGGAATGGAACTCTCCCCCTCGCAGACCAATGCCCCCTCATGCCGCAGTGGAGAGGGGGCGTGGGGTCGTGTTCGTTGTGTGTCGTACTCGTGGGGTCAGGACAGGGCGGCGGTCAGGGAGATGGTGGTGCCTGCGAGGGCCTGGCTCACGGGGCAGTTGACCTTGGCATCCTCGGCTGCGGACTTGAAGGCGGACTCGTCGATGCCCGGGACCTGGCCCTCCACGGTGAGGTGGATTCCGGTGATGCCGGTGCCCGGCTGGAAGGTGACCGCGGCCTTCGTCGTGAGCCGGGTCGGGGGGTTTCCGGCCTCAGTGAGCCCGTTTGCCAGGGCCATCGAGAAGCAGCTGGAGTGGGCGGCGGCGATCAGCTCCTCGGGGCTGGTCTTCCCGTTGGGATCCTCGGCGCGGGACGCCCACGTCACGGGGAAGTGGCCGACTCCCGAGGAGTCGAGGGTGACCTCCCCCATGCCCTTGAGCAGTTCGCCTTCCCACTCGGTGTGCGCGTTACGTGTAGTGGCCACGGTGATCCCTCCTGTATACGGAGGACGTCTTTCCGGTACGGGCCCGTACGGCATTCCTGTACGGGCCCGCACGGGTCCGTACGGGCCTGAACGGACGACGTCTCCCCTGTGCGTATGACGATTCCCTGATCGTCCGCCCTGGGGTGTGCTGCCCGGGTTTTCGACGCGCCGTACATACCTCATGACTCGCCGGTCCCCGGCCACCTGCCGCCCCTGATCTCCTGTCCGCCTGTCCGGCCGTCCCCCTCTCTCCGGTCCGCTGATCGGGAACGTTGCGGAGATCGTGGGGCGGCCTAGGGTGGGAGGTATTGCCACGCTTGCCCCGGCCCCGTGCCGCTGGGCGGCACCCGGCGGCGACCGCGGCAAACCCCGTGCCCACGCGTATCGAGCGGGTGCCCGGTGAGCGACGCCGACGAGAGGACGAGCCATGAGCACCTCGACCCCCGACGAAAACCCGCCCCCGGACGAAGCGGCTTCCGCCGAGGGGGGCCAGTCCGCGGAGGAAGCGGCGGCCACCCAGACCGCCCTGGTGGAGCTCGCGACCAGCGTGGGCCTGCTGCCGCAGGCGCCACCGGCCGAGGGCGAGGAGCAGCGTCCCGAGGGCGCTATCGCCCTGCCGGTCATCGAACAGGACGGCAATCGGTACGTCCCCCTCTTCACGACCGAGGAAGCGCTGCTGGCGGCCGGTGGAGACCCTGCCACCGCGCTCCGGATGCCCGTCGTCGAGCTGGCCGCGAACTGGCCTGCGGACGACCTGTGGCTGGCGGTCGACCCGTCCACCGAGGAGGGGCTCGCCCTGCCCCCCGACCTGGTGCGGGCGCTGCCGGTCCTCAGCCGGCAGAGCGGCGCGCCCGGCTGGCCGGGCGAGGCAGCCGGGGAGGTACCTGGGCAGGGGCCTGGGCAGGGGCCTGGCGGAGGTGGCGCCGGAGGGGACGGCCGGACTCCGGGAGGATGACCCGCACGAGTCCGTCTGTATCGCGATCCGTGTGTATCGCGGTCTGTCTGTACCACGGCCTGTCAGTACCGCGGTACGCGTGTACCGCGGCCCGTCTGTACCGCGGCCCGCGTGTACCGCGGTCCGTCTGTGACCGGGCGTAGGGAGGGCCCGCCGAAGACGGGCGGGGGCCGGCCGGACCGCTCAGGTGGCGCCAGCCCCCCGCCCGGCCCGGGGGCGGACCGGCTGTCGGCGCGGGCGCCGGGTCACAAGACTCGGTGGTATGACGACGAGCCTCGAGTTCTCTCCCCCGCCCACCGGTCCGGCAGCGCCCTCCGGCAGCGATTTTGCGCGGCTGTCGCGGCGCATCGTGGCGGCCGGGCTGTTGAAGCGCCGGCCGGGGTACTACGCGGTGCGGCTGTCGGCCGTGAGTGCGGCGTTCGCCGGGGGGTGGGTGGCGTTCTTTGCGCTGGGCGACAGTTGGTGGCAGCTGGCCGTGGCGGTGTTCATGGCGTTCGTGTTCGGGCAGGTGGCGCTGGTCACCCATGATGTGGCGCATATGCAGGTGTTCCGCAGGCGTCGGCCGAGTGGGGTCGGGGGGCGGCTGTTCGGCAATCTCGGTGTGGGGATGTCGTACGGCTGGTGGATGGACAAGCACACCCGGCACCACGCCAACCCCAACCATGAAGAGCTGGACCCGGATGTCGCGCCGGACATCCTGGTGTGGTCGCAGGCCCAGGCGCGGGCCGCCACGGGGCTGCCGCGTTTCCTCGGCCGCTATCAGGCGCAGTTGTTCTTCCCGCTGCTCACGCTGGAGGGGTTCAACCTCCGGGTGTCGAGTATCCGGGCACTGCGGTCGCCCACCATGAAGCACTGGGGAAGCGAGGCGGCGCTGCTGCTGACGCATACCGCCCTGTATCTCGCCGCGCTGTTCCTGGTGCTGTCACCCGGTAAGGCGCTGGCCTTCCTCCTCCTCCACCAGGCCGTCTTCGGCGTCTACTTGGGGTCCACCTTTGCGCCCAATCACAAGGGGATGCCGACGCTGACGGGCGAGGAACGGCCGGACTTTCTGCGGCGTCAGGTGCTGACCTCGCGGAATGTCCGGGGCGGGGTGATGACCGACTTCCTGCTCGGCGGGCTCAACTACCAGATCGAGCACCACCTCTTCCCGAGCATGCCGACACCGCATCTGCGTCGTGCGCAGGTGATCGTGCGGGGGTACTGCGCCGAGATCGGTGTCCCGTACCACGAGACGGGGCTGCTCAGGTCGTATGCGGAGGCGCTGCGGCACTTGCGGCGGGTCGGGGAACCGCTTCGTGGTCAGCGGGCGTAGGCGTGGTCAGCGGGCGTAGGCGGAGCCTGCCGTGGCCTCCGGCTCCGCGTCCGCGTCCGGCTCCGCGTCCGTCTCCGTCTTCGCGTCCGTCTCCGTCTCCGCCCGCCGTGCCGTGCGCCGGGCCGCCATGAAGGCGTAGACGAGGATGCCGGCGAAGAGGAAGAGCACGCCCTGGTAGATCGCGGCGTAGCCGGCGCCCGCGACGAGCCAGAAGGTGAAGCCGAAGGCGGTCAGGGCGAGGGTCAGATCGCGGGCGAAGCGGGCGGGGCGGACCTTGTCGCGGCGGCCGGTGAGCAGGAAGTAGACCTGGGCGCCGGCGGCGAGGAGGTAGGGGACGGTCGCCGAGAAGGTGGTGATCAGTACCAGGATCTCGAAGACGCCGCCGGCGCCGGTGACGTAGTTGATCACCGTCAGGGCGCTGGCCAGCACGCCGGCGGCGAGGACGCCGAAGGTCGGGACGCCGCGGCGCTTGGTCAGGAAGGCCGCGGGGAACAGCCCGTCCTTGGCGGCGGCGTACGGGGACTGGGCGCTCATCAGGGTCCAGCCGTTGAGCGCGCCGATGATCGAGACGACGGCGGCGAGGGCGACGACCGTGCCGCCCCAGTGTCCGCCGAACATCACGTTCACCGCGTCCGAGAACGGCGCCTGGGACTTCACCAGCTTGTCGTGGGCGACGGTGCCGAAGACGGCGACGGTGCCCAGGAGGTAGACCACGGCGGAGCCGATGGTGCCGAGGACGGTGGCCCGGCCGACGTTCCGCTCCGGGTCGCGGACCTCGCCCGCGCTCATCGCGGCGGACTCCACACCGACGTAGGAGTACAGCAGGATCGCGGCGGCCGCGGACATCCCGCCGACCGCGCTGCCGCTGCCTTCGTGGAACGAGCCGAGGTTGGCCGGGTCGAAGAAGAAGAGGCCGACGACGGCGATGAAGAGCAGCGGGATGAACTTGAGGACGGTGGAGACCGTCTGGACCAGGCCGACGTAACGGGTGCCGGCGAAGTTGGCGAGGGCCGGCAGCCAGAGCGCGCCGAGGGCGATCGCGAGGTCGGTGGCGTCGGTGGGGCGGCCGGGGAGCAGGACATGGACGTAGCCGACGATGGCGACCGCGAGCGCCGCGTTGCTGACCCAGGTCATGGTCCAGTACGACCAGGCGGAGAGGAAGCCGGCGAAGTCGCCGAACGCCTCGCGCGCGTAGACGTAGGGACCTCCGGTGTCCGGGTGGCGCTCGGCGAGCCGTCCGAAGACGAGGGCGAGGGCGACGGCGCCGATGGTCAGGACGCCGAAGGCGACCAGACTGATCGTGCCGAACGGGGCCACCGAAGCCGGCAGCAGAAAGATGCCGCCGCCGATGATGTTGCCCATCACCAGGCAGGTGGCGGTTCCCAGTCCGAAGCGGCGGCTGTGCCGGTCGTTCATGGCGTGGTGGGCCTCTCGTCGTGCGCTGTGCACCCGGGGTTACCGAGCACTGCACATCGTCGGCGATCGGTGGCGTCCGCCAAAATCAGCGGGGTTTGTCCTGCGGAGCAGGGCCCGGTGAGGGAAAACCTTCGGCCGGGGGCACCTCACGCCGGAGTTCGTCCGCGCCGGGCCCGAGGGGCAGTTGCGGGCCCTCCGCCTCGCCCAGCCAGCGGCGCAGCACCTGGTGCACCTGTTCGGCGCCGGTCAGCGGCCCGTCTTCCGGGGCCGGCGGGGTCAGCTCGACGGGCCAGAGGAGGAAGGGGTGGCTCTGGGCGCCGCCCAGGCCGCCGTGCGAGCCGATCTGCTCCTCGAAGGCGTGTACCGCGCCGGTCGTCGGGTCGTAGGCGGAGTTGACCATGAGGTCGGCGGTGTGCGGGAAGCGGTCGGTGCGGCGTACGGCTTCGACCGCGCCGGTGCCGAAGGGCGCCAGGGGGTCGGTGCCGATGATGTGGCCGGTGTCGAGGTGGTGCTCGGCGCCGGACGGGCCCAGCACAACGGGACCGTGCGCGGCGGAGCGGACCAGGACGAAGCCGATGCCGGGGTGGTTGGCGAGGGTGCCGAGCAGTGCGGGGTGTCTGCGGTCCAGTTCCTCGCGGGTGATCCGGCCGGGCACGTCCGGGAAGGACACCAGGCCGAGGTTCCCGGAGGCCAGCACGAGGGGGTGGGAGGAGGCCGGGTCCTCCGTCTTCTCCGGATGCTGCCCGGCCGTCTTCTCCGGGTGCTGCCCGGCCGTCATCTCCGGATGCTGCCCGGCCGTCATCTCCGGATGCTGTCCGTCCGCCTCCTCCGGGCGGTGCAGTGCGGCGCGCGCCGCCTCCCTGGCCTCGGCTCCGCTCGATGTCCGTCCGGCGCGGCGGGGCACCGGCAGCCCGCATCCGGCGCGTACGAGGTCGCCCAGGCTCAGCCCGTAACGGTCCAGGAACGTCGGGCCGTGGCTCTGGCCGTGGTCCGAGAGCAGCACGATGCGGTACGGGCGCGGGGCGTGCCGGGCGGCCCTGGCGATCAGCGCGATGGCCCGGTCGAGGCTGCGCAGCACCTGGAGCGCGTCGCGGTGTGCGGGCCCGGAGTGGTGTGCCACCTCGTCGTAGCCGACGAGGTCGGCGTAGACGGCGGTACGGCCGGCGATCATGTCGCCGATGACGGCCGCGACCACCACATCGCGCTCCACGACGGTGGCGAAGGCCCGGATGACGGGGTAGAGGCCGCCTCGTGCGACCCGCGGCAGCTCGCGGCGGAAGCGGGTACGCAGCGACTGGACGATCTCGCGGACGACCTCGGCGACGAAGGAGACGGCGGTCCGGGTCGCGTTGGCCGGGTCTGAGAAGTAGGCGAAGTAACCGGCGCGGGAGCGGTTGTGCTTGCCGCGCCGGGCCGCCACCGACATCACCAGGGCGACCTGGTCGGCGCCGCCGCTGAAGAGATTGCCGCGGCTGGCGCCGTCGTAGGCGAGCAGCCCGCCGTCGCCGGTGCGCTCGATGGCGCGGCGCTGGAGTTCGGCGGCGCCGGTGGGCCGGTTGCTGACGACGAGCGTGCGGGTCTCCTTCTCGTACCAGCGGAAGGCCGGCAGGTCCTCGTTGCTGCCGTGCAGCAGGGCGAGCTGGCTGGCGCCGGTCTGGCTGGACCAGTCGGTGCGCCAGGGGGTGAGGCGGTGGCTGTCGCCGGTCCAGCGGGCAACGGTCTTCATCAGCGGCCGGTCGCCCCGGACGGCCTCGCACAGCAGGTCGTGGCCCAGGCCGTCGAGCTGGAGGAAGACCGTGCCGGGGGTGGCTTGGCCCCGGGCAGCGCCGGACCGGCGGCCGCGGCGGCGTCCGGCGAGCCGGACCAGCCTGCGGTGGTAGGCCTCGTCGTGGCGCACGGCGAGGAAGCCGGAGGCGGCCGACGAGGTCGCGGACATCACCGCCGCGACGATCACCGCGGTCTCCGGTGCGGCCTGTCCACGTCCCTCGGGGATCAGGCCGAGGGCGAGCAGCAGCAGGGAGCCGTTGAGGAAGAAGACCAGCAGACCGATGACGAGGGCCGGCACCAGGAGCAGGGCACGGACGAGGAGCGGCCAGACCAGCGCGCTGAGCAGGCCGAACGCTCCGGCGCCCAGGCCAGCGGTGAAGGCGGTGCGGGTGAGGCTGTCGCCGCCCGCCGACTGGAGCCGGAAGTCGGGCAGGAGTGCGGCGAGGACGAGCAGGGTGAGGCTGGACACGAGCCAGATCGCGAGCACCCGGAACAGGGTGCCGCTGAGGGATTTCCATCGCGGCATCCGCACGCGTGCCACCTCGTGCTCCGGTCCGCGCCGGCCGCGCGGGCTTGCCGTCCAGCGTGTCATACGGCGCCGGGCGGACGAGTGCGGTCCGGTGCGGTGGCATGCGGCCGGGTCCGTGGAGCGCATCCGCGGTCCGCACCGGTTTCCACGTGCTTCCGCGGCCTTCCGGCGGCTTCCGGCGGCCTTCCGGCGACCTTCCGGCGACCTTCCGGGCCGGATGGTGGACGATCGACAGGAGCGCAACGGAGAGTGGGGGCGGTACGCGCCATGTGGGACGGGTGCGCGGGACGTGCGTCGGGACAGGAGGTGTGCGGTGTCGGTGGAGGTGACGTGGTGGGGGCATGCCACCGTGACGGTCGAGGATTCCGGCGTGCGGGTGCTGACGGATCCGGTCTTCGTGCGCCGGCTGGCACATCTGCGGCGCCGCCGGGGCATGCTGCCGCCGGCCGAGGCCGCGCGGGCCGATCTCGTCCTGGTCTCGCATCTGCACGCCGACCATCTGCACCCCGCCTCGCTGGCCCGGCTCGCGCCGGGGACCCGGCTGGTGGTGCCGCGCGGGGCGACGGCCGCGGTGCCGGGGCTGCGCCGGGTGGCCGCAGCCCGTGCGCTGCGGGTCACCGAACTGCGGGCGGGCGAGGAGTGCACGGCCGGCGCGGTGACCGTCCGTGCGGTGCACGCGGCACACGACGGGCGACGGCTGCCCTACGGACCGCGCCGGGTGCCGGCGCTCGGCTATGTCGTGCGCGGCGCGGCCCGGACGTACTTCGCGGGCGACACCGGTCTGTTCGAGGAGATGGCGCAGGAGGTCGGGCCGTGCGAGGTGGCGCTGCTGCCGGTCGGCGGCTGGGGGCCGTTCCTCGGGCACGGTCATCTCGACGCGCGGCGGGCGGCGCAGGCGGCGGCGCGGCTGGCACCGTGCAGCGCGGTCCCGGTGCACTACGGGACGTACTGGCCGATCGGGATGGATGCCGTACGGCCGCATGAATTCCACGCCCCGGGCCAGGAGTTCGAACGGCAGGTGGCGCTGATGGCACCGGAGGTGACGGTGCACCGGCTCGGGCACGGCGAGTCGGTGCGGCCGAAGGTCGTGTGATGACGGTGTTCGGTGAGCTGGTGCGGAGCGTGCCGCCGGAGTCGACGCAGCAGGCGGTGGGCTATCCGTCACTGTTTCTGCTGGTGGTCCTCGGGTCACTGGTGCCCGTGGTGCCGACGGGGGCACTGGTCAGCTCGGCGGCGGTGGTCGCCTTCCACCACACCTCGCCGTTCGCGCTGCTGATCGTCTTCGCGGTGGCGTCCTGCGCCGCTTTCCTCGGCGATGTGGGGCTGTACTGGCTCGGGCGGCGCGGCAGTCACTCCCGTAACGGCTCGCGCTGGCTGGCGCGGCTGCGCGCCCGTGCCGCACCGGAGCGGCTGGCCCAGGCACAGCACAAACTGCGGGAGCACGGGGTGCTGGTACTGGTGCTGTCCCGGCTCGTGCCGGCCGGGCGGATCCCGGTCATGCTGGCGTGTCTGCTCGCCGCGATGCCGTTGCCGCGGTTCGTCCGCGGCGATATTCCGGCGTGTCTGGCCTGGGCGGCGACGTACCAGCTCATCGGGCTGCTGAGCGGCTCGCTCTTCAGCAAGCCGTGGCAGGGCGTGGTCATGGCGATCGGCCTGACGGTGGTGATCAGCGTGGCGCCGGCCGCCTGGCGGCGCGTCAGGGCGGCCGGGGGCGAGGGCGGGGCCTGAACGCGTCCGGCAGGCCGTGTGACGGCCTTTCTGCCCGGGGCCGCCGCCCCACCGGCTTCGACCGCACACGTACGCCCGCAGGAACTCGACCGGGAGAACCGTCGGCGCACTCCAGGGCGTCCGCGCCATAGCGACCAGGGAAAACCCCCTGGAGGCGGACAACGAGAGGGATGCTGTGGCGATCACTCCTCGCTTGGTGGCGAAGTACCGGATCCCGGGGGTTCGGCATGCCTTGGAGGAAGGAGGGCGGTTCGACCCGAGCGGGCCGCTGCCGCGGATGCTGCTCAAGTATCCGGACTCGTTGCGGGTGTACGAGCTGGGCGAGGACCTGGAATTGCTCGCCGAGTTCCCCCGGCCCGCTCCGCACGAGAGCTCTGTCAAGGACTGGGTTGCACCGGACCTGTCTGTCGTGGTTTTCCAGGGCGAGTCCTCGTACACAGCCGTCCACCGGGACGGCAGCCGGATGTGGCACCAGCCGTTCGGCGCCGGGTCCACCAGCCGGTGGAATCACGTCGGCTTCGCCATGGCGGGACCGTACCGGGAAACCCAGATCCTGCTGCGACTGCCGTCGGACACCGCCGGCAAGAGCCTGTTCGTCGTGCTGGACACCGCGGGAAATGTGCTGGCCCGCACTGTCCTCCCGTGTGGTGGATACGAGCGGCATGTGGAACTGACCTGGGGTTCCGAGGGCTATCTGACCGGTGTTCACGTATCCCGCGGTGGAGCGCAACCGGTGCACTATCAGGCGTCCCTGGTCTGCGGCCATATCGTCCTCGGGAAGCGGATGGCGGCGCTTGCCGGACAGCCGGAGCCGCCCGGCCGGGTCGTGCTGTCCACGAACCCGTCGGGCACCGTGGAGATGAGTGTCGACGAGGGCGGCCGGGATGTGCGCTGGCACCGGCTTCCGTCCTCCGAAGTGACGGCGGTGCTGCGGTTGAGTGACTTCCCCGCAGCGGGCACGGGAGACTGCTCGGTCCATGACCGGCCGTGGATCTCCTGCCGGGGTGGCTATGTCGACGCGGACACCGCCCTGGTGGCCTTGTACAACTCCTACGACGAGGCCCGGGTGTTCATGTTCGGCGAGGACATCTGGGAGGAGCACAGCCACTGGCTGGCCGACCCGACGACCGGCGAACTCCACGGCCGGATCGACTACCCGATGCATGACGTCGACTCCGTGTGGCTCCCCGGCGACGGAACCTGGGTGACCACGGAGTCGAACACCCTTTACCGCTGGTCGGTCCAGGACGGCGCACGCTGAATCCGGACCACCGCTACCGATGACGAACCCGGGGGCCGAGGCCCGGGGCCCGGGTTCCGGGGCGGAGCATCCTTTGCGGGAAGAAGCGGGTCACGGGTCAGGGACGAAGTCCTCCGCCGGGTTCAGTGTTCGGCCAGCACCCGGGAAGCACCGACGGGCAGATCCCAGAGGTCCTCGCGGGGGCGGCCGGTGGCGGCCCAGGCGGTGCGGACCCGGTGCAGGGGTTCCAGGGGCGGCTCGCCGGAGAGCAGGAAGGTGGACCAGTGCATCGGGGCCAGGGCGCGGGCACCGAGGTCCTGGCAGGCCTTGACCGCCTCCTCCGGGTCGGTGTGCACCGGTCGCAGCATCCAGCGCGGGTCGTAGGCGCCGATGGGCAGCAGGGCCAGGTCGATGCCGGGGTAGCGGCGGCCGATCTCCTCGAACCAGTGGCCGTAGCCGGTGTCCCCCGCGAAGTGGATCCGCCGGCCGTCGGGCGCGGTGAGCAGCCAGCCGCCCCACAGGGAGCGGCAGGTGTCGGTCAGGGTCCGCTTGCTCCAGTGGTGGGCGGGGACGAAGTCGAAGCGTACGGGGCCGCCCGGGGCGGGCAGTTCGACCGCCTCCCACCAGTCGAGGTCAGTGACCTGGGTGAAGCCGCGCCTACGGGCCCAGGGCGCCAGCCCGGCGGGGAGCAGCAGCGGGGTGTGGCGCGGCAGCCGTTTGAGGGTGGGTGCGTCGAGGTGGTCGTAGTGGTTGTGGCTGATGACGACGGCGTCGACCGGAGGCAGGTCCTCCCAGCGGACCCCTACGGGGGTGACCCGTGCGGGGGTGCCGAGGATCTTGCGGGACCAGACCGGGTCGGTCAGTACGGTCAGCCCGCCGATGCGGATGACCCAACTGGCGTGTCCGGCCCAGGTGAGGGCGAGGGTGGTGGTGCCGGCGACCGGCATCGGGCCGGGTTCGAAGGGGAGTTGCTGGATCTCCGGGAGCTTCTCGGGGGCCGGGCGCAGCTTGCCCTCACGGGCGATCCGGGCCAGGGCGCGGACCCCGGGCAGCGGAGCGGTCAGCCGGTGGGTGAAGTCCCGCGGCCAGGTGCGGGTTTCCCCCAGGGGGCGGGGCTCGGCGAGCGGGGGCGGAGCGGTGTGCGGGCGGGCCGGCGCGCCCGCGGTGGTGGTGGCCTGCGCGGTGGCCGGGCCGTCGCCGCGGCCCGCTCCCCCGGCCGGTGCGGCGCCATCGCCGGGCGCGGCGTTCGGCAGTCGCCCGGTGTCGGGGGGCTGCTCGGCGAGGGAGCGCTCGGTCTGTTCGGTCATCGAGGGGCTCCTTACGGTGGACACAACCGGGACGGGTGCGGGCGGGGGCGAAGCGGCGGGTGCGGGCGGGTCCGGCGGGGTGTTCAGCCGCCCGCGGACGTCGTGAGCCCGGCCAGCGCGCGCGACAGCGCGGTCAACGCCTCGGTGATGTGCGGGAGTTCCAGCGGATCCGGCGCGGCCAGGACGCGCTGTCGCAGCTCGCGGTCGGCGCCCAGCAGCGCCTCGGCGCCGAGGCGTACCCGCAGGGCGCCCGGCGCGTCGCCGAAGCGGTGTCCGCCCCGTGCCCTCCAGGGCGCCAACTTCCGTTCCAGCGCGTGGGATTCCACGATCCCGCGGGCCGCCAGCGGCCGGCGCAGCGGTTCGAAGTCGGCGTAGAGGTGGCTGCCGGAGTGCGGTGGGCGGCAGACGGCGCCGACCTCGGTGACGGTGTGGTGGAGCGCCGCGGCGAGCGTGCCGTACACCCGGGCGGCGGTGGCCGTCCTGGCGCGCACCTCGTCGGGTTCGCCGAGCGCATGGGTGACGGCGCAGCCGACCGGGCCGGGAAGCGGCGCGGAGACCGCGGTGAGCGCGTCGAGCGCGGCGGTCCGCAGGAAGGCTCCCCGGTCGGTGGCGGGAAAGCGGGCCAGGGCGGCCGGCCAGGAGGCGGGCACCAGCGTGGCCCGCAGGTCGGTGAGCACCACGACCTCGCCGGGCAGCATCTCGGCGGGGCTGAGCAGCACGGTGTCGTGCGGATCGTGCAGCAGATCGCGGCGCGTCTCGTCGCTGATGATCCACAGCCCTTCCTGCGCCGCCGCCTCACAGACCTCGTGCAGCTGTTCGGGCGCGGGGCAGGTGCCGGTCGGATCGTCGGCGACGGACAGCACGAGGACGCGCGGACCGTCACCGTGCATCCGGGCCCGGCGGACGGTCTCCAGCAGTGCGAACGGGTCGGGCACCCCGCCCGATTCCGCCGGTACGGGCGCGAGATGCACCGGCCGCCCGAGCAGCCGGGCGGGCGGTGCGTACCACTCGGAGCAGGGCCGCGGCAGCACCACCGCCCCGTCGGCCGCGGCGTACAGCGCGAGGAGCAGGGCCGGTGCCCCGGGGGCGGCGAGGACCCGGTCGGGGGTGGTGGCCAGGCCGCGGCGTCTCCAGTAGCCGCAGGCGGCGGTGCGCAGCGGTACGGAGCCGCCGGGCGGCTCGGCTTCGGTGCGGTCGGCGGCCGCGGAGAGGTGCGCGGCAAGTTCCGGGAGGACCGGCAGGCCCACCGGCGGATCCGGCTCCGGCTCCCGCTGCGGATCCGGGGCGGTCCGCTGCATCCGTACCTCCACTCCGCGACGGCGGGTCGATCGTGGGCCCGTCACATGAGGGGCGGCCCCGTCCACCTTGGCAGATGGCGGGGTGGCAACGGGGGCGACACGTCAGCGGGGAGGGGTACGGGCGTTCAATGCGCCGGGCGGGCCGCGGGGGCCTCGTAGCGGTGCACCGTCACCACCTCGCCGGCGCCCCACTCCTGCCGCGCGGTGGCGCGGCGGGTCCAGCCCAGCCGCTCGTAGAGGGCGAGGGCCGCGGTGTCGGTGTCCTTCACCTCCAGTACGGGACGCAGTCCGCGGGCCGCCGCCTCCGTCTCGACGGCGCGCAGCAGACGTCCGCCGAGGCCCGCGCCGCGTGCGGTGGGTGCGACGCACAGCCGGCCGACCTCGCGTCCGCACAGCGCCACATGGCCGACGACCGAGCCGTCCGCCTCGGCGACCCAGGCGGCGGTCAGCCCGTCGGGGGTCAGCCAGCCCGCCGGATCGTCCGGCCAGTGGTGCGGATAGCCGCTGTGGGTGTGTACCTCCGCCAGGACCGCCACACAGGCGTCGAGGTCGGTGTCGCGCCGTCTCCTGATCATCCCGGAAGCGAAGCACGGACGGCCGGGGCAGGGACGGCCGGGGCACGGCAGCCGGGGCACGGCAGCCGGGCCTTGAAGGCCCACGGAGGTCGGGGAGACACCCCTGGGGCCCGTCGCGGCGCCTTCCTGCCTGTTCCGGGCCGTGTGGGGTACAAGGTGGCGCATGCGATCGCTATTGACCCATCTCGACCGGCGGACCTTCCACCTCATCGCCTCGCGCGAATGGCCGGGCGCGCAGCGGGTGCTGCCCCGGCTGACCCGTAGCGCCAACCACGGGCTGCTGTGGTTCGGTCTCGCGGCCGGCGCGGCGGCGCTGGGCGGCCGGCCGATGCGCCGGGCCGCGCTGCGCGGGGTGGCTTCGCTGGCCGTGGCGTCGGCGACGGTGAACACGCTCGGCAAGCGCTCGGTGCGGCGCGAGCGGCCGCTGCTGGACACGGTCCCGGTCATACGGCAGCTGCATCGTCAGCCCATCACCTCCTCTTTCCCGTCCGGGCATGCGGCCTCGGCGGTGGCCTTCGCGACCGGTGTGGCCTTCGAGAACAAGTGGTGGGGTCTGGCGCTGGCGCCGGTGGCCGCTTCGGTGGCGTTCTCCCGCGTCTATACGGGGGTGCACTATCCGGGTGATGTGCTGGCTGGTGCCGCGCTGGGGGCCGGCGCGGCGTTCGCGGTCCGGGGTTTCGCACCGACCCGCGCCCAGCTGGCGCCGCCCGCCAGACCGCGCGCCGACGCGCCCGCGCTGCCGGGCGGCCGGGGTCTGGTCGTGGTGGCGAACCAGGCCTCTGGGCAGCGCACGGGCGGCCCCCGCCCGGACCGGGCCGAGGAGGTGCACGGGGTGCTGCCGCAGGCCGAGGTGGTGGTGTGCGGCGAGCAGGACGGCGAGCCGCTGGACAAGGTCCTCGAAGACGCCGCCGAGCGGGCCAGGACGCTGGGCGGGGCCCTGGGCGTGCTCGGCGGCGACGGCACCGTCAATGCCGCGGCGGAGGTCGCACTGCGGCACGGGCTGCCGCTCGCGGTACTGCCCGGCGGCACCCTGAACCACTTCGCGTACGACCTGGGGATCGAGACCTACGCGGAGGCGGCACGCGCCGTGGAGACCGGTGAGGCCGTGGCGGTGGACGTGGCACGCTTCCGGGCCGAGCCGCATCCGGAGGCGCGGCACTTCCTCAACACCTTCTCGATCGGGGCGTATCCGGAGCTGGTGCGGATCCGCGAGCGGTGGGCGGGGAAGATCGGCGCCTGGCCGGCCGGGGTGCTCGCGGCGTGGGAGGTGCTGCGCACCGCCGAGCCGCTGACCTTGAAGATCAATGGCGAGCGGCGCGCCGTGTGGCTGCTGTTCGTCGGCAACTGCCAGTACCGGGGGCTGGGGTTCGCGCCGGTGCGCCGGCACGACCTGGCCGACGGGGTGCTCGATGTGCGGGTGGTGCACGGCGGCAGGCTGGCCCGCACCCGGCTGCTCGCGGCGGCCCTGACGGGCACCCCGCGCAGCTCTCCGGTGCTCGGCGAGGCGCGCCTTTCCCGGCTGCGGATCAGCGGGCTCCCGGAGGGTACGACGCTGGCGTTCGACGGTGAAGTGACCCCCGCCCCGGCCGAGTTGACGCTGGACAAGCACAAGGAGGCGCTGACGGTCTACCGTCTGCTGCCCGAATGATGAGACCCCCCTCTCATCATGCGAGATTCCGACGTACGGTGTGATCACCACGCCGCAGGGCGGCCGGGCCTGGTTCCGCGCGGCCGCCCGTGCGGTGACCCGGGCGCCGCGCGTCCCGGGTCACCGCTCCGGAGCATGCGAAGGAGTCGACCATGCCGCAGGAATCCGCCGTCTACACCCACGGCCACCATGAGTCCGTACTGCGCTCCCACACCTGGCGCACCGCCGCCAACTCGGCCGGATATCTCCTGGATTCCCTGCGGCCGCACATGCAGGTCCTGGACGTCGGCTGCGGCCCCGGCACCATCACCGCCGACCTGGCCGCGCTGGTACCGGACGGGCAGGTCACCGGCCTGGAGCAGGCGCCGGACGTGCTCCGGCAGGCGCGCGCCACGGCCGACGAACGGGGCCTGACGAACGTCCACTTCGCGGTCGGCGACGTCCACGCCCTGGACTACCCCGATGACACCTTCTGTGTGGTGCACGCCCACCAGGTGCTCCAGCACGTGGGCGACCCCGTCCAGGCGCTGCGCGAGATGCGCCGGGTCACCAAGCCCGGCGGGATCGTCGCCGTCCGCGATTCGGACTATTCGGCCATGACCTGGTACCCGGAGGTCGACGGAATGGCCGACTGGCTGCGGCTGTATCTGCGGGTGGCCCGCGCCAACGGAGGTGAGCCGGACGCCGGACGCCGGCTGCACGCCTGGGCCCGGCAGGCCGGTTTCGCCCCCGACGCGATCACCGCCACCGCCGGCACCTGGTGCTACCGCACCCCGCAGGAGCGCTCCTGGTGGAGCGAGCTGTGGGCGGACCGCACGGTCAGCTCCTCCTACGCACAAAACGCGGTGGACGGCGGACACGCCACGGCGGCGGAGCTGGACCGGATCGCACAGGCCTGGCGGACGTGGGGCGCCGAGGAGGACGGCTGGTTCGGCATCCTGCACGGCGAGATCCTCTGCCGCGTGTGACGTCCGGGGCGCAGGGGCGACCGCCCGATGCCCGGCGCAGCAGCGCCCGGTCGACGGCGCACCCGGTGCGGGTACGCCGTCGACCGGGCGGCGGCTCAGAGCAGCGCGTGCGGGTACTGCTCGGCGCGGCGCTGGAAGGCCAGGACCGCGGGGTTCTGGACGGTACCGCCGCGGATCTCGATCGCCCGGCGGATCGTGCCGTCACCGTCCCAGCCGGCCGGCCCTTCGAGGACCGGCCGCAGGAACGGGATCAGCGCCTCGCTGTTCTCCCAGGTGGCCGCGTCCCACAGGTAGGAGGGGCTGTGGTCCACGCCGTAGTAGTGGACGTGGTCGCCGACGGTGAACATCGGGGCGTTGAAGGTGGTCGGCCGGGCCCAGGCGAAGCCCATGCCCTCGTCGCAGGAGACATCGATGACAAGGGTGCCGGGCGCGAGCTTCGGCAGGTCCTCCTTTATCAGGAACATCAGCGGCGCCGCGGTGTCCTGGAGCACGCAGTTGACGATGATGTCGTGCCGGGCGAGGAACTCGGCCAGCGGCTCCGGGCCGTCCTCGGTGAGCACGATGCTGCGCCGCGGGTCGAGGGTGCCGTCGGCCACGTCGTGGTCGAAGTGCACGATCCGCGCCGAGTGGATCGGTGAGCTGACGGCGGTGACGCCGCGGGCAGTCAGCACGTCCACGTCGTGAACGCCCAGCGCGCTGAGCGCGGTGACCGCTCCCCGGGCGGTGGCGCCGAAGCCGATCACCACCGCTCGCCGCCGGCGCCCGTAGTCACCGGTCGCACCGGTCAGCTGCATGGCGTGCAGCACCGACGAGTAGCCGGCCAGCTCGTTGTTCTTGTGGAAGACGTGCAGGTTGAACGACCCCTCCGGGGTCCAGTGGTTCATCGCCTCGAAGGCGATCACGGTGAGCCTGCGGTCGATGGCGGCCTGCGTGACCTTCTCGTCCTGCACGCAGTGCGGCCACCCCCACAGCACCTGCCCGTCCCGCAGCTCCGCCAGATCCTCGTGCAGCGGTTTGGCCAGCAGGATGACGTCACACTCCGCGATCAGCTCCTCGCGTGGGAGGAAACCGGCGACCAGCGGCGCGAGCTGACTGTCCGGGACGCCGAAGTGCTCTCCGTAACCGGTCTGTAGATAGATGCTGGGCTGGAGATCGGCGTCGATACGTCCGAAGTGCGCTGGGTGGATCGGCAGACGGTGCTCGTTCTCTTTACGGGTCTGCGACATGATGCCGAGCTTGAGCTGCTGCAAAGTACCCCTTTGATTACGCCCTGTTTAGCACATCCCGGAGTACGGGGCCCCGGGCCGACAGCGCTCCTCCGGGCCGGGCGCCGCCTGTCCCGCAGGCGTACGAGGGCCCGGGACAGCAGCCGGGACATCGCGCTGTCACGCCGCGCGGCGGAGGGCGGACCGATCATGGCCAACTGATCGCGAACCGGCAGGGCGTCCAACTAGGCTTGTCCATATGGACATTCTGGGGACCTCATTGCGGGTGTGCGTCGGTGATCTCAGTGCCGCGATCGGCGTCTACGAACGGCTGACGGGCGCGGAGGCGATCCGTTTCCAGCGCGGCGGGGTCTCGGTCGCGGCCGTCGGGCCCTTCTTCCTGATGAGCGGCCCCGAGGCGGAGTTGTCGGTGCTGCGGAAGATCACGGCGACCATCGCCGTCAAGGATGTGGACGACGCGGTGGCCGATCTGACGGCGGTCGGCGCGGACATCATCGCCGGCCCCCTGCCGACGCCGATCGGCCGCAATCTGGTGGCCCGCCACCCGGACGGTTCGGTCTTCGAGTACGTCGACCGGAAGCAGGACGGGGAGGCTTAGACCTTCCCGTCCTGCTTCCGGTGAGTGCGGACCGCGCCGTCAGGACACTTCAAGGACGATCTTGCCGCGGGCCCGCCCGGCCATGCTCCGCCGGAACGCCTCGGCGGCCTCGCGCAGCGGGAGGATCACCTCGACCGGCACGGTCAGCTTCCCGGCGTCCGCGAGGGCGCCGAGCGCGGTCAGATCGTCGGTGTCCGGGCGCACCCACACCATGTGGCCGCCCTTGCTCTTGACCTCGCCGTCGGCGATGGACGCCACCCGGCCGCGGTCCTTGAGCAGCTCCTGCGAGACGTCCACGACGCCACCGCCGACGAAGTCCACGGCCGCGTCGATGCCTTCGGGCGCCAGTGCCCGCACCCGGTCGGCCAGACCGTCGCCGTAGGTGACCGGCTCCGCGCCGAGGGACCGCAGGAATTCGTGGTTGCGCTCGCTGGCCGTACCGATGACGCGGGCCCCCTGCGCCACCGCGATCTGGACGGCGAGCGAGCCGACACCACCCGCGGCGGCGTGCACCAGGACCGTCTCGCCGGCCTTCGTGCCGACCCGCGCGAGCGCCTGATAGGCGGTCAGCCCGGCGAGCGGGAGCCCGGCGGCCTGCTGCCAGCTGAGCGAGGCGGGCTTGCGCGCCAGGGTCCTGACCGGCGCGGCGACCAGTTCGGCGTAGGTGCCGTGCTGCACCTCGTCCTTGCGGACATAGCCGATGACCTCGTCGCCGACCTCGTACTCGGTGGCGTCCGCGCCCACCGCCTCGACCACGCCCGCCACGTCCCACCCGGGAACGAACGGGAAGTGCGCGTCCATCATCGGGTCCAGATAGCCCGCGACGATCTTCCAGTCCACGGGGTTGACCCCGGCCGCCTTGACCCGGATCAGGAACGAGTCCGGGCCCACCTTGGGGTCGGGACGGTCGGTGTATGCGAGGACCTCGGGGCCGCCGTAGCTGTTTGCGATGATTGCCTTCATGATCCGCTACAACGTGTGACGGCCCGGGTTCATTCCACGGTCGCGCGCACGGTCACCGCAATGGCGTACGAGGCGCACGGCGGCCGGGCCGAGCGGCGATGACGGACGCTCAGCCGGGCAGTGCCCCCAGTGCGCGCAGCAGGAACGGGAGGAGTTCGCGGATCGCCGCCTCACCGGACGAGGGGCCGCCCGTGCTGCCGGAGTGTGCCGCGTCCGGCGTCAGGAAAATGCGGCTGACCATCGAGCCGACGACCAGGTCGGCCAGCACATGCGCGTCCTGGAGCGGCGGGATGTCGCCGCGGGCGACCGCGCGGCGCACCACGGCTGCCGCCCGGTCGCGGACCGGCTGGATGATCGCGGTGTCCAGGACGCGGGCCAGCGCCTCGTTGTGCGCGGCCTCGCCGATGAGGACGTGCAGCAGCCGGCCGCCGGGGCCCTCCATGGTGTCGGCCTTGTCCCGGAGCAGGACGGCGAGGTCGCCTTCGAGGCTGCCGGTGTCCGGCTGGGGGCCGAGGTCGCTCGCCCAGCGGACGGCGGTGCCCACGACCAGATCCTCCTTGGAGCGCCAGCGGCGGTAGAGGGTCGCGGTGGAGACCCCGGCGCGCTTGGCGACGGCCGCGGTGGTGAGCCCGCCGTAGCCGCTGTCCTGGAGGACCGCCACGGTGGCCTCCAGGAGTGCCCGGTCGCGTCCGGCGTCCCGCGGGCGGCCGCGGACGGGCTGCCGTTCGGCGGATGCGGGCTGGTTGCTCTCGGTGCGTTCGGCCACAGTCGGAGTCTACCGGCAGCATTACGAAACGAAATGTTTTCGTTTCGTGTAGCGTCGCTGCCATGGCATCGCACACCCCCGCCTCCGACCTGGACGCCGCCACTGTCGTCGGCCGGCTCCGCCGCACCTTCGCCACCCGCCGTACCGCCGCCCCCGACTGGCGGCGCGGCCAGCTCACCGCGCTGCGCAGCCTGCTCACCGACCACGGCGACGAGCTGCTCACCGCGCTCGCCACCGACCTCGGCAAGGGCCCCGAGGAGGCCTATCGCACCGAGATCGGCTTCACCCTCCACGAGATCGACCACACCCTCGCCCGTCTCGACGACTGGCTGGCACCCCGGCCCGCCGAGCTGCCCGACCGGCTGCTCCCGGCCACCGCGCAGGTCGTCCGCGAACCGCTCGGCGTCGTCCTGGTGATCGCCCCCTGGAACTACCCGCTGCAACTGGCGCTCGCCCCGCTCGTCGGCGCGCTGGCCGCGGGCAACTGCGCCGTCGTCAAGCCCAGCGAACTCGCCCCCGCGACCTCGGCCGCCATGGCCCGGCTGCTGCCGCGCCATCTGGACGCCGATGCGGTGGCCGTCGTCGAGGGCGCCGTCCCGGAGACCACCGCCCTGCTGGCCCAGCGCTTCGACCACATCTTCTACACCGGCAACGGCACCGTCGGCCGGATCGTGATGACGGCCGCCGCGCGGCATCTGACGCCGGTCACCCTGGAGCTGGGCGGCAAGAGCCCCGTCGTCCTCGACCCGGGTACGGATCTGGCCGCGGCCGCCCGGCGGATCGTGACCGGCAAGTTCCTCAACGCCGGGCAGACCTGTGTGGCGCCCGACTACGTCCTGGCCATCGGCGACACCGCGCACGCCATCGAGCCGCATCTCGCCGAGGCCGTGCGCGAGACCTACGGAGCCGATCCGGCCGGCGCGAGCGAGTACGGACGGATCGTCAACGAGCGGCACTTCGACCGGCTGACCGCCCTCCTCGACAGCGGCCGCACGGTCATCGGCGGCGCCCACGACCGCGCCACCCGCTATCTCGCCCCCACCGTCCTCGCCGACGTCACCCCCGACGCACCGGTGATGCAGGAGGAGATCTTCGGCCCGGTCCTGCCGATCGTGCCGGTGCCCGACCTGGATGCGGCGATCGCCTTCATCAACGGGCGCGACAAGCCGCTGGCGCTCTACGCGTTCACCACGTCCGACGCCACCAAGCACCGGCTGCTGACCGAGACCTCCTCGGGCGCGCTCACCTTCGGGCTGCCGGTCGCCCATCTCACCGCGCCCGGCCTGCCGTTCGGCGGTGTCGGCGAGAGCGGCACGGGGCGCTACCACGGCGAGTACTCCCTCGACACCTTCAGCCACACCAAGGCGGTGCTCGACAAGCCGCTGAGGTGACGGCGGGCGGCCGAGCCGCTGGGATGACGGCGGGTGCCGCCCGCGGGCCCGCCTGCTACACCGGACGCATCCGGTAGTCGTACCGCTCCGGGAGCGGATGCCCCGACCGGGCCTCGGCACGGACCTGTTCGGTGACCGGCCCGCCGCCCGCGACCAGCCGCTCGGCGATGGCGTACCAGGTATCGCCGATCACCTCGTCGCCCTCCCGCAGACCGGCGACCTCGAAGCCTGCGTCGAAGACCTCGCGGGCCGCGGCCGGCTGCCCCTGGGCGAGCAGCACCTGTGCGGTCAGCAACCGGAAGCAGCCGTCGTCCTGATCGCTCTGCCGCAGGCCCGCCAGCAGCTGCGCCGCCTCGTCGGTACGGCCGGCCGCGAGCAGCGCGGGCACCGCCTCCCGGGCGAGCGCGGCCAGCACCGCCCGCCAGTCCCGGGCCGCCGGGTCCGGGTCCGCTGCCGCCCGTGCCGCTTCGGCGCAGGCCTGCGCATAGCGGTCGGCGGCGCGTCCCCTCTCCCCGGCCACCGATTCGGCAACGGCCAGGCAGTACAGCGGCAGACAGCCGCCGTCCTGCCCGAGCGCACGCTCCCAGCTGCGGACCGCCTGGGCCCGGTCGCCGGCATGCCACTGGGCGAGCCCCAGGTGGTAGTCGGTGGCCGGGCCCGGCCGCGCGGACTCCAGCAGATCGCGCCAGGCCGGCGCGACCAGCGCCGGTCCGGGGACGGGGCGGGCAGCCGGCAGGTCCCCGGTTCCGAGCAGCGTCAGCCAGGGCTCCTGCTCCGCGCCCAGCGTGGCCGCGTCGAACGGCGTACCGGGCAGGTCCAGTCCCGCGCGGGCGGCCTCCAGCGCGCCCCATCCGGAGCCGGCGGCCAGCGACTCCTTCGGTTCGTGGTCGGCGTACGGCAGCCAGGCGGCGTAGGCGGCATCGACGTCCGCGCGCGGCAGCGCGGCCGCCAGCCGGGCCGCGGCCTCTTCCCGGGCCGCTCCCCAGTCCGCGCCGTGCACCGCCGCGGGGTCGGTCTCCAGCGGCCCGTACGCCTCCAGCCAGCTGAACTCGCCGCCGGCTTCCAGCGGGACGTGCTCCAACTGCGTACGGGCCAGGCCTGCCTGGATCTCGGCATAGCCGCCGGTGCCGGGCTCGGTGAGCCACTGCTGCCAGCGCCGCCCGGCCCGCCCCGCCCCCCACAGGAAGAGCTTGCGGCCGCGCAGGGTGTCGGTGGAGGTCTGCACCAGGCCGCGGCCGTCCACGTCGAGGGAGGCGATCCAGCGGCGGGCGCCGTCGGGCACCGCGTAGAAGTAGTCGGCGGGGAACTCGCTGCGCAGCGGATAGGTCCGGTCGGCGCCGTCGGAGTGCGGTACCGGGACGCGGCGCAGGGTCCGTTCGTAGCCGAAGTGCCAGGCCTCCTCGGCGGGGGCCAGGACACGGGTGTGCTCGTCCTCGGGCACGGCGGTGTTGGACCACCAGTAGACCGGCACGGTGTGATGGTGCGGATTGCGGATCCGGACGCCCACGTGGAGGAAGTCGGAGCCGTCGGGCAGCCACAGGTCCACCTGGAAGGGCAGATCGCGCAGCCGCTCCCACTCCCACAGCCGCAGCATCTCCCCGCCGTCCGGCGCCGGGACACGGGCGGCGTGCAGCGGGGCGCAGGAGAGGGTGGTGTGGCCGGTGGCACCGATGTTCCATTCGATGCCGCCGGAGAACCAGGCGCCGTTGAGCGCGAAGGCCGCGGGCTGCAACACCGGGTTGCGGTAGAGCAGTTCACGGTCGGTGGGCTTGTGGTGCAGGGAGTACACCCGGCCGCCGAGACCGGGCAGGACGGTGGCGCGCAGCCGGTCGTTCTCGATGACCAGCGCGTCGAGGTCCGTCGTGCGGCGGGCGCGCCCGTAGCCGTCGCGCATCCCGGTCGGCAGGATCGACCGCAGCGGCGCATACCCGATCTGCCGGGCCATGTCGGCGGGCAGGCCGGCGTCCTGGGGGATCTCGACACGGTGCAGGTCGTGGCCGCCGCGCAGGGCGGGGAGGGGGTTGTCGGGTCCGAGGGGGGCGGCGGGGAGGGTCAGGGTGGAGCGTCGCACTCTCGTGGCCACGGCTGCCTCGCAATGCTGGACCGGGCCACCTCGGCTGCGGCAGCCTCCTGTTGACCATGGAACCGCGTGGCCGCCGGTCTGAACAGGGCTTCTTACGGCCCGGTGAGGTCAGGGTTGCGCAAAAAGGTCCTCAAGGAGGCCGGCGAGCAGCACCGCGCCGGTGCCTTCGGGGTCGCGGTCCGGGTCGTAGATGGTGACGTCGACACCGACACAGCGCGGCGAGGCGGCCAACGGGCCCAGCAGTGCGAGGAGTTCGTCGGTCAGCAGACCGCCCGGGTCGGGACTGTCGACGGCCGGCATGACGGACGGGTCGAGGACATCCGCGTCGAGATGGATCCAGAAGCCGTCGAGCGGCAGGCTCGCGAAGTGGGTGAGCACGTCGCGGGCCACCGCCTCCGGGCCGCGCCGCCGGATCTCCCCGACCGGGACATGGCCGATGCCGAGGGCGGTCAGCTCCTCCTGGTCCTCGTCCGCGTCACGCAGGCCCAGCGCGCGCAGATCCTCGTCGCGGACGTACGGCGCCAGCCCCTCGATGTCGGTGAGATCCGCCTGCCCCCGCCCGGTGATCTGCGCCAGGCCCTCCCCGGCCGCGGCTCCGACCGGGCCGGACACCGCCACATTGCCCGGGTGGCGGAAGTCGCCGTGGCCGTCGAGGTAGGCCACGCCGTACCGCCCCAGCCGCCGCAGCGCGAGCACCACCCCGAGCAGAATGCTGCAGTCCCCTCCCAGCACCACCGGGAAGTCGCCACTGCGGACGTGCCCCTCGACGCGCGTCGCGAGCTTGCCCGTATAGGCGGCGAGGGCTGCGGCGTTGAAGACTCCGTCGCCCTCCCGCCACTCCCCGCGGTCGTAGCGGGGCGGTACCACCACACCGCCCTCCAGCGCACCCAGGCGCCGCAGCAGCCCCTGCTCGCGCAGCGCGCCCGCGAGTTTGTAGCAGCCGGGGACTGTGCCGGGCGCGGGCGGCCGCAGTCCCAGGTTGGAGGGGGCATCGATCAGCACGGTCCGGCGCATACGGAGATCGTCACACAGACGCACGGGAAAAGGGGAGGCCTTGAAACATCTGCCGAAATAGCCTGTCACTTCGGCTCACCGGCACACGGCAGAACGGAAGACCACACCCCATGACGGCCCAGCACACCTACCGAGTCATCGTCCGCGGCAAATGGGACGGCCTCACGGCACCGTCACGGGACAAGCTGCTCGCCGAGGCGGACGACCACGGCCTGGCGCAGATGCAGTTCACGCCCGAGGGCGCGCTGTCGTACGAGCGCACGCTGCACTCCTTCAGCTTCCGCTACGTCATCGTCTCGGACGCGGCGGACGGCGAGGAGATGGCCGCCGCACTCGCCGAGGACAAGGCGGAGAACGCGCTGAAGGCCGCCGGCCTCGGCTACCGGGAGCTGCGGTCCACGGTCACCGACATGGACACCATGAAGATCAACCGCAAGTCCCGCTGGCCCGGCCCCCGTCGGACGGCTGCGCGGAGGTGCCCGGCTCGTTGAAGCGCAGGCGGTTGCCGAAGGGGTCGGTCAGGGTCAGCGAGGTCCCGGTCTCGTCCTGCTCCAGACCGGGCCGCAGATACGGATAGTCCTTGCCGGCCAGTTCGGCGTGCAGGGCGCGCACCCCGCTCAGCTCCGTGTAGAACGTGGAGCCGGGCGTCGCGTCACCATGGTGTTCCGACAGATGCAGCACGAGGTCACCGCGCGAGACCTGGGTGTAGAGCGGCATACCGGGCTCGAAGCGGTGCTCCCAGTCGACCGTGCAGCCGAGGTAGCCGACATAGAACTCATGGGCCTTGGCCACATCGAAGATCCGGAAGACCGGTACGGTGCGGTGGAAGACGATGTCCATGACCGACAGGGAATCACACCGTTTTCCCGGCGACCATCTCGGCAGTGATCGCCCAGCGCTCGTGGTCGCGCCAGGCGCCGTCGATGAAGAGGAAGTCCGGGGAGAACCCCTCCAGCCGGAACCCCGCCCGCTTGACCAGGGCGATCGACAGCTCGTTGGCCGGCTGGATATTGACCTCCAGCCGGTGCAGCCCCATCTCCTCGAAGGCGTGGTGCAGAACGAGCCGCAGCCCCTCACTCATCAGTCCGCGGCCGGCGGCGTGCGCAAAAGCGCCGTAGCCGATCGCTCCGCAGCGGAACGCGCCGTGCACGATGTTGTTGATCGAGAGATAGCCGGCGATCCGGTCGTCGGCGAGCTCGCAGATCAAGAACCCTTCGCGCAGCGGCTCCTGGAGCCTGCGCAGATAGGTGTCGTAGGCGGCGTCGTCGGCCGGCGGGAAGAGCCACGGGCGGTGCAGCTCGGCGCTCTCCCGTGCCAGGCCGGTGAACTCTTCCCGGTCGGCGGCGGTGAAGTGCCGGATGCCCGCCCGCGGGCCGCGTGCGAGGTAGCGGTCGTTGATCGTCACCGGAGGATCGTACGGAGGGGGAGGGCGGCGGACCAGCGTTTTGGCCGCTCCCCACTCCCCGGCCCCTGCCCCTACCGCCAGACCGGCGCATCCGTGCCGCAGCGGCCGGGCGGGGTCGCCCAGGTGGCCGGTGCGCCGTCGAAGGAGACGGGCGGGAGGGCGTGGCGGAGCCGGCCGAGGGGGCTGTCGGTCTCCCGGAGGTGCGCTGCGGGGTCGTAGGAGTCGGTGCCGGGCGCCTGCGCTGCGTGGCCGTGCCCCTCGGGTCCGGCGTCCGGCTCGCCGTCGGCTACCAGGTCGTGCATCAGCCATCGCGCGGTGCGGGCGAGGGCGAGGGTGGCGAGGAACGAGCCGCCCGTGCGGGACTGTTCGGTCAGGGCGCGGAACACCGCCGCGGCCAGCAGATAGCCGGTGCCGTGGTCGAGTGCCTGGGCGGGCAGCGCGCCGGGGGTGCCGCTGCGCTGCGCTCCGCCTCTGCTCTGTTCCGAGTCCCCGGACGCCGAGCCCGCGTCCGCTTCGACGGCGGCGATCCCGGTGGCCACCTGCACCAGGCTGTCGAAGCCGCGCCGGCCGCCCCACGGGCCGTCGTCGCCCCAGGCGGAGAGCCGGGCCACCACCAGCCCCGGGCGGCGTGCGGCCAGCGCCTCGGGGGTGAGGCCGAAACGGTCGAGTGCGCCCGGACGGTAGCCGGTCACCACGACGTCCGCGCGCGACAGCAGCTCCTCGAAGGACGCGCGGCCGGCGGGCGAGCCGAGGTCGATCGCGGCGGAGCGCTTGCCGAAGCCGGTGTCGCTGTGGGCATCCTGACTCTCCGGCAGCTGGGGGGCGTCGACGCGCAGGACATCCGCGCCGAGCAGCGCCAGCGTGCGGGTGGCGACCGGCCCGGCGATCACCCGGGTCAGGTCGAGCACCCGCAGCCCGGCGGCCGGCAGCGTCGGCGGGCCGGCGAACGGCGGCAGCCGGCGGGGCGGGACGCCGGCGTCCAGGGTGTCGAGGGTCAGCAGCGGGTGGGCGGCCACGGCGGCGCCCTGCGGGTGGGCGGTCCACTCCCCCGGCGTGCGGGCGACGACGGCCAGCCCGCCCGCGGCACAGACCGTCTCCTCGATCTCGGCGGCCCGGCGGCCGGCCATCACCGTCTCGACGTCGGGTGCTTCGGCGGTCTCGGCGAGGTCCAGTGCGTGCAGCAACCGGGCGCGGTGGTGCGGGTAGTTGGCGTGGGTCCGCACCCAGCCGTCGGCGGTGCGCCAGAAACGGGACAGCGGCGCGAAGGACGCGCAGGCGCGGCCGTCGATGCGCAGATGGCGTTCGCTGAGGAAGGCGGTGGCCACCGCGCCGTCGTCGACGCGTACGGCAGGCACCGGACGGCCGTTGCGCCGGGCGGCCAGTTCGGCCGCGGCGAGCGCACAGACCGCGACCGTGGACCGGGCCAGCGACATCGCCGGGAGCCGGGCCGGCAGCAGACCGGGGGGACCGCCGAAAGCGATCCGTTCCGTCAGGGCCGGGTCACCGCCGAGGGCCGCCCAGGCCAGCTCCGTACCGCCGTTGCGTCCGCCGAGGTGTCGTTGCCCCATGGCGGCAGTGTGACACGGGGCCCGGGTCACCCCCGCGCCACCTCCCGCTCCCCCGCGCTCGGTGCGGCGAGCGCCAGACGGCGGTGGAAGCGACGCAGCATCATGCGGGCCATGAAGGGGTGGACACGGCGTACGACGGCGAAGTAGAGGCGGCCGGCCGTGCGGTGGATGCGGACGACCGTGCCGAGCGTGACCCGGCCGTCCGCGACATGGACCGAGGCCCGGAAGTCCAGGTGCCGGGCGTCCACGCCGAGCAGGATCTCCTGGTCCGTGCACCCGACGACGGGGAAGGCCGCCCCGCGCAGCACGCCCTGCCAGGCCTCCGGTTCCTGCGGCATGCCGGGCCGCAGCTCCAGCTGCCAGGCGTCCTGGAAGTCGGTGTGCGGGAAGGCGCCGTGTGCCAGCCGGGCCGCGGCGGGGAGGGGGACGGCGCGGGGCCGGTCCCAGAGCAGACGGTTGAGCAGGCGTACCCGCGCCGGCCGGCGGACCGGGGCCGGCGCCCGGCCGGTGGCGGCCCGTTCGATGTTGTCGAAGATCTCCTCCACGACCGTGCCGTGCACGGCCCGGATGCCCAGTGACCACATCAGCCTCTGGAGGAGCGGGAGTTGGCTCTCCAGCACGTGTTCCACCCGGCAGCTGCCGGGGCCCAGCGGACGGACGGTGACCTCGTGCCATCCGCTCTCCCCGCCGGTGAAGCAGAAGCGGATGCGGCGGCCCGGCTCGTATGCGGCGACGCGGTAGCGGATGAAGCCGTGCCCGCCGTCGGCACCGACACCCAGCGGACGGTCGAAGCGCATCGGCGGCCAGACGGGCGTGGGGAAGAGCGGATCGCCCTCGTCGCCGAGCCGGTCGAGCAGGGCCCCGACGGCCGCGGCCGGGGCGGGGACGGTGCGGACATGGACATCCCGGACTGCACTGACTGCACTGACTGCACTGACTGCACTGACGGCACTACCTGCACTGACGGCACGAACGGCACGCACGGGGCACCTCCATACGGTGGCGTATGTTTGACCGTACGGTACCGTATGGATATGGCCCCACAGCGAGCGAAGGCACTCCGCGACAGCGGCACACGACAGCGGCTGACCGCCCAGGACTGGGCCGAAGCCGCGCTGGCGGCCATGGGTGAGGGCGGGCTCGCCGCGGTGGCCGTGGAACCGCTGGCCGCCCGGCTGGGCACCACCAAGGGCAGCTTCTACTGGCACTTCGCCAACCGGGACGCGCTGATCGAGGCCGCGCTGAAGCACTGGGAAGAGATCGGCACGGAAGCCGTGATCACCGAGGTGGAGACCGAGCCCGACCCCGGCGAGCGGCTCCGAGGACTGCTCGTGCGGGCCACGAACCGGTCGGCCGCCGACCCGCTGGAGGTCTCCCTGCTGGCGACCGCGGCACATCCACGGGTGGCCGCCGCGCTCGCCCGGGTGACCGCCCGGCGCATCGGCTATGTCGCCGCGCTCTTCGCGGAGCTGGGCTTCCCCGAGGAGGAGGCCCGGCGCCGCGGCCTGCTCGCGTACACCGCCTACCTCGGGCACACCCAGCTCGGGCACGCCGTCCCGGAGAGCCTGCCGGCCGCCGCGGCACGCGACCGCTATCTGGACGGGGTGATCGAGACCCTCGTACGGCCGCCGAACGGAGGTGAAGCTTCCGATAATGAGCGAATCTGAGCGAAGTTGGCCGAACTGCGCGTAGACGTGCCCGGCATCCGAGGCATGAGGTGAGATCAGCGCGCCGAACACGGCGCGCATCAGCATTGACATCTCACACCCGAGCAGCCCGACCCCCACGTTGAGCTTCTCGTACGGGAGGAATGCCGTGACCGAAGCCATCTCCTACTTTCAGGACCGCACCTGCCCCTACCACCCGCCCGCCGGCTATCAGCCGCTGCGGGAGACCGGGCCGCTGACCCATGTCGCGCTCTACGACGGCCGTAAGGTGTGGGCCGTAACCGGCCACAGCGAGGCACGGGCGCTGCTGAGCGACCAGCGGCTCTCCTCCGACCGGCAGAACCCGGCCTTCCCGCTGCCGTTCGAGCGCTTCGCGTCGATCACTCAGGTCAGGACACCACTGATCGGGGTCGACGACCCGGAGCACAACACCCAGCGCCGGATGCTGATCCCCAGCTTCAGCGTGAAGCGGGTCGCCGCGCTGCGGCCCGACATCCACCGGATCGTCGACGAGCTGCTCGACCGGATGCTGGCCGAGGGCCCGCCCGCCGAACTCGTCTCCGCGTTCGCGCTGCCGGTCCCCTCGATGGTGATCTGCTCGCTGCTCGGCGTCCCGTACTCCGACCACGAGTTCTTCGAGGGGGAGTCCCGCCGCCTGCTGCGCAGCCGTACGGCCGAGGAGGCGGAGCACGCCCGGATCAAGCTGGAGGAGTACTTCACCGACCTGATCGCCCACAAGGAGAAGAACCCGGGCGACGGGCTGCTGGACGAGCTGATCGAGGAACGGCTGCGGGCCGGTTCCCTCGCCCACGAGGACCTGGTCCGGCTCGTCATGATCCTGTTGGTGGCCGGCCACGAGACCACCGCCAACATGATCTCGCTCGGCACCTTCACGCTGCTCGAACACCCCGAGCAGCTGGCACAGCTGAAGGCCGAGGAGCGCCTGATGCCGACCGCCGTGGAGGAGCTGCTGCGGTTCCTGTCCATCGCGGACGGCATGCTGCGGGTGGCGAAGGAGGACATCGAGATCGGCGGGCAGCTCATCCGCGCCGACGACGGTGTCCTGTTCCCCACGTCGCTGATCAACCGGGACGAGGCCACCTATCCGTCGCCGGACGAACTGGACCTCGACCGTTCCGCGCGCCACCACGTGGCGTTCGGCTTCGGGATCCACCAGTGCCTGGGGCAGAACCTCGCCCGGGCGGAAATGGAGATCGCACTGCGCTCGCTGTTCACCCGGATCCCGGACCTGCGGCTCGCCGTGCCGGCCGCCGAGATCCCCTTCAAGCCGGGCGACACCCTGCAAGGAATGATCGAACTGCCGCTGGCCTGGTAGCAGCCATGACGGCAGACGAAGGAAAGGGGTCCGGGATGCGGATCACGATCGACACCGACATCTGTATCGGCGCCGGCCAGTGCGCCCTGACCGCGCCGGGAGTGTTCACCCAGGACGACGACGGCTTCAGCGCCCTGCTGCCCGGCCGTGAGGACGGCGCGGGCGACCCGCTGGTGCGGGAGGCCGCCCGCGCCTGCCCCGTACAGGCCATCACGGTCACGGACGACTGAGCCACCACCCTCGCGGACGGCCCGGCTGACGCGCGCGGTCCCCGGCTGACACCCGGCACCGCGGTGCGCCCGACACGTTCCGCCCACCTACTTGTCCCTACGGCATCCACCCCATCCGCTACCGCAACACCCCTTGTGTGACGGGAAGTTCGAGTACCCCGGTCTCCCCGGGCGTACTGGAGACCGTCACCGGCTTCACCCCTCGATTGCCCGCATAGGCATCGTCGCTCGCGGCGATGACGAAGCGCAGTCGGTGCCCCGGCTCGTAACGGTGCACGATGCCCGGCAGTTCCACGGTGAACCTCCGGGTCACATCGGGCACCCGGGCCGGGGCCACCAACCGGTGCACCAGCGTCTTCCTGCCGTCCGGCGCGACGTCGTAGAGCTTGGCGAAGAGCACCAGCTTGTCGGCCGCGTCCGAGGAGTTCTGCACCTGCTCGGCCCGCGGCGAGGAAACCTTCAGCGTCACCCTGGGCGCACCGACCACGTCCACCGGCCCGCCCGCCACCGGCTTCGATGTCCAGTCCAGGTAGGTGCCCCTGGCGTCGTACGGCGCCGCGTCCGGCAGGCCGAGCAGCCCGGCCAGCGAACTCTCCGAGTGGCTGGTGGCCGTCCGCAGATTGCGGTACTCCCGGCTGCCGCGCGCCACCTCGCCGCGACGGGCGACGAGTTTGCCGTCGCCGGAGAGGTACAGCCGCCGGCTGCCGCCCGCCGGGAAGACGCGGGAGGTGGCATAGGCGGACCCGTCGGTCACCCAGTCCCGGTAGTACGCGAAGGCCGGGCCGGTGCCGGTCGCCGTCCGGTGGTGCAGATACCGGTCGAACCACGCAAGGATCCGCCGCCCGACATAGCTGGTCTCCAGATTGCCCTGTGCCAGGTCGAGTTCGCCCTTCGCAGGCTTCTTCATCCCGCCGCTGTGGCCCCAGGCCTGCCAGATCATCCTGGCCGGGGTGCCCTGTGCGGCCAGGGCCCGGTAGGTGGCGGCGGCCTCGTTGAGGTTGAACAGGCTGTCGTCCTCGCCCTGGACGAGCAGGGTCGGCGCCTTGACCGACGCCAGGTACGAGACCGGGGAGACGCTGCGCGCGTAGCGGAGCACGGCGTCGGTCCGGCCGGCCGGGTACTTGCCGGAATCCAGCAGCCGCTTGGTGTCGCAGGCCTGCGCGACGAAGTGCAGACAGCCGGCGCCGCCGGTCCGCGACGGGTCGAGGTTCGGATGCAGCAGCCCCTGCGCCTCACCGATCAGAAAGAACCCGTTCGTCCACTGCCACTTGTACGCACCGGGCAGCGGCCCGGTGACGCCCCGCGTACGCCCCGCGTTGTTGGGGTCGAGGGAGTAGGAGAGGTCGTTCCAGGTGATGAGCGGCACCAGCGCGTCGAGACGGTGGTCGCGGGAGGCGGTGGCCAGCTGGACCGCACCGCCGTAGGACCCGCCGATCATGCCGACCCGCGGATCGCCGGTCCCGTCCTTGGTCACGTAGTCGATACGCGTCCCGTTGTCGGCCGTACGGGTACCCGCCAGCAGGTCGACCAGCCCGCTCGCCGCCCGGCCGTCGGTCCCGGGGTCGTCGAGGGAGATCGGGCAGCCGGTCTTGCCGAACCCGAGTCCGGAGTAGGCCAGTGCCACATAGCCGCGGGCGGCGAGAGCCTTGGCGAGGGCGTCGGTCGGGCCGTCCGCCTTGTTGCCGCCGAAGCCGTTGGTGGTCAGCACGGCGGGCGCGGGGTGGGCGGCGTCGGCGCCGGCCGGGCGGTAGACGTCCGTGTCGAGGGTGCACTGGCGTTCACCGGCCCGGACCGTGACCTTCAACGCGGTGACGGTGTAGGGGTCGGCGGCGGCGGTCGCGGGGGCGGTCAGGACGAGGGGGGCGGCGAGGGCGGAGCCGGCCAGCACGGCGAGGGACCTGCGGAGTACGGGGCGGGACACGCCTCGGGACACGCTGGGCACGAAGACCTCCACACACGTCGTACCAACCAGTCGGTAGCGGCGCGCTCATGCTGTGACACGAGTAACGACAAGTCAACGCTCCTGACGCGGGTCGCTGTTAGGACGTCAGTTCAGCGCTGTCCCCTGGGCGACACAGCGGCATGGACACCCCACCAGGCCCTGAGAGCAGTCGGATTGCTGGCCCATCAGGTCAGCCCGCCTCACAGCGTCGTCGCCGGCCCCTCGAAGGTCAGCGTGCCGGCCGTCGCGTCCAGCTCCGCGGGGATGCCCAGCGGCACGGTCAGCGCGGAGTCGCCGTGTCCGAACCCGAACTCCTCGGCCACCGGCACCCCGAGCCCGCCCAGCCGGTCCACCAGCACCTCCCGCACCCGCTCATAGGGCCCGCAGCGGGCCCACGAGCCGAGAACGATCCCGGCGACGCCGTCCAGCCGGCCGGCGCGCAGGAGTTGGGTGAGCGCCCGGTCGATGCGGTACGGCGGCTCCCCGGTGTCCTCCAGGAGCAGCAGGCCGCCCGCCGCGCCGCGCCTGGCCTGCGGGGTGCCCAACTCGGTGGCGAGCATGGCCAGACAGCCGCCGAGGGTGACCCCGCGGGCCCGCCCCGGCACCAGCGGCCGGGCGGACGGCGAGACCAGGGTGCGGACGGCCTCCGGTGTGAAGAGGGTGCGCCGCAGATGCTCACGGGTGGCGTCGTCCTTGAGGAAGACCTCCCCCGCGACGGCCGGTCCGTGCAGGGTGGACACCCCGGTGCGCACCGCGAACGCCTCGTGCAGCACCGTCACATCGCTGAAGCCGACCAGCGGTTTGGGGGCCGCGGCCCGGAGGGCGTCCCAGTCCAGCAGATCGACCATCCGCTGGGCGCCGTAGCCGCCGCGGGCCGCGAACACCGCCTTGACGGAGGGATCGCACCACGCCTCCTGGAGGTCGCGGGCCCGCTCCTCGTCGGTGGCCGCCAGGTAGCCCAGCGTGGCGTGGGTGCCCCTGGCATGGGGCGCGGCGACGGGGTCGAGATCCCAGCCGCGCAGTACGTCCAGTCCGCGGTCCAGCCGCTCCGGCACGAGGGGGCCGCTGGGTGCCACCACCGCCACCCGGTCTCCGGGCCGCAGTCGCGGCGGCCGCACCGGCTCCCCGGACGTCATCCGCGCAGCTCCAGCGCCGGGACATCGCTGCGGGTGAGGCCGAAGGTCTGGACGTAGAGGGAGAGTTCCGCCTCCACGGCGCGCACGATGGTCTCTTCCCTGCGGAATCCGTGCCCCTCCCCGGCGAAGGCCAGATAGGCGTGCGGCATGCCGCGCCCGGCGACCTCGGCGAGGAACCGCTCGCACTGCGCCGGCGGGCAGATCACATCGTCCAGGCCCTGGAGCAGCAGGAACGGCGCGGCGATACGGTCCGCGCGATGCAGCGGCGAGCGCTCGCGGTAGCGGTCGGGCACCTCCGCGAGCGGACCGACCAGCGAATCCAGATACCGCGACTCGAAGTCATGGGTCTCGCCGGTGGCCCAGCCGGTCAGGTCCAGGATCGGATAGCTGATGGTGCCGCAGGCGTAGAGGTCGGTGGCGGTCAGCGAGGCGGCGGCGGTCCAGCCGCCGGCGCTGCCGCCGCGGATGGCCAGCCGCGCGCGGTCGGCGGTGCCCCCGTCGGCCAGCGCCCGGGCGACGGCCGCGCAGTCCTCGACGTCGACCACGCCCCACTGGCCGCGCAGCCGCTCGCGGTACTCACGGCCGTAGCCCGTCGAGCCCCCGTAGTTGACCTCGGCGACACCGATGCCCCGGGACGTGAAGTAGGCGATCTCCAGGTCGAGCACCAGCGGGGCGTGGCTGGTGGGGCCGCCGTGCGCCCACACGACGTAGGGCGGCAGCTCGCCGTCGGGGGCCCGGTGGTCGGGGCTGTGCGGCGGATAGATGTGGGCGTGGATGTCCCGCCCGTCGGGGCCGGTGAAGGTACGGCTCTGCGGCCGGGGGTAGTAGGCCGGGTCCAGGACGTCGGCAGGCCGGCCGGCGATCCCCCGGGCGCGTCCGGTGCAGGTGTCCAGCTCGACGATCTCGTACGAGCTGTGCGGGCCGGCCGCGATGCCGAGGACGCGGCTGCCGTGCACGGCGAGGGTGGGTGCCCATTCCGTCCAGGGGCCCGCGGAGTCGACGAGTTCACCGCTCACCGGGTCGAGGATGCCCAGGGTGGTGGAGCCGCGGCCGTGGATCACCGCGAGGGTGCCGTTCTCCAGCGGCAGGAACCAGCGCTGCCCGACGTTCCACAGCGGCCCGCCGAACTCCTCCTGCCGGGCCGGGCACAGGCAGCGGCTCGCCACCACGCCGTCACCCACCGCGTCAGGGTCGACGCGCTGCACCTCCCACCAGCCGCTGACGTCGGAGACGAAGAGCAGCGAGCCGTCGGCCGCCCACTCGATCTGCGCGACGGACTCGCCGGCCGCACCGCCTTGCGGCGCGGGGGTGCCGAGGTCGCCGACGAGCGGCCGGATGTCCTCGAACTCGCCCTTGCCGGTGATCCGGGCCACCATCGCCAGCGTGCCCTCCCAGGGCATCCGCGGGTGGTCCCAGGCGATCCACGCGGCCCGCCGTCCGTCGGCCGAGATCCGCGGACCGGTCACGAAACGGTGCCGGTCATCGGTCAACTCCCTTACACAAGCGCGGTGTTCGGCCGCCGAACCGTCGAGCGGCACGGCGGCGATCACCCGGCGCACCTCGGTCGGCCGGTCGCCCGTGAACTCCTCCAGGACGCACCAGACCTCACCGCGCTCCGGGCACAGCACCGGATCGGCCCAGCGCAGTCCGGCGCCGACGGCGGAGTGCGGAGTGAGCGGGCGGGGGGCCTCGTCGCTGTCCGGTGCGTAGGCGTACAGCCGCTGGTCGGCGAAGTTGCTGAAGACGACCAGCGGTCCGTGCTCGGTGACCGTGCCGGCCCAGGGCTGGCCGCCGTACTCCAGCACCCGGCTGCGGACGTTCCAGGGTGCGGGCAGCACCGACTCCTCGGCGCCGTCCGGCCGCAGCCGGACCAGCGCCCGCCGGCCGCCCTCGGAGGGCCGCGGCTGCGTCCACCACACCTCGTCGCCGACCACCCCGACAAAGGCGGGCCGGCCGTCGTGCGCGGCGACCGTGCGGGCATCTATCGGGGACGCCCAGCTGCCGTACGGAGCCGTGGTCACCATGGGCAGTTCCTCTCCTCCACCGGTCGGCGCGCGGCGCCGGCCGGTCGGTCAGACCGTGCGCAGGAAGTGATCGAGCACCCGGACGCCGAAGTGCAGTCCTTCGACCGGCACCCGCTCGTCCACACCGTGGAAGAGCGCCTGGTAGTCGAACCCCTCGGGCAGTTTGAGCGGCGAGAAACCATAGCCGGTGATGCCCAGCCGGGAAAACTGCTTGGCGTCCGTGCCGCCGGACATGCAGTACGGCACGACATGGCCGTCCGGGTCGAAGCGCTCGATCGCCGCCCGCATCGCGGCAAAGGCCGGGGAGTCGACCGGGGCCTGGAGCGCGACCTCGCGATGCTGGTAGTCCCAGCTCACGTCGGGCCCGGTGAGCTCGTCCATGGTCGTACGGAACTCCGCCTCGCCGCCGGGAACCACCCGGCCGTCCACCTGGGCGACGGCGGATCCCGGGATCACGTTGACCTTGTAACCGGCCGACAGCATCGTCGGGTTGGCGCTGTTGCGGACGGTCGGCTCGACCAGCTTGGCGGCCGGTCCGAGCTTGCCCAGCAGCGCGTCGACATCAAAACGCGGCGCGTCGACATCCACCTCGACGCCGTGCAGCGCGGCGAGTTCGCGCAGCGCGGCCCGCACGGTCGGGGTGAGCCGGACCGGCCACTCGTGCTCGCCGATCCGGGCCACGGCCGCGGCCAGCCGGCTGACGGCGTTGTCGCGGTTGACCTTCGATCCGTGCCCGGCCCGGCCCCGGGCGGTCAGCTTCAGCCAGGCCGTTCCGCGCTCCCCCGCGGCGACCGGGTACAGCCGCATCCCGCTGCCCGCGTGGAAGGTGAAGGCTCCGGACTCGCTGATGCCCTCGGTGCAGCCCTCGAAGAGCCCGGCGTGCCGGTCGGCGAGGAAGCCCGAGCCGTCCTCGGCGCTGGCCTCCTCGTCGGCGGTGAACGCCAGCACGATGTCCCGCCGCGGCCGCACTCCGCTACGGGCCCACTGCCGTACGGCGGCGAGCACCATCGCGTCCATGTTCTTCATGTCGATGGCGCCCCGGCCCCAGACCACGCCGTCGCGGACCTCCCCGGAGAAGGGGTGCACGCTCCAGTCGGCGGGTTCGGCGGGGACCACGTCCAGATGGCCGTGCACCAGCAGGGCGTCGGCCCCGGGGTCGGTGCCGTCGATACGGGCGACCACATTCGTGCGGCCCTTGCTGCGTTCCAGCAGCGTCGGCGTCAGCCCGGCCCCGGCCAGCCGCTCGGCGACGTACTCGGCGGCCGGGCGCTCCCGGCAGGCGCCGTCGCCGGCGTTGCTGGTGTCGATCCGGATCAGCTCGGAGGTGAACCGCACCACCTCGTCGAGCGCCTGCCGGTCCACGCCGGCGGCCTGCCCGGCTGCCGGTTCCCCGGCCCTGTCACGCTCAGCCATATTGTTCCTCCACGGCGGACGACACGACGGTGGTGACCGCCTTGAAGCACCGGATGGCTTCGTACATGTCCTGACCGGTATACGCGACGCGGCGCTCCCCGGAGCGCTCCACGCCGGGCACACAGGTCGCCGCGCCCACCAGATGCTCGGCGTCGAACTCCAACTCGAACCGGAACGGCCCGCTCCGGGACGGTTCATGACGCACCGCCAGCGCCGCCCCCTTGCGGGCCGCGGCCCGGATCTCGGCTGCCGTGCGGGCGGGCGGGCGGCATACCGCCGCATAGCGCGACACATAGTCCTTGACCGCCACACCGGGCGCCTGCGGGGCGTAGCCCAGCGCGTCCTGGCAGGTGCGGTCGTCGCCGGTGACCAGCACCACCGGTACGCCGTACTCGGCGACCACCAGGGAGTTGAGATAGCCCTCGCTCGCCCGGGTGCCGTCGACCCAGACACCGGTGAGGGTGTTGGCGAGGTAGGTGTGGGCCAGGACGCCTTCGGTGCCCGCCCCGGTGTGGTAGCCGACGAAGGCGATGCCGTCGACGTCGCCGTGCTGCACGCCCTCGACCATGCTGAGCGATTTGTGCCGCCCGGTGAGCATCTGCGCCCGCTCATCGAGCTGTTCCAGCAGCAGATTGCGCATCGTCCAGTGCGCCTCGTTGACCAGCACGTCGTCGGCCCCGCCGTCGAAGAATCCGGCAATCGCCGCATTGACGTCGGACGTGAACATATGGCGGCAGCGCTCCCATTGAGGGGTGCCGGGCAGCACATCCGCGGGCCAGGTCACGCCGGTGGCACCCTCCATGTCCGCGGAGATGAGGATCTTCACATTCACCAGTCCTATCGCAGCCAGGAGGCGGTGTGCACGGGTCCGGACACCACTCGTTCACCTCGCGTTCATCGGGGCCGAACGGCCCACCAGCGTAACCAGGACCTCCGGCCTGACGCCCCGTCCAGGACCTTCCGGGTCAGTCACCTTGGCCCCAGCATCACCATTTCTTCGTCTGAGCACCACGATTCCCCCCAACCGGAACCTGGGGGTACGCTCTTGTGGCGCCGCATCTCACACAGTTTCTGTCGCAAAGCGGAAGTACTTCCGACGGAATCCGTAAGGACTTCTGAACGAGTTCTGTCAGCTGCCGACGGCACGTGCCAGGTGCGGTAGAACAGGCCGGACCAGCTTCCCGCGCGATGAAACAGAGGCAGAATGGTGAGCGAAGCCCTCAAAGACGCCTTACCGCAACGCGGCATCCAGGCCAACAGCGAAGACGACCAACTCGCGATCCTGACCGAACTGATCGCGCAAACACTTTGCGATCGCAACCCAGGCTTCCGGGAAGTCATCGAGCACGGCGGTCATGAGCAGGTCACACGTGTGATCGAGGAGGTGCTACGGGGCGGCCGGCCACTGCCCGAGAAGGTGCGCGCGGTCATGCTGCGCACCGACACCGACATCCACCTCGTGGCGTCCGCGCTGGGCGACTGTCTGGTCAGCGCACCGGGCGAAGCACCGGGCCTGCTGATCCCCGCCCAGCTCGCCGACGGCAAGAACGGACGGGCCCGGCTGAAGGGGGTGCTGCGCCATCGCGCCGCCGTGGTCGGCCATGCGGTCCCGCCGCACGAGGCGGCCGCCTCCGTGCGCTCCGCGTCCCGGCTGCTGGACCTGGCGTCCCCGCACGACGGCCCGGAAGCCGGCGTGGTGTTCGTCGACGACCACCTCTCGTCCCTCCTGCTCCTCCAGGACGAGTCGCTCTCCCGCACGCTGATCGCCCGGCATCTGAGCCCGCTCGCGGGGCTGACGCCGGAGCGGTGCGAGCGCCTGGAAGCCACCCTGCTGGCCTGGCTCGGCGGCATGGGGGCTCCGGAGGTGGCCAAGGCGCTCAGCATCCATCCGCAGACGGTGCGCTACCGGATGCGTCAGCTCGAGAAGCTGTTCGGGGCCCGCCTCCGCGACCCTCGGACCCGCTTCGAGATCGAGATGGCCCTCCGCAGCCGCCAGCTGATGGCCGGCGCGCGACGTCGCCGCGCGGCCGTCACCCGTCGCCCGCGCGCCGCCGCAAAACCCCGCAAAGCCCTGCCCCGCCCCTAGCTCCCGCCCCATCCCTCCCCCGCAATCACTCCCCGCACCCCTCTCCCGCCCACCCTCCGATTTGTCGAAAGTCACACCCAGGCGCAACACCCAAATACGGACATTTCACCCCAGGAATCCGGGGTGTCCGCACCCCCGCCCCGTATCGTCGCTGTGACCCCTTGACCGGGACCCCGGCCGCAGCGCGGCCGCAGCGGCCCGGCGTACCGCCGGTCGCACGAGGCCGGCCGCCCGACAGCGGGCCTCCGATACACAGCGGGACAGGACACCACCTTCATGCACGGATCACGCATATCGACCGGCACGCGCCGCGGGCTGGCCGCGGCCGTGGCTGCCGGAACGCTGCTGACGGCGCTCACGACGGCGACCTCTGCCTCGGCCAGCACCGCCAGCACGCCGGTGGACGGCTCCAAGGTCGTGTGCACCTCGAAGAAGCCGGGCCTGGCGCCCGCCCTGTCCCAGGACATCGCCCACGCCCTGCACGGACGCAAGGGCGCCTCGGCACTGTCGATCTACGACCGGCACACCGGGACCCGCTGCGATTTCAAGGCGGGCACCCACTTCGACTCGGCGAGTGTGGTGAAGGTCACGGTGCTCGGGGCCCTGCTGCGACAGACGCAGGAGGCGCACCGCAAGCTGACCCCGCGCGAGGTGAAGCTGACCACCGCCATGATCACCAAGTCGGACAACAAGTCGACCTCCGCCCTCTGGCGCCAGATCCGCCCCGCCGGCATCAAGCACTTCCTGTCCCTGGCGGACATGCGGGACACCGTCCCCGGTGCGGGCAAGGCCTGGGGCCTCACCCAGATCACCGCCGGCGACCAGCTCAAGCTGATGCAGCTGCTCGCCAAGGACAACACGGTCCTCAGCGCGGCCTCCCGCGGCTACGCGCTCGACCTGATGCACCGGGTCGCCCCCGACCAGCGCTGGGGCGTGCCCGCCGGCGCTCCCGCCACGACGGACGTCCACGTCAAGAACGGCTGGCTGCCGCGCGACACCGGCGGCTGGCGGGTGAACAGCGTCGGCACCTTCACCAACAGCGGCCACGACTACAGCATGGCCGTCCTCTCCACCGGGAGCCGCACCATGAAGTACGGCGTGGACACGGTCGAGGGCGCCGCCCGGGTCATCCACCGCGATCTGACCCACTGAGCCACGGAGGCCGGGCCCGATTCCCTTGCCGGGCCCGCCCCGAAGTCCTCCGCAGAACGGCCCCTCAACCGAGCTTCCCCGAGGGGCCGTTGGCAGCAGCATCCCGCAACTCCGCCGCCGTGATGTGGTGGCAGCACGTGGCAGCTCCCCCGCTCCCCCGCTCCCCCGCTCGGTCCGGCAGGGGACGCACTCCGTATCCGCCGCGCAGGCCCCCGTAGTTGCCCGGCGCCGACGGGACGCCGCGGCCGACTTCTGCGGTACGACTATGCACTCCCCAGGGTGACCGGCACCCCGAACGGCCCCCCGGAGTGCGGGAGCGGCGATATCAACGCCGCATCGAGGCTGTGCATCCGGTGGGCCGAGAGGTGTTCCGCCGCCGGCCCACCGCCACACCGCACACTGGGAGGAACTCGGTGCCAGGCCGCGTCAAGGCAGACCTCAAGGGAGTTCCCGAAACGGCGTTGTGGACGCTCTACCACCGCGCCGCCGAGGCCGCCCGCCCGGACACGGTGCTGGCCGATCCACGCGCCGTACAGCTCATCGGGGAGGTCGACTTCCCCTTCCGGGACCGGCTGGGCGGCGCCCGGCCATGGCTGGCGCAGGCCATCGCCCTTCGGGCCCTCGGGTTCGACGGAGTGGTGCGCGCCTTCCTCACCGCCCATCCGCACGGCACCGTGATCGCTCTCGGCGAGGGCCTGGAGACACAATTCTGGCGGGTGGACAACGGACGGGCCGACTGGGTCACCGTCGACCTCACCGACCCGTTGGCGCTGCGCCGGCGTCTGCTGCCGCACGGAGCACGCCAGCGGCTCGTCGCCTGCGACGTCCGCGACAGCCAATGGATGGCGGGCATCGACCCCTCGCGCGGTGTCCTGGTGACCGCGCAGGGCCTGATGATGTATCTACAGCCCGCGCAGGCGACTGAGCTGATCGCCGCCTGCGCCGGTGCGTTTCCCGGTGGCTCGATGGTGTTCGACACCGTGTCGCGGCGCTTCAGCGCCCGCACCCGCACCGGCGCCAAGGGCCCCGGCGGCCATCGCCTGCCCCCGATGCCCTGGGGCATGGACGCGGCCGACCGGGACCACCTGCGCACCGCCCATCCGGCCATCAGCGAAGTGGCCGACGTTCCGCTCCCCGCGGGCCGCGGCTTCCTCGGCTACCTTGCCCCCCGCGCCGCGGCCCTGCCCCTGCTCCGTGGGGACCGCCCGCTCATCACCCGGCTGCGTTTCGGCACGGCGCCCGCCCGGCTGACCGGATGCCCCTGAGGAGCCGCTCGGGTGCCACGGGCCGTGCGGGTGCAGCGGGCCGTACGGCTCCGAACGACTGCGATGCGTCGGAGCGGGGGCCCTCTCATTGACGAACGTCAGCCAACACAGGGCTGTGCGGCGTGCCCGCCTCAGTCGAGGGTCACCGGGAACCGCTCCTGGAGGCTGACCTCCAGCACCGGGTAGCCCAGTTCCAGGACCTGGGAGACGATCCGGGCGCTCTCCTGGGGGCTTATGCTCGGCAGGATTTCCGGCAGTCGGCGGGCCAGGTCGCTGGCGCCGGGGAGGTCCGTGTGCGGCCCGAAGGCGGGCGTGAAGCGTTCGTGGCCCGCGCCGCTCTCCCTGCCCTCCCCGCCGGGCAACCGCTCGGCGTCCGCCGCGAGGACGAGGATCCGTCCGGCGCCGGGTCCGGCCAGGGGGTAAGCCCACCACAGCAGGTCCACCGGCCGGCCCCTGCGGTGGCCATCCGGGCCCGTCCGGCAGTGGGGTAGGACGCGCCACCGGCGACGAGGCCTCCAGGACAGAGGGGTTGCCCTCCTCCGCGCCGTTGCTCATCTCCACGCCGCTGCTTCTCTCCGAGCCGTGGCGCTCCTCCACGTGACGGCGCTCCTCCGAGCCGTTGGTGCGCCGGGCGCCCCACTCCTCGTCGCCGAGCGCACCGGTGACCGGCATCAGATCGACGGCGGGGGCGCCCACCGCCTCCTCACGGGTGGGACCGAAGAGCCGGTGTGCACCGCCGCTCCAGTGGGAGGTCCGGCCGTCCGCACCCACCACCACGACCGCAAGCGGAATCCGCCCGGGCGCCGCGTCCCGGGGCGCCGCGAGGGTCAGGTCGTCGCCGTGCAACGGGCCATGCTCCATGGGTGGTTGCTCCCTCGTGCACCGACCGTGCACCACCCCCACCACGGTACGACCGCGGCACGGTGCGGCGGGCGGCATTCCCCGAAGAGGGAGCGCGTCCGCGCACCGTGCGCACCGTCCGCCGCATCCGTCGCGGAGCCCTCAGTCCTCGTGCCCGAGCTGGAGGTCGCGCTCGGTGCGTCCGCCGCCCGCCATCCGCAGGACGGTGGCGACCGGCGGGTATCCGGCGGCGATGACGGTGTACTCACCGGCCGACAGATCCACGAAGCGGAACAACCCGTCGGCTCCGGTGGTCGCGGTGTCGACGACATTGCCGGCGGCGTCCAGGAGGGTGACCCTGGCGTCCTCGACGGGCCGTCCGCCGCCGGCCCGTACGGTCCCGCGCAGCACCGCGCCGCCGGCGAGCTCGATGTCCTGGCGGGTCTCCCGTGAGGCCTGGACGGTCACCGGCAGCGCGGCGGGGCGGAACGCGGGGGCGCTGGAGGCGAGGGTGTACTCGCCGGCCACCAACTCCCCGATGACATAGCCGCCTTCGCGCCCGCTGCGGGTCGTGGCGACGACCTCGCCGCGGACATCGGTGAGGGTGACCATGGCATCGCGTACGGGGGTGCCGTCGGCGGTGGTGACGGTGCCCGCGAGGCGCCCGGCGCCGCCGAGCACGACGTCCAGCTCGACCGGCCGTTCGCCGACGGTGACGCTGACGGCCTGCGGCTGGTGCCCGCCCGCCGCGGCGATCAGCACATACGAGCCGGCGCCCGGGGTGCTCAGCGCATACCGCCCGTCGTCGCCCGTGGCGCCGCGGCCGACCTGCCGGCCGGCGACGTCGATGAGGGTGAGCGCGGCGCGCGGCACGATGCTGCCGTCGTGGTGCTGGACGGTGCCGCACACCGGGACGCCGGCCATGACGGTGGGCTGTCCGGTGCCGGCGTAGTTGTGCGTGCGGAGGTAAGCAGCGCGCGATTCACCGGAGTCGGGGGCGGTGGGGTCCGGGACCGACCGGGCCGGGGGCACGGCGGCGGGGTCGGCCGGATCGCCGTACGGCGCCTGCGGGGTCGGGGAGGCCTGCGGAGCGTGAGAGGCGTGGGACACCAGGGGTTTCTCTTTCAGGAAGAAGGCGAGCACGAGGCCCAGGACGAGCACCGGCACGAGATAGAAGAAGATCCCCGGCATGGCGTGCGCATACGCGGCGACATAGCTGTCGCGCAGCGAGGCGGGCAAGGCGTGCACCAGTTGCGGGGTGATCGACTCGGGGTCGGGCAGCCGCGCCGCCTTCGGCAGCCGGTCGCCGAGCTGGCGGGCCAGCCGGTCGGCGAAGAGGGTGCCGAAGATGGCCGCACCGACGCTGCCGCCGATCTGCCGGAAGTAGTTGGAGGCGCTGGTCGCGGTGCCGAGGTCGGTGGTGCGTACGGAGTTCTGCACGGCGAGCACCAGCACCGGCATCACGAAGCCGATGCCGAGGCCGAGGATGCCCATCCAGAGGCTGTAGACCTCGCGCGCGGTGTCCTGCTGCATCCCGGACAGCAGCCACATCCCCACCGCCGCCAGCGCGCAGCCCACGACGGGGAACACCTTGTAGTGCCCGGTGCGGCTGATGAGCTGTCCGGAGACGATGGAGGCGAGGACGATGCCGCCCATCATCGGCAGCATCAGCAGCCCGGACTCGGTGGCCGTGGCGCCGTCGACCATCTGCAGGAAGGTCGGCAGATAGCTGGCGGCGCCGAAGAGCGCGATGCCGACGACGGCGCCGATCAGGCCGGTGACATTGAAGACCGAGTCGCGGAACAGCCGCAGCGGGATCAGCGGTTCGGCGGCGAAGTGCTCGACGGCGAGGAACAGCAGGGCACAGCCGAGCGCACCGGCGCCGAGGCCGAGGACGACCCGCGAGTTCCAGGCGTACTCGGTGCCGCCCCAACTGGTCAGCAGGACCAGGCAGGTGGAGAACGCGGCGAGCAGCAGCGCGCCCGCGACGTCCAGCCGGGCACGGCGCGCCGGCCGGGGCAGCTTCAGTACGAAGGCGATGACCAGGAGCGTGAGCGCGCCGAACGGGACGTTGAGGTAGAAGCACCAGCGCCAGGAGGCGCGATCGGTGCAGAAGCCGCCGATCAGCGGGCCGGCCACGGAGGCGAGGCCGAAGGCGGCACCGATCAGGCCCATGTAGCGGCCGCGGGCCCGTGGCGGTACGACATCGGCGATGATCGCCTGGACCCCGATGATGAGCCCGCCGCCGCCGACGCCCTGGACGGCCCGGAAGACGATCAGTTCGTCCATCGTCCGCGACCAGCCGGCCAGCGCCGAGCCGACGGTGAAGACGAGGATGGCGAAGAGGAAGACGGGCTTACGGCCGAAGAGGTCGCCGAGCTTGCCGTAGAGGGGCAGCCCGATGGTGGAGGCGAGGAGGTAGGACGTCACCGCCCAGGACATCCGGCCCAGGCCGTGCAGCTCGCCGACGATCTTCGGGAGTGCGGTGGCGACGATGGTCTGGTCGAGGGCCGCGAGCAGCAGCGTCAGCATCAGACCGAGGAAGACCATGCGGACGCGGCGGGGGCTGAGCGGCACCGCCGTACCGGGGACGGGAGCCCGGGGGCCGTCGTCCGCTGCCGGAGCCGGTGTCGCGCTGGACGCGGGCGGACCGGATACGGGCGGACCGGTCCGCTCGACCCGCTCGCTCAGGGTGGTCCCGCCCACGTGCTGCTCCCCTCGTCACGCCTGTTGCCGCCCAATTTCTCGCATTGGGCGACAACACCGATCAACCGCGGCGAAAGGGTGCGTGCGGGGTGAGAAGGGACGTCAAGTACGTTGCCCCGGGCGCCCATTGGGCTCCCATCAGGGCTTTCCGTACGGAAGCGTTCCGGCGGGCCGGACACTTCGGCTCACCGGAAACCACCCGAACCGGTGAGTGTGACGTCATGCGCTCAGGGTGACGGCTGTGACCGCCGATCACTTCGCCACGTGGGCGGCGAGGTTGTCGAGCAGCGCATCGTAGATCCGGCCGAGCCCCTTGGGGGCGAAGGTCCGCTCGAAGAAGCCGCCGATACCGCCGGCGCCCTCCCATGTGGTGGTGACGACGACCTTGGCGCGCTTCTCGCCGGCCGGGGTGATGACCCAGGTGGTCACCATCGAGGAGTTGCGGTCCTTCTCGACGAGCTGGCCGTCGGTCGGCTCGTCGACCTCCAGCAGGCAGTCGCGCACCCGCTTGCTCGTGGCCTGGAGCTTCCAGTGGACGAGGGTGCCCTTGCCGTCGCCGCCCTCACGGACCTCGTACTCGCTGAAGTGCTCGGGCAGCAGCTGCCGGCGCGTGCCGGAGTAGTCGGCGAGCGCGTCGAACACGTCCTCCGGGTCCGCCGCGATCTCGCGCTGCGTGATGGCCTCGACCTGCCCCATATGTGTCTTCCTCCAGTACTCGGCTGCCGGTCCTGCGATCCGCCGCCAAGCCAACCACCCCACGACGGCGCGCCCAAATTCAGGGCCTCCGAACCGGAGGGGAACACTTGTTCTATTATGGATCCGGGGGGCCCTGCTGGATCCAGAAGGAGGCCCGATGCGCTGGGACAACCTCGGCGAAAGCCCGGCCGCGCTGTTCGGTACGGACGTCGTCAGCCGGACGTTCGACACCCCCGAATTCCGCGGGATCACCTTCCACGAAGTACGTGCCCGCTCGATCGTCAACCGGGTCCCCGGTGCCTCCCGGATGCCGTTCGAATGGACCGTGAACCCTTACCGCGGTTGTAGCCACGCCTGTGTGTACTGCTTCGCGCGCAAGACGCACAGCTATCTCGACCTGGACACCGGACAGGGCTTCGACTCGCAGATCGTGGTGAAGGTCAACGCCCCCGAGCTGCTGCGCCGCGAGCTGGCCGGGCGGCGCTGGCGCGGTGACCACATAGCGATGGGCACCAACGTCGACTGCTACCAGCGCGCGGAAGGCCGCTACGGCCTGATGCCCGGCATCATCACGGCGCTGCGCGACTACGCCAACCCCTTCTCGATCCTCACCAAGGGCACGCTCATCCTGCGGGACCTGGCGCTGCTCCAGCAGGCCTCCGAGGTCACCGACGTCGGCATCTCCGTCTCCGTCGGCTTCCTGGACCGCGAGCTGTGGCGCACGGTCGAGCCCGGCACCCCCGCCCCGGAGCGCCGGCTCGACGTGGTGCGCACGCTCACCGCACACGGCATTCCGTGCGGGGTGCTGATGGCGCCGGTGATCCCGTTCCTGGGGGACGCGCCGGACCAGTTGCGGGCCACGGTGCGTGCCCTTGCGGAGGCCGGCGCCGGTTCCGTCACCCCACTCGTGCTGCATCTGCGGCCCGGCGCCCGGGAGTGGTTCATGGCCTGGCTGGGGCAGCACCATCCGCATCTGGTGCGGCGTTACGAGACGATGTACGGGGACGGCGCCTACGCCCCGAAGTGGTACCAGCGCCGGATCACCCGCCAGGTCCACGAATTCGCCGCGGAGTACGGCATCGGCCCCGCCCGGCCCGGCCGGTCCCGCCGGATTCCGCCGACGGACGCCGTCCCGGAAGCCACCGGCCCCGGTGCGCCGGGTGCACCCCATGGCGAGGATCCCGACTCCCCTGCGGAGCCGACCCAGTTGACCTTGATATGACCCGGCCGGAGCGGTCAGGCCCAGGGGGCGACGCTTCCTAGGATGCCGGGGCCGCCTCCAGGGCCCGCGCCAGACGGTTGCGCGCCTCCGTCTGGGCCCTGATCCGCTCGTCGATGACGGCGAGCCGCTCACGGGCGACGCGCAGGCCCTCGGCGGACGGCGGAGCGGTGGACATGTCGCCGTCCAGGCAGGGGGTGAAGCAGTGGACGTCGGCGAGGGTGAGGCCCGCCGCGAGGAGATGGCGGATGTTGCGGACCCTGACGACCGCGCGCTCGCCGTAGACGCGGTACCCGTTCGCCGCCCGCTCCGAGGCGATCAGCCCCTCGCGTTCGTAGTGGCGCAGCGCGCGCGGCGACGCCCCGGTGAGCTGCGCCAGCTCCCCGATCCGCACCGGATCACCTCCCCGTCCGGCACCGTTTCTACCAGGGCGGGGGCGGGCGGCCCCGGCCCGCCCCCGCACGTGCCGAACCACCCCGGTCACGAACGACGCGGACGGCGCCGCGAGCCGGGTGACGGCCCAGGCCACCTCCTCGGGGCGGCCCACCCTCCCCATGGGGGTGTGCTCGATCTGCCACTTCCGTATGGCCGCCCGCTGCTCCGGGGACCAGCCTTGGTGCCGCGCGATCGGGGTCTCGATCGCACCGGGGGCGACGGCGACGACCCGTACGCCGCGCGGTGCCAGCTCCACCGCCCAGCTGCGGGTGAGGAGTTCGAGCCCGGTCTTCGTCGCGGCGTAGACCGAGTTGCCCGGCCGGCCCCGCTGGCCGACGGAGGTGCTGATGTTGACCACCACACCGCCGGTCCGCTCCAGGTGGGGCACGGCCGCCTGGGTGAGCAGTACCGGCGCGACGAGGTTCGTCGCCAACAGCGGGTCCATCCCCTCCTTGGTGAAGCTGCCCAGCGCCCCGCTGCCCACCACCGCGGCATTGTTGACCAGCACATCCAGTCGGCCGTACGTCCCGACCACATGGCGTACGAGGCCCTCGGGCCCGCCGTCCGCGGTGATGTCGGCGGCGCACGGGACGACCTCACCGGGCCCGCCGGCGGCCCCCGTCGCCGTCTCCGCCAGCGGTGCGGGCCGGCGGCCCACCGCGAGGACGCGCGCCCCCTCCGCCGCGAAGGCATGGGCGGTGGCGCGCCCGATCCCGGTGCCGGCCCCGGTGACGATCACAACTCTGCGGTCCGTTCCGGGCGTGTCCGGCCCGGCGTGCGTGGTGCGTTCCATGCCGGGAGTCTCGAACCCTGACACCAGGGGCAAGGTCAAGCGGCCCGCCCCCGACCGTGCGGACGGGAAACTTTTTGACGGGCCCTAGGGGGACACCCCCTAGCCTCTCCGGCATGGATGGGTCTCTTGAACGGAGCCGGGCGCGGCCGCCGCACCCAGTCCGCATACGGGAAATGACCGAGGCCGATATCGACGCGGTCTCGGCGGTGCGGGTCCGCGGCTGGCAGGCGGCGTATCGCGGACTGATGCCGCAGGCGTACCTGGACGCGATGAGCGTGGCGGCGGATGCCGAGCAGCGGCGGTCGTGGTTCGGGCGGCGGTCGCCGGAGGTGTCGGACCTGGTGGCGGAACGGGACGGTGACGTCGTGGGCTGGGCGTGCGTGGGACCGGCCCGGGACCCCGATATCGCCCCGGGGGCCGAGGAGTTGCCCGCGCCCCCGCCGACCGCGGGTGAGCTGCTCGCCCTCTACGTGGCGCCCGGTCTGATCGGCACCGGCGTCGGTCGCGCCCTGATGGCCGCCACCACCGCCCGCGCACGGGAGAACGGCTACCGCGCGCTGTATCTGTGGGTGGTACGCGGCAACACCCGGGCCCAGCGGTTCTACGAGCGGGCCCGTTTTGTGCCGGACGGGGCCGAGGAGGCGTACGAGGTCGGCGGCCGGAGCGTCCCCGAGCTGCGTTACCGGCGCCCGCTGACGCCGGAACCGGAGTCGGAACCGGAGCCGCCACCGCCGGGGCCCTCGCCCCGCTCCGGCCCCTGACCCCGCCCGCCGTCTCCGCGGCCGTCTCCCGCGCCGTCCGGGCCGTCCTCCTTCACCCGGGGCCCGGCGTCCGCCGTCACCTCCTCGTGCACCCCCAGCCGCGCCAGTGACGCCGCCGCGGCGGCCGCCAGCCGGGGATGCCCGACGGCCGCGGTGAGCGTGGGGACCGCGCGCCGGTCGCCCAGCGCGCCCAGGCCCTCGACGCAGGCGAGCGCCACCCGCCAGTAGGGGCTGTGCGGGGTGAGCAGCCGCTCCAGGGTCGCGATCAGCGCCGGTACGGACTGCGGTGCGCGGAGTTCGGCCAGCAGCCGGACCGGGTGCAGGGCGTAGGCGGTGCGCAGCGGGTTGGTGGCGAGCGCGGCGGCGGCGCGGGCGGTGCGGGGGTCGCCGAGGCGGCCCAGGGCGTGCGCGGCGGTGGCGCAGCGCACCGGGTCGCGGTAGTTCAGCAACAGCACGAGCGTCTCGAAGGCCCGTTTGTCGCCGGCGCAGCCGAGGATGAAGGCGGCGATCTCCCTGGCCCACAGCGGACGTTCGACGGCGACCAGCATCCGGGCCAGTTCCTCCCGCCCGGCCGGGGTGTTCTTGCGGGCCAGACCCAGCAACCGTTCGTAAGCGACCAGATCCTGTGGGGAGCGGAGTTCGGCCCGCACCCGGTCCGTCAACTCGTGGAATTCCTCTTCCATTTGTCGCTCCCCTCCCGCCGGCCGCCCCGGTTCCCGCGACGTGGCCCGCACCACAGCCTAATGACCCCGCCTACCCCTGGCGCTCTGGTTACTCACGGGTTAACCTGCTGGAACGAGCAGCACCACTGCTCGGGCGGCCTGGTGACGCAGCCGCCACAGTGTGAAGTCGGTTCGGCACAGCACGACAGCAGTACGGAGCACACGGCACGGCCCCGGGACAGGGCTCGCCGCGTCTCCCGCACCGCCGGCGCTCCCGCAGCGCTGCGGCTCCCGCGGCTCACCGCCGCCCTCCGGCCGCTGCGCAGGGAACTGGCGCCGCGCGGTACCCCTCAGTCGTCACTTCTCCCCTGCCTTCAGGGGAACACCCTCAGGAGTCTCGCGATGGGCCCTCAGTCCACCCCTGATCTCTCAACTGCCCCCTCCCCCCTGTCCCTTTCCACCGTCGCCGTCGTCGGCCTGGGCACCATGGGCACCGGCATCGCCGAGGTGCTGGCCCGGGCCGGCCGCGAGGTCATCGGTATCGACACCGACGAAGCCGCGGCCCGGCACGCCGTCACCACCCTCGAAGCCGCCACCGCCCGTGCGGTGCAGCGCGAGCGGATCACGGAGCGGGAGCGGCAGGACATCCTGGCCCGGTTCCGTACCTTCACCGATCTCCAGGCCGCCGCGGACGCCGATCTCGTCATCGAGGTGGTGCCCGAGGACTACGAGCTCAAGCGGCAGGTCTTCGCCGGGCTGGACGCCGTGGTGCGCCCGGACACCATCCTGGCCACCGGCACCAACGCGCTGTCCGTGACCCGGCTGGCCGCCGACTCGCAGCGCCCCGAGCGGGTGCTCGGCGTGCACTTCTTCAACCCGGCACCGGCCATGAAGCTGGTCGAGGTGGTGTCCTCGGTGCTCACCGCCCCCGCCGCGGTCGCGGCCGTCACGGACCTGGCCCACGCCCTGGGCAAGGACCCGATCGCGGTGGGTGACCGCCCCGGCTTCGTCGCCGACGGCCTGCTGTTCGGCTACCTGAACCAGGCCGCGGCGATGTACGAGTCCAAGTACGCCACCCGCGAGGACATCGATGCCGCGATGCGGCTCGGCTGCGGGCTGCCGATGGGCCCGCTGGCACTGCTCGACCTGATCGGCGTGGACACCGCGCGTACGGTCCTGGAGGCCATGTACGCCGAGTCCCAGGACCGGCTGCACGCCCCCGCGCCGATCCTCGGCCAGCTCGCCGAGGCGGGGCTGACCGGCCGCAAGGCGGGCCGCGGCTTCTACACGTACGACGCCCCGGGCAGCGGCACGGCCGTGCCGGACGCGGAGAGCCCGGCGGCCGCCGATGAGCTCGCCGGCGGGCGTACGGTCACCGGCGTCGGCGTGGCCGGTTCCGGGACGATGGCCAGCGGTATCGCCGAGGTCTTCGCCAAGGCCGGCTTCAAGGTCGTGCTGGCCGCCCGCAGCCTGGAGAAGGCGGAGAAGGCCAAGGCCAGGATCGCCAAGTCGCTGGGCCGTTCCGTGGACAAGGGCCGGATGAGCGCCGAGGCCCGGGACACCGCGCTGGCGGCGATCACCCCGGCCGGGTCGCTGGACGCGTTTGCGGACGTGGATCTCGCGGTCGAGGCGGTGGCCGAGGACCTGGCGGTCAAGCAAGAGCTGTTCACGACCCTGGACAAGGTCTGCAAGCCGGGCGCCGTCCTGGCCACCACCACCTCGTCGCTGCCGGTCGTGGCCTGCGCCCGCGCCACCTCGCGCCCCGAGGACGTCATCGGGATGCACTTCTTCAACCCGGCGCCGGCCATGAAGCTGGTGGAGGTGGTCCGTACGGTCCTGACGGCCGACGACGTCCACGCCACCGTGCGGGCGGTCTGCGCCAAGGTCCGCAAGCACCCGGTGGACTGCGGGGACCGGGCCGGATTCATCGTGAACGCGCTGCTGTTCCCGTACTTGAACAACGCGATCAAGATGGTCGAGGAGCACTACGCGACCCTGGACGACATCGACGCCGCCATGAAGCTCGGCGGCGGGTACCCGATGGGCCCGTTCGAACTCCTCGACGTGGTCGGCCTGGACGTGTCCCTGGCCATCGAGAAGGTGCTGCACGCCGAGTTCCGCGACCCCGGGCTGGCCCCGGCGCCGCTGCTGGAGCACCTCGTCGCCGCGGGCTGCCTCGGCCGCAAGACCGGCCGCGGCTTTCGTGAGTACGCCCGGCGCTGACGCGTGGCGGCACCCCGGCCCGGCCGGGGGAGGGTGGGGTGGACTGCTGGAACCCGACGGCGGTCCACCCCCGCTCACAGGGGAAAAGGCTGCACCTCATGCCGCAGGTCGCGTAAATATGCAGTACCGTCCCCACATGTCCCAGCCCGCTCGTACACAGCCCTCCGACACCGCCGACACCACCACTCCCGGCACCCGCCGGGCGGCTGCGCAACGGCTCAAAATGCGCCGTGAATTGTCGGCGGCGGCGATGGAACTGTTTGCGACCAAGGGCTACGAGGCGACGACGGTCGATGAGATCGCGGCCGCCGCGGGCGTCGCCCGGCGTACCTTTTTCCGCCACTTCCGCTCCAAGGAAGAGGCGATCTTCCCCGACCACGACGACACCCTCGTCCGCGCGGAAGCCGTCCTGGACGCCGCCCCGCCGCACGAGAATCCGCTGGACACGGTCTGCCGCGGCATCAAGGAGGTCATGCGGATGTACGCGGCCTCCCCGGCCGTCTCCGTGGCCCGCTACCGCCTGACCCGCGAGGTCCCCACCCTGCGTGAGGCCGAGATCGCCTCGGTGGCCCGCTACGAGCGGCTGTTCACCCGCTATCTCCTGGGCCACTTCGACGAGGGCGCACACCGCGAGGGCGACGACGATCCGCTGCTCGCCGAGGTCGCGGCGTCCGCCGTGGTCACCGCGCACAACCACGTACTGCGGCGCTGGCTGCGGGCCGACGCCCAGGGCGATGTCGAGGCACAGCTCGACCATGCCTTCGCGATCGTCCGGGAGACCTTCGGCGCCGGCATCGGCGCGGGCCGCACCGGCAGCGGGGAGACCCCTCCGGCGGCCGTCTCGCGGGAGGGCGAGGTACTGGTCGCGGTGGCCCGCACCGACGCCCCGCTGGACGAGGTCATGCGCACCATCCGCAAGGCGATCACAGAACGCAAGTAACGGCCTTCCGGCCGGAACCGGACATGAGCGCGGCCCGGCGCCCTTGAGCTGACCGGGCCGCGACCCGGATGGCGTAACGCCCTCCCTGTGCACGCTGCGCACACATCCCCTTTCTTTGCGTCATCCGCACGCCTCCCATCGGCCCTCTTTCGCTCATGCGTGCCGCCCGGATGACATCTGAGAGAAATTCTTGGCACTCAGTGTCTTGTCGCCTGGCACGCGGTGTCATACGTTGAAGGTGTCCGGGCGGCCGGCGTGCTGAGATCCCACGCACGCCGGCTGTCCCACCAGCCCTATGCGGCTGTCCGCCCGGATGCCTGCGTCACAGGCACCTCCCAGCTGCCGCTGGGCACCGCGCTCACCAGCGCTGCCAGGCACCGCGGCCGACGGCTCTGCGACCCCCGCAGAGGCGACGGCAACGGGGCCACCCCGGCCGAACCGACGGCACCACCTCTGCACCACCCCCGACGTTCCCTCAAAGCCGTTCCCCAACGAGCTTCGCCGGAGGCACCCCGTGAACGAAATCCTGGACGCAATCCTCGCGCCTGACACCACCAGCGCCGACTTCGCCGGCCTGACCATCCCCGAGTCCTACCGCGCGGTGACCGTGCACAAGGACGAGGCCGACATGTTCGCCGGCCTGGAGACCAAGGAGAAGGACCCCCGCAAGTCGCTGCACGTCGACGACGTGCCGGTGCCCGAGCTCGGCCCCGGTGAGGCGCTGGTGGCCGTCATGGCCTCCTCCGTGAACTACAACTCCGTGTGGACCTCGATCTTCGAGCCGATGTCGACCTTCGGGTTCCTGGAGCGCTACGGCAAGCTCTCCCCGCTCACCAAGCGGCACGACCTGCCGTACCACGTCATCGGCTCCGACCTGGCCGGCGTGGTCCTGCGCACCGGCCCCGGTGTCAACGCCTGGGGCCCCGGCGACGAGGTCGTCGCGCACTGTCTGTCCGTCGAGCTGGAGTCCTCCGACGGCCACAACGACACCATGCTCGACCCCGAGCAGCGGATCTGGGGCTTCGAGACCAACTTCGGCGGCCTGGCCGAGATCGCACTGGTCAAGTCCAACCAGCTGATGCCCAAGCCGAAGCACCTGAGCTGGGAGGAGGCGGCGTCGCCCGGCCTGGTCAACTCGACCGCCTACCGCCAGCTCGTCTCGCAGAACGGCGCCGGGATGAAGCAGGGCGACAACGTCCTGATCTGGGGCGCGAGCGGCGGGCTCGGCAGCTACGCCACCCAGTTCGCGCTGGCCGGCGGCGCCAACCCGATCTGTGTGGTCTCCTCCGACCAGAAGGCGGAGATCTGCCGGAAGATGGGCGCCGAGGCGATCATCGACCGCAACGCCGAGGGCTACAAGTTCTGGAAGGACGAGCACAACCAGGACCCCAAGGAGTGGAAGCGCTTCGGCAAGCGCATCCGCGAGCTGACCGGCGGCGAGGACGTGGACATCGTCTTCGAGCACCCCGGCCGGGAGACCTTCGGCGCGTCCGTGTACGTCACGCGCAAGGGCGGCACCATCGTCACCTGCGCCTCGACGTCGGGCTACAACCACGAGTACGACAACCGCTACCTGTGGATGTCGCTGAAGCGGATCGTCGGCTCGCACTTCGCCAACTACCGCGAGGCGTGGGAAGCCAACCGCCTGATCGCCAAGGGCAAGATCCACCCGACCCTGTCGCGGACCTACACCCTCGAAGAGACCGGCCAGGCGGCGTACGACGTGCACCGCAACCTCCACCAGGGCAAGGTCGGCGTGCTGGCGCTGGCTCCCGAGGAGGGCATGGGCGTGCGCGACGAAGAAATGCGCGCCAAGCACCTCGACGCCATCAACCGGTTCCGGAACGTCTGAGGCGACTCGGACTTCCGGACCACGAAGATACGGGCCTGATATGACTGAGCGTCAGAAGGATCGTCCGTGGCTGATGCGGACCTACGCCGGCCACTCCACCGCCGAGGCGTCCAACGAGCTGTACCGGCGTAACCTCGCCAAGGGCCAGACCGGCCTGTCGGTCGCGTTCGACCTCCCGACGCAGACCGGCTACGACCCCGACCACATCCTCGCCCGCGGCGAGGTCGGCCGGGTCGGGGTCCCGGTGTCCCACCTCGGCGACATGCGACGGCTGTTCCAGGACATCCCCCTGGACCAGATGAACACCTCGATGACCATCAACGCGACGGCCATGTGGCTGCTGGCGCTGTACGAGGTGGTCGCCGAGGAGCAGGGCGCCGACATCTCCAAGCTGTCGGGCACGACGCAGAACGACATCGTCAAGGAGTACCTGTCGCGCGGGACGCACGTCTTCCCGCCGGGCCCCTCGCTCCGGCTGACCACCGACATGATCACGTACACGGTGGCGCACATCCCCAAGTGGAACCCGATCAACATCTGTAGCTACCACCTACAGGAGGCGGGCGCCACGCCGGTCCAGGAGATCGCGTATGCGATGTCCACCGCGATCGCGGTACTGGACGCGGTGCGGGACTCGGGGCAGGTGCCGCCGGAGAAGTTCGGTGATGTCGTGGCCCGTATCTCGTTCTTCGTGAACGCCGGTGTCCGGTTCGTCGAGGAGATGTGCAAGATGCGCGCCTTCGGCCGCATCTGGGACAAGATCACCCGCGAGCGCTACGGCATCGAGAACGAGAAGCAGCGCCGGTTCCGCTACGGCGTCCAGGTCAACTCGCTGGGTCTGACCGAGGCGCAGCCGGAGAACAACGTCCAGCGGATCGTCCTGGAGATGCTGGCCGTCACGCTCTCCAAGGACGCCCGCGCCCGCGCCGTGCAACTCCCCGCCTGGAACGAGGCGTTGGGGCTGCCCCGCCCCTGGGACCAGCAGTGGTCCCTGCGTATCCAGCAGGTCCTCGCCCACGAGAGCGATCTGCTGGAGTACGAGGACATCTTCGCCGGCTCGCATGTCATCGAGGCCAAGGTGGACGCCCTGGTCACCGAATGCCTCACCGAGATCGAGCGGATCCAGGAGATGGGCGGCGCGATGGCCGCCGTGGAGTCCGGCTATCTCAAGTCGCAGCTGGTCTCCGCGCACGCCGAGCGGCGGGCCCGGATCGAGGCCGGCGAGGAGAAGATCGTCGGCGTCAACTGCTTCGAGGGCACCGAGCCCAACCCGCTCACCGCGGATCTCGACACGGCCATCATGACCGTCGACCCGGCCAACGAGGCACGGGTGGTCCAGGCGCTGCACGACTGGCGGGACAACCGCGACGAGACGCGCGCCCAGGAGGCGCTGTCGGTCCTGAAGAAGACCGCGGCGGGCGACGGCAACCTCTTCGCGGCCACCGTGGAGTGCGCACGTGCCGGTGTGACGACCGGCGAGTGGGCCTGGGCGCTGCGGGACGTGTTCGGCGAGTTCCGGGCCCCCACGGGCGTCTCCAGCGCTCCCCTGGCGGTCGCCGCCGAGGAGGGCAGCCCGCTCGCCGCGGTCCGCGAGAAGGTCGCCAAGACGGCGGCCGAGCTCGGCAGCGGCAAGCTGCGCCTGCTGGTCGGCAAGCCCGGCCTGGACGGGCACAGCAACGGCGCCGAGCAGATCGCCGTACGGGCCAGGGACGCCGGCTTCGAGGTGATCTACCAGGGCATCCGGCTGACCCCGGAGCAGATCGTCTCGGCCGCGGTCGCCGAGGACGTGCACTGTGTGGGCCTGTCGATCCTGTCCGGCTCGCACGCCGAGCTGGTACCGGACGTGCTGGCCCGGCTGCGCCGCACCGGCGTCGACGACATGCCGGTCATCGTCGGCGGCATCATCCCCTCCGCCGACGCCGCCGCGCTCCGGGAAGCCGGAGTGGCGGCCGTGTTCACCCCCAAGGATTTCGGTATTACGGAGATCATCGGCCGTATCGTCGACGAAATCCGGAAAGCGAACCAGCTCGACCCCCTGGAGGTCCCCGCATGACCCAGGCCCACCCCCGGGTTAATCGCCTGCGCCCGCGCCGCTCCTGTCTCGCGGTCCCCGGCAGTAATCCCCGCTTCCTGGAGAAGGCCCAGGGCCTCCCGGCCGACCAGGTCTTCCTGGACCTGGAGGACGCCTGCGCGCCGCTCGCCAAGGAGGGCGCCCGGCACCACATCGTCGAGGCGCTGAACGAGGGCGACTGGACGGGCAAGACCCGGGTCGTGCGGGTCAACGACTGGACGACGCACTGGACGTACCGGGACGTCATCACGGTCGTCGAGGGCGCCGGCCCCAACCTGGACTGCATCATGCTGCCGAAGGTCCAGGACGCCCAGCAGATCGTGGCGCTGGACCTGCTGCTGACGCAGATCGAGAAGACCATGGGCTTCGAGGCCGGCAGGATCGGCATCGAGGCGCAGATCGAGAACGCCAAGGGCCTGGTGAACGTCGACGAGATCGCCGGGGCCTCGCCGCGCCTGGAGACCATCATCTTCGGCCCGGCCGACTTCATGGCGTCCATCAACATGAAGTCCCTGGTGGTCGGCGAGCAGCCGCCCGGCTATGGGGCGGACGCCTATCACTACATTCTGATGCGCATTCTGATGGCGGCTCGGACCTACGATCTACAGGCTATCGACGGCCCGTACCTTCAGATCAAGAATGTTGACGGCTATCGCGAGGTCGCCGGCCGCGCCGCCGCCCTCGGCTTCGACGGCAAGTGGGTGCTGCACCCGGGCCAGGTCGAGGCCGCCAATGAGGTGTTCTCCCCCTCCCAGGAGGACTACGACCACGCCGAGCTGATCCTGGACGCCTACGAGTGGCACACCTCGGAGGCGGGCGGAGCCAAGGGTTCCGCGATGCTCGGCGACGAGATGATCGACGAGGCGAGCCGGAAGATGGCGCTGGTCGTCGCCGGCAAGGGCCGGGCCGCCGGCATGACCCGCACGTCCAAGTTCGAGGCCCCGGAGGCATAAGCACCATGCAGTTCGGCCGTACCTATGAAGAGTTCACCGTCGGCGATGTCTACAAGCACTGGCCCGGCAAAACCGTCACGGAATACGACGACCACCTCTTCTGTCTGCTCACGATGAACCATCACCCGCTGCACATGGACAGCAACTACGCGGAGCAGACCACCGACTTCGGCAAGAACGTCGTCGTCGGCAACTACATCTACTCGCTGCTGCTGGGCATGTCGGTGCCCGACGTCTCCGGAAAGGCCATCGCCAATCTGGAGATCGAGTCGCTGAAGCACGTGGCGCCCACCTTCCACGGCGACACGCTCTACGGCGAGACGACCGTGCTGGACAAGACGCCCTCCCGCTCCAAGACGGACCGCGGCATCGTGCACGTCGAGACCAAGGGCTACAAGCAGGACGGCACCCTGGTCTGCGTCTTCCGGCGCAAGGTCATGGTCCCCACGGCCACCTACATCAAGGAGCGCGGCGGCGAGCAGCCCGGCCGCCCGGAGCTTCAGGCCCCTCCGGCCAAGAAGGAGAAGTAGCCATGACCCGTCTCGCGCAGACCGAGGGCCTGACCGACATCCAGCGGGAAATCCTCTCCACCGTCCGCGACTTCGTGGACAAGGAGATCCTGCCGGTCGCCACCGAACTGGAACACCGCGACGAATACCCGTCGCAGATCGTCGAGGGCCTGAAGGAACTCGGCGTGTTCGGCCTGATGATTCCGGAGGAGTACGGCGGTCTGGGTGAGTCCCTTCTCACCTACGCACTGACCGTCGAGGAGATCGCCCGCGGCTGGATGAGCGTCTCGGGCATCATCAACACCCACTTCATCGTGGCCTACATGCTCAAGCAGCACGGCACCCAGGAGCAGAAGGACTATTTCCTGCCGAAGATGGCGGCCGGTGAAATCCGGGGCGCCTTCTCGATGTCGGAGCCGGCGCTGGGCTCGGACGTGTCGGCCATCTCCTCCAAGGGCGTGCGGGACGGCAACGATTACGTCCTGAACGGCCAGAAGATGTGGCTCACCAACGGCGGCACGTCGACGCTGGTCGCCGTGCTGTGCCGGACCGACGAGGGCCACCCGGAGGGCACCGCCCCGCACAAGTCGATGACGACCTTCCTCGTGGAGAAGGAGGCCGGCTTCGGTGAGGTGCGGCCCGGCCTGACCATTCCGGGCAAGATCGACAAGATGGGCTACAAGGGTGTCGACACCACCGAACTGATCATGGACGGGCTGCGGATCCCGGCCGACCGGGTGCTCGGCGGCGAGACCGGACGTGGCTTCTATCACATGATGGACGGCGTCGAGGTCGGCCGGGTCAATGTGGCCGCGCGCGGCTGCGGTGTCGCCCAGCGCGCCTTCGAGCTGGGTGTTTCGTACGCGCAGCAGCGGCACACCTTCGGCAAGCCGATCGCGCAGCACCAGGCCATCCAGTTCAAATTGGCAGAAATGGCGACAAAGGTCGAAGCCGCGCATGCGATGATGGTTAATGCCGCTCGCAAAAAGGACTCGGGTCAGCGAAACGACCTCGAGGCGGGCATGGCGAAGTACCTGGCCTCCGAGTACTGCAAGGAGGTAGTGGAAGACGCTTTCCGGATCCACGGCGGCTACGGCTTCTCCAAGGAGTACGAGATCGAGCGCCTCTACCGCGAGGCCCCGATGCTCCTGATCGGCGAAGGGACCGCAGAGATCCAGAAAATGATCATTGGTCGGCGGCTACTCGAGGAGTACCGGATCCAGGGGTGAACATCCCGTTTGGGCTGCTTTGATCTAGACGAAGATCACACCCCGTCATCGTTCTTCGGCCACGGATTGGCTCTGGCTCTTGGCCAGTTGCCGCTCGCAACCGATACCATCCCCGGAAAGCCGCCGTCCCCCGTATCCATACGCGGCATCCTCCGCTACGAAGGTCATCCATGCCCCACAGCCAATCCTCTGCACAACGCGGTCGTGTCCGCCTCGCGCGCGGAGCGTCGCCGTGGCTCCTGCCGACCGTTGCCACGGCAGCGGTCAGCCTCGCCCGGTCCCGCCGGTCGGGTCGCTGGGCCGCCGTTGCCGTGCCCACCACCGCACTGGCGGCGGGCATGCTGTGGTTTTTCCGCGACCCCGAGCGGGAGATCGCTCAGGGACGTGTCATCTCCCCGGCCGACGGTGTGGTGCAGAGCATCATGCCGTGGAAGGACGGACGCACCCGCGTCGCGATCTTCATGAGTCCGCTGAACGTCCACGTCAACCGTGCGCCGCTGGCCGGCACGGTGACGTCCGTGGAGCACATCCCCGGCGGGTTCGTCCCGGCGTTCAACAAGGAGAGCGAGAACAACGAGCGGGTGGTCTGGCACTTCGACACCGAGCTCGGTGACATCGAGATGGTGCAGATCGCCGGCGCGGTGGCCCGCCGTATCGTCCCGTACGTGCCCGAGGGCACCAAGGTCGAGCAGGGCGAGCGGATCGGACTGATCCGCTTCGGCTCGCGCGTCGACGTCTACCTCCCGGAGGGCGTCGAGGTGGCGGTCGAGGTCGGCCAGGCGACCACCGCGGGGGTGACTCGTCTTGACCGTGATTGATCCCGAGACACAGGCGGGCTGGGCGCCCGAGACCGACGAGGACGAGGACGACATGCCGCTGTCCACGCGGCTGTCAATAGCGGACACCCTCACCCTCGGCAACGCGATCTGCGGCTTCATGGCCGTGTACTTCACGACCACCGGGGTCCTCATCCCGCATCTGACGGGCAACGAGGACGGCGGGATGGCCCGGCACAGCGCGGCGATGGCCGTGATCCTGATGCTGCTGGCGTCGGTCTTCGACCTCTTCGACGGGCTGGTGGCGCGCAAGCTGCGGGCCTCGGCGATGGGGGCCGAGCTCGACAACCTCTCCGACCTGATCAGCTTCGGCCTGGCGCCCGCGTACTTCGTGGTGACCTGGGGGATGGTCGCCCAGGACGCGCACCAGCGGGTGTCGGTGGTCGCCGCTGTCGTGGTGCTGCTGGCGGTGGTGCTCCGGCTTGCGCGGTTCTCCTGCGTCACACTCCGTGACGGCATCTTCCAGGGCATGCCGAGTCCCTTCGGCGCCCTGACCGTCGTCGCCATCGTGCTGCTGGAGCTGCCGTTCCTGCCGACGCTGCTGGCGATCATCGGGGTGGCCTGGCTGATGGTGAGCCGGGTCGAGTACCCCAAGCCGCGGGGCAGGCTCGCGGTGGCGATGCTCAGCTGGATCGTCCTCAGCATGGGCATGCTCGCGGCCTGGGCGCTGGACGCCCCCGGCGGCCAGCTGCTGCTCCAGACCGGCTGCGCCCTCCAGGTGGTCCTGGGCGCGATGATCCCGCTGTTCGCGACGGCCCGGAGGGTCAACACCTTCCGCGACAACCGCCGCGAGTCGCGGGCGGAGTCCCGCGCCGCACAGCTCCCCTAACGGAACGCAGAACAACGCCGCGGGCCCCGAGCGAGTTTCTCGCCCGGGGCCCGCGGCGTTGTGGTGTGTGCGGCCGGCTCGGTGTGTGCGGCCCGCGGCGGGCCGCACACCGCCTCAGACCAGGAAGTCCCACGCCAGCTGCTCCGCCGCCCGCTCCAGCAGCGGGCCCGCCTCGGCCATACAGCGGGCCGGATCGGGCTCCAGATCCGTCAGGGCGTAGGCCCGCCGGATACCCGCGGCGCCGAGCGCTTCCTGCGTCAGCTGGAGGCGGCCGCAGACCGCGACCACGTCCAGACCGGCCGCACGGGCCGCGGCGGCGACCCCCGCCGGCGCCTTGCCGTGCAGCGTCTGCGTGTCGAGCGAGCCCTCGCCGGTGATGACGAAAGTGGCCTTCGCCAGCGCCGGGGCGAAGCCCAGGACGTCGAGCATCACGTCGATGCCCGGCCGGAACACCGCGTCCAGGCCGACCAGCGCGCCGTAACCGATCCCGCCCGCGGCGCCCGCGCCGGGTGCCAGGGCGTGTTCCGCCGCCTTCGGGCCCACCGCGCGCTCCAGCACCTCGGCGTAGTGCGCCAGCGCGGCGTCCAGCGTGGCCACGTCCGCCTCGCTGGCGCCTTTCTGCGGGCCGTAGACCGCCGGGGCGCCCTTCGGCCCCGTGAGCGGGTTGTCCACATCGCTGGCGAGCACGAGCGCGGTCCTGGCCAGCCGGGGGTCCAGCCCCGTCAGATCGGCGGTGGCCAGGTCGCGCAGCGGGCCGCCGCCAGGGGCGACCGGCTCGCCGTCCGTGTCCAGGAACCGCGCGCCCAGCGCCGCGAGCATGCCCGCGCCGCCGTCGGTCGTGGCGCTGCCGCCGACACCGAAGACGATCGAGGTCGCACCCGCGTCGAGGGCCGCGAGCAACAGCTCGCCGGTGCCGTACGTGGTCGCGGTCAGGGGCGCGAAGACGCCCGCCGGGAGGTGCTGGAGCCCGGAGGCCTCCGCCATCTCCACCACCGCGGTGCCGTCGTCGCGCAGCGCGAAGGTGGCCGTCACCGGCGTGCCGGTGGGGCCGGTGACCCGTGCCTCGTGCCGGGTGAAGCCGGCCGCGAGTGCCGCCGCGACCGTGCCGTCGCCACCGTCCGCGACCGGGACGGCCGCCACGTCGAGACCGGGGACCGCACGCCGGAGACCGGCCGTGACATGCTCGGCGACCTCGACGGCCGTGAGCGAACCCTTGAATTTGTCCGCGGCGATCAGCACATGTGCTGTGGATGTCCTTGCTGCGTCCGCCACCGTGTTTCCCCTTGCTTTCGAACTGGCAGTCGCGCCGCTGTGACCTTATCCGGCGCATGGCCCGGCGAACAGGGCACTTGGGACGTGCCTTACGGATCACGGCGGGCCCGCGGGCCCGGCACCCACTCCCCCAAGGGCTTCGGGCCCCGCTCCTGATCCGCTCCTGGTCCGCCCTGATCCGTCCTGGCCCGCCCTGGCCCGCCCTGGCCGGAAAGACACGCCCGGGGTCGGGCGGTGCTGCCGAGCGCCCCCGGGGTGCGCCGGCAAGATCCCCGGGACCGGCGTGGCCCCGGACCCGTACCGTCTAGGCTCGCGCCGTGACCACCTTGGACTACGCCACGTACATCGCCGGCCTGCCCCGCGTGCTCGCGGGCGCGGGCGTCATCTTCCGTGACGCGGAAGGCCGCCTTCTGCTCGTGGAGCCCAACTACCGCGACACCTGGATCCTGCCGGGCGGCACGGTCGAGTCGGACCAGGGCGAATCGCCCCGTCAGGCCGCCCGCCGCGAGACCGCCGAGGAGATCGGCCTGGACGTGGAGCCGGGCGCGCTGCTCGCCGTCGACTGGGTACGCGGAAAGGAGCGGCCGCCGCTGGTGTCGTACCTCTACGACGGCGGGGTGCTGGACGCCGCGCAGCTGGCCTCGATCCGTGTGCAGGAGGACGAGCTGCTCTCCTGGCGCATGGTGCACTGGGACGAGGCCCAGACGTTGGTGAACCGGGAGATGGCCCTGCGCCTCGGCGCCGCCCTGAAGGCCCTCGCGGACGGCCGCGGACCGGCGGAACTGGAGGACGGCGTGCCGCCGGCCGGGGCTGACGGTACGCCGGAATAACCGGAACAAGGCGAGCGGCGGTCATCCCGCCGGTACCAGGGCCTGTCTTGTCTTCCACGTCCCGTCTGCCTCGCGCCGCTCCCCCAGCTACCGCTGGGAGGTGCCCCCAGGCACGCACGCTCTCCCCCACGCCTGAATGGCGCGGGGAACCCCCTCCGCGTTGTCGGGCTCATCCCGGTGCCCCCAGTACACCCAGTACACCCAGTACCGGGACGACCCTCCGCCTTGCGATCGCTCGGCATCCACCGGCTGATCAAGAGCCGGGACGGAGCGAGCGGTGGGAGCCCCTCCCGCACTCTTAAGGTGTGAGGGAGAGCGCAGCGCACCGGACACCGCGAGGCCCGTCCTAGGGGCGAACGACGGGACCTTGGAGACAGGCCCTAGCGTGGCGGGATGGATGAGATTGCCGCAAAGGTCGCGCAGGTGCCGGGAGTTGTCGGGGTGATGCTCGGCGGAAGCCGGGCACGGGGTACCCATCGGCCGGACTCCGACTGGGATCTGGGCGTCTACTACCGGGGCGAGCCGGATCTTGCGGCGCTGGAGGCGCTGGCCGTGGAGGTGACCGGCGGCCCCGTCGAGGTGTACGGGCCGGGCGCCTGGGGCGCGTGGGTCAACGGCGGTGCCTGGCTCGTCCTGCCGGACGGCAGCCATGTGGACTGGATCCTGCGGGACGTCGACCGGGTGCGGCGGGTGTGGGAGGAGTGTCGCGAGGGCCGCTTCGAGATCGGCGTACAGGCCGGTCACCCCCTGGGCTTCTGGTCCCCCGCCTACCCGGGCGAGGCGGCGCTGGGTCGGGTGCTCGCGGACACCGACGGGGAACTGGCCCGCCTGCGGAACGAGACCCGCACCTATCCCGAGGCCCTGCGCGAGGCGCTGACCGAGGGTGCGGTCTGGGACGCGGGGTTCTCGGTGGCGATGGCGGGCAAGTCGTACACGGCCCTGGACGTGCTGCATGCGGCCCTGTGTCTGTCCCGGGCCGTCGGCGACCTCGTCCAGGCGCTGCACGCCCATCACCGCATCTGGTGTCTCAACGAGAAGGGCGCGCTCGCGGCGGCCACGGCGATGCCGGAGACGCCGCCCGGCTTCGGTGCCCGTGCCACCGCCCTGCTCGGCGGCCTCGGTCGCGGGGAAACGGAGTTGCAGCGCTCGGTGGCGACGGCGGCGGAGCTGGTGGACGAGGTGCGCGGGGTCGTCGCGGGCTGAGGCCGGCGACGCCGGCAGGGTGGCGGGTCGTGGAGTGGCGGGTGGTGGACGGGCGTCCGGGCCCGCATCCTGGTCGGGCTCCGGGGCGGCCTCCGGCCGGAGGCCGGACGGGCATTCCGACCGGGCGTCCTGGCCGCGTCCGGACCGGCATCCGTGCGGATGCCCGCGCAGGCGTCCTCAGCGGCTGATGCCGACCGCATGGCCGTAGGTCTGCGGGTCGTCGACGAAGTCGAGCATGGCGCGGGCCACGTCGGTGCGGCTGATGACATCGCCGGCCGGGCCGGCCTCGACGGCGTGGCGGTAGCGGCCCTCGCCCGGCTTGTCGGTCAGGCGGGGCGGGCGGACCGCCGTCCAGTCGAGAGCGCTGGCGCGCAGTACGGCCTCCATCCGCTCCAGATCGGTGTAGAGCTCCTTGAGGGCCGCCCACAGCAGGGGCCCGAACAGTCGTCGGGTGAGGAACGACTGCCCCGTACCGGCGCGGTTGAGAGGGGCCGCGCTGACCACGAGGAGCCGCCGTACGCCCGTTGCGGTCATCGCTTCGACGAGCGCGCGGGCCGAGGTGGACGCGGGTCGCAGCGGGTCGCGCCGGCCGGCCTGGCCGATGCCGGAGAGCACCGCGTCGGCGCCGCCGACCACCGTCTTGACGGACGCGGTGTCGAGCGCGTCCGCGCGGACGACCGTCAGACGCTCATGCCGCTCGGTCAGCTTCTCCGGGCTGCGCAGGGCTGCGGTCACCTCGTGACCGTCGGCCAGGGCGTGGGTGACGAGCTGTCGGCCGACACCGCCCGACGCGCCGAGAACGGTGAGTTTCATGGTCTGTCTCTCCTGGGAACAGCAGGAAGGTGAGTGAGCACTCACCCACGAGTGTGGGTGAGTGCTCACTCACCTGTCAACGTAGACTCGGCGCCATGACCCGAGACGCCGCCGCTCCGCTGACCGGAGGCGCCCTGACGCGCTCCCGCATCCTCGACGCCGCCGCCGCGCTGATGACGACCGTGGGCCTGACCCGTACGACGACGAAGCAGATCGCCCGGGAGGCGGGCTGTTCCGAGGCGGCGCTGTACAAGCACTTCCGCAACAAGGAAGAGATCTTCGTCCGGGTGCTGCACGAGCGGGTACCGCAGTTCTCGGACGTGCTGGAGCAACTGCCGGGTCACGCGGGCGACGCGCGGGGGCCCGCCGAGCGCCTCACGGCGGTGGCGCTGGCCGCCGTCAGGTTCTACCGCCGGTCCTTCCCGATGGCCGCCTCGCTGTTCGCCAGCCCCGAGCTGCTGGCGACACACCGCCGCAAGCTGCACGAGCTCGGCACCGCCGGGCCGCAGAACGCCACCCAGCACCTGGCCGGATATCTGGCGGCCGAGCAGGCGCTGGGCCGGGTCTCGTCCGGCATCGACCCGCACGCGGCGGCCACGCTGCTCATCGGGGCCTGTTTCCACCGCGCCTTCCTCGACCTGTTCTTCGACGCCGAGGCACCACCCGGTGGGCTCCTCCCGGAAGGCGACGAGGAGTTCGCGGCGGAGACCGTACGGGCGCTGCTCGACGGACTCAGTCCCTCGGGCCGGGCCTGAGGGCACAGGACGCAGGACGCAGGACGCAGGACGCAGGACGCAGGACGCAGAAGTCAACCGGAGGCCGTGGTCCCGCCGCTTCGAGCGCAGCACTCGACCGGCAGTGGCCACCGGTGACCCGTCACCCGCACGCCTCCGCCGGGAACAGGCCGTCCTCCGTCCGCTCGAAGGCGAGCAGCCGGCGCTTGCGGTCGAGGCCGCCGCCGTAGCCGGTGAGGCTGCCGTTGGCGCCGACGACGCGATGGCAGGGGACGACGATGCCGACCGGGTTGCGCCCGTTGGCCAGACCGACCGCGCGGGCCGCCGTCGGGACGCCGAGCCGTTCGGCGAGCTGTCCGTACGAAAGGGTCTCGCCGTACGGGATGGTGCACAGCGCCGCCCAGACGCGGCGCTGGAAGGGCGAGCCGTGCAGGACGAGCGGCAGGTCGAAGGTGGTCAACTCACCGCGGAAGTAGGCCCGGAGCTGGGCGATGGCCAGGGCGAACGGCGGCTCGTCGGGGTCCGCCGGGCCGCCGAAGGCCTCCTGGGGCGGGCGGTGGCGCTGGTCGGTCATGTATAGGCCGGTGAGTGCCTCGCCGGCGGCGACGAGGGTGAGCGGCCCCACGGGGGTGTCGTCGAGGACGGTGTGGGTGCGGGGCCCTTCGGGCGCGGGCGGGTGAACGGTCATGGCTGCGGGCTCAGTTCGTCGGGAGGTGGTTGATGGGGTGGTCGTCGGTCGCCCAGAGGTACTGGACGGCGTAGGCGCGCCAGGGGCGCCAGTGCGCGGAGTGGCGGATGAGGGCCGCCGGGGTGTGCGGCAGCCCGAGCCCGGCGGCCGCGCGACGCAGACCGAGGTCGGTCGGTGTGAACGCGTCCGGGTCGCCGAGCGCGCGCATGGCGATGCATTCGACGGTCCAGGGGCCGATGCCCGGCAGCACCGTGAGCTGTGCGCGGGCCTCGTCCCGGTCGCTGCCGACGCCCAGTTGGAGCGCGCCGGAACCGAGCGCGGCGATGACGCCGGTGAGGGTGGCCCGGCGGGTACGGGGCATCGCCAGCGACTCCGGGTCCAGCCCGGCGAGCGCGGTGGCGGGCGGGAAGAGATGGCTGAGGCCGCCGCCCGGGTCGTCGACCCGTTCGCCGTGCGCGCGGACCAGCCGTCCGGCGTGGGTGCGGGCCGCCGCGGTGGAGACCTGCTGGCCGAGGACGGCGCGGACGGCGAATTCCTCGGCGTCGACCGTGCGCGGGACCCGGCGGCCCGGCGCCTTGTCGACGAGGGGTGTCAGCAGCGGGTCCTCGCGGAGCAGCCCGTCGACGGCCTCCGGGTCCGCGTCGAGGTCGAGCATCCGGCGGCAGCGGGCGATGGCGCCGGCCAGATCGCGCAGATCGGTGAGGGAGAGGCGGCAGTCGATGTGGTCGGGGCGGGGTGAGAGCGCGACGATGCCGTGCCCGTAGGGGAGGCTCAGGGTCCGGCGGTAGGCGCCGTCCCGCCATTCCTCGACCCCGGGGACCGCGGTGGCGGCGAGGTGTCCGAAGAGGTTGTCGGGGTTCAGCGGCCGGCGGAAGGGCAGCCGCAGCGCGAGCGAGCCGGGCACCGCCGCACGGGGGCCGGGCCTGGCGCGCTGTCGCAGCTCCGTCGGGGAGAGCGCGAAGACCTCCCGTACCGTCTCGTTGAAGGTACGGATGCTGGCGAATCCGGCGGCGAACGCGACATCGGCCATCGGCAGCGCGGTGGTCTCCACAAGCAGCCGGGCGGTCTGCGCGCGCTGGGCGCGGGCCAGGGCGAGTGGCCCCGCACCCAGTTCCGCCAGCAGCTGGCGCTCTATCTGGCGGGTGCTGTAGCCGAGCCGGGCGGCGAGCCCGGGAACGCCCTCACGGTCGACGATGCCATCGACGATCAGCCGCATGGCGCGGGCGACGAGATCGGCCCGCTCGTTCCACTCGGGGGACCCCGGGCTGGCGTCCGGACGGCACCGCTTGCAGGCCCGGAACCCCGCCTGCTGAGCGGCGGCCGCGCTCGGGTAGAAGCGCATGTTCTCCGGCTTGGGCGGCACCACGGGGCAGCTGGGACGGCAGTAGATACGGGTCGTGAGCACGGCGGTGTAGAACCAGCCGTCGAAGCGGGCATCCTTGGACCGCACGGCGCGCAGACAACGCTCGGTGTCGGTGTGCATGACCTCAGGATTGCTCAGTCGGGGGCATCCGGCTGGCGAGAATCCGACATCAACGTCGGGCCACCAGGGGCGGCGCGGGTCGCCTGGGGTACCCCTCGGCTCTCACTCCCCGGCGAACCGGTCGAGCGCGCCGATCACCTCCGCACGCATCGCCTCGCTCCCCTTGTGCCCCGCGTCAGGGAGGACGGTCAGGTGGGCGTCGGGCCAGGCGCGGGCGAGCTCCCACGCCGTGTGGGGCGGCCCTCCCATGTCCTGACGGCCGTGGAGGAGCACGCCCGGAATGCCTGCCAGCCGTCCGGCGTCCCGCAGCAGCACACCCTCCTCCAGCCATGCGCCGTGCGAGAAGTAGTGCGAGCAGATCCGGACCAGGGCCACCCGGGCCTTCGAGGGCCGGTCGCCGTAGGGGTGGGGGGCACCGTACGGCTCCAGGGAGAGCACCGTGTCCTCCCAGGCGCACCAGTCGGCGGTGGCCCGCTCGCGCACCGCGGGGTCGGGGTCCGCCATCAGGCGGGCATAGGCCCCGACGATGTCGCCGTCCCGTCCCAGCCCCGGAGCACCGGCGAGGAAGCGCTCCCACGCCTCCGGGAAGAACCGGCCGACGCCCCGGTAGAGCCAGTCGGTCTCCGAACGCCGGGTCGTGGTGACGTTGGGGATGACGATCTCCGACACCCGCTCCGGGTGCCGCTCCGCGTACGCCAGGATCAGCGTCGAGCCCCACGATCCGCCGAACAGCAGCCAGCGGTCGATGCCCAGGTGTACGCGCAGCCGCTCCATGTCGGCGAGCAGATGGCCGGTGGTGTTGTGCCGCATGTCGGTGGCCGGATCACTGGCGTGCGGAGTGCTGCGTCCGCAGCCGCGCTGGTCGAAGAGGACGACGCGGTAGCGGTCCGGGTCGAAGTTCCGGCGCGCGCCTGTGCTGCACCCCGACCCCGGCCCGCCGTGGACGACCAGCGCGGGCTTCCCTGCCGGGTTTCCGCAGACTTCCCAGTACACGAGGTGGCCGTCGCCGACGTCGAGCATGCCGGTGTCGTAGGGCTCGATCGGAGGGTAGGGCTGCGTCATCTTCCGCTCTCCTCCTGGTACTTCGTCGATCCGACGTGGCGCCTCCGGACGGGCGGACCGGCGGACCGGCCCTGCCGAACGGATCGAACCATGCCCCGCCCCCTTCTCCGATACGAACAGGCCACGGGTCGAGGGGGGTTCGATGACCCCCAGTTGCGGCATTTCGTCAGTATCCGGGCTGCACGGCACCCGGCCCCTCGACCGGGTCGCGTGGCTGCCGGACCGCTCCGGGCCGCTCCGGGCCGGGCCGGGCCGGGCAGGGCCGGGCCGGGCAGGGCCGGGCCGGGCCGGGCCGGGCAGGGCCGGGCCGGGCCGGGCAGGGCCGGGCCGGGCCGGGCCGGGCAGGGCAGGGCCGGGCCGGGCCGCGGTCAGCGCACGTGCGCAGCGAAGGTCGCGTGCGCCTGCTCGTCGAAGAGGACGAACCGCACCTCTTCCACCGCCGTCTCGGCGTCCCGCACCGTCTCCACCGCGATGCGGGCGGCGTCCTCCATCGGCCACCTGTAGACGCCGGTGGAGATGGCCGGGAAGGCGACCGTCCGTGCGCCCAGTTCGTCGGCGATCCGCAGTGCTTCGCGGTAGCAGGAGGCCAGCAGGCCGCTGCGGTCCTCACTGTCGGAGTGGACGGGGCCGACGGTGTGGATGACCCAGCGGGCCGGCAGGCGGCCGGCGGTCGTGGCGACGGCCTGGCCGGTGGGCAGACCGCGGCCGTAGTGCCCGGCGCGCAGGGCACGGCACTCGGCGAGGATCTCCGGGCCGCCGCGCCGGTGGATCGCGCCGTCCACTCCCCCGCCGCCGAGCAGCGAGGAGTTGGCGGCGTTGACCACGGCGTCCACGGCCTGTTCGGTGATATCGCCCTGGACGAGGGTGAGAGTGGGGCTCATGGTGTCCGAGCCTACGGATCGCCCCACGGCGCGGCCACCCGGTTCAGCGGCTGAGCGGCCACTCGGTTCAGCGGTGAGCGGCCCCTGGTCAGCGCCGGTTCGCGCGCAGCCGGCGCCAGACCGCTTTGGCGGCGTAATGGCCGGACATGCCGTGGACGCCGGGGCCGGGCGGGGTGGCCTGGGAGCAGAGGAAGACGGCGGGGTGGGCGGTTTCGTACGGGACGCGGGCGAGCTTGGGGCGGATGAGCAGGCGCAGGCCGGCCGCGGAGCCGGTGGCGGTGTCGCCGCCGACGTAGTTGGCGTTGCGCGCGGCGATTTGCGGCGGACCGGCGACCGCGCGGGCCAGGACCAGGTCCCGGAAGCCGGGGGCGAAGCGCTCGATCTGCCGCTCGACGACGTCCGTGGCGTCGCCTTCCCAGGCGTGGGGGACATGGCCGTACGCCCAGAAGGTGTGCTTGCCGTCGGGGGCGCGGGTGGGGTCGATCAGGCTGGGCTGAGCGGTGATCAGGAAGGGCACGGAAGGGTCCTGGCCGTGTGTGGCGGCGTTCAGCGCGGCGGAGATCTCGCCGCTGGTGGGGCCGATGTGGACGGTGCCGGCGCGGTGGGCCTCCTTGGCCGTCCACGGCACCGGGGCCGACAGGGCGTAATCGACCTTGAAGACGCTGGGGCCGTACTTCACGTCGCGGTAGGCGTTGCCCAGGCCCGCGATCCGGGCGAGCGCGGTCGGTGAGGTGTCGAAGACATAGGCGCGGGCGGGCGGCAGGTCGTCCAGGCGTTTGACCTCGAAGTCGGTGTGCACCGCGCCGCCGTGGGCGCGCAGCAGACCGGCGAGCGCGTCGGAGATGGCCTGGGAGCCGCCGCGCGGCACCGGCCAGCCCTTGGCGTGCGCGGCGAGCGCGAACATCAGGGCCATGCCGGAGGTCCCGAAGCCGCTGAGCGGGGCGTTGGCATGCGCCGCGAGCCCGGCCATCAAGGCGCGCGCCTTCTCGTCCTGGAAGCGGCGGTTGAGGAGGGTGACCGGCTGCGCCGCCACCAGGCCGAAGCGGGCGTAGGTCAGCGGGTCCTGCGGCAGGCCGAGCCACTGGGTACGCAGGAAGTCATGGGCCATCGCCTTCCACTTGCCGGTGAAGGGCTCGACGAGCCTGCGGTAGGTGCCGGCGTCGCGCGGTCCGAAGGACATGGCGGTCTCGCCGACGGAGTGGCCGAGCACGGCGGCCGTGCCGTCGGGGAAAGGGTGCGCCATGGGGAGGTCGGGGTGCAGCCATTCGAGGCCGTAGCGGTCCAGCGGCATGGCCGAGAAGGCGGGTGAGCCGATGCCGGTGGGGTGCACCGCCGAGCAGGGGTCGTGGCGGAAGCCGGGGAGGGTCAGCTCCTCGGTGCGGGCGCCGCCGCCGATGGTGTCGCGGGCTTCGAAGACCTCCACGGACATGCCACGGCGGGCGAGTTCGACCGCCGCCGTCAGGCCGTTGGGCCCCGCCCCGATCACCACGGCATCGAGCATCCTCGGCACCTGCGCCACTCCCCTCAAGTCCGACCCTCGTCGGTGAGGGTCAGTTGGCGGCTGCCAGCAGTCCGAGGATACGCCGCGCGGTTGCGGTGTCCCGCGCCGCGGTGAAGGGCAGCGCATTGCCGCCTTCGATCCGGAACGGCTGCCCGGCGACCGTGCCGCTCGCGCCGCCCGCCTCATGGACCAGCAGCAGCCCGGCCGCGTGGTCCCAGGAGTTTTCCCAGCTGAAGGCCGTGGCATCGAGGTCGCCGCGGGCTACGTGCAGATACTCCAGGCCCGCCGAGCCACAGGGGCGCGGGGCGATACCGCCGGTCTCCAGGGCGGCGAGCACCCGCTTCTGGTCGTCGGTGGTGAAGTCGTAGTGGGAGGTGGCGACATCGAGGACCGCAGCGGACGAGGGGCTGCCCGCCCGGAGCGGTACGCCGTTCAGCCAGGCGCCGGCGCCGCGGCGGGCGACGGCCATCAGGCCGAGGGCGGGGGCGTACGTCCAGGAGGCGAGCACCTCGCCGTGGTGGGCCAGCGCGACGAGCGTGGCGAAGCCGGGGTCGCCGTGGACGAACTGGCGGGTGCCGTCGACCGGGTCGACGATCCAGACGGGGGCGTCGCCGTGCAGCGCGTCGAGCACGCTCGGGTCGGCGTGCACCGCCTCTTCGCCGACCACCCGGGAGCCGGGCAGCAGGTCCGTGAGCGCGGCGGTGAGGTGCTCCTCGGCGAGCCGGTCGGCGACCGTGACGAGGTCGTGCGGCCCGTTCTTCTCGACGATGTCCTCGGCGGCGAGCTGCCGGAAGCGAGGCATGATCTCGTCGGCCGCGGCGCGGCGGACGGCGACGTCGACGGCGGCCATGTCCAGCGTCGACACGTCGAACGGCGGAGCCTCGGCAGCGCCTGGCGCGGTCGCGGGGGCGGGTGTGGGGGCAATCGGGGTAATCGCGGTATCTCCCGAATCTTGGGTACGAAGTGCTTCGAGCATGTGTCCATCGAACCATGAGCCACTGACACGAGGGCTGGACTGCAGGTGAACTCCGGATGCCGCGGAATGCACGGGGCGGGGGGCGCCGCGGAAGGCACGGGGCGGGGGGCTGGGCGGAGCCCCCACCCGGCAGCGCCCGGCAAGCCCATGGCAGCGCCCTCAGCGCCTCAGCGCCTCAGCGCCCCACCGCGTACCCCTGCATCCCCCGCGGATTCGCCGCGGCCGACAGCACCCCGGTCTCCGGGTCCCGCGCCACCGCACACAGGCGCCCCTCGGACCAGGCGTCACCCACCGTGACGTGGTGCCCACGCCGGCGCAGCTCGTCGATGACGCCGTCGCCGAGGCGGGATTCCACGGTCACGCTCCCCGGCCGCATCCCGCGCGGGAAGAAGGAACCGGGGAAGGAGTCGTTGTGCCAGTTCGGGGCGTCGACGGCGCCCTGTAGGTCGAGGCCGCCGCGGACCGCCCCGCGCAGCGCCACGGCCAGGAAGAAGTGGACCTGCCACTGGTCCTGCTGGTCGCCGCCCGGCGTACCGAAGGCCATCACGGGGACCCCGTCGCGCAGGGCGAGGGACGGGGTGAGGGTGGTGCGGGGGCGGCGTCCCGGGGTGAGGGAGTTGGGCAGGCCCTCCTCCAGCCAGGCCATCTGGAGCCGGGTCCCGAGCGGGAAGCCGAGCGCCGGGACGACGGGGTTGGACTGGAGCCAGCCGCCCGAGGGGGTGGCGGAGACCAGGTTGCCCCAGCGGTCGACGACATCGATATGGCAGGTGTCGCCCCGGGTGGCGCCGTTCCGGTCGATCTCCGGTGCGACATCCGCCGGGACACCGCCGGGCCCGGACGGCGCCGGCGTACCGCGCGCGACGGTCGGCTCGCCGGCTCCGCTGCCGGAGACGCTCCTCGTGTCGAAGCCGTCCTCCCCCGCCGCAGCCGCCGCCGCATGCTTGCTCAGCCGCGGGGTGCGGCCGTCCGGGCTGCCGGGCCGCAGCTCGTACGAGGCCCGCTCGCCGATGAGGGCCCGGCGGGCGGCGTTGTACCCGTCGCCGAGCAGGGTGCCGAGCGGCACCTCGTCGGCGTCGCCGTACCAGGCCTCCCGGTCGGCCATGGCCAGCTTGCCGCCCTCGATGAGCAGGTGGACGTAGGCGGCGCTGCCGTAGGCGGGCAACTCCTCGGGAAGCAGGGCGAGTTGCTGGAGGAAGGCGGGGCCCTGGGACCAGCCGCCGGCCTTGGCGACGGTCCAGCCGTTCCAGTCGTGGGTGACGGGCGCCTCGTAGGTGGCGGAGAAGGCGGCCAGGTCGTCGCCGGTGAGGGTGCCCGCGTGGCGTTCGCCGGAGGTGTCCATGGCCGGACGGGCCGCGAAGTCGGCGAGCGCCGCGCCGATGAAGCCTTCGCGCCAGATGCGGCGGGCGGCGTCGATCTGCGCCTCACGGCTCGCCGACGCGGCCTCCGCCTCCGCGAGCAGCCGCCGCCAGGTGGCCGCCAGCGGCCGGTTCCTGAGCAGCCCGCCGGGAACGACGGATGTGCCGTCCGGGAGGTAGATCTCCGCGGAAGAGATCCACTCCGTCTCGAAGAGTTCGCGGACCGTCTCGACGGTCTCACCGATCCGTTCGACGGCGGGATGGCCGTGCTCGGCGTAGCCGATGGCGTACCGCAGCACCTCGGCGAGGGACTTGCTGCCGTGGTCGCGCAGCAGCAGCATCCAGGCGTCGAAGGCACCGGGGACCGCGGCGGCGAGCGGCCCGGTGCCGGGCACCAGGTCGAGGCCGAGCGAGGTGTAGTGCGCCACGCTCGCACCGGCCGGCGCCGGACCCTGCCCGCACAGCACCTGCACGGGCCCGTCGGCGGGTGCCAGGATGATCGGCACCTCGCCCGCCGGACCGTTCAGATGCGGCTCCACCACATGCAGCACGAACCCGGCGGCCACGGCCGCGTCATAGGCGTTGCCGTCGTCCTCCAGGACGGCCATCGCGGACTGGGACGCGAGCCAGTGCGTGGTGGAGGCCATCCCGAAGGTGCCTTGGAGGGTCGGGCGGGTGGTGAACACGGAGGCTCCTGTGTCTGTGCGGAGGTGTCTGTGGGGGTGTGTCTGTGGGGGTGTGTCTGTGGGGGTGTGTCTGTGGGGGTGTGTCTGCGGGGAGGTCTCTGGGCGGAGGTGGCTGTGCGGAGGTACGGCCGTGGGGGCGGCCGGGGCCTCTCCCCGGGATCCGCCACCCCCGAGGTTGCTGCCCCGGAAGCCGCCGCCGCATCCGTATGCCGCCCGGCCCGAATCCCTTCGCTCCCGTCGGCCCCCTCTGCGTACCCTCGCGTCATGACCGGCACCGATGTGTCCCCCGACCAGCCGACCCGCCGCCCGCTCGTCGCGATCCTCACCGGCGCGGGCATTTCCACCGACTCCGGCATCCCCGACTACCGCGGGCCGAACGGGCTGTGGCGGCGGGATCCGGAGGCGGAGAAGCTCGTCACGTACGACACGTACATGGGCGATCCGGAGATCCGGCGGCGGTCGTGGCGGATGCGGCAGGAGAGCCCGGCGTTCCGGGCCGAGCCGAATGCCGCGCACGAGGCGGTGGCCCGGCTGGAGCGGTCCGGGACGCCGGTACGGGTGATCACTCAGAACGTGGACGGGCTGCATCAGCGTGCCGGGGTGCCCGAGCGCAAGGTGCTCGAACTGCACGGCACCGTACGGGCCGTGGCCTGCACCCGCTGTCATGCACGGTCGTCGATGCAGGAAGCGCTGGCGCGGGTGGCCGCGGGCGAGCCCGATCCCCCGTGTCTGGTGTGCGGGGGGATCCTGAAGTCGGCGACGGTGATGTTCGGGGAGCGGCTGGACCCGCAGGTGCTCGGTTCCGCGCTGGGGGTGGCGAAGGCGGCGGAGGTCTTCTTCGCGGTCGGGAGCACGTTGCAGGTGCAGCCGGCGGCCTCGCTCGCCGGGGTGGCCGCGGAGCACGGCGCGCGGCTGGTCATCGTGAACGCCGAGCCGACGCCGTACGACGAGCTCGCCGCCGAGGTGGTCCGCGAACCGATCGGCAGTGCGTTGCCGAGACTGCTGGCGGGGCTGGCCGAGCGCGCATAGACACGGGCGGTATGGGCTCGCGCGCCCCGGCCCCGGCCGGACACGGGCGGCAAGGCTCGTCCTCCCCCGGCCCCGGCTCGGTAAGCCGCCGGGGCCGGTCCCTCCGGTCCCGGCGGCGGGCGGGCGTGCGGCCCGGCGCGGCCCGGCGCGGCGGGCGTCAGGCCCCGGGCGGTGCGAGCGGGCCCCGGGCCACTGCGGCCAGGGCCCTCGGGGTGGGGTGGCCGTAGAGCTCGCGCAGGCTCACGGAGCCGAAGCCGGCCTTGCGCAGGGCCGCGAGCAGCCGCACGGCCAGCAGCGAGTTGCCGCCGATCGCGAAGAAGTGGTCGTCGGGGCCCACGTCGGCGGCAATCACCGCACGCCATACGGCGAGCATCGCCGTGGCCGGGTCCGTGCCGTCCACGGGCTGCACCTGCGCCGGGCCGGCCGGTGCGGACAGCGGGCGCCGCGCGGCCGGCAGGGCGGCCCGGTCCAGCTTTCCGTTGAGGGTCAGCGGCAGTGCGGGAAGGCCGACAAGCTCCGCCGGAAGCATGTAGTCCGGCAGGATCGTGGCCGTCCTGCGGCGTACGTCCGCCGTGGTCGCGCCCTCCGCGAGCACCGTGTAGCCCACCAGGCGGGCGTGCTCGGGGCCGTCCTCCTGCCCCTCGACGAGCACCGCGGCGTCCACCACGCCGGGGTCGTCGACCAGCACCGAGCGCACTTCGCCCAGTTCGATGCGGAAGCCGCGGATCTTGACCTGTTCGTCGAGCCGGCCCACGTGGTCCAGTGTCCCGTCCAGCCGGAGCCGTCCCAGGTCGCCGCTGCGGTAGAGCCGCTCGCCGCTGGACGGGTCGTCGACGAAGCGCTCCGCGGTGAGCTCGGGCCGGTTGAGATAGCGCAGCGCGAGGCCCGCGCCGCCCACCCAGATCTCGCCCACGGCGCCGGGCGGCAGCGGCCGTCCCCGGTCGTCGCGGACCGACGCCGACCAGCCGGGGATCGGCCGGCCGACGGAGCGGGGCCGCACGTGCGCGTCCCACGAGCGCACGTGCCGGGCGGTGACATGGACGGTGGTCTCGGTGATCCCGTACATGTTGACCAGGCAGCACGCACCGTCGGGGTGCCTGCTGAACCAGGCACCGACCATGCGGGGGTCGAACGCCTCACCGCCGAACACGATCAGCCGGGGCGCGGGGGCGGCGACCGTCCGGGCATCCATTTCCAGGAGCCCGGCGAAGGCCGACGGGGTCTGGCTGAGCACCGTGACGCCCTCGCGGAGCACCAGGGCATGGAAGTCCTCGGGGGAACGGGTCACCAGGTAGGGCACGACGACGAGGCGTCCGCCGGTCAGCAGGCAGCCCCAGATCTCCCAGACCGAGAAGTCGAAGGCGGCGGAGTGGAAGAGCGTCCATACGTCGTCGGGGCCCAGGGCCATGTCGTCGGCGGTGGCGTCGAGGAGCGCCAGGACGTTGCGGTGGGCGACGACAACTCCCTTGGGGCGGCCGGTCGTCCCCGAGGTGTAGATGACGTACGCCGGGTCGCCGGGCCCGGCCGTCGGCAGCTCGGTGCCGGCGGACTCCGGGGCGGCCGCGGTGAGGGCGGCGGGCCGCAGGACCGGGGTCCCCTCGGCGGCCGGGAAGCCCGACAGCGTGGTGATGACGAGGGCGAGCCCGGCGTCCTCGGCGATGTAGCGCAGCCGTTCATCGGGGGCCTGCGGGTCGAGCGGGACGTAGGCGGCGCCCGTCTTGAGGACCGCGAGCAGCGCGACGACCAGGTCGACGGTTCGCTTGAGGCAGACGCCCACGAACAGTCCGGGCCCGGCGCCGCCGTCCACGAGCACCCTCGCCCAGGCGCCGGCCTGCTCGTCGAGCTCCTGGTAGGTCAGCCTCCGGGTGGCGTCGCAGACCGCGACCGCGTCGGGCTGTTCCCGGGCGAGGCGGGCCACCACGTCCTGGAGGGTGGCGGCGCGGGGCGCGCCTCTCGGGGCGGTGCGGCCGAGATCGATGACGGCGGACGCCTCGGTGTCGTCCAGCAGGGCGAGGTCGCCCACGGTGCGGCCGGGGGCGCCGTCGGCGAGCTGGGCGGCGACGTGCAGGGTGTGCCGGGCGAAGTCCTGGGCGACGGCGGGGTGGACCGCGCTCGGGTCGTGGGGGTGCCCGGCGAGGGAGACCGCGCTCTCGTCGCCGTGCCAGACCAGCGCGAGGGGAGCGGTGCCGGGTGCGAACGGGACGTACTGCTCGTGCGGGGTGTGGCCGGTGAGGACGACGGACAGCGGCGGGAGGGCGTCGTCGGCGGTCTGCCCGGCCGGGGCCCGCAGGGCCGCCCCGACCTGTTCCACGAGGTCGCTCAGGGGCAGTTCGTCCCCGGCCTCGACCTGGATCACCTTCGCGCCGGGCGCCGGGCCGGCCGGTTCGGTGACGACCGCCGCGAGGCGCACGGTGGCGCTGCGCTCGTACCGGGACAGGGCCACGGCCGCGGCGGCCGTGACGACCTCGGGAGTGAACTCGCCCTTCCACTCGAGGCGTTCGGGCTCCGGGAGGTCGTCCTCGGCCAGCCCCCAGTGCGGTGCCGGTGCGGCGGACCATCCGGCTGTGCCGCGGGCGGACCGCTCGCGCAGGGTACGGACGAGCGCGGACGCGTCGCGGTCCGGCGTCGCCAGCCCGTGGGCGAGTTCCCGCAGCCCGGCGTGGTCGAGGACCCCGCGGCGGGCCACCACGACGAGATCGGCGGCGCCGTCGGGGTAGCACGTCAGCACGGTGCGCAGGCCCGGGTCACTGTGGTGGAGCGGGCGCCGCACCTCTCGCTGCCACGTCCGGGCCGCCTGCTGTGTCCCGGAGCCCTTCTCGGCGTGCTGCACCCAGAAGCTGCCCGCTTCCCGGGCCGCGGCCGAGGCGGCCGCCCGCTCGGTGTTCGTCCGGGCGGCGCGGAGGTGTGCCTCGTCGGTGAGCCGCAGCACGATGCCGTGTACGGCGCTGTCACCGAGGGCGGTGGGGCCCCCGGTACGGGGGTGGGGCTGATCAGTCATGCTCTCCATCCGCATCGGACGTGTCCCGGGGTGGCTCATCGCGCGGTGAATCCGCCGTCGACGGTGACCGTGCTGCCCGTCACTTGACGGGAGTCGTCGCCGGCCAGCCACAGGGCGGCGCCCGCCACGTCCTCCGGCTCCACGAGCGCGTTCATGGGTTGCGCGGTGACAAAGGCCTGTTCGTACTCGTCGGCGCCGACATCGAGGCAGCGGGCGATCTCGGACAGCATCCGGCCCTCGACGTGCGAGGCGTCGCGCACCGAACCGGGGCAGATGGCGTTCACCCGGACCCGCAGCGGGGCGAAGTCCAGTGCGGCGGCCTTGGTGAGGCCGACCAGGGCGTGCTTCGCCGCGACGTACGCGGCGAAGTGCCGGTAGCCGACCAGCCCCGCGGTGGAGGCCACATTGATGATGCTGCCGCCGCGCTGCCCCAGCATGGCCGGGGCGACCGCGCGGATCATCCGCCAGGCGCCGGACAGGTCGACGTCCAGCATCAACTGCCATTCGTCATCCGTGATCTCGTGGACGGGCTTGCCCGACGGCGCGGCGATGCCCGCGTTGTTGACGAGGACATCGATGCGGCCGAAGCGCCGCAGGGCGGCGTCGACCGCCGCGGTGACGGCGTCGGTGTCCCTGACATCGGCCCGCAGCGTCAGGGTGTCGGCGCCGGACTGCCGGCACAGCTGAGCGGTGCGTTCCAGCTGGGACCCGTCGGCGAGCGGATAGGGCACGCCGGGGATGTCCCCGCCGGTGTCCAGCAGGACGAGGTCCGCGCCCTCCTCCGCGAAGCGCACCGCGCACATCCGGCCCAGGCCGCGCCCGGCGCCGGTGACCACCACCGTCTTGCCCGCTAGTCGCATGCCGCCCCCGGGCCCGTGAACCGGCCCGAGGCCGTGGGCTGCCGGACGGTTCCCTCCAGCGTCGCCGCGACCAGACCGAGGACCTGGGGGGCGGCGTCGGCGAGGTACATGTGGCCGCCGGGCATCTCGGCGTAGGTGAACGGGCCGGAGGTGGTGGTGTGCCACTCGCGGGCGTCCTGCTCCGTCACGAGTACGTCGCCGGCGCCGCGCAGACAGGTGACCGGGGCCTCGACCGGTTCGTCCGACGGCGGACGGTAGGACTCGTGCATGGCCACGTCCGCCCGCAGCGTGGGCAGCAGCAGTTCTCTGAACTCGGCCGATTCCAGGGCGGGGTGGCGGTAGCCGGCCAGCTCCTCGACCCGGGCGAGGAACTCGGCGTCGTCCAGGGCGGCCGCCTGCGGTGCGCGCCCCCGCTCCGGGGCCGGGGATCCGCTCACGAACACGTGCGCCACGGGCAGTTCCGTACGTTCCTCCAGGGCACGGGCGAGCTCGTAGGCGAGGATGGCGCCGAGGCTGTGGCCGAAGACAGCGACCCGGGAGTGTCCGCGCACCGCGTCGAGGGCCTCGGGCAGCAGGGCGTGCACCGCACGGGCCACGTCGCGGTGCGGCTCCTCGTCGGTGCGCTCCTCGCGGCCGGGCAGTTGCAGGGGCTCCAGGAGCAGACCGGCCGGGGCCGACTGCCGCCACTTACGGAAGAAGCCGGCGCCCGCACCGGCATAGGGCAGGCACAGAACAGGCACGGGATCTGAGGTCATGGCACTCATTTCGTTGCGTGCCGGGGCCTTCTCGGCGGGGTACGGCACGGGGCGGAACGGGTGGCGGCGCGGGGGGGGAACGGGTGGCGGCCCCGCGGGGGAGGTCCCGCGGACCGCGGCCGCCCCTCCGTCGGGGGTCCGGGGCGGGTGCGGCGGCGGGAGGGCCGGGCTACGGGCGGACGATCGCCTCGGGCCAGGAGCCGGGCTCGTTGACCCGGGAGACCAGCGGGATGTCACGGATGTCGTCGTGGTTGAGCACCCACATGAGGAACCGCTCGACGCCCATGCCGAAGCCGGAGGTCAGCATCGGGGCGTCCTCGCGCATCCGGACGTACCAGTCGTAGTCCTCCTCGTGGACGTCGTGCAGGGCGATGGACTTGCGCAGCAGGTCCGGGTCGGTGTGCCGCTCGCCGGAGCCGACGACCTCGCCCATGCCGAAGAGCAGGTCGGCCGCGCGGGCCGTGCGCGCCTCGTCGTCACCGAACGCCTGGTAGAAGGGCACCGCCAGGGTGTCCTGGTGGTGCATCCAGACGAACTCGCTGACCCGCTCCATCAGCAGGCGCTCGCCCTTGCGGGTCAGGCTGCGCCACTCGCCCGCGTCCTGGACGCAGCCGTCGACGTCACCGACGATGCCGACGGCCTCCTCGAAGGTGACCCGGGCGAACGGCGCGCTGTGGCCCGCCATGCGCTCCAGGTGGGAGATGTCGCCCCGGCCCGCGGCCAGCCGGTCGCCGTGCTGGTCGAGGAGGGCGGAGGCGAGCGCCTTCACATAGCCGTCGACGTACCGTATGAGGTCGTCGAGGCCTCCGGGGATCTCGGCCTCGCTGTGGGTGAACTGGGTGAGGTGGGTCGCGTCGGGCGTCTCGACGCGGAACGACGGCATGATGTTGTAGCAGCCGCCCGGGGCGAGCCGGCAGCCGTACTCCAGCAGGTACTGCATCGAGTCCTGGAGATAGGTGTCGACGCCGTTGACGTGGACCTTGACCGCTTCGGTGTCACTGCCGAAGCCGTTCGGGCAGGTGACGGTCCGGGTGGTCAGGGGCAGCCACAGGTTCTTCAGCCCCTGCGACCGTGCGTACTCCATGGTGGTCCACTGCACCGTGTCCTGGAGATCGGCGACGAGGGTGTACCACGGGGAGCGCAGGGCGGTCAGGAAAGCACCGGGGTCGTTGCTGTCGAAGGTGGCCGGCGGGGCGACGGTCGGCTGCGGAGTAACAAGCTGCGACATGGGGTCTTCTCTCCAGACGTGCGGGCTAGACGTGCGGGTGCGCTGCGGGAGGGATGTTCTGGTTGCCGGCCAGGACGTTGTCCGGGTCATAGCGGTGCTTGAGCGCGGCGAGACGCTCGTAGCGGGCGGCGCCGTAGACCTCGGCGACCCTGCCGGGCTGCTCGTCCTGGAGGTAGTTGACGTAGGCGCCGCCGTACTGCCAGGGGGCGAGCCGCTCGGTGCCCTGCCGGCTCCAGGCCGCGTTCTCGTCGTCGGCGGACTCGTCGGTCCACTGCGCCGACACCGTGCAGATGTAGGGCGCGTCCCGGCGGGGGAAGGCGGACTCCTCGTCCGGCACGTCGCCGATGGCGCCGCGCAGGTACTCGAAGTCGATGCAGGACAGCGGCGAACGGATCTCCCGGGCGGACTCCATCAGTTGGGCGACCGCGCCGTCGGTCAGGTCGGTGAGGTAGCACGACTTCGTGAAGTAGCGGTTGCCGTGCGGCTCGCCGTGGTCGCCGAGAGCCTGCAGCTGCGCGTACGACATCACCCGGGAGACGGTGGCGTCGGGCGCGGCCGTGGCGAACAGTGGTGCGGTGTGCCGCGGGCCGTCGGCCTCGTCGCCGAACCAGGCGGCGGTCAGGAACAGCGCAGGCAGGCCGCGCAGCCGCTCCGGGATCCAGGGCTGGTGGCCGGCCTGCTTGAGCGCGGCGGTGGCGTGCAGGTCGGGGCCCTGTGCCTCGGCGAACTCCCGGTAGCGGGCGAGCGCCGCCGGTACGTCCGCCAGCGGGTAGACGGCCGTTTGGTGGTGCACGGGGCCGACCGGCCGCAGACGCAGCGTGAAGCGGGTGACGATGCCGAGGTTGCCGCCTCCGCCGCGTAGGCCCCACAGCAGTTCGGCGTGCTCGTCCTCGGTGGCTTCGACGATCGTGCCGTCGGCGAGCACGACCTCGGCCGCCAGGAGGTGATCACAGGTCAGGCCCCATTTGCGGGCGAGCCATCCGTAGCCGCCGCCGAGGGTCAGGCCCCCCAGCCCGGTGTGCGAGACCACTCCCGAGGGGCACACCAGGTCGTGGGCGAGGGTGGCGGCGTCGACGTCGCGCAGCAGACAGCCGCCCTGTGCGCGGGCGGTCTGTGCCCCGGGGTCGACGTCGACCTCGTTCAGCAGCGACAGGTCGATCATGACCGCACCGTCGGCGACGGCGGTGCCGGCGACGTTGTGGCCCCCGCCGCGCACGGTCACGGCGAGGCCGGCCGCGGTGGCGTACCGCAGTGCAGTACTGACGTCCGCGGCACTGGTGCAGCGGGCGATCAGCCGGGGCCGGCGGTCGTGCATGGCGTTCCACACCGCGCGCACCTCGTCGTACGCCGCATCGCCGGGGCCCACCAGCGGGCCCTGGAAGTGGTGGCGCAGATACCGCTCGGCGGAATCCCGGGACACCGGGTCCAACAGGTCAGTCATGGGGGTTCGTTGCCTTCCGGTCTGGCAGTGGCCTGCTTCGTGCGTGGCCGAGCAGTTCGGCCGTGACGATCTCGGCGATGTGCTTGCGGGGTTCGGGGTCCATCGCCTCTTCGTGGCGGCACAGGAGGTCGTGCTGGTCGAGGTCGTCCACGTAGGGGGCCCAGGCGGCCGGGTCGGGGCGCGCCGCGCTCCGTCCCTCGGCCGCGGTGAAGTAGACGGTCCGGCCGCGGACCCGGCGGGGCCGGTGGCCGGCCACCAGCCGGCTGCTGTTCACGCCCACGGCGACGAGCCGCTCGAACGCGGCGCTCTCCAGGCCGAGTTGCTCCTGTCCGGCGCGGCGCAGCACGGCCAGCGCGGCCCCTGGGTCGGCGGCCATCGCCTCGTCGTCGGCCACGGCCGGCACGAGGGTGGCGAGCAGGCTGAACTCGTCCCACTGCTCGGGCGTCGCGAACGAGGGGCAGGGCCAGACCTCGCCCGGGTAGGCATCGACGAGGGCGAGGAGTTCGATGGCGGCGCCGTCCTGTTGCAGCCGGCCGGCCAGGGCGTGGGCGAGGTTGCCGCCGAGCGACCAGCCGAGCAGCCGGTAGGGCCCCTCGGGCTGTACGCGGCGGATCTCCGCCAGCATCCGGCCGAGCATCTCCTCCATGTCCCGCGGGATCGCGCTGTGCTCGACGAGGCCGGGCGCCTGGAGGCCGTAGAGGGCGAGGTCGCCGGGCAGGTGCGCGGCGAGGCCCGCGTAGCTCCAGGCGAGTCCGGTCGCGGGGTGGACGCAGAACAGCGGGCGCGGGTCGGTGCCGGGGCGCAGCGCCAACAGCACCTCGTGGTCGTCCTGCTCCCCGGTCCGCCCGAGGGCGTCCAGGATGCCCGCAACGGTGGGGGTGTCGAACAGGGTGCGCAGGGTGACCCGTACGTCCAGCACGGAGCGGATCCGGCTCAGCAGCCGCATCGCGAGGAGGGAGTGCCCCCCGAGGTCGAAGAAGCTGTCCTCGACTCCGACCGCGGGCACCCCGAGCACCTCGGCGAACAGGCCGCACAGCGCGGTCTCCTGAGGGGCGCGGGGCAGTGCGCCGGTGGCCTCCGTCCGGATGACCGGGGCCGGCAGGGCGCGCCGGTCCAGTTTGCCGTTGGGGGTGAGCGGCAGTTCGGCCAGCTCGACGAAGAAGGAGGGGACCATGTACTCGGGCAGCGCCTGTGCGGTCCGCCGGCGTACCGCACCGACGTCCAGTGCCGCGCCGTCCACCGGCACCGCGTAGGCCACGAGCCGCTTGTCACCGGGGCGGTCCTCCCGGGCCAGCACCACCGCCTGGCGCACCTGTGGGTCGCGCTCGATGACCGCCTGGACCTCACCCGGCTCGATACGGAAGCCCCGGATCTTCACCTGGTGGTCGACGCGGCCCATGAACTCCAGCTCGCCGTCGGTGTTCCAGCGCACCAGGTCTCCGGTGCGGTACATCCGCTCGCCGGGCGCGCCGAACGGGTTCGCCATGAACCGCTGCGCGGTCACCCCGGCCCGGCCCGCGTAGCCGCGTGCCAGGCCCGCTCCCCCGACGTACAGCTCACCGACCGTGCCGGACGGCACGAGTTGGAGACAGGCGTCGAGCACGTAGGCCTGCATGTTGCGCAGGAGCCGGCCGATCGGGGCCCGGCTGCGGCGGAATCCGTCGGCCGCGTCGATGACGGAGATCGACACGTCGTCCGAGCACTCGGCGGGGCCGTAGACGTTGGCGAGCGGGATGCGGGGGTGCCGGGCGAACCAGCGGTCGACGAGGTCGGGCGGCAGCTCCTCGCCGTGGACGAGGAGGTACCGCAGCCCCTTGAACAGGCCGACGGTGGTGTCGTCGAGGTCCCACATGTCCAGGACCGCGCGCAGCACCTGCGGCACGATCTGGAGGAGGGTGATGCCCTGGTCGGCGATGCAGCGGACGAGCAGCAGCGGATCGCGGGTGGTGTCCTCGTCGAGGACGTGCACCCGCCCGCCGACCAGCGGCATCGTCAGCGCCTGCCACACGGCGACGTCGAAGGTGAGCGGCGCGTTGAAGGCCATCGTGTCGTGCTCGTCGAGACCGTAGAGCTCGGCCACGGCGAGCAGGTGGTTGGACAGGCCGCGGTGGGGGACCAGGACGCCCTTGGGCCGCCCGGTCGAGCCCGACGTGAACACCGCGTACGCGAGCAGGCCCGGACGGGCCGAGAGGTCCGGCCGCCGCCACGGGCTCGTCCCGTCCGGTACGTCGTCGACCGTGACCACGGTGACACCGTCGAGGCCGCCCGCGGTGACCGTCTCCGCGCGCCCGCGCAGTTCCGGGGCGGCCACCAGGCGGCTCGCGGCGCTGTCCGCGAGCATCTGCCGGGCCCGGTCGACGGGCAGGGTGCCGTCCAGGGCCAGATATCCGCTGCCGGCGCCGAGCGTGCCGAGCGCGGTGGTGACGAACCAGGCGCTACGGTCGGAGAGGATCGCGGTGAGATCGTCGGGGCCGGCACCCGCCGCCGTCAGGGTGCGGGAGATGCGGTCGGCGGTGTCTGCGAGCTCACGGTAGGTGTGGCGGGCGCTCCCGTCGGACACGGCGATCGCGTCCGGCCGCTCGTTCGCCCAGTGGCGGATGCGCCGGGCGAGGTCGACCGGGGTCTCGGGCCTGTCCGGGCCGTTCCACTCGACGAGCTGGCGGTGCTGTTCGGCGGCGGACAGCACGGGCACCTCGCGGATGCGCAGCGCCGGGTCGGCGGCGACCGCCTCGAGGAGTCGTACGAGCCGGTCGGCCATGGCCCGGACGGTCGCCTCGTCGAACACGTCCGTGGCGTATTCGAGGGCGGTGTGCAGCCCGGCGGGCCGGCCGTCGTGGTCGCGCCGGTCGTCGAAGTCGACGGAGAGGCTGAACTTCGCGGTGTCGGTCGTCTCGCGCAGCACGGCGGTCTCGACACCGGGCAGCCGCAGTGCCTCGCCGGGCCGTCCCTCGTTGAGCGCGAGCATCACCTGGAACAGGGGGTGCCGGTGGGGCGAGCGTCGGGGGTTGAGCACCTCGACGAGCCGGTCGAACGGGACGTCCTGGTGGGCGTAGGCGTCGAAGTCCGTCTCGCGGACCCGGCGCAGCAGCTCCCCGAACGTGGGGTTGCCGGAGGTGTCGGTGCGCAGCACGACGGTGTTGACGAAGAATCCGACGAGGTCGTCCAGGGCCGCGTCGGCGCGTCCGGCCACCGGGGTGCCGAAGGGGATGTCGGTGCCGGCCCCGGAACGGGTGAGCAGCACGGCGACGGCCGCCTGGAGCACCATGAACAGCGTGCACCCGTGCTGCTGGGCGACCTCCAGGAGGCGTCCGTGCAGCTCCGGCCCGAGGGTGCGGTCGACGGTGGCGCCGCCGAAGGTGTCGGCGCCGGGCAGCCGCACCCGGTCGAACGGCAGCGGCAGTTCTTCCGGCAGTCCCGCCAACGCCTTTTGCCAGTAGGCGAGCTGACTGTTGATCAGGCTGTCGGGATCGTCGTCGGAGCCGAGCAGGTCACGCTGCCACAGGGTGTAGTCGGAGTACTGGACCGGCAGCGGCTCCCAGGCCGGGGCGAGCCCGTCGTGCCGTGCGCCGTAGGCGGTGCTGAGGTCGCGCAGCAGCGGGGTGAGGGACCAGCCGTCGCACACCACGTGGTGCATGACCAGAGCGAGCACGTGGTCGTCGGCCGCCACCCGCAGCAGCCAGGCCCGGACCGGCAGGTCGGCAGCGAGGTCGAAGGGGCGCCGCACCACCTCGTGCAGATCCGCGTCGAGCCGTTGCGGCCCGCTGTCGAGGACGGTCAGGACCAGACCGGTCTCCGCCGACGGCAGCACCCGCTGATAGGGCGCTCCCCCGGTCTCGCCGAACACGGTCCGCAGGCTCTCGTGCCGGTCGACGACATCGGCGACGGCAGCCTCCAGAGCGGGCACGTCCAGCGCGCCGCGCAGCCGCACCACCACCGGCACGTTGTACGTCGACCCCGGCCCTTCCAGCCGGTTCAGGAACCACAGCCCCTGCTGTGCGAACGACAAGGGGAACACGCTCACTCCTCACCCTGCAGGGCCACCGGGCGCTCCACGACCGCCGTCATGAGCGGCGCGTCAGCTTCGGGCGGGCGGCCGCTGCCGCCCGGCTTCGCTCCAGGGCGGCCACGACACCGGCCACGGTGGGGGCATCGAGGATCTGCCGCAGCTCGATCGCCCTGCCGGTGACCGCCCTGACCTGGTTCCACAACCGCATCATCCGCAGCGAGTGGCCCCCGAGCTCGAAGAAGCTGTCGTCGAGCGAGACCGACGGCACGCCCAGCGCCTCCGCGAAGAGGCCCGCCACCGTGATCTCCAGTGGTGTGCCGGGGGCCCGCCCCGCCCCGGCGGTCGCCCCGGCCGTCGCCCCGGTGTCCGCCGGTTCCAGAGCGGCCAGCGCCACCCGGTCGGCCTTGTGGTTGCGGTTCAGCGGCAGCTCCGGGAGCTGCATGAAGGCGGACGGGACCATGTAGTCGGGGAGTTCCGCGAGCAGGGCCGAGCGCAGCCGCGCCGCGTCGAGCTCCGCCGCGGCGGTGAAGTAGGCACTCAGCACGGCCGTTCCGTCCTCGCGCCGGCGCAGCAACACCACGCAGTCGCGTACGGACGGCAGTCGGGACAGAGCGCTCTCCACCTCCGCGAGCTCCACCCGGTAGCCGCGGACCTTGACCTGGTGGTCCGCCCGGCCGAGGCAGTCGAGGAGCCCGTCGTCGTTCCAGCACGCGAGGTCGCCCGTGCGGTACAGCCGCTCCTTGCGGGCGCCGATGCCGCCGAGCACGAACGCTGTGCCGTTCAGATCCGGCCGGTTGAGATAGCCGTCGCTGAGCCCGTCACCGCCCACGTACAGCTCGCCGGGGACGCCGAGCGGCTGCGGGTTGCCGTCGCGGTCCAGCACCCAGGCGGTGGAGTTGGCGATGGGCCGGCCGATGGGCACCCGGCCGGTGTACCGCTGCGCCACGCGGTGCGTGACGGAGAAGGTGGTGTTCTCGGTGGGGCCGTACGCGTTGATGAAGACGCTGTCCGGGCAGGCGTCCATGGCCTGGGCGAGGTGCTGCGCGGAGACCGCCTCGCCGCCGACCAGCACCTGGCAGCCCCGCAGCACCGCGGGGTCCTGCTCGACGAGCTGGTTGAAGAGCGTGGCGGTGAGCCACAGCGTGTTGACCCGGTGCCGCGCGATCGCGGCGCCGAGGTCGACCGAGTTCAGGACGGTGGCGGCCGGTACGAGGACGAGGGTGCCGCCGTTGAGCAGCGCGCCCCAGAATTCCAGCGTGGTGGCGTCGAAGGCGATCGCGCCGGTCTGGAGGATCGTGGTACCGGCCGAGAGATCCGCGTAGTCGGTGCCGCGGACCAGCCGGACGACGGCCCGCTGGTTGACCGGTACGCCCTTCGGCCGGCCCGTGGTGCCGGAGGTGTACATCACGTACGCGGTGTCCTCGGGCGCTGCGGCGAGGGCCGGCAGGGCGCCGGGGTCGCCGTCGTGGGGCCGGGTGATGTCGAGCACCGGGACGTCCGCTGTGGCCTGCGCGTCGTCGACGAGCAGCAGCGCGGCGCCGCTGTCGGCCAGCAGGAGGGCCCGGCGGGCCGCGGGCAGGTTCTTGTCCAGGGGAACGTAGGCGGCGCCGAGCCGCAGGATGGCCAGCACGGCGGCCAGCAGCCGGGGCGTGCGCTCCAGGGCGAACGCGACCCGGGTGTGCCGTCCGACACCGTGGGTGTGGAGCAGCGCGGCCAACCGCAGGGACTGCTCCTCCAGTTCGCGGTAGGTGAGGGAGCCGTCCTGATGGCTGACCGCGAGGTGCTCGGGCCGTTCGGCGGCCTGGGCGGCGAAGAGTGCGTAGACCGAGGTGTCGCGGGGGTAGGGGCGGGCGGTGTCGTTGAAGCCGAGCAGCCGCTCGAGTTCGGGTCCGGTCGGCAGCCCCAGCCGGCCGATCGGCGTGCCAGGGGACTCGGTGATCTGGCACAGGAGATGGACCAGGTGGCCGAGGAGCCGTTCGGTGAACGCCGCGTCGTACACGTGCTCGTGGCGGTCCGCGTGCAGTACCAGACCGTCGGCCGTGGCCTCGCTGGAGAGGACCAGATCGGCGCCGGGCCTGCCGCCGGCGGGCCCGTCGACGACGCACACCACCTTCGACGGCGCGGCGGCCGCTGCGTCCGGGGCGTCGGTGAGGGCGGCGAGGCCGGTCGTCACCGTGCTCAGGTGCTCCGCCGCGGTCGTGGTGGACGGCATGGCGACGACGAGCGAGGCGTCGGCGTCCTGCGCTGCCCATGTCGTCCGTCGCACGCCGATGCGGAAGGCGGTGCCGTCGCTGTACTTCCGGGCGAGGAGCAGGGCCGCCGCGAGGACGAACTCCGCGCTGCGCCCGGTGAGTTCCGTGGCCAGAGCGGCGGGCAGCCGCCTCGTCAGCCGGACCGGCGCGCAGGGCCCGTCAAGAGCGCAGCGACCGCCGAACGGGAACCTGGACGGGACATCGTCCTCTTCCGCAAGCACATCCCCGACGACCATTTCCCCCACCATTCCTGATCGCTCGGCAAGGCGTTATTCGCCGTTGCACCGCCCGACGTCTCCCTAATGCGGGACGGCACTGAAAAGCTGAGATCAACAATAGATTTCGGTGCGGATCCACGGCGGCAGATGCCCAGGCACAACACCGGCAGTTGACGCCCGAAAACATAAAGACGAGGGGGCCGGCAGAGGCATGTCGCGCCTCTGCCGGCCCCCTTGTCTCAGCTCTCAGTACTGCGGGAGTTCCAGACCATTAATGCAGCGTACGCCGTCCTCGAAGCGGAGCTCGAAAGTGAGCGCCGCACGGGCCGCGTCAATCGTCCGCATCACCGCCTCGTGGCCCTCACACACGCCTGAGAGGGTGTCCAGGGTCAGGGTGGTGGTGCCGCCGGGGAGTTCGTCGCCGGGCCGGACGAAATTCCGGTAAGCGGTGACCCCGGGCAGCTCGCGCACGGCGTCGGCACCGTGGACCGCCACCAGTCCGGCCGGCCGGAGCGGCGCAAGATTGTTGTACTGGAAATGGACCTTTCCGCCGAAGTCGAAAGTCGGCAGATAAGGCTCTTCACCGAGGGCCATGAGAGCGCCGACACGCACCAGATCCAGCCCGCAGGACTCTCTGGCCATCATGTTCACATGCCCCGAGAGCCGTCCGTTGAGCTCGATGATGCGGGGCCCGCCGGGCGTCAGCTTCAGTTCGGTGTGGGCGAATCCGCTGTCGGCTCCCACCGCTTCGAGGGCGCGGGTCACGAGGTCGAAGATCTCCTGCTCCTCGTCGCGCGGCAGATGGCTGGGCCAGATCCGGCCGGTTCCGCGGAACGGCGGCACGACCGGGGACTTTCCGGTCAGCACCAGATGGGTGATGCCCGAGGGGGTGCAGGCACTCTCGACCGACACATAGTCGCCGAACGGCTCGCTCGCCCTGCCCTCCAGGAACTCCTCCAGGATGAAGGGCTCCCAGGCCCCTCCGGCGGCGATCTCGTCGAGCCGTTCCCGCACGACACGCGCGTCCTCGGGTGTCCGCAGGGCGTAGGCGTCCCGGCTCCTCGATGCGGTCACCGGCTTGACGAGGGAGGGCAGGCCGATCGTCCGCAGGGCCTCGTCCCAGGCACCGGGCGACTCCACGACATGGGCGCCCGTCCGGTCGACACCCGCCTCGCGCAGCACCCGGCGCTGTGCGCCCTTGTCCGTGTAGAGGCGTGCGGTCTCCACGGACTGGCCGGGCAGACCGAGCGCGGCGGCGAGTTCGGCGGCCGGACGGATCATGTCCTCGCAGAAGGTGAGGATCGCGTCCGGGGCGAGCGCGCGGACCAGTTCGGTGTCCTCGTCCCTGCGCCCGGTGAGGGTCCGCACCTCGCCCAACAGCTCCATCACCGGCCTGAGCTGCTCCACATGGGCGGAGGAGGGCGGGACCAGGAAGACGATGTCCCCGAGGTCGGCGAGGCCCGCGCCCACCTCGCCTGCGGGCACCGCGCCCGCGTCGTACAGAACGGCGAAGAGCGGCCGCTGCTGCTGTGCCATGGTCAGTTCCCCCGGTTCTGCGGCGAGGGCGGTGCGGCCGGGCTGACCGGATTGGCCACCAGCGAGGCGAGCGCCCGCCGCAGTGTGGCGGCGTAGGCCTCGACGGAGGTCCGCGCCAGGAAGGCCGGGTCGTAGCCGATGCGTACCTGGCCCTCGGTGCCGCTGATTTCGACATTGACGTGGAACGGGAAGCTCGGCTTGCCCCGGCGCCACCAGCCGCGCGTGGGCACGGACGTCAGCCGGTCGAGCTCCCGGTAGGCGTGGAAGTTCATGAAGTTGAAGGTGACGTCGAAGGGCGGCCGGCCCAGCCGCTCCACGATCTGCGCCTGCGGATAGGACTGGTACGGGGCGCCTTCGTTCTCGGCGTCGGCCGCGGCTCTGATGAGGCCCGCCCAGGTGTCGTCGACGGTCGCGAAGCGCAGCGGCAGCGTATTGAGGAAGAGACCGGTCGCCAGGTCGGAACCGGCGCTCTCGGGGCGGGTGTTGAACACGACGCCGGTCACGATGTCGTGGCCGCGCCGGGTCCAGGTGCCCAGGGCCCGTACGTGCGCGGCGAGGGCGACGGACTTCACCGAGACGCCGAGCATGCGGGCCACGCCGGACAGGGAGCGCACCAGCCCGGTATCGAGGGTGAACTCGACGCGCCCGTCCGCGTCGGGGGTCTTCTGGTGCTTCGCCTCGTCGAAGAGCAGGGCGGGGGCGTCCGCCTGGTGGAACCAGTGCTCGGCGGCCGCCGACGACGTTGCGGCCGCGCGTTCGGCGGCGATGAAGTCGTGCTGCACGTCCTCGGACAGCGCGGGCAGCCCGGCGTCCGCCCCGTCGCGCTCCGCGGCGTAGAGCGCCATCAGTTCCACGGCCAGCCTGCTCAGGCTCCAGCCGTCGAGGACGGCGTGGTGGACCGCCAGCACGACGTGGAAGGACTCCGGCAGGGCCACCACATGGCAGCGGGCCAGGGGCGGGACCCGCCAGTCGATCGGCTCGGCGAGCTGCTGGTCGCACCACTCGCGCAGCAGGGTCTCGGCCTCTTCGGGGCCGGTGGCCCGGTCGATGCCCAGCTCCGGCAGGCCCTCGGCCCAGATGAGCTGGGCCGGCACCGAGAGGCCGCCGAAGTCGAAGGCGGTGCGCAGGGCGGGGTGGCGGCGGGCGAGTTCCGCGAGGGCGGCGCGGAAGCTGCTCTCGTCGAAGCGGGCACACACCTCCCAGCCGTCCATGCTGTGGTAGAGCAGCGGGTCCTGGCTGGTCTCGCAGAGGTAGAGCATGCCGATCTGGAGCGCCGAGGCGGGCAGGGCGTCCTGCACTCCCTCGGGGATGCGGGGCCGGTCCTGCGGGTCGAGGAGGGAGAAGGGCTCGGCGCTCCGCGCCTGGCCGCCGTCGTCCTGGGAGCCGCCGCCTGCCGACGCCTCGATCACCGAGGGGGCGCCCAGCATGCCTCGCACGCTCTGGTGGACCATCAGGTCCCGCAGCGAGAGGGGGATCCCCCGCGCACGGGCATCGTTGATCACGCGGAGGGCGATCAACGAGTCCCCGCCGAGCGCGTAGAACTTGCTGTCCAGGTCGATCTCCTGGACCGACAGGTGCTCCCGGAGGACGGCCAGGAGGGTTTCGGCCGGGCCGTTCCGCCCGTCCCCGGCGGACTCGCTCGGTACGGCCGACGGTAGGCGGCCGCTCTCTTTCCGCAGTTCCTCCATGCCCAGGATTTCCCTTCGGTAGTGAGACGAACAGGCGACATGAGGGCGCAGTGCGGCCGGAGCGCTTCATCGGAAGGGGGCGAAGGCCCACCCCCACGGAATGTCGCGCCGGCGCGCCTGCCGCGGACGGAACGGCCTTGCCGGTTCCGCCCCTTGAGCACTGCCGACCCGCCGCTAGGCGAGCGCCGCTTCCGGAATCGACACATCACGCATCTTCCGGAGCGGCGAGAACACCACGAACAGCGAGGCACTCCACATTCCCAGCGCACACACCCACAGCGTCGGCCGCAGTCCCACCCCGGTGGCGAGCGCGCCACCGAACAGGGAGCCGAGCGGGATGACGCCGTAGGTGATCCAGAGGTAGACCGCGCTCACCCTGCTGAGCAGCTCCCGCGGGCAGACGCGCTGGCGGTAGGAGATGGCCCCCGTGTTGAACAGGGTGCTGTTGGCGGACAGGGCTGCCAGGCCGACGGCGTACAGGACGACGCCCCAGCCCGGCTGCGAGAGCGGCATCAGGAAGTACAGCGGGCCGGGCAGCAGCATCGAGACCCAGATGATGCGCGCGCTGCCGACCCGGGCGGCGATCCGGCGGGCGAAGGCACCGGTGAGCAGACCGCCGACGGAGCCCAGGGTGAACACCAGGCCGACGGCGGTCGCGGACGCGTGCAGATCGCGCAGCATGAAGGTGACCGCGATCGAAGAGGCCGCCGTCACGAAGAAGTTGGACACGCTGGTACAGATCAGCAGCTTGCGCAGGATGACCTGCCTGCGGACGAAGGTGAGCCCTTCGCCCATCGCGGCCTTGAAGGACACCCGGCTCGCGCCTGCCGGTGGGCTCTGCGCGGACTTCGGCACGCGGATCATACCCAGCGTCAGAGCGCTGAGCGCATACGTGAGCACATTGGCGTACAGCGTCCGGGAGGAGCCGACCAGGCCGACGAGCGCGCCGCCGAGACCGGGCCCGGCCACCTCGGCGAGCGACTCGCACATGCCGAGTTTGCCGTTGCCGTCGACGAGTTGGGCGCTGCTCACCAGCTTCGGCAGCTGACTGCGGTAGGCGACCGTGAACAGCACGGTCAGTACGCCGGAGACGCCCACGACGGCGTACAGATACCACAGGCTCAGTCGGCCCGTGAGGGCGATCAGGGGGACGGAGAGGATCAGCAGCAGCCGGGCGACATCGCAGAAGATCATGATTTTCCGCTGGTCGAGCCGATCGGCCAGCACGCCCGCCGGCAGCGAGAACAGCAGATAGGGCAGCCAGCCCAGGGAGGTCAGCAAGGACACCTGGAACGTGTCGGCATGGAGGGTGTCGAGGGCGAGCACCGGCAGGACGATCAATGCGACCCGCGGACCGAGCGTGCCCGCTCCCTGCCCGCACCACAGCAGCATGAAGTTCCTGTTGCGCCAGAGCGACGTGTGCGCTTCTGCCGTGTCGCCCTGCGGCTCCGCCGTCTGCGTCATCGATGCGTCCTGCCTTGATCGGGTGGGCACTTCCCTCGCCCGTGCGTCCTACAGTGCCCAGCCGCCCCGGACGCTCCTAGAGCGAAGGCGGGAACTACCGATGAACTGCCGATTCGATTGCCCTTCCGGCCGCCGCGCCGCAGGCTATGGTCGGCGCACCCCACGAGCCGAACCCCCGTGCCCCACAACGGATTTCGGGAAGGCCGGCCATTGCCGGGGCCGGGTACCCCGGCAACGGACACCGGGTACCGACGGCCGCATCCGTACCGACCGGTTACGGCGGCCGTATCCGCACCGACCGCTCCGCGGTTGCCGCATCCGCCCACCGGCCGGTTTTACGGCGCCCGTTTCCGCACCGACCGGTATTACGTCCCGCACTGGGGGACGTTGGCCCCCCGAGGCCCCTGGAGGTAGGTGCGAATGACATTGAGAATGGTGAATCTGACAAGGTTGTCACCGCCCGAGGCGACTTTCATGATCAGGCCGCACTGAAGGAAGGTATGAATCGCGCGGGCGACCTGGGCCCGTGGGATGCCGATGCTGGCGACCACCTTTTCCACGGTCCACGACCCCTGCCAGTCGCTGAGCCTGACCAACAGGTCGCGGTAGGGCCGCGGCTGCGCCGCCACCGCGTCCCGCACCGTGCTCGCCACGTCCGTGCGGTCCCCCGGGTGCGTGGCCAGCAGATGCGGTTCGTCGCGCGCCATGCCCACGATCTCCTCGGCCGAGATGATCGTGAACCAGGAGGCGGCCGCCTCCAGCGCTCTCGGCAGGCCGTCCAGCCGCCGGCTGACCTCCGCGCAGATCGCCAACGTGGCCTCGTCGAGCCGGAATTCGGGCTGGAGGTCCCTGATCAGTTCGACCAGCAGGGCCACGGCGGGCGAGGCCGCGGTCTCCTCCCGGCCGGCGGCCGCCGCGGCAACGGAGAGGGGCCGCAGGGCGAGCCGGTAGTCCTCGGGCGCCCCCTGAGGGGTCCGGGCCGTTTCGAGTATGCGCAGGTGGGGGCACTCCCGGATCAGCGCCCACAGGGTGCGGCGGGTCACCTGTCCCGCGTCGTTGCCGTCGAGAACCAGCAGCACGGGGCGGTCACCGATGAGCCGGACGAGCTGGTCGACGCTGCCGTCGTCGCGGGTCAGCAGGGCTTCGAGGTTGCCGGACCGGCCCCCCTGGCGGGTACCGGACATGCCCAACGCCCCGGCACCCGCGGCAGGTTCGGTGGCGTGCTGCCGGAATAACGCCGCCGGTGCGGAGGCCTCGTGCCGCAGCGAGACCCACAGGGTGGGCACACCGTTCAGCGAACGGAGCGCCTGTGCCACCGCGCGGGCCAGATGCGTCTTGCCGACGCCCCCGAACCCGGTGATGGCGCTGATGCGTTCGTACTCGCTCACCACGCGCCGGAGGACTGTGTCCACTTCCCACTCCCGCCCGTGCAACGGACGGGCCACCGCCGTGGGGGACATGGTGAGCGAGTCGAACATCGCATCGCCCGCCTCGCACCCGGCGGCCCGTTCGAACGAGACGCGCTCCTGCGCGGTCAGCCGCAGGGCGTCCGCAAGAAGCCGGACCGTGTCCCGGCGCGGTACCGCCACTTGCCCCTGCTCCAGGTTTCGGACAGCCCGCACGCTGACCATGGACAGTCCGGAGAGTTCGGTCTGGGTAAGCCGAGTGCGCTCCCGGAACTTTCGAAGCTGCTGTCCGAATTCCTCACCGTTGACTGCGACAACCATCGAGATCGCTCCATGAAGGGTATTTCATAGCCGACAGGCCGCCATCGTGGATGAATGACGGCTCATGACATCTCTCGTCGACGCCGGGCCGCACCAGGCGTCGACGGCTGCTTACGTACGATCCGGCAAATGGTGTGCAGGACGACACAAAACGGACCGGCCCGTCCGCAGAAACTCTTCTTGCCGCACGATTCCCCCTCCCCCGTCTACCCACATTCTGGACAAGTTTTGGTAATACGCAACCCCTTCCAAGTCCAGGGAGACGGGTGGACCCGATGACTGGACGACTATAAGCACGACCACCTGCATTTTTCTGCTGAGGTGAGGCACAACATAACCGCGGCCTGGACCAGGACGACCCCGGCGCTCGCCACACCTCCAGAGGATCGCGCCACACCACTCCGACCTGGGGATTCCTTCAACTGTCATGAATTGCGACCAATAAGCAAAATGAAGCAATCATCACCAATTGCCCCGTAGTTACTTCACTGCCGACGGACGTCCAATCGCCTGTTCAGAAATCCCTTGCCCAGCCGATGCGGGATCTGTAGGGTCCTTTCGGCTGGACCCGGGGAAGGTTCGGGGGCGGGGCGCCGACCACTTTCTCCGCACTGCCCGCATATCCGGGATACCTGACACCAGAATTGACCGACCTGACCCATCTCGGGCCACCGGAACGGAAGCGGCCGCCCTTCTCTTGTTTCCCGTCGTCGCGATAACCGGGCGGAAATACGGGCCGAGCGTACGAGCCAAGAATACGGGCGGCAATCAGGTCCTACCGGAATTCAACATCCAAACGATTCCGGGACCGCGCCTTCGGGCACCGACAGGTGCTCGACCCGCTGCCGAACTCTGCGGGGCTTTCTCCGGAAAGGCCGATGCGCCGCTGCCGCCGGGGCCTGCCCGTACCGGCAGACGCCCCTCGCGGAGGCCGGCCCGGCGTCACCGCCCCGGGCCCACGCCGCACGACGGATCCGAGACGTACGAGCCGGCGTCGATCCGGACGCCAATCCGGGCGCCGATCCGGACGCCCACTTCATCCACGACCCCGCGGCGTCCCTGCTCGCACCTCCTCGACGCCGCGTAACGGACGCCCGGCCGAGGTGCGTTCCGGACCGTACACGGCGGATCGCGGTGCACAGCACAAGTGCCGCAGGGTCCACGGGTGTCCGGCGTCTCCGCGCCGAACTACCCCCCATCTACCGCCCGTTCTGCCGTCTGTCCGGATTCCGGCACTCCTAGACTGGCCGCAGAACTTCCCCTTCTGTTCGCACCGTACCGAGTGCGCACAACATTCAGGTATTCGGCTTGGCGAACAATGGCCGGCCTCTCCGAAGTGGGTGCAATTTGAACAGTTCGCCTTACACACAGTCCTTGCCCTTTGCCACCGGTGTCGCCGTCCAGCGCTACCTGAGCGCGGAGGAAGGGCTGGCCGCGGCCCAAGAGGAGGGGTGCAGCCACTGGTACATCGATGCCAGCCTGATGACGGACATGCCGCACAACTGGTCCGAGGACCGCAGCCGCACACTGGTGGCGGCCGCGGCCGACCGCGGTCTCTCGCCCGTCCTGCACGGCAACTTCCGGGCGCCGCTGGCATCGGAGATCCCGGAGGTCCGGGAGGCGTCCCTGCGCTATGTGCGGAGCGAGGTCGACCTGGCGGCGCGGCTCGAAGCGACCTCCCTGGTCATACACGGCGGCGCGTTCGTCGAGCCCCGGCCGACCAAGGCGCACCGCGATGCCGCGCTCGAACGGTTCCTCACGCTGCTTTCGGAGGTCGTGGCCGAGGCGACCGAGAAGGGCGTCGAGGTCTGGCTGGAGAACCTCTCCTACTACCCGAAGTTCCGCCCGTTCTCCTACGTCTTCACACGGGAGACGGACTTCTCGGCGGCGCTGAACGCGATGCCCGACCTCAAGTTCATCCTGGACGTCGGCCACGCGAATGTGAACCAGGCGGCCGCGGTGCCCCTGTTCGAGAAGTTCTCGTCGTCGATCGCCGCCCTGTCGCTGAGCAACAACGGCGGTGACCAGGACGCACACCTCGCACTCGACGAGGGCACGCTGTCCCTCCGCGAGATCACGGATGCCATCCGGCTGCGGAACTGGGAAGGCGTGATCGCGTTCGAGACCCGCAACGAGAGCGTCGAGAGCGGCATCGCCTACCTCACCAAGATCTGGGAGTCCGCTCCCGGTGCCACGGCCTGACCCCCTCGCCTGACCCCCTCGCCGGACCGCCGCGCCGGTCCGGGCGCGGGGGCACCTCACCGGTGCACCGTCCCGCCGGCCTCGGCTCGAACCTCGCGGCCGGCGTTCCGCACGGCCCGGTTAATGTGGGGCGAAACAGGACGCTTGGAACGGCCGGTGCGGCCGATGACGTGGAGGCAGCGCGGTGCACGGCGAGTACAAAGTCCCCGACGGCAAGCTCGTCGTGGTCGACCTGGACGTCGAGGGCGGCGTACTGCGGAACGTGCGCGTGGCCGGGGACTTCTTCCTCGAACCCGACGAGGCCCTCCCGGCGATCGACGCGGCCCTGGAAGGCGCCCCGGCCCACACCGACGCGGCCGGCCTCGCCGCCCGCATCGAAAGGGCTCTTCCCGACGGCACGGTGATGTTCGGGATCACGTCGGCAGGGGTCGCCGTCGCCGTACGCCGGGCCCTCGCGCAGGCCACCGAGTGGGGCGACTACGACTGGCAGCTCATCCACGAAAGTCCCCAGCCGCCCGCCCTCCACATGGCCCTCGACGAGGTCATCACCGCCGAGGTCGCCGCGGGCCGGCGCCCGCCGACGCTCCGGGTCTGGGAGTGGGACTCCCCCGCCGTCATCATCGGCAGCTTCCAGTCACTGCGCAACGAGGTCGATCCCGAGGGGGTCGCCCGCCACGGCGTCACCGTGGTGCGCCGGATCTCCGGTGGCGGCGCCATGTTCGCCGAACCCCGGAGCACCATCACCTACTCGCTCGCCGTCCCCGAGGCGCTCGTCTCGGGCCTGTCCTTCGCCGACAGCTACGCCTATCTCGACGACTGGGTCCTCGCCGCTCTCGGCGACATGGGCATCAAGGCGTGGTACCAGCCGCTCAACGACATCGCCACCGAGGTCGGAAAGGTCGCCGGCGCCGCGCAGAAGCGCATGGTCGGACCGGACGGCGGGCCCGGTGCGGTCCTGCACCACGTGACCATGTCCTACGACATCGACGCCGACAAGATGCTCGATGTGCTGCGCATCGGCAAGGAGAAGCTCTCCGACAAGGGCACCGGGAGCGCCAAGAAGCGCGTCGACCCGCTGCGCCGCCAGACCGGACTGCCGCGCGAGGCCGTCATCGAGAGGATGATCGACTCCTTCCGCTCCCGCTACGGCCTCACCCGCGGCGAGGTCACCGCCGAGGAACTGGCCCGCGCCCAGGACCTCGTGCGGACCAAATTCGCCCACGCCGAGTGGACCACACGCGTCCCCTGACCAGTTCTTCCGCTACGGCGGGCGGGCGCGTGGCCGCGGAGGCGGACCCGGCGCGGCCCGGGAGCCGCGGCGGGCACGGTTCAGTGCGACCGGGCGGCCGGCCCGCGTGCCGTGGCCATCAGCAGCGTGTAGAGCGTCAGCGCGGTGCCCAGGCCCACCGCCCAGCCGTAGTCGGCCAGCGGTTTGAAGAACGGGATCAGGCCGTCGGCGGGGAACGGGCCCTTGCCGGGTTGTGAGTACGAGCCGCCCACCGCCAGCAGGCCGCCGACGACGAAGACGAGGACGGCCCGCCAGTTCCAGCCGGCCGCGTACCAGTAGCGGCCGCCGGGACGGTAGAGGTCGGCGAGGTCGAGGACGGTACGGCGGATGATCCAGTAGTCGGCGATGAGGATGCCGGCGACCGTACCGAGCAGCCCGCCGACCACCCCGAGCCAGGTGAAGATGTAGAGCTCGGGGGTGGCGGTGAGCTTCCACGGCAGGATGATCACGCCGATCACGCCCGTGATCAGCGCGCCCGTGCGGAAGTTGATGAACTTCGGGGCCAGATGGGCCAGGTCGTAGGCGGGCGAGACGACATTGGCGGCGATGTTCACGGAGATCGTCGCGACCAGGACCGTGACCAGGGCGAAGAGCAGGCCGAAGACGCTGTCGGACTTCCCGGCAAGCGCGACCGGGTCCCAGACCGGCGCCCCGTACACCGCCTGTGATCCGGAGGTGACCAGTACCGAGAGCAGGGCGAACGCCGTCATCGTCGTCGGCAGCCCCAGGGACTGCCCCCAGACCTGGGCCCGCTGCCCGGCGCCGAAGCGGGTGAAGTCGGGGATGTTCAGGGACAGGGTCGCCCAGAAACCGATCATCCCCATCAGGGACGGGAAGAAGACCGGCCAGAAGTGTTCGCCCCAGCCCAGTGCGCTCGGCTGGCCCAGCAGCGGACCAAACCCGCCCGCCTTGGCCGCCATCCACCCGAGCAGCACCAGCGCGCCGACGAGGACGAAGGGCGCGGCCCAGTTCTCGAAGCGGCGCAGGGTCTCCATGCCCCGGTGGATGATGGCGAGTTCGACGACCCAGAAGACCAGGAAGCAGAGCCAGAGGGTCCAGGGGTAGCCGCCGATGGACGCCGCCCCGGCCCAGTCACCGCCGAAGATCTTGCCCAGCAGGATGTAGATGCCCTGGCCGCCGATCCAGGTCTGGATGCCGAACCAGCAGCAGGCCACGGCGGCCCGCACCAGCGCGGGCAGATTGGCGCCGCGCAGCCCGAAGGACGCCCGTGCCAGGACCGGGAAGGGGATGCCGTACTTGGGGCCCGCATGCCCGGTGAGCAGCATCGGGACGAGGACGATGAGGTTCGCCAGCGCGATGGTCAGGACCGCCTGCTTCCAGTCCATGCCGAGCGCGACCAGGCCGGAGGCGAGCGTCCAGGAGGGGATGTTGTGGGCCATTCCGATCCACAGGGCGGTGAAGTTGTAGGTGGTCCAGCGGCGTTCGGCGAGCGGTACCGGGCGCAGGTCGTCGTTGACGTACCGGCCGAGCGCCGCGATGGCGCCCGGCGCCGGTTCGACGCGGCCGTCCGGGGCGGTGATCTGGCCCGCGGGCGCTATGGGGAGTTCCGGCGGCACGGAGGAGGGCGCGGACATGTGCGGGGCCTTTCGTCCGGGTGCGGGCCGCCCGGTGGCCGGGGCGGCGCAGCGGGGCATCGGTCGTGGCGCCCGGCACGCCGGCCGGCCGCCACGACCGCTGGGGCCGTCTCGGGCCGCAAGCCGGAGGCGGTGTGCACCGCCCCGTCCGAGCGCCCGTTCAGTCGGCGAACGCGGGAAGGATCTCTGCTCCGTAGGCGTCGAGGGTGGATTCCTTGGCGTCGTGCATGGCGTAGAGGGCGAACTGGTCCACGCCCAGCGCCTTGAGCTGTTGCAGCTTGTCGAGGTGCGCGGCGACCGGGCCGAGCAGGCAGAAGCGCTCGACGACGGTGTCCGACACAAAACCCGCGTCCGGGTTGCCCGACCGGCCGTGGTGGGCGTAGTCGTAGCTCTCCCGGGCCTTGATGTAGTCGGTCAGCTCGTCCGGCACCATGCCGGAGTGCTCGCCGTAGCGTGCGACGAGGTCGGCGACGTGGTTGCCGACCATGCCGCCGAACCAGCGGCACTGGTCGCGGGCGTGCTCGATGTCGTCGCCCACGTAGGCGGGTGCGGCGACACAGATGGTGATCTCGTCCGGATCGCGTCCGGCGTCCACGGCGGCCTTCCGTACGGCCTTGATCATCCACTCGGTGAGGAACGGGTCGGCGAGCTGGAGGATGAAGCCGTCGGCCAGCTCGCCGGCCATGGCAAGGGCCTTGGGCCCGTAGGCGGCCATCCAGACCGGCAGCTTGCCGTCCTTGATCCAGGGGATCTTGATCCGGTGGTCGCCGACATACGCCTCCCGCCCCTCGGCGAGATCGCGGATGACACCGATCGCCTCGCCCAGCCGGGCCAGGGTGTTCGGCGGCCGCCCGGCCACCCGCATCGCGGAGTCGCCGCGGCCGATGCCGCAGACGGTGCGGTTGCCGTACATCTCGTTGAGGGTGGCGAAGGTGGAGGCGGTGACTTCGGGGGCGCGGGTGGAGGGGTTGGTGACCATCGGCCCGACGATCAGCCGCTCGGTGTGTTCCAGGATGCGGCTGTAGAGGACGAACGGTTCCTGCCACAGCACGGTCGAGTCGAAGGTCCAGCCGTAGCGGAAGCCGTTGCGCTCGGCCCGGCGCATCAGGGACACGACGGCGGCGGAGGGCGGGTCGGCCTGCAGGACAACTCCGAAGTCCACAGCGGCGCTCCTTAAGTGAGGTACTGGCATGTGCCACGCGGGATGTACTGACCGTGTCCCGCACGTCCGGTGAACTCCCGGCGGTCGATGACGAGTTCACCCCGTGAGAGGACCGTCTCGACCTGGCCGGTGAGCCGTTTGCCCTCGTACGCCGAGTAGTCGACGTTCATGTGGTGGGTCTCGGCGGAGACGGTCTGTTCCGCGGTGGGGTCGTAGAGGACGAGGTCGGCATCGGCGCCGGGAGCGATGGTGCCCTTCTTCGGGTAGAGGCCGAACATCCGGGCCGGGGCCGCGCAGGCGATCTCGATCCAGCGCCGACGGCTGATCCGGCCCTCCACGACGGCCTGGTGGAGGAGGTCCATCCGGTTCTCCACACCGGGCATCCCGTTGGGGATCTTGGAGAAGTCGCCGCGGCCGAGCTCCTTCTGCCCCTGGAAGCAGAAGGGGCAGTGGTCGGTGGAGACCACCTGGAGGTCGTTGGTGCGCAGCCCGCGCCACAGCGCCGCCTGATGCTCCCGGGGCCGCAACGGGGTGGAGCACACGTATTTGGCGCCCGCGAAGTCCGGCTCGGCGAGGTTGTCGGTGGACAGGAACAGGTACTGCGGGCAGGTCTCACCGAAGACGTTCAGCCCCTTGTCCCGGGCCTGGGCGATCTCGGCCAGGGCTTCCTCGGCGGAGACATGGACGATATAGAGCGGTGCGCCGGCCACCCGCGCCAGCTGGATGGTGCGGTGGGTGGCCTCGGCCTCCAGGAGGACGTGGCGGACCTCGCCGTGGTAGCGCGGGTCGGTGCGGCCCGCGGCCAGCGCCTGTTCGACGAGGACGTCGATGGCGATGCCGTTCTCGGCGTGCATCATGATCAGACCGCCGTTGTCGGCGGACTGCTGCATGGCGCGCAGGATCTGTCCGTCGTCGCTGTAGAAGACGCCGGGGTAGGCGGTGAACAGCTTGAAGGAGGTGACACCCTCCGCCACCAGGAGGTCCATCTCCTTGAGGGTGTGCTCGTTCACATCCGAGAGGATCATGTGGAACGCATAGTCGATGGCGCACTGGGCGTCGGACTTGGCGTGCCAGGTGTCCAGGCCGGCGCGGAGCGACTTGCCGCGGGACTGGACGGCGAAGTCGACGATGGTGGTGGTGCCGCCCCAGGCGGCGGCGCGGGTCCCGGTCTCGAAGTTGTCGGAGGAGAACGTTCCGCCGAACGGGAAGTCCAGGTGGGTGTGTGCGTCGACGCCTCCCGGGATGACATACCTGCCGGTGGCGTCGAGGATGCGGTCCGCCGACTCCCCCCAGCTGTCCGCGGTGGCGCTGCCGTGCGCGGCGAGGGCGGCGATCCGGCCGCCCTCCACCAGGACATCGGCGTGGATCTCATCGGCGGCTGTGATGACCAGTCCGCCCCGGACGACCGTACGGCTCACCATCCTTGCTCCTTCCACACCAGCGACAACGGCGGCACGGGAAGGCGGAGCTCGACGCGCACCATCCCCTCGGCAGGTCTGCTCCGCTGACGCCACGCCACAACCGGTCTACACCCGTAGATCACGGTCGAGAAGGAGACCGTAGAAGCATGTCACCCACGGTGGCAATACCGTGACCGTTAATCAGCGGAGACGTTCGTGTTGCCCCGACGATCAGCTGGACGGTTCAACGCGGCGCCCGGACGCCTTGGGCCCGGTACGCGGCGGAGGGGTGCGGGAGTGACGCGATGGGCAGATATCCGCCGACGCCGGCGGGCCATCCGGGCGAAGGCCACAGCATCCTGACGGACGACGCAGAGGGGCGAGGGGTCATGGAGCACAGCACACCGTGGGAGTTCTCCGACGACCGGGGGCGCCTTGCGGTGGCCGGGGACCGGCCGTTGCGGATCGTGGCGTACATACAGGCGGGGGCGACGCTGTGGGACCACGGTATACGTCCCGTGGGCCTCTTCGGGTCCCAGCACGACGGCGCCGCCCCCGACCCCGCCAAGGCCGGTGAGCTGCCGCTCGCGGAGATCCCCTACCTGGGTTCGGGCGGTGCGCTGCACCCGGACACCCTGCTGGAGGCGGAACCGGACCTCGTCGTGGCCGTGACCTATGACGGCGAGCAGGTCTACGGGCTGGAGCAGAAGACCGCGCTGGAGCTGGAGACACATGTCCCTCTCGCCACGGTCGCGGTGGGCCCCGGCCGGAGCCTGGCCGAGGTGCGCGAACGCTTCGCTGCGCTCGCCGGTTCGCTCGGCCGGGGCGAATCCCCGGCCGCCGCCCGCGAGTTGGACGCCGCGGAGGATGCCCTGCGGCAGGCGACCGGCGGCCCCGTGCGGCCGCGGGTGCTGGCGCTGTCGCCCGCGGGCCCGGAGCGGGTGCATCTGGCCCGGCCCAGCTCCTGGCCCGATCTGCGGGCGCTGACCGAACACGGCGTCGGGCTGCTGGAACCGGCCGCGGGCGCCGGGGTGAACTGGTCCACGGTCGGCTGGGCGGAGGCCGCGGCGATGGGCCCGGACATCGTGCTCATGGACGTACGGGTCAATGCCGCCCGGCCCCAGGAGCTCCGGGCCGACGAGCACTGGCGCGCGATCGAGGCGCGGGCCCGGCTGCTGCCGTGGAACCCGGAGGCCCCGTGCAGCCGGCGCGCGCACACCTGTTTCTTCACCCTGCTGGCCGAGACGGTGCGCGCGTCCGCCGGGACGGAGTGAGCCGTGCCGGGGCCCGCCGCGGGTGAGCGGGGGCCTCGCGCCTCGTGAAGCCCCCGCCGGCCGCGGTGGTGTCCGCTAGGAAGCGGCCGCCATGCTGTGCGCCGCCCGCAGCGCGTCCGCGAGCAGATCCGCGCCCTCCTCGGCCTCGGCGACGGTCAGCGTCATCGGCGGGGCGATCCGCAGCGAGGCGCCGCCCTGGCCGCCCTTGCCGACCAGCAGACCGCGTTCCCTGGCGGCCTCCACGACCAGCGAAGCGGCCTCGGGCGAGCGCTCGTCGGTGCCGGGGCGGACCAGTTCGATACCGATCATCAGGCCGCGGCCGCGCACTTCCCGGACGAATTCCAGGCCGGCCGCGACCGCCCGCAGCCGCTCGATGAGCAGACCGCCGACCCGCCGGGCGTTGCCCTGGAGGTCGTGTTCGAGGAGGTAGTTGAGGTTGGCCAGGCCCGCGGCCATGGTGACCGGGCTGCCGCCGAAGGTGGAGATGGAGTTCGCGGAGAGCGAGTTCATCACCTCGGCGCGGGCCACCACGCCGCCGATGGACATGCCGTTGCCGATGCCCTTGGCGAAGGTGAGCATGTCGGGCGGGCCCTGGCCGGCGTGCGCCTGCCAGCCCCAGAAGTGGTCGCCGGTGCGGCCCCAGCCGGTCTGCACCTCATCGCTGATCCAGAGGATGCCGTGCCGCGCGAGCACCTCGCGGAACGCGGCGTAGAGGCCGTCGGGCGGCATGGTGAACCCGCCGACGCCCTGGACCGGTTCGGCGATCAGCGCGGCGACACCGCCCGCGGTCTGCTGGAGCATGTCCTCCAGGTCGGCGACGCAGGCGGCGGTGTACTCGGCATCGCTCAGCTCCGCGTACGGGCCGCGGCTGCGTACCCCGCCGTGCACATAGAGCGTCTGAAGCGGCGAGAGGCTGGTCGGCGACCAGCTCTGGTTGCCGGTGATGCCGACGGTGGAGAACGAGCGGCCGTGGTAGCTGTTGCGCATCGCCAGGATCTGGTTGGAGCGGCGGTGCGTGGTGGCCAGCAGCAGGGCCGCGTCATTGGCCTCCGTACCGGAGGTGGTGAAGAAGACCCGGGCGTCGGGGATGCCGGAGAGCGCCACGATCCGCTCCGCCAGCTCGACCATGGGGCGGGAGAGGTAGAGCGTGGAGGTGTGGATGATGCGGCCGGCCTGCTCGCTGACGGCCTTGGTCACCTCGGGCAGCGCATGCGCCGTCATGGTGGTGAGGATGCCGCCGAAGAAGTCGAGGTAGCGGTTGCCCTCGGCGTCCCAGACGTGGCGGCCCTCGCCGTGGGTGAGTTCGAGGGGCCGCTCGTAGTAGAGGCTGAGCCAGGAGGGCAGGACGGCCTGGTGGCGGGCGTGCAGGGCGGCCGTGTCCTGGGGGGTCTGGGTCATGGCTGCACCAGCCCGTCGTACGCGTCGGGGCGGCGGTCGCGGTAGAACGCCCACTGCTGCCGGACCTCGTCGATCAGGGCGAAGTCGAGGTCGCGGATGACCAGTTCCTCCTTGGAGTCGCTGGCGACGTCGCCGACGAACTGGCCTCGGGGGTCGACGAAGTAGCTGGTGCCGTAGAAGTCGTTGTCGCCGTACTCCTCGACGCCGACCCGGTTGATCGCCGCGATGAAGTACTCGTTGGCGACGGCGGCCGCGGGCTGCTCCAGCTGCCAGAGGTAGGCGGACAGGCCGCGGGAGGTGGCGGAGGGGTTGTAGACGAGCTGGGCGCCGTTGAGGCCCAGCTGCCGCCAGCCCTCGGGGAAGTGGCGGTCGTAGCAGATGTAGACGCCGACCTTGCCGACGGCGGTGTCGAAGACCGGCCAACCGATGTTCCCCGGCTTGAAGTAGTACTTCTCCCAGAAGCCCTTGACCTGCGGGATGTGGTGCTTGCGGTAGGTGCCCAGCACCGTGCCGTCGGCGTCGATGACGGCCGCGGTGTTGTAGTAGAAGCCGGACTGTTCGACCTCGAAGACGGGGACGACGATGACCATGCCGGTCTCGCGGGCCAGGTCCTGCATCCGCCGGACGGTCGGGCCGTCGGGCACCGGCTCGGCCCAGCGGTAGTGCTCGGGCTCCTGGACCTGGCAGAAGTACGGGGCGTTGAAGACCTCTTGGAAGCCGATCACTTTCGCGCCCTGCGCGGCCGCCGCCCGGGCGTACTCCTCATGCTTCGCGATCATCGATTCGGTGTCGCCGGTCCAGGTCGCCTGGACCAGTGCGGCACGCACAACATCGGCCATGAGCTGCTCCTTTGTCGATGCGTCAGCCTGCAGCCCGCGCGGGATCTACGCGTGTGGAGGTGACCGTAGGCCCCCGTCACACACGGTGGCAAGACCATCTCTCCCGTGGCGCGTCCAGTCATATGCGGCAGACATGACAGGCAAACTTGCAAGTTTGCCTGTCGGAATCCTACGCTGGACGTATGCCGGAAAACGACCAGGAACGCCTGGCGACAGATCTGGGCGCCGCGGTGTCGCAGCTCATGCGTCATCTGCGTGCCGCCTCGCCCCAGGGCGAGCTCACCCCGACCCAGCGGGCGGTGATCTCCCGGATCGACACCGACGGGCCGGCCACCATCGCGGCGCTGGCCCGCGCCGAGCTGGTCCGGCCGCAGTCCATGCGGCTGACCGTCGGCGCGCTGGAGGAGCGCGGTGTGCTCGCCCGCAGCCCGCATCCGACGGACGGGCGCCAGGTCGTCTTCTCCCTCACCGAGGAGGGCCGCCGGATGCTCGGCGCCGTACGGCAGGCCAAACAGAACTGGCTGGCGGTGGCCATCGCCGACCGGCTGACCACGCAGGAGCAGCAGACCCTGGCGACGGCCACCGAGCTGATGCGGCGGCTGATGCCGGAATGACCGGAGGAAGATCGGCGTCACCAAGCAGCAGTGGGGCGCCTTCCACGGCACGAACCTGGATCTGGAGCTGCGCCGCCGTGGCGTGACCCAGGTCGTCCTCGGCGGTATCGCCACCAGCATCGGGGTGGAGTCCACCGCCCGTGCCGCGCACGAGCACGGCTACCACGTCACCCTCGCCACCGACGCGATGACCGACCTGGACGCCGGGGCGCACCGCAACAGCCTGGAGAAGATCTTCCCGCGGCTGGGCGAGACCGATACGACCGAGGCGATCCTCGCGCTCCTCGGCTGAGGCCCGGCGGCTCGGCTGAGCGGCTCGGCCGAGGCCCGGCGGCGTACGCCTCACAGACGCACGCCGCCGAGCGACGCCGGATGTGCGGCCGGCCGCCGCTCGTGCCAGCGCAGATCGTCCTGGAGCTGGGCGGCCAGCGAAATCAGCCGCGGTTCGCCATGGGCCGGGCCGAGCAGCTGGGCGCCCAGCGGCAGGCCGTCGCTGCTGAACCCGGCGGGGACGCTCACGCCCGGCCAGCCGAGGACATTCCACGGCCAGGCGTACGGGCAGGCGGCGATCATGGCCTGATCCGTACGCCAGCCGCTGAGCTTGGCGAGGGTGCCGATGCGCGGCGGCGGGGTGGCGGTGGTCGGTGTCAGCAGCACGTCATAGGGGCCGAACAGCGCGCCGATCCGGCGCTGTTGACGCTTCTCGACGGCGCGCGCCCGGCGCAGTAAGGGGCCGCCGAGCAGCCGGCCCATCCGTGCCGCTTCCCGCGTGCGGCGGTCCAGGAGGGAGCGGTCGGGGACCCGGTCCGCCCACTCCCCCACCCCGGCCGTGGCACGCGGGACGAAGGCCAGCCCGACCAGCCCGTAGTCCGGCTCCGCCTCCTCGACGAAGTGCCCCAGGCGGGCGAGGGTGCGGGCCACACCGGTCACCGCGGCCCGGACATCGGGGTGCAGCGGCTTGGGGGTGAAGGTGAAGGCGGCCTTCCACGACAGGGCGATGCGCAGCCGGCCCGGGTCGCGGCCGGCGGCCTCGCGCGCCGCGATGGCGGGCGGCCGGTGCAGATCGCCGTCGTGGTTGCCGCTGGCCACGTCCAGCAGCAGCGCCGCGTCCTCGACCGTACGGGCCAGCGGGCCGATGCCGGTGATCCCCTGGAAGGCCTCCGGGTCGGGCCAGGTGGAGATCCGGCCGCGCTGGGGTTTGATGCCGACGAGATGGGACCAGGCGGCGGGGATCCGGACCGAACCGGCGCCGTCGGTGCCGAGGGCGGCGGGGACCAGCCCGGCCGCGACCGCGGCGGCCGAGCCGCCGGAGGAGCCGCCCGGGGTGTGCGCGAGGTTCCAGGGGTTGCAGGTGTTGCCGAAGGCCGGGCCCTCGGTGAACGGCCACTGGCCCAGTTCGCAGGCGTTGGTCTTGCCGACGATGACCGCGCCGGCCGCGCGCAGCCGCCGGACGACCTCGGCATCGCGCTCCTTGGGCAGGAACTCGCCGGCACAGCCGAACGCGGTGGGCTCACCCGCCACATCGGTGTCGTCCTTGACCGCGACCGGCACTCCGAGCAGCGGCAGCCGCTCCCCGGCCGCCAGCCTGCGGTCGGCCTCCGCCGCCTCCGCCATGGCCGCCTCGGCCCGTACCCGCCGGAAGGCGTTGACGCTGCTCTGGGTGGCCTCGATGCGCTCCAGCGACCGCCGGACCAGCGCGGTCGAGGTCACCCGTCCCTCGGCGAGCGCCCGTGCCTGCTCGGCGAGGCCCTCCAACTCCCCCGCCGTGGCACCGATGTGCCCGGCCGGGGCCGACCCGGTCCCGCTGTCCTGGCTCTCGTCAACGCTCACGCTGCGTGCCCTCCCTGGAACCGCTCATTCGAACGAACGGTCCCAGGAGGCTAATCGTCCCGGCAAGGGCCATCAATGACGCCGCGCGGTGCGCCACATCGACGACACACGGACGGCACACAGCGGCCCGTCGCGTTCCGGCGGTGTCACGCGCGGCGCACGAACCGGCGGCATGCGGGCCGGTGGACGGCCGTTACGACCGGTGGACGACCATCGCCGAGCCGCCGCCGCGCCGTACCTTCTCGGCCGCCGCCAGCCAGCGGCCGTCCGGCAGCCGCTGGACGCCGGTGGCCGCGCCGATCTCCGGGTTCTGCTTGAAGGCATGTCCGATCGCTTCGAGTTGCCCCCGGACCGGGCTGTTCCACAGGCCGGGTTCGAGTTCGGTCGCCGCCGCGTTGCGCTGACTGGCACGCGGCGCGGCGATGGCGTCGACCAGCGGCATCCCGCGGTCGAGGTGGTTGACCAGGGTCTGGAGCACGGTGGTGATGATGGTCGCGCCGCCGGGCGAGCCGAGCGCCACCACCGGCCGGCCGTGCCGCAGCACGATCGTCGGCGAGATCGACGAGCGCGGCCGCTTGCCGGGCCCGGGCAGATTCGGGTCGTGGACGGCGGGGTCCGCGGGCGCGAAGGAGAAGTCGGTCAGCTCGTTGTTGAGCAGGAAGCCACGGTGCGGGACGACGATGCCGCTGCCGCCGGTCTGCTCGATGGTCAGGGTGTAGGCGACGACATTGCCCCACTTGTCGGCGACCGTCAGATGGGTGGTGTTCTCCCCCTCGTACGTCGTCGGCGCGGCCTTGCCGCCACTGGCGCAGCGCTTCGGATGGCGCGGGTCACCGGGGGCGAGCGGGCTGGTCAGCGCCTTGCCGTCGTGGATGAGGCAGGCGCGGGCATCGGCGAACCGCTGCGAGGTGAGGCCCTTGACCGGTACGTCCTCCTGCGCCGGGTCGCCGACCCAGCGGCCACGGTCGGCGAAGGCGATCCGGCTGGCCTCCAGGTAGCGGTGGAGGTACTGCCGCCGGCTCAGCCGGGAGACGTCGCTCTTCTCCAGGATGTTGAGCGCCTCGGCGACGCTGGTGCCGCCGGAGGAGGACGGCCCGATGCCGTAGACGTCGAGGCCGCGGTAGCGGGTGTGGGTCGGCGCCTGGCCGAGGGCCCGGTAGGCGCGCAGATCGCCCGCGGTCAGCTCGCCGGGCCGTACCTTACGGGTCGATCCGGTGCGCACCGGTGGCTTCTGGACGGTGCGGACGATGTCCCGGCCCACTGCGCCGTCGTAGAGCGCCCGGACGCCCTTCTCCGCCAACTCCCCGTACGTACGGGCCAGATCGGGGTTCTTCATCGTCGAGCCGACGACCGGCAGCTTGCCGCCGGGCAGGAAGAGCCCGGCGCTCGCCGGGAAGTCCCGGAAGCGTGCCTCGTTGTCCGCGGTCTGCTGACGGAAGGTCGGGTCGACCGTGAAGCCGTCCCGGGCCAGCTTCCGGGCGGGCTGCAGCACCTGGCCCAGGGACCGGCTGCCCCACTTGCGCAGGGCGGTGTCCCAGGTGGCGGGGGTGCCCGGGGTGCCGACGCTCAGCCCGCTGGTGACCGCGTCGGCGAACGGGATCGGGGTGCCGTTCTCCAGGAAGAGGTCCTTGCCGGCGGAGCGCGGGGCGGTCTCCCGGCCGTCGAGGGTGCGCAGGGTCTTGGACTTGGCGTCGTACGAGACGAAGTAGCCGCCGCCACCGATGCCCGCGGAGTAGGGCTCGGTGACGCCGAGGGCGGCGGCGGTGGCGACCGCCGCGTCCACGGCGTTGCCGCCCTTCTCGAGCACCGCGATACCGGCGGCCGAGGCATCCGGGTCGACGCTGGAGACGGCCCCGCCGTGGCCGACGGCGACCGGGGTCTTCTCCGGTGTGGCGGTGGGGGCGCTGTCCTGGGCCGCGGGGGCCGGCCGCGCGGGCGCGGCGGAGCCGGCGGCGGCCGGGACCGTCACCAGGGAGCCGGCCAGCGCGGCGGCCGCTCCCAGGACGGTGAGACGTCGGGCTGTGGTCATACCGGGGTTTCCTCCAAGGGCGGACGGGGGCGGCAGGGGCCGGAGCCTACTCGGCGCAACAGCGCGCCGACAGAGGGCATTTCGCCTGCGACCGCCCCGCGGACGGCAGGGACCAGCTGCCTTTTTCCGTACGGATCAGGTATGCCCGCACGGACCGGGACAAGCCGACCCGGCGCCCCGCCCCGCCCTCGAACACACACCCGGTGAGCCGCTACGCTCCCCGGCCATGGACGACACCCTGCTGCTCCCGACCGTGGCGGCCGTGGCCCTGATCGTGGGGCTGGTGGCCGGCTGGGCCGTGCACTCGGCGACGGTCCGCCGGCGGCTGACCCGCGAACAGGGCTTCTTCGGGCTGCCGGCCGGTTCGGAGTGCGTGCTGGTCACCCACCGGGACAGCACCTCGGCCCACTGGAGCATCCCCCGTCATGACGCGCTGGCGCTGCTGGGGCTGGCCGCGGTGATCGAGAACTGCGGTGCGCACCCCGAGGTCGCCCCGCACGACACCGGCCTCCAGGGCTTCGGTGCGCGTACCGAGTTCTGTGTCGGCGACCCGACCGCGCACCGCCGGCTGGCGGCCCATCTGGCCAATCTGCTACCGGGGGTCGCGGTGCATCCGGGGGACGAGTCCGGCGCGGGCCGCGGCACCTTCACGATCGGCGGCTCGGCGTACCGGATGGAGCCCGGCGCGGTCGAATACGTCCTGCTGGCCCGGCTGACCGCCGGGGAGGGCGGCCGCCCGGTGTTCCTCGCGGCCGGCCAGCGACCGGTCACCCACCGGGCCGCGGTCCGTCATCTGGTGCGCAACCGGGCCCGGCTGGCCCGTAAGCACGGCGTCGACGGCCAGTTCTGTCTGCTGCTGAAGGTGGTCAACTCGCAGGCGTACGGGCCCGATGTCGTCGAGCTGGTCGCCGATGTCACCAAGAGCGCGCTCACGGCCGCGGAGCCGAAAGGGCCCCGGGCGGCGGCCTGATACCGGCGCCGGGGGCCGGTCTCCGGCCGGCGCACCGACAGGCAGCCGTCCCGCCGGTCAGCCAAGCTCAAAGGCATGATCGTCGGGCTCCGCTCACCCCTCCTGCACTGGACCGGTGCGCTGCCGGTGCTGGCGGTGGTGCTGCTGGCCCTGACGTGGGGGCCCTCGCTGCCGGTCCCGCTGATCGTGCTGGTGTCGTGCTTTCCGGCCGGGCGGTGCCGGCCGCGGTGCATCACGTGGAGGACCATCCCGGCGGTCGCACTGGCCACCGTCTGGCTGCCGGTCCCGCTGGTCCTGGGCCTCGGGGCCGGCCATGTGGTGCTGCTCGCGCTGACCGTGATCGTCGGCACCCTGACGGTGCTCCCCGGCCGCGCCACCCCGCTCCAGGGCGGCGTCCATCTGGCCCTGCTGGCCGCGTACATCGTGCTGGCGGCCAGCCCGTGAGGCGAACGGGGATGCCGGGCCGGTCCCCCCTCGGCGGCCCCTCCCGGACGGCCCGCCGGTGCGAGCCGATCGGGTGCCGGACTCTCCCGCTCCGGTGTCGTTCCCGCTTCCGCGGCGGACCGCGTGAGAGCACGTGGAGGATGGCATCCGACAAGCCCACAAACACCCGGCGGAGGTTCCTGAAGGCCGCCGTCGTGGTCGGCATGCTCTCCGCAGGCCGTGTCCTGTTCCTGCCCGACAGCGGTCCTCCGGAGAGCGGCACGCCGCCCCGGCCCCGGCCGCGGCCGCCGCAACCGCCCGCCGCTGCGGCCGGGCCGCTGACTGCCGGCGGCCCGGCGGACGCCCCGCAGTCCTACCGCCTCCGCCCGATGGCCGGCGAAACCTCCCGCTCCGGCCCGGGCGCCTCACCACCGCACCCGGATGTCGCCTTCCACCTCGCCACGACCCGCCGCGAAATCTTCCTCACCTTCGACGACGGCCCCCACCCCGTGCACACCCCCGCCATCCTGCGGATCCTGCGCCGTCACGATGCCCGGGCCACGTTCTTCGTCATCGGCGAGAACGCCGCCGAATTCCCCGGTCTGCTGCACGACATCGCCGACGAGGGCCATGCCGTCGCCAACCACACCTGGTCCCATCCGCAGCTCACCACGCTGCCGCCGGGCGCCGTCCGCAACGAGCTCGGCCGCACCAGCGGCCTGATCGAGGACGTCCTCGGCACCGCACCCGACATGGCCCGCGCGCCGTACGGCGACTGGGACGATCCCTCGCTGGACATCTGCAACGACCTGGGCATGTCCCCCGTCGGCTGGGCGATCGACTCGCAGGACTGGACCCTCCCGGGAGCCGGGATCATCGCGTACACCGTCCTGGACGAGATGCGCCCCGGCGCGATCGTCCTGTCCCACGACGGGGGCGGTGAGCGAGCGCAGACCGTCGAGGCGCTGGAGTGGTATCTGCCGCGTCTGCTGGACGACGGCTACCGTCCGATCCGCATCGAGCCCTGACGGGGCCCTGCCGATGACCGACGCGGTCGGGGGCATCGGGTGAGAGCGGTCACCCGATGCCCCGGAATCCGACTCAATGGTTTATCGTTCAATTGGAAGCGGGTGCCGGTACGACGGCGTCCGAGGGCCCTCCCCCAGGGGAAGCCGGCCCGCCGCCGCACGGCAGCAGGCCTCCGGGGCCACCGCCGTCACCGCCCGCGCCACCCGAGCCGCCCCGGCCGAATTCCCCCGTTCGGCCGGGGCTTCCCCCTTTCCGCACAGATGCGCCGGCTCAGCGCAGATGCGACGCCCCATTGACGTCGAGCACCGTCCCGGAGGACCAGACCGCCTCGGGCGAGGCCAGATAGCGGACGGCGGACGCCACCTCCTCCGGCGAAGCGACCCGGCCGAACGGGCTCTGCTCCCGTACCTCCTCCGTGAGACGGTCCGCGACCCGCTCGGTCGCCACGAATCCGGGAGCCACCGACGCCACGCCGATGCCGTACGGCGCGAGGTGGACGGCCAGCGACTGCCCCATCGCGTGCAACGCCGCCTTGGACGCGCCATAGGCCGGGTGATCCGGCTCACCACGGAACGCCCCGCGCGACCCGATATGGACGATCCGCCCCTCCACCTCGCGCTCGATCATGTTCCGCGCCGCGTGGTAGGAGACATGGGCCGCCCCCAGCAGATTCACGTCCACGACCTGCTGCCAGGCGCGCTGCCAGTCCTCGAACGACGTACGGTCCAGCGGATGCGCCACATTCGCGGCCGCATTGTTGACCAGCACATCGACGCCGCCCAGCCCGTCCACCGCCGCCCCGACGAGCGCCGCCGCCCCCTCCGGTGTGCTCACATCCCCCTGCACCAGCACATGCCCGCGCCCCGCCAGCCCCTCGAAGGCCTCCTGAGCCGCCGCCCGCCGCGACGCGTAATGCAGCGCGACACGGTCCCCGTGCGCGGCAAAGATCTCGGCGACCGCCCGGCCGATACCCCGCGAGGCCCCGGTCACCAGCACTGCCCGGCTCATCGGCCCCCCTCCGCCCCGGCGCACGGACGGCTCGCACAGCCGGGACCGCTACCGGACAACAACCGCTCTGCAAACGACCAGGGATGGTTCATCAACAGATCAATCCTTACCTCGTGCCGTGCCACGAACGTGCGTAAGGAATCGTAGGCAGCCGGACGGGATGCCGGGTCCGCACCCGTTCGGACGGCACCCGTCTCCCCTGTGGGCATGCCGCGGCGGCCGAACCACCGTTGAATGCTGCATGTCCGCATGTGCCAGGAGCGCCGGCCCGCATCGGGAGCCCGCATGCCGTTCCCGAAGACCCCCAGTCCCCCGGCCGCGCCCGGCGCCCACCGCCCCCAGGGCGCGCTGCGCCGCATCGGGGAGTGGTGCGCCCGTCGCTGTGTCCTCGTCATCGTGCTGTGGCTGGTCGCGCTGGCCGGGCTCCAGATTCTCCAGCGCACCTACGGCGGTGACTACTCCGACGACTTCGCGCTGCCCGGCGTCCAGTCGACACAGGGCCGCGAGGTGCTCAAGGAGCACGAGCCGAAGGCCGGTGGCTACAGCAGCCAGGTCGTGCTGCACGACACGACCGGGCCGCTGACCCCATTCCGCAGCCAGATCGACGAGGCCGTCACCGCCCTGGGCAAGCTGCCGGAGGTGCTCTCCGCACAGAACCCGCTGCCCCCGCCCGGCGCCCCGCCCGCCAAGCCGCCGTCCGGGACGCCGAACGTCGGCCCGCTGTCCACCGACGGCCGCACCGCGTACATCACGGTGCGGTTCGGCGTGCAGCCCTCCACGCTCGACCCGGACTATCTGAACGGTGTCGACGCGGCGGTACGGCCGCTGCGGTCCGCGGGTGTGGAGGTGGAGTACGGCGGACCGCTGGGCGAGCTGGCCCGGCCCGAGCCCAATGACGTGGTCAGCGAAGTGATCGGCTTCGCGGTGGCGATCCTGGTGCTGCTGGTCGGCTTCGGGAGCGTGCTGGCGGCCGGGGTGCCGCTGCTGACCGCGCTGATCAGCGCCTTCTGCGGACTGGCCTGCCTGGGGCTGCTCGCCGCCGCGTTCGTCTTCGCCACCGTCTCCCCCACCCTGGCCACGATGATCGGCCTCGGCGTCGGCATCGATTACGCGCTGTTCCTGATCACCCGGCACCGGCAGAACATGATGGACGGGGCGGACCCGGTCACCGGAGCGGGCAGGGCCGTGGCGACCAGCGGGCGGGCGGTGCTGGTGTCCGGCTGCACGGTCATCATCGCGCTGATGGGGCTGTGGGTCTCGGGCCTCTCCTTCATCGGCAAACTGGGGGTGGCGGCCGCCATCACCGTGGTCTCCGCGGTGCTCGGCGCACTCACCCTCGTACCGGCGCTGCTCGGGCTGATCGGCCGCCGCATCGACCGGCTCCGCGTCCGCAAGCCGATCGCCGAGACGGATGCCGCACCGGGCGAGGAGGCACGCGGCACCTGGCACCGGTATGCGCAGCGGGTGGAGCGCCGCCCGTGGTGGTACCTGGCGGGCGGGGTGCTCGTCATCGTGGTGCTGGCGCTCCCGGTCTTCTCGATCCAGCTGGGCCACATCGGCGACGGCGCCGACCCGAAGTCCTTCACCGACCGGCGCGCCTTCGACCTGATGTCCTCGGCGTTCGGTCCGGGCTCCAACGGCCCGCTGACCCTCGTGATCGACGAGTCCGCCGTCCCGCAGGCGGACCGGCCGATGCTGGCGGCGCAGGCGCAGAAGGCGCTCACGGAGGTGCCGGGCGCGGCCTATCTCACCCCGCTGAAGGCCACTCCGGACGGCGAGGTGCTGACCGGCACCGCATACTCCGCCCGGGCCCCGCAGAGCGCGGACACCACCGACCTGGTCAACCGCCTCAAGCACGACCTGCTGCCGCAGGCGGTGAAGGGAACCGACGCACACGGCTATGTGACCGGCACGACCGCCGGCCAGGTGGACTTCCTGGACATCGTCGCCGGCCGGCTCCCGCTGATCATCGCCGTGGTCGTCGCCCTCGCCTTCGTCATCATCCTGATCGTCTTCCGCGGCGTGCTGGTCGCCGTGAAGGCGGCGGTGCTCAACGTGCTGTCCATCGCCGCCTCGTACGGGGTGGTGGTGGCGGTCTTCCAGTGGGGCTGGGGCGGTCCGGCGCTCGGGGTCTCGGGCACGGTGCCGATCGAGAGCTATGTGCCGATGATGATGTTCGCGATCGTCTTCGGGCTGAGCATGGACTACGAGATCTTCCTGCTGTCACGGGTGCACGAGGCATGGCTGCGCACCGCCGATGCCAAGGCGAGCGTGGCGCATGCGCTGGAGATCACCGCGCGGGTGATCACCTGCGCCGCACTGATCATGGTGAGCGTCTTCGCCGCGTTCATCATCAGCGACAACATCGTGGTGAAGATGCTGGGCCTCGGCCTGGCCGTGAGCGTACTGATCGACGCCACCGTGGTCCGGCTGCTGCTGGTCCCCGCGGTGATGACGCTGCTGGGCCCGAAGGCCTGGTGGACGCCCCGGTGGCTGGACCGGATCCTGCCGCATGTGCGTACGGAGGGCGACGAGCAGCTCTCCACGGCCGGTCCGGCCTGACCTCCCCCGCGTCCGATCTGCGGGCGCCCCCGGATCCGACGACCATCGAATCATGGCCCCGTCCGCCGAGGTTGGCTCGACCTCGTACCCCGTGATCCGGCCGATGCTGGCCACGGTCGGCCCGCTGCCGGCCGAGCACGAGGAGGCGGCCTGGGCCTTCGAGGCCAAATGGGACGGCGCGCGCTGCATCGTCAACACTCCCGGCGACGGCACGGTCCGGCTGGTCACCCGGGCCGGCAATGACGCGACCACGACCTACCCGGAACTGGGGCCGCTGGGCGAACAGCTGCGGGGCCGGCCCGCGGTGCTCGACGGCGAGGTGGTGGTGCTGGATGCACGCGGACGGCCCGACTTCGGGCTGTTGCAGCGCCGGATGGGCGTGGTGAACCCGCGCCGCACTGCCCGGCTGGCCATGGAGCACCCCGTCCACCTCGTCCTGTTCGACCTCATGTACCTGGGCGGCTCGCTGCTCGGGTCGCCGTATTACGAGCGCCGCGGCCTCCTGGCCGGGCTGCGGCTGCGCGGCCCGAACTGGTCGGCGCCCGGGTTTGTCGAGGGCCATGCGCAGCAGGCGTGGGAGGCCTCGTTGCAGGGCGGTCTCGAAGGCGTGGTGGCCAAGCGGCTGACCTCCGCGTATCTGCCGGGCGTCCGCTCACCCGAGTGGCGCAAGACGAAGCATCTGATGACCCTCGACGTGATCATCGGGGGCTGGACCGAAGGCCATGGCGGACTGGCCGGGCTGCCCGGTTCCGTGCTGGCAGGCATCGCCGAACCCGGGGGACTGCGCTACGTCGGCTCCGTCGGCTCGGGGCTGTCCGACCGGGAACGCCAGGAGCTGGCGCACTACCTGGGAGTGATCCCGCTCGACCACTCCCCCTTCCTCAACCCCGTGGACGCTCCGGGGGTCCACTGGGCCGAGCCCCGGCTCGTCGCCGAGATCACGCTCAGCGGCTGGACCTCGGCCGGCCGCCTGCGGCACCCGATCTGGCACCGGCTGCGCCCCGATCTGACCCACCTCGGCTGAGACGGGGGATACCCGCGCCGCACCGGGAAGGCTCGCCATGAGGACTCCGGGCAACCGCAGACGGAAGGAGCCGGTGATGCCGCACCCCACCGACAGCAACACCGACGGCCACACCGACGGCACCACGGGCGGCGCGTCGGACGGCACGCCGCACGCCACCCCCGACGGCAACGAGGCGTACGGAAAGAAGCCCTTCAAGCGCTCCAAGAGCCACTTCGCGGACCGCGTCACGGCGGACGGCCGCGACGGCTGGCCGGTCGAGGCCGGCCGCTACCGCCTGGTCGTCAGCCGCGCCTGCCCCTGGGCGAGCCGCGCCGTCATCTCCCGGCGGCTGCTCGGCCTGGAGGACGCGATCTCGCTCGCCCTCACCGATCCGCTCCAGGACGACCGCAGCTGGCGCTTCACCCTGGACCCGGACGGCCGCGACCCCGTCCTCGGCATCCGCTTCCTCAGCGAGGCCTACGACGCCCGCGAGAAGGACTACCCGGGCGGCGTCAGCGTCCCCGCCCTCGTCGACGTACCCAGCGGGCAGCTCGTCACCAACGACTACCAGCAGCTCACCCTGGACTTCGCGACGGAGTGGACGGCGCTGCACCGGCCCGGCGCACCCGACCTGTACCCCGAGCCGCTGCGCGAGGAGATCGATGTCGTCATGGCGGGCGTCTACCGGGACGTCAACAACGGCGTGTACCGGGCCGGTTTCGCCACCGGGCAGAGCGACTACGAGGCCGCCTTCCACGATCTCTTCCGGCGCCTGGACCTGCTGTCCGAGCGGCTGTCCGACCAGCGCTACCTCGTGGGCGACACCCTCACGGAGGCCGACATCCGGCTGTTCACCACGCTGGTCCGCTTCGACTCCGTCTACCACGGACACTTCAAATGCAACCAGTTCAAGCTGGCCGAGGACCCGGTGCTGTGGGCCTACGCCAAGGACCTCTTCCAGACGCCCGGCTTCGGCGACACCGTCGACTTCCACCACATCAAGCAGCACTACTACCAGGTCCACACAGGCATCAACCCGACCGGCATCGTGCCGATCGGGCCGGACCTCTCGGGCTGGCTGACCCCGCACTACCGCGAGGAGTTGGGCGGCCGGCCGTTCGGCGACGGCACCCCGCCCGGCCCGGTACCCCGGGCCGAGGAGGTCCCGCCCAGCGGACGCCCCGACGCTCTGCTGACCGGCTACTGACCCGGCCGCTGACCGGCCGCTGACCGGCTGGTGACCGATCACCGGCCCACCGCTGTCCGGCCCCGGCCGTCCCCGGTCCCGGACCTGGCCGCCGGGATCCGACCGCCCCTCCCGGACCGTGAGATCCTGAGAACAGACAGGGACAGAATGGTACAGGCGAGGACGAGCCCGGCGGCCGGGCCGCGCGCGTATCTGCCGAGCGCGCGGACGCCCGGGTCGCCACGGCACCCCACCCGCCCGACGGATCCGCCCACCCCACACGATCCAGCCGCCCCACACACCCCACCCACTCCACACGACCCACGCACTCCAGCGAGGAGTCAGCCCGATGAGGATGGTCCTGAAGGCCCGGATACCTACCGAGCCAGGCAATGAACTGATCCAGAACGGCGAGCTGCCGAAGATCATGGAGACGGCCATCGCCGCCCTCCAGCCGGAGGCGGCCTACTTCACTCTCGACGACGGTGAGCGCACCGCCTTCTTCTACTTCGACATGACGGAGTCGTCGCAGATGCCGACCCTCCTCGAAGCGTTCTTCATGGACCTGCACGCAAAGGTCTCGCTCCAGCCGGTGATGAACGTGCAGGACCTGCGCACCGGACTCTCGGAGCTGATGAGCGGCACCTGAACCGGCGCCCCGGCACGGTGCTCACTCCGGCGCCGTGTCCTCCGGTGCGCCCTGCGCCAGCCCGGCCAGGACATCGAGCGCGTCGGCCAGGGCATCGAGGGGCGGCGAGGCGAGGGCCAGACGTACGGCGTTGGGCGCATGGCCCGGGCCGACGGCGAACGCCCCGGACGGTGTGACGGCGATGCCGCGCCGGGCAGCGGCGGCGACAAAGGTGTCGGCCCGCCACGGCTCCGGCAGTTCCCACCAGCAGTGATATGCCTGCGGATCGGCGCGGACCTGGAAGCCGGCGAGCCTGTCGGTGACGATCCGCCGGCGCGCCGCGGCGTCGCTCCGCTTCGCCTCCTCGATGGCCGCCGCGGTGCCGTCGGCCATCCAGCGGGTCGCCGCATCGAGCGCGAAGCGGGAGGCCGTCCAGGTCCCCGAGCGAAGGGCCGTCGCAAAATCCTGGGTGGTACCGGCCGGCACCGTCAGAAACCCCAGCGACAGTCCGGGCGCGAGCCGCTTGGACAGGCTGTCGACGACCACCGTGCGCTCCGGAGCGAGGGCCGCGAGGGGCGCCAGGTCGTTGCGGAGGAATCCGTAGATGGCGTCCTCGATGGCCTGGAGGTCCAACTCCCTTAGTGCCGCCGCGATTTCAGCGCGACGGCGGGCGGGCATGGTGAGGCTCAGCGGGTTGTGCAGGGCCGGCTGGAGATAGACGGCGCGCAGCGGGGCGGCGGCCCGCAGCGCCTCGGGAGTCAGGCCGTGCTCGTCCATGGCGAGGGGGACGAGCGTGACACCGAGGCGGGCCGCGATGCCCTTCACGACGGGGTAGGTGAGCGCTTCGACGCCGAGGCGCTCACCGGCCGGGACCAGCGCGGCGATCGCCGCGGCGATCGCCTGCCGGCCGTTGCCCGCGAAGAGCAGCTGCCCGGGGTCCGGTGCCCAGCCGGCGCGGGCGAGGTGGGCGGCCGCGGCGCGGCGGGCAGCGGCCGTGCCGACGGCACCCACCGGGCGGAGCGCGACGGCCAGGGCGTCGGGGCGCAGCAGATGTCCGAGGCTCTTGGCGAGGAGCGCGGGGTGGTCCGGCAGAACGGGGAAGTTCATCTCCAGGTCGACCCGGGCCTCGCCCGGCTCGGCGAGGGCCGGCTCGTCCGACGGGGCGGCGGAGCGGACGAATGTACCGCGGCCGACCTCGCCCACCGTCAGACCACGTCGGCTCAATTCCCGGTATACCCGGGCCGCCGTCGAACTGGCGATACGCCGGTTACGAGCGAACCGGCGCAGCGGCAGCAGCCGGTCACCGGGGCGGAGCCGGCCGGCAGCGATGTCGGCCGCGAGTTCATCGGCGATCGCGCGATAGTCGTCCATCCGTCACTTCCCACATTGCACCGAGTTCATTTTTAACATTGTGCCGAGAGATTGCCCTCTATAGCATCGAGGCGTCAAGCCGCAGCGGAGGGGATGTCTGCCATGAAATCGGTCTTTTGCCGAGAGATCACCGTGGGGTACGACGACGAGGGCAGCGGCGAGCCGCTGGTGCTCGTCCATGGGCACCCCTTCAACCGGTCGATGTGGCACCCGCAGACCGAGCACTTCAGCCGGGCCGGATGGCGGGTGATCGCCCCGGACCTGCGGGGTTACGGGGACAGCACGGTGGTCCCCGGAAAGACCCCGCTGGCGACGTTCGCCCGGGACCTCATCGGCCTGCTCGACCATCTCGGGGTCGAACGCTGTGTCCTCGGAGGCCTGTCCATGGGGGGCCAGATCGTCATGGAGTGCTACCGGCTCTTCCCGGAGCGGGTGCGGGGCCTCGTCTTCGCCGACACGTTCGCCGCGGCGGAGACCGAGGACGGCAGGGCCGCGCGCTACGACATGGCAGAGCGGCTGCTGCGCGAGGGCATGGACGGCTATGCGCACGAGGTGCTGGCCAAAATGGTCTCCCCGCACACGATCGTCTCCCAGCCGGAGGTCGCCGCACACGTCCTGGGGATGATGACCTCCACGGCACCCGAAGGCGCGGCTGCCGCACTGCGCGGCCGCGCCGAACGCCCCGACTACACCGAGCTGCTGACACGGGTTTCGGTGCCGGCCCTGGTGGTGGTCGGTACGGAGGACGCCTACACCCCCGTGAGCGACGCCCGCGACATCCACGAGCGCATCCCGGACTCCCGGCTGTCGGTCATCGAGCAGGCGGCTCATATGCCGAATCTGGAACGGCCGAACACATTCAATGCGGCTCTGGAGGCCTTTCTGGCCTCACTGCCGCAGACCGCGGCAACGCCCGCACCACAAGGCTGAGCGCCGCCGCCCCTCGCCGGTCGGCCTGTCGGTGGTCATGGCCGAGCTCAGGGAACCCACGGGTCACCGCCGGACGCCAGACCAGGCCCGGCCACCCGCCCGGACGCCAGCAGCGCCGTGTGCGGCAGCACCAGCCGGCCGTCTTCGTCGGTGAACTCCTCGGCCAGCACGGTGAATTGCTGCCGGATGCGCTCGACCACGGCCGCCCCCTGACTGCGTACGATCCGGCCGACGGTCGCCACCCCTGCCGCCGGTCCGCTCCACCACTCCTGCGGGGTGGTGCGGTGGTCCCAGGACAGCGGCCGGCAGACCGCATCCGTCAGGCCCGCGCCCCGCAGCAGGCCGACGAGGCCGTCTTCGCTGCGCGGGAAGTCGTCCTCGGGGGCGAGCGCGGGCAGAGACGGCGGACGGCTCACACCGGCCGCCTGTACGGCGCGGCCGAGCAGCGCCTGCCCCGGCGCCGCGGGGGCCGCCCAGAGCGTCAGCGCGATCCGGCCGCCCGGCCGGGTCACCCGGCGCAGTTCGTCGAGGGCCGCCCGCGGCCGCCCCACGTGATTGAGCACGAAGTTGCCGACCACGGCGTCGAATTGCCCGTCGGCATAGGGGAGTTGCGGGAGCGCGGCGATATGGACGGACGCGTCGGGTACGGCGCGGGCGGCACGTCGGGCCATATCGGGCTCGGCGTCCACGGCGACCACCCGCGCACCGCGCGCACCGGCCGCCGCGGCGGCCGAGCCCGTACCCGTGCCGACATCCAGCACCCGCAGGCCCGCGGCCACCCCCGCGGCATCCAGCAACTGCGGCACCGGGTAGGCACAGAGCCTGCCGAAGCCGGCTTCGTACACGGCCGCACTCCCCGCCCAGGCCCGGCGCTCGCTCTCATCGAACGGCGTCTGGGGCACCGCTCCCCCCTCCCCCGGCCGACAACACGACCAGCAACTCGGCAACTCGGCAACTTGGCAACTCGGCAACTCGGCAACTTGGCAACTTGGCAACTTGGCACCATCCTCACCCATAGCCCCGCCCGCCCCACCCGCTCCCCGACCTCCGACTCCCCCTGGACCCAACGGCGTTACTCAGCCGTAACCTACCGATGGGTTACCTCAGGTAAGGCGCGGACTTTACTCTCCAGTCAACTCGGGTCACGTACGCCCCTCCTGTCCTCGGACAGCGTGCGGTCGGCCCGCATCGAGATCTGGAGCAGAAGATGAGGCCCTCCCGTAGGACACTGCGCGCCGCGACCAGTACCGTCTCCGCGGCAGTACTCGCCACCACGGTTCTGGCCGGCGCGCCCGCCACCGCCGAGGCGGCGACGCCGGAATCCGCCCCCACGGCGGCAGTATCGGGCGCCTCCCCCTCCGTGCGGTTCGTCGACATCAAGGGCGACGGAGGCATCACCCTCAAGGCGAATGTCTTCACCCCGGCCGGCGCCGACGGCACCCGGCGCTACCCGGTCATCGTGCTGCCCACCAGCTGGTCGATGCCGCAGATCGAGTACATGGCGCAGGCCAAGAAGCTGGCCGAAGCGGGATATGTCGTCGTCGGATACAACTCCCGCGGCTTCTGGCAGTCCGGCGGGGAGATCGAAACGGCCGGCCCGAAGGACGTCGCCGACGCGTCGAAGGTCATCGACTGGGCGCTGGCCCACACCCCGGCCGATCCGCAGAAGGTCGGCATGGGCGGGGTCTCCTACGGTGCCGGAATCTGCCTGCTGGCGTCCGCATTCGACAAACGGATCAAGGCAGTTGCGGCGCTCAGCGGCTGGGCCGACCTCATCGACTCGATCTACAGCGGCCGTACCCAGCATCTACAGGCGGTGGGGTTCCTCAACGGTACGGGCGAGCTGACGGGGCGCCCCAGCCCCGAGCTCCGGACGATCCTCAAGAACTTCCTCACCTCCGATCTCGCCACCGAAAAGGACATGATCGAGTGGGGGAGGAAGCGCTCCCCCGCCACCTATCTCGACAAGATCAACGCCAATGGCGCCGCGATCATGCTGGGCAACGCATGGGGCGATTCCGTGTTCCCGCCCAACCAATACGCCCACTTCTACGAGAAGCTGAAGGGCCCCAAGCGGCTGGAATTCCGCCCGGGTGACCATGCGACGGCCGAAGGGCTCGGGCTGTTCGGACTGCCCAACGACACCTGGGCCAACACCCAGCGGTGGTTCGACCACTACCTCAAGGGCGCGGACAACGGCATCGACCGCGAGTCGCCGGTGCTGCTCAAGTCCCGCTCCACCGGCGCGTACGAGGGCTACAAGAGCTGGCAGGACGTGGCGTCCACGCAGCGGAAGATCGAGCTGGGCGACAGCCGGCAGATCCACACCAACTGGGACTCCGGCGCCAACGGCGGGCTGATCTTCCTCTCCAGCATGCTGGACCAGTTCCTCCGGCTGCCGCCGATGGCCTCGATCCCGCTGCTGCCGCGCTCCCTGGCCGCCGTCTGGCAGTCCGAGCGCTATGAGACCGGGCAGCGGATCAGGGGGACCACGCGGCTGCACACCACCATGACCAGCACGGCGGAGAGCGGCACCGCCATCGCCTACCTCTACGACGTGGGCCCGCTCGGCATCGGCAAGCTGGTCACCCACGCGCCGTACACCTTCCACGACAAGACGCCGAACCAGCCCTTCGGCGTGGATCTGGACCTGTTCTCCACGGCCTACGACGTCCCGGCCGGCCACCGTCTCGCGGTGGTCGTGGACACCGTCGACCCGCTGTACAGCGAGTACAACCCGAGCGGCGCCCGGCTGACGTTCTCCTCCCCGGCGAGCGATCCGTCGTATGTGTCGGTGCCGGTGCGCGACTGAGGGGCGTCTCCCTTCAGAAGACCATCTGCCCACGGGGCGGGAGCGCGTCCCCCGGCGCTCCCGCCCCCTCCCCCGGTACTCCCGCCCCTCCCCAGTACTCCCGCTCCCCTCCCCGTCGTCCGCGCTCTCTGGCCTCACGTCGGCGGACGGCACGCACGGCCTCGCGCCGCACTCCTTCTTCACGATCGTCGCATCCGAGCCGAGCCTTCGGGTGAAGCCGCTGCGGGTGGCGGACTCGCCGGTGGCGCTGGAGTGCGCGGTCCACTCCACCCTCCGGACCGGGGATTCCACCGTGGTGTTCGGCCGGGTGGTTCCTCCGTCGTGTCGGGGCAGGCCGGGGAGAGAGCGGACGACGAGCCAACAGCCTGCACCTCGGTCCCCCTTGAGATCGCCTCGCGTAACGGCGACGATGGCTGCCGTCACCGTCCGTTGCAGCGTGCGGCCTCGGTGGACGCATCGCGCTGCGCCAAAATGGTGGAGAGCGATGTACAGCCGACCCGAGGCGCCGGAAACAAGGTGACACCATGACCACTCGGCAGGTCCGCAAGCGGTGCCAGGCGCTCGTCAGCGCGCTCGACTTGCCCAGTCCCTTCTCCGTCGAGGCCCTCGTCCGCGAGCTGTCGGCCCGGCGGGGCCGGCCCATCCGGATCCACACCCTGGCGATCGGCTCCGCCGTGAACGCCTGCGGCCTGTGGATCGCCACCGAGTTCTGCGACCACATCTTCGTCGAAGAGAAGACCACCAGGTTCCACCAGGAGCACATCGTTCTCCACGAGATCGGTCACATCCTGTGGGATCACGGCACCAGCGAGGACGAGAACCACAGCGCGCTGGCCACGCTGCTTCCCGACCTCCGCCCCGACGTGGTCCGCCGGCTGCTGGGCCGCACCAGTTACACCTCCGAGCAGGAACAGGAGGCCGAACTCGTCGCCAGCCTCATCCACTCGGCCGCGGGCATGCTGCCCCCTTCGTCATCCCCAGGGGTACGCGGCACGCTCGAAGTCGCCCTAGGAATCCGCAGGTAAGCGCGTGGACATACACTCCCTCTACGAACTGGGCACCCGCGTCGAGCTCACCGGCGCACTGGCCCTGTGGCTGGTGATCGTCCTCCGGCTGCCCAGCGCCCGCCGCTCCCGGCAGCAGAAGATGCTGCTGATGTCCGCGATCGGTCTCGCCGGGTCGATCACCGTCTATCTCGACCCCGTCACCGCGGCACTGAACCATGCCTTCCGGTTCGCCGAGAGCTGCGGCCTGTTCATGAACGGCTGGGGCGTCCTCAGTTCGGCGCTCATCCTCGACTTCGTTCTCGCCGCCATGTCCCGGCGCCGCCCCTGGCTCGTCTACGGCCCGATGGTCCTCACCATCGCCGCGCTGATCGCGCTCAACTACACGGTCTCGCCGGATGCCGGCTGCGTCACCAGCCAGGCCGTCCCCTGGTACAGCCCGTTCTGGTGGCTGCTCATCGCGGCCCACCTCATCGGCACCATTCCGTGCGCCGTGCTGTGCGTGCGCTACGGGCGCCGGGCCGGCGACGACCGGCCGGTGCGCACCGGGCTCCTGCTGCTCGCCGCCGGGTTCACCTCGTCGGCCACGTTCTGGTGTGTCGTCCTGGCCTTCCTCCTCGCCCGGCCGGCCTGGCTGGGGGCGTTGTTCCCGCTCAACATCGGGGTCACGGCCTGGCTGATGACCGCCGGGGTCGGTCTGCCCCTGGTCCTCACCGTCCACCGGGCCGCTCGCGACATGAGCGCCCTCTGGCGCCTGTACCCCCTGTGGCGCGAGGTCACCGAAGCCGTCCCGTACGTCACCCTGGACAAGCCCGTCCCCCGCGTCCGCGCGGTGCTCGGCGGACCCCGCACGATCCGCCTCCGGCTCTACCGCCAGGTCATCGAGATCCGCGACGCCCTGCTCGTGCTGCACGACTATGTGACGTCCGAGGCGATGGAGGCCGCTCGGCACCACATCGGGACACAGCACCTGCCCGGGGAACAGATCGAGCCGGCGGTCACCGCCTGCTGGCTGTGCACCGCCCTCGACGCCCAGCAGGCCGCGGCCACCCCCCGGCCGAACCAAGTCGCCCCCGGAGGGCCCGCCCACGACGGCCTCCGCAGTGAGGCCGACTTCCTGCTTGCCGTCCTTCGGGCCCGCGCGCTGCCCGCCGTACGCTCGTTCGCCGTTCCGCCCGCACCGGCCGGTCCCGCACGGGCCCGTCCCGCGGTGCCGGACCCGCGTGCCCCCCAGTCGTCACCTTCTCGCACGAGTTAGGAATCCATGACACAGCAGTCCGCCCGCACCCCCTACACCAGCGGCATGTTGAGCAATGACGCCGGCCGTGAGCGGGACCGCCTGACGTCCATCCAAGGCAGCGTCGACACGTTCACCACCGGAGTCCTGGACCGCCTCCCCGTCGAAGCCTCCTGGAACTGTCTGGAGCTGGGCGCCGGCGCCGGCTCCATCGCCTACTGGCTCGCAGGACGGTGCCCGGACGGACGCGTGGTCGGCGTCGATCTCGACACACGCCACCTCGACGCCGGCCGTGCCGCGAACCTGGAGGTCCAGGAAGCCGACATCACGGACGAGGACTACGCTCCCGGCAGCTTCGACCTCATCCACGCGCGCTACCTCTTCTGCCATCTCGCCGCACGCGACGACATGGTCGCGCGGGTCAGCCGCTGGCTCTCCCCCGGTGGCTGGCTCGTCATCGAAGAGCCCTACCACCTGCCCGGCGCCACCTCCCCCTTCCCCGTGATGCGGCGCATCCTCGACGCCTACCAGCGCATGTACCACGAGCACGGCGCCGACCTCACCTGGGCCCGGGGCCTGCCCGCCCTCCTGGCCGGCAGCGGTCTGTCCGACGTCGCCTTCGCCGCGAACCCCGGTTGCATGGGCGGACTCGACAAGGACCGCTGGCTCCCGCTCATCAACCAGGCCGCACCCACCCTCCTCGCCGACGGCCTGGTCACGGAAGCCGACCTGGCGGAGTTCCACACCCTCCTCAAGGACCCGGCCTTCATCGACATCCCCCAGATGACCCTCTCCGCCTGGGCCCGTCGCCCGGCGTAGGCGCCGTCCGCGGGCGGGCCGGGCCGAAGCCTCCTGTGCGGCGCCCGGCTCCCGCCCGGGCCCTCACGCCGGCGGCTTGTGGCCCCCCGGCAGCAAGGTGCCCGGCTCCGGGGCGGCCACCTCGACGGCCTTGACCTTGGGGTTGCGCCGCTGGCGCTTGGAGACCCAGTTGGCCAGCCAGGAGAGCAGCATGCACATCCCGATGTAGATCGGCGAGATGATCATGACGACGGGGATGAACGGCAGGTCGTAGTCGAGGTTGGAGGCGATCAGCTTGCCGGCGTGCAGGAACTCCTCGTAGGTGATGAGGAAGCCGAGCGAGGTGTCCTTCAGGGCGACCACCAGCTGGCTGATGATCGCCGGGAGCATCGCCCGGACCGCCTGCGGCACCAGGACATGTGTCATCACCTGGGTCTTGCCCATGCCCAGGGCGTAGGCGGCCTCCCGCTGGCCCCGGTCCACGGAGTGGACGCCGGTACGGAAGACCTCGGCGAGCACCGAGCCGTTGTAGAGGGTCAGCCCGGCGACCAGGGCGACCAGTGGTTCCGCCTTCAGCGCCACATAGATGAAGAAGATCATGACCAGTACGGGCATGGCCCGGAAGAACTCCACGAGCAGGGTGCACACCCAGCGCACGACCCGGTGCTCGGAGAGCCGGCCGGTCGCCAGCACCCCGCCCAGCGCCAGTGACAGCACCGCGGCGAGACCGAAGGCCTTCAGGGTGTTGCCGAGGCCCCGCAGCAGGAGCTCCTGAATTCCCTTGTAGGTGAAGGGATTCCACTTCGCCGCGGTGAACTGGCCGCTGACGAGGAGGAGGTAGATGATCCAGCCGATCAGGGCGAGGATCACCACCGTCGAGCCCACACCGTAGAGCCGGTGCCGCTGCCTGGTCCGCGGGCCCGGGACGTCGTAGAGGGCGGTGGTCATCGGGCGACTCCGAAGCGCTTCTCCAGCACGTTGAAGATCGCGCTGATGGTCAGGGTCACGAGCAGATAGCCGACGGCGATCCAGACGAAGGTCCAGACGATGCTGTAGCCCATCTCATTGAGCGGCTTGTAGACCCCGAGGAGTTCGACGACGCTGAAGGCGCCGGCGATCGCGGAGTTCTTGGCGAGCGCGATCAGCGTGGAGCCGATGGGCGGGATGACGGACCGGAAGGCCTGCGGGAGCACGATGTCACCGAGGGTCTGCGGGAAGGTCATGCCCAGGCTGCGGGCCGCCTCGCCCTGCCCGACCGGCACGGTGTTGATGCCGGAGCGCACCGCCTCGCAGATGAAGGCGGAGGTGTAGCAGCCGAGCGCGAGGATGGCGAACAGCTTGAAGGGCAGGACCAGGCCGAAGCGCGGCAGACCCAGCACCACCGCGAAGAACAGCAGCGTCAGCGGCGTGTTGCGCAGCACCGTCACCCAGGCCGTGCCGAAGGCCCGCAGGGAGCCGACCGGCGCCACCCGGAACGCGGCCATCAGGAACCCGAGGACGAGCGCGAGCAGCGAGGCGTAGACGGTGAGTTCGACGGTGCCCAGCAGGCCCTCCCCGTAGAGGGAGAGGTTGTCGAGGAGAACGTTCATCGGTCCGTTCCTTGGCGGCTCAGGTCGCCGGGTAGCGGTCGATCGGGGGCGGCTTGGGGGCGGGCACTCCGGACAGGCCGAGCGTCGCGTCGTACGCCTTCTGCCAGTTGCCGTTCTTCTCGTTCGCGGCAAGGGCGTCGTCGAGCGCGAGCCGCAGCGCGTTGTCGCCCCGGGGAACTCCGATGCCGTACGGCTCCTCGGAGAAGGGCTTGCCGACCACCTTCAGCTCGTCGGGCACCTTGGCGGCGTAGCCCAGCAGGATCGCGTCGTCGGTGGTGACCGCGTCGACCTGGTAGGTGAGCAGGTTGTCGACACATACCGAGTAGGTGTCGTAGGCGACCAGCACGGCCTTGGGGTACTCGGCCTGGATGCGCTGGTAGGGCGTCGAACCGGCCGCCGAGCAGACCCGTTTGCCGGCCAGGTCCTGCGGTCCCTTGATGTTGTTCTCGTCGGTGCGCACCAGCAGCGACTGCCCGGCCATGTAGTAGGGGCCGGCGAAGCCCACCAGCTTCTTGCGCTTGTCGTTGATGGTGTAGGTGCCGACGTAGAGGTCGATCTGGCCGTTTTGAAGGGCCGTCTCGCGGTTGGCGGAGGCGATCGTCTTGAACTCGATCGTGTGGGGCGGGAAGCCGAGGGCGGCGGACATCATCTTGGCGATCTCGATGTCGAAGCCGGTGTACAGGCCGCCGGCCGGGTCCTTCTCACCGAGGTAGGGCTGGTCCTCCTTGACGCCGACGACAAGATGGCCGCGGCGCTTGGCCTTCACCCAGGTCGGGGAGTCGGGCAGCTTGAAGTTCTTGGCGACCGGGTAGTGGGGCAGTTCGCTCCCCTCGGGCCCCTTGACGGGCGGGCTCCCTTCCCGGCCGCAGCCGGCGAGGGCCGGCGCGAGCACGACGAGCACCAGGGCCACGAGGACCACCAAGGCGCGGCGCAGGGGCGAGGAGTGGCTGTGCGGCATCACGGCGCCCCCGTTCAGTGCTTGAGGATCTTGGAGAGGAAGTCCTTCGCCCGTTCGCTGCGCGGCGCGGTGAAGAACTCCTCGGGGGTGCGGTCCTCGACGATGCGGCCGTCGTCCATGAAAACCACACGGTTGGCGGCGGAGCGGGCGAAGCCCATCTCGTGGGTGACCACGACCATCGTCATACCGTCCCGGGCGAGCTGCCGCATGACTTCCAGCACCTCGTTGATCATCTCCGGGTCGAGGGCGGAGGTCGGTTCGTCGAAGAGCAGCGCCTTGGGGTCCATGGCGAGTGCGCGGGCGATGGCCACGCGCTGCTGCTGGCCGCCGGAGAGCTGCGCCGGATACTTGTCCGCCTGGTCGGCGAGCCCCACCCGCTCCAGGAGTTCGCGGGCGCGCCGCGCGGCCTCGTCCCTCTTTTTCTTCCGGACCTTTATCGGCGCCAGCATCAGATTGTCCAGCACGGTCTTGTGGGCGAAGAGGTTGAAGGACTGGAAGACCATGCCGACATCGGCCCGCAACTGGGCCAGCGCACGGCCCTCTTCGGGCAGCGGCCTGCCGTCCAGCTCGATGGTGCCCGACTCGACGGTTTCCAGGCGGTTGATGGCCCGGCACAGGGTGGACTTCCCGGACCCGGAGGGCCCGATGACCACCACCACCTCCCCGCGGCCCACGGTGAGCTCGATGTCCTGGAGGACATGCAGCTTTCCGTAGTGCTTGTTGACCCCGCGCAGTTCAATCAGCGCCTCACCGGCCATATGCAGACCTGCCCACTCTCATCCGTACAGCGCAGAGCCCGCAACCTACCGGGGCAAATAGGGTACTTCTTCGCTGACACGCACGTATGCACAGAGATGGGCGGATAAATCAGAGTTACGGACCAACCTGCCGCGAGGCCGCCGCGGACCGTCACCCCGCGCTCCCGCGGCGGAGTCAGGTCTCGGAGACCTCGGCATAGACCTGCGACAACTCGGGCGCTCCGGTATCGGCCCACTCATGCCCCATGGCGACCACGTCGATCTCCCGTCCGGACTCCAGCCGGACCACCGGCTGCCCGTCCGGCCAGACGTGCCAGACGGCGCCGCGCACCGTGCGGACCAGCACCGTGCCGAGGTAGAGACCGGCGTCGTTGCCGAGCCAGGGCAGCACCTCCGGGTCGTCCCGCCATACGGGCTGAAGCTGGTCCAGCGCCTCCAACGACCGTTCGGAGTCGTCCAGTTCCACGCCCGCAGTGGCCGCTTGGGCCCGCAGCAGCTCACACTCGGACAGCAGCTCGACGACGCTCTCGGGGTCGGCGCGCACCGACTCCGCGAGCGGCACGGACCGGTGTGCATGCTGACGCTTGCGCCACTTGTCCAGAAAAGACATGTTCATGGTGTGCAGGGTCCCACCCGACCTGTGGTCGCGGCCACAGGCGCGCGGCTCAAGCGTGCCCCGTTCGTCACCTTGACGCCTCCTCATCCTCTCCCTACCTTCATGGCGCTCGGATCGGATCTGCTGGATCCCCAGGAACCTCCTGCCCCTCGCGGGACCGGCCTGGAACGCAGCTCACACCTGCCCGTTGGCGCCACCCGGAGGGATACGGACCGATGCGTGTACGACGATGGGGCACCGCCCTGACACTGCTGCTCTCCGCGACCGCACTGCCGGCCGCCGGAGCCGGGACCGCGACGGCCGTCGCGGCACGCGCGCCGCACCGCCCGCTGCCCTTGGCGCGGCTCTTCGACAACCGGGCGGTCAGTGACAACTCCCGTCCCGGGGCGGCCGACTTCGACGGTGCGGGCCATTCGCTGTCCGCTCAGGACCTGGCGGCGGCCGGCTGGTCGCCCGGGAGCGTACTGACCCTCGAAGGGACCCGGCTCGGCCTGCCGCGCACGGCACCCGGGGCCCCGGACAATGTGGTGGCGGACGGCCAGCCGGTGGCGGTGCGCGGCCGGGGCGAGGCCCTCACCTTTCTGGTCGCCGGGACGGGCGGCGCGGCCTCCGGCACCGGGACGGTCCACTACCGGGACGGCTCGCACAGCGCCTACGAACTCACCGCGCCCGACTGGCGGTCGGGGCCGCTGAGCACCAAAGCCGTGGCGCTGCCCCATATCAACGCTCCGGACGGGCAGTTGTCCGGGGCGGCGCGGCTGTATGCGGTGACCGTGGCGCTGCGGGCGGGACGGGAGGTGAGCTCGGTGGTGCTGCCCAAGGCATCCGCCGCGTCCGGCGTGCTGCATGTGTTCGCGGTGTCCGTACGGGACACCGGGCGCGTCAGGACCGGGAGTTGGGCGGCGAGCACGGCGGGCTACCGGGCCGTCGGGCCCTGGAGAGACCGTACGCTGCGGCTGGTCGTGCACAGCGGCGCGGGCGGTCCCCGGGCGCGGATCCGGATCGCCAACACCTTCGCCGCCACACCGGTGGACGTGGGGGCGGCCAGCATCGCGGTGCGGGCCGCGGGGGCGGCGGCTGACCGCGCTCCGGTTCCCCTGACCTTCGGTAAGGGGCGCCCCGGGACCCGTATAGCGGCCGGGGCCGAGGTGTTCAGCGAACCCGTCGGCTTCACCGTCCCCGCCGACGCCGATCTGCTGGTGAGCATCCATCTGCCGAGGACGGTGACGGCGGCGCCGGTGCACCAGGAGGCGGCCCAGCTGTCGTATCTGAGCGCCGCGGGCAGCGGGGACCGCACCGCGGACACCGGGGGCGCGGCCTACCCGGAGACGATGACCGGCTGGCCGTTCCTGACGGGTGTCGATGTCGAGGGCGGTCCCGGCTCGGTCGTGGCCCTGGGCGACTCGATCACCGACGGGGTGAAGTCCACGAGCGGCACCAACCGGCGCTGGCCCGATGTGCTGGCCCGCCGCTTCCAGGCGCAGCACGCGCTGCCGCGCTACGGCGTCCTCAACCAGGGCATCTCGGCCAACCGCATCGTCACCGACCGCTATCAGGGCGACGGGGTCAGCACCGACACCGGCGGGGTGAGCGCCCAGCACCGGCTGGAGCGGGATGTGCTGGCCCAGCCCTCGGCACGGACGGTGGTGGTGTTCGAGGGCATCAACGATGTGCGCTGGGGGACCTCGGCCGAGGAGGTCATCGCCGGTCTGCGGGCCCTCGCGCGGCGGGCGCACGAGCGCGGGCTGCGGGTCGTGGTGGCCACCGTCGCGCCCTGCGAGGGCTACCCCGACTGCACCACGACAGTGGAGGCCCGCCGACAGGCCGTCAACGCCTTCGTACGCGACAACGCCCGCACCGTCTTCGACGCGACCCTGGACTTCGACGCCGTACTCCGTGATCCGCAGCGGCCCCAACGGCTGCTGCCCGCCTACGACAGCGGCGACCACCTCCACCCCGGCGACACGGGCCTGAAGGCGCTCGGCGACGCGGTGGACCTCCGGGCGCTGGTACCGGGGCGGGGCTGAGGCCCGCCCCGGCGCCGGTCCCCGCGGGCCGGCCGCCGGCAGACCCACGGGTTCCTCGGCAGGGCACGCCGTAGGGGGGAGCCCCTAGACGTCGAGGTCCACCACGACCGGGGCGTGGTCCGAGGCGCCCTTGCCCTTGCGCTCCTCGCGGTCCACGTAGGCGTCCGAGACGGCCTTGGCGAACGGCTGGTTGCCGTAGACCAGGTCGATGCGCATACCGCGGTTCTTGGGGAAGGCGAGCTGGCGGTAGTCCCAGTAGGTGTACGGACGGTCGTACTTGAGGGGGCGCGGAACGACGTCCGACAGGCCCGCCTCGCGCAGGGCGGTCAGGGCGGCGCGCTCGGCGGGCGTGACGTGGGTGGCGCCCTCGAAGACGGACGGGTCCCAGACGTCCTCGTCGGTCGGTGCGACGTTGTAGTCGCCGAGGACCGCGAACGGGCGGGAGCCCGCCGCGTCCTCGGCGACCGCGGTCTTCAGCGCCTCGAACCAGCCGAGCTTGTAGGTGTAGTGCGCATGGCCGATCTCGCGGCCGTTGGGGACGTACACCGACCACACCCGGGCCGGACCGCAGGTGGCCGACACGGCGCGCGGCTCCTGCACCCCGTCGTAGTCCGGGCCGCCGGGCAGGCCCATGACGACATCGTCGAGTCCCACCTTGGACAGCAGCGCCACGCCGTTCCATCGGCCGTCGGCGTTGACCGCGGCTTCGTAGCCGAGCTCGCGCAGCTCGTCGTACGGGAACTGCTCGGCGGTGCACTTGGTCTCCTGGATGCACAGCACGTCCGTGCCGGTGCTCTCCAGCCAGGCCAGCAGCCTCGGGAGGCGGGCGGTGATCGAATTGACGTTCCAGGTCGCGATGCGCATGTCTGTAAACCTACAGCCCGGCACTGACAGTCAGGCCTCAGCCGAGTGCGGTGCCGTGGCCCGGGGCGAGTCGGCCGTGATCGGTACCGCCCAGCTTGTCGATCATGGAGTCGTAGATCGGGCGGGCGTGGTCCTGGAGCAGACTGTCGTGGATGTCGATGGCACGTTGCGGCGCGACCTCGCGCACATAGTCGATGATCTCGGCGACCTTGTTCCACGGCGCGTGGACGGGCAGCAGCAGGGTGTCGACCGTACGGCCCTCCGGGACGGTGAGGGCGTCGCCCGGGTGGAAGACCGTGCCGCCGTCGATGAGATAGCCGACATTGGTGATGCGCGGGATGTCCGGGTGGATGACGGCATGCAGCTGGCCGTGCACCTCCACGTCGAAGCCGGCCGCGGTGAAGGCGTCCCCCTCGCCGACGGTGTGCACCCGGCCGGGGAACGCGCCCGAGAGCTGCTCGGCGACGCTGGCCAGCGTCCAGATCTCGGCCCCGGGGTTGGCTTCCATGCCCGCCCGCAGCCGGTCCACGTCGAAGTGGTCCATGTGCTCATGGGTGACCAGAATCGCGTCCGCGCCGACGGCCGCGTCCTCCTCGCTGAAGACTCCGGGGTCGATGACGAGCATCTGCCCGTCCTTCTCCAGCCGGACACAGGCGTGGGTCTTCTTGGTGAGTTCCATGGACCCATCTTGCCGTGGCGGCGGGGGCGATGAGGCGGGATGGGGAGGAGGGCGGGGTGGGGCGATGGGGCGAGATGGGGACGAGGGCTGGGGCGGGGGGGGCGGGGGAGGCGCTGCCGCCGTCTCCCCCTGGGCCGCTGCCGCCGTCTCCCCCGGCCTGCTGCCGCCGTCTCCCCCTGGGCCGCTGCCGCCGTCTCCCCCGCCCCGTCAGGGGTGGGCACCCGCGTCACTACACCCGCCCACCCCCCGAAGGGGGGTGGGCGGCGGGGAAAAAACCAAAGGGGTACGCGTTCAAAGCCCCAGGAGGACACGTCACAAGCCCACAACGGCGACGGCAACGTCAACGTCAACGTCAACGTCAACGGCACGAGAAACCCGGGGCGGGCCGCCCGCAAAAGCCGCCCGCAGCCGCCCGGCCCTCACGCCTCCGGCGTCGTCTCCTCCCGGATCACCCGTTGGGCGACCGCGAAGGCGGAGTTCGCTGCCGGGACGCCGCAGTAGACGGCGGTGTGCAGCAGTACTTCCTTGATCTCCGTGGGGGTGAGCCCGTTGCGCAGGGCCGCGCGGGTGTGCAGCGCCAGCTCGTCCTGGTGGCCGCGGGCGACCAGCGCGGTGAGCGTGATGATGCTGCGGGTGCGGCGGTCGAGGCCCGGGCGGGTCCAGGTCTCGCCCCAGGCGTAGCGGGTGAGGAAGTCGTGGAAGTCGCCGGTGAAGTCGTCGGCGGCGGCCTCGACGCGGTCGACATGGGCGTCGCCGAGGACCTCACGGCGGACCTTGATGCCCGCTTCGTAGGTGGCTCCGCGGTCCGGCTCCGGCTGGGCGAGGCCGGACTCTATGGCGGCCGGGGGTGCCACCGGCGGGGGCGCAGGCGCGATCTGCGGCTTGGGGGCGGCCGCGCCGATGGCGGTCTGGCCGCCGGGGCCGGGCTTGTCGTGCCAGGCCGAGGAGAAGTGCCGGATGAGGAGTTCGGTGACGGCCGAGGGCTGCTCGACGGGTGCGAGGTGAGAGGTTCCGGGCACCAGCGCCAGGCTCGCGTCGGGTATCCCGGCGACGAGGGTGCGCGCGTCGGTGGTCGGGGTGACCTGGTCGTCGGAGCCGACGACGACGAGCGTGGGCACGCCGACCCGGCCGAGCGAGGACCGTACGTCGAAGGCCGCCAGCGCCTCGCAGGCGGCGATGTAGCAGCCGGGGTCGGTGGTCCGCACCATCTGCACGGCCCATTCGACGATCGCGGGCTGGGCGCCGGCGAAGCCCTGGGTGAACCAGTGCTCGGGCGCGGTGCGGGCGATCGGGTCGAGTCCGTTCGTGCGGATGACCACGCCGCGCTGGCGCCAGGCGTCGGCGGTGCCGTAGCGCGCCGAGGTGGACACCAGGGCCAGCGAGGTGACCTGGTGCGGACGGGTGAGTGCCAGCTGGATGCCGATCGCTCCGCCGATGTTGCAGCCGGCGTAGCCGAAGCGGTCCACACCCAGGGCGTCGAGGGTGGCGACCAGCCGGTCGGCCAGCTCGGCGATGGAGGCCGCCGCGTGGGCGGGCGAACCGCCGTGTCCGGGCAGGTCGAAACGGATGACGCGCCAGTGGCGGGTCAGCTCGGGGATCTGCCGGTCCCACATATGCCATGTGGTACCCAGAGCGGCACCGAGGACGAGTACGGGGGCGTCGTCGGGGCCGTCAATCCGGTGCTGCAGGGTCTTCTCACTCACCCGGCCACGCTACCGACTCTTTGACGCGATCCTTACACCCGGGTCAGGAAGAGCCGTCGGATCGTGACGCCGACGGCGCCCGAAGCGGGGTACGCGCAGGTCAGAGCCTCAGCGTGGAGACGACGTGGACGATCGCGTGCCCCGGCTTGTCGTAGCTCACCGTGATCTGCTGGTACGGATGCGGTGCCTTGCTCGTGATCAGGGCCGGGGTCTTCTGGCCCGGAGAAGCGGCGTTGCGGGGTAGGCGCGGACAGCTCACTCACGCCTTGCACGCTCTCAAATCTCACAACTGCCCCTATGACGGGGAGCGTGTCCGTACGGGCCTGACCAGGTGGAACACCTCGCGGGCGGCGTAGCGTTTGAGGCATCGGACGATTTCGCGTCGGGTCTTGCCCTCCTTGGTGGGGCGTTCGTAGTAGTTCTGGGTACGTGGGTCGAAGCGCAGGCGGGTCTGCACGATCCGGTGGAGGGCGGCGTTGGCCTGCCGGTCCCCGCCGCGGTTGAGGCGACGGTACTGCCGAGTGCCCGAGGAGCGTTCTACGGGGCTGACCCCGCACGGCGCGGCGAAGGACGCCTCACTGTGCAGACGTTCCGGGTTGTCCCCCATCGTGATCAGCAAAGTGACGGCAGTGTCCGGCCCGATGCCCACCACAGTGAGCAACTGCGGCGCGTGGCGTTCCGCAAACAGAGCCAGGCGGCGTTCCAGATCCTGGATCTGCTCGGTAAGCTGCTCGATTCGGTGAGCCAGCAGGCACAGGGTGATGCGGGTGGCCTGCAGCACGCCTCTTCACCGCCCTCGTCGTTCTTGCAGTCGTCGGCGAACCGTGCGCAGGTACGGAAGAGTTCCGGGTTGCCCAGCCCGGCCAGCTCTTCCCGCAGATTCGGGTCGGCGGCAACGAGGACGGCCTTGAGCTGGTTGATCGCCTGGGTGCGGGCCTTGACTGCCGACCCTTTGGTGAGTTTGTACATCCGGGCGATCTGCACGGGTCCGTCGCCGGACTTGGCCCGGGCGCGTGCCCGCCCGCTCAGTACCGCCCGGGCCGCGTTCTGGGCATCGAGCGGAACCGATTTGCCGCGCTGACGGCGGTCTGTCCGGTCGGGCCGGTTCACATCGAACACTTCAACGCCCTGGGTCAGCAGGTAGCGGGAGAGGGCTGCCCCGAAGGAGCCGGTGCCCTCCAACCCGGCTCGCCGTACCGTGCCCAAGCCGCTGGCCCACTGAAGCAGTTCGCGGTACCCGGCCGCGGTGGCCGGGAACTCTTCGGTACCGATCACCGCCCCCACCAGGGAGAGCACGGCAGCCACCTGAGTGTCCCGGTGCGTGTCGACTCCAAGGACCACCTCCCCCGTCGGCCGGCGTCGGCGAGTACGCGGGGTCAAGGACGTAGCGGTCATGTTCGTTCACCTTCCGACCCGATGGCGCATCCCGTAGCCGGCACCGAACCGCCCGGACGGTCAGAACTGTGACAACGCCTGGCAGGTCGGCAGGCCCCTATCGGGACACACCCGGCCGGCCCGGTGCCAGCAACACCAGCCCCGGTCAGCGGTCGACACAGCGTGAGTAAGACACCGCGGTCAGAGTTCTCATGAGTCAGACCCCGGCCCGGGACAGCACCCACCAATCCTCCCGGAATTCACGGCCCCTCGCCCAAGCCCGCAGAGCATTCTCAATCCCAGCTCAAGGAACACCCTGAATCTGACTCTGACCGACCACAACGGATCACAAAGGTCGACATCACGATCGGCCCTCGGGAACTCCAGCGGCCCCGGCGAACGACAGCGCCTCGGCCCCGACCACCGGACGCGGACCAGCACGCTCCCACAGTCAGCGACCTACTGGGGGCGGCCGACGGAACCGGCGTACCCGCGCCAAGCGTGGAAGGCCGCTCGCGCCGAATGCTCCGGCACATGGTCATTGACCACCTCCAGGCACACCCCGACGAGTCATTCATCGCCACCCGGATCAACCGCATCATTGATAGGTCCTCAGGCACCATCGCCAACACCCCAGCAGGCTCGTCAGTCTGAGAGTCGCCGAGCAGGTCAGCGACCGGCCACGCAGGTTCTGGCTCGCCGATTCGGCCATGAATAACACCCCAAAGCCGCCCACCGGCACCGGCGCGGCCGCGCCCCTCACACCATGCGGAGCGCACCCGGCCCCCTCGCTCCACCAACGCCGCGACGCCCCCCCCGTCTTCGCTCCCGAGGAGAAGCGGGTACCAGCGCGATACCGGGGACCCACATCCACAAGGCCAGCAGGAGGCAAGCCGCCAGGCAGCCTGCTCCAGCCACGCCAGGTGCCCGTTGTCTCCAGTGGCCGCAGTGCCGCCGGGATCGGCCGCGGGGCTGCAAAGACACTGGCCAATCCACTACACCCGCAACATCGCTCCAAACCGGTACCAGTGGAAGCCGAAGAGGCACGGCAAGGCATCGGTGCAGGTCAGAGGGCGTTTCCAGGTCAGCAAGTCAGCACAAAGTCAGCATCGACGGCGCTACGCCGGGAAACAGGCCGACTCCCGGGGGTCATGCGTCACGCCATGGTCCAGACCTCCGCAGCATCCAGAGTCGAGTACCGATGCCAGTTGTGGCACCAGAGTACAGCTGCCTCTGGGAGCCCAAACATCCGCGGGCCCAGCCGGAGTTGTGTGAGAGGGGGGTACGTGAGTTGATGTTCGGTCTGTTATCGCCTGAACGTGTGACCGTGCGGACTCCGGGCCGGTCAACGGGCTTGGCCGTGCTGGAGTGACCGTTCCGGGGCAGGGACATGTTCCCGGCCGCCGGCTTCAGCCCTGCTCGGCTACGGCAAAAGGCCGGCCATGCCGAGCCGGACGCCGCCGGTCAGCCGCCGCCGGGACCATCACCCTGTCGAAAATGGGGCTCCGGCATCCGGTTGTCGTGATTCAACCCCTGCCAAGCCAGGGTAGGCCCACACTCACCCAGCCGGGAGGGGCGAACTCGCCCACCTCACCGACCGGTTCACCGTTGCCGGCGGACACGGGAACGTCAGCGGGGCCGGCGCAGGGCTGACGTCTCGTGGGCGTGCCGGGAGTGAGCCCACTGCTGTTATCGCTGTGAATTGTCGCTGGGCGTGGGCTCGTTGGCCCAGGCCACGGCGGTCGCGAGGCCGGGGCCGTGCCGACGGCCGCACACACCCGCCAAGCCGTTCGACCATCGGGACCCGGGGCACGCAGAGAAGCCACGACCGTGTTTAATGGAAATGATTCTCATATTCGCCAATGAAAGATCACCCATGCACGTCAATGAATCCTCACGGGGGATATCCGCCAACTCCCGCCATGCTGCCGCACCGCATGTCCAGACAGGAACGTGGTCATGGTGACAGCGTTGACCGCACCAGCAACCGGCGAACGTCTGCAAGACGTTTCGCCGTGGTCGAAGCGGCTCCCCTGGGAACCGGCCTTCCTGTCGGTGGGCGTCGGCCTGATCGCCGCCGCCGGGCGCCGTGGCAGGGTTCGCGTGATGGACCTCGAAGGCGGCGAGGAACACGACCTCCTCACATTGCCCGGCGGCATCACGGGTCTCGCCTTTTCCCCTGATGGGCGCCACCTGACCCTGGTGGGTCCTCGCGGATTCGCCCTGTGGCGGGCCACGGACGGCAGGCTGATCACGCGGAGCACTCCGACGCCCTGCGTCCGCGCGCGCTGGATGGGACTGGGCGTCGTGGCGATTGCGGAAGGGGGCAAGGTCACCACGTACGACACCGACGGCGTGGCGCAGTGGTCCACAGCACCTCTCCCGACAGCAGCCACCGACGTGGCCTGCGCGCAGGGCGGACGCCTTCTGGCCGTGTCCCTGGCGAGCCAAGTCCGCTGCTTCATGCCGATGCGTCGTGAACCTGTCGCCGTCCATCTCTACGGTGGCGCACCGGATGATCTCGCTCTGTCCGTCGACGGCCGCTGGGCCGTGTGCTCGACGTATCAGCGCGCGACCTTGCTGTGGGAGACGCATCGCCGCCCCGCGGCGCAGCCGGTCCAGTGCGAGGAAGCCTCGGGCCGGCATGCTCCAGTCTTCAGTGAATGCGGGCACCGGCTGGCCGTACCGGCCGAGCGCCACCTGTCGCTCTGGTCCATCGGCCCCAGAAGACCGACACGATCGGCCGTCCTCCCCGTTTGCGTGTCGGCGCTGGCCTGGCGCCCCGGCGCAGGGGACGCGCTCGCGACGGCCGGGTCCGACCACGCCGTCCGACTGTGGCATGCCGGTGCCCAAGGCCGGAGGAACGGTTACGCCCCCCTCACCGCATGGCAGTTGACCACCCCCGCCACATCCCTTGCGTGGGCAGGACAGCGAATGCTTGCCGTAGCGGAAAGGGGAGGCCGCGTAACGCTCCTGGACATCGCCCCCTCACAGGTTCAGTGCTGACGAGCGACGCGTTGTGAGGTGTGGCGTGCTCCAGGGATCGCTTCCGATGGGCCCGCCCGTCGGGACCGCATCGCCCTCGGAGCTGCCTCGATAGACGGTATTTGGAAATGGAATCCATTTTCAGATAGTGTTTGCCGTCACCTAGTCACGCGCAGGAGCTCGCCATGGCCGTACCCAAGCGGAAGATGTCCCGCAGCAACACCCGCCACCGCCGCGCCCAGTGGAAGGCCACCACCCCCCAGCTCGTCCCGATCACCGTCGACGGCACCCCCTACCTCGTACCGCAGCGACTGGCCAAGGCGTACGAGCGCGGGCTGCTGCGTCCGGAGAGCTGAGACGACGCCATGACGCACAACCGACTACCCGTCACCGTTCTGTCAGGCTTCCTCGGCGCGGGCAAGACCACCCTGCTCAATCACGTCCTGGGCAACCGGGAGGGCCTGCGCGTCGCGGTCATCGTCAACGACATGAGCGAGATCAACATCGACGCGACCCTGGTGCGCGGCGGCGAGGCCGCCCTCTCCCGCACCGAGGAACGCCTCGTAGAGATGACCAACGGCTGCATCTGCTGCACCCTGCGCGACGACCTGCTCGAAGAGGTCGACCGGCTGGCCCGCGAGGGACGCTTCGACTACCTCCTCATCGAATCCAGCGGCATCTCGGAACCGATGCCCGTCGCGGCCACCTTCGCCTTCCCGCGCGACGACGGAGCGACCCTGGGCGACCTCGCCAGACTCGACACCATGGTCACCGTCGTCGACGCCGCCAACTTCCTGCCGGAGCTGGCCGGCGGCGACGGGCTGGCCGAGCGGGGACTGGACCAGTACGAGGACGACGAACGCACCGTCAGCGACCTGCTGATGGACCAGATCGAGTTCGCCGACGTCATCGTCCTCAACAAGACCGACCTCGTCGACGCGGCCGGCGCCGAACGCCTTCAGGCCGCGCTCACCCGCCTCAACCCGGCTGCCCGCATCGTGCCCGCCCGGCACGGCCGGGTGAACCCCGGCGACATCCTCGGCACCGGACTCTTCGACCTGGAGCGGGCCCAGCAGGCCCCTGGCTGGGTGCAGGAACTCAACGGCGACCACATCCCGGAAACCGAGGAATACGGCATCTCCAGCACGGTCTTCCGCGCCGATACGCCATTCCACCCGGGCCGACTGTGGACCTTCGTCACCGAGGGCCTGGACAGCGGCACCTATGGTCAGATCCTGCGTTCCAAGGGCTTCTTCTGGCTGGCCGGCCGCCCGAAGGTCACGGGCTTGTGGTCGCAGGCCGGAGCAGTCGCCCGTTTCGAGCCTTCCGGTGCCCGCGGCGTCGGAGACAGCCAGGGCCAGGAACTGGTCTTCATCGGCACCGGGTTGCACGCCGAGCCACTTCAAGCGGCCCTGGCCAACTGCCTCCTGGCCGACGGGGAAGAGCTCTCCGACGACCCGTTCCCCGCCTGGGACACGTACGGAATCGACGACGCCTGCGAACACGAGCACCCGGATCTGGTGCCGCAAGCCTGACAGGCTCCGGGTTGGGCGGTGGTCGCAGCCACGGCACCGCCCAACCCGGCAACTCACGAGGTGCGCACACCGGTGCCCCTGTGCTCATGCGGAGCACAGGGGCACGGGTGCGTCTGAGCTGCTGCGCCCCGCGGCGGGCACCAGGTACCCGCCGGCCGGGATGAACGCGGCAGCCGCCGTGGACGGGGTTCAGGCATGCCTCCCCCACCTGCGCCGCTCCTGGGCTCGCAGCGTCCGCCCGACCGATCCGCCGTACGCCTGTACCGCTGAGAGGTGCCTCAAAGCCCGGGACACCGGGCCGCGATGAGGCCATCAGGCAAGGTCGCCGCGCACGCTGTGTTCGTGCCCGGGCCCGAGGCCCAGGCACGGCTCAGAGCGGGACGTCGCCCAGCAGGGGATCGGGGAAGGCCGCCCAGCCGTCCCATCCCAATGACAACTCCCTGTCGTCCAGCAGAGCCGCGTTGAGGGCGGTGCACAGCCGGTCCCGGTCGAGGTCGGTGCCGGTGAACGTAAGGGCGTTGCGGCGTTCGCCGTAGTAGTTGTGCCAGAACCACGAGGCCAGGGTGCGCCGTTGCGGGGATGCGCGGCGCCAGGCACTCTCGTCTCCGGGCTCCAGCCAGCGATCCGCGTCTCGCAGTTCCATGTGCGGTCCGGCCGACCGCCAGGTCACCACCGCCGCGGGTCGACTGGACAGCCACAGGTGGCCTCGGCCGCGGACCACGCCGGCCATGACCGTGGGCAGTGCATCCGCGAGCCGCTCCGGGTGCAGCGGTCGCCGGGCCCGCCACACCACCGACGTCACACCCAGGTCGGTACCAGGGCGCGAGGACGCCACGCTCACTGGTTCCAGCCGGGCCCGCCATTCCTCAAGGGTGTCCGGTACGGGTCGCAGGAACGACGGCGGCAACGCCCCTGTTGTTTGCGGCTGTTGTGCGACATGGACGAGTGTGGCGGAGGGGTTGAGGTGACGCGCCAGGGCGGCTACCCCGTCCGTTCGACGGTCTTTGGGGCTCGGCGGGGCCGTCACGAGCACGCCGTGGGCGGCTTCCACCCTGCGGGCGGCCGTCTCGGCCGGCGTCAGGGGGCTGGTGCGATCGGTACCGTCCCACCGACGGACGGCCCGGTGGACGCATCCGAGCTCAGCCAGGAAGGCCGCTGGGTCAAGCCCGGCCACGACCGGGGCCGGGAGGTAGTGATCGCCCAGCGCGCTGGCCCCGGTCCGCGGTCGCCACAACTCCACCAGGCATGGGAGGAGATCCAGCTCGTCGGAGAGGGCGAGGACCAGGTGAGGGGGCCGCATGGCGCGTCGTATGGCCAGCAGGTCCTGCCGGAGAATCACCACCGGGTCGCCGGTGGCCACCCGCGACATGGACTGCGACACGGACGGCGGTACTCCGGGACCGGCGACGAAGCGTTGCACAACGGGGTACCCGCCATCCCGGCAGTGGATGGATGCGGCCAGCACCACGGCGTCTGGCGAAGCGCACACCAGCGTGTCCACGGCGAGCCCCCGGGCAGCCGGGGTGTTCCCGACCACGATGCTCAACAGGCCCTTGGGCACTGGTACTTCCCATCAGTTGAGGTGGGCGGCATGACGGGGCGCGGGTGCCGCGCGCAGCCGGTGTGGAAGAGAGCTGTCGTCCGGCATGCCGGCCAGGAGCCATGCACCGACGAGGTCCGCGTCGGCTTCGGTGGCGATAGGGCCCAGGCGGGCGACGGGGCAGGTGGGGGTGCGGTCCTTCGCGCACGGCTGTACTGCGGCGTGCAGGCCCGCGGCCGGGGTGCAGCGCAGCAGGCCGCCCAGGCAGCCGGTGGCGACGAGGATGCCGTGCGGGCAGGCACGGACGGCGTCGCGCAGCCGGTCCATCACCAGTTCGCCCGTATCGCTCGGGCAGTTGGTGCAGGCGACCAGCGTGAAGGGGCGACTCGGGCCGCCCGGTGTTGCGCGGTTCATCTGTACGCACTTCCGGATGGGTTGGCCGGGATGGCGCCGCAGCCTGGGCAATGGCCCCGGGCCGCAGCGCCGTCCACCGTGGCGATCGCCGGACATCACCAGGACGACTTGGTGACTCCGGGGAGGAATCCGGCGTGCGCCTGCTCGCGCATCCGTACCCGGGACATGCCGAACTTGCGCAGGTGGCCTCGGGGGCGGCCGTCCACGCTGTCCCGGTTCCGTACCCGGGTCGCACTGGCGTCGCGCGGCTGGCGCCGCAACTCGGCCTGGGCGGAGGCGCGTTCGTCGTCGGTGGACGAAGGCCGCCGGATGATCTCCTTCAGCTCGGCGCGCCGGGCCGCGTACCGCTCGACGACCACCTTTCGCTGCTCGTTCTTCGCGATCTTGCTCTGCTTGGCCATCAGACCTTCACCCCTCGTGCGCGGATTCGCGCCACCGCGGACTCGACGCCGATGGAATCGACCGTCTTGATCGCCTTCGTACTGAGGGTGAGCCGGACGTACCGGCCCTCGCTCGCCAGCCAGTAGCGCTTGCGCTGGATGTTCGGGTCGAACCGGCGGGATGTACGCCGGTGCGAGTGGGAGATGGTCTTGCCGAAGCCCGGCTTGGCGCCGGTCAGCTGGCAGTGGGCGGACATGGAGTGGGTCACCTCTCGCCGGAGACGTTATCGGTAATGGAAACCATTCCCATATAGTAGCGCCCATGGCACGCAACGAACTCCGCCCGGTCATCAAGCTCCGCTCCACCGCGGGCACCGGCTACACCTACGTCACCCGCAAGAACCGGCGGAACGACCCTGACCGCCTGGTCCTGCGCAAGTACGACCCGGTGGTCGGCCGGCACGTCGACTTCCGCGAAGAACGCTGACTCACAAGCCGACCTAGCAGACAGGAACACCGTCATGAAGCCTGGGATCCACCCCGCCTACCGGCCCGTCGTCTTCCGTGACAAGGCAGCCGATTTCGCCTTCCTCACCCGGTCCACCGCGACCAGCGACAAGAACATCGAGTGGGAGGACGGCAAGACCTACCCCGTCATCGACGTGGAGATCTCGTCGCAGAGCCACCCCTTCTACACCGGCACGGCCCGTGTCCTCGACACGGCCGGCCGGGTCGAGCGCTTCGAGCGGCGGTACGCCCGGCGCGGGGCACGGTGATGGCGGAGAACAGCAAACTCCCCGTCGTCCTCGTCGGCGGGCTGCATTCCGACGCACGCGAACAGGTCGTGCTGCGGCTGCTGCACACCGTGCGCGGCAGTGTCGCGCTCCACCACGACCTCTCCACGGCAGCGGACGGAACGGTACGCCGCACGGTGCGGGACGCCTCGGGCGAGCTGTCCTCCGGCGAGGCACCCCTCGTCAACGACTGTGCGTGCTGCGCCCTGCGCGAGGACCTGGTGCCCGAACTCCGGCGGCTGGCCGAGAGCGGTCTGCACCGGCTGGCGGTGGTCGAACTCTGGGACTCCGTCGAACCCAGGGCGATGGCCGAGGTCATCGCTGCACACGGCGGCGAGACGCTGACACTCTCCAACGTGATGACCGCGGTCGACCCCGCGCTCGTCCTGCCATATCTCGCCAATGGGGACGACCTGGCGGAGGCCGGGTTCGCGGCGGCCGCAACCGATCAGCGGACCATCGGGGACACCTGGGCGCGCCAGCTGGAGTACGCCCCCGTGCTCGCGCTCGTCGACGGAGGAGAGGCGGACGACGAGGACCGTGCGGTCCTCGCGCAGTTGCACCCGACGGCACGCCATGTGCCGGTGGACTCCCGTCAGCTCGCGGAGGCCGCGTTCGCCGGATTCGACGTCGAGGCGGCTGCCGCCGCTCAGCACCCGGCCTGCGCGCTGCTCCCGCAGGAAGCGGAGGAGTCGGGAGTCGCCACCCTCGTGTGGCACCGGCGGCGCCCCTTCCATCCGGAACGGCTCTACCAGGCGCTGGAAGACCTGGCCTGTGCGGCCGTTCGCAGCCGTGGCCGTTTCTGGCTCGCCGACCGTCCCGACACCCTGCTGTCCTGGGACGCCGCGGGCGGCGCGCTGTGTGTGGAGAACGCCGGCCCATGGCTTGCGTCGCTGCCGGACGCCGCCTGGGACATGATTTCCCCGATGCGCCGAGCAGCCGCCGCCCTCGACTGGCATCCCGAACACGGCGACTGCTGCCAGCACCTGGTCTTCACCGCACCCGGCCTGGACCGCGAGGGCCTGGAGCGGCTGCTCGACTCCTGTCTGCTGACCGAGGACGAGTTCGCCGACGGACGTGAGGCATGGAGGCGCCTCCCGGCGTCCTTCGACACGCTCCTCGACCCCGTCTCCTGAGCACCCGACCGCCGCCAGCTCTTCTCCCGCACCGACCCGACCGAGAAAAGGAAGTGCCATGGCCCGCCGCCCCGATCCCCGCAAGCCCGTCAAGTCGCGCCCCAACCCGTTGGACCAGGCCGGTATCACCTACATCGACTACAAGGACACCGATCTGCTGCGGAAGTTCATCTCGGACCGCGGCAAGATCCGCAGTCGACGCGTCACCCGGGTCACCGCGCAGCAGCAGCGGCAGCTGGCCCGCGCGATCAAGAACGCGCGGGAGATGGCGCTGCTCCCGTACGCCTCCAAGTAGTTCAGTCCCCCGCTGCCTTACGGATCTACCCCGGAGAGCTGCCGTCGCGTGCAGCGGTGGCGCTCCCGGGCTCCCGTCATTCCCGGGCAGAACCCTCCGCCAAGGGGCCGCAGTCGGGGCAGATGCCCGTGAGTTCGACAGTGTGTCGGACTGCGGTGAAGCCACTCGTCCGGGCCACTCCGGCGGCCCAGTCCTCCACCGTCACGGAGTCCAGCGTCACGCTCACACCGCATTCGGTGCAGATCAGGTAGTGCCGGTGGTCGGAGCCGGGGCGGTAGCGGAAGAGCCGCTCCCCGTGCACGTCCCGTACGACGTCGGCGCGCCCCGCTTCAGCCAGGGCGCTGAGCGTGCGGTAGACCGTGGACAGGCCGACCGATGACCCGGCGGCCAGCAGCCGGGTGTACAGGGACTGGGCACTGACGAACCCCTCCGACTTTTCCGCTTCAATCAATGCCTCGAGCACGGTGGCGCGTTGCTGGGTGATGCGTCCCAGGAGGGAGACCTCCTGCGTCGCCATGGCATGGGGGTTGGTGCCTGCCGTCATCGTGCCGTAAGACCCCATATCCCAGGAGGGCCGGTGCGCGGACGAAGACGCTTACGGGCCCCCGGCCTCCGAACGACGAAGGTGGCTGCGTAGACGGCGGTGGCCGCGGCCAAGATGGCGAAGCTGGGTGGCACCTCCGGTAGCACGCAGGAGGCAGCGAGGCCGGCCCACATCTCGAGCACCGCCAAGAGCGCGGAGAGCGCAAGTGCCGCGTACGGGCGGTCGGTCAGTCGCGCGGCGGCTCCGGCGGGGGCCGCAAGCAAACCGAGCAGCAGCAGTGAGCCGACCGCCTGGGTGGCCTCGGCCGCGCAAATGCCGGTCAGTGCGAGGAAGCCGAAGCCCAGCGTCCGTACGGGCACTCCGCGGGCCGCGGCCACGGCCTCGTCCAGCGTCGCGAACAGGAGCGGGCGGGCGATGAGCAGCATCAGCAGGCAGATTCCGGCGGCGATCAGGGCCGCGAGGGACGCGCTCCCGGCCGAGAGACCGAAGATCGAGCCGAAGAGGACGCTGACGCCGGCATGGCCGTTGGTCGTGCTCCGGGAGGTGGTGTACAGGGTGATGAAGAAGGCGCCCAGGCCCAGGATCCAGGAGAAGACGCTCCCGATGACCACGTCGTCGGGCCGGGCCTTGCGCCCCAGTGTGCCGAAGAGCAGGGCGATGCCGACGGTGGACACGAACAGGCCGATGCGCAGGTCGTAGCCGAAAGCGAGGGCGGCCATCGCTCCGGTGAGCGTGACATGACTGAGGGCGTCGGCGGTGAAGATCTGGGCGCGCAGGACCAGGAAGTGACCGACGAGTCCCGAGGCCGCCGCGATGGCGGTGCCGGCCAGGACGGCGTGTTGGAGGAAGGGCTGAACGAGCGGCGCCGAGGCGGTCAGCAGTGCGGTCATGCCGTGGCCCCCTTGCTCTGGCGGGGTATACCGGTCCGGCTGAGACGGGTGTGCAGTGCGCGTCCGGACCGGGCCAGCAGATAGCCGGCGAAGGCGTACGAGGTCACGAAGAAGCCCAAAGGGTAAGGCCGGTAGTAGGCGGTGGTCAGGCCGAGCAAGGTGGCGGCGAGGGCCAAGAGTACGGAGAGGGCGAGGCCGGTACTGGGGCGGCCGGTCACGGTCTGGGCGGTCGCGGCGGGGATGACCATGAGCGCGAACACCACCAGGGTTCCGGTGATCTGGCTCGCCTCGGCGGTCGCCGCACCGAGCAGGACGAGGAAGGTGACGGACAGCGCGCGGACCGGCACTCCGCGCCCGGCGGCGGCCTGCGGATCGACGGAGGCGAACAGCAGCGGCCGTCCGATCACCGCCAGCACCGCCAGCACCACCGCCCCCACACCTAGCAGTACGTTCACCTGGGAGGTGGTGATGCCCAGGAAGGTGCCGAACAGGATGGTCTGCGGACCGCCCAACAGCCCTTTGTACAGGGTGATGAAGAGGAACCCGGCGGCGAGCAGGAATGCCTGCACCGTCCCGGTGAGCGCGGACTCGTCCGCTCCCCCTCCCCCACCGCGCCATCCGATGGCCGCGATGACCATGGCGGCGGCGACACAGACGGCGAAGTAGCCGTAGACCGCGCTGAAGCCGAACAGCACAGCTCCGGCCGCACCCGGGAACGCAACGGTGGAGAGGGTGTGAGCGGCGAAGGTCTGACGCCGCAGCACCACGAAATAGCCCATGACCGCGGACACGACGGCGACGACCGCGCCGGCGCGAAAGGCGGTGACCATGAAGGGGAACGACCACATCTCCTGAACGTCCGTGATCAGATTCCACGACCAGACGGGTGCGGCGCCCAGCTCAGCCGGCAGCACGTTCACCTCCGGCACAAAGTCCAGAGGCGCGCCGGTCGCCATGCCGGTCCGTGTGCACGGCCGGCGCCTCCGGCTGGCCGACGGCAACGAGTCGGCCGTCGGACGTCCGCAGTACCTCGACCGGAGTGCCGTGGAGCTTCGTCAGCGTCGGTGAGGTGATGACGTCCTCCGGCGTGCCGCTCGCCGCACCGCCTTCGGCGAGATACACCACCTGGTCGAGGTGAGGCAGGATCGGGTTGACGTCATGCGCGACCATGACGACCGCCACGTTCTCCTCGTGGCGGATCCGGCTGATCAGTGCCGTGATCGCGCTCTGGTTGGGCAGGTCCAGGCTGTCCAACGGCTCGTCCAGCAAGAGTAGTTGGGGCCTGCGGACCAGGGCCTGGGCGATCAGCAGCCGCTGCTGCTCGCCCCCGGAGCAGTGGCCGATGGGCCGGTGTGCGTACGCCGACGCCCCGACCAGTTCGATGACCTCGTCGACGCGTTGACGGGCCGCCCGTCGCCGGGCGCCGAACGACGGCATCGGCAGGCCCCAGCGGTCGCCGTCCAGCCCGAGCCGTACGACGTCGATACCGCGGATCCGCAGCGATGCGTCGAAGCTGCGGCGCTGCGGCAGGTAGCCGATGCGGTGGTTCGTCTGTCCCGGCCGGGCGCCGAGGACTCGTATCTCTCCGCCGGCCGCGGGCAGCATGCCGAGCAGCACCTTGATCAGGGTGGACTTGCCGGCCCCGTTCGGCCCGAGGACGGCGACGAACTCCCCTGCCCCGACGCGAAGGTCCACCCCGGACCACAGGGTGCGGCCCGCCACGCGGACGGCCGCGCCGCACAGGTCGAGTACGGGGGCATCCGCAGACGCCGGAGTTGGGGATGCCTCGGAAGCCGCCGTCCGGGGTGGCGGGACGGTGTGACCAGCGTGTCCCGCCATCTCATGGGCCTTCGCAATCGGATGCAGCATGGCCGCGCGCTCCCCCGCTTACTTCCCGGTCGCCTTGGCCAGGGCCCGCTCGAGGTCACGGAGTTGGCCGGTCTGCCACTCCTGGAAGGAGGCACCTGCGGGGGCGAGGGTCTCGGTGACGGTAACCACCGGGATGCCCTGCGCCTTGGCCTCCTTGACCTGCGCCTGCACATCCGGGGTGGAGTTCTGGCTGTTGTAGACGTAGACCTTGATCTGCTTCTTCTTGATCTGCTGGTCGATGGTGGCCTTGTCCTTGGCCGACGGGTCGGCACCCTCGTTGATCGCGTTCAGGAACGTGTCGGGGGCGAGCATCTTCAGGCCCAGATCCTTGGAGAGCGGGGTGACGATGGACTCCGAGGCGCCGATCGGAATGCCGGCGTACTTCGACTTGATGCCGGATACAAGGTGGGTGTACGGCGCGAGGGTCTTGCTCTCGAACGCCTTCTTCCGCTGGTCGAAGTAGGAGGCGCCGGCCGGGTCGATCTTCTTGTAGTCCGCGGTGATCTTCTCGATGACCCGGTGAACGTCATGCGGCGAGTACCAGCGGTGCGGGTTTCCGCCCGGCTTGAGGCCGACCAGGTCGCCGACCTTCAACTCGGTCCGGTCGCTGCCGGGGTTGGTGGAGAGCAGCTTGTCCGCCCAGGCGTCATAGCCGATGCCGTTGACGATCGCATAGCGCGCGCCCGAGACGGTGCGGGCGTTTCCGGCGGTCGGCTCGTAGTCGTGCGGATCTGTGTCGGGGCTGGTGATGATGCTGATCACGTTGACGTGGCTGCCGCCGAGTTGGGAAGCGATGCTGCCCCAGAAGTTCTCCGCGGCCACGACCTGGATCTTCTTGCCGGAGCCACCGGATTCGCCGAGCCCGCTCCCCGCAGGCGATGTCGCGCACCCGGCGGCGGTGAGGGCTGCCACGGTGGCCGCGGCGGCCGTGAGGGCGAATCGAGCGGATCGCTGCTGGGGAGCGCTGGGGATGGGGGCGAGGGACATGGAGAGGGCTCCTTGGGGTGCGCCGGGCGCGTAGCGGTCGCGCCCCCGGCGGAGTGGCGACGCCCCGAACAATAGATGGAAATGATTGTCATTCCAACAGGAGCGAAGCTTCGCCGAATCCTCACGAGTTCAGGACTTCTTGAATTCAGGGAACTGTGTACTGTGAGGGGGTGCTGACCATCGCTGCCGACATCGAGGTCTTGGCGCGGTTCGGCCGCGCCCTGGCCGATCCCCTCCGCTGCCGCCTGCTGCTCGCCCTGCGCGAAGCCCCGGCCCACCCGTCAGACCTGGCGGACGCCCTCGGCATCTCGCGCACCCGGCTGTCCAACCACCTGGCCTGCTTGCGCGACTGCGGTCTCGTCGTGGCGGTCCCGGTCGGCCGCCGCACCAGATACGAACTCGCCGATCCCCGCCTGGGCCACGCGCTCGATGACCTTCGGGCCGCGGTGGTCGCCGTCGAGGCGGACCGTACCTGCGCCGACGCCACCGAGGACGGCTGCTGCTGATGGCGCCGACATCCCCGGGTCGCAGCTCCGCCCGCCGTGACACCCTCGCGCGGCGCATACGTCTACTGGTCGCCGCGACCCTCACCTACAACGTCATCGAGGCGGCGGTCGCCCTCACCGCCGGCACGCTCGCCTCGTCGGCCGCCCTGATCGGCTTCGGCCTGGACTCCGTCATCGAGGTGTCCTCTGCCGCCGCCGTGGCCTGGCAGTTCTCCGCCACCGGCCACGAGGCACGGGAGGCGCGCGAGAAGGTCACCCTGCGGATCATCGCCTTCTCGTTCTTCGCTCTCGCCGTGTACCTCACCGTCGAGGCCCTCCGCACGCTCACGGGCTCCGGCGAGGCGCAGCACTCCGTACCGGGGATCGTGCTGGCCGCCGCCTCGCTGATGGTCATGCCGTTCCTCTCCTTCGCCCAGCGCCGGGCCGGACGGGAGTTGGGCTCGGCATCGGCAGTCGCGGACTCCCGGCAGACGCTGCTGTGTACGTATCTGTCGGGTGTCGTGCTCGTGGGGCTCCTCGCCAACAGCCTGCTCGGCTGGAGCTGGGCCGACCCGATCGCCGCGCTGGCCATCGCCGCCGTGGCCGCCAAGGAAGGTCGCGACGCGTGGCGCGGTGGTACGTGCTGCCCGCTTCGGGCCGCTGCGACGGCAGCCACCACAGAGGACACCGACGACGGCCACCACGCCGACGGCTGCTGCCCCTGACCCCGGCCCCGCCGACCACCGCTCCCTCAGGTGGATGGCGGGAGGCAGCCGACCGATAATGAACCGATAACCGGTTTCGTTCCCACTGGTGGGGAGGCCGCGATGAAGGCGTCCTCGGTCCGCGGCACAGCGGTGCTCACGGGGCTGGCGCTCGCCTTGGCCAGCGGCTGCGCAGGCTCCTCGGACGCCGGTTCCCGCGTCGGCTCCCAGACCGGTGCTCCGTCGCCCTCGATTCCGGTCGTCGCCTCTACGAATGTGTACGGGGACATCGTCCGGCAGATCGGCGGCGGCAAGGTCAAAGTCGTCTCGATCATCAGCGACCCGGCGCAGGACCCCCATTCGTACGAGGCCAGCACGCAGAATCGGCTCGAGCTGTCCAAGGCGAAGGTCGTGGTCGAGAACGGCGGCGGCTACGACGACTTCGTCGACAGGATGCTGCACAGTGCGAAGAACTCCTCACCCGCCGTCATCGACGCCGTGCAGGTGTCCGGGAAGGCACCGAATGCGGGCGGGGAGTTCAACGAACACATCTGGTACGACCTCCCCGCGATGGGAAAGCTGGCCGACCGGGTCGCCGCCGCCCTGGCCAGGACCGCCCCCGCCGACGCTGCCACGTTCCGCCACAACGCCACGACGTTCAAAGACAAGCTGTCGGCGCTGGAGAGTAAGGAACGGCAGGTCAAGGCAGCCCACGCGGGTACTGCCGTGGCGGTCAGCGAGCCCGTACCGCTGTATATGACCGGGGCCATGGGGTTGCGGAACAAGACGCCGGCGGACTTCAGTCAGGCCGTCGAGGAGGGCGGGGACGTCTCCGCACAGAGCCTGCAGCGGACGCTCGCGCTGTTCACCGGAAAACAGGTCAAGGCGTTGATCTATAACAAGCAGACCTCCGGGCCCCCGACGGAGAAGGTCAAGGCGGCGGCCGAGGACAACGGAGTCCCGGTGGTCCCGGTGACCGAGACCCTTCCCCAAAGCGAGGACTACATCGGCTGGATGGCAGCCAATGTCGGAGCGATCAGGAGCGCATTGGACCGGTGATGAAACGCACGGAGGCCGTGTCTCCGCTCTCCCCGGCAGACCGAGCTGCCGGGCGGAGCGCCGGTCCCGGTGCGCCGGTGCTCAGTCTGCGGAATGCAACGCTGGCGTATGGCGACCGCGTGCTTTGGCGCTACCTGCACCTCGATGTACGACCCGGCGAATTCATCGCTGTGCTGGGCCCGAACGGATCGGGCAAGACCAGTCTGCTGCGGGTGCTCCTGGGCCGACAGCAGCTCACCGGTGGGTCGCTCGCTGTCCTCGGCCGCCCTCCACAAAGCGGCAGCCGGCACATCGGCTACGTCCCCCAGCAGACGCTCCAGCCCACGCACACCCTGCTGCGCGCCCGCGACCTGGTGCGTCTCGGCCTGGACGGGCACCGCTGGGGGCCGCCTCTCGCACGCCGGGCGATTCGCCGCCGGGTGGACGAGCTCCTGGATGCGGTCGGCGCCGCGCCGTATGCGGACGTTCCCCTCGGTCGGCTCTCCGGCGGCGAGCAGCAGCGCGTCCGCGTCGCGCAGGCGCTGGCCACCGACCCGCGGATCCTGCTCTGCGACGAACCCCTGCTCTCCCTCGACCTGCAGCATCAGCGCACCATTACCGGCCTGGTGGAGGAGCGGCGACGCACCGCAGGTACCGCCGTTGTCTTCGTGACGCATGAGATCAACCCCGTTCTGGGCCTGGTGGACCGCGTCCTGTATCTGGCCCGCGGCGGGCACCGGATCGGGCCGCCGGACGAGGTGATGACCTCCTCGACACTGACCGAGCTGTACGGGACGCAGGTGGACGTCGTCCGTGTCCGGGGCCGGATCGTGGTGGTCGGGGCACCTGATGACGGCGCCGGCCACACCCACGACGACAGGACGGAGGGCGGCGAGAGCCAGTGAGCGGACTCTGCTGCGGGTACGGGCTGTTCGCCGACGGCGGGCAGGACAACGGCATCTGGCATCAGATCTTCAACTTCGACAACTACGGCGAACTGCTCGCACTCGTGCAGAATTCGCTGCTCGCCGGGGTGCTGCTCGGTCTGGTCGGCGGGCTGGCCGGAGTGTTCGTGATCATGCGCGATCTGCCGTTCGCCGTGCACGGTATCAGTGAGCTGTCGTTTGCCGGCGCCTCGGCGGCGCTGCTGCTCGGGGTGAACATCGTGGCCGGGTCCATCGCCGGATCCCTGATCGCGGCCGCGGCGATCGGCATCCTGGGGGTCCACGGCCGCGACCGTAATTCGATCATCGGCATCATCATGCCGTTCGGACTCGGCCTCGGAGTGCTCTTCCTGTCCCTCTACAAGGGCCGGGCGGCGAACAAGTTCGGCATCCTGACCGGCCAGATCATCGCCGTCGGCACCCCGCAGATGGCCTGGCTCCTCGGCACGTCAGCGGTGGTACTGCTCGCCCTAACCATCGTCTGGAAGCCGCTGACCTTCGCCAGCGTCGACCCGGAGGTGGCCGCAGCGCGAGGCGTCCCGGTGCGCGCGCTCTCGCTGGCGTTCATGCTGGTGCTCGGCCTTGCGGTGGCCCTGTGCGTACAGATCGTCGGAGCGCTGCTGGTGCTCGCGCTCCTGGTCACCCCGGCGGCCGCCGCCGCACGCCTCACGGCGTCCCCGGTGCTGCTGCCCGTGCTGAGCGTCGCATTCGCCCTCTGCGCGATGGAGGGCGGCATCCTGCTCGCGCTCGGCAGCACCATCCCCATCAGCCCGTATGTCACGACCATCGCCTTCATCATCTACCTCGGGTGCCGGCTGGCAGCAGCACGGCGGGCCTCCCCTGCGCCGGGGTCGGCACTCGGCTCGCCCCGGGACTCCGTCCGGACGCACACTTGAAGGAGCCGGTACGGACGGAAGGAGTCTCCTATGCACCCCGTCGCGCTCGCCGGCGCCGCAGCCGGACGGCTCGCCCACTACGCGGTCTCCGGAGTGGTGGGCGCCCTGATCATCAAGACCGCTGCCAAGCGCCTTCCCGAGGCGAAGCCCGCCGCCCGCAAGGCAGTTGTCGGCGGCCTGGCTGGCGGTATCGTCGCCGGCCGGTGGCTGGCCTCGGCTGCGGAGGAGGCCCGGCTCAAGGCAGGTGATGTCCTCGCCGAGGCCCGTACGTCACTGGGCGAAGAGGTTCCGCCACCGTCCGCGGTCGCCACCGAGGGCCACGCGCACGACCACGAGCACTGACCATGTCCGGCGTGGTTGTCCGCTCCGTGGCCGCGGGCCGGGCCCGGCTGACCGTGCCCTGGGTATGGGCGCGCCCCGGCAGCGCCGGGCTGGTCGATGAGCGACTGACCGGTATCCGCGGCTTCCGGGCGCTGCGGATCTTCCCGCGCACCGGCAGTGTCGTGATCTGGATGGTGCCGGACCTGCTGGATGTCGACCGCTTGGTCGGCGCCCTCGAAGAGGCACCACCCGCCTCCACGCCCGCCAAGCCGACCCGCTCCACACCCGACTCCTCCACCGGCGAACTCGCCCGCCTGGTCGTTGGCGGCGCAGTACTCGCCTTCGTGGCGCTGCGCCGACTGCTACGCCGGCCGCGCATCACCGCGGGCTCCTCCGGCCTCCTCGGGGCGATCACCCTCTTCACCGGCCTGCCGTTCTTCCGCGGCGCCCTGCGCTCCCTGCGCGGCCGCAGCCACCCCGGAACCGACACCCTCGTCACGGCCGCGACCGTGATTTCGCTGGTGCTACGCGAAAACGTCGTAGCCCTCACCGTCCTCTGGCTCCTCAACATCGGCGAATTTCTCCAGACCCTGACGCTCCGTCGGACCCGGCGTGCCATCGAGGAGTTGCTCACCATCGGCGAGGAGCGGGTATGGCTCGTACGGGAAGGTGGCGCGGAGGACGGAGCAGGGGTCGAGGTGGAAGTGGCGCTCGAAGAGGTCGTCCCGGGCGATGTGGTCGCCGTCTATAAGCACCACCGCATCCCGGTCGACGGGACGGTCGTCGGTGGAGAAGCGCTGGTCGATCAGGCGGCGATCACCGGTGAGGCGCTGCCGGTCTACGCCCGCGCCGGCGCCGAGGTCTACGCCGGGACCATCGTCACCTCCGGCTCGCTGACCATCCGGGCCGCGTCCGTCGGCGCGGACACCACGGTCGGCCGGATCATCAGCCGGGTCGAGGAGGCCCAGTCGGACCGGGCGCCGATCCAGACCGTCGCCACCCGCTTCACCCAGCGCTTCGTCCCTGTCTCGTTCGCCCTGGCCGCACTGACCTACGCCATCACCCGTGACGCCCGCCGCGCCATGACGATGCTGCTGATCGCCTGCCCCTGCGCGGCCGGACTCGCCACGCCCACCGCCATCAGCGCCGCCATCGGCAACGGCGCACGGCGCGGCACCCTCATCAAGGGCGGCACCCACCTGGAGGGCATCGGCCGGGTCACCGCCGTCGTCTTCGACAAGACCGGCACCCTCACCTTCGGACGGCCCCTGGTCACCAGCGTGGTCACGCTCACCGACCGCTTCACCGCCAACGAGGTCCTCAGCCTCGCCGCTTCCGGAGAGCTGCACGCCCGCCACCCCCTCGCCCAGGCCATCGTCGCGCACACCGAGGAACAGCACCTGCGCGCGCCCATCCACCAAGCCTGCGAAGTCGTCCTCGGCATGGGCATGCGGGCCGAACTCGACGGCACCCGGCTGCTGGTGGGCAGCCCCGCCCTGTTGCGCCAGCACGGTGTCCAGCTGATGGAGGAGGCTCAGGGCTGGACCGAACAGCTGCGTTCCGGCGGCGAGACCGTCATCTGCATCGCCCACGATGACGATCTGATCGGTCTGCTCGGCGTCTCCGATGCCGTACGGTCCGGAGCCGACACCGTCGTGCGGCAACTGCGAGACCTGGGGGTGTCCCGTGTGGTGCTGCTCACCGGCGACGCGCCCGAGACCGCGCATGCCGTCGCCGACACCCTCGGCATCACCGAGGTCCATGCGCACGCGCTCCCGGAAGGCAAACTCCAGCTGATCCGCGACCTCCAGACCGAGGGCCACACAGTCGCCATGGTCGGCGACGGCACCAACGACGCCCCCGCTTTGGCCCTTTCCGACGTCGGCATCTCCATGGGCGCCCACTCCTCCCATGTCGCCCTGGAGACGGCCGATATCGCGCTGCCGGGCGACGATCTGCGGCAGGTCCCCGCCGTCGTCGAACTCAGCCGGCATACCCTGCGCGTGGTCCGCCAGAATTACGGCCTCGCCATCGGCGTCAATCTGCTGGGCCTGATCGCCGGCGCCGGCGGTTCCATGAATCCGGTTCTCGCCGCCCTCCTCCACAACACCAGCAGCATCGCCGTCGTCGGCAATTCGGCGCGGCTGGTCAACCACACCCCACACTTGCCCCCAATAGCCGACGACATACTGATGGCAGCGCCGCTGGAGGACCACAGGGTGCGTTGACACCCGTCCGGAGCGCGGCCTGAGCGCCCCTCAGTCACGCACCAGCGGGGCGCCGACGTCGCGCCAGGCGATAATGCCGCCCACCAGGCTGCGGACGTCGGGATGTCCCATGCGGGTCAGCAGCGCCGCGTACTGAGCGGACTTCTCGCCGACCGGACACGCCAGCAGGACCGGCTGCCGTTTGCTGAACGGCAGCCCGCCACGGAGGAGTTCGTCGAAGAGCTCATCGACGATGTTGATCGAGCCGTCGATGTGCAGCGGCATCAACCGCCTCAAGAGGCACCGGGCGGTGGCCACCCGCTACGAGAAACTCGCGCCCTGACGTTCCGCCCCGTGCAAAACCCCGCCCATACGGGAGACCTCGGCCCCGAGACCCGAACCGGGGACCGGGTCGTCATCGGCGACGCGCGAGCCCGCGCCGCCGAGCAGGGCAGCGGTGGTCACTAGTCCCTACCGCGAGATGAGTACACGCAGTGTCTAAGGGAACCGAGGGCGCACCGCCTGAGGGCTTCTCCCGCCCGCCTAGTACTGCAACGGTGTTTGCCCGTGACGGTTGGACAGGCCGGTCGTTGGTCTGGCCATGGGTGGGGACCTTGCTGATGTCAGGGTGTGGGCCAGTGAACTGGACGCTGTGCACGAGCGGTTCGTGCATCGGTTTTCCAGGACGGAGCCGCGGGAGTCGGCGCTTGCCTATATGCGGGGGTTGATCGCTCCGCTGGAGCGGAAGAACGGCTGGACACTGGCCGAACAGGCCGGTCACGCCGCTCCGGACCGGATCCATCGGCTGCTGAACCGGATCGAGTGGGAAGCCGACGAGGTCCTCGACGATGTGCGCGACTACGTCGTCGAGAACCTCGGCGACCCCGAGGCCGTGCTCATCGTGGACGACACCGGCTTCCTGAAGAAAGGCGTGCGCTCGGCAGGTGTCCAGCGTCAGTACTCCGGAACCGCGGGACGGACGGAGAACTGCCAGGTCGGCGTCTTCCTCGCCTATGCAGCCGGCGGCGGGCGGACACTGATCGACCGCAGGTTATATCTGCCCACTTCCTGGACAGACGACCGTGAACGCTGCCGCAGGGCCGGCATCGACGACGCGGTCGGCTTCGAGACCAAGGTCGTCATGGCCAAAAAAATGGTCCGCCGCGCGATCGCAGACAAGATCCCGTTTTGTTGGGTGACCGCTGATGCCGCCTACGGCTTCAGCAAGGGCTGGCGCTGCGAACTGGAGCAGGCCGATGTCTTCCACGTCATGGCCACCACCCGCCACGACACCGTCGTCACCCGCTGGGCCCTCGACCACCCCGTCCACGACCTGTTCACCGGCCTGCCGCGGCAGAAGTGGAAACGCCGCTCGTGCGGGAGTGGTGCTCATGGACTGCGGGTGTTCGACTGGGCCCGCGTCGAAGTCCGTCCCTGGCACCGTGAGGACCGTCGGCACTGGGTTCTCGCCCGTCGCAGTGTCAGGCGGCCCGAGCAGCTCTCTTACTACATCGCCTACTGTCCCGCCGGCACCACCCTGGACGAGCTGATTCACATCGCCGGCAGCCCGTGGGCCGTCGAAGAATGCTTCCAGACGGCGAAGCAGGAGTGCGGCCTGGATGACTACCAAGTCCGCCGCTACCCGGGCTGGCACCGCCACATCACCCTGGCCATGGCAGCCCACGCCTGCCTGACCGTCCTGCGGGCCCGTGAACTCGATACCGGGAAAGCAGAAACGGATCCTCCCAGCTCATCGGCCTCAGCCTCGCCGAGATCAGACGCCTGATCACCCGACTCACCGACCGCCGACCCACACCCGTCGACCACATCCTGCACTGGTCATACTGGCGCCGCAGACGCCAACACCAGGCCCGCATCAGCCACTACACACGACGCGGACACAGCCCATAGAACTGCCCACCCATCAGCACAAACACCGTTGCAGTACTAGGGCCTGTCTTCAAAGTCCCGCCTGCCTCGCGGCGCCTGGCATGCACTCCCCCACGCCTGAACGGCGCGGGGGGACCCCCATCCGCGTTGTCGGGGTCATCCCGGTACGCCCAGTACCGGGACGACCCTCCGTCTTGCGATCGCACGCACCAGACGCCGCGAGGCCCGCCCTACGGGCGAACGACGGGACTTTGAAGACAAGCCCTAGCGGGCCGACAACGCGAGGAGAGCGGGTATGCCACCCAGCAAACCGCCCGGGACCGTCTCGTCCACCTCTACACCACCAAATGCAACGCTCCCGCCGCCCTGCTCGAAGAGCGCCGCCGACTGGCGCGGATGACCTTCGCCGAATACGCGGAGTACTGGCGCACGCGGCAACGCCACCTCGTGGACTACTCCACGGGCCGAAAACACCGCTCCCACCTCACCGCACACCTCTATCCGGAACTCGGCGAACACCGGATGGAATCCATCAGCCCGATGATCATCGAGCATTTCATCACCGGCATGGAACGCCGGAACATCCAGCCTGGAACACAGCGCAACGTCTATGGCCTCCTCCGGGCCGTCCTCCTGGACGCGGTCCGCAAAGGAGCCATGGCCACCCACCCCACCCTCGGCATCAAAACCCGCGACTACTTCCCCCGCGATCCATCATCCCGACCGTCGAATACGCCACAGCCGCGGCCCGCACGGCGGATTTCCAACTGGGCCTGATGATCACCATGATGCGCGGCTGCGGACTGCGCAACGGCGAGGCCCGCGCCGTCAACGTCAACAACGTGGTATCCGACGACGTATACCGGGTGACCTGCCAGATCCACCACAACACCTACAAGACCGCACCCCTGAAACACCGCCGGCCAGGAGAATTCCGCGACGTCCCCCTGCCGCGATCCGTAAAGGAAGCCATCGAACGCTTTGAACAGCGACACGGCACGACGGACGAGGGCTACCTGCTGCACGGACCGAACGGCTATTTCACCTACCGGATAGAGAGCACGCGGGCAGCCAAACTGCACACCGTGCTTCCTCCCCCGGACGGCATGACCCTCTCCGGCTACCGCGACCTGTTCGCCTCCGTCTGCCTGGAACACGGCATCCCCATCACCGACGTCTCCGAATGGCTGGGTCACCGCAAGATCGAGACGACCTACCGCGCCTACCGACACGTGATGCCCGGATCGCTCGCACGGGCCGGGCAAGCCCTGGACCGCACCCTCGCAACCTGATACCCACCCGCCCCACCGCATTCCGAACCCGTCCCCCCGCAGGCCAGGGCACCGCCTCATCGACGGAATACCGGTGGCCTGCCATCACCTCGACACCGAAATACCCGCCGCTTCCCCGCAACAGGGCAACCAGCGCCGACCAGAGCCCCTCCGGCAACGGCACCGCCACTATAAACAAGCTCTACTGACGCGCCGTCAGGAAAGTCAGCAAGAGGTCAGCATGAAGACTGCCGAAGCCTCCCACACATGGGCACCACCTGCACATTGGCGAATCCGAACACCCCCCTTCGCCACCTGCAAAAACGCCGGTCAGTGCGCCGTCTGCAAACTGACTGCAAATCGCGGCGCCAATGCAAAGCCTGACGAGGCATCGCCACACGCTATGACAAGACCCCGCACAGCTACCTCGCCGGCCTCCACCTGCGCGCCTCGATGATCTGGCTCAAGGACCTCACGAGAACCGCACCTTGATCACAACTCAATACGCGCTCTAGCACTGACTTCAGCCATCCCCTCCATACCAGGACAACGACAATGACCAGCTCAGGACACAAACCGCTGCTGGAGTAACCCCGGACCGGACCGAGACCTTCTACTCCCCACTTGGTAGGTTTGGTCTTGGTGTGGCTGGTGTGATCACGGCCTTCGAGCCGTCCTGGATAACCCCGTTCACCGGGCTGAGCCTGCGCTGCTTCAGTGAGTTGGTGACCGCCCTGCGCCGCGAGGGTGCGGACCCAGTGCGCCGGGGCCGGCCGTGGGCGCGGGCAGCCGGAGTCCAGACTGCTCCTGGGCCCGCCGACGGGTGACGGAGCCATTGGTAAGTGTCCCGGCCGGGCTCAGTTCGAGCAGATGCCGACCTCGGAGTCGACCGTTGTTGTCTTCTTGGAGGTACTTCCACTCCGGATCGAGTAGATCGTTCTTCAACTGCTGCGCAGCGGCCGGGCTCCGACGATGTGGCCGAAGCCCTGCGGTCCGGTCAGGACGGGTGAAGATCTTGGAACCGATGTAGAACGCGGAGTCGTCCACTGAGACCACTGTGTGATGAGCAGCCGCTACGCGTAGGAACAACTTGCTGCCCTCGGCCGCGCCACCACCTCACGCAACGGGCCGCACAACCATGGCGATTGCGCGTACGTAGTGCGTCGATGTGCTTCGGGTGCGCCGTGTACACAACTTAGGCGCTCCGCTGTTCGAGGGTTTATCGCTTGTGGCTGTGGCGTGGTGCCACCGAGGGCCGTTCCATTGGAGATATCAGCCGGTGGGTCGCCGCCCCGTCCCTCTTGTGCAACAGGAACCGTTCATCGTCGGCGAGTTGGCCCTTCGGACCGAATCTACGGTGCCACGCGGCGATGCGGCTCAAGCAGCAACAACGCTCTCGGAGGGCCGCGCCATGGCTGCCACCATTACCCTGATCACGTCCTTGCCGGGCTTCTCGGTCTTCGGCCAGGCGGTCGCTTTCAGAGCCACCGTCGTCCCACTGGGAGTCGGCACTCCAACCGGGACCGTGACGTTCGACATTGGGGGCGGGCCCACCCTGACGGCGCCTGTGGTCGGCGGCCAGGCCACCGTTTCCACCAACGCCCTGGGCGCGGGAGTCCATACCGTTAGGGCTTACTACAGCGGTGACACCCAATTCACTCCTTCAAGCGGTACCACCTTGCACGTTGTCGTCTCCGCGCCGACGGTCACCACGGTGACCTCCTCGCCCGACCCCTCGACGGTGGGCGAGCTGGTGACCCTCACGGCCACAGTCAGGCCGGTTGCACCGGGAGCGGGCACCCCCACCGGCACTGTCACCTTCATTTTTGGTTGGGGCTCGACGCTTAAGGCACCTCTGATCGGCGGCAGAGCCACCGTTGCCACGAGCGCCCTGAGCCTGGGATCCAACTCGGTCACAGCCATCTACGAGGGCAGTCCCGACTTTCTTCCCTCCACCGGTTCGGACACGCACACTGTGCAACCGGCCCGGGCTGCGACTACTACGGCCGTGTCCTCTTCTCCTGGCCCTTCGGTGGTCGGACAGTCGGTGACGTTCACTGCCAGGGTCGCGCCCATGACACCTGGGATGGGCACTCCTACCGGTACTGTGACCTTTGCCTTCGGTGATGGTGCGTCGCCTGTTACAGCGGCACTCTCCGGTGGCGTCGCGACTGTCACTCATACCTACGTCACCGCAGCTGGCAGTCCCTACAGCGTCACTGCCGTATATAGCGGCGATATCAACTTCACCAGGTCCAGCGGCTCCACCAGCCAAACCGTCGACCGGGCCTCCACCGTCACCACGGTCGCCTCCTCGCCCGACCCCTCGACGTTCGGTCAGCCGGTCACCCTCACCGCGACGGTCGCACCAGTGGCGCCGGGCGCTGGTGTTCCCACCGGTTCGGTCATTTTCACCGTCGACGGCACCGGGCCCGTCGACGTGCGGCTGGACCGTTTCGGGCACGCGTCCCTCACCACGGGCGCGCTCGCCCCTGGCAGCCATGACATCACCGCCGTCTACAGCGGCGACCCGAACTTCACCGCCTCCACCGGCACCGACGTCCATACCGTCGAGCGGGCCGCGACCACCACTACGGTCGTGTCCTCGCCCGACCCCTCGACGTTCGGCGAGCCGGTCACCGTGACGGCGACGGTCACCCCGGTCGCTCCGGGCGCCGGGAGTCCCCTTGGCACGGTCACGTTCACCATCGACGGCCCCGGCGGCGGCACCCATACCGTGCCCCTCGACAGCGATGCCACCGCGACTTTCATCACCAGCACCCTGGAGGCCGGCAGCCACGCCATCACCGCGGTCTACAGCGGCGACACCGACTTCAGTGGCTCCGGCGGCTCCACCACCCACTCCGTCAGCCGCACCACGACGAGCACCACCGTCACCTCGTCTCCGAACCCCACCGCCCCCGGTCAGACCGTCACCCTCACCGCCACCGTCAGGGGGCTCTCGCCGGGCCCCGGCGCCCCCACAGGGACTGTCACGTTCACCGTCATGGGCTCCGGCGGTGGCACGCTGACCGGCACCTTGGACGCCAACGGGGTCGCCACCGTCACCACCGACACCCTGGGCACCGGTACGCACACTGTCACCGCGGTCTACGGCGGCGACGCCAACTTCGGCGGTTCCAGCGGCTCCACCAGCCACGAAGTGGGTGCGTCGTCGAGCGCCGTCACCCTCACCATCTCGCCGGAACCGTCCACCTTCGGCGAGCCCGCCACCGTCACCGCCACGGTGACCGCGATCCCGCCCGGTGCGGGCATCCCCACCGGTACGGTCACGTTCACCGTCGCCGGCCCCGGAGGCGGCAGCTTCACAGAGACGCTGGACGCCGGCGGCATGGCCACCATCACCCTCGACACCCTCGGCACCGGCATCCACAGTGTGACCGTCTCCTACAGCGGCGACGGCATGTTCGGCCCGTCCAGCGGCTCCACCACCCACCGCGTGACCCAGGCCCCGACCACCACCACGGTCACCACCTCACCTGACCCATCCACCTACGGCGAACCCGTCACCGTCACTGCCACGGTCACCCGGTCCATGCCGGGCGCGGGAACTCCTACGGGCACGGTCACCTTCACCATCACCGGCGTCGGCGGTGAGACGGTGACCGTCCCCTTGGACGGGGCAGGATCCGCGGGCTTCACCACCAGTACGCCCCTGGGGGCCGGTAGTCACACCGTCACGGCGGTCTATGGCGGTGATGCGAACTTCGCGACGTCCACCGGTTCCGACACTCAGACCGTGGGCCTGGCGTCGACCACGACGACGGTCACGTCCTCGCCGAACCCTTCGACCTTCAGTGAGCAGGTCACCATCAGTGCCAGGGTGACTCCGATCGCGCCGGGTGCCGGTGTCCCGACGGGAACGGTGACGTTCACGGTCAGCGGCCCTGGTGGGGGCACACTCACCGCTCCCCTCGACGCGAGCGGTACCGCCTTCGCCACCACGAGCACGTTGGCGGCGGGCAGCCACTCGGTGACGGCGGTCTATGGCGGCGATGCGAACTTCACGTCCTCGACCGGCACCGACACCCAGACGGTCAACCGGGCGGCCACCTCGACGACGGTCACCTCGGCGCCGGATCCGTCGGTCTTCGGGCAGGGGTTCACGGTCACCGCGCGCGTCGCGGCCGTGCCGCCGGGGGCGGGTACCCCGACCGGCACGGTCACGTTCACGATCGACGGTGTGGGCCCGTTCGATGTGGCGCTGGACGCCTCCGGGCAGGCCCACTTCACCAACAGCACGCTGGCCGCCGGGGGGCACACCGTCACCGCCGTCTACAACGGCGATGCCGACTTCTCCGGTTCGACGGGCAGCCATACGCAATCGGTGCATCAGGCGGCGACGACCACGACGGTCACTGCGTTGCCGGATCCGTCGGTGTCGGGGCAGAGGTTCACCGTGACCGCCGTGGTCGCTCCCCTGGCGCCGGGTGCCGGCGTCCCCACCGGCACCGTCACCTTCGCACTGAGCGGCGGGGGCAGCATCGAGGTGCCGTTGGACGCCACGGGCAAAGCAACCGTCAGGGGCAGCCTGACCGCCGGCCAGTACACCGGCACCGCCACCTACAACGGCGATGTCAACTTCACCAGGTCCAGCGACAGCACCACCCACACCGTCACTCAGGCGTCGACCACGACGACAGTGACCTCTGCACCGGATCCCTCCGCCTTCGGCCAGGCGGTGACCGTCACCGCGACGGTGTCGCCCGTCGCGCCCGGCGCGGGGACGCCCACCGGTTCGGTCGCCTTCACCATCGATGGTGGCCAGCCCATCGACGTACCGCTGGGCGGGTCCGGGCAGGCGACTCTCGTCACCAGCGCGCTCGCCCCTGGCAGCCATGACATCACCGCGCTCTACAGCGGGGACACTGACTTTGTCGGCTCGAGCGGCAGCGACACCCAGACCGTCCACCAGGCCGCGACGACGACCATGGTCGTGTCGTCGCCCGACCCGTCGGCCTTCGGCCAGCCGGTCACCTTCACTGCCAGCGTCGTTCCGGTTCTGCCGGGAGCGGGCGCGCCGACCGGCACGGTAACTTTCACCCTCACCGGTCCCGGCGGCGGCACCCTGACGGCGACTGTCGACACGGGCGGCACCGCCGAGGTGACCACCAGCGCCCTGAAGGCGGGCAGCCACACCGTCACCGCGACCTACAGCGGCGACGCCGCTTTCACCGGGTCGACCGGCGCCGATACGCACACGATCACCCAGGCTGCTACGTCCACGGTCGTCTCGTCTTCGCCCGATCCGACAGCATTCGGCGAGACGGTGACTCTGACTGCCATCGTGACACCGGTCCCGCCGGGGGCCGGGACGCCGACCGGGACGGTCACGTTCACCGTCACCGGTCCCGGTGGCGACACCCTCACCGGCACGGTGGATGCCAACGGCGTGGCCACCGCCTCCGTCGACACCGTGGACTTCGGCAGCCACACCATCACGGCCGTCTACGGCGGCGACACCAACTTCGGTACCTCCACCGGCACCGACACCCACACCGTGGTCACGCAGCCCTCGACCGCCACCACCATCACTTCCTCCCCCAACCCGTCCACGTACGGCCAGTCGGTCACCTTCACCGCCACAGTGAGCGCGCTGCCGCCTGCGACCGGTACACCGACGGGCACGGTCACCTTCACCATCAGCGGTGCCGGTGGCGGCACTCTCACCGGCACCCTGAACGCGAGTGGCGAGGCTACGGTCACCATCAGCACGCTGGGTGTCGGGACCCACAGCGTGACGGCTGCCTACAGCGTGACGGCTGCCTACAGCGGCGATTCGACGTTCGGCCAGTCCAGCAGCAGCAGCACACAGATCGTCGCCCAGTCCGCGACGAACACGGTGGTCGCCACCTCGCCGGACCCGTCCACATTCGGCGAGCCGGTCACCATCAGCGCGACGGTGACCCCGGTTCCGGCGGGCGCAATTGTCCCCACCGGGACAGTCACGTTCAGTGTCGACGGCGTCGGCGGTGAGACGGTGACCGTCCCCTTGGACGGGGCAGGATCCGCGGGCTTCACCACCAGTACGCCCCTGGGGGCCGGTAGTCACACCGTCACGGCGGTCTATGGCGGTGATGCGAACTTCGCGACGTCCACCGGTTCCGACACGCAGACCGTGGGCCTGGCGTCGACCACGACGACGGTCACGTCCTCGCCGAACCCTTCGGCCTTCGGTGAGCAGGTCACCATCAGTGCCAGGGTGGCTCCGGTCGCGCCGGGTGCCGGTGTCCCGACGGGGACGGTGACGTTCACCTCCAGCAGCGGCCGGGCCCGTACGGTGGCGCTGGACGCGGGCGGGAGGGCGACATTCACCACCAGCGTGCCGTTCGAGGCGGGCACGGAGACCATCACCGCCACCTACAACGGCGGCGACGGCTTCCTGCCCTCCACGGGCAGTACCACCCAGACGATCAACCAGGTGATGACCACCACCACGGTCACCACCTCGCCAGACCCCTCCGTGTTCGGCGAGCCGGTCACGCTCAGAGCGACCGTCACTCCCGTCGCACCGGGCGCGGGCACCCCCACCGGGACGGTCACCTTCACCATCACGGGCGGGGACACTGTGACCGTGTCCCTGGACGCCGGTGGCACCGCCGTCTTCACCAACAGGGCACCCCTGGCGGCGGGCAGCCACTCGGTGACGGCGGTCTACAGCGGCGATGCGAACTTCACCACCTCGACCGACACCGACACCCAGACGGTCAACCGGGCGGCCACCTCGACGACGGTCACCTCGGCGCCGGATCCGTCGCTGTTCGGGCAGGAGTTCACGGTCACTGCGCGCGTCGCCGCCGTGCCGCCGGGTGCGGGTACCCCGACCGGTACGGTCACGTTCACGATCGAGGGTGTGGGCTCGTTCGATGTGGCGGTGGACGCCTCCGGGCAGGCCCGCTTCACCAACAGCTCGCCGGCGCCCGGGAGTTACACCGTCACCGCGGTCTATAACGGCGATGCCAACTTCGCCACCTCGACCGGCAGCCATACGCAAACGGTCCATCAGACGGCGACGACCACGACAGTCACCTCCTCGTCCGACCCTTCGGTGTTCGGTGAGCCGGTCACCCTCAGTGCGACCGTCGCGCACGTCCCGCCGGGAGCCGGTGTCCCGGCCGGCACGGTCACCTTCACGGTAAGCGGCCCCGGTGGAGGTACCTTCACCGGCGCCTTGGACGGCGGTGGCGTGGCCAGGGTCGTCCTCAGCACGCTCGGCACAGGTGAGCACAACATCACGGCCAGGTACGGCGGTGATGCGAACTTCACCGCCTCGACCGGCACCAGCACACAATCGGTCCATCAGGCGGCGACGACCACGACGGTCACTGCGCTGCCGAACCCTTCGGTATCGGGGCAGACCTTCACCGTGACCGCCGTGGTCACTCCCCTGGCGCCGGGCGCCGGCGTCCCCACCGGCACCGTCACCTTCGCACTGAGCGGCGGGGGCAGCATCGAGGTGCCGTTGGATGCCACGGGCAAGGCGACCGTCAGGGGCAGCCTGACCGCCGGTCAGTACACCGGCACCGCCACCTACAACGGCGATGTCAACTTCACCAGGTCCAGCGACAGCACCACCCACACCGTCACTCAGGCGTCGACCACGACGACAGTGACCACCTCACCCGACCCCTCCGCCTTCGGCCAGGCGGTGACCGTCACCGCGACGGTGTCGCCCGTCGCGCCCGGCGCGGGGACGCCCACCGGTTCGGTCGCCTTCACCATCGATGGTGACCAGCCCATCGACGTACCGCTGGGCGGGTCCGGGCAGGCGACTCTCGTCACCAGCGCGCTCGCCCCTGGCAGCCATGACATCACCGCGCTCTACAGCGGGGACACGGACTTTGTCGGCTCGAGCGGCAGCGACACCCAGACCGTCCACCAGGCCGCGACGACGACCACGGTCGTATCCTCGCCCGACCCGTCGGCCTTCGGCCAGCCGGTCACCTTCACTGCCAGCGTCCTTCCGGTTCCGCCAGGAGCGGGCGCGCCGACCGGCACGGTAACTTTCACCCTCACCGGTCCCGGCGGCGGCACCCTGACGGCGGCTGTCGACACGGGCGGCACCGCCGAGGTGACCACCAGCGCCCTGAAGGCGGGCAGCCACACCGTCACCGCGACCTACAGCGGCGACGCCGCTTTCACCGGGTCGACCGGCGCCGATACGCACATGGTCGCCCCAGCGGCGACGAGTACCACGGTCTCGTCCTCGCCCGATCCCACGGCTTTCGGCGAGACGGTGACTCTGACCGCCATCGTGGCGCCGGTCCCGCCGGGGGCCGGGACACCGACCGGGACGGTCACGTTCACCGTCAGCGGGACCGGTGGCGACACCCTCACCGGCACAGTGGACACCAGCGGCGTGGCCACCGTCACCACGAACACCCTGGGCTTCGGCACCCATGCCATCACCGCGGTCTACAGCGGGGATGCGAACTTCACATCCTCGACCGGCACCGCCACCCACAGCGTGGTCACGCAGCCCTCGACCGCCACCACCGTTACCTCCTCCCCCAACCCCTCCACCTACGGCCAGTCGCTCACCTTCACCGCCACCGTCAGCGCGCTGCCGCCCGCGACGGGTACACCGACGGGCACAGTCACCTTCACCATCAGCGGTGCCGGCGGTGACACCCTCACCGCCACCCTGAACAGCAGCGGCGTGGCCACCGTCACCACAGCCACTTTGGGTGCCGGCACACACAGCGTCACCGCCGTCTACCACGGCGACGCCACCTTCGACCCCTCCCGCAGTAGCGCCACGCACACCGTCAACCATGCGGCGACCACCACCACCGTCACCACCACCCCCGACCCCTCCACGTACGGCGAACCGGTCACCGTCAGCGCGAGGGTCGCCCCGATCGCGCCAGGTGCCGGCGTCCCCACCGGCACGGTCAGCTTCACCTCCAGCAGCGGCAGCAACCGCACCGTACCCCTGGACGCCGGCGGCATCGCAACCTTCACCACCAGCACCCCCTTCCAAGCAGGCACCGAAACCATCACCGCCACCTACAACGGCGACGCAAACTTCACCACCTCCACCGGCACCGACACACAGACCGTCAACCAAGGAGCCACCTCCACCACGGTCTCGTCCTCGCCCGATCCCTCGGTCTTCGGCGAAGCCGTCGTCCTCAGCGCGACCGTCACCCCGGTCGCGCCGGACGCGGGCGTCCCGACCGGTACGGTGACCTTCACGATCAGCGGACCCGGCGGCGGCACTCTGACGGCGGCCGTCGACACGGGCGGCACCGCCGCCGTGACCACCAGCACCTTGGCGGCAGGCAGCCACACGGTGACCGCGGTCTACAGCGGCGATGCGAACTTCACCACCTCGACCGACACCGACACCCAGACGGTCAGCCAGGCCGCGACGACCACGACGGTTACGTCCTCGCCCGATCCCTCGGTCTTCGGCGAAGCCGTCTTCCTCGGCGCGACCGTCACCCCGGTCGCGCCGGGCGCGGGCGTCGCCTCGGTCTTCGGCGAAGCCGTCGTCCTCAGCGCGACCGTCACCCCGGTCGCGCCGGACGCGGGCGTCCCGACCGGTACGGTGACCTTCACGATCAGCGGACCCGGCGGCGGCACTCTGACGGCGGCCGTCGACACGGGCGGCACCGCCGCCGTGACCACCAGCACCTTGGCGGCGGGCAGTCACTCGGTGACGGCGGTCTACAGCGGCGATGCGAACTTCACCACCTCGACCGACACCGACACCCAGGCGGTCAACCGGGCGGCCACCTCGACGACGGTCACCTCGGCGCCGGATCCGTCGGTGTTCGGGCAGGAGTTCACGGTCACTGCGCGCGTCGCCGCCGTGCCGCCGGGTGCGGGTACCCCGACCGGTACGGTCACGTTCACGATCGAGGGTGTGGGCTCGTTCGATGTGGCGGTGGACGCCTCCGGGCAGGCCCGCTTCACCAACAGCTCGCCGGCGCCCGGGAGTTACACCGTCACCGCCGTCTACAACGGCGATGCCAACTTCGCCACCTCGACGGGCAGCCATACGCAAACGGTCCATCAGACGGCGACGACCACGACAGTCACCTCCTCGTCCGACCCTTCGGTGTTCGGTGAGCCGGTCACCCTCAGTGCGACCGTCGCGCACGTCCCGCCGGGAGCCGGTGTCCCGGCCGGCACGGTCACCTTCACGGTAAGCGGCCCCGGTGGAGGTACCTTCACCGGCGCCTTGGACGGCGGTGGCGTGGCCAGGGTCGTCCTCAGCACGCTCGGCACAGGTGAGCACAACATCACGGCCAGGTACGGCGGTGATGCGAACTTCACCGCCTCGACCGGCACCAGCACACAATCGGTCCATCAGGCGGCGACGACCACGACGGTCACTGCGCTGCCGAACCCTTCGGTATCGGGGCAGACCTTCACCGTGACCGCCGTGGTCACTCCCCTGGCGCCGGGCGCCGGCGTCCCCACCGGCACCGTCACCTTCGCGTTGAGTGGCGGGGGCAGCATCGAGGTGCCGTTGGATGCCACGGGCAAAGCAACCGTCAGGGGCAGCCTGACCGCCGGTCAGTACACCGGCACCGCCACCTACAACGGCGATGTCAACTTCACCAGGTCCAGCGACAGCACCACCCACACCGTCACTCAGGCGTCGACCACGACGACAGTGACCACCTCACCCGACCCCTCCGCCTTCGGCCAGGCGCTGACCGTCACCGCGACGGTGTCGCCCGTCGCGCCCGGCGCCGGAGCCCCCACGGGCACGGTGAGCCTCACGATCAGCGGCACCGGCGGTGGCACCTTCACCGTGCCCGTCGCCGCGAGCGGTATCGCCAGCATCACCACCAGCGCGTTGGAAGTCGGCAGTCACCCCATCACGGCGGTCTACAGCGGCGACACCAACTTCACCGGGTCCAGCGACAGCACCACCCACACCGTAGATCGGTCGTCGACCACGACGACGGTGACCTCTGCACCGGACCCCTCCGCCTTCGGGCAGGCAGTGACCGTCACCGCCACGGTGTCGCCCGTCGCGCCCGGCGCCGGAACCCCCACAGGCACGGTGAGCCTCACGATCAGCGGCACCGGCGGTGGCACGTTCACCGCGCCCGTCGACGCCACGGGACTGGCCACCGTAACGATCCCCACCTTGGACGCGGGCAGCCACACCGTCACCGCGGTCTACAGCGGGGACTCCGGCTTCACCACATCGACGGGTACCGACACCCACACCGTGGACCAGGCCGCGACAGTCACGACGGTCTCGTCCTCGCCCGATCCCACGGCTTTCGGCGAGACGGTGACTCTGACCGCCATCGTGGCGCCGGTCCCGCCGGGGGCAGGGACGCCGACCGGGACGGTCACGTTCACCGTCAGCGGGACCGGTGGCGACACCCTCACCGGCACAGTGGACACCAGCGGCGTGGCCACCGTCACCACGAACGCCCTGGGCTTCGGCACCCATGCCATCACCGCGGTCTACAGCGGGGATGCGAACTTCACCAGTTCGACCGGCACCGCCACCCACAGCGTGGTCACGCAGCCCTCGACCGCCACCACCGTTACCTCCTCCCCCAACCCCTCCACCTACGGCCAGTTGCTCACCTTCACCGCCACCGTCAGCGCGCTGCCGCCCGCGACGGGTACACCGACGGGCACGGTCACCTTCACCATCAGCGGTGCCGGCGGTGACACCCTCACCGCCACCCTGAACAGCAGCGGCGTGGCCACCGTCACCACAGCCACTTTGGGTGCCGGCACACACAGCGTCACCGCCGTCTACCACGGCGACGCCACCTTCGACCCCTCCCGCAGTAGCGCCACGCACACCGTCAACCATGCGGCGACCACCACCACCGTCACCACCACCCCCGACCCCTCCACGTACGGCGAACCGGTCACCGTCAGCGCGAGGGTCGCCCCGATCGCGCCAGGTGCCGGCGTCCCCACCGGCACGGTCAGCTTCACCTCCAGCAGCGGCAGCAACCGCACCGTACCCCTGGACGCCGGCGGCATCGCGACATTCACCACCAGCGACCCCTTCCAAGCAGGCACCGAGACCATCACCGCCACCTACAACGGCGACGCAAACTTCACCACCTCCACCGGCACCGGCACACAGACCGTCAACCACGCCGCGACGACCACGACGGTTACGTCGTCTCCTGATCCGTCCACCTTCGGTCAGCCGGTGACCTTCACAGCGACCGTCGCAGCGGTGCCGCCGGGTGTGGGGACACCTACGGGCTCGGTCACGTTCACCGTGAGCGGTGGAGGGACGGCCGTCGTACCGCTTGACTCGGGTGGGGTGGCGAAGTTCATTCCCGGTTCGCTCAGTGCCGGAAGCCACCCCGTCACCGCCACCTACAGCGGTGACGCGAACTTCACCACCTCGACGGGCGGCGACACCCAGACGGTCAACAAGGCCGCGACCTCCACGACACTGACGTCGTCTCCTGATCCGTCCACCTTCGGTCAGCCGGTGACCTTCACAGCGACCGTCGCAGCGGTGCCGCCGGGTGTGGGGACACCTACGGGCTCGGTCACGTTCACCGTGAGCGGTGGAGGGACGGCCGTCGTACCGCTTGACTCGGGTGGGGTGGCGAAGTTCATTCCCGGTTCGCTCAGTGCCGGAAGCCACCCCGTCACCGCCACCTACAGCGGTGACGCGAACTTCACCACCTCGACGGGCAGCGACACCCAGACGGTCAACAAGGCCGCGACCTCCACGACGGTCACCTCAACGCCCGACCCCTCTGCTGCCGGGCAATCGGTCACGATCAGCGCGACGGTCGCGGCGGTTCCGACCGGCGCGGGCGCCCCCACCGGGTCGGTGACCTTCACCATCGACGGAGCAAGCACGGTCAGCGCGCCACTGAGCGGTTCCGGAGAGGCCACCATCACCACCAGCACGCTCGGTGTCGGCAGCCACACCATCACGGCGCTCTACGGCGGTGACGCGAACTTCACGTCTTCGACGGGCAGCGACACGCAAACGGTCAACAAGGCGGCGACCTCCACGACGGTCACCTCAACACCTGACCCCTCGGCTGCCGGGCAGTCGGTCACGATCAGCGCCACTGTCGCACCGGTTGCGTCCGGCGCGGGCGTCCCCACCGGGTCGGTGACCTTCGCCGTCAGCGGATCCGGCGGCGGCACCCTGACCGGCACCCTCAACGCCAGCGGCGTGGCCACCGTCACGACCAGCACCCTCGCCGCCGGCAGCCACACCATCACAGCGGCCTACAACGGAGACACCAACTTCACGACATCCACCGGAACCGACACCCAGACCGTCAACAAAGCAGCCACCACCACGACCGTCACCTCAACACCTGACCCCTCGGCTGCCGGGCAGTCGGTCACAATCAGCGCCACCGTCGCACCGGTTGCGCCCGGCGCGGGCGTCCCCACCGGGTCGGTGACCTTCGCCGTCAGCGGCACCGGCGGCGGCACCCTGACCGGCACCCTCAACGCCAGCGGCGTAGCCACCGTCACGACCAGCACCCTCGCCGCCGGCAGCCACACCATCACAGCGGCCTACAACGGAGACACCAACTTCACGACATCCACCGGAACCGACACCCAGACCGTCAACAAAGCAGCCACCACCACGACCGTCACCTCAACACCTGACCCCTCGGCTGCCGGGCAGTCGGTCACAATCAGCGCCACCGTCGCACCGATTCCACCCACCGCAGGCACGCCGACTGGGACGGTGACCTTCACCCTCAGCGGCACCGGCGGCGGCACCCTGACCGGCACCCTCAACGCCAGCGGCGTAGCCACCGTCACGACCAGCACCCTCGCCGCCGGCAGCCACACCATCACAGCGACCTACAACGGAGACACCAACTTCACGACATCCACCGGAACCGACACCCAGACCGTCAACAAAGCAGCCACCACCACGACCGTCACCTCAACACCTGACCCCTCGGCTGCCGGGCAGTCGGTCACAATCAGCGCCACCGTCGCACCGATTCCACCCGGCGCGGGCCTCCCCACCGGGTCGGTGACCTTCACCCTCAGCGGCACCGGCGGCGGCACCCTGACCGGCACCCTCAACGCCAGCGGCGTAGCCACCGTCACGACCAGCACCCTCGCCGCCGGCAGCCACACCATCACAGCGACCTACAACGGAGACACCAACTTCACGACATCCACCGGAACCGACACCCAGACCGTCATGGTGGCCGCGACCACAACCACCGTCACGTCCGCGCCCAATCCCTCCGACGAGCAACAGCAGGTCACCATCACGGCCACCATCACCCCGGTGCCGCCCGCAACGGGTACGCCCACCGGGACGGTCAGCTTCTCCATCAACGGTCCGGGAGGCGGCGATTTCGTCGTCCCGGTGAACTCCAGCGGCCAAGCCGTCCTGCTGATCAGCACCCTGGACAACAGCACCCACAACATCCACGCCACCTACAGCGGTGACGCCAGCTACACCAGCTCGACGGGCACGGCGTCCCAGACCACGCGGAAGTGACGACCGTGCCGCACGACCCCGCTGCACCAGCAGAGCCGCGGTCGCGACAGGACCTCGAGGAGGTGCCTGCTCGCGCCCGGCACCCCCTTCGTGGCTGCTTAGCTCTCGCCGACCAGTCCGGCTGGGAGAGATCTGCCTCCGTCGGGCACTCCAAGGGCGGAAAGGCCATACAACGCACGGCCGACGCCCAGCTCGTCGCGGTCACGCAACACCGCGACGATCACCTGGGTCGTAACGGCGAGAACGGTGACGAGTCCGATCAGCCAGGGGCCGCCGAACGCAATGGTGATCGCGGGGGCAGCGACAGCAACGGACCGAGGTGGATGTCCGGCGGTGCCAGGACGTCGATGACGACGACCGCCGCAATCCACGCGAGCGGGACGGCCACCATCGCGTCACGCGCACGCAGTGACCGGCGAAGATCAACAAGGCGCCGCCCGAGATACATACCTCCTCTTTACACCTGCCACAGCCGCACAGCACGGCGGCGGCCGGCTGACCTCGCCCGGCCAGATTGATTGTCCTGGCCATGGCCTGGGTCGGCGATCACAAGGTGGTGAGAGCGAACCGTTCCATGGATCGGACCCCGGTGCGGCGGCACGCGGGCGATCTTGTGTTTGACGCAGCGGATCGCGTCCTTTTGGGTCTTGCCCAGGGACAACCGGGGCGCGGAGGAAACAGCGCCCAGGTGGCCATAACAGACGGGTGTCTTACGGCCGACTTTATCGGGCTCCGAATAGAAAACCGAGGGTCTCCATGCCTCGTCGCGCCGCCCGCCGGTACACCACTGCGATCGCGATGAGGCCAGCAGTGCTCGTCAGTCCGGTAGTGGCCGAGGAACTGAGATGCAGAAGCGACACGCCCACCGTGATGGCCGCGATGACCAGGGCGACGGTAACGGCTCGCACCCCTTCGTAGTCCCGGATAGGTTCGTGCCCTTGGAGTTGATCGCCGTCGAGCAGGGCCCCGACGCGGCCCTCGGCGCAGCGCTTAGCGATGGTGAGAAGCATCTCTCCAAGCGCACGTAGCCCATCATCGGAAGAGGCATCGAGACGGTGGCCTCGGCCGCCGGTCGGACGGCAGGCCCCAAGGCAACCTGGCGTCGTCGCTTTGCGAAGGTGCCACGCACACGTCGACAGACCCGGCGTGGGCGGAGTTGGTCGGCGGTCTCGACGAGGTAGCCGTGACGCGACCGATGCGACTGCGAGCGGCCGGGACATGGACTTGAGGTTCGTTACCCGAGCCCTCTGCGACGAGTGGCTGATCGATACCGGTAGTCCGTCGGCACCCGGATGTTCAGTCGCCGGGCAGGCCGACTCGGCCAGGAAGCACGTCGGCCGACGACGTGTTCGCACTCGCCTGGTGCCGACCCTCGTTGCCATCCGGCAAGGTCTGTCCGCCAGCGACAAACTCGGGTCTTCTGTCATGGGCTGCTCGGCGTGTCGCTCTCGGCGGCGGACGGGGAACGGCGGCCGGGCCACGTATCACCGCCGACGTTGCGTCTCTCGAACGGTGCGAGCTCTGCCATCTGAGTGATGGGTCGTCAATGGCATTGCAAGTGTGCTCACCCAGGTGGGTTACTGATGACCATCCAATCCGGTGGGCCGCCCATCCTCTCGGGGGAGGGCAGCTTGGCCTACCTTTGCTGATCCCACTTGAGAGCGTAGGCGGCGGTACAGACCTGGTGCCGCGGCGGGTGTCCTCCCGCGTAGAGGAAGTGAATGCATCATTCGGTGTCGTTCATCGACATCGGCTGGTGCGGCGGCTCACGTCACCTCTCCCTGGGGACGCCATGCGAACTGTCCGTACTTTACGCTCCATCCTCGGTGTCTGCGCCCTGACCGTGGCGCTGACCGCGGGGCTGGCCGCAGTCCCGAACACGGCACACGCTCAGACGCCTGTGCTGTGCAGTGAAACCTCGCTGGTGAACGCGATCACTGCGGCCAACGCGGCCGGCGGGGACACCCTGGCGCTCGTTCCGTTCTGCACCTACCAACTCACCAGCGCGCACGGCAGCACCCCCACCGGTCCGGTGGGACTACCGCCCATCACCACCCCGATCACCCTGCTGGGGATGGGCGTCACCATCACCCGCGACCCGAGCGCGCCGGCCTTCCGGGTCCTGCAGATCCAAGGTGCCGCGAACGTGCCAGGCACCAAAGGCCAGTTGAGCCTGGTCGGGGTCACCGTCCGAGGCGGCAGTGCCGTGCCCCCCTTCCCCGGGGGCGGCATCTCGAACCTGGGTGGCACGCTCTCCCTGCTCACCAGCTCCGTTACCGGCAACACCGCTGTCGCCGGAGGCGGGATCTACAACGACAACGGCGCCGTATCGCTGGCAGCCAGCTCCGTCACCGGTAACACCGCCACCTCCGGCGGGGGCGGCGGCATCTACGTCAACTCCGGGGGCGTGAACTTGCTGGCCACCACGGTGAGCGGCAACACCCCGGACAACTGTGCTCCGTCAGGCAGCGTCATCGACTGCACCTGACGGCCCGGCCGGCCTATCGGCCGAATGCTCCACCAGACAACCCACATCACCGCGGCGGAGAACACAGCCGTCCGGTCACGGTTCGTCATTCCCACTCGCACACCACAACAGAGGAGCAACACCATGCCTATCTCCCCCAACCAGGGATCGACCGGAGGCGGAACCACCGTCACCATCACCGGTACCAACCTCGGCGGCGCCACCTCGGTGCACTTCGGCACCAAGACAGCCACCATCACGGCCAACACCCCCACATCGGTCACCGTCACCAGCCCGTCCGGCACCGGCACGGTTCCGGTGACCGTGACCACCCCCGGCGGCACCAGCAACCCGCTGTCGTTCTTCTACGTCGGCGCACCGTTCAAGTCCAGCATCGCCCCCGTATCCGGCATCACCGGCGGCGGGAATACCGTCACCATCAACGGCACCGGCCTGACCACCGCCACCGCGGTGAACTTCGGTGCCGCCACGGCGACCCCGACCGTGGTCAACGACGGCCAGCTGACCGTCACCGTACCGGCGGGCGCGGCGGCCGGGCCGGTGAGCGTCAGTGTCACCACCGCGGGCGGTACCAACAACGGTCTGTCCTACACCTACGTCGACGGCCCCACCCTGGGCACGCTCAACCCCGCCTCCGGCCCGGCGTCCGGCGGAACTGCGGTGACCATCCCCGGCAGCAACTTCACCACCACCCAGTCGGTCACCTTCGGAGCCACGCCCGCACCGTTCTCCGTCATCAACGACAGCACCATTTCCGCCGTCACTCCGCCCGGGGCTGCCGGTGCCACCGACGTCACCGTGACCACCAGCGGTGGTAGCACCACCGCCACCGGTGGCTACACCTACTTGGCCGGACCTGGCATCTGACCCACCATCTGAGTCGCTGACGGCCTGGTCATGGCCACCAGGCGTGCGGACATCAGGCCCGGACAGGGTGCGTCCTTCCCCTGCCCGGGCCTACCTCACTTCCCTCACGAGCCTCGGGCCGGCGCATCTCTTCTGCGGCCGGCGGGGGCTCACGCTCTCGAAGGATCACGGCCGTGAATAGCTCAGCGCATACGCCAACCGCTTCCGCCACGCAGCCCCTTGCCGCAGCCACGCCCGCCGTCATTTCCGTCTCACCCACCTCGGGTTCCACCGCGGGTGGTACCACCGTGGTGGTCACCGGCACAGGCTTCACCGGCGCCACAGCAGTTCGCTTCGGCGCCACACAGGCGCCCTCGTTCACCGTCATCTCCGACACACAGATCACCGCCACCACCCCACTCGGGACCGGCACAGTGCAGGTCACCGTCACCACCCCGATCGGCACCAGCAACCAATTCGTCACCTACACCTACGTCACCACGCCCGCGCCGGTTCTCTCATCGGTGAGTCCTGTTTCGGGTCCGTCGGCCGGTGGCACGACGGTCACACTGACCGGCACGGGGTTCACAGGCGCGACCGCGGTACGGTTCGGCGCTACGCCCGCGTCGTTTGTGGTCAACTCCGCGACACAGATCACGGCGACGGCTCCTGCAGGATCCGGCACAGTGCAGGTCACTGTGACGGGACCCGGAGGAACGAGCAACGGTGTGCCATTCACGTACACGACGGCTCCGGTGCCCACCCTGACCTCGGTAACCCCCACATCGGGCCCGACAGCCGGCGGCACAACAGTCACACTCACCGGCACGGGGCTCACAGGCGCAACCGCGGTACGGTTCGGCGCTACGCCCGCGTCGTTCGTGGTCAACTCCGCCACACAGATCACGGCGACGGCTCCTGCAGGATCCGGCACAGTGCAGGTCACTGTGACGGGACCCGGAGGAACGAGCAACGGTGTGCCATTCACGTACACGACGGCTCCGGTGCCCACCCTGACCTCGGTAACCCCCACATCGGGCCCGACAGCCGGCGGCACAACAGTCACACTCACCGGCACGGGGTTCACAGGCGCGACCGCGGTACGGTTCGGCGCTACGCCCGCGTCGTTTGTGGTCAACTCCGCCACACAGATCACGGCGACGGCTCCTGCAGGATCCGGCACAGTGCAGGTCACTGTGACGGGACCCGGAGGAACGAGCAACGGTGTGCCATTCACGTACACGACGGCTCCGGTGCCCACCCTGACCTCGGTAACCCCCACATCGGGCCCGACAGCCGGCGGCACAACAGTCACACTCACCGGCACGGGGCTGGCCACTGCCAGCGCGGTGCGGTTCGGCGCTACGCCCGCAGCCTCCTTCACCGTGGTCTCCGACACCCACATCACTGCCGTCACCCCTGCCGGGACCGGCACCGTACCGGTCACCGTCACGACCCCGGGCGGCACCAGCAACGGGATCTCCTACACCTACTCCGCGGCCCCCATCCTGAGCGGCATCAGCCCCAACCAGGGCCCCACCTCGGGCGGGAACACCGTCACCCTCACCGGCGCCAACCTCACGGGAGCCACCGCGGTCACCTTCGGCACCACCCCGGCAACTTCCTTCACGGTCGTCTCCCCGACCCAGATCACCGCCGTGGTCCCTGCGGCCACCGCAGGGCCGATCGGTGTCACCGTCACCACCCCGGGCGGCACCAGCACCCTCCCGAGCGCCTACTTCTACGTCAGCACCCCGGTCCTCACCGGCGTCGCCCCGCCCTCGGGCCCGCTCTCGGGCGGGAACACCGTTACCCTCACCGGTGTCCATCTCATCGAGGCCACCGCGGTGCGCTTCGGTACCACCGCAGCGTCAGCGTTCACGGTGGTCTCGGACACCCAGATCACGGCTGTGGTTCCTGCGGGAGCCGCGGGTCTGACCGATGTCACCGTCAGTACCGCCGGCGGGACGAGCAACGCGGCCTCCTACACCTACCTGGCGGCACCCGTTGTCACGACTCTGATCCCAAGTCAGGGGCCCGCCTCCGGTGGCATCACCTTCACCCTCACCGGCACCAACCTCGCCCAGGCGACCACGGTGCTCGTTGGCGGCGCCCCTGCCGGGTTCACGGTCGTCTCCGACAGCCACATCGTCGTCGACGCCCTGCCCGGAGCCGCCGGGCCGGTCACTGTCACCGTCACCACGCCCGGCGGCACCAGCGCCCCGAAGACCTACACGCGAGTCGGCTCACCAGGGATCTGATGCGCCGCGTCAGCTTATGGTCCCGTCGCCCAGAGTCTTCGGTCGATGACTGTCAGGCTTGAACGGGCGATGTGCGCGAAGTGCTGTGGGAGCCACTTGTGTTCGGGGTCATCGATCGAGGCGAGACGCTCGACTGGCCACTTCGAAGAGCACCGGTGTGCGGTCGATGCGTGGGATGTTGCCGGTGTCCATCAGGAGGTAGCGCAGGTAGGCCGCGGCTCGCAGTTCCGGAGGTCCTGGATGGCCTCGAGGGTGAGCGGGACACGTCCGGATGTGGGCACGAAACGGGTGCACGCCCCGGTCCCACGACGTGTGGCTCCTTCACCACGGGCGCGTGATTCTGTCGGTGTCGAGAGTTACAGAGCCGTTGATGGCCAGGACCTGGCCGTTGACCGTCACGCCGGCGTTCACGGTGATCGAAATCTGGGCCAGGACCCTTCCTGCAAAGTCGGTGTCAGTGCCGAGAGTGGCTGAACTACCGATCAGCCAGATGACGTTCCTGGCCGTGGCGCCATTGATGAGGAGCACGTGGCTCGCGGTTGCCGTCGTCAGGGTCGATCCGATTTGGAAGATCCATTCGGCGTTGCGATCGCCCTGGGCATCCAGCGTGAGCGTGCCGGTGAGCCCGATGGAAGAGGCGGCGTTGTAGACGCCGGGGGGCAGTGTCTGGCCGCCGAGGTCTCCGGTGATGCCGGCGTCCGGGATCTGGCCGACGGCGTCGTTGTACGTCGTGATCAGGTCGGCATGAGCTGCGACGGCGGCGGCGTCCGAGTTGTGGATACTTCCGTCGACCTGGCCGGGCGGGAATCCGGTGATGGACACTCCCGGGCTTACCCCGAGATCTCCGGTGACGATCGAGAGACCGCCGCCGTCCACCGGTCCCGAGTCGAGGGTGACGGCCGTGAGGGAAGGCGGGTTGAGATAGGTATAGGTGACTCCGCTGGCGATTCCGCCCCTGGTGGTCACGGTGACCCCTACCGGCCCCGCGGAGGCCGCCGCTGGGACGGTCACGGTGAGCTGGCCGTCCGAGTCGACGGTGAACGCGACGGCCTGTGTACCGAATCTGACCTCGCTCGTGGTGTAGAGGCCGAGACCGGAGAAGAGTCTCGCCGAACCAAGGATCCACCGGTGGGGGCGACGCAGTGACCCTCACCGGCAGCCACTTCACCGGCACCACCGCCGTGCGCTACGGCTCCCGCCAGGCTACGAGCTTCACGGTCGTCAGCGACACCACGACTGACACCATCACCCCCTCCGGTCACGGCGCCGTTCCGGTCTCCGTAACAACCGTCGGCGGAACCAGGCCCAGCAGCGTCGTCGGCTCGCGAGGTAAGGCCCGGCAGGCGCAGCCAACGATCACGGGTGCGTCCACTGGTTCCCTGGCCTGCCGTTCGCCGAGCCGGCAGCCCGCCGCTCCTGGTCCAAGCGGCGCACCAGGCCGTCTCTGCGCCGGACACGTTGCCGGGCCTGGGTGCTTCCGTGCGAACCCTGGTGAGCGAATCCGCGAGGTCGCCCGCACGGCAGCAGCCGATGCCGGGCCGGCGGCCGCCCGCGGCATCGACTTGCACAACCCGTTCCTCGACCCCACGGTGTTGGACACCGTGCTGAGGACGCCACTCGACCAGCGCCCGCCGCTCTTCGCCTACAAGCCCCTGCTGAGCCAGACCATGACGAGTCTGCTCCCGCCCGCCGTGGCAGCCCGCACCACCAACAGCAGCTTCGACGCCGATCACTACGTCGGCCTGCGCGCCAACCTGCCCGGCCTTCAAACGCTGGCCGACGGCCACCTCGCTGGCCTCGGGATGGTCAACCCGACCTCGCTGGGCCGCACACTGCGCGGGGCCGCTGCCGACCTGGACGAGCGAGCCCGAGGGCCTCTTCCGGCTGGGTGAGGTGGCCGGTCAAGGCCCGGTGGTTAGAGGGTGTGAGTGCGGTGTTGCGGCGGGCCAGGGGCCGGCAGTCGGCCATGACCGGCTGGTCGGCATGGTAGGCCGAATTCCGGCACAGGGCGCGGTCGGGGTGTAGACGCAGGTGAGGAAGGCCCCCGGGTACAGGTGCGGCTCGTGGCGAGCGCGACGATGCGGCGCAGCCGGGCTCCGTCGGTGACGACCTGGGCCGTCGCAGGCGCCGTGGCGGGCGAACCCGGCACGGCGGGCTTCCGCCTCCGCTCCGGCCGGTCCGGTGAAGGCCGGGCGGTTGCCACCTACTTCGGCGCCTGGAAGCCGCCGATCTTCTGCTCGAGCAGTCGACCTCAGCGCGCGATGAGAACGCAGTTCGGGCGTTTCCCACCGTCTCGACTGGCACAAGCAGCACTGTCTTGGCCCTGGAGGACACACGAACAGACCAACAAGGTGCAGGGCGTCCGGCATTGGGGCTCTCGGGGAGCGAAGGAGTACGACCTGATTCGCCGCGGGGAACCGGAGTAGAGCGGTACCCACGCCGGACACCGCACGCCGTCATGACCCGCCACGCATGAACCCCAGCCGGAACAAGCCCGCGGGGGTTCGTCGCCTCACGCGCTCTCACACAGGTCTCACAGACTGCACAGACTCCCCCGGGCGGTGGGGCCCTGGCCCGGCAATAAGCACCCGTCATGGATCAGTTGGACGCCCCTGGACGGTCGTTACAACCTGTGCCAGGTGGTCCCGAGCGCGGCGCCCAGTACGAGTACGGGGGCGTCATCGGGACCATCGATCCGGTGCTGCAGGGTCTTCTCACTCACCCGGCCGCGCTACCGACTCCGTGGGGCGGTTCTGACACCCGGGTCAGGAAGGGGCAGGGCATTCCGGACGGAAGCGGAGACGGCGCCGGAACCGGTATCGAACCGCAACCGGAAGCCCGTCCGGGGCCCTCGCCACCACCGGACGAACCGGGAGCAATCCGGCACCGGCCCCCGGTCAGAACTTCACGGTCGAGACGGTGTGGACGACGGGGTGCCCCGGCTCGTCGTAGTTGACCATGATCCGCTGGTACGGGTGCGGTGACCGGCCCGTGGTCGTCGTACCGGCCCACGGCACATCGATGCCGAAGTCCCAGCCGACCTTCGACGCCTGTTCGGGCGGGATCGTCTGCTGGTTCTTCTTGAGGGCGGCGGTGCTGGTGCCGACGGCGTTGAGGTAGTGCTCGAGGCCCCACTCATTGGTCCTGAACTGCACGAACAGTGAGCTGGTCTGCCAGGAGTTGGTCTCGTAGTAGTAGACCGGGGTGGAGCCGATCGGCACCGGGACGTTGTAGATCCGCTGCTGGACCTTGGACGGGAAGGCGTTGGTCAGGCCGGTGGCGGCGGCCTCGGCCTCCTTGCCCTCGCCGCTGTCCCGGCTCTGCTCGGCGGAGATGACGATATAGCCGGCCGGGATCGCGATCAGCAGGAAGACGATCAGCGCCATCAGCACGGGGCGGCGGCGCTTGACGCGGGGCGGCGTGGCGGGGTGCGGATCGTCGTGCACGGTGTGCAGGTCGGTGTCGGTCATCGTCGGCCCGCCCGTTCGTAGCGTTCATAGCGCTCCACGCGGCGCCGGTTGGCGCGCCGGAAGCGGCGGGCCACCAGGCGGGCCAGGTCGGCGGCGCCGACCATACCGGCCTCGGGGCCCAGCTGGGCCTTGGTGATGGTGGCTTCGGGGCGGTAGCCGCGGCCGGTGAGATGGCGGCGGAAGGCGTCCCTGGCCGGGCCGATCAGCAGGTCGTCGGCGGCGCTGACGCCGCCGCCGATGACGAAGCAGGACGGGTCGAGGGCGGCGGCGAGGTTGGCGATGCCGACGCCGAGCCACTGGCCGATGTCCTGGAGGAGCTCGACGCACATCGCGTCGCCCTCCCGGGCCAGCTCGGTGATCAGCGGCCCGGTGATGTCACCGATGCGCCCGCCGACCCGGTCGATGATGTTGTACGCGACCGGGGAGTCGGCCACGGCCAGCTCGCGGGCCTCGCGCACCAGGGCGTTGCCGGAGCTGTACTGCTCCCAGCAGCCACGGTTGCCGCACGGGCAGCGGTGGCCGCCGGGGACGACCTGCATATGGCCGAATTCACCGGCCACGCCGTACTTGCCGCGCTTGACCGCGCCGTCCTCCAGGATCGCGCCGCCGATGCCGGTGCCGAGGGTGATCATGACGAGGTGGTCCTCGCCGCGGCCGGCGCCGAAGCGCCATTCCGCCCAGGCGGCGGTGTTGGCGTCGTTGTCGACCATGACCGGGACCGCGAGACGGCCGGCGAGGCGGTCGCGCAGCGGTTCGTTGCGCCAGTTCAGATGCGGCGCGAACAGCACCTTGCTGCGGTCCGCGTCGACCCAGCCGGCCGCGCCGATGCCGACCGCATGGACGTCGTGCCGGTCGGAGAGGTCGAGCACCAGCTCGGTGATGGTGTCCTCGACGACCCTGGGGCTCTTGGACTTGTCCGGCGTCTCGGTGCGGACCTTCTCCAGGATGGTGCCGTCGGCGTCGACGACGCCCGCCATGACCTTGGTGCCGCCGATGTCGATGCCGACGGTGGGCACCCGGGGGGCGGTCAGATGCGAGCGCCGCTCACGGGTGCCGACCGTGCGCAGCACGGTGGCTCTGGCGGATCCTCGGTGCACCCGGTCCCGGTACATGCTCATCGACCCACCTCTTCGCCGTTGCTCCCCCATTGCCTGAGGGGCGCGGGTGGCACCCCCATGCGGCGGCTGCGTGCTCGCAAGAGTCGTCTCGTCCCTGCGGGGTCTCGGGAGGCCGGGGCCTCGATGTGCGGGTTCGGTGCGATTGTGCATCACCGGCGGCGTCCGGCGCACCGCGACGGGGAGTAATGCACCCCGCGCGGCCCGTGGGCCTGCGCGGGGTACGGGGGTGATCACTCGGGCCGGTGACCGCCGGGGAATTCCGGGGTCGCGGTCCGGGCCAGCTCGTGGCTGAGCTGTTCCAGCTCGCTGCCGCCCGCCATTTGACGGGTCAGCTCCTCCAGGGCGATCTCCGATTTGGCGTGGCTGCCGGCCATCGTGCCGCGTTTGAGGAGTACGAAGCGGTCGCCGACGAGATAGGCGTGGTGCGGGTTGTGGGTGATCAACACCACGCCGAGCCCGGCGTCCCGCGCGGCCGCGACGTACTTGAGGACGACGCCGGACTGCTTGACGCCCAGTGCCGCCGTCGGCTCGTCCAGGACGAGGACCTTGGCCCCGAAGTAGACGGCGCGGGCGATGGCGACGCACTGCCGTTCGCCGCCCGAGAGGGTGCCGATGGGCTGGTCGACATCGCGCAGGTCGATGCCCATCCGCAGCAGCTCGCTGCGGGTGGTCTCGCGCATCGTCTTGACGTCGAGCCGCTTGAAGGGCCCCACGCCGGTGGTGGGCTCGGAGCCCAGGAAGAAATTCCGCCACACCGGCATGAGGGGGACGACGGCCAGGTCCTGGTAGACGGTGGCGATCCCCCGGTCCAGGGCCTCGCGCGGGGAGGAGAGGGAGGTCTCCTCGCCGTCGATGGTGAAGGATCCTGCGTCGTGCCGGTGCAGTCCCGCGATGATCTTGATGAGGGTGGATTTGCCGGCGCCGTTGTCGCCGAGCACACAGGAGATCTCCCCCGCGTGCACCTCCAGGGACACGCCTTCCAGTGCCCGGACATTGCCGTAGTACTTGCTGACGTCTCTCAGCTCGACCAGCGCTGTCATGCCTTTTCCTCCGCCCGCTTGCGGACCCATGCGTTCAGTAGCGTGGCGAGCAGCAGCATCGCGCCGAGGAAGAACTTGTACCAGTCCGGATTCCACTGCGCGTAGACGATGCCCTTGCTGGCCATGCCGAAGATGAAGGCGCCGACGGCGGCACCGATCGCCGAGCCGAAGCCGCCGGTCATCAGACAGCCGCCGACCGCCGCGGCGATGATGTAGAGGAATTCATTGCCCACACCGTCGCCGGACTGGATCGCGTCGTACGAGAACAGCAGGTGCTGGCCGGAGACCCAGGCGGCGAAGGCGACGCCCATGTAGAGGCCGATCTTGGTCTTGGCGACCGGGACGCCGACCGCCCGCGCGGCGTCGGCGTTGCCGCCGACCGCGAAGATCCAGTTGCCGACGCGGGTGCGCAGCAGGATCCAGGTGGCGACGGCGACCAGCACGATCCACCACAGGATGGTGACCTGGATGTCGACGCTGCCGAGGGTCAGATGCGAGGCGAAGAGCGTACGGGCCGATTCGAAGCCCTCCATGTCGGCGATGGTTTTCGTCGAGACGGTGCCGCTGATCAGTTTGGTGAAGCCGAGGTTGAGGCCGGTCAGCATGAAGAAGGTGCCCAGCGTGATGATGAAGCTGGGCAGTTTGGTACGGGTCAGCAGCAGCCCGTTGAAGGCCCCGATGGCCAGGGTGACCAGCAGGGACACCCCGACGCCCACCCAGGTGTTGGCCGTCATCTGGTAGCTGAACATCGAGGAGATCAGCGCCGAGCTGACGACCATGACGCCGGCCGAGAGATCGAATTCCCCGCCGATCATCAGCAGCGCCACCGGCACGGCCATGATCCCGATCGTCGAGGACGCGTAGAGCACGGTGGAGAGGCTGGAGGCCCGAAGGAACGGTTCGGCGACGATCGAGAAGAACACGAAGACCGCGGCGGCGCCGACGACCGAGCCCAGTTCGGGGCGGCCCATCAGCCGGCGCCCCAGGGAGCGGTGCAGCAGCCGTTCGTCGCCGTTGCTCTTGACCGGCGGTCCCGCGGGCCCCAGCGGCGCCGCGTCGGTGTGGCTCATCGGGTCCCCCGCTTCGTGTAGTCCTCCAGCGCGGCGGCGTCCTTCTTGGTGATCACCTGGGGTCCGGTGAGCACCGGCTTTCCGCCGCCGAGGACATCGGAGTTGTACTTGTAGAGCCACAGCAGGTCGACCGCCTCGTAGCCCTGGAGGTAGGGCTGCTGGTCGACGGCGAAGCCGAGGGTGCCGTCCTTGAGGCCGGTCGCGACCTGGGCGTTGAGGTCGAAGGTGTCGATCTCGGCCTTGCTGCCGGCCTGCTCCTTGGCCTTGACGGCGGTGGGGGCGAACGGGGCGCCGAGCGTGACGACGGCGTCGATGGAGCTGTCCGACTGGAGCTTGGACTCGATGGAGGACTGCACGTCGGGCATGTTGGTGCCCTCGACATACAGCTTCTGCAGATCGCCCTTGAAGGTCTTCTCGGCGCCGTCGCAGCGCTGCTCATGGCCGACGTTGCCCTGCTCGTGCAGGATGCACAGGGCCTTCTTGCGGCCGCGCTTGTTCAGCTCCTCACCGACCGCCTCGCCGGCCACCGTCTCGTCCTGGCCGATGTGGCTGAGCGCCCCGAACGCCTTGGACTCCTCGGCGCCGGAGTTCACCGTGATCACCGGGATCCCGGCCTTCTCGGCCTTGGCGACCACATCCTTCATGGCGTTGGGCTTGGCCAGCGAGACGATCAGCCCGTCGACCTTCTGGTCGATATAGGACTGCACCAGCTGGCTCTGCCGCTGGGCCTCCTTGTCGTGCCCGTAGACGAACTTGATGTTGTCCTTGACGGCCGCCTGCTGGGCGCCGTTCTGGACGATGTCCCAGAAGGTGTCGCCGTCTCCCGAGTGGGTGACCATCGCGAACGTCCACCTGGGGGTGTTCACCGCGGCCTTGCCGCCGGCTGCCTTGGCGGCGCGCTCCTGCTCGGCGCGCAGGCCTCCGGTGCTGCTGCACCCCGCCAGGGAGGCGCCGAGCGCCGCCGCCAGCACGGCGCTGACGACGCGTCCCCTTCTTCGAACCCGTGCCACGAGGACTCGCCCTTCCCGCTGATGTTGCCGTGTCGGCTGCGTTGGTTGTATTCGCTGTCCGGACCGGCCGGTCCGTGCGCGTGCGGTGTCCTGCACCGCCTCCGGCGCCGGTCGGCCGGGCCCAACCGGCCAAGTATCCGTTACCGGTGATCTGTCCCGGTTCATCGGGTCCCGTCTTCCCTGTGGCTTCACCGGGTGCCTCGCCCGGTGTATTCGGTCAGCTTCGGTACATCCTTCTCGGTGACCAGCGCGGGCCCCGTGAGCACCGGCTTTCCGCCACCGAGCACATCGGCGTTGGCCTTGTGGAGCCAGAGCAGATCCACCGCCTCGTAACCCTGGAGGTAGGGCTGCTGGTCGACGGCGAAGGTGACGTCCTTGGCCTTGAGCAGCTTGACGACGGCGGAGTTCAGGTCGAAGGTCGCGATCCGGGCCGCGCTGCCCGCCTCCTCCTTGGCCTTGACGGAGATCGCCGCCATCGGCGCGCCGAGCGTGACGATCGCGTCGAGGGACTTGTCCGACTGGAGCTTGGCCTCGACCGAGGACTGCGAGGACGGTGCGTTGGTGCCGTCGACATCGAGGTTCTCGACGGTCCCGTGGAAGGCCTTGCGCACGCCCGCGCAACGGTCCTCCAGCGACACATTGCCCTGCTCGTGGATGACGCAGAGGACCTTCTTCGCGTGCCGGTGGTCGAGCTCCTCGCCGACCGCGCGCCCGGCCACCGACTCGTCCTGCCCGATATGCGTCAGGGCCCCGTACGCCTTGGAGAACTCGCCGCCGGAGTTCACGGTGATGACCGGGATGCCCTGCGCCACGGCCTTGCGGACGGCCGCCTTGACGGCCTGCGGCTTGGCGAGGGTGACGATCAGCCCGTCCACCTTCTGGTCGATGTACGACTGGATCAGCGCGGCCTGCTGGGCGCCCTCCTTGTCATGGGCGTAGAGGAACTTCACGTTGTCCTTGGCGGCGGCCTGCTCGGCACCGTTCTGCACGATGTCCCAGAAGGTGTCGCCGTCGCCGGAGTGGCTGACCATTCCGATGGTCATGCGCGGGGTGCCCGCGCCCTTGCCGGATCCGCCACCCGCACCCTCGGCGTGCTCGCCGCCGGCGGCGCTGCACCCGCTTGCCAGCGCGACGGTCGCCAGTAAAGCGATGGCGCCGCGCACCGCGACGCTGCGGACAGTGAGGGGACCAGCCGTACGCACGCCGATCATCGTGGAACCGCCTTTTCTCCCGGCCGCCGGAATGCGGCTGGAGGAGTTTGTAACGGCGCGCGCAGAGCCACGTCAATGGTTTGTCAGAACATTCTGACGAGGAGGCCCCGCACCGGCGCACCATAACCGGGCATTGCGGTAGATACCGCCCCACCGACTCGGGTCCGGGGCGGCGAATCGACCGGTCCGGGGCGGCGTCAGGGACATGCAGGGGCAGGCACGGCCATGCACCGGCACGCATGGGCACGCACGGACACGCAGGCGCAGGAGGGCCGGCCCGGCGTTGCGCACTCGGGGCGCTACGGGGCCCACGCCGCGCTCAGGGCAAGGAGGGGCGGGTAGTGGGCCGGTCCCCTCCCCACTCAGGGGCTCAGGGCCGTACCAGCAGCTGGAACTCGAAGGCGTAACGGGAAGCGCGATAGACATGCGAGCCGAACTCGACCGCGCGCCCGGTGTCGTCGAACGTCGTCCGCTGCATCGTGAGCAGCGGAGCGCCCTCGGGCTCGTCGAGCCGCTGCCCCTCCTCGGCGGTGGCGGCGCGCGCACCGACGGCCTGACGAGCGCTGTGCAGGGTGATGCCGGCCGACCGCATCAGGCGGTACAGACCGGTCTCCTCCAGCGCGGCGGTCTCCAGCTTCAGCAGCCCCACGGGGAGGTGATTGCGCAGATGCGCGACGGGCTCGCCATGCGTCAGCCGCAGCCGCTCGACCAGCGCGACCTCGTCCCCCTCGGCGATCCCCAGCGCGGCGGCGACCTCGGCGTCGGCCGTGGTGGTGGTGTTGAGCAGCACGCGGGTGGCCGGCTTCTGCCCGGCCGCCTCCAGGTCGTCGTAGAGGCTGCTCAGCTCCAGCGGGCGCTTGACCTGGCTGTGGACGACCTGGGTGCCGATGCCGCGACGGCGCACCAGCAGCCCCTTGTCGACCAGCGACTGGATCGCCTGCCGCACCGTCGGCCGGGACAGGCCGAGCCGGCCGGCGAGCTCGATCTCGTTGCCGAGCAGACTTCCGGGGGCCAGCCTGCCGTGCTCGATCGCGGCCTCCAGCTGCTGGGACAGCTGGAAATACAGCGGGACCGGACTGCTCCGGTCCACGCTGAACTGGACGGGACTCTCGGCGCCCAGGGCTTCTTCTGATTCGCGTTTCCCCACGCTCGCGAGCGTATCCGTCCGGGCAGATGACGGGAAGTCCGGAGGTCACATTGTCCGGACAAGGGCAGGTGGAGAGGCCGCCTTCCCGGTTCGGGGATCCGGGGTGGCCCGGGGACGGCCACTTGCGGCGCCGCGGCCGGCACACTGCCCTCGTCGGTCACATCCACCGGAGCGGGTGCACCTCCGCCGGTTCGCCCCGGCAGTGGGAGGAACGGATGCGGGGGAAGCCGTTCCACCGCGAAACCACCGCCCCCTCCCCGAGGAGTCACCCGTCATGCGCGTACGTCGTGTCGTCCCCGACATCCAGTCCGACGACCTGGAGGAAACCCGCACGTTCTACGGCCTGCTGGGACTCGAGGAAGTCATGAACCTGGGGTGGGTCATGACTCTCGCGTCCCCCAGCAACCCCACCGCGCAGCTCATCTTCATGACGCATGACAAAACCGCCCCGGTCACCCCCGACATGAGCATCGAGGTCGATGACGTGGACGCGGCCTACGCAGCCGTGCTGGCCACCGGCGCACAGATCGTCCGGACGCTCCAGGACGAGGAGTGGGGCGTCCGCCGCTTCTTCGTCAAGGACCCGAACGGCCGGGTCGTCAATGTCCTCGGGCATCAGGCGTCACAGGGGGAGGCCGGCGCCGGGGCCGACGCGAGCGCCGACGCCGACACGGACCTCAGCACCGACGCCGACACCGACACGCGTAGCGGTGGCGGCTCGCGCCCTCCCGCCGACGGCTGAAGCGCCGGGCCCCGACTACCCCTCACCGTTGCCGCCCGCCGGCCCGTTGAGGGGCAGTACCGTCCCCTGCGCCACCGCGCACACGCTCTCCTCCCCCTCCGCACCGATCACCGTCAGATCGCAGCGGCACACGGCCTGCCGGCGCCCGGCCTGGACGACCTCGGCACGGGCGCGCAGCGTACGGCCGACGGCCGGGCGCAGATACTGGATGGAGAAGCCGCCGGTGACGATGGCCGTGCCCAGGGCCGTGGCCGCGGCGAAGGTAAGGGTGTTGTCGGCGGCGTACGACAACACTCCGCCGTGCACGAATCCGTGCTGTTGCAGGAGTTCCTCGCGGATATCGATCTCCAGCGTCGCCACACCGTGCCCGAACTCGGTGATCCGCGCCTGCACCAGCCTGCTGAACGGCTGCGCGTCCAGCGCCTTTTGCGCCGCGGCAAGGTCGAGCACCGCACTCACCGCACCTTCCCGCACCGGGCTCTCCCGCACCACACCGGCCATCTCGCCATCCGCCTCTCGCCCGTACCTCCGAAGACCTGGTCGATATTAGAGCCAGCTCTCCAAAACGACACGCATCCACGGTGCTACTTCATCCAGGCGTCCTCGTACTTGCGGTACGTCCCGTCATGGGTGGCCAGGTGCACCCACTGGTCCACATACGCCTTGAACTCGTCGTCGCCGCGGGGCAGGGCGTAGGCCTTCTCGGAGAAGGAGAACGGCTTGTCCGGGTGCAGTGAGCAGAGTTCAGGGTGGACCTTGGCCTGGTAGCGGGTCTCACCGGCATCGGTCATCATCACGTCCGCCCGGCCCGCGATGATCTCGTCGAAGATCGTCGTGTTGTCCGGGTGGACCGTGATGGTGGCCTGCTTGAGGTGGGCGCGGGCGAATTCCTCGTTGGTGCCGCCGGGATTGACGATGACCTTCGTTCCGGGCCGGTCGATCTGCCGCAGGGTCTGGTACGTGTCCTTGTCCGCGCAGCGCACGATGGGCGTCTTGCCGTCGGTGCGGGTGGGCTCGCTGAAGTAGACGGAGCGGGCGCGCGGGAGGGTGACCGAGACACCGCCCATGGCGATGTCGCAGCGGCCGGCCGAGAGGTCGCCGACGAGCTCGGCCCAGGTCGTGGCCACGTAACGGGGTGTGGCATCGAGGCTCTTGGCGAGATCCTCGGCCATCTTGATGTCCACACCGCTGTAGGTGCCGGTCTTGGGGTCGCGGTGACTGAAGGGGCGGTAGTCGCCGGTGGTGCAGACCCGCAGCACCCCGCGCCGGGGGACGGTGTCGAGGGCCGACGCCTTCCCGCGGGCTACGGGTGTGGCGTCCCCTCCCGCGGCGGGTGCGTTGGACACCGCCGGGGCGGCGGCGGTGACGGCGAGCAGGCAGGCAAGGGCGGAGAGGGTGGCGACGCGCTTCATGACGGCTCCTGTGACTCCGGTACGCGGCAGCGTGATCACATGATCGAAGCGCTCAGGGTGGCAGAGCCCGTGGTTCAGGTGAACCCCTTGACCGGCCAGTGGGACGGTGGATGGCCGGAGGGCCCAGGCCGCGGCGCGCCGGCGAGCCGTCAGTCCTCGTACAGGTCCGCGGTGCCCCTGGTCGTCGGGCGGTGGGGAGCGGCCTCGTCGATCCGGCTGAGGAGGTCGGCGACGCGCTTGGCAACGGTGTCACGGTCGCCCTCGGAGAGCGCCGTCCCCATGCCCACGGCAACGGCCCCCGCCGCGATCCACTCCGGCGCGCTGTCGACCGTCACCCCGCCCGTCGGCAACAGCGGCACCTGCGGAAGTGAGGCACGGACCTCCGTCAGCCAGGACGGGTCGTGCGCCGAGGCGGGGAACAGCTTGAGCGCGTCCGCGCCGAGTTCGAGCGCACGGACCATCTCGGTGGGCGTCGACACCCCGGGGAAGACCGGGATGCCGTAGCGGTGGCCGGTACGGATGACCTCGGCGTCAAGGCTCGGCGAGACGAGGTAGCGGGCACCCGCGTCGACCGCCATGCGCGCCGATACCGCGTCAAGGACCGTGCCCGCGCCGATGATGGCGTCGTCACCCAGCTCACGGGTGAGCGTCGTGACCGCCTCCAGGGCGAAGGGGGTGGTGAGGGATATCTCCAGGCTGGTGATGCCGGCTGACAGCAGAGTGTCGGCCGTGGCGCTCGCCTCGTCATAGGTTCTGCTACGGACGATGGCGAAAACCCGCTGCGCCAGTGCGGCCCGGGTGATCTCCCAGCGATACACGGCAGTTCGCCGTCCTTCCTTGTCTCCAACGCTCCATGCCGGCTCGCCGTGCCCCACGGCGTATACGGCACTTTCCGGGGCGTGCCGCAGCAGCTGACCGCACATGGTCTTTTTCCGCTGATGCCCGCCCGCTCCTCGTTTCTGTCGAAACGCTACCGGCAGCCACTGACAATCCTCTCGCGGGGGTGCGCCCTCTGCGCCCCTTCTGCCAAGAATGGGGAGAAGAGGGAGGTGGGAGGGGGCGCACGGCAGGGGAGCGCAGCTCCGGCGCACAGCACGGCGGCGGCCGGGGTGCATGTGCACCCCGGCCGCCGCGGGTTGGGACAACAGGCCCTGACCGGCCCGCCGCCCCCGTTGTTCGGTTGTGGTGCTGCTCTCCGGCCGCTCAGCCGTCGGTCTCAGCAGCTGCGGTCGACGAGATCGAACGTCTTGTAGTGGTCGGCGGTGTAGTAGTCCTCGTCCTTCTTCTCGCCGGCCACGATGCGTCGCGCACCGCGGTCGGGGGAGCCCGGCGTGATGACGGTGAACTCGTGGTAGTAGTCGGAGCTCTGGGACGGGAGGATGCCCTCCCGGTTGTCGAAGACCGTCCCGTCCTTCGGGTACGGGTAGGGCCCGCCCTTCGCGATCAGGTCGAGGGTGTCGTGGGCCTGCGAAGGCAACTTGGAGTAGCAGACGTTGCCGACGCCCTTGACGTGCACGGACGTGACGTGCGCCGCCGCGGCGTACGAGGTGGCCGTGTGGGTCGTGGCGACGGCAGGCGAGGCGGTGACCGCGGTCCCGCCGATGAGAAGGGCCGAAGCGAGGGCGCCGGCGGCGCCGATCCTGGTGATCCGTGGGGGGATTCTCATGCTCACCAGAATGACGCGCGTAGACATGATCCTGTCAATCCCAACGGGCCGAAGTTTGCAGGGAGTTCACCACATCACGCCCACCAACCGCCCCAATCATCCCCATATTGCACCTGCGTCCCACCAGCATTGCGCCCGCGCCCCCACCGGCCTCATTACCGCCGGACGGCGAGAGGCGCGCCGGCCGCCGACGGCCTGCGGACGCACCGGGCCGAACTCACGTCGCCGCACGCCCATGTCACCGGAGGCACGACCCCGAGGGCACCAAAACAGGATCCATCGTCTCGACCCGTGAGAAATCAGCTTGCATGGCCGTCGCAGGCACATGACACTCCGGGCATGAACGCGAAGATCACCCGCATGAATCCCGAGCAGCTGCACCCCACGCCCGGCTACCACCACATCACCGTCGTCGAGGCCGGCCGGACGGCCTACTTGGCGGGCCAGTGCCCGCTGGACAACGCGGGTTCCCTCGTGGGCGACGGAGACCTCGGCCTCCAGATCGACCAGGTCGCGGCGAACGCACTGACCGCCCTGGGGGCCGTGGGGGCCAAGCCGGAGGACGTGCTGCGCACGGTGATCTATGTATGCAGCGAGGAGACCGAGGTCCTGTGGACGGCCTGGCGACGGCTCACCGACTCCCCCCTCGCTCCGGCCCTCAGCGCTGCCAGCACCCTCCTGGGCATCTCACAGCTGGCCTTCCCCGGACAGCTCGTCGAGGTCGATCTCACCGTGGCTCTGCCCGACTGAACCGGCCTGAGGCACCGGCCCGATGCACCGGGCTGGTGCACCGGTCCGATGAATCCGGCCGGATGAACCATCCCGCCCCAAGGTTGACCGCGGCCGGAGGGATGCGGGCCGGGGCCGGGCCGGAGGGGCGGCTCCAGGACAGGTTCAGGACAGGTCCGGGACGGGAACGGGAGGACGGGTCCGGGCAGACCCGGAATGAGTCCGGGCGAGGTTCGGGTTGAATTCACCGTGGATCGGATCGGTCCGGTGGAGCGATGCGGACAGGGCTGCACCGGGAGCGGTCCGAACCGGCGGCCCGGACCTGGTGGCACCGGAGCGGGCCGCACCGGACCGGACCGGCCTCTGGGTCGGATCACCTCACTGGAGGGATGCCCCATGCGCGTCAAGGACTTCGATCATCTGGTGCTCAACGTGCAGGACGTCGAGCGTGCGCTGGACTTCTACTGCGGGACGCTCGGGCTGGAGCCGGTCCGGGTGGACGAGTGGCGGGCCGGCACCGACCCGTTCCCGTCCGCGCGGATCAGCCCGACCGCGATCATCGACCTGGTCGCCCGCCCCCGCGGCGAAGCGAACGTGGATCACATCTGCCTGGTCGTCGAGCCGTTGGACTGGCAGGAGGTCATCGACTCGGGCCGGTTCACCGTACTGGAGGGGCCGGGCAGCCGTTCCGGGGCACGGGGCGAGGCCCAGTCGATCTACGTACAGGACCCGGACGGGAACACCGTGGAGCTGCGGTGGTACCCGGAGGACGCCGCCGGGAAATGAGACCCCGAGCGGGCGGGAGCAGCCACTGGGGTTGGGGGCGGAGCGCCGGACGGTGAGCCCGCCCCGCACCGCATGCGTTTGCCTCTGAGGCAAATCTTTTGCCTGAGAGGTGAAGTGTCGTTATACCGGGGATATGACCGAGCTCCCCGACGAGCCCTCCGGCACTCCGCCGGAGGATCTGTCCACCGTCGCGCCGCGCCTTCGTGACCTGCGCAAGCGCAGTGGTCTCACGCTGGAGACCGCGGCCCGGCTGGTGGGACTCTCGCCCGCGCATCTGTCGCGGCTGGAGACCAATCAGCGGCAGCCCTCACTGCCCATGCTGCTGGCGCTGGCCCGTACCTATGGCACCACGGTATCCGACCTGCTCGGCGAGACCGTGCCGGAGCGGGACCCGATCATCCGCGCGGGCCGTACGGAGCCGTCGGAGGCCGGCGGCTGGACGTACTGGCCGGTGGGCGGCGCCGGGCGCGCCCTGCAGTCGCTGCGGGTCCATGTGCCCCAGCGGGCCCAGGGCGATCTGGTGCGGGTGCACCCGGGCGAGGAGTGGCTGTACGTCCTCGACGGACGGCTGCGGCTGACGCTCGGCGCGGCGGTGCATCTGCTGGACCCGGGCGACGCCGCGCACTTCGACTCGCTCACCCCGCACCGTATCGCCGCCGCGTCACACGGTGGGGTCGAGCTGCTGTTCGTCCATACGTTGCTGCAGAGCGGGACCGCCGAGCTGTGCCTCGGCGACGACGCGAGGCGCCGCGGGCTGTGAGCCCTCGGCGCCGTTCTTGAAGGAAGGACCCTACGTCGTGTCCGATCAGACCACTCCTGCCGCTCCCCCGTCAGCGGAGCCGCTCCCCGAGGCGGCACCCGCCGCCTCGGCCTACAAGGAGGACACGCCACCGCGCGGGCTGTATGTGCGCGTGTTCATCTATGTCGTGGCGACGCATGTGCTGTTGGCGTTCCTGAGCTTCCTGGTGATCGTCGCCAAAACGCGGTGACGCGTGACGCTGCGCTTGGGTTTCGGCCCACGTTTTCGGCTTTCCCGCCGTGGTGGTTGTTCGCCGTTGCGCCTGGCGGCGGGCGGGGCCGCTGCCTCGGCTTCGGCAACGTCCATCTCTTCGGTTCGAAAGTCCATTGCCCTGGTGCGGTGGGCAGGTGAAGGGTGCTGGCGCGAAGGGCTCGCACGCCTCTCGTCCCTGCACCTCGCTGCACCGAGGAGGACCGAAGGATGCACCGTACGCGCACCGCGGCGGCCACCGCGTGGGCCATGGCTTTGGCTGTGATCCCCCTGACGGGCATGGCGGGGCCGCCGGGCGCCGGGGGGAATGCGGGGCATGACGGCCCCGGGGACAGACCCGCAGGGGCCGCTACCCGTTCCCTCTCCCCCACGCCCCGTTCCGTTCAGAGCCGGTCCGACCTGGTCACCATCACCCCGTCCGTGACCGTCGTCGCCGGGCCGGACGCCGACGCCCCGGCGCTGGCCGTCGTCGAGAAGTCGCTCAAGGACGCCGGTGCCGACCGGGTCGTACGGGCGGAGCGGGCGCCGGGGCATGGGCAGTTGACGGTGTATGTGGACGGCGCGGGCGCGGCGCAGGCGCTGAAGGGGCTGGGGGCGCGGGGCAGCGAGGGGCTGCCCGCCGAGGGCTACGCGCTGGCCGTCGGCGAGGGGCGGATCGCCTTGTCCGGCAAGGACGCCACCGGGACGTACTACGCCGCGCAGTCGCTGCGGCAGTTGCTGCCCCACCGGGAGCGGCCGGGTGCCCAGGTGCGGGGCACCGCCGTACGGGACTGGCCTGCCACTCCGCTGCGCGGTGTCATCGAGGGCTTCTACGGAACTCCCTGGTCGCATGACGCCCGGCTCGACCAACTCGACTTCTACGGCGAGCACAAGATGAACATCTATGTGTACTCGCCGAAGGACGACGCCTATTTGCGGGAGAAGTGGCGTGACCCGTACCCCGCGCAGCAGCTGGCGCAGATCAAGGAGCTGGTGGACCGGGCGCACGAGCGGCATGTGGAGTTCACCTATGCGCTCTCCCCGGGGCTGTCCGTCTGCTACAGCTCCGACGCGGATCTCAAGGCGCTGACCGCCAAGTTCCAGACCCTGTGGGACATCGGTGTGCGGACCTTCGCGGTGCCGTTGGACGACATCAGTTACACGGACTGGAACTGCGCGGCGGACAAGGACGCCTTCGGGACCGGCGGCGGGGCGGCAGGGGCGGCGCAGGCGCATCTGCTCAATCGCGTCAATCAGGAGTTCATCGCCACGCATCCGGGCGCCGAGCCGCTCCAGATGGTGCCGACGGAGTACTACGACGTGAAGCCGTCGCCGTACAAGAAGGCGCTGGCCGCCAAGCTGGACGGGAACGTGCTGGTCGAGTGGACGGGCGTGGGGGTGATCGCGCCGACGATGACCGTCGCCCAGGCGCGGCAGGCCCGGGAGGTGTTCGGGCACCGGATCCTGACGTGGGACAACTATCCGGTCAATGACTATGTGACCAACCGGCTGTTGCTCGGGCCGTTCAACGGACGGGAGAAGGGGCTGCCGGAGCAGCTGGCGGGGATCACCGCGAACCCGATGATCCAGCCTGCCGCGTCCAAGCTCGCGCTGTTCACGGTGGCCGACTACGCGTGGAACGACGCGGCGTACGACGCCCGCGCCTCCTGGGGTGCGGCGATCGAGGAATCGGCCGGTGGCGACGCCCGTACGGCACGGGCGCTGCGGGCCTTCGCCGACGCCCATTACGCCTCGTCGCTCAACCCGAAGCAGGCACCCGAACTGGCCGCCGCCATCGCGGAGTTCGGCAAGGACGGGCAGGCGCGACGACTGGACGGGGTGCTGCGGACCCTGCAGGACGCGCCGGGGGTGCTGCGGGACCGGCTCGCCGACCGGGGGTTCGTCGAGGACAGTGAGCCATGGCTGGATGCGACCCATGCCTGGGGCGTCGCGGCCCGTACCGCCCTGCGGCTGATCGAGGCGACCAGGGCGGGTGACGGCGCGAAGGCCTGGCAACTGCGGCAGCAGATACCGGAGTTGGTGAAGACCGCCAAGTCCTTCGTGTATGTCGACATGTCGGGGAAGAAGGTCCCGGTGCTGGTGGCGGACGGGGTGCTGGACACCTTTGTCGAGGATGCGGTGGCCGCGCACGACGAGGCGCTGGGCGTCGTGGGCCGGCCGAAAGGGGCGACGGATCTGTCGGTCTACCAGGACAACGCGGTCTCCCGGATGACCGACGGTGATGACACCACGTACTTCTGGAGCGGCGCGGGACCCAAGACCGGTTCCTTCGTGGGGCTGGATCTGCATGCCGAGCGTCCGCTGGGCACCGTCCGGCTGGCGATGGGCAAGAGCGGCAGCCCGGACGACTATCTGCGGCACGGTGTCCTGGAGTACTCGTCGGACAACAAGAACTGGCAGCAACTGGCCGCGTTCGACAGGAAGGCCGAGGTCAGTGTCGAGCCGCCGGCCGGTACCAAGGCCCGGTACGTCCGCGCTCGGGCCACGCAGGCGCAGGACAGCTGGCTGGTGGTGCGGGAGTTCGCGGTGGCCGGGGCCGATGCGGTGACGGTGGCCGGCGGCCCGCCCGCGAAGGCCGGCAGTGCATTGCGGTCGGCGGCGGACGGTGACCCGGCGACCGTCTATCGCGCGGCACGGGCGGCGCAGTCCGGTGAGGCGCTGGAGTACACGCCCGACGCGCCCCGCGCGGCACGGTCCGTGGTCGTCCTGCGGCCGCAGGGCGCACCGGCCGGGGCGGCGAAGGTCGAGGTCCGTGCGGGCGGAGCCTGGCGCACGCTCGGCACGCTGTCCGGGGCCTATACGCGGCTCCCGGCGGGCGACGGGGCGATCGAGGCCGTACGCCTGGTCTGGCGGGACGGAGCGGCGTCCCCCGAGGTCAATGAGGTGATTCTGCACTGAGGGGATCCGAGGGGCTGAAGGGAGAGGCCTTTTCTCCCGGCGGCCGCGTCATCGCGCCCCCGGTCTCCGCCGTGCGCCCTACTCTGAGGCCCTGGCCGCCGCCCTCGCCCCGGAGGAGACCGACCCATGGCCCGACTTGCGCCCGATGCCCCTCGTCCGACCGCGGCCGCCGTGCTGGACGACGCGGTCCGTGCACTCGTCCCGGACCCCGGCGCCAACCGGCTGGTCGCTCGGATCGAGGCCGGTGAGGCGCCGCGCTCCGTGTTCGCCACCTTCGCCCTCGAAGAGCACCAGGTGATCGCGGCCGACCGGCTCAGCTTCCAGCATCTGGCGCGGCGGGCGGACGGCGACCCGCCCGTGGCCGACTTCTTCGATCTGCTCGCCCAGGGCGAGACGCTGGCCATGAAGCGGCTGGCCGGGCTGGCGGACGCCTGCGGGCTGACCGGACGGGACATCGCGGAGTATCAGCCGCGCCCCGGCTGCCAGGCGTACCCGTCCTATGCGGCGCGGCTCGCCCTGGGCGGTGAGCCGGCCGATGTGGCGATCGCCCTGACCGCCAACTTCGCGGCCTGGGGCGGCTATTGCGCCGTCGTCGAGGCGGCGATGCGAGGCCACTACGCCTTCCCCGAGGAGGCCCGTGGGTTCTTCGGCCTCTTCGCCGAGCCGTCACCGGCCCTCGCGGAGAAGGCGCGCGAGGCGGTGCAGCACGGCCTCGACACCCGCCAGGCGGAGCCGGCCACGGCGCACCGCTACGGCCGCCTTCTCCAGGCGTATGAACTCATGTTCTGGAACTCCGTCGCCGACTGATCCGGTCCGGCCTGCGGCTCCTACCGGCAAGGCCGGAGCCGCCGGCCGTAGGAGCCGCCGCGCCGCGGTCAGCCGCTCAGCTCGTCGTGGCGGGCGCCGAGCCGGCGGGCGCCCTCCTCGGTGAGTGAGCCGTGCAGGCGCAGCCGGGCTATGCCGCCGTCCGGGAAGATGTCGATCCGGACGTGGGTGGCGGGCGGTGCGCCGGCGAGCAGGAAGCGGTGGACGGTGTCGGGTTGCAGGCGGGTGCGGGGCAGGAGTTCGGTCCATTCGCCGTGCTCACCGTCGCGTCCGGACAGCGCTGCCCAGCCAGCCGCATTGCCCTTGAGGCAGCCGGTGTCGATCTCCACCGCGCGGATCACGGACTGTTCGGTGAGGCGGTAGCGGACCCAGTCGTTGCCGGTGCCGCGGCGGCGCCGGGTCTCCCAGCCGTCGTCCATCTTGCGGGAGCGGCCCGGCTGGATGGTGTGCGTGGGCGAGGAGTAGAAGCGGTCCGAGGCGTCCTCGACCTGACCGCCGTTCTCCAGGGCGGCGACGTCGAACGTGCCCAGCGCGGCCAGCCAGCCGGGCGCGGGGACGACCTCGCCGTGGGCCCGGAGTCGGGCGATGCCGCCGTCGGGATGCTGGTTGAGACGCAGATGGGTGAAGCGGCGGGCGGTGTCGACGACGAAGCCGTTGGCGGCGTGCCCGCCGACTTCGGTGCGCGGGACGAGGGTCGTCCAGGGCACGTCGTCGGCGAGGAGTTCGGCCGGCGACGGGGAGCCCTCGCGGCAGGTGCCTTCGACGCTGACGGACTGGGGGTAATTGCCGCGGAAGTGGGCGGTGTCGACGACGATGCCGTGGATCACTCCGGGCGCCCCGAGCCGGATCAGCGCCCAGTCGTGGTCCTCGTCCGCCGGGAACGGGTGCGCACCGTCGGGGCCGCGGCGTCTGCGGGTCTCCCAGCCGTCCATGATCTTGCCCTTGTGGCCGAAGGCCCCGGGGTCGAAGTGGGCGGGCTCGGGCCGCAGGAGGTTCTCCCGCTCGGCGAAGAACTCGTCATTGGCAGCGAGCACACCCGCGCCCAGCCGCCGGTCGGCGAGGTCGGGGAGGTGGGTGAAGGGGAAGCCGTCGGGGCCGGGGGTGCGGTAGTCGGCGTAGGGGTCGCCGCCCGCGTAGGGGCCGGCGTCGCCGGTGTAGTGGGGGAGGCCGGCGGTGGTCATGCGCGGTGCGGCCGTTCGAGCAGTTCGCCGGTGGGTTCGGTGAGGGTGGCGCCGTCGGTGATCTGCCGGCCGCGCAGCCAGGTGGACCGTACGACGCCGTGCAGGGTCTTGCCGGCGTACGCGGTGATCTTGTTGCGGTGCTGGAGGGCCTGCGGGTCGACGGTGAAGGTCTCGTCGGGTGCGAAGACCGCGAAGTCCGCGTCCCGGCCGGGCTCGATGGCGCCCTTCTGGCCGAGGCCGACCAGGGCCGCGGGTGCGGTGGCCATCCAGCGCACGACGTCGTCGAGGGTGTGGCCGCGCTTGCGGGCCTCGGTCCAGATGGCCGGCAGGCCGAGCTGGAGGGAGGAGATGCCGCCCCAGGCCGCACCGAAGTCGGCGGTCTTGAGGTCGGCGGTGGAGGGCGAGTGGTCGGAGACGATGCAGTCGATGGTGCCGTCGGCCAGTCCCTCCCACAGCGCGTCCTGGTTGGCGGCCTCACGGATCGGCGGGCAGCACTTGAACTCCGTTGCCCCGTCCGGGATCTCCTCGGCGGTCAGGGTCAGGAAGTGCGGGCAGGACTCGACGGTGATCTTGACACCCTCGCGCTTGGCGGCGGCGATCAGCGGCAGCGCGTCGCTGGAGGACAGATGCAGGACGTGCACCCGTGCGTCGAGCCGCTTGGCGAGCGCGATCAGCCCGGCGATGGCGTCGTTCTCGCAGGCGCGGGGGCGGGAGGCGAGGAAGTCGGCGTACTTGGCGCCGTGCGGCTCGGGGGCCGCGTCCAGATGGCCGGGGTCCTCGGCGTGCACGATCAGCAGGCCGTCGAAACCGGCGATCTCGCCGAGGGCGGCGGCCAGTTGCTCCTGGTCGACCTCGGGGAACTCGTCCACACCGGAAGGCGACAGAAAGCATTTGAAGCCGAAGACGCCGGCGTCGTGCAGCGGACGCAGATCCTTGACGTTGCCGGGGATGGCGCCGCCCCAGAAGCCGACGTCGATATGGGCCTTGCTGCGGGCGACCTCGCGCTTGGTGTCGAGGTGGGCGGCGGTGGTGGTGGGCGGGAGGCTGTTGAGCGGCATGTCGACGAGGGTGGTGATACCGCCCGCCGCGGCCGCGCGGGTGGCCGTCCAGAAGCCCTCCCACTCGGTGCGGCCCGGGTCGTTGACGTGGACGTGGGTGTCGACGAGGCCGGGCAGCAGGACGTCGTCACCGAAGTCCCGGACCCGCGCCCCGGCCGGAGCCTCGGCGTCGTGCGGCAGCACCGCGGCGATCCTGCCGTCCTTGACGACGACGGACGCCGCGCGCGTCCCCTGTGGGGTGACGACGCGTGTGGAGCGCAGCACCAGCTCTGTTTCGGACACCCGGTCCCCTCCTCGTATCTGTCTTCATCGTGGCGTGATGGCGTGCGCGGTGCACGGCCGCCGAGGAGGCCGTGGTGCCCGGGGCACGGAAGGCACGCAGGACGACTGCGAAATTCAACAGTCTGTTGAATGAGTCTTCACTCCGGACCGCGGCCCGTCAAGACCCCTTCACCGGCACCGGCGCACCGGCCGGACCGACTCCCCCTGACACCACCGGCTCCTCCTCCACAGCCGCCCTGACCTGCGACGGGATGATCTCGTCCGGGACCGGGGCGGCGCCCGTCGCGGACCGGTCGCGGCCGGCGACCAGGAGGTAGAGCCCGCCGGAAAGCCCCATTCCGAAGATCCAGGAGAACGGCGCCACCGCATCGAAGGCCGGGACCAGGGCGAGCGCGGCGGAGACCGCGGCGGCCGGCAGGAAAGCGGTGACGGCCTTCGGGTTGAAGCCCCTGCGGTAGAAGTACGCGCCGCGGGCATCGGTCGAGAACAGCGCATCGACATCGATCCGGCCGCGGCGCACCAGGTAGTAGTCGACGAGCAGAATCGCCACCAGAGGGCCGAGGAAGGCCCCCAGCGCCCCCAGGAAGTACTGGATCACCAGCGCCGAGGAGTACAGCTTCCAGGGCATGACGACGATGGCCAGCACCGCGGTGATCATGCCGCCGCGCTTGAAGTTCAGGTACTTCGGCGCGAGGTTGGCGAAGTCGTAGGCGGGCGAGACGAAGTTGGCGACGACATTGATGCCGATGGTGGCGACGATGAAGGCCAGCGCGCCGATGACGGTGACCACCGGGTTGTCGATCTTCTGGATCACCTTCACCGGGTCGTAGATCGCCTCGCCGAAGACCGAGATCGTGCCCGCGGTGACGAGGACGGCGACGACCGCGAAGGCGGTGAAGTTCACCGGCAGCCCGATCAGGTTGCCGCGCCGGTAGGAGCGGTGGTCGGGCGTGAAGCGGGCGAAGTCGGCGTAGTTGAGGACCAGCGTCAGGAACGTGGCGACGGTCAGGCTGACCGCGATCAGGCTCTGCTCGACCTGCGCCGTGCCGCTGAGACCGGTGAGGCTGCGGGTCAGCGAGATGTCACCGCCGGCCTTGACGACCAGATAGACCGCGAGCGCGAGGACGACGAGCCAGACCACCGGGCCGGTCGCGAAGTCCTGGACCTTGCGGATGAACTCCATCCCGCGGGTCAGCAGCACGGCCTGGAGCCCCCACATCACCAGGAACGCGGTCCATCCCAGGGTGGACAGTCCCAGCACCGAGTTGTGGTGATAGGCCTCCAGTCCGGGCGCGAGCTGAAGCGTCAGCAGGACCACGGCGGTCGAGGCCAGCCAGGTCTGAATGCCGTACCAGGCCACGGCCATGATCGCGCGCAGCAGGGCGGGGATGTTGGCGCCGTAGACGCCCCAGCTGGCGCGGGCGAGTACCGGGTAGGGAACGCCGGTCCGGTGCCCCGCATGCCCCATGCGGTTCATCAGCCAGTAGACGATCGAGATACCGGCCAGCAGCGCCACGAACACCTCCCATGCGGGCAGGCCCAGCACGAACAGACTGGCGGCGAAGGCGTAGTTGCTGATGGCGTGGGTGTCGGACATCCACAGCGCGAAGATGCTGTACGTGCCCCATTTGCGCTCTGGGGCCGGCGCGAGGTCCTCGTTGAAGAGGCGCGGGTCCGGCTGCGGGGGCTTCGGGGGTGTTGTCACGTGTCCTCCCAGGCAGGTTGGGTGGAGCTTAGGGGCCAGTTGTCAGATGCCTGATGTCTGTGCGGAAAATTCGGTGTGACATGGGGAGGCCTGAGCGCGTACCGCGGACGGGCGCAGATGCGTGCTCAGCGGCCAGGAGCCGATGACCTTGGGGCGGGGCGGCGCGAAGCTCCGCCCCGTGCTGGTGGTCAGCCCGAGGCCGACGACCGCCTCCGCGAACTTCACCGCCGCGGCGACGCCGTCCACCACGGGCACCCCGAGCGCCGCGCCGACCTTCTCCTGGAGCCCGGCCATCCCGCCGCAGCCCAGGCAGATCACCTCGGCACCGGCCCGGACGGCCTCGCGGGCGGTCTCGATGATCACCTCGACGGTCCGCTCCCCGTCCTGCTCCAGCTCCAGCACACCGAGCCCGGTGCCGCGGACCGCGGCGCAGCGCTGGAGCAGCCCGGCGGTCAGCAGCCGGTCCTGGATCTGCGGGACGGCCCGGTCGAGGGTCGTGACGATGCCGTAGGCGTGGCCGAGCATCATCGCCATCTGGGCGGCACTCTCGGTGATGTCCAGGACGGGCACGTCCAGCAGCTCCTGGGCACCCTCCCGGCCCGGCTCCCCGAAACCGGCCATGACCAGCGCATCGAAGTTCATCTCTAGGGTGGCGAGCCGGTCCAGGACCGCCGCGGCGCTGAGATAGCCCTCGAAGTGACCCTCGATCGACTCCGGGCCCCACAGGGGTTCGGTGGCGATGATCTCGGTGCCCGGGGCGGCGGCCGCGGTGGCGGTGGCGCGGATCGAGGCGGTCATGGAAGCCGTGGTGTTCGGGTTCATGACGAGAATGCGCATGACTCTCCAGCGATTTGGAGGATTCCACAGAATGGACAGTAGGTTTCGCGCAGCAGAACGTAGCTATGGCCACTGGCACCGTCAAGGGATCGGGGCTAGCGGCTTGCCGAACGGCCCACACCGTGGGACAAAGAGGGCCTGACCGGCGCGAACGAGTGTGCGAGAGGCCGTGTGTCAACGTAAGGGGACCGGTAGGCTTCTCCGGTCGGGCCCGGCGCCCGCTAGCCCAGCCGAGACCGATCCCCGCCCCGAAAGGAACGCGACGTGCCGCCGTCCAGCGCCAGCACCTCCGCCGCCGAAGCCAAGCCCGCAGGCGCCAGCGGCGGCGTCCAGTCCCTCGAGCGCGCCTTCGACCTGCTGGAGCGGATGGCCGACGCCGGTGGCGAGGTCGGCCTGAGCGAGCTCTCCGGCAGCAGCGGACTGCCGCTGCCCACCATCCACCGCCTGATGCGCACGCTCGTCGCCTGCGGCTACGTCCGGCAGCAGCCCAACCGCCGCTACGCACTCGGGCCCCGGCTGATCCGGCTCGGCGAGAGCTCCTCGCGGCTGCTCGGTACGTGGGCGCGGCCGTTCCTGGCCCGCCTGGTCGAGGAGACCGGCGAGACCGCCAACATGGCGCTGCTCGACGGCGACGAGATCGTCTATGTCGCCCAGGTGCCGTCGCGGCACGCGGTACGGATGTTCACCGAGGTCGGCCGGCGGGTGCTCCCGCACTCCACGGGCGTCGGCAAGGCCCTGCTGGCCCATCACGCCCCGGAGGAGGTCCGCGCGCTGCTCGGCCGTACGGGCATGCCCGCCGCGACCGAGAAGACGATCACCGACCCGGACCGCTTCCTCGAAGCGCTCGCCGACGTCCGCCGCCTGGGCTATGCGGTCGACGACAACGAGCAGGAGATCGGCGTCCGCTGCCTCGCGGTGCCGGTGCCCAACTCCCCCACCTCGGCGGCAATCTCCATTTCCGGCCCGACCGGCCGCGTGACCGAGGCCTCGACGGACAAGATCGTGCCGGTGCTCCAGGACGTCGCGGCGCAGCTGTCGGTGGCGCTGGCGAACCAGACGCCGGCGTAAGGCGCGACGGGCCCTCAGCGGGCCTCTCGCGGGCCGGGAGGCGGCGTACGACGCCGCTTCCCCGCGCGGTCCTCTCGGCGGGCTCGCCGTTGGTTCGCGGGCGGATTCAGCGCACCAGCAGGGCGGGTCCTGGTCCCTTCACGCGGGTCCTGGTCCCTTCACCGGCCCACCCGGCCCGCTTCCGGCGCCGGCGTACCGGGAGTCGCTCCCGGCTCCGCGCTCGCGGTCACCGTGCGCGCGGGAGCTCACCGAAGCGGTCGATGCCCGCACGGACCTCCGCCAGCGCAGGGGACAGCGCACTCACCGACCCGACCGCCCCGGCGATCAGCAGGAGCGAACGGCGCAGCCGGGGCACTTCCGGCAGCCCATGACTCACCATCGCGTCCAGTGCGGCCAGCTCGTCATCGGCGGCGGCCCGGTCCGGTAATTCCCCTGGAAGTACGGCCAGCTGACGGCGCAAGCGGGCCACTGCCCCGCGCAGGTCCTGGACACGTGGGTCACCCTCGACCCCGGTCACTCGTCTGTCTCTCTGTAGCTGCTCCACAACGACGGCGTCCTCCAAGGCCGTTGCCCGGTTCGGCAATGCGGGACAGTTAACGCCACTCTGCGCTGATCGCGCCACACGGAGAGCGAAAATACCGGATCAACGAGCGGATCCGGTGGCCGTGGCCAAAGCTTGACGGCCCATTGGTTTTGCCCGCTGCCCACTGCCCGTTGGTGGCTGCTGGCTGCCTCCTGACGCCTCGCCCCTTTTTTCTTTTCCCCGCCGCCCACCCCCCTTCGGGGGGTGGGCGGGTGTAGTGACGCGGGTGCCCACCCCTAACGGGGCGGGGGAGGCGGTGGGGAGGTGGATGGGAGGAGGCCGGGGAGAGGGCCAGGGAGAAAGGCAGGAAGGACGAGGACGCCGGTGAGGACGCCCGTAAGGACGCCCGTGAGGACGCCCGTGAGGCAGATCAAGAATCCTGCTTCGGCTCCACCGCGTTGCGCCACACCCGCACGTCGACGGTCATGTAGCTGCTGGGGTCCGACTTCGGTGCGTAGCCCTTGAAGGTGATCAGGGCGACATGGCCGTAGTCGGTGGTCAGGCACATCTGGGCGCCCTTGGTGAGCCGCTTGGTCATGATGGAGTCGGTGAACCGGGTCTCGCTGCGGCAGGTGGCGAGCGAGCCGTCCTGACCGGGGTTGAGCAGCACCAGCTTGCCGGTCTCGGTCTCGACCTCGTCGTCCGAGTAGGTGCTGTCCTGGTACGAGAAATCGATGTCCGTGTCGTTGTCGGAGTTGGTCGGGTTGACCGGCTCGTCGGACAGCGACAGGTGGTACTCGTCGGGCAGGTTGATGCCCTTGTAGTCGACCGGTGTCGGGTCCTGCACCGGGGCGGCAGGGGACTTCGTACCGTCGCCACCGGGGGTCGCCGTCGGATCCCCCGCGGGCGTCGGCGAAGCGCCGCTGTTCTTCGCCTTGTTGTCGTCGGTGGCCTGGTCCTGCTTCGACTGGCCGTCGTCCTTCATCACGGCATAGACGAGGCCGCCGCCGGCACCCGCGAAGGCCAGCAGACCGACCAGCACGAGGGCCGCGATCAGCCCCTTGCGCTTCTTCTTCGGCGGCTGGGGGGCCGTACCCATGGCGGTCGGCCCGATGGCCGTCGGCCCGGTGCCGCCCGCACCGGCGCCCATCGGCGCAGACGGCGCGGCGGACGGACCGGCGACGGACGGACCAGCGACGGTCGGACCGGCAGCGGACGGACCGGCCGCGGACGGACCGGCAGCGGTCGGCTCATGGGCCGCCGGGCCGAACCCCGGCGGCGGGGTCTGCGGGTGGTCCAGCGTGGTCGGCACCGGCGCGGCCGGTGCCGCGGGCCGGGTGGGCGGCTGCGCGGGCTGAACCGGCGGCTGGGCGGGCCGGGTCGGCGGCTGGGCCGGAGCACCCGCGGTGGGCGCCTCCAGCGGGGGCGGCGGAGTCTGCGCGGGCGCGGGCGCGGCCGCACGCGTGGTGATATCGGCCGCGACGGCGGTGGGCAGCCACTCCTCCGGGCGGCGCAGCTGGGTCTGGCCGGAGGCCGCGCCGCACAGCTCGATCACTTCGGCGACGGACGGCCGCTCCCCGGCGTCCTTCGCCAGACACCTGGTCACCAACTCCCGCAGCTCCTCGGGGAGGCCGCTCAGATCCGGCTCCTCGTGGACGATGCGGTAGAGCACCCCGTGCGAGGTGCCCTCGCCGAACGCCGGGGTGCCGATGGCCGCGTACGCCGCGACCTGGCCGAGCGCGAAGACATCGGTGGCGGAGCTGATGGTGCTGCCCGCGGCCTGCTCGGGCGCCATGAAGGTGGGGGTGCCTACGGTGACGCCGCTGCTGGTCAGCGAGGTGGCGTCGGCGGCGCGTGCGATACCGAAGTCGATGACGCGCGGGCCGTCGGCGGCCAGCAGCACATTGGACGGCTTCAGGTCGCGGTGCACGATGCCCGCGCCATGGATGACCTGGAGCGCCTCGGCGATCCCTGCCACCAGCAGCAGCACGGCGGGGGCCGGGAGCCGCCCGTGCTCGGCGACCGCCGCGGCGAGCGAGGGGCCGGGAACATACGCGGTGGCGAGCCAGGGGCTCGCGCCTTCGGCGTCGCTGTCGATGACCGGCGCGGTGTACAGGCCCTGGACGCGCTGCGCGGACTGCACCTCCTGCTTGAAGCGGCGGCGGAACTCCGCGTCCTCACTGAACTCGGGGCGGATCACCTTGATGGCGACGGGGCGCCCGCCGGGTGTGTAGGAGAGGTAGACCTTGCCCATGCCGCCGGAGCCGAGCTTCGCCGTGAGGCGGTAGCCCGCGATCACCCGTGGATCGTCACCTTCCAGCGGCTGGAAGATCCCGGACCCGCCCACACTGTTCACCACTATGTCCCCCGACTCAGAAAAGAAGCCCGCTGTTTCCGCACGGCAGGCGCTTGGCCCGCAACGGTGCAGAACCATATCCGGCCATGCGCCGCACCGTGACATCGCAGGTGGGCGAACGTCACGCATGTCCGAAGAGCCGGTTTCGCGACGGGTTTTGGCCACCGCGACAACCTGGAAGCGACCGTGCCGCGCACTTCCCGAAATTGGCCTGATACTGCATCAGCACATGCGTTCGCCATGCCACCCGATGGTGTGGGCACACACGATCCGAAGCGTATGGCGCGGCACGATGGAGCATTCTCCCCTTCAAGGAAATATCCGGCATATCACTGGATCGGAGAACGCCATGGAGTCCAACTCCGGCCCCGAGACCGGCTCGAACCGCCGTCGCGTCAGCGTCGTGCAACTCATCTGCCGCGCGTACGGCCTTTCCGATGCGTCGGAGATCACGATGGAGCACATACACCGCTACGTCGCCGAGCGCCGGCGCGCGGAGGAACGCATGCATCACCTGCGCGACCGGTACCGGCCGGGGATCCCCCGTCCGCGCGCCTCGGGGGACGCCGCCTGACCGCCGGGCCGCACCCCAACCGGCCACGAGGCGAGGCGCCATGAGGTAAGCAGTCCCCATGGCACCGACGACACCCCGACAGCCGGGGGAACCGGAAGAACCGGAAGAACAGCCACCAGGCACCCGGTCCGACACCCCCAGGGGGGCGCGGAACACCGGGCGGCCCGAGGGGAGGGTGGCCGGCCTGCTGCTCGCCGCGGGCGGCGGACGGCGCCTGGGGGGACGGCCCAAGGCACTGCTCGACCACCGGGGACGGCCACTGGTCGAGCACGCCGCACGGGCACTGCGGGACGGCGGCTGCCACCCCGTGCACATCGTGCTGGGGGCGGCCGCCGATTCCGTACGGGAGCGGGCCGACCTCTCGGCGTACGGCATCTCGGAAAACCCGGACTGGGCCCAGGGTATGGGCTCCTCGCTCCGGGTGGGCCTCGCCGCGCTGGCGGATTCGGGGGCGGATGCGGTCGTGGTCTCGCTGGTGGACCAGCCGGGCATCGGCGCCGCGGCGGTGGCGCGGGTGGTGGCGGCGTACGAGGGCAGCACCTCGCTCGTCTCCGCTGCGTACGACGGCCGCCGTGGCCACCCGGTCCTCTTCGGCGCCGGCCGATGGGCGGACATCGCCGCCACCGCGGAGGGCGACCGCGGCGCGCGCGCCTACCTCCGCCGGCATGCGGACGACCTCGCCCTTGTCGAGTGCTCCGACATCGCCGAGCCGTACGACATCGACACGCCGGACGATCTCCGCCGCCTGGAGTGACCCCCGCACCCCAGGAGATCGCGCACCCCTCGCAACTGCCGGTCGCGGTACGGGAGTACATACCGGCCGGGAGTAATGGAGAGTGACCGGCATGGCACCGAGAGCCATTCGGTCACGGCTTCTGTCGACCCTGAGAATCTCGACATCAACAAACCATTGAAGTTCCGCGATAAGGAAACTAGTCTCCACTGGTCAGAAGCGCCCTGAACCCAGACGGCGCCCGCGACCGTATCCCGGAGCCCGCGGCACCCCGTGCCGCCCCGGTGTCCCGGAGGCCGCAAGGCACCGCCGCTGAATGGAGTGACAGCTCATGTCCGCACCAGCGCCGTCCCCGCTGGCCATCGCCGAAGTCGACCCCGCTCATACCCCCGAACGGCAGGACGAGGTCCTCACCGACGCCGCCCTCACCTTCGTCGCCGAGCTTCACCGCCGGTTCACCCCGCGCCGTGACGAGCTGCTCGCCCGCCGCGCCGAGCGTCGCGCCGAGATCGCCCGGACCAGCACGCTGGACTTCCTCCCGGAGACCGCGCAGATCCGCGCCGACGACAGCTGGAAGGTGGCCGAGGCGCCCGCCGCGCTCAACGACCGCCGGGTGGAGATCACCGGTCCCACCGACCGCAAGATGACCATCAACGCGCTCAACTCCGGCGCCAAGGTCTGGCTCGCCGACTTCGAGGACGCCTCCGCCCCGACCTGGGAGAACGTCGTCTCCGGTCAGCTCAACCTGATCGACGCCTATGAGCGCCGCATCGACTTCACCGACGCCGCGTCCGGCAAGTCGTACGCCCTCAAGGACGCCGAGGAGCTCGCCACCGTCGTGATGCGCCCGCGCGGCTGGCACCTGGACGAGCGCCACCTCCAGTTCGAGGGCCGGCCGGTCCCCGGTGCGCTGGTCGACTTCGGCCTCTACTTCTTCCACAACGCCCAGCGCCTGCTGGACCTCGGCAAGGGCCCGTACTTCTACCTGCCGAAGACGGAGTCGCACCTGGAGGCCCGCCTCTGGAACGAGATCTTCGTCTTCGCCCAGGACTACGTCGGCATCCCCCAGGGCACCGTGCGCGCCACCGTCCTCATCGAGACGATCACGGCCGCGTACGAGATGGAGGAGATCCTCTACGAGCTGCGCGACCACGCCTCGGGCCTGAACGCCGGCCGCTGGGACTACCTCTTCTCCATCGTCAAGAACTTCCGCGACGGCGGCGCCAAGTTCGTCCTCCCGGACCGCAACGCGGTCACGATGACGGCCCCGTTCATGCGCGCCTACACCGAACTCCTCGTCCGCACCTGCCACAAGCGCGGCGCGCACGCGATCGGCGGCATGGCGGCCTTCATCCCCAACCGCCGCGATCCCGACGCCAACGAGAAGGCCCTCGCCAAGGTCAAGAACGACAAGGACCGCGAGGCCGGCGACGGCTTCGACGGCTCCTGGGTCGCCCACCCCGACCTGGTCCCGGTCGCCCGCGCCTCCTTCGACGCGGTCCTCGGCGACAAGCCGCACCAGAAGGACCGCCTCCGCGAGGACGTCTCGGTGTCGGCCGCCGACCTCATCGCCATCGACACCCTCGACGCCAAGCCCACCTACCAGGGCCTGATCGACGCGGTCCAGGTCGGCACCCGCTACATCGAGGCCTGGCTGCGCGGCCTGGGCGCCGTCGCCATCTTCGGCCTCATGGAGGACGCCGCCACCGCCGAGATCTCCCGCTCCCAGATCTGGCAGTGGGTCGACGCCGGTGTCGTCTTCGAAAACGGCGAGAAGGCCACCGCGGAGCTGGTGCGCACGGTCGCCTCAGAGCAACTGGCCGCCATCCGCGCCGAGGTCGGCGAGGACGCCTTCACCTCCGGCAAGTGGCAGCAGGCCCACGACCTGCTGCTCCGGGTCGCACTGGACGAGAACTACGCGGAGTTCCTGACCCTGCCCGCGTACGAGCTGCTGGGCTGACGCCTACTCCAGCCCCATGCGCCCGAAGGGCCGGTACGTACCGCCGCACTGCGGTACGTACCGGCCCTTCGCCGTTGATGGCGACCACGCCGGGGGGCAGGACCAGCCTTTCGCCGCCGGCGAGTTCGGTGATCCTGCGGTGTATTCGATGAGCTCGTCGATCTTGCGCTGCAATGCGGCGTCGATGCCGGTGACGGCCGCGGCGAATTCGGCCGGCTGTGCATGCAGCAGCGCGTCGATACGGGCCAGTGGCACCCCGCCATCGGCCAGGGTCCTGATCCGGATGAGATCCACCGCCGCTTGCGCGCTGTAGCGGCGGTGGCCGGAGGCATCGCGGTCCACCGCGCTTGCGCCCGGCAGGAACACCACGGCCGGTCCGCCGCTGCCCGACCGGTGCACGAAAACGCGACGGCCCTCGATCTCCTGGCACCCTCCGACCGGCGGCGCGAGCCGAGCCGAGGAAGTGCTGTCGTTCGTCATGCGACGAGGCTCCAACCCTGGCTCAGGGGCAAGGTCAAGCCTGTCCGCCGCGGAGCGGGACCGGCAGCCGTGGAGCCGTCACGGGGTGTCGTCGGTGCGGTAGGTGGTGGCGTATTCGGTGAGGAAGGTGGTCTCGGCGAGCAGGGCGCCGCGGAGTTCGGACAGCAGCACACGTTCGTTGGGGCCGTGCAGACCGCAGAGGTTGTCCTCGGCGCCGAAGAGCAGGATCTCCGCGTCCGGTACGGCCTTCGCCAGGCCGTTGACCAGGGGGATGGAGCCGCCGGTTGCGCAGTGGACGGGGTCGGTGCCCCAGGCGCGGCGCAGTGCGGTGCGGGCGGCGCGGTAGGCGGGCCCGTCGGTGGCGGCTTCGTAGCCGGGGCCCGCGTCGCCGGGGGTGACGGTGAGCGGGATGCCGAAGGGCCGCAGCCGTTGCAGATGGCGGACGAGGGCGGCCTGCGCCTCCCGGGGGTCCTGCCGGGGGTGGACGCGGAGGTTGAGCTTGGCGCGGGCGAAGGGGACGACGGCGGAGGCGGTGCGGTCGACGGGCGGGGCGTCCAGGCCGATGACGGTGAGGGCGGGGCCGCTCCACAGCCGTTCGCCGAGGCCGCCGGTGCCGAGCAGCGGGGTGCCGTGCGGGATGCCGGCCAGCTCGCGGAACTCGTCGTCGGTGAGGGCGGTGCCGCGCCACGGTTCGCGGCGCAGTCCCTCGACGGCGACATCACCGTGCAGGTCGTGCAGGGTCGACAGGGCCTTGAGGAGGACGAGCAGTGCGTCGGGGGCGGCGCCGCCGTACTCCCCGCTGTGTACGGCGGCGTCGAGGGTGCGCACCTCGACGAAGACCTCGGCGGAGCCGCGCAGGGCGGTGGTGAGGGTGGGGGTGCCGGGGCGGATGTTGCCGGTGTCGGCGATGATCATCGCGTCGCAGGCGAACAGGTCGGGGTCGGTGGGCGGGTAGTCGTCGAAGGCGCTGCCGTACTCCTCCTGGCCCTCGAAGACGATTTTGATGCCGACCGGCGGGCGGCCTCCGTAGGCCCGCAGGGCGCCGATGTGGACCATGAGGTTGGCCTTGTCGTCGGCGATACCGCGGGCACGGATGCCGCCCTCGATGTCGGTGGGTTCGAAGGGCGGGGAGTCCCAGAGCCGCTCGTCGCCGGGCGGCTGGACGTCGTAGTGGCCGTAGAGGAGGACGGTGGGTGCGTCGGGGGTGGGCGGCGGGAGGCTGGCGGTGATGACGGGGGCGGTGTCGGGGAGGTTGAGCTCCCCGATGTCGGCCACGCCGACGTCCCTGAGCAGGGCGACGAGCAGATCGCGGGCCTGGAGGACCGGCTCGGGCGAGAAGCCGGGGAAGGCGATCGAGGGGACGGCGGCGAGCCGCTTGAGATCGGCGCACACCCCGTCCATCAGCGCGTCGACGGTGGTCTCCAGGGCGGCGGCAGCCGTCCGTGCGCGGTGGGCGTGCGGGTTGTCGGCTTCCTGGTTCACCGCGAAACCCCTCTCCGTGGCGCCGTCGGTGCGCACACATTGACTCACTTTCAGGGCCGATGCAGCATATCGGGCGTTATGCGCCTGAAGGTGGCATGTGTTACGGCGCTCAGCCCAGCGGGCCGCCCAGCGCCAGTGCGGTCCGCATCGCGGCGTTCCGCAGCCCGGTCAGCCGCCGGGCGTGCGCCATACGGTTCATCAGCCGCGCGGCACGCACCAGCCGCTGGGTCGCCGGGCGCCGCACCCGGTCGTACGCACGCAGCGCGGTCGGCACATCCGGCGCGGCCGTCAGCGCCCGCGTCAACTCCACCGCGTCGATGAGCGCTTCGCAGGCTCCGCGGCCGAGATCGGGAGTCATGGCGTGCGCCGCGTCGCCGATGAGGACCGTACGGCCCGCGACGTAGGCGGGCAGTGGCGGATCGAGGTAGTAGAGGTCCAGGCGCAGCACCTCGGACTCCGTCAGCCGGTCGAGGACCTCGCGCACTCCGGCGTGCCAGTGGCCGAACCACCCGCGCAGCGTGGCGGCTTCATGGCCCGGATGGCGCTGCCCCTCGGGGGTGACGGCGCAGGCGAACCAGTTGGTGCGGCCGTCCGGGAGGGGCGTGATGCCGAAGCGGCGGCCCTCGCCCCAGGTCTCGGTGCTGCTCCCGGTCTTCCCGTCGACGGTGCCGCGCCAGGAGGAGGCGCCGACGTACCGGGCCCGGTGGCGCGGGCCGAACAGCGCCGTGCGGGCCGCGCTGTTGAGCCCGTCGGCCGCGACCACCACGTCGTACGAGCCGTCCAGCGTGCGGATGTCCTCGATGCGCGCGTCGAAGGTGACCGCCCCCTCCCCTGCCGCGCCGTACAGGAGGGCGAGCAGGTCGGGGCGGGAGACGAGCCGGGTCACGTCGCCCGTACGCCGCTCCATCCCCGCGACGTCGAGGGTGGCGATCCGGCCGCCGTCGGGCCGCAGGAAGGCGCCCGCGGCCTGCGGGCGGCTCAGGGAGCGCGCCTGTGCGCCGACGCCGAGGGCATCCAGGGCGCCGAGGGCGGCCGGCCACAGGCCGAGTGCGGTACCGGCCGCGGGGAGCCGGCGGGCGCGTTCGAAGACATCGACCGACCAGCCGTTGTTGCGCAGGGAGAGGGCGGTGGCGAGCCCGCCGATGCCGCCGCCCACGACGGCCGCCGTGCGTGGTTTCCGGGTCATGGCCGCACGCTACTATGTTTATAGTGGATCGGCACTACAAACATAGTAAGAACCGGGTCGGCACGAAGGGCGCACAGGGTGACACGACGGCGGGAGCAGGTGCTGGACGCGGGGATCCAGGTGCTGGGCAGCGAGGGAGCGCGGCGGCTGACCTACCAGGCCGTGGACACCGCGGCAGGAGTCCCGTCGGGCACCACCTCCAACTACTTCCGCAACCGGGCGGCCCTGATCGACGGCATCGTCGACCACCTTCAGGCCCTGGAGCGCCGCGACTGGGAGACCTTCGCCGCGGCGGCCGCCCCGGCCGATGCCGGTGAACTCGCCGATGCGGTGACCCAGTTCCTCCGGTACGCGACCGGCCCCGAGCGGGCCAGGACCGCCGCCCGCTTCGCGCTCTACCTGGAGTCCTCGGCCCGGCCCGAGCTGCGCCCGGCACTCACCCGCGGCCGCGAGACCGTCGTCGGCTGGGGAGCGGAGTGGCTTCAGCGCTTCGGCTCACCGACGCCGCGGCGGCACTGCGAGATCCTCTTCGACTACATGGACGGCGTCGCCTTCCACCAACTCGCTTTCCCCGTAGAGGACTTCGACCCGGGGCCGGGCATCCACGAGCTGCTGAGCGGGTTGCTGGACTGAGCCTTGCAGGTCGGCGGGGGCGCAGGGTCCCGCCCCTGCGCCCCCGCCCTCCGACGGCCCCACAGGAAGGCCCCGGCCGGGGCGGCCTGACGGGGTATACGGCCTCTCGCCAGTCTGGTAGGAAAGCTTCCTAACGATTGAGGAACCCCCCACGGCTCTCTCCGACTGGAGGACTCCATGCGCACCCGATCGATGGGCAAAGCCCTGCCCCGGACCACCACCCGCGTCGCCCTGGGCCTCGCCCTGCTCGCCGTGCCGGCCACCGCCGTCGCCACCACGGCGGGCCCGGCCGCCCCGTCCCGTCCTGCCGCGGCTCAGCACGCTCCGCACCCGGCACGCGCCGCGACCGGTCTCGACGACCCGGCGAAGAAGGAGATCGCCATGCAGCTGGTCTCCAGCGCGGAGAACTCCTCGCTGGACTGGAAGGCCCAGTACAAGTACATCGAGGACATCGGTGACGGCCGCGGCTACACCGGCGGCATCATCGGCTTCTGCTCCGGCACGCACGACATGCTCGAACTCGTCGAGCTGTACACCCATCGCAAGCCCGGCAATGTCCTGGCCACGTACCTCCCCGCCCTGCGCGCGGTGGACGGCAGCGACTCGCACGACGGCCTGGACCCGGACTACACCAAGGACTGGAAGAAGGCCGCCCAGGACCCGGCGTTCCAGAAGGCCCAGAACGACGAACGGGACCGGGTCTACTTCGACCCCGCGGTCGAGCGGGGCAAGGCCGACGGGATCGGGGTGCTCGGCCAGTTCGCCTACTACGACGCGCTCGTGATGCACGGGGACGGCGACGACAGCACCAGCTTCTCCGGCATCCGCAAGCGCGCCCTGGCCAAGGCCAAGCCGCCGGCCCAGGGCGGCGACGAGAAGACCTACCTGAACGCCTTCCTCGACGCCCGGGTCTGGGCGATGAAGCAGGAGGAGGCCCACAGCGACACCAGCCGGATCGACACCGCGCAGCGGGTGTTCCTGAAGAACGGCAACCTCGATCTGCACACTCCGCTGGACTGGAAGGTGTACGGGGACAGCTACCACATCGGCTGACCCCGCCCGCCCGGCCGCACACGGCCGCAGCCGCCCGTAGCCGCCCGCACACAGCCCGACGGCCCGTAGGAGAGCCGCAGTTGCCGCTCCCTACGGGCCGTTGCCTGCGCCGACGTCAGTGGGCGGGCGCCGCCGCGGGCTCGCCGGCGTCGTCCGCGCTGCCGGGGGCGGGCTGTTGCGGTATCCCCGGATCGACCGGGCCCGCGGCGGTCGTGTCCCCCGCCGCTTCCCCGTCCGCCGTCTTCCGGCCGAAGTGGTTGAAGGCGAGGTTGAGGACGATGGCGACCAGACAGCCGGTGCTGATACCGGAGTCCAGGACGACCAGCAGGTCCTTGGGGAGGTGGTGGTAGAAGTCCGGCGCGGCGATCGGGATCAGACCGATGCCGACGGCCGCCGCGACGATCAGGGCGTTGTCGCCCTTCTCCATCGCGGCGGAGGCCAGCGTCTGGATGCCGCTGGCGGCCACCGAGCCGAAGAGCACGATGCCGGCGCCGCCGAGGACCGGCAGCGGGACCAGCGAGATGACCGAGGCGGCCACCGGGCACAGTCCCAGCACGATCAGGATCAGACCGCTGGTCGCCACGACGTAGCGGCTGCGCACCTTGGTCATCGCGACCAGGCCGATGTTCTGCGCGAAGGCACTGTTGGCGAAGCCGTTGAACAGCGGGCTGAGGGCCGTGCCGAGGGTGTCGGCGCGCAGTCCGCCCTCGATGGTGCGCTCGTCCGCCGGGCGGTCGACGATCCGGCCCAGGGCGAGCATGTCGGCCGTCGACTCGGTCATACAGACCAGCATCACGATGCACATGGAGACGATCGCGGCGATGTCGAACTGCGGGGCGCCGAAGTGGAAGGGCGTCGGGAAGCCGACCAGGGAGGCCTCGGTGATCGCGGAGAAGTGGCTGATGCCGACGGGTATCGCGATCAGGGTGCCGGCGATCAGACCGAGCAGGATCGCGATCTGCTGGAGGAAGCCGCGCAGCACCCGGCGCAGCACCAGCACGATCACGAAGGTCAGCGCCGCCATCCCGATGTTCGTCAGCGAACCGTAGTCCGGGGCCCGGTCGTTGCCGCCCTGGGACCAGTTGAAGGCCACCGGCAGCAGCGAGACGCCGATCAGGGTGATGACGGTGCCGGTGACCACCGGCGGGAAGAACCGTACGAGCTTGGAGAAGTAAGGGGCGAGAAGGAAGCCCAGCACACCGGCGACGATCACCGCGCCGAAGATGATCGGCAGCGCGTTGTCGGGGCTCTGTGCCTTGCCGATGGCGACCATCGGGGTGACACCGGCGAACGAGACGCCGTTGACGAAGGGCAGCTTGGCGCCGACCTTCCAGAACCCGAGGGTCTGGAGGAGAGTCGCGATGCCCGCCGTGAAGAGGCTGGCGCCCATCAGGAAAGCGGTCTCGGTGGCGCTCAGCCCGCAGGCCGGCCCCACGATCATCGGAGGGGCCACCACGCCCGCGTACATCGCGGCCACATGCTGGAGGCCGCTGGTGAACATCTTGAAGGGCGGGAGGGTCCGGTCGACCGGATGCTTCCGGTCCCCCTCCGGCTTCTGCCCGGTAATTGCGGCCACTGCGGGCCTCCTGTCGATTTCTGCGTCGCCGGGGCGGGCGAGGCGAGGCTGTCACGGAGGGCTTGCCATGTGGTGCGTTGGTGCAAGAAGTTGCCTGGTGAGCGATGTGGCGACACTCCGCGCTCGTGGCGCGCGGACGGCGGTGGGCCGGCCGGCCCAGGGGTGGGAGCCGACCGGCCCGGGGGTACGAGAAGATCCCGCACCCCCGGGTCCGGCGCTTGTGGATCCCGCTCGGATCCACAAGCCCGGCCGGGAGCCGTCCCTCCCGGCCGAGTTCAGGGGTGTGCGTCGGCCTGTGACCGCGCCGTGGGGTCAGCCCTCGGCGGCGATACGGGCCAGACGCTGTGCCTCGGCCCGCGCGGTGCGGGCGATGGCGTCCTCGTCGACGTTGCTGAGGTGGTTGTCCTCGACGACCGGCCTGCCGCCGACGAGGGAGAGGGTGACCGGCGCCGCCGCGCCGAAGACCAGCGCGGTGACCGGGTCGGCGATGGAGGAGTGGCCGAGGCCGTCCAGCTTCCACAGCACCAGGTCGGCGAGCTTGCCGGCCTCCAGCGAGCCGATCTCGGACGTCCGGCCGAGGACCTGCGCGCCGCCGTAGGTGCCGAGCCGCAGCGTCTTACGGGCGTTGAGCGCGGCCTCCTTGTGGGCGCCGAGGCGGTTGATGAGCAGCGCGTTGCGCAGCTCGGTGTGGAGTTCGCCGGACTCGTTGGAGGCGGTGCCGTCGACGCCGAGGCCGACCGGGACGCCGGCCGCGAGCATGTCGGGGACACGGGCGATACCGGCCGCGAGGCGGGCGTTGGACGAGGGGCAGTGCGCGACGCCGGTGCCGGTGCGGGCGAAGGCGGCGATGTCGGAGTCGTTCATGTGGACGCAGTGCGCCATCCACACATCGTCACCGAGCCAGCCGGTCGACTCGAAGTAGTCGGTCGGGCCCATGCCGAACAGCTCGTGGCAGAACTTCTCCTCCTCCACGGTCTCCGAGCCGTGGGTGTGCAGGCGTACACCCTTACGGCGGGCCAACTCGGCTCCCTGCCGCATGAGTTCGGTCGACACGGAGAACGGCGAGCAGGGCGCGGCGGCGATGTGCACCATCGAGCCGAAGGAGGCGTCGTGGTGGGCGTCGATGGCCTCTTCGGTCGCCAGCAGGGCGCCCTCGGTGGTCTCGACGGCGAAGTCCGGGGGCAGCCCGCCGTCCTTCTCGCTGCGGTCCATGGAACCGCGGGCCAGGGTGATCCGGGCCCCGATCTCGGCGGCGGCCGCGAGCTCCGCGCCGACGAGGTCGCCGGAGCCCCGGGGGAAGACGTAGTGGTGGTCGGAGGCGGTGGTGACGCCGCCCTTGACCATCATGCCGAGCGAGCCCTGGGTGGCCGCGGCGAGCATCGGGGCGTCGATACGGGCCCAGGTCGGGTAGAGCGCGACCAGCCAGTTGAACAGGTTGTGGTCGGTGGCCAGCCCACGGGTGATCCACTGGTAGAAGTGGTGGTGGGTGTTGACCAGTCCGGGGGTGACGAGGTGTCCGGTGCCGTCCACCCGGCGGACGACGTTCTCCAGGCCCTCGGGGGCCCGGCCGGCGCCCACCGACTCGATGATGTTGCCGGCGACCACCACATGACCGGTGGCGTATTCGGTGTCGTGGGCGTCGACTGTCGCGATGGCGCAGTTCTCGATGACGATGCGCTGCTTCACCGCGCTGTCAGGGGATGCCGATGCAGCCATGAGGCTTCCTACTTTCGGTTCGGGGCTTTGGGCACGGCATGGCCCTGGGGGATTTGAGTGCCGGAGCCGGGCGAGGCGGCTGACAGTACCGCTGCCCGTGGGGTGCTCCGGGTGCCGAGATGGTGGAAGAACAGGTTGAGCAGGGTGGCGAGGCCGTCGGTGCGCAGGCCCCTGGTGAGGGTGGCGCCGGTGGTCGGGCGGTCGCAGATCTCGCCGAGCGCCAGCATCCCGGCCGACGACTCCGTCATCAGCACCAGCATCACGAGGCACAGCGAGAGGATCGCGGCGGGCTGGAACTCGGGGGCGCCGAAGGCAAACGGGGTGGGCAGTGCGGCGATCGGGGCCGTGCGCAGCCCGTCGAAGCTCGCCATCCCGAAGGGGATCGCGGCGAGGGTGCCGACGACCAGGCCGATCAGCAGCGCGGTCTGCTTGAGGAAGCCCCGGGTGAAGCGCTGGACGAGCAGGATCACCACGAGGGTGAAGGCGGCCAGCGCCAGGTATTTCATGGCGCCGAAGTCGGCGGCGTGTTCGTCGCCGCCCTGCGCCCAGCCGACCGGGACGGGCATCAGGGTGACCCCGATGAGGGTGATGACGACACCGGTCACCAGTGGCGGGAAGAAGCGGAGCAGCCTGCCGAAGAACGGGCCGACCGCGAGGCAGAAGACCCCGGCGACCATCACCGCCCCGTAGATCGCGGGGAGTTGATGCCCTTTGGCCGTGGTCTCGGCGATGGCGAGCATGGGGGTGATGCCGGCGGAGCTGGCCGCGTTGACGAACGGGAGGCGGTTGCCGGCGAGTTCACGGATGCCGAGCGTCTGGAGGAGCGTGGCGAGCCCGGCGATGAGCAGACCGGCGGCGATCAGCCGGGTCCGGCCCGCGGGGTCCAGGCCGACCGCCTGGCCGATGATGAGCGGAGGGGTGACGACACCGGCGTACATGGCGGCGATGTGCTGGAGTGCGGCCGGTACGAGCCGCTTGGCAGCCGGCTTCTCGTCCACCGGATGGACCGGTGGCGCGGGGTGGTGCGGGGCTTGCGATTGCTGTGCCATGGGTCGTTCCCCTCGGGTTTCACGTTCCCCTCCCCGCCGCGGGACGGGGAGGGGAACGCGAGGCACGGCGTGACGTCGGAGCCACTCAGAGGTTCGTCAGATCCACCGGGATCCTGGGCTCGACACCGTCGCGCAGAACAGTGGCTTCGATCAGGCCGTACGGGCGGTCGGCCGCGTAGTAGACCTCGTTGTCGTTCTTGAGCCCGAACGGCTCAAGATCGACGAGGAAGTGGTGCTTGTTCGGGAGGGAGAAGCGGATCTCGTCGATCTCGGAGCGGTTGTTGATCACGCGCGACCCCATTTGGTACAGGGTCTGCTGGAGCGAGAGGCTGTAGGTCTCCGCGAACGCCTGGAGCATGTGCTTCTTGACCTGCTCGTACGAACGCTCCCAGTTCGGCATCCGCTGCTCGTCGTCGGTCCAGTTGAACCGCCAGCGGCTGGACACCTCGGTGGCCAGGATGCGGTCGTAGGCCTCCTTCAAGGTCGTGTACTTGTCCTTGATGTAGCCCCAGAACTCCGAGTTGGTGGAGTTCATCACCACGAGGTCCTTCAGACCGGAGACGACCTGCCACTGCTCACCGTCGTAGGTGATCTCGGTCAGCCGGGTCTCCTGGCCCTTGCGGACGAAGGAGTGCTGGACCTCGTCGGCGCCGATGAAGCGGGAGTTGGCGTCGGAGGTGGCGATCCGCTCCCAGGAGTACTCCTCGATCCGGATGCGGGCCCGGTGGATCGGCTCCTGGCTGGTGACGAAGTGCCGGGCCAGATGGATGCCGAACTGCTCGGCCGACTCGATCCCGTGCTCCTTGGCGAAGGCGTACACGGTGTTCTTCGTGGTGTCCGTCGGCAGGCAGTGGGCGTTGGAGCCGGAGAGGTGGACCTCTTCCAGGTCGCCGGAGAGCGCGACCGAGACGTTCAGGTCCTTGATGTGGTGCGTGTCGCCGTCGCGGGTGATCTTGACGACACGGTTCTCCGCTTTGCCGTACTGGTTCTGGCCGAGAATCACCGGGCGGGCCGGGCGGGAATGGGCAGTCATGTCGGTGCTAGCTCCCTCGGTATACGGAGTAGCCGAACGGGTTGAGCAGCAGCGGTACGTGATAGTGCTCGCCCGGCATGACGGCAAAGGTGATTGCCACCTCCGGGAAGAAAGCTCCGCTGTCCCTTACGCGGGGGGCGTCCTGCTGTTCCTCGGCTTGCTGAGTTGCCTTGTGGTCTACGCGGTGCTGGTGCGATACGAAGTACGCCTCGACGGCGAAGTCGAGGCGCACATGGGTGGTGCCTTCGGGCAGCGCCGGAAGGTCCTTGCAGCGTCCGTCCGCGTCGGTCGTGGAGGCGCCGTGGGCGGCCCAGGCGCCGTCGCTGCCGGAGCGCACCGAGAGCGTGAGGGCGACGCCCTCCGCGGGGCGGCCCACGCTGGTGTCCAGGATGTGCGTGGACACCGACGTCCGTGCAGCCGTCTCGCTGCTCATGCTGCGTCTCCTTCTGCGTGCGCGATACGGGTCAGGCGGATGCGGTTGATCTTGCCCAGTTCGCCACGAACGCTCTCTCGTTCCTGTTCCGGCGTGTTGTCGATCCGGTGACGGACCGCGTCACGCATCTGCTCTCCGGTACGGCCGGAGGCGCAGATCAGGAAGACGTGCCCGAACTTCTCCTGGTAAGCGAGGTTGAGTTCGAGCATCTCCGCCTTGAGCGCTTCGGAGGCGCCGGACATACCGCTCTGTTCGCGGTGCGAGGTGGGATCGCCCGGCTTCGGCCGGCCGATCGGCGGGTGCCCGGCCATCGCCTCGGCCAGGTCCTCCGCGGTCAGCTCGGCCATGGCGGCGTCGCTCGCGGCGAACAGGGCGTCGGTGGTGGCGTAGGGGCGCTGCGCGAGGACCTTGCTCGCCCAGGCCCGGCTGGCACACACCTCGTGCAGCGCGGCCCGTGCCGTGGTGTCGTCGGCGGTGTTGAACCGGGTGAGCCCCGGCGCGGGCTCGGGGGTGTCCCCCGTCGAGCGTGGTGAACTCGAAGACACGGGAAGCCTCCGTGGCCTGGTGCTGGACAGCTCTGCTTGGCTGGAAACAGCTAAGACCCCTGGCAACAACACGTCAACACTTTGTTGAAAACTCGGCGACACAAAAGCCGCCGTCCGGGGCTGCGGGACGGCGGCTCGGGGGTCCGGGCCGCACCCCGGCGGGGGCCCGCCTCAGCCGGCGTCCTTCGCGGCGTTTTCCCTGTTCAGGTAGTTGTACACGGTGAAGCGGCTGACGCCGAGGGCCCCCGCGACCGTCTCCACGCCGTGCCGTACCGAGAAGGCGCCACGGGACTCCAGGATCCGCACCACCGACTGCTTGGTCTTGCGGTCCAGCTCCGCCAGCGGCATGCCGTGCCGGCGCTGGAGCTCGGCCAGGATGTGGTCGAGCGAGTCCGACAGATGCGGGAGCCGTACGGCCACCCGCTCCTGCCCCTCCCAGGTCAGCACGACGTCGTCGCCCTGAGCCTGGTCCGGCGCGACCATCTGTCCCCCCATCGCGTCGATCAGCGGCTTGACCGCCTGGACGAACGGGTGGTCGGCGGGCTCCGTCACGTCGCACCCCCCTCGCCCTGCCCGGCATCCCGGATCACGTTCACCTGAAGGGAGACCCGGGTGGCACCCGCCTGGAGGGACTCGCGCAGCAGGGCGGCCACCGCGCCGAGCACCTGGTCGGCGTCGCCCTCGGCCGTATTGCCGAACGGACCGACGTCGACGGCGTCCAGCCGGGCGCCCGTGACGACGTCCCGCGCCACCACCGCATGCGCCGGCGCCTCGTCCAGGTCGAACGGCTCCGTCGTGAACTCCACTCTCAATCGCACGCCGCTCAACCTACGCGCGGTTCGGCCCGGCCACCAGAAATTGCCCCGGAGCCCTCTTGACAGCCTTCGAGCCCGCCAGGCAGTGTTCCAGTAAGCAGAAAAACAGTTCCACTATCCGGAAGGAGCGCCCGCCCCGATGGGTTTCACGGACACGCGCTTCAACGTCAATCTGTCGATCCTGTTCACCGAGCTTCCGTTGCTGGAGCGGCCGGCGGCCGCACGGGCGGCGGGCTTCACGGCGGTGGAGCTGTGGTGGCCGTGGGTGGATTCCCCGGTGCCGGAGCAGGCGGAGCTGGCGGAGCTGCGCGCCGCGCTGAACGATGCCGGGACGCGGCTGGTGGGCCTGAACTTCTACGCCGGGCAGCTGCCGGGCCCCGACCGCGGCGCCCTGTCGGTGCCGGGCGAGGAGTCGGAGAAGTTCCGGGCGAATGTGCCGGTGGCGGTGGAGTTCGCCCGCTCGCTGGGCTGCACGGCCTTCAACGCCCTCTACGGCAACCGCATCGAGGGCGTGCCGGAGGCGGAGCAGGACGAGCTCGCGCTGGAGAACCTGGCCTTCGCCGCCCGTGCGGTCGCCGAGGTCGGCGGGACGCTGCTGATCGAGGCGCTCAACGCGCCGGAGTCGCCCCACTGCCCGATCGTGAGCGCGCCGAAGGCGATCGAGGTCGTGGACGCGGTGAACGCGGCGACCGGGCTGGACAACGCCCGGTTCCTGATGGATCTGTACCACCTGTCGATGAACGGCGAGGACCTCGACGAGGTCATCGACCGCTACACCGCCAAGACCGCCCACGTACAGATCGCCGACAACCCCGGCCGCGGCGCCCCCGGCACCGGTGACCTGGACTTCACGGCATTGCTGGGGCGGCTGAAGAAGGCCGGTTACGACGGCTGGACCGGCCTGGAGTACAAGCCCGGCGACGGGCCGAGCGCGAGCGCCTTCGAGTGGCTCCCGGCCCCTCTGCGTGCTGCCCGCTCCTGACGTCCCACAGCTTTTCGAAAGAGGCACCCTCATGAGCAATCTGCCCAAGATCGCGTGGATCGGTCTCGGCATCATGGGCTCCCCCATGGCCGAGAACCTGATCAAGGCCGGCTACACGGTGACCGGCTACACCCTCGAAGCCGGCAAACTCGAGCGCCTGGCCGCAGCCGGCGGCACCACGGCCGCCTCGGCCGCCGAAGCCGTCACCGACGCCGACATCATCATCACCATGGTCCCCGCCTCCCCCCACGTCGAGGCCATCGCCTACGGACCCGACGGCATCCTGGCCCACGCCCGGCGCGGCGCCCTGCTGATCGACATGTCCTCGATCACCCCCCAGACCTCCATCGACCTGGCCAAGGCCGCCGCCGACAAGGGCATCCGCGTCCTGGACGCCCCCGTCTCCGGCGGCGAAGCCGGCGCCGTCGAAGCCGTCCTGTCCATCATGGTTGGCGGCGACCAAGCCGACTTCGACGCCGCCCGCCCGATCCTCGAAGCGCTCGGCAAGACCATCGTCCTGTGCGGACCCCACGGCGCGGGCCAGACCGTCAAGGCCGCCAACCAGCTCATCGTCGCCGTCAACATCCAAGCCTGCGCCGAAGCCGTCGTCTTCCTCGAAAAGTCCGGCGTCGACCTCACCGCCGCCCTCGACGTCCTCAACGGCGGGCTCGCCGGCTCCACCGTCCTCACCCGCAAAAAGGACAACTTCAAAAACCGCGACTTCCAGCCCGGCTTCCGCATCGACCTCCACCACAAGGACATGGGCATCGTCACCGACGCCGCCCGCACCGTCGGCGCCGCCCTCCCCGTCGGCACCCTCGTCGCCAACCTCGTCGCCTCCCTGCGCGCACAAGGCGACGGCGGCCTCGACCACTCCGCCCTCCTGCGCGGCGTCGAACGACTCTCCGGACACACCACCGAAAGCTGAGGCCATGGCGGCGCAGCGGATTCCCGCCGTACTGGCGGCCGTTCAGATCATGAAGGAGGAGGGCGTCGACATCGTCTTCGGCTGCCCCGGAGCCGCCCTTCTCCCGCTGTACGCGGCGATGGAAGAGGCCGGCGGCATCGAGCGGCTGTCGGGACGCCAGGAAGAAGGCGCCGCGTTCATGGCTGCCGGCTGGGCCCGTACGGCGGGGAGGACCGGCGTCGTCGCGGTCACCGCGGGCCCGGGGTCGGCACGTCTGATCACCGGGCTGTACGCGGCGCAGCAGGATGCGGTCCCGCTGGTGTGCGTCACGGGCCGGGAGACGGCCGGGCCGGGCCGGCGGGCCGGCCCGCCGCGCCACGAACCCGGCCGGCCGCCGGATCTCGTCCGGCTGGCCGGTCCGGTCACCAAACGCGCCGAGCGGCTCGAGGATCCGGCGCGCATTCCGGGGGCCTTTCGCGAGGCGTTCCGGATCGCGCGGGAGGGCCGCCCCGGCCCGGTCCTGATCGATCTTCCGGCCGATCTGGCCGCGGTGGAGATCGTCCACGACGCCGGGCGCCGCCCCGGGTGCGACGCCGGGCCTCCGCCGACCAAGACGGTGCAGGGCGGGACGGAGCAGGCCGGGACGGTGCAGGTCGGGGCCGTGCAGACCGGGTCCGTACGCGCCGAGCCGGTACGGCTGCCGGGCGCCTCGGGCCCGGCCGGCCACGCGGACCCCGACGGCTCCCGGGCTTCGGTCTCCTGGGTCCTGGCCGAGGTCGCCGCGCTCTTCGGTGCGCAGGACCGTCCGGACGCCGGGCCGGACGCCGCGCCGGGCAGCTATCTCGTCAGCGGCTCGGCGGGTGCCGGTGACGCCGCCCTTGCGGACACCCCGTACGGGCAGCGCCACCGGCTCCACCGCCGGAGCGGGCCGCCCGGCTGGGAGGTGCCGGCCGCGATCGGTGTCCGCAAGGCGCTGGACTCCCGGGGCGAGCGGGATGCGGAGGTCGTCGTGGTCGTCGACGGCCACGGTTTCCCGTTCCCGGCCGAGGAGTTGGCGTCCGCGGTCCGCCACGAGGTGCCCTTCGTGCTGGTCCTGTTCAACCCCGGCCACGAGGACCACGGCCGGTGCGGGCATCACGGCCCGTACGAGCACCACGCCCGCTACGACCAGGGCCGTACGGACCACGTGAAGCTCGTGGAGGCGTACGGCTGCGCGGGCCGGGACGTCCTCGATCCGGCGGAGCTCCGCTCGGCGGTCGAGTGGGCCCGCAAGGAAGCCGTCTCCACGCGGCGGCCGGCCCTCGTGGAGATCCGGACCGAGTGTGCAGAACGCGCTGCCGGCGGCCTGTCCGCCGGCCCCGTGCACGAGTTCGCCCACGGGACGTTCGCCCACGGGACGTAAGACACGCCCCGGGACCGGTCCCCCTCAGCTTCCGGGCGGTGGCTGCGCCGACACCTGTCCTGTCGCGCCCAGGCGCGGCCGCCGCCCGGAATACCCCCCAGCTTTGTTTCAACAAACTGTTGACGTTTGGTCGGAGCCCTTCTTACGCTCCGACATGCGGAAGCCAACTTCCGCGCTCTCGTACGGAAGGTCACCATGTCGAAGCCCACGCTGACGGCGCGCTTTCTCACGACGGAGGCTGGCGCCCCCGTCGCCGACAACCAGAACTCCGCCACCGCCGGCGTCGGCGGCCCGATCATCCTCCAGGACCAGCACCTGCTGGAGAAGCTCGCCCGCTTCAACCGCGAGCGCATCCCGGAGCGTGTGGTGCACGCCCGTGGCTCCGGCGCGTACGGCTACTTCGAGGTGACCGATGACGTCACCGGCTTCACCCGTGCCGACTTCCTCAACACCGTCGGCAAGCGGACCGAGACCTTCATCCGCTTCTCGACCGTCGCCGACAACCTCGGCGGTCCGGACGCGGCCCGTGACCCGCGCGGCTTCGCGCTGAAGTTCTACACCGAAGAGGGCAACTACGACCTCGTCGGCAACAACACCCCGGTGTTCTTCATCAAGGACCCGATCAAGTTCCCCGACTTCATCCACTCCCAGAAGCGCGACCCCTTCACGGGCAAGCAGGAGCCGGACAACGTCTGGGACTTCTGGGCGCACGCCCCCGAGGCGACCCACCAGATCACCTGGCTCATGGGCGACCGCGGTATCCCGGCCTCCTACCGCCACATGAACGGCTACGGCTCGCACACCTACCAGTGGACGAACGCCGAGGGCGAGGCCTTCTTCGTCAAGTACCACTTCAAGACGAACCAGGGCATCCGCTGCCTGGACGCCGAGCAGGGCGCCGAGCTGTCCGGCAAGGACCCCAACAGCCACCAGACCGATCTGCTCCAGTCCATCGAGCGGGGCGTCTACCCCTCCTGGACGCTGTACGTGCAGATCATGCCGGCGGCCGAGGCGGCGGACTACCGCTTCAACCCGTTCGACCTGACGAAGGTGTGGCCGCACGCGGACTACCCGCTCCAGCGCGTCGGCCGTCTGGTCCTGGACCGCAACCCCGACAACGTCTTCGCCGAGGTCGAGCAGTCGGCCTTCTCCCCCAACAACTTCGTGCCCGGCATCGGCCCGTCCCCGGACAAGATGCTCCAGGGCCGGCTGTTCGCCTACGCCGACGCACACCGCTACCGCCTGGGCGTCAACCACACCCAGCTGCCGGTGAACGCCCCCAAGGCGACCGAGGCACACAACTACGGCCGGGACGGCCTGATGGCCACCAACCGCTACGACCGGCACGCCAAGAACTACGAGCCGAACTCCTACGGCGGCCCGGCGCAGACGGACGAGGCGCTCTCCGCCCCGCTCGCCGTCTCCGGCCACACCGGCACCCACGAGGCCCCGGCGCACACCAAGGACGACGACTTCTTCCAGGCCGGTGAGCTCTACCGCCTGATGTCGCAGGACGAGAAGAACCGTCTGGTGAACAACATCGCCGGCGGGCTCTCCCAGGTCAGCCGCGACGATGTGATCGAGAAGAACCTGGCCCACTTCCACGCCGCCGACCGGGACTACGGCGCGCGCGTCGAGGCCAGGGTCCGTGAGCTGCGCGAGGACTGACGAGAGGTCAGGTTCCTTGCGCATCCGTACCGGCCGGCCCGTTGAGGGGTGGCCGGCCGGTACGGAGAGGTAGCGCGAGCTCCGCGGTACACGGGGAGAACCAGTGCGGTGGCAGCGCCCGCCCGACAGAAAGGGCGGGCCCTCTCCCCCGCCGCGGAGCCCGCCTGCTCCACCTCCACCTCGATCTGCCTCTCGCCACCACAGACTCCGTCCGGCGGCGCGATGTCCTGTCGCGCCCGATTCTCGCGCTGCCGGACGGGCACCACAGCGGGCCCGGAATCCGTACGGTCACGGATTCCGGGCCCTCCCTGCGCCGCACCTGCCGTGACGGCCCTCGTGCGCCGCGGTGCGCTCCCCCCGTGCGCCGTGGCTCCCCTGCTGTCTCTTCCCCACCTGCGGCTCTCCTCGCAAATCGCCCCCCTCCGCCCGACCTGCCAGGAGCCGACCATGGCCGACAGCGTGCCGGTGCGGTGCCCCACGTGCCGCCGGGAGAACGCCTTCACCCCGCCCACCTTCCCGTGCGCGTGCGGTGCCCCGCTGACCATGCCCGTACTGCGCGGCGGGGTGCCCGTCGAGATACAGCACCGCACCTGGCAGGCCTCCTGGGTGGAGGTGCGGTGTGAGGTCTGCGGACGGCAGGACGAGTGGCCGGCGCCGGAGTCCGGCTGTGTCTGCGGCACGGTCGTCCGGGTCCCCGTAGCTCCCGCGCCAGCCCAACCACCGCCGAACTTCCCCTCGTTCGGACCACCGGCGCCGAAGCCCGCGCCGAAGCCCGCACCGGCGCCCGCCCCCGAGGCCCCACGCGCCGTCCTGCGGCCCGCGTTCCGCCCGGTCACGATCCGTACGGCCCGCGACTGCGTCACCGCCGCCGAGCAGTACCTGAAGTGGCTGGGCTACGCCGATGCCGCACGGACCCAGGAGCGCACCGCCTCCGGTGTGGACCTGCGCGGTACGGGCGTGGTCGCCCAGGTCGACCCGACCACCCGCGCCACTCAGCTGCGCGAGATCGAATGCGTCTGGCTCAACGGCCTCAACGACTCCGCCATCGCGGTCTTCTTCTCGCTCGCCGGCTACGCCCGTGACGCCCGCTCCCGCGCCGACGAACTGCACATCCCGCTCTTCGTCATGGACCTCACGGGCACCCCGCAGCCGGTCAACGACCCGGCCGACGAGCTGATCAAGTACGGGGCTGCGGGCCGGTGACCGTGCTGCCATGGGCTGCCGCCGCCAGCCGCCCCGGCGCGGCAGCCGAGGAAGAACCCGGCTCGGCGTGGTAAATCATCACCCGCTCGCCCGGGTCATCGGCCGGCGTCAGCAGTTCCCGGTCCGCGTGAGCGCACACGTACCGTGACCTCCGGACGCCCCCTACGAAAACCGGTCGCCACCCCATCCGGACCCGAGACACTGGCCCGGTGATCATCCATGTCCCCTCCCTGGCCGAACTGTCCGCCCTGCGCGCCATCGAACGGGCCGCCGGCGAGGCGTTCCGCGGGCTCGGCATGGCGGCGATCGCGGACGACGAGCCGCCCTCGCCAACCCAGCTGACGGCATTTCAGCGTGCCGGGCGGGCGCTGGCGGCTTACGAGGAGCCGGGCCGGGCGGCCGCGGACGAGCCCGCCCGGCCCCTCGGCTATCTGCTCTGGGAGCCGGTCGACGGATGCACCCACATCGAGCAGGTGTCGGTCCATCCGCAGCACGCCCACCGCGCCATCGGCCGGGCACTCATCGACCGGGCGGAGCGGGACGGCGGCCCGGCCCCGCTCACCCTGACCACCTTCGCCGAGGTGCCGTGGAACGCGCCGTACTACACCCGGCTCGGCTTCCGGGTCCTCACCGACACCGAACTCACACCGGGCCTGCGGGCGATCCGCGCCCATGAGACGGCGCTGGGACTCGACCGCTGGCCGCGGGTGTGCATGAGGCGGGACCCGGGCCGAACGGGCAGCGGGGAGACGTGAACCGGCCGGGCAGCGAGGGGAGGTGGACCGGCCGTGCAGTGGGGGGCGGAGGTGAACCGCCGGTCCAGGCACGGCCACCCGGTACATCCGAATCGCAGCGCCAACACGCGACATGACGCCTGATCAGGCACAGCAGCCCGCCGGACATAATGACGGAATGATCGACGCGAAGGCCCTGCGGGCCGTCTGCCTGGACTTCAATGGTGCGGTCGAGGAATTCCCCTTTCCGCGGCACCCCGATGTCTCGACCTTCAAGGTCGGCGGCAAGATCTTCGCGCTGACGACGCTGACGGATGCACCGCTCACCGTGAGCCTCAAGTGTGATCCCGAGCTGGCGGAACGGCTGCGCGCGGCCCACCCCGAGGTGGTGCCGGGCTATCACCTCAACAAGCGGCACTGGAACACCGTTTCGCTGGAGGGTGACCTGTCCGACCGGCTCGTCCTCGACATGATCGAGGACTCGTACGACCTCGTGGTCGCCTCGCTGCCGAAGGCTCAGCGCCTGTTGCTCGACTGGCCGGGAGAACGACGGCCCTGAACTGCCGCCGGGACGCCGCACCTTGTTATCTATAGACCGGTCGGTCTAGAGTTCCGTATGGCGCACTCACGCGGGGACACCCGCGCCCGGATCCTGCACACCGCCGCCGAGCTCTTCCAGCGGCAGGGCTACGGCGCGACGGGCCTCAACCAGGTACTGACGGCCAGCGGAGCCCCCAAGGGCTCGCTGTACTTCCATTTCCCCGACGGCAAGGAGCAGTTGGCCGCGGAGGCCATGGCCCTGGCCGGGGCCGAGATGGCGGAGCGGATGGCCGAGGCGGCAGCTGCCGCCACCGGACCGGCCGAGGCCATCGCCGCCCTCGGTGCGCTGCTGGCCCAGGGGCTCGAGGACTCCGACTACCGCGACGGCTGTCCGATCGCGACCGTCGCACTGGAGGAGGCCGGCGATACCGGCCCGATCCACGACGCGTGCCAACGGACCTATGAGCTCTGGCTGTTGGGGATCGGCGCACGGTTCCGGGGCTGGGGCCTGGCCGAGCAGGAGGCCCAGGAGCTTGCCGACCTGGCGATGTCCTCGCTGCAAGGGGCGCTGCTGCTGGCACGGGTGCGCCGCGACAGCGCCGTCATCCATGCGGTCGCCCGCCGAGTCGGAGCGATCGCCGCACAGGGCGCGAGTGACCGATGAACACCATGAACCCGGGCGAGAAGGAACGTCCCACCCGAGTGCACCACCTCAACTGTGGGTCCATGATGAGCATCGAGGCCACGTACGAGGGGCCGCCGCCGCTGCATGCCGTCTGCCACTGTCTGCTGGTGGAGACGGACCGGGACGGTCTGGTGCTGATCGAGACCGGTCTCGGACTGGACGATGTGCGCCGGCCGCAGGACTCGCTCGACCCGGAGTGGGTGGAGCTGGCCCAGCCGGAGCTGCGCCCCGCCGAGACTGCCCGGCAGCAGATCGAGCGACTGGGGTACGCGGCCTCGGACGTCCGGCATATCGCGCTGACGCACCTGGACGTGGACCACTGCGGCGGGCTGCCGGACTTCCCCGAGGCACAGGTGCATCTCATGGCCTCCGAACTGCGGGCCGCCGTGGCCGAGGCGCCCAGCTTCCGCTACCGCCCGGCGCACTGGGCGCACGGCCCGCGCTGGGTGACGTACGAGCCGGACAGCGCCGGGGGCGAGGAGTGGGCCGGCTTCGCCGGGGTCCGTCCTCTGACGGGGGTGACGAGCGATGTGCTCATGATGCCGCTCGGGGGGCACAGCGCGGGCCATGCCGGTTTCGCGGTCCGCGACGGCGACGGCTGGCTGCTGCACGCGGGGGACGCGTACTTCTACCACCGGGAGATCGCCGCGGACGACCCGCACTCGCATCCTCTGCTGGACCTGATCCAACTGCACGCCCAGGTGGACGAGGAGCTGCGGATCGCCAACCAGGGGCGGCTGCGGGAAGCCGCTGCGGGCGGCGCAGGCGAGGAGCGGATCCGGGTCGTCAACGCCCATGACCCGTGGGACTTCCGCAGCCTCGGCGGCGCCTGACGGCAGGAGCGGCGTACGCTCCTACGATGCGAACTCCCCGCCGGGCAGCCCGTGTTGCCGTGCTCGACGCCGACGGCGCGCTCTTCCTCTTCCGCTACGACAACGAAGAGGTGGGGGTCCACTGGGCGATGCCCGGTGGCGGGCTGGATCCCGGGGAGACGCCGCGGGCGGGGGCGCGGCGCGAGCTGCGGAAAAAGGAGACCGGCTGGGCCGAGCCGGAGCCGGGCCCGCTGCTGGGCACCTGGGAGCACGACTTCACCCGGGCAGGCATCCCCGTACGGCAGCACGAGCACCTCTATCTCGCCCATGGACCGCGCAGGGAACCGGCCGAGGGCGTGGCGGCCGCGCATGCGGACGACAAGATCCTGGACTGGCGCTGGTGGAGTCCGGCCGGGCCGGCCGGCTGTGCCGACCCGCTCTGGCCGCCCCGGCTGCCGGACCTGCTCGCACCGTGGCGCGGCACGGCAGGCGACGCCACCGTGCCGGACCCGGTCCATCTGGGATACCTCCCCAACGGGGCGTCACCGCCCCGCTGACCGCAGGCCGGCCCGGGGTCAGTGCGGCACTCGCCCCAGCTCCTCCGCCAGCCGCTCCCGGAGCTCGACCTTGCGGACCTTGCCGCTGACGGTCATCGGGAAGGCGTCGAGGAGGTGGAGGTAGCGCGGCACCTTGTAGTGGGCGAGGCGGGAGCGGCAGTAGCGGGCCAGCTCGTCGCGGGTGAGGGGGTCTTGGGGGTCGCGGAGGATGACGCAGGCGGCGACCTCCTCGCCGTACTTCTCGTCGGGGACACCGACGACCTGGACGTCCGCGATCTTGGGGTGGGAGTAGAGGAACTCCTCGATCTCACGCGGGTAGACGTTCTCACCGCCCCTGATGATCATGTCCTTGATCCGGCCGACGATCCGGACATAGCCGTCGTCGTTCATCACCGCGAGATCGCCGGTGTGCATCCACCGGGCGGCGTCGATGACCTCGGCGGTGCGCTCGGGCTCCTCCCAGTAGCCGAGCATCACGCTGTAGCCGCGGGTGCACAGCTCGCCCGGCTCGCCGCGCGGCATCGTCACCCCGCTCGCCGGGTCGACGACCTTCACCTCGATGTGCGGCAGCACCCGGCCGACGGTCGCGGTGCGGTGTTCGAGGTCGTCGTCGCGGCGGGTCTGGGTGGAGACCGGGGAGGTCTCGGTCATGCCGTAGCAGATGGAGACCTCGGCCATGTTCATCTCGGCGACCACCCGCTTCATCACCTCCTCGGGGCACGGCGAGCCCGCCATGATGCCGGTGCGGAGGGAGGAGAGGTCGTAGGAGGCGAAGTCGGGGTGGTTGAGCTCGGCGATGAACATGGTGGGGACGCCGTAGAGGGAGGTGCAGCGCTCGTCCTGGACGGCCCGGAGGGTGGTGACGGCGTCGAAGGCGGGGCCCGGGAGGACGATGCAGGCACCGTGCGAGGTGGCGCCGAGGTTGCCCATGACCATGCCGAAGCAGTGGTAGAAGGGCACCGGCAGACACACCCGGTCCTGCTCGGTGTAGGCGACGGTCTCGCCGACCCAGTAGCCGTTGTTGAGGATGTTGTGGTGGGAGAGGGTGGCGCCCTTGGGGAAGCCGGTGGTGCCCGAGGTGTACTGGATGTTGACCGGGTCGTCGGCCGTCAGCGTCTTCGCGCACTCGTCGAGCCGGGTGTGCGGGACGGTGGCGCCGGCGGCCAGCAGCCCGCCCCAGGTGCGGTCGCCGATGTAGACCACATCGCGCAGCGCCGGGCTCTCGGCGCGCACCTGCTCGATCATCCGGCGGTAGTCGGTGGTCTTGTGGTGGACCGCGGAGACCAGGAGGGTGATGCCGGCCTGTTGCAGGACGTACGCCAACTCGTGCACGCCGTAGGCCGGGTTGACGTTGACGAGGATGGCTCCGATCTTGGCGGTGGCGTACTGGACCAGGACCCATTCGGCACAGTTGGGCGCCCAGATGCCGACCCGGTCGCCCTTGCGGACGCCCTTGGCGAGCAGGCCGAGGGCCACCTCGTCGACCGCACGGCCCAGTTCGGTGTAGGTCCAGCGGCGGCCGCTCGCCACCTCGACCAGCGCCTCACGGTCACCGAAACGGGCGATGGTGCGGGCCAGATCGGCGCCGATGGTGTGCCCGAGCAGCGGCCGCCCGGCGACCCCGCAGGCGTACGACAGCTCCTGGTGCGGCTGGCTCATCGGTAGTTCTCCTCGCGGTACTCGGCGCCGCCGTCGCCCTGCGCGGTGCGCTCACGCAGTTCGATACGGCGGATCTTTCCGGAGACGGTCTTCGGCAGTTCGGCGAACTCCAGCCGCCGGATGCGTTTGTAGGGGGCCAGGACGTCACGGGAGTGCGCGAAGATCAGCTTCGCGGTCTCCGGGCCGGGCGACCACCCGGCCGCCAGCACGACATACGCCTTGGGCACGGCCAGCCGCACGGGGTCGGGGGACGGCACCACGGCGGCCTCGGCGACCGCCTCGTGCTCCAGCAGGGCGCTCTCCAGCTCGAACGGGGAGATCTTGTAGTCGGACGCCTTGAAGACGTCGTCGCCGCGCCCGATGTAGGTGATCCGGCCTTCGCTGTCGCGGGAGCCGATGTCGCCGGTGCGGTAGTAGCCGCCGGCCATCGCCTCCGCGGTGCGTACCGGGTCTCCCTGGTAGCCGGTCATCAGACCGACCGGCCGGGTGGACAGGTCGAGGGCGATCTCTCCCTCGTCGGCCGGTGCGCCGCTGACCGGGTCGAGCAGGACGACGTCGAAGCCGGGGGTGGGCCGTCCCATGGAGCCCGGTTTGACGGTCTGGCCCGGGGTGTTCGCCACCTGGACGGCGGTCTCGGTCTGTCCGAAGCCGTCCCGGATCGTCACGCCCCAGGACTGCCGTACCTGCTCGATGATCTCCGGGTTGAGCGGTTCCCCGGCGGCGACGATCTCCCGCGGCGGGTTGCGGAGCGCCGAGAGGTCGGCCTGGATGAGCATCCGCCAGACAGTGGGCGGGGCGCAGAAGCTGGTGACGCGGGCCCGGTCCATCTCGGCCATCAGCCGGGCCGCGTCGAAGCGGGTGTAGTTGTGGATGAAGACGGTGGCCTCGGCGTTCCACGGCGCGAAGAGATTGGACCAGGCGTGCTTGGCCCATCCGGGCGAGGAGATGTTGAGGTGCACATCGCCGGGCCGCAGGCCGATCCAGTACATCGTCGCGAGGTGGCCGATGGGGTAGGAGGCATGCGTGTGCTCGACGAGCTTGGGGCGGGCGGTGGTGCCGGAGGTGAAGTAGAGCATCAGAGGGTCGTCGGCCCGGGTGGGCCCGCCCGGCTCATAGCTGTCGGGGCTCTCGTAGGCCTCCTCGTACGCCAGCCAGCCGTCCGCCGCGGCCGCGCCGCCGACCGCGATCCGGGTGTAGTCGCCCGGTACGGCGGCGAACTTGTCGGTGTCCGCGGCACGCACGATGACGTGCCGGGCCCGGCCGCGGTCGATCCGGTCGGCGAGATCGGCGGCGCCGAGCAGCGGGGTCGCCGGGATGACGACGGCGCGCAGCTTCATCGCGGCCAGCGCGGACTCCCACAGCTCCACCTGGTTGCCGAGCATCATGACGATACGGTCGCCGGCCCGTACCCCGTTGGCGGACAGCCAGTTGGCGGCCTGGTCGGAGCGGCGCCGCAGCTCCTCGAAGCTCAGCCGGGTCTCGGTGCCGTCCTCCTCGACGAGGTGCAGCGCGGTGCGGTCGTTGCCGCGGGCGATGGCGTCGAACCAGTCCAGTGCCCAGTTGAAGTGGTCGGGGCGGGGCCAGCGGAACGCCGCGCGGGCCGCGTCGTAGTCCTCCCGGTGCCGCAGCAGGAGATCCCGCGCCGCCCGGAACGCCTCGGTGGCGGCCGGTGCGCGGCCCGTCGCACCGTTTTCCCTGTCCGTCATGTGTCCTCCTCATTGCCGCACCGCTACCTGCCATCGTGTAATCAGTGGCGCAGGTCTCACCACCCCCGAACGGGGGGAAGCGGAGGATTCGGCGTGCGGCTCGAGCCGGGAGCGAACGATGCGGTGGACGTACGGGCGGCGCTGTCGCGGCTGCGGCGGGCGAGCGGTCTGCCGGTGGCGTTCGGCGGGCTGCTGGCCGGTACGGGGCGCTACCGCATCAATGAGCTGGCCGGTACGGAGACCACGGTGCTGCGCGGCCTGGACATCCTCCAGGGCAACGGGCTGGGCGGGAAGGCCGTGGCGCTGTCGCGGCCGCTCGCGGTGACCGACTACAGCGTCTCACCGGTGATCAGCCATGAATACGACACGGCGGTGGCGGCGGAGGGGCTGCGGTCGGTGCTCGCGGTGCCGGTGATCGTCCGGCGCCGGGTGCGGGGGGTGCTGTACGGGGCGCTGCGCCGACCTGTGCGGCTCGGCGACCGGCCGCTGTCGGCGGCGGTGGAGGCGGCCCGGGAGCTGGAACAGGCGCTCCTGCTCCAGGACGAGGCGGCCCGGCTGCTGTCCCTGGCCCGTCAGCCCACCGCCGCCGATCCGGCGATGTGGGAGGAGGTGCGGGAGGCGCACGGCGAGCTGCGCGTGCTGGCGCAGCGGGTCACCGATCCGCTGCTGCGGCAGGAGATGCTGGCGGCGTGCGGCCGGCTCGCGGCGGCCTCGTCGCGGCGGCCCGGCACCGGCGAGGCGGGCCCTGCCCTGTCGCCGCGCGAGCGGGACGTACTGGCCTGTGTGGCGTCGGGCGCGACGAATGCGGTGGTGGCGGAGCGGCTGGGGCTGGGCCCGGAGACGGTGAAGAGCTATCTGCGGTCCTGCATGCGGAAGTTGGGGGCGCACACCCGCTTGCAGGCGGTGAGCGCGGCGCGCCGGGCGGGGGCGTTGCCGTAGGCGGCGTGGGCCGGCTCGCCCGTGGAAGCCGGCTCGCCCGCCCGCTGCCTGTCGGCGGTCGGGGTGCCCGCCACGCCCCAGCTGTCGGTGGGGACTTCCTGGATCCGGACCTGCACGGTCCCGGCCGGAACAGGACCGCTCGCCGCCACTCCTGCGCGACGCCGCCCGGCCCGCCCCTCCCGAGCCGGGCGCCCCACTCCGTCCGGCACTCCCCCGCCCGTCAATTCCCTTGCCGCCCCGCCCGGGGCCCGGACATCATCCCTCCATGATCGACGCCACCGCACTCGCCGAGAAGCCGGTGCTCACCGGCGCACGGATCCGTCTCGCACCGCTGTCGATACGGCATGCGGGCGCCTTTCACGCCGCCTGCCTGGACCCGGAGACCCGGCGGCTGACCGGTTCCCACCACGACTTCACGCGGGCGGAGATACAGGCCTGGTGCGCCGGCAGCGCCGACCGCGCGGACCGGCTGGATCTCGCGGTCGAGGACCGGGAAACCGGGGCCTTCCTGGGCGAACTCGCCCTGAGCCAGATCGATCCGCCGAACGCCAACGGGAGCTTCCGGATCGCCCTCGTCCCGGACGCCACCGGCCGCGGTATCGGCAGCGAGGCGACCCGGATGCTCCTCGACTACGCCTTCGACCGGGTGGGCCTGCACCGCGTCCAGCTGGAGGTCTTCGACTACAACCCGCGCGCCCGGCGGGCGTACGAGAAGTGCGGCTTCGAGGTGGAGGGCCGGATGCGGGAGGCCCTCTTCTGGGGCGGCGCGTGGCACGACGTGTTCGTGATGGCGGCGCTGCGGTCGCGGCGGCCCGGGGGCGCGGGCTGAGGCTACGGGGCGGACACCCCGGCCGGCCCGCGCCCGACGCTCAGTGATTCTCCCCGGTGAAGGGCAGCCACGCGGTCTCCAGGGCGGCGTCCAGGCGGCGGACCGCGCCCGGGGTGTGCTCGGTGGCCAGTCCGGCGTGGACGAAGTGCCGCAGGGGGGTGCCGCCGAGGTAGCAGGAGGCCAACTCCCGTACGTCCAGGGAGATGTCGGGCGCCTCGTCGGCGGGTTCCCAGGTGGCGCCGACGGGGGCGGTGGGGTCGGCGGGGCCGGCAGGGTCGGCGGTCAGCCGGAAGCGGCCCGCGTTGGCCGGCAGGGCGGTGTCGCGCAGGTCGAGGACGAGGTCGACGGGCGCCGCCCAGGAGCGGGCGGTCAGCGCGGTGCGGACGTCCACCAGCCGGAGCCACAGGTTGGGTTCCTGGCCGGTGACGCGTACCTGGTCACGGTCGGCGGCCAGGTACAGCAGAGGATCGTCGGCGGGGCGGGACTGGGCCCGTACGGTCGAGGTGAGGTCGATCGAGGCGAGGTAGGACCACAGGGCGGCGGCGGCCGGTGCGGACTCCGATTCCAGCTCGTCGACGCGGACCACGCCGGGGCCCTCGCCCGGCCCTCGGGTGCGGTAGAACGCATAGCCGCCGGGCTGCTCACCGGGGGCGCCGAGCACCACGACGCGCACCGGCCCGAACCCCTCCTGACCGGCGTTCATGCGGACGCCGTCGAGGTCCAGCGCCCCGGCGCGCCACCAGCTCTCGTCGCGGGTGAACCGTCCGGCGCGGTGCGGCAGCGTCGCGTCATAGCGCGGTGCGAGCATCGCCGGCGCTTCGGCCGGGTCGATCAGCCGCAGCGGGCGGCCGTCGGAGGCCGTCCGCAGGGCGAGCGGACGGGACGCGTCGATCTCGATGCCGTACGTCTCGGTGGCGGCGCCGAAGCCGTAGCGGCCGTAGATGGCGCTCTCGGACGGCCACAGGCAGGCCAGCGGCCGCCCGTCGGCGGCGCAGCGGCGCCAGAGCTCGTCCATCATCGAGTTGAGGATGCCGCGGCGCCGGTGCGTGGGCAGCACGGAGACGAAGTCCACTGCGGCGCACGGGAGTTGACTGCCCGGAACGGTCATGGTGCGGCGGTGCACCCCGGCCAGTCCGGTCAGCTGTTCGCCGTCGTACGCACCGACCCGGAGGCCGTCCCGCAGCAGATCCCGGTGGAAGCTCCGGGTCCGGTCACCGGGCTTCAGGTGGAAGACCGTGTAGCTCAGATCCAGGGCCCGGTCGAGATCGGCCTCGGCGAGGTCCCGGATGTCCGTGGTGGCGTGGGCGGCGTCGTCAGTGGTCACCGGGGGACGCTAACGCGGCGCGACGGGAGCGTCATCCAGTTTTCGGGCGCGGTGCCGGCCCGCTTCGCCGGTCATCCAGTTTTCGGGCGCGGTGCCGGCCCCCTTCGCCGGTCATCCAGTTTTCGGGCGCGGTGCCGGCCCCCTTCGCCGGTCATCCGGCTGTCGGGCTCGCGCCCTCAGGCCACCGACCCGATCCGTCCCACCGGCCGGGCCGCGTCGTGGTGGATGGGGGTGTGCGCGCCGGTCAGCGGTGTGCCGGTGCCGCCGCGGCGGTTGGCGACGATCTCGGCGGCGATGGACAGCGCGGTCTCCTCCGGGGTGCGCGCGCCGAGGTCGAGGCCGATGGGCGAGCGCAGCCGGTTCAGTTCGAGCTCGGTCAGGCCGGTGTCGCGCAGCCGCCGCTGGCGGTCCAGGTGGGTGCGGCGCGAGCCCATCGCGCCGACGTAGGCGACCGGGAGCCGGAGCGCCCGCTCCAGCAGCGGTACGTCGAACTTGGCGTCGTGGGTCAGGACGCACAGCACCGTGCGGGGGTCGAGGTCCTGGGAGTCCAGGTAGCGGTGCGGCCAGTCGACGACGATCTCGTCGGCGTCCGGGAAGCGGCTCCTGGTGGCGAAGACAGGGCGGGCGTCACAGACCGTGACGTGGTAGTTGAGGAACTTGCCGACCCTGACCAGCGCGGCGGCGAAGTCGATGGCGCCGAAGACGATCATGCGGGGCGGGGGGACGGACGATTCGACGAGGAGGACGACGGACTGGCCGCACTGCGATCCGATCGCCTGCCCCGCGCCCTCGCCCGCGGCGTCGTCGTCGGGCGCCGGGCCGGAACCTATCCCGATCGTCGTGGTGCGCCCGGCGTCCAGCAGGGCGCGGGTCTGGGCGATCGCGGTGCGGTCGAGGGCGGGGTGGCCGCCGAGGGTGCCGGTGTGGCTGCCGTCGGGGCGGACCAGTACGGCGCGGCCGAGGAGTTCGGCGGGGCCGTCGATGATCCGGGCGACCGCCGCCGCCTCCCCCGTGGCCGCGGCGGCCAGCGCGGCGGTGAGGGTGCCGGCGGTGCTGTCCACCGGCTCCCCCGCCGCCGCGCCGTCGCCTGCGGGGCGCGGGGCGCCCGTCCGTACCGGCTGGACGAGGATGTCGATGACGCCGCCGCAGGTCAGGCCCACGGCGAAGGCGTCCTCGTCGCTGTAGCCGAAGCGCTCCAGGACCGGCTGACCGGTCTGCAGCGCCTCCTGGCACAGTTCGTACACCGCCCCCTCCACACATCCGCCGGAGACCGACCCGATCGCCGTGCCGTCGCTGTCGACGGCCAGGGCGGCTCCGGGCTGGCGGGGCGCGCTGCCGTTGGTGGCCACCACCGTGGCCACCGCGAACTCGCGGCCCTGCCCGACCCACCGGTGCAGCTCTTCGGCGATGTCCAGCATGTCGGTCTCCTTACGGACGGGGGAGAGGGCGGGCGGTTACTTGACGCCCAGCCACTGCTCGATCGGATGGAGCGAGAAGTAGACGACGAAGATCGCGGTCAGCACCCACATGAAGCCGCCGACCTCGCGCCATTTGCCCTGTGCCGTCTTAATGGCAACGTAGGCGATGACGCCCGCGCCGACACCCGCAGTGATGCTGTAGGTGAACGGCATCAGGACCACGGTCAGAAAGACCGGGATGGACACCGAGCGGTCGCGCCAGTCCACGTGGCCCGCGGCGCTCATCATCATCGAGCCGATGACGACGAGAGCGGCCGAGGCCACCTGGGCCGGCACCAGCTGGGTGAGCGGCGTGAAGAACAGGCAGGCCGCGAAGAACAGACCGGTGACGACGGACGACAGGCCGGTACGCGCCCCCTCGCCGACGCCGCTCGCCGACTCGATGAACACGGTCTGACCGGACGAACCGGTGAGGCCGCCGATCGCACCGCCCGCGCCGTCCACGAAGAGCGCCTTGGACAGGCCCGGCATCCGGCCCTTGTCGTCGGCCAGCTTGGCTTCCGTGCCGACACCGATGATGGTGGCCATGGCGTCGAAGAAGCCGGCCAGCACCAGGGTGAAGACGATCATGCCGACGCTGAGCGCGCCGATGGAACCCCAGCCGCCGAACTCGACGTGGCCGAAGAGGCCGAAGTCGGGCATCGCGACCGCGCTGCCGGTCAGCTCCGGCGGCGTACCGCCCCAGTCCTTGACCGTCAGCCCGCCGATCCTGGTCACGGCGATGGACAGGACGCTGCCGGCCACGATGCCGATGAGGATGGCGCCGGGAACCTTGCGGGCCTGGAGCATGAAGATCAGCAGCAGGGTGACGCAGAAGAACAGGACCGGCCAGCCGGACAGCTGCCCGTTGAGGCCGAGGGTGACGGGGCCGCCCTCGCCCTTGCCCACGAAGCCCGCCTTCACCAGCCCCAGCAGGGCGACGAACATGCCGATGCCCATGGTGATCGCGTGCTTGAGCGCCAGCGGGATGGCGTTCATGATCATCTCGCGGAGGCCGGTGACCACCAGCAGACAGATGACGACGCCGTAGATCACACACATGCCCATGGCCTGCGGCCAGGTCATGTTCGGGACGACCTGGGCGGTCAGGGCGGCGGAGACGTTGAGCCCGGCCGCCAGGGCCAGCGGTACTTTGCCGATGAAGCCCATCAGCAGCGTGGAGACCGCCGCGGCCAGCGCGGTCGCGGTGACCACACCCGCATGCGCGAGGGTGTTCTTCTCCACGTCCGGAGTCGACAGGATCAACGGGTTGAGCAGGAGGATGTAGCACATCGCCATGAAGGTGGTGATGCCACCGCGCACCTCGCGCGCGAGCGTCGATCCTCTGTCGGATATGTGGAAGTACCGGTCGAGCCAGGACCGGCCGGCGGGCTGGCGCGAGCCGGCGCCCGCGTCTTCCGCCGTGGTCCTCGGCTCAGTGGACTGCTGGGTCATGGTGCCTTACTCCCAAGGTTCACAGGGGCACTCGCAGCGAGTGCGAGATTTGGGATGAAACTTCGGCTGCACGACCCGGGGGACGGCCCGAGACGAACGGTGGGGTACTGACTCCGACGGGGCGGAGCAGCGACTGCGTGGCGCGAGGGGGGGAGGGCTCCGGGCGGTGGGCGGAGGAGGACGGACAGGGACACCCCTGACACCCACCGCCCGGAGGCCGGTGTCCGGGGGATCGCCCCCGGACGGCTCTCTATGTGCCGGTGAGGTGCTCGGGGCGTACCGGCGTCTTGTTGAGCTCCAGCCCGGTCGCGTTCCGGATCGCCGCGAGGACGGCCGGGGTCGACGACAGGGTGGGGGCCTCGCCGATGCCCCGCAGCCCGTACGGGGCGTGCTCGTCGGCGAGTTCGAGCACATCGACCGGGATGGTCGGCGTGTCGAGAATCGTGGGGATGAGGTAGTCCGTGAAGGAGGGGTTGCGCACCTTCGCGGTCTTGGGGTCGACGATGATCTCCTCCATGACCGCCACGCCCAGGCCCTGGGTGGTACCACCCTGGATCTGGCCGACGACGGACAGCGGGTTGAGCGCCTTGCCGACGTCCTGGGCGACGGCCAGCTCGATGACCTTGACCAGGCCGAGTTCGGTGTCCACCTCGACGACCGCGCGGTGGGCCGCGAAGGAGTACTGGACGTGGCCGTTGCCCTGGCCGGTGACCAGGTCGAAGGCCTCGGTCGGCCGGTGCCGCCACTCGGCCTCGATCTCGACGGCCTCGCCCTCCAGGACGTCCACCAGGTCGGCGAGCACCTCGCCGCCGTCGGTGACGACCTTGCCGCCCTCCAGGAGGAGTTCGGCGGTGGCCCACGCCGGGTGGTACGTGCCCATCTTGCGGCGGCCGATCTCCAGGACCTTCTCGCGGACGAGCTCGCAGGAGTGCTTGACGGCGCCGCCGGTGACGTACGTCTGACGGGAGGCCGACGTCGAACCGGCGCTGCCCACCTGGGTGTCGGCGGGGTGGATCGTCACCTGGGTGACGCCGAGCTCGGTGCGGGCGATCTGCGCGTGGACGGTGACACCGCCCTGGCCGACCTCCGCCATCGCCGTGTGCACCGTGGCGACCGGCTCGGCGTTGATGACCTCCATGCGCACCTTGGCAGTGGAGTAGTCGTCGAAGCCCTCGGAGAAGCCGACGTTCTTGATGCCGACGGCGTAGCCGACACCGCGCACGACGCCCTCGCCGTGGGTGGTGTTCGACAGGCCGCCGGGCAGCTGACGGACGTCGGAGCCCTCGCTGGACTCCCACTGGCGCTCCGGCGGCAGCGGGCGGGACTTGACGCGGCGCAGGATCTCGGCGACCGGGGCCGGCGAGTCGACCGGCTGCCCGGTCGGCATGAGCGTGCCCTGCTCCATGGCGTTCAGCCGGCGCAGCTCGACCGGGTCCATGTCCAGCTTCGCCGCCAGCTTGTCCATCTGTGCCTCGTACGCGAAGCACGCCTGGACCGCGCCGAAGCCGCGCATGGCGCCGCAGGGAGGGTTGTTGGTGTAGAGCGCGACGGCCTCGATGTCGACGTCGTCGACCACGTACGGACCCACCGCCAGCGAGGCGGCGTTGCCGACCACGGCCGGGGACGCGGAGGCATAGGCGCCGCCGTCCAGCACGATCCGGCACTTCATGTGCGTGATCTTGCCGTCCTTGGTGGCGCCGTGCTCGTACCAGAGCTTCGCCGGGTGCCGGTGGACATGGCCGAAGAAGGACTCGAAGCGGTTGTAGACGATCTTGACGGGCTTGTTGGTGCGCAGCGCCAGCAGGCAGGCGTGGATCTGCATCGACAGGTCCTCGCGGCCGCCGAAGGCGCCGCCGACGCCGGAGAGCGTCATCCGCACCTTCTCCTCGGGCAGACCGAGGACCGGGGCGATCTGGCGGAGGTCGGAGTGCAGCCACTGGGTGGCGATGTAGAGGTCCACCCCGCCGTCCTCGGCGGGCACCGCGAGGCCGGACTCCGGGCCGAGGAAGGCCTGGTCCTGCATGCCGAAGACATACTCGCCGGAGACGATGACATCGGCCCTCTCGGCCGCCCCGTCCGCATCGCCGCGGACGATCGGCTGACGGTGGACGATGTTGGGGTGCGCGACGTGCCCGGCGTGGTGGTCGTCGCGGCCCTCGTGGAGCAGCGGCGCGTCGTCGGCGGTCGCGGAGGCCTCGTCGGTGACGACGGGCAGCTCCCTGTACTCGATCTTGATCTTGGCAGCCGCGCGCCGCGCCGTCTCCGGGTGGTCGGCGGCGACCAGGGCCACCGGCTCGCCGTGATGGCGGACCTTGCCGTGCGCGAGAACCGGGGTGTCCTGGATCTCCAGGCCGTAGTTCTTGATCGAGGTGGGCAGGTCGTCGTAGGTCAGCACGGCGTAGACGCCGGACTGGGCGAGCGCCTCGGAGGTGTCGATGGAGACGATCTCGGCGTGCGCGACGGTGGAGCGGAGCGTGAAGCCCCACAGCATGTCCTCGTGCCACATGTCCGAGGAGTACGCGAACTCGCCGGTGACCTTCAGCGTGCCGTCGGGGCGCAGGGTGGACTCGCCGATGCCGCCCTTGGTCTGCGAACCCTGGGTGATCTTGGTGGGGGTGCCGGTGGTTCCCATGGTCAGACCACCTCTTCCTGGCCCTGACGGGCGGCCGCGAGCCGTACCGCGTCCAGGATCTTCTCGTATCCGGTGCAGCGGCAGAGGTTGCCGGAGAGCGCCTCGCGGATGTCCGCGTCGGTCGGCTGCGGGTTGTGCTCCAGCATCTCGTCGGCGGCGACCAGCAGGCCGGGCGTGCAGAAGCCGCACTGGACGGCGCCCGCGTCGATGAACGCCTGCTGGATCGGGGAGAGTCCACCGCCCTCGCCGGTCTGCGAGTCGGTGCCCTTGGCCTGCCACTGCTGGGCGGCCTGGAGGGAGGTGCCACAGGCGCCGGAGGCGCAGCCGCCACCGGGGTGGGCGTCCTCGCGGTGCTTGGCGTAATCGGCAAGGCCCTCGACCGTGACGACCTCGCGGCCCTCGACCTGCCCCGCGGCGACCAGACAGGAACAGACCGGCACACCGTCAAGCCGGACCGTACAGGAGCCGCATTCGCCCTGCTCGCAGGCGTTCTTCGAGCCCGGCAGGCCCATCCGCTCGCGGAGGACGTACAGCAGGCTCTCGCCTTCCCAGACGTCGTCGGCCTCCTGCTGGCGGCCGTTGACGGTGAATGTCACGCGCACTGTGCGCCTCCCTTTGTGCCGTGGTCGTTGCCGCGGTAGGACTCCCAGGTCCAGCCGAGGGTGCGGCGCGCCATGATGCCGACCGCGTGCCGGCGGTACTTGGCGCTGCCGCGCACATCGTCGATCGGGTTGCAGGCGCCGGAGGCGAGCTGCGCGAACTGCTTGGCGACGGACGGCGGAATGGGCGCCGCCGACTCCCAGAAGCCGCCCTCGTCCAGCGCCGCGGCGAGGAACTCCTCGGCCTCGCGGGCCCGTACGGGGGTGGGTGCGGCGGAGCCGATGCCGGTGCGCACCGTGCGGGTCTCGGGGTGCAGCGCGATACCGAACGCGCAGACCGCGATCACCATGGCGTTGCGGGTGCCGACCTTGGAGAACTGCTGCGGGCCGTCCGCCTTGGGCAGGTGCACCGAACGGATCAGCTCGTCGGGCTCCATCGCATTGCGCTTGACGCCGGTGTAGAAGTCGTCGATCGGGATCATCCGGCGGCCGCGTACGGATTCCACCTCGACCTCGCAGCCGGCCGCGAGCAGCGCGGGGTGCGCGTCACCGGCCGGAGAGGCGGTGCCGAGGTTGCCGCCGACGCCGCCGCGGTTGCGGATCTGCGGGGAGGCCACCGTGTGCGAGGCCAGGGCCAGCCCCGGGAGTTCGGCCCGCAGATTCTCCATGATCTTGCTGTACGGGACGGAGGCGCCCAGGCGTACGGTCTTCTCTCCGACCTCCCACTCGCTCAGGTCACCGATGCGGTTCAGGTCGAGCAGGTACGCGGGGCGGCGGTGGTCGAAGTTGATCTCGACCATCACGTCCGTGCCCCCCGCGATGGGCACAGCGGTAGGGTGCTCGGCCTTGGCGGCGAGCGCCTCCTCCCAGCTGGCGGGGCGAAGGAAGTCCATCGTTGGCCTCTTCTACGAATTCTACGAAATCGGGTCGTTCGCTACTCATGGTGAGGACGCTGCACTGGCATCGCCACGGAGCTGTTCATGTCTTGTTCATCGGATGCGTTCAGTGAACGCGCCCCGGGCCCACCCGGTGCAGTCACCGAAACCATGAAGCGGTTGGCTGGCCAAGCCACCTGTCTTGTAGATTCGAACGAAAGACGAGGCTCTGAAACCTCGCGGCATTCCACCGGCAACAACCAGACAGCAAAGAACGGCGGGCGAGGTCATGCGGCTCCGCGCACTCCTGGACACCCCCACCCTGGGCCTTCGGCTGCTCGGGGGCGAGGACGAGCTGGACCGCACGGTACGCGGCGTGATGACCACCGACCTGCGCGACCCCAGCCGCTATCTCTCCGGCGGCGAGCTGGTGCTGACGGGTCTGGCCTGGCGCCGCGAACCGGACGACTCCGAGCGGTTCGTGCGCATCCTGGCCACCGCCGGGGTCGCCGGTCTCGCGGCCGGCGAGGCGGAGCTGGGCTCGGTCCCCGACGACCTCGTACAGGCCTGCCTCCGGCACCGGCTGCCGCTGTTCTCGGTCGTCGAGGACGTCTCGTTCGCCTCCATCACCGAGCATGTCGTCCGCCAGGTCTCCAGCGAGCGGGCCGGTGACCTGGCGGCCGTCGTGGACCGCCACCGGCGGCTGATGACGTCGGGTCCCACGGGCGGCGGCCCGGAGGTGGTCCTGGACCTGCTCGGCTCCGACCTGGATCTGCGGGCCTGGGTGCTCTCCCCCACCGGCCGCCAGATCGCCGGCTCGACACTCGCGGACGCCGGACCCCCGCTGTCCGGCGAACTGGCCGCCCGGCTCGCGGGCGAGCATCTGGCGGCCGCCCGTACGGGCCGCCGCGGCCCGCACCGCGTCACGATCGAGGGGGTCGACGGACCAGGAGGCGCCACCTTCTCGCTGTTCCCGGTCCGCCATGAGGGCCGTGATCTGCGCCAGACGCTGCTGAGCGACTGGCTGCTGGCCGTCGAGGCGGACGCCGGCGACTGGTCCGCGGAGCGCCTCGACCTGCTGCACGGGGTCACCCAGCTGATCGCCGTGGAACGCGACCGGCGCGATGCGGCCCGTACGGTCCGCCGCCGGCTCGCCCAGGAGGTGCTGGAGCTCGTCCAGACCGGCGCACCGCCTGCCGAGATCGCGGCCCGACTGCGGGTGGCGGCCCCGGTGCTGCTGCCCGGGCTGGGCGCCGCACCGCACTGGCAGATCGTGGTGGCCAGGGTCGAGTGGCAGGACGGCGACGTCCCCGGCGGCCCGGTGGCGCAGACCCTGCTGGAGGAAATGCTGGTCGACCCCGGCACGTTCGGCCCGGAGCCCTCCGACCGCATCGCCGTGGCGCACACCGGCGACGAGGCGGTGGCGCTGGTGCCGCTGCCCGTCCCGGACGAGCCCGGGGACCCCTCGGCGACCGGTCTGCACGCCGGTGAGCTGCTCTCCGTCGTCCAGGAGCCGCTCGGCCGCGGTCTGGCGGACGACGGCCGGCTGACGGTCGGGGTGAGCGCCGCGGTCCACTCGGCCGAGGGCCTGCGCGGCGCCCTGGAGGAGGCCCGGCACGCCCGCCGGGTCGCCGCTGCCCGCCCGGGCCGGGTCTGCGCCGCCGGCCACGAGGAGCTGGCCTCGCACGTCCTGCTGCTGCCGTTCGTGCCGGACGACGTCCGCCGGGCCTTCACCGCCCGCCTCCTGGACCCGCTGCGCGACTACGACCGCAAGCACCGCGCCGAACTGATCCCCACCCTGGAGGCGTTCTTGGACTGCGACGGCTCCTGGACCCGTTGCGCGGCCCGCCTCCACCTGCACGTGAACACCCTCCGCTACCGCGTCGGCCGCATCGAGCAGCTCACCGGCCGCGATCTGTCCCGCCTGGAGGACAAGCTCGACTTCTTCCTGGCACTGCGGATGAGCTGACGGGGCAGCGTCCCACGGATTCCGTCGCCCGGCGGCGGGATCCGGGCCCGCGCCCTGCGCTCCCCCGGGCCCGGCCGGTTCGATCCGGTGGGCCCGACTACTCCATTCGGGGTAACTCGATCGGGCGGCATCGTGCCCGACGGTGGCCGGCCGGCGGCCGACCGCCGGTGCGGCGCAGCGGCCGATCAAGGCCCTGCGTCGCCTTCTGACCGCCCGTCGAGCGATTGTGAATTCATTCACCCACCCCCTTGGCCCCACGACGGCATTCGTGCTGAGATTCGCCCACAGCTCCAATTTCCAGGCTCAATGGCGCGCTCGGGGAGGGCAATGTGGCGGACACCGCCATGTCAGAATCCGCGGATTCCGCGGATCCGGTCAGTTCTGCGGATCCGGTATCGCTCGCGGTACCAGCACCCGCATCAGCACCGGAGACAGGCGCAGTCGGCACGGTCGAGGGGGACGGTCCCCTCGACCGTGCCGTTTGGCGGCTGCGTTCGCGCGGCTGCTGGGACGATGCGGCCGCGCTGCTGGAACCGCACTCCGTCCATCACGCACCGTCCGCGCTGCGTCGCGCCGCGCTGCTGGTCGAGCGGTGCATGTTCACGGCCACCGGGTGGGCCGGGGCCGAGGATGCGCTGCGCAGCGCCGAGGCGCTGGCGGGCGACGACGACGAGCGGGGCGGCGCGGCGTGCGAGCGCGGCCATCTCGCGTACGCCGCCACGGTCCTGGGCGTCCGGGACCGGGCGGACGAGGCACGCTCGGCGCTCGGCCGGGCCGCCGCGCTGCTGGCGCCCACCGCGGCCGGCCGGCCGCTGCTGGACTTCCGCCGCGGGCTGATGGCCGAGCATGTGGCCGACAGTCCGGACGCGGCACGGGCCGCCTACCGCCGCGCACACGCCGGCGCCACGGCGCACGGTGACACCCTGCTGTTGTCCTTCACCTGGCGTCATCTGGCCGGGCTCGCGCTGCGCGACGGGGAGGTGGCGGAGGCCCGGCACGGATTCGCCGAGTCGCTGCGGATCCGCGAGGAGCTGGGCTTCCTGGTCGGCACGGCGCCCGCCCTCGTGGCGCTTGCCGACGCCGCACCGGACGGCGACGCGGACCGGCTGCGCGCCGAGGCGGCCCGGCTCTTCCGCCTCATGGGCGGCGTTCCCACGTGGCTCGCCGACCATCTGTCCACCGGTGTGCCGGCGACCTAGGGGGCTCCGCACCGCGCGACGCGAACGGGCGACGGGCAACCCTCCGCACTCCGCAGGGGGTTGCCCGTCGCCCGTTCGCTGTCGTCTTTGCTCATTGCCCCGCTCGCCGTCAACCCCCCGTCGTCGGCCATGCAGGTTCCCCCGACGAATGGCTGAATCCGAACGGTCCCCGCGGCGGATCGGCCGGGGTGTGACGGTTGCCTCATCGGTCGTCCGTCGACGCGCCAGGCGAACCCTGTGGTGGGACTATGGGCCGAAGGCCGGGGGCAGCGGCGTCTCACGACGCCCCATGGGCCCCGAGAATGGCCGCAAGTCGCACTGTGAGGCGGCGGCGGGGTATGGATGCTGGTCCGGGACCAGCCGGCCCCACCCATTGGCACAGCCTTTCAGGAGGCCACATGACAGCAGGAGTGACCAACACAACCCCTGCAACCGACTGGGGCAAGGCGGATTTCGAGGCGATTTACAACTGCCCGGATCCCCGCCGGTACTTCACCACGCTGCACCCCCTGGACTACCAGATTCCGCACCACGGCCAAGCGGTGTTCCGGGCCGTGGCCGAGACCCTGCAACGGCACCGGAGCGACCGCCCGCCACTGAACGTCGTCGACCTCTGCTGCTCGTACGGGGTCAATGCCGCGCTGCTCAACCACCGGCTGTCCCTCACCGATCTCTACAGCCGCTACACGGCGAACGGCCAGGCCATGCCGTCCACCGGTCAACTCACCGAGGAGGACCGCACGTTCTTCGCCACCCAGCGGCGTGCCGAACCCTTCCGGATCACCGGCATCGACGCGGCGGACCGTGCCGTCGGCTACGCCCGCACGGTCGGTCTGCTCGATCACGGCTTCGCGGAGAATCTGGAGCTCGACGAGCCCAGCCCGGAGCTGCGGAAGGTGCTGGCCGACACCGATCTGATCACCGTCACCGGCGGCGTCGGCTACATCTCCGCGCGCACCTTCGGCCGCCTCTTCGACTGCGTGTCCTCGCCGCCCTGGGTCGCCGCGTTCGTGCTGCGAGAGGTGTCCTACCGGCCGGTCTCCGCCCTGCTGGCCCGGGCCGGCCTGGTGACGGAGAAGCTCACCACCCGCACGTTCCGGCAGCGGCGGTTCGCCGACGGCAACGAGCGGCAGGCTGCGTTCGAGGCGCTGGCCGCCCGCGGCCTGTCCACCGCGGGCAAGGAATCCGACGGCTTCTACCACGCCGATCTCTATCTCTCCCGGCCCGCCGCCGATGTCGCGGCGCTGCCACTGGAAGAGCTGCTGCCCGGCTAGGGGTGTCTCCCTGGCCCCCACGGGAGGGCGGGCCCGTTCGGTGCAGGTGGCGGGCCCGCTCAGTGCGGGTGGCGGGCCACCGACACATGCTCGCGGGCGATCCGCTCGGCCACCGCGTACTCCTGGGCGACCAGGGCGTCGAGCAGCGCCGTGTGCTCGGAGGCGTCGGCCAGCAACTCGGCCGTACGCCGCCGGGGACCGTCGGCCGGCGGCCACTGGGCACGGCGCAGCAGATCGCCGGTGACCTCGGTGAGCCGGCGGTTGCCGGTGAGCGACATCAGGGCGTCGTGGAAGGCGTGGTCCGCCTCGGCGTAGCCGACCCGGTCGCCGTGCGCGGCGGCCGCGACGCCCGCCTCGGCGAGCGGGCGCAGCGCCTCCCAGCGCTCGGGGGGCAGCGCCCGGGCCAGCCGGGCGATCGCGGGCACCTCCAGCATCGCCCGGACCTCGGCCAGCTCGGCGAGGTCACGGGAGCTGCGCTCGGCGACCCGGAAGCCGCGGTTGGGCACGACCTCGACGGCGCCCTCACCCGCGAGCTGCTGCATGGCCTCGCGGACCGGGGTCGCGGAGACGCCGTAGCGCTCGGCGAGCGCGGGCGCGGAGTAGACCTCGCCCGGGGTGAGCTCCCCGCCGACCAGCGCATGGCGCAGTGCGGCCAGCACCTGGCCGCGGACGGAGTGCCGCCGGGGTACGGCGGGACCGGCCTGCGCGGGCACCCATGCCCGGGCGTGCGACTCCTGTTCCGCTGTGCCCTGCTCCATGACGGTTCCTCCTGACGTTTCCAGCACCATAGGCGGCGCGGGCCACAGTTCAAATCCGGGAGGCCGTACGGAAGCCGTAGGGGCCGCACCAGGACTGGCGCCCAGCGGGCGCGGGTAAGTCTTCGGATAAGGTAAGCCTTGCCTGTTAACGATCGCGATTCGGTGGTCTCCCGCATGACTCGTGCCCCCGCCGCCCCGCCCGCCGCACACCCCGTCGCCGAGGCCTACGCCCGGCTCTCCGCGGCATTCCCCGACCTGCAGGTCACCCTGTGGGACACGGCACCGCCCAGCGGCGACGGCTGGGTGTGCGCTGCCGGGCTCGCGGCCGGCGGCGAGAGCCTGGACGCCTTTCTCGCCTGGGACGACGCCCAGATCGTGCGGGACTACGGCCAGCGTGCCCGGCCGGACGTCGTCGCGAGCTTCGCACTGCACCGCTACGCCTGGCCCGCCTGTCTGCTGATCACCATCCCCTGGTTCCTGCACCGCCGGGTCCCGCGACTACCCGTACAGGACGTCTCCTTCCAGCGCGAGCCGGGACGGATGGCGGTGCGGATCGGCGCGTTCAGCTGCCTGCCGGACGATCCCGCCGCGGCGCTGCCCGGCGCCCGGGTCGTACCGGACGAGGAGGCGCTGCGGGCGGAGGTACGGGCGGCGGTGGCCCAGCACCTCCAGCCCGTACTGGAGGGCTTCCGCACCCGGATGCGGCGCGGGCCGCGGGCGCTGTGGGGCATGGCGTCCGACGAGATCGCCGAGGGCCTCTGGTACCTGGGGCATCTGCTGGGCGAGGAACCGCGCGCGGTGGCCGCCCTGGAGCGGCTACTGCCGGGCGCCACCGCTCCGTACGTGGGGAGTGCGGGCTTCCGCGAACTGACCGGGCCGCACGGCGAGGCGCTGGCGACCCGGGACCGCGCCAGCTGCTGCATGTTCTACACCCTGCGCCCCGACGACACCTGCGTCACCTGCCCGCGCACCAGCGACGCGGACCGCATCAAGCGCCTCACCGCAACCACCTGACCCCTACGTCATCCGTCAGGTCACGTGGCGCACCCTCGCCCAACCCACTCTCACCGTAGGGGAGTTCGCGGGGGGGGGCCGCCCGCGCGAACCGGTGCCGGGCGGGACGGCCGGCAAACGCAAGGGGCAGGGTGCCCGCCTCGCGTGACGATCACCCCGGCGGCGCACCGCCCGCACGCAGCGTTTCGACGAAGCGCCCGAGAACCGCCGCGAAGACGGCCCTCTCCTCGTCGGACCATTCCGCCAGCGCCTCTTCCACCTGGCCCACGAGTCGCACCCGGGCGATATCGATGATGCTCCGCCCCTGTTCCGTGAGCCGGAGCAGCGTGGACCGGGCGTCCGCCGGATCGGCCTCACGCACCACCAGGCCCGCGGCCGCCAGCCGGTCGGCGTAACGGGTGGTCGCGGTGCGGTCGATGCCGATCTCCGCCGCGAGCCTGCTGCTGCTCACCGGTTCCAGCCGGGCGATCCCGCTCAGCACCGGATAGGTGGTCTCGTTCACGCCGTCCAACTGGTCGACCAGAGCGGAGTACAGGTTCGCTCGCGTACTGCGCCGAAGCAGCAGACCCAAGGAGGCCTCCACGCTTGCCGCTACTGAGGAATCGTTCATGGGCAGATTGTACGTGCCAGCGGCACGCATCTCTGCTACCTTGAGGGAAGCGTGCTGCTGGCACGCAAATCTTCCCAGTGAAAGAAGGCCCCCATGCCCACCCTGCCTACCTCCGACGCCCAGCCGCAAGAGAACCCGGACCGCACGACGTCCGTGCCCGCCACCCCGCCCGCCCCCGCCGCCCTCACCCCCCAGGACGTCCTCGCCGACGGCCAGGAGCACGCGGAATTCAACGGAGTGCTCGTCCGCAAGGGATCCATCGCGGCCTTCATCGGAAATGCCAAGGCCCTGGAGAACCTGGAGCCGGGCACCTCCGAACACGAGGCGGTCGCACAGCAGATCCGGGATCTGAAGCCCGCCCTCGACGCATTGGAGCTCTTCGACGTCGTCGAGATAAAGAACCCGGACGTGGCCGCGCTGTTGGCATCCTGACCCAGGGCACACCTGGCAAGCGCTCCCACCACCGCAGCAGGTACCGGGCGGGCTCCGGGACACCCTTCCGGAGCATGCCCGCCACCTCATCGCGAAGCGGCCGTGACCGGAGCAGAGCGCACGAGATCAAATCGCCGCGCCGATGGGCGACTTGCGGCAAGATGGGGCGGTGCCAACCGAGTCGGAAAAGATTGAGCTGAGCCCACACGAACTCCGCGAGATCACGGGCTACGCGGCAGAGTGTGCACGCCGGGCATTGTCGATCTTCGAGCAGAGCGCTCCTGCCGACCCGCGCCCCCGCGACGCCATCGATGCCGCACAGGCTTTCGCCGCGGGCGGTCGGCGCACGGCGGCTCTGCGGCAGAGCGCATGGGCGGCATACAGTGCGGCACGAGAAGCCGCTTCGCCCGCCGCGGCCGACGCGGCACGAGCGGCAAGCCATGCGGCCGCCGCTGCCTACCTTCACCCCTTGGCAAACGCTCATCAGGTGAAACACATTCTCGGTGCGGCAGCGCATGCGGCCCGAGCAGAAGAGTTGACATCCGGAGAAGACCGACGTGTCACCGCGGGGACCCTTGATTGGGCGCGTCACCACGCCCCCACAGCGGTCACCGCGGTGCTCGGCCGTATGCCCGCCGCACCTCCGGGAGGCGGCCGCGTGGGCGAGTTCATCCGCGTCCTGGACGCCGCCCTCCGCGCCTGACGGCGATCAGACACCGGAGGCCGGCAGCGGGATCAACGAGATCCGGGCGGCAAGGCGAGAACGCAACACCAGGTCGTCCATGGTGTCCAGCAACCAGAGTTCGGACAGCGGCAGACGCACCGCGATGCGGCTCTGGTGGGTGGCCACGATGTCGCGAAGCTGTCGGTACGACTCGCCGGTGACGTCGTCGGTGAGCTGCACATAGCCGGCCAGGAGTGGACGGTGGTCCGCACCGGTGCGCGTGCGCAGCTGGGCGAGCGCGGTCGCGGATGTTGCCGCTCGCGATAGCGCTGATCCAGTATCAGCGTCCCGTTGGCCGCCCAGTCGTATGCGGCGGCTTGCCGGGACAGATCCGTGAGGGGATCCAGCAGCGGCGTGGTTTCGTCGCACATCAGCGGCCTCCGTGATCCGTGGTCAACCCGGCCGGAGTATCGGGCACCCCGGCCCCGCCCCGGCCCCCACGTCACCCTCCCGGGTGCTTTTCATCGAACTCAACTTCTCCTGAATGTACGACAGTTCGACGTCATAGCGGCTCCATCGCCCCCTTGGCGTTCTCTTGTTCCGAATACCTCGGTTACGGCGGGGGCTTCGGCCAAGATGTCGCGCACATCCGCGTTGGCGAGGCAAAGGGATCCCAGAATGAGAATGACCGACATATCGCTGGATTGGCTGGTTCCCGGAGCCCTGCTGCTCATCGGCGTGCCGGTGGCCGCGGCGCTGGTGGTGCGCGGCAGGCGCGCGGCCGCTGCCCGGTCCACCGGCGACGACTCCTGGGAACGCAGCGAGGAGCGGCGCCGCCGCAAGGAGACGGTCTTCGCCTCGGCCTCGTACCTGCTGCTGTTCTGCTGTGCGGCGGTCGCCGCCGCACTGTCCTTCCACGGCTTGGTCGGCTTCGGCGTACAGAACCTCAACCTCTCCGGGGGCTGGGAGTACCTGGTGCCGTTCGGGCTCGACGGCGCGGCGATGTTCTGCTCCGTGCTCGCCGTGCGGGAGGCCAGCCACGGTGATGCGGCGCTCGGCTCCCGGTTGCTGGTGTGGACGTTCGCGGGCGCGGCGGCGTGGTTCAACTGGGTGCATGCGCCGCGCGGCCTGGACCACGCGGGCGCTCCGCAGTTCTTCGCCGGGATGTCGCTGTCGGCAGCGGTCCTCTTCGACCGGGCGCTCAAGCAGACCCGCCGGGCGGCGCTGCGCGAGCAGGGCCTGGTGCCCCGTCCGCTGCCGCAGATCCGGATCGTGCGCTGGCTGCGCGCGCCCCGGGAGACCTTCGCGGCCTGGTCGCTGATGCTGCTGGAGGGCGTACGGACCCTGGACGAGGCGGTCGAGGAGGTCCGCGAGGACCGGCGCGAGAAAGAGCAGAACCGTCTCCGCAGGCGCGAGCAGGGCAAGCTCGACCGGGCTCGCATCAAGGCCATCAACCGGCAGCACCGCGGCTGGGGCCTCGGCCGTGGCGGCGGCCGGCAGCTGGCGGTGTCGCAGACGGTGACGGCCCCCGCTGAGGTGGCCGGCCCCGACCCCGCCATAGCCGGCGACGTCGAGCCGCCGCTCACCGGGGAGCTGCCGGTGCACGCCCGTCCGGCACTCAAGGCCGTGTCCGGAGCCGAGACCGAGGGCGTCGATGCCGCGGCCGGGCCCCGTAGGACCGTGGATCTCACCGCCGAGGACGACACCCAGACGATTCCCCGTCTGGACTCCCTCGAGGAGAAACTCGCCGAGATCGAACGGCAATTCGGCTGACCGTCGGCGGACCGCGCCCTCCGGCACCCACGCCCATGGGTCAGGCCGGTCCGCCGCCCAGCTCGAACCACACACTCTTGCCGAGGTTTTCGGTACGGATGCCCCACGCGTCGGCCAGGGAGCGCACCAGCATCAGCCCCCTGCCGGAGGTTCCGTCGGTGGTCGGTGCGCGGGGCTCGGGGCGGCCGGGCACGAAGTCCCTGACCTCCACCCGCAGCCGGTCGCCGACCCTGGCCGTGACGACGGCGCCGCCCTCGGCATGCACCAGGGCGTTGGTGACCAGCTCGCTGGTGAGCAGTGTCGCGACCTCCGCCAGCTCGCCGCCCCCCGGCGTCGCCCAGCGGTTCAGCAGCTGACGCAGCTCCCTGCGCACCTCACCGACCGCTTTCAGATCCGCATGCCGCACCTTTCGTTCCCATACGCCCGGCGCACGCGCGGTGATTCCCCCGTTCCGGCTCCCCTCGGCCGTTCCCTGCCTTCTGTCCCGTCCTTCGCGCCGCACAGGCTGACGCATTTTCTCCCCCGCCCCCAACAAACATCGGCGCTCTGCCTCGAACAGCCTCACGGTCAGCATGCCCATCGGATCTGCCGCCATGCTTCCGCCCGCCGGGTCGCCGGGTCATCGGTGCGCGGGCCCGCGCGCCGGGTGGCCGGGCCGGGCCCCAGTGGGTATGCCTGATCCGAGCCTGTCGTGGAGCCCCGGCCGGGACCCGGAGAGCGAGGCATACCCGGCAACCGCCGGGGCACCCCCGCCCGCGTCCTGGAGACGTCGGGACGTCCGAGCGTGAGGAGCCGCTGTGCACGACGACCGACTGCTGGTGGAGGGGCGCCTGGAGCGGGCGCTGGGACAGTTCATCAGGCCCGCGCAGTACGCGGCGCGGGTGCCGCTGCGGCTCGCCGTCTGGCATGCGCCGGGGGAACCGGTGCCGGTGGGCGAGGCGCTGGTGGCCCCGTACGAGCCGTTCGCTGCCGGTGAGCCCTGGGGCCCGCCGTGGTCCACGAGCTGGTTCCGGCTGGCGGGCGAGGTGCCGCAGGAGTGGGCGGGGCGGCGGGTGGAGGCCGTCATCGACCCCGGCTTCAGCGGCGACGGGCCCGGGTTCCAGGCCGAGGGGCTCGTCTACGACGCCGAGGGTGTGCCCCTCAAGGGCATCCATCCACGCAACCGGCATGTGCCCGTCGGGGCGCAGGTGGACGGCGGTGAGGAGGTGCGGCTGCTGCTGGAGGCCGCCGCGAATCCGGCGGTGCTGCGGGACTTCCGCCCCACCGGCCTCGGCGATGTACGGACCGCTCCCGGCCGGCCGCTGTACCGCTTCGCCTCGGCGGACCTCGCGGTGCTCGACGAGACCGTCTGGCAGCTGATCCTCGATATCGAGGTGCTCTCCGAGCTGATGCACGAGCTGCCCGCCGACGGCTCGCGCCGGCACGAGATCCTGCGGGCCCTGGAGGACATGCTGGACACGCTCGATCTGCACGATGTCGGCGGCACGGCGGCCGAGGGCCGGGCCGCGCTGGCGGACGTACTGAGCCGCCCGGCCACCGCGAGCGCCCATCGTGTCTTTGCCACCGGCCATGCGCATATCGATTCCGCCTGGCTGTGGCCGCTGCGCGAGACCGTGCGCAAGGCGTCCCGCACCTTCGCCAATGTCGCCCAACTGACCGATGAATACCCCGAGTTGGTTTTCTCCTGCTCCCAGGCGCAGCAGTACGCCTGGGTCAAGGAGCATCAGCCGCACATCTGGGAGCGCATCAAGGAGGCCGTACGGCGGGGCAATTGGGCGCCGGTGGGCTCGATGTGGGTGGAGTCCGACGCCAACATGCCCGGCGGGGAGGCGCTGGCCAGGCAGCTGGTGCACGGCAAACGCTTCTTCCTGGAGGAGCTGGGGGTGGAGACCGAGGAGATCTGGCTGCCGGACTCGTTCGGCTACACCGCAGCGTTCCCGCAGCTGGCGCGGCTGGCCGGCGCGAAGTGGTTCCTGACGCAGAAGCTGTCGTGGAACCAGACGGACAAGATGCCGCACCACACCTTCTGGTGGGAGGGCATCGACGGCACCCGTGTCTTCACCCACTTCCCGCCGGTCGACACCTACAACTCCCGCCTGCACGCCGCCGAACTCGCCCACGCCGAACGCAACTTCGCCGACAAGGGGCGCGCCACCCGCTCCCTGGTGCCCTTCGGCTGGGGCGACGGCGGGGGTGGCCCGACCCGCGAGATGCTGGAGCGGGCCCGCAGGATCCGCTCCCTGGAGGGCTCACCGCGCGTCGGGATCGAGCCGCCGGCCCGGTTCTTCGAGGCCGCCCACGAGGAGTACGGAACCGCGGCGCCGGTCTGGTCGGGCGAGCTGTACCTCCAGTTCCACCGCGGTACGTACACCTCGCAGGCGAAGACCAAGCAGGGCAACCGGCGCAGTGAACATCTGCTGCGCGAGGCGGAGTTGTGGGCCGCGACGGCGGCGGTACGGGCGGACGGCGGCGGGTACGCCTACCCGTACGACGCCCTCGACCGCCTCTGGAAGACCGTGCTGCTGCACCAGTTCCACGACATCCTGCCGGGGTCGTCCATCGCCTGGGTCCACCGCGAGGCCCGTGACACCTATGCGGCGGTCGCGGCGGAACTCACCGGGATCATCGAGACGGCGATCGGGGCACTGGCGGGGAGTGCGGCGGCGCCTGACGGGGTGCCGACGGTGTTCAACGCCTCGCCCTACGACCGGGAGGAGATCGTTGCGCTCCCGGGGACGGGGCCGGGGCCGGACGAGCCGACCCAGGTCGCGGTGCATGTCCCCGCGCTGGGCTCGGCGGCCGTCCGTCCGCCCGGCCCGGACTCCGCCACTCCGCCGCCCGCCCCCGTCCGGGCGGACACCGGCGCCGAGGGCACCCTCACGCTCGACAACGGGCTGCTGCGGGTGACCGTCGACGCCGACGGCCTGCTGGCCTCCGTACGCGATCTGCACGCCGGCCGGGAGGTGCTGGCACCGGGCGCCCGTGGCAATCTGCTGCAACTGCACCCCGACCACCCCAACAAGTACGACGCCTGGGACCTCGACCGGCACTACCGCCACCGGCACACCGATCTGACCGACGCCGAGTCCGTCGAGCTGGCCGCGGCCGGGCCGCTGTCCGCGACGGTACGGGTGACCAGGGCGTTCGGCGCGTCGCGAATCACCCAGGAGCTGACCCTGCGGGCGGGCTCGCACCGCCTCGACATCATCACCGACATCGACTGGCACGAGTCGGAGAAGGTCCTCAAGGCCGCCTTCCCGCTGGATGTCCACGCCGAACGGTCCGCCTCCGAGGTGCAGTTCGGTCACGTACACCGGCCCACCCACACCAACACCAGCTGGGACGCGGCCCGTTTCGAGATCTGTGCGCACCGCTGGCTGCGGGTCGCCGAGCCCGGCTACGGCATCGCCCTGCTCAACGACTCGACATACGGGCATGACGTCACCCGCGGCCCGCACCCCGAGGGCCTGGGCACGACGGTCCGGCTGACGCTGCTGCGCGCCCCGCACAGCCCCGACCCCGAGACCGACCAGGGCACCCACCGCTTCACCTATGCGCTGCTGCCGGGTGCCGGGACCGGCGACGCGGTGGCCGAGGGGCTGGCCCTCAACCTGCCCCTGCGGACCGCCACCGCGCCGCCCGTCCTCCCGCTGGTCCGCGTCGACCACCCGGCCCTCACCGTCGAGTCGGTCAAGCTCGCCGAGGACCGCAGCGGCGATGTGGTGGTGCGGCTGTACGAGTCCCGGGGCGGCCGCGCCACCGGCACGCTCTCCCCCGGCTTCCCGCTCGAACGGGCCACCGTGACCGACCTGTTGGAACGACCGCTGCACGAGGAGGAGGAAGGCCCGACCTCGGATGTGACGGTGGAGCTGCGTCCGTTCCAGATCCTGACGCTGCGGCTCCGGCCTCAGCATCCGGCCGCCGACTGACCTGCCTCCGGGCCGGGCTGCAAGGGGCGGCCTGCCTCCGGGCTTGCTTCCGGTTGGTTGCGCAGGGCGACCCGTACCCGGGCCGGCTGCGCAGGGACGGCCCGGCTACACCCGGGGGACGTTCCGCAGGTTGGAGCGGGCCATCTGGAGCATCCGGCCGACCCCGCCGTCCAGCACGATCTTGCCGGCCGACAGCGCGAAGCCGGAGACCATCTCGGCGCTGATCTTCGGCGGGATGGACAGGGCGTTGGGGTCGGTGACCACATCGACCAGCGCCGGGCCCTTGTGCTTGAAGGCCTCGCGCAGTGCGCCGCGCAGCTGCTTGGGCTTCTCCACCCGGATGCCGTGCGCCCCGGCCGCGCGGGCGATGGCCGCGAAGTCCGGGTTCCGGTTGGTGGTGCCGTACGACGGCAGACCGGAGACCAGCATCTCCAGCTCCACCATGCCCAGCGAGGAGTTGTTGAACAGCACCACCTTCACCGGCAGGTCGTACTGGACCAGGGTGAGGAAGTCGCCCATCAGCATGGAGAATCCGCCGTCGCCGGACATGGAGACGACCTGGCGTCCGCGGTCGAGGAACTGGGCGCCGATCGCCTGCGGCAGCGCGTTGGCCATCGAGCCGTGGCTGAACGAGCCGATCACCCGGCGGCGGCCGTTGGGGGTGAGATAGCGCGCCGCCCAGACATTGCACATGCCGGTGTCGACCGTGAAGATCGCGTCGTCGGCGGCCTCCTCGTCCAGGAGGGAGGCGACGAACTCGGGGTGGATCGGGACATGCTTCTCGACATTGCGGGTGTAGGCCTTGACCACGCCTTCCAGCGCCTCAGCGTGCTTCTTCAGCATCCGGTCCAGGAACTTGCGGTTCTGCTTCGGCCGGACCTTGGGGATCAGACCGCGCAACGTCTCCCGGACATCGCCCCAGACGGCCAGGTCGAGCTTGGTGCGGCGGCCCAGGTGTTCGGGCCGGACATCGACCTGGACGATCTTGTTGTTGTCGGGCAGGAACGCGTTGTACGGGAAGTCCGTGCCGAGCAGGATCAGCAGATCGCACTCGTGGGTGGCCTCGTAGGCCGCGCCGTAGCCGAGCAGTCCGCTCATGCCCACGTCGTAGGGGTTGTCGTACTGGATCCACTCCTTGCCGCGCAGTGCATGGCCGACCGGGGACTTCACCCGCTCGGCGAACTCCATCACCTCGGCGTGGGCGCCCGCCGTGCCGCTGCCGCAGAACAGCGTGACCTTGTCGGCCTCGTCGATCATCCGGGCCAGCTTGTCGATCTCGGCGTCTCCGGGGCGTACGGAAGGACGCGAGGTGACCAGGGCATGTTCGATCGCGCGCTCGGGGGCCTGCTCGGCGGCGATATCGCCGGGGAGGGACACGACCGCGACCCCGCTCTGGCCGATGGCGTGCTGGATCGCGGTCTGCAGCACCCGCGGCATCTGCTTGGTGCTGGAGATCAGTTCGCTGTAGTGGCTGCACTCGGCGAACAGCCGGTCGGGGTGTGTCTCCTGGAAGAAGTTGGTGCCGATCTCGCTGGAGGGGATCTGGGACGCCAGGGCGAGAACCGGGGCCATCGAGCGGTGGGCGTCGTACAGGCCGTTGATGAGGTGCAGATTGCCGGGGCCGCAGGAGCCGGCGCAGGCCGCGAGCGAGCCGGTGAGCTGCGCTTCCGCCCCGGCGGCGAACGCGGCGACCTCCTCGTGCCGGACCTGGATCCAGTCGATCGCGGAATTGCGGCGGATGGCGTCCACCACCGGGTTGAGGCTGTCGCCGACGACGCCGTAGAGCCGCTTCACCCCCGCCCGCACGAGGATGTCCACGAACTGCTCGGCCACGGTCTGCTTCGCCATGTCGCTGTCGCTCCTTCGACGGGTGAGTGGCAGCCCGCTGCCGAGGTCGGGGCTGCTCTCCCATGAACCCATGCGGTGCCCCGGCGCGCCTCCGCTGTGCGGCCTCTGCCGTCCGCGCTCCGGGTCCCCCCGTTCCCGGCGCTACGACTCCCACACCCCGACGGCCGTACGGTCCTCCGGATGGCCCTCGACCCGCAGTTGCGCGGCGGCGAGGACGTCCACCAGGCCCGGCGGTTCGGTGGCGGACCAGCGGTCGGCCAGCCGGGCGGCGAACGCGGGCTCCCCCCGCAGCGGCGCGGCGAGACCGGAGCTGCACAGCAGCAGGGTGTCCCCCGGACGGGCGAAAGCCGTCCGGAAGAGGAACGGCTCGGGCCGCGCCGGGCTCTCGGCCGGGTACGCGCCGTGCGGAGTGCCTGAGGTGGGACGGGGCAGGCCACCGGTGTCGTCGTCCGCTGCCTCCCCGGAGACAGGGTCCGTGGCGGGCTCCAGGTCCTGCCAGGCGCCGTCGCGCAGCAGGAAGAGACCGCCCGCACCGACGCCGAAGAACACCCGCGTACGGCAGTCCGGATCGGCGGGCAGCAGCAGACAGCGCAGCGCGGCGGGGTACTGCTGCGGTGCGGCGCCGCGCTCCGGAGCCCGGCCGCGCAGCTTGCCGTGGCTGCGGTCGGTGAGCCGCTGGAGCCCGGATTTGAGGGCGCCGCGACGGTCCGTCCGGATGTCCTCCGCCAGTCGGGTGTAACTGCGGCCGACCGCACCGCCGATCCAGGTGCAGGCGTCCCGGGCGGCGCGGTGGGCCCCCTCGGCGGCCGGCCGGCCCGTTGCGACGGCGACCAGGAGCAGGGCGTGCCGGCCGGCCCCGAAGCGGGCGGTGAGCAGCGCGTCACGGCGTGCGTCACCGCGGCGGCGGGCGGCGTCGCCGCGGTGCGAGACGGCACGCAGGGTCAGCGCGCCGTACCGGCCGCCGTCCAGCGTGGTGTCGGGCACCAGGTCGTCCAGCGCGGCCGCGTCGGCGGCGGGAAGTTCGCCCGGCTCGGCACCGTAGGAGGGCGGCCGGGCACCGGGGAGGCCGGTGGTGGCGGGTGGTGCGGTGTCCCCGGGCGCACGTGGGGCCGGGGCGGCTTGCCGGCCGGTGGCCCGCCGGTCGGTGGAGAGGCGGTCGGTGGAGGGGTAGCCGGTGGAGGCGCGGTCGGCGGGGGCGCGGTCGGTGGACGTCGCGCGGGTGCCGGGCCCGGTGGACCGGAGCGGGATCGGTGCGGAGGGCTCGGGCGGGGGCGGTGCGTGGCGGGCCGGCGGTGACCACGGTTCCTGGGCGGCCGGGCCGGGACCCGGGGGCTCCTCCGGTGCCGGATCGGCCCAACGCGGCGCTCCCAGCGCACGCAGCGCCGACTCGACCCGGTCATCGAGGGTGTCCGGGGCGTCGGACGGCCCGGCATCGCACACCGCGCCGCGCGCCGGGGCGTCCTCGCCCGTGCGCTCGCCCTCGCTGCCGTCGCCGTACAACTGCCGCCACCAGTCGTCCTCGTGGCCGCGCGCGGCTCCCTGCTGATTCATGCGCCGTATTGTCCCTGGACGGCAGCGGCCGAAACAGGGCGCGTAAGAGCGTCCGCCGGGCGGCCGGCAGCCCACGGGTGACCGCACGGCCGCGTCCAGAGGTCCGTGCAGGTGATGAGCGTGGGCCACGGGCACGGCGGGCCGAATTGCCGTGGGTGCCGGTCAGTTCGGCCTGCGGCGTGGCCGTTCGCCGGGTGACACGGGAGGGGCGGGGCTGACGGCCGGGCGCCCCGGCCCGGCCGGCCGGCAAGCGCTTCCGGGTCCCGTCCGGCACGCTGGGCCCATGAGAGTGTGCAGCGGACGAGCCGTCACGGGGCGTGCGGGCGCCGGGAGCGAGACCGGTGCGTGAGCGAGTGCGGCGAGCGGGCCATGCGAAGGTGCATGGTCCGCGAAGGCGAGCCGGCCGAGCGAAGTGAGGCCTACGCATGGGTGTGTGGCAGCTGGTCGCGGTCGGCCTGGTCATGCTGCTCGGGCTGCTCGGGGTGCTGGTGCCCGGCATCCCCGGGCCGCTGATCGTCTGGGCGGGCGTGGCGTGGTGGGCGCTGTCCGAGAAGTCCTCCCTCGCCTGGGTGGTGCTCATGGGTGCCACCGCCGTGCTGCTCCTCAACCAGACGCTGAAATGGCTGCTGCCGGTCCGCAACCTGCGGGCCGCGGGCGCGCCGTACCGGACGCTGTTCCTGGCGGGGGTGGCCGGCATCGTGGGGTTCTTCCTGGTCCCGGTCGTCGGGGGTCCGCTGGGTGCCGTCGGCGGCCTCTACCTGCTGGAGCGGGCCCGGCTCGGCAGCCGCGGCGATGCCTGGGCCTCGACCCGTACGGTCATGCGCGCCATCGGACTGAGCGTGCTGATCGAGCTGTTCGCCTGCCTGCTGGTCGTCGGTGCCTGGGCCGGAGCGGTGGTGGCGGGCTGAGGCCGTCGCCAGGGCCGGCCGGCTACGGCGTCACCAGGAGCTGCCGGCTGGCGGCGTGGACGGGCGGGTCCGACACCACGGGCACCTCCCGGACGCCGTGCGGCTCCGGCTCCCGCTCCGGCTCTGGCCCTGGCTCCGGCTCCGGCTCCGGCCGCCGCCCCGGCTCCGGCTCCGGCTCCGGCTCCGGCTCCGGCAGCATCTCCCCCGTAAGCATCTCCTCCGGCGGCAGCAGCCCGGCGTTCCACAGATGGTGCACGGCGTACGCGCCCCAGGGGCGCCATGCGGCGGCCGGGCTCACCGCCCCGTGCCCGTCCCGCTCCTGGCCGCTCCCGTGCGCCGCCGCCCCCACATCCGGGTCGCCCAGCGCCCGCATCCTGATGTACGCGGCCGCCCTCGGGCCGACACCGGGCAGCGCGGCCAGCGCCCGCTCGGCGGCGCCACGGTCAGCGCCCGCGTCCAGCAGGACCGCGCCGTCCGCGAGCGCGGTGCACAGGGTGCGCACCGGCTCCGCGACCTGTGCACCGGTCAGTTCTGCGGGCGCCGGGAACAGGTGGGTGAGCCCGCCGTCCGGCGCGTCCAGTGGTTTGCCGTACCTGCGCACCAGCGCGGCGGCGCGCTCCGGCGGGCCGCCGAGCACCGTCCGTACCGCCAGTTCCTCGGGGTCCGCGGCGCCGGGTGAGCGCAGCCCCGGCCGCTCGGCCACCAGCGGACGGAGCAGCGGGTCGGCGCCGAGCCGCTCGGCGACCGCATACGGGTCGGCATCGAGGTCGAACAGCCGGCGGATCCGCTGCACGGCCGTCGACAGATCCCGCAGGTCTGTCAGCCGCAGCCGGCACTCCAGCCAGCCGCCGTCCGCCCCGCGCGCCGCCGGGCACACCAGGCCCGCCGGTGGCCGGCGCCGCCCGCGCGGCCCGGTGGGCTCGTCGACCTCGGCGATCCCGCTGCCGTGGGTGAGCCGCAGCGTACGGCGATAGGTGCGCCCGCCGCGCGGCCCGCACACTTCCTCGACGCCGTCCACCGCCCGCACCTGGAGGAAGTCGAAGATCTCGGCCGCCGCGTACGGTCCGCGGTAGGCCAGCCGCAGCGGAACCCCGGCGAGCACCGAGCCGCCGTCGGCACCGGATCCCGGCCCGGTGCCCGACCCTGCTCCGGCCCCGGCCCCGGCGGTACGACGGTCGGCGCCGGTACGACGGTCGGCGGCGCCCCCACGCCCCGCGGCGGACCCGCGCCCCGCGCCGGACCCGCACCTCGCATTTTCGGCGCCACGCCGTGCGGCCCCCGCACGCCCGACCGCCGCACGCCCGCCCACGGCCGCCGCCCGCAACTCGCTGGGCGTCCCCGCGTAGATCTCCCGCATCGTGTCGTTGAACTGCCGGATACTGGCGAACCCGGCCGCGAAGGCCAGCTCGGTGACGGGCAGTGCGGTGGTCTGAAGCAGCACCCGCGCGGTGTGCGCCCGTCGGGCCCGCGCCAGCGCCACCGGCCCCGCGCCGAGCTCCGCGGTCAGCTGCCGCTGCACCTGACGTGCGCTGTACCCCAGCCGCCGGGCAAGCCCGCCGACCCCCTCCCGGTCCACGACTCCGTCCCCGATGAACCGCATGGCCCGGCCGACCAGGTCGGCGCGCACATTCCACTCGGCGGAGCCCGGCACGGCGTCCGGCCGGCACCGGCGGCAGGCCCGGAACCCGGCCGCCTGCGCGGCGGCGGCCGAGGGGAAGAACCGCACATTCACCCGCTTGGGAGTGACCGCGGGACAGCTCGGCCGGCAGTAGATGCCGGTCGTCACCACCGCGAAGAAGAACTCCCCGTCGAACCGCGCATCCCGGCTGGACACCGCTTCGTACCTGGTCTCGTCGTCCATCACCTCTTCAGTCTGCGTCGCGCCCGGCGCCCCGGCTGGCGGAAATCGGACATGGCGTTCTTCCGGGTCGGATGGCCCTTCCCGGGGCGGATGGCAGTCCCTGGGGCGGACGGCATTCCCGAGGCGGACGGCGCTTCCCCGGGGCGGACGGCAGTCCCGGAACGGACGGCATTCCCGAGGTGGATGGCGTCCCCCGGGACGTGGGCGAGCAGGTGAGGGACGGTGACACCGCCCCTCACCCGCCCCTCACCCGCCCCGCCCCTCACCTCACCTCTGCGACCCCCGTTTCCGCTCCATCATGTGGCGCCCCAGGGCCTGCTTCTGCTTCCAGTCCCGGCGGATTTCGGCCCGCAGCCGGGCATCCGTCTTCGCCACGATGCGCTGGTTCTCCCGGAGCAGCTTGCGGTAGCTCTCCAGCCGGCGCACGGGCAACTCCCCGCTCTCGGCCGCCTCTTGCACCGCACAGCCGGGCTCCGCCTCGTGCGCACAGTCATGGAAGCGGCACTCCTCGGCCAGCGACTCGACATCCGAGAACGTCCGGGCCAGCCCGGTCCCCGCGTCCCACATGCCGACGCCGCGCAGCCCCGGTGTATCGATCAGCACTCCGCCGCCGGGCAGCGCCCGCAGATCCCGCGTGGTCGTGGTGTGCCGGCCCTTGCCGTCCCGGTCGCGGATCGCCTGCACCAGCTGCACCTCCTCACCGAGCAGAGCATTGGCCAGCGTGGACTTGCCCGCACCGGACTGCCCCAGCAGTACGGACGTGCCCCCCGCGAGCACCGCGGAGAGCACATCGAGCCCCTCCCCGGTCGCCGAGCTGACCGCCAGCACCTGCACTCCGGGAGCCGCGGACTCGGCATCCGCGACGAGATACGCCGGCCCGTCCGGCTCCCCCGCCAGATCCGCCTTGGTCAGCACCACCAGCGGCTGCGCGCCGCTCTCCCAGGCCAGCGAGACGAACCGTTCGATACGCCCGAGATCCAGCGCATCGGCCAGCGACACCGCGATCACCGCATGGTCGACGTTCGCCGCGAGGATCTGCCCCTCCGAGCGCTTGGAGGAAGCGGACCGCAAGAACGCCGTACGCCGTGGCAGCAACGCCCGTACGACACCGTCGAGATGGTCGCCGGTCAGCCCGTTCTCCGGGTCGATCACGGCCCAGTCACCGGTACACGGCACCCGCATCGGGTCACTGGTCGCCACCAGCGCGGTATCCGCCAGCATCGTGCGGATGCCCTCGCCGTCGGGCACGACGACATCCACCCGCCCGCGATCCACACGGACGATTCGGCCGGGCACGAACCCCTGCCCGGCATAGGGGGTGAAACTCTCCGCGAACCCGTCGTCCCAGCCATAGCCGGTGAACGGGTGCGCAGCAGAGAGATCGAGGTCGAACAACGGGATGACCCTTCAGGAAAGAGCGGTCCCGGCTGCGTGCGCAGCGCGCACGAAGAAGAGAGGTCGAGTCAGCCGGAGACCACGGGAACGGGAGTGATGATCTTCTGGATGCGGGCAGCGCCCATCGCAGCGACAGTCATCAGTACTCACCTCCCGCATTCCTCAACGGCGAACTACGGCGGCCTCGGGCCTCCGTCTCGAACAGGCCAACCGTATGCCGACCCGGCACGGCAGCGCCAACCCTTTTTCCGGACTTCCGGCGCCCTCTTCCTCAGCGCGCCCTCTTCCTCGGCGCACCGTCATCATCCGTGCCAGGAAGGCACCTTCACGGCGGCGGCACGGGCGACCGGATGCAGCGCGGCATGGTCCAGGGGCGCCGACGGGTCGATCGAGACGTCCAGAGGGGCCGGTTCGGCTCCTGCCCGGACCAGCAGGTCTCCGATGGCGGCGATCATCGCGCCGTTGTCCGTGCACAGCCGCAGCGGTGGCACCCGCAGCGTGATGCCGGCGGCGGCGCACCGTTCCTCCGCCAGGCTCCGGACGCGGGAGTTGGCGGCGACCCCGCCGACCACGACGAGAGTGCCGACCCCGTTCGCGGTGCAGGCGGCCACCGCCTTACGGGTCAGCACATCGGCGACCGCCTCCTGGAGCGACGCCGCGCCGTCCGCCACCGGCAGGACCTGACCACGATGCCGCTCCGCCCACCGTGCGGCGGCGGTCTTGAGGCCCGAGAACGAGAAGCCGTACGGATCATCGCGCGGCCCGGTCAGCGGCCGGGGAAATGCCACGGCGCGGGCGTCGCCCGTACGCGCTGTCCGGTCGATGGCCGGGCCGCCGGGGTAGGGCAGGCCGAAGACCCGGGCGACCTTGTCGAAGCACTCGCCGGCGGCGTCGTCCAGGGTGTCGCCGAGGTGCACGATGCGGTCGCGGGCCAGGTCACGTACGAGCAGCAGTGACGTGTGACCGCCGGAGACGATCAGCACCACGCAGGGGTCGGGCAGCGGGCCGTGGGCGAGGGTGTCGGCGGCGACATGACCGGCCAGGTGGTGCACGCCGTACAGCGGCACGTCCAGCGCGTACGCCAGGCTCTTCGCACCGGCCAGACCGACCTGGAGCGCGCCGGAGAGCCCCGGGCCGGTCGTCACCGCGACCGCCCCGATGTCGGACATCCGCAGCCCGGCCTCATCGAGTGCCCGGTGCACCACGGGGCGGAAGGAGTGGACGTGGGCGCGGGCCGCGATCTCCGGCACCACTCCGCCGAACCGGGCGTGCTCGTCCATGCTCGACGCCACGGCATGCCCCAGCAGCCGGCCGTCCTGTACCAGGCCGGCGCCCGTCTCGTCACAGGACGACTCGATGCCCAGCACCACGGGTGTCCCACCCATGTCGTTCTCCTCTCGCGCACTGACCAGCCGGCCAGCACTAAATGCCGCTCGTCCGTAACTGCGAAGGATATGCAATACGTCGCCCGGCGGAGCGTCAGGGCTCAGGGGCCCGTGGTGCCGTCGATGCTCTCCCTGATCAGATCCGCATGGCCGTTGTGGCGTGCGTACTCCTCGATCATGTGGACCAGGATCCAGCGCAGCGAAACCTGGCCGCCGAGGTACTCGGCCTCTCGCCCCGAGAGCTCGCCGGTGTCGTCCAGCGAAGCGGCGGCGGTCGCCTCGCGGCTCCGGGCGATTTCCGCGCGCCAAAGGGCCAGCGCCTCGTCGATCCCCCGGTCAGGGGCGAGCGTGAACCCGTCCGCGTCCCCCGCCTCGCTCAGCGACGGCATGTCCTCACCGGCGAACACCCGCTGGAACCAGTTGCGTTCGACCACGGCCATGTGCTGGACCAGGCCCAGCAGCGACATGGATGAGGGTGTCACCGAGGCCAGGCGGAGCTGACGGTCGTCCAGCCCTGCGCACTTGAGGGCGAGCGTGTCACGGTGGAAGTCCAACCAGGCTTCCAGCATGGCGCGTTCATCGGCTTGCGGGGGCGGAATGCGCCGCCCGTCCGGTGTGGTCTCCATGCACCTCACCTTTGCACAGGCCGTCGGGGGGCGGCACGGCAATACGTCGCTCCGGCAATACGTCGCTCCGGCAATACGGCACCCCGGCGCTCCGGCACCCCGGCGCCGGAGCGTTGCGCCAGGGCGGGAAGGACAGGGATCCGGGCGGGGATAGGGGCGGGGATAATGGCAGGGATGAGGGAGGCAAGGGCTCGCACGCCCGGTCGGGGCCGTGGCGGGAAGGGAGCGGCCGGGCATGGCTCCGTGGCGTGCGGGGCGGGCGCGCCGGAGGGGCATGGTGCCGACGTAGGCGACGGCCGGCCACCCTGCGGTGGAGCACAATGCTAAATATGGGTCATGACGGAAAATTTCGGGCGAGAAGGTGACGATTCTCAGGCGTCATCACGCTCCCCGGGACAGCGCCTCCGCTCGCTGCTGAATGTGCACAGCGTCGCGAGCCAGGTGTTCGTGTTGCAGCTCGCCCTCGCGGTGCTGCTGGTCATCGTGGCCGTCGTGGCGCTCGCCCTCCAGTCCCAGGGCGCGAGCATGCAGGAGGCCCGGCAGCGCTCCTTCGTCGGGGCCACCACCTTCGCCCATGCGCCCGGAACACTCGCCGCCATGAAGTCCCGCGACCCCACCGCGCTGCTGCAACCCCGGGCGGAGGCGGCACGCGAGGCCTCCGGTGTCGACTACATCGTCGCGTTCAGCCCCACGGGCATCCGCTGGACCCACCCCGATACGCGTCTGATCGGCAAACACGTCGTCGGCAACGCCTATCAGCCCTCGCACACCGCGAGGCCCTACACCTCCACCTTCACCTCGGCCCTCGGTCCCGCGGTGAACACGACGGTCCCGGTCGTCGACCGCAGCGGCTCGACCGCCGGGTTCGTGTCCGTCGGGATCCGCGTCCAGCGGGCGTCCGAGCAGGTGGTCCACCAGCTGCCGCTGCTGCTCGGCTCCGCTGCCGGGGGGCTGTTGCTGGTCGTCGGCGGGACGGCATGGGTGAGCCGTCGGCTGCGGCGGCAGACGCACGGGCTGCATCCGGCCGAGTTGCGGCGGATGTACGAACACCATGACGCGGTGCTGCACGCCGTCCGGGAGGGCGTACTGATCATCAGCAGCGACGGGCGGCTGCTGCTGGCCAACGACGAGGCCCGGCGGCTGCTCGAACTGCCCGCGGACGCGGAGCGGCGCCCGGTCGCGGCTCTCGGCCTGGAACCACGCCTGAGCGCACTGCTGGCCTCGGGGCGGGAGGCGACCGATGAAGTACTGCTGGCGGGCGACCGGCTGCTCGCGGTGAACGTCCGGCCGACCGCCCCCTACGGCGGGCCCGCCGGGACCGTGGTGACGCTGCGGGACAGCACCGAACTGCGGGCGCTGGCCGGACGGGCGGGCGTGGCCCAGGAGCGGCTGCGGCTGATCTATGACGCGGGGCTGCGGATCGGCACCACGCTGGAGGTGGGGCGCACCGCCGAGGAACTGGCCGATGTGGCCGTCCCGCGGTTCGCCGAGGTGGCCACCGTCGAACTGCTGGAGCCGGTGCTGCGGGGCGATGAACCGGTCGCCGGGGTGGGCGCCGCTCTGCGGCGGATGGCGGTCAGCGGTGTCACCGAGGAGTCGGCGATCTACCGGGTGGGCGAGGCGCTCAGGTTTGTGCCCGGCACCCCGATGGCGACGGCTCTGGAGAGCGGCCGTCCGGTCCTGGTGGTCGATCTGCGCAGGTCGGACGAGTGGCGGCGGCAGGACCCGGGGGGCACCGAGCGGGTGCTGGAGGCCGGCATCCGGTCGCTGATCGCCGTACCGCTCCAGGCGCGGGGCGTGGTCCTGGGGCTGGCCAACTTCTGGCGGGACGAGACCTCCGGCGGCTTCGAGGAGGAGGATCTGGCCTTCGCCGAGGAGCTGGCGGCGCGAGCCGCGGTCTCCATCGACAACGCCCGCCGCTACACCCGCGAGCACACCACGGCCGTCACCCTTCAGCGCAGTCTGCTGCCGCAGACCCTGCCCGAGCAGTCCGCCCTGGAGGTGGCGCACCGCTATCTGCCCGCGCACGCCGGGGTCGGCGGCGACTGGTTCGATGTCATCCCGCTGCCCGGTGCCCGGGTCGCGCTGGTGGTCGGCGATGTCGTCGGACACGGGCTGCACGCCGCCGCCACCATGGGCCGGCTGCGGACTGCCGTCCACAACTTCTCCGCCCTCGACCTGCCGCCCGACGAGCTCCTCAACCACCTGGACGAACTCGTCGCCCATATCGATACGGACGAGGCGCAGACGGCAGCCTCCGGCAGCGGCGGGCAGAGCGACGACGAGGGCACCTGGCCGGGCGGCAGGGACAGCGACACGGCGGGGGCGCGGGCGAACATGCGACGCACCGGTATCACCGGCGCGACCTGCCTGTACGCCATCTACGACCCGGTCGGCGGCCGGGCCACCCTGGCCAGGGCGGGCCATCCGGGCCCGGCCGTGATCGCCGCCGACGGCACCGTCTCGTTCCCCGACGTGCCCGTCTCCCCGCCCCTGGGCCTGGGCGGCCGGGAGCCCGTGGAGACCACGGAACTCACCCTGACCGAGGGCTCCCGGCTGGTGCTGTACACGGACGGGCTGATCGAGAGCCGTGACCGCGATATCGGCGCCGGGCTGGAACTGCTCCGTACGGCCCTGACCACCGCGGCGGACCGCACGCCGGAGCAGATCTGCACGGCGGTCCTCGACACGATGCTGCCCGAACACCCCGGCGACGACATCGCCCTGCTGGTGGCTCGTACCCGGTTGCTGGACCACCGCCGGGTCGCGGAATGGGAGGTGTCCTCCGACCCGGCGGCCGTCGCTCCCGTCCGGTCGGCCTGCCTGCGCACGCTGGAGTCCTGGGGCCTGGAGGCGCTCGCGTTCACCACCGAGCTGATCCTCAGCGAGCTGATCACCAACGCCATCCGCTACGGGGCCCAGCCGATCCGGGTCCGTCTGCTGCACGACCGCGCTCTGATCTGCGAGGTCTCCGACGGCACCAGCGCCTCGCCGCATCTGCGCCGGGCCGCCATCACGGACGAGGGCGGCCGCGGCCTCTTCCTCGTCGCCCAGTTCGCCCAGCACTGGGGCACCCGTTACACACCGGACGGCAAGGTCATCTGGACCGAGCAGTCCCTCGACGGCGGCCGGCCGGACACCGGTCCGGACTCGGCCGACGACATCCTCGACCAGTGGGACGACGTCCCTGCGCTGTGACGGGGCGGGCCTGGCACGCCGTCCAGGTCCGGTGGCCGCGGAGCCGCCCGCCGTCGCCCGGTGCCCCGCCAGCCCGCGGCTGTCGGATGCACCCCCGTTGCCCCCTGGCTAAGCTCGGTGAAGGGGCCGAAGACCTGACCTTGGAGGCTCCATGGTGCGGCTGCCCGAAGCGCGTGATCTGGCCCCGCGACTGGCCACCGGCGCGTTCATCCTGAACTCCGGGCTGTCGAAGCTGCGGGCCGACCAGGGCACCGCGCAGGCCGTGCACGGCATGGCCTGTGTGGCGTATCCGTTCCTGGAGAAGATTCCCGCCGAGCGGTTCACCCGGCTGCTGGCGGTCTCGGAACTCACGGTCGGCGGCGCGCTGCTGGCACCGTTCGTACCGACCCGGCTGGCCGGACTGGTGCTGACCGGGTTCTCCGGCGGGCTGGTCGGTCTGTATCTGCGCATCCCGGGGATGCGGCAGCAGGGGAGTCTGCGGCCCACCCAGGACGGCATTCCGATGGCCAAGGACAGCTGGATGCTGGGCATCGGGCTCGGGTTTCTGGCCGCGCCGGGCCGGCGGCGGAGGGCCTCGGCGGCCCGGTACCGGCACGCGGCCTTCTGCCGTCGGCGGCACCGGGGCCGTTGCTGGTGCTGAGTGCCGCGGTCCGACCGGTGGCGGCCTGAACCGGCGGGCCCCGGTCATGAGCGCCGCGAGCCGCCCCGTGGCAGCCTGAGCCGGCGGGCCCCGGTCATGAGCGCCGCGAGCCGCCCCGTGGCAGCCTGAGCCGGCGGGCCCGGTCAGCGGGCCGGGTGCCGTCGGACGGCCCGTACGGCGGCGGCGCAGCCCGCGCCCGCCACACCGGCCGGCAGCACGACGAGCAGGCCCGTCCGGTCCTGCGGGTGGAACGCAAGGCCGGAAGGCTGGTTGACCACGAAGCCGTCGTAGAACATCCAGGACACCAGGACCACGGCGGGCATCAGCACCGGGCGGGCGAGCAGGGACACGGCCACCGTCAGCAGGGCGAACACCGCCGGCGCGACCGGGGCATGGGCGGTCCCACCGGTCAGCATCAGGGCGGTCACCAGCAGCGTCGCCCCCACGGCGCCGAGCGGCAGGGCGAGGTCCCGGGCGAGGGTGCGGTCGGCGGCACCCGCGGGGCCGGGTGGGTGCGGTGCGGCGTCACCCGCGGGAACGGCGGGGTACGGGGGATGTGGGGGGGTGCAGGGGAGGTACGGGCGGTGCGGAGGCGCCGGACGGTGAAGGGTGACCACGGGGAACACCTCCTGCTGCGGCCCCTGCGGCGGACCGGTCGGTCCCGTGGACCCGCGGTGGACCCATGCCGCCAGACTCCGCGCCGGAGGCGGTGCGGGAGCTCTGCCGCGCTGTCCTTCAACGCCGTACGCACGGGCGGCGGACGATTTCTGACGCGGCCTTTACGGCGGGCAATGTTGCCGATGTCGCCCCGCGCGGGGTGCGACGAGGCGCCGCTGACCGGGTGATGCATACTCGCTCCTCGTTGCCCGAACGACGACCGATGATCGGCAGGACGCCCCCGCATGACCACTGTCCAGGCGGACCCCACGCCCCCCACCCCCGCCTCCCGACGGTGGCGCGCCTGGCTCCTGGACGGACTGAGCAGCCAGGCCGCCCGCCACCCGGGGCCGCACGGCACCCCGCCGGCCGAGCACAAGGGCCACTCCTGGTGGCGCGTCATGTGCCTCACGGGCGTCGACTACTTCTCCACGCTGGGCTACCAACCGGGCATCGCCGTCCTGGCGGCGGGGCTGCTCTCGCCGTTCGCCACGCTCGTACTCATCGCGCTGACCCTGCTCGGTGCGCTGCCCGTGTACCGCAGGGTCGCCAAGGAGAGCCCGAACGGCGAGGGTTCGATCGCCATGCTGGAGCGGCTGCTGCCGTGGTGGGCGGGGAAGCTGCTGGTCCTGGTGCTGCTGGGGTTCGCCGCGACGGACTTCATCATCACCATGACGCTGTCGGCCGCCGACGCCTCGGCGCATGTCGTGGAGAACCCGTTCGCCCCTCCCCTGCTGCACGGCGCGAACCTGTGGATCACCCTGGTGCTGCTGGCCGCCCTGGGTGCGGTGTTCCTCAAGGGCTTCCGTGAGGCGATCGGCATCGCCGTCGGACTCGTCGGGACCTATCTGGCGCTGAACGTCGTGGTCCTGGCCACCGCGGCCTGGAACGTGCTCGCGCATCCCGTGGTGGTCGGCAACTGGTGGAGCGCGATGACCGCCGAGCACTCCTCGCCGGTGGCGATCGTCGGTGTGGCGCTGCTGGTCTTCCCCAAGCTGGCGCTGGGCATGTCCGGCTTCGAGACGGGCGTGGCGGTCATGCCGCAGGTACGGGGCGCCGCCACCGACACCGAGGCGCGCCCGGCCGGCCGGATCCGGGGCACCCGCCGGCTGCTGACCACCGCGGCCCTGGTCATGAGCGGCTTCCTGCTGCTGTCGAGCCTGGCCACCACGCTGCTCATCCCGCAGAAGGAGTTCGAGACCGGCGGTTCGGCCAACGGGCGTGCGCTGGCCTATCTCGCGCACCAGTACCTGGGCGAGGCCTTCGGCACCGTCTACGACCTCTCCACCATCGCCATCCTCTGGTTCGCCGGCGCCTCGGCGATGGCGGGACTGCTCAATCTCGTACCGCGTTATCTGCCGCGCTACGGCATGGCTCCGGAGTGGGCCCGTGCGGTGCGTCCGCTGGTGCTGATCTTCCTGGCCACCGCCTTCGGCATCACCTTCTTCTTCAACGCCAGCGTCGACGAGCAGAGCGGTGCGTATGCGACCGGTGTGCTGGTGCTGATGCTCTCGGCGTCCTTCGCCTCCACCGTCGCCGCCCGCCACCGGCGGCTGCGGGCGGCCACCGTCGGCTTCGGCGCCATCACACTCGTCTTCGGCTACACCCTGGTCACCAATGTCATCGAGCGGCCGGACGGCCTGAAGATCGCGCTGCTGTTCATCCTCGGCATCCTGCTGACCTCGTTCGCCTCACGTGTCCACCGGTCCTTCGAACTGCGCGCCGTACAGGTCGGCTTCGACGAGACGGCCGAGCGGCTGATCGGCGCCGCGATGGCGGCCGGGCCACTGCGGGTGATCGCCAACGAGCCCGACGAGCGGGACGCGGAGGAGTACCGGGAGAAGGAGTACAGCCAGCGCGAGGAGACCCATATACCCGACGGCCGGCCGGTGCTGTTCCTCGAGGTGACCGTCAGGGACTCCTCGGACTTCACCACGGATCTGCACGTCCGGGGCGAGGAGCGGTACGGGGCGCAGATCCTGCGGGTGGAGGGGGCCGGCGTGGCGAACACCATTGCCGCCGTCCTGATGCAGCTGCGCGAGCACACCGGCGAGGTGCCGCACGCCTACTTCAACTGGACCGAGGGTCATCCGTTCAGCCATCTGCTGCGCTTCCTGGTCTTCGGCGACGGCGAGGTCGCTCCGGTCGCCCGGGAGGTCCTCCGCCGCGCGGAGCCCGACCCGGCCCGGCGCCCGCGGGTCCACGTGGGCTGACGCGCCGCGCGGGAAGGCGCTGTGACAGGCTGCGCGCACAGGCCCGGCCGGTGAGGTCGCCGGGCCCGGACGATCGGGAAGCACCGCACCATGAACACCTCGGATGACTCGGGCCGGACCGTCGGCCCCGCAGTGCACCTCGACGCGGTCGCGAGCGAGACCGCCCGGTTCGTGGCGGCCCTGGAGGGCGCGGACCTGTCGGCCCCGGTGCCCGGCTGCCCCGGCTGGACGCTCCTCGACCTGGTCCGGCACACCGGGAGCGTGCAGCGCTGGTTCTCCGTGCTGCTGCGGCAGCGCGTCCAGGAACCGCCGCGCAGCCGTGAGGTGGAGCTGCGGCTGCCGGCGGACGAGGGCGGCTACGGCAGCTGGCTGACCGAGAGCGCGGCCGAGGCGGCCGCAGCGTGTGCGGTCACCGACCCGGATGCCCCGATGTGGGCGTGGGGCGCGGATCACCATGCCAGGTTCTGGGTACGGCGGATGCTGTTCGAGACGCTGGTGCATCGCACCGACGCGGAATCCGCCGTCGGCATCCGGCCGGTGATCGACCGTGATCTGGCGGCAGACGGCGTGGCCGAGTTCCTGGTCAATCTGCCGTTCGCCACGCCCTTCGCCCCCAAGGTGGCGCACCTGCGCGGCGACGGCGAGACCCTGCGCTTCCGGTGCACCGACACCCCGGCGGCGCACGGCGACTGGCTGGTCCGGCTGCGGCCGGACGGCTTCCGGGCCGAGCGGCGGCCCGTGGACACGGCGGACACCGCCACCGCGGACGCCACCGTCAGCGGAGCGGCGGCGGATCTGCTGCTGCTCCTGTACGGACGCCTCGACCGCGGCTCGGAGGCATTCGAGAGCCACGGGGACGAGGAGCTGCTGAGCCGCTGGTTCGCCAACTCCGCCTTCTGAGGCGGTAGTTGCCCGCCGTCATCGGCGGGCCGGCAGCTGCTTGAGGCCCGGCCGCCTGCTCCTCCTGGACACGGCGGACGGGTCAGCCCCGCCGGCCGAGCGCCTTCGCCCGGGTGTGGGACCAGCCCGTCAGCAGGACGCCCACGGCGACCAGCGCTCCGTGCGCGGCCAGCGTGAGCGCGAAGCCACCGCCCAGCCAACCCAGGAGGCCGGTGCTGTCGTGGTCGATGAGTAACCGGATCGCCCCCTGCGCGAAACCCACCATCAGGGCGGCGCCGATGATCTGCAGGATGTCGTACTTCATGAGTCCCCCAGTCGTCTCAAAAATTCCATGCGCCCTCTCGGGACGTTACGAACGTAACATCGAGGAAGCGGCAATTCCCTGCTGCATTGCTGGCCGAATTCGACTTTCGTCACACAATTTCAGGGGTGAGGAATGGGAAATTAGCGTGACGAAAAGGGAGAGGCGCGGAGGTCGGTGTGCCGGATGTGCCCGTCGGACGTCCCGGCCACGGGGCGGGGCAGGCCCGCGCTCTACTGCTCACGGAGTTGCCAGGCAAAGGCGTACCGGCGACGCAAGCAGCCCCCCGCCCCGGCGGCCGTGCAGCCGACGGCAGGCGCCCCGTCGCACCGTCGCCGGCAGATCGCCGAGGCCCTCTGGCGGATCGCCGCCGAGCGGGGGCTGCACGCGGCGAGCCTGCGGGAGGTGGCGGCCGAGGCCGGTGTCTCGCTGCGCGCGGTCCAGTACCACTTCACGAGCAAGCACCGGCTGCTGGTCGAAGCGCTGCGCATGCTGCACGCGGAGAACGAGCGCATCGCCCGCTCCCGTATCCGGTTCGACGCCACCGATCCCCGTGCCCTGCTGCGGGCGGTGCTGGACGAGTTCCTGCCGGTGGATGCCCAACGCACCACCGCGCTACGGGTGTTCGCCGCGTACTACGCCCGCAGCCTGACCGACCCGGCGCTCGCCAAGGTCTTTCTGCCCGACGAACAGCCCCTGGAGCGCCTGGTGGCGCAGCTGATCACCGCGGCGCAGACCGACGGGCGGACCGCCCCCGGTCTCGACCCGTGGCGCGAGGCCGACCTGCTGGTGTCCGGCGCGGTGGGGCTGGGCAACGATGTGCTCCACGGCCGCCGCACGCTGGAAGACGTGCGCCGCACGCTCGACTACCACCTCGACAAGATCTTCGCCGGAGACCCGCGCACACGGCGCTGATCTCCGGCGAAGGTGGTGGCGGAGGCGGTCAGCGGGTGGCCGGCTCCGGATAGAACTCCCGCGCACGGCCGCGGTGGTCCTTGAGGCGGCCCAGCAGACTCGCCGGGTATTCGATGAGCCAGTAACTCGCCGTGGCCACCGGCACCGCCGCCACGAACACGATCAGCAGCGCCAACGGGAAGCCCGACCGGCCGGTGGGCAACAACCCGGCGTGGTGGAGCTGGAGCATCACCGGCTCGTGCCAGATGAAGAGGCTGTAGCTGATCAATCCGGCCGCGGCGAGCCAACGGGACGTCAAAAAGCCCTGCCAGAACGTCTGTTGACGCACATGGACGGTGCCAAAGATCAGCACCACCCACAGGGCCGAGGCGATCGGGTGGTAGAAGGTGAACGTGAAGTTCTCCGGACCGGAGTCCAGGGAGAGCGCGAACAGGCCGGCCAGCGCGAACGCCACCAGCGGCAGCGCGGTGCGCGGGCCGAGCCGGCCCCGGTCACCGAGGGCGGCCGTCAGCACGGCCAGCCCCATCCCCGCCGCGAAGCCGCCGAAGCGGGCCTGCGGGCCGAAGTACACCACCCAGTCGGTGTGCGGCACCCCGAACCCGTAGTGGGCGACGGCGATCCAGGCGAGCGGCGCCGCGAACAGGACCAGACACCCCGCCGCGCACACCGCCACCCTGGTACGGCGCCGCCGCAGCGGACGGCAGGCGCGTACCGCCAGCGGCCCGAGCGCCACCAGCACGAGGTAGAAGAGCACCTCCAGCGACAGCGACCAGGTGGGGCCCAGGGTGTAGAAGATCCGCTGCTGGTCGAAGACATGAGTGAACGTGAGGTGCTCGACCAGGTCCCGCCAGTTGCCCGGCAAGGTCGGATTGCGGCTCGCCCAGACGACCAGTACCGCCAGGACGTACAGCGGGAGGATCCGGATCGCCCGCCGGAAGAGGAAGTGCCGGGCCGTCCGGGTCGAGCGCCCGTCGATGGCGGCCCGTGCGTACGACAGCGTCAGCAGATACGCGGACAGCACGAAGAACAGGTCGATGACTTCGAGGGAGAGGACGGCGCCGATGACCGGGTTGTCGACCGGCGGATGGCTGCCCCCGGCGTCGTAGCGGAAGTACTGCTGCCAGACGTGGAAGGCGACGGTGCTGATCGCGGCGAGCCCGCGGAATCCGGCGACGGCATGGTTCCGGCTGCCGGCCGCGGCGTCCGTGCTGCTCATCGGCGGGCCACCGCCTTCGCCACGGCGGCCCGCGGGGTGACCCGCCACTGCCGGTCCCCCAACGCCTCCTTCAGATGGGCCTGCCGGGCCACCATGTTCTTGAAGTGGCTGTAGAAGAAGGTCGAGACGAACAGATACGACCAGAACCACGGGCCGCGGCCGCGGAGTTCGGGAACCGCCAGCCGCCAGGCGAAGAGCGCCTGCACCGGGCCGGCCGCCATGGTGAACAGCATCGCCAGGACACACACCGGCACCGCCCAGTCGAGCCGCTGAAGCCCGCCGGCCTTCCATGCCGAGTACAGCAGGATGGGAAGGATCTGCAGCGTCAGCCACGGCTGCACCTCCCGCCAGCCCAACAGGACGAACAGGCCCAGCTTCTGACGTGCCGTGAAGACCGGTGAGCGCAGGCCCCGCCACAGATGTTTGAGCGAGACCTGGAGCCAGCCCTGCGCCCAACGGGAACGCTGGTTCCACAGCGCCTTCAGCGTGGTGGGCGCCAGCTCACGGGAGATGAGGGTGCGGTCGACGGCGAACCGGGCGCCTTCGCCCAGCGCGCGCAGCGTCGAGTCGATGTCCTCGGTCAGCATCGAACCGTGCATACGGGTACGGGCCAGCAGATCGGTGCGCCAGAACCCGTTCGAACCGCCGAACACGCCGAAGCCGTAGAGCCGGGTACGGCCCGGGTGGCTGACCGCGTAGATCGCCTCGAACTCCACCGCCACCAGCTTGGCGACCCGGGAACTGTCGCCGTTGCGGATCACACAGTGGCCCTGGACGACGTCATGTCCGTTGGACAGCCAGTGCCAGGCGTCCCGGAAGGAGGACGGGGCCGGATGGTGGTCGGCGTCGAAGATCCCGACGAACTCACCGCGGACACGGGTGACCGCGGCGTTGACGTTCTGCGCCTTGGAGGTGGAGCCGGCGACCGGCAGCAGCACCAGCCGCGGGTCGCGGTCCGCGATCCGGCGGAGGGTGTCCTCGACGGGCAGCGGATGCGGCGTGTTGTACGCCAGCACGATCTCCAGCTCGGCGGGGTAGTCGAGGCGGAGGAACGACTCGACCGTTTCGACGATCGTCGCGGCCTCATTGGGCAGATACGCGGCGATGACGGCGCTGGCCGGCGGGTACGGCGCTCCGGGCGTCTCGGGCCGGGCGACCGCGTCGAGCGAGAAGAGGCACTCCAGGACGATCAACAGCGCGGACAGCACCAGCCCGGCCACCACCACCCAGTACATGCCGGAGCCGAGGTCGAAGCCCAGCTCGTACGCCTGCTGGTAGAGCACGAACGGCACCGCGACACCGAGCAGCAGCACCAGAAGCGGGGAGAGCGCCGAGAGGGCGGGCCGGATCAGGGCCCGGAACGGCGGGCGCCGGTGGCGGTGCGGCGTGCCGCGCATCCACGGTGCGTACCGGACCGGGCGCAGGTCCCGGTGGCGGAGCGCTTCCTGCACGGCGTCCCGGGCCTGGCCGGTGGCCCGGTTGCCGTCCGCGCATCCGGTCAGCGGAACCCAGCCGATCGCCGGGGTGAGGCGGACGTTCTCGTCGGCGACGATGAACTTGGTGCCGGCCACGGTGGCGGCGAACTTCTCCAGGCCGCGGCGGGCCGTCTCCTCGTCGACGCCGGGCAGCAGCATCAGCAGACGGCCGTCCTCGTCCCAGCCGAGCCGGTCGCAGAAGCTGCCGAGCCGCTCCGCCACGCCGGCCAGCCGTTCGGCGACCTCGCGGCGTACCCGCTGCCCGAGCCGGGCCTCCAGGGCGGCCATCTCGGCGACACCGACCACGGCGAGCACGCCGCCGTGCCGGGCGGCCCCGGGACGCTGTAATTCGCGGTCGAGTTCGTCGAGGAAGTGCGGGTGGGAGTACAGACCGGTGCGCGGGTCGCGCAGCAGGTTCTCGACCGGTACGGGGACCCGGCGGAGCTTGGCCGCGATACGGGCGGACAGCTCGACGGGGTCGGAGGCCTCGGGTATGCAGTCGTCGGCGCCGTGGTGCAGCATGTCCGCCACCCCGGCGGGCTCCGGCCTGGCGGTCACCATCAGGAGCGGCAGCGCCCGGCCGGCTGGGCCGGTACGGACCTCGCGTATCACGTCGAGGCCGCGCGCGTCCCGGGCCTCGTGGACGCCCTGTTCGTCGAGGGCGACGATGGCGTCCGGCTGCGCCTGCCCCATCCGCCGCTCGACCTCGCCGGGCGGGGCCTGGCTCACCTCGTGGCCGGTGGAGCGCAGGGTCCGGGTGAGGCGCTCCAGGCGCGGCCCTGGAGCGCCGACCACCAGGACGTGCCCGCCGCTCCGGGAATCGGCGGGGTCGTCGTGGGCGGTGGGGTCGTCGTGGGCGGCGGGGTCGTCGTGGTCGGTGGGGTCGGGGGGCGCGGGGCGGGTCACATCGTCGAGCAGGGCCGTGGGTGAGCCCTTTGCGTTGTTGTGGTGCGAAGTGAGCACCTGGGAATGTCCTTTCGTGCAAGGAGACATGCGAGAGCCGGGCCGGCCGCCGTATGGGCGGCAGCAGTCCGGATCTTCAGCCGGCTGTCAGATGGATGACACGTGAAACGCCGCGCTTGCTCTTCGGGTCCGTCTCTCCGCGGAGCGGACAAGGGCGCGCGGGCGCACGGCTGCTGAGGCAGGCTCCAAGCCTCGGAACGCACAGGCGCGTTCCAACACTGATCGCATATGAAGGGTCCCATCCTGATCGGATTGTGGGGGAGGACCGGATGTCGGGTGTTACGGACCGGCGCCGCATGGCGGCGCCGGTCGATAACGCCAGCCTTGACGCTGACTGTGACACCACACCTTCTTCCACGTAACGCTCTTATTACGTCGCGCCGTCCAGGTGGTCTCAAGAAACACTACCGCCCGGTAAGCACCGAGGAATCGGCTATACCCAGTAAGCGAGTTGATGCGTGAAATCGGACAGATAGTGCACATCTCCCGCACATCCGCCCTCGCGGCTCCTGCACCCCTTCGACCCGAAGGGGAACTGGAGATTCGTACCTATCGACCATCTGTTAATCTGCCCGCTCCTGGAGGTTCCTCCATCTCCGCTCCCCCCAAGCACCCCCCGTTCACCGGGTGCAGCGAGGTGTCCCGTACGTGTACAGCACTCCCTTTTCCCCCGCAGAGGCCAGATCGGCGCGGGCCCGGGTGGGCCTGAGCACGGCTCAGGTCGCCCAGGCCATGACGGCGTGTGGTGCGCCGGTCCGTCCCGAACTGATCGAGGCCTGGGAGTACGGCACCCAGGCGCCGTCCGAGTCGCAGCTGTTCGTCCTGGCGGACGTGCTGTGGTGTCCGCCGACGGCGCTGATGGGCGTCGAGCCCCGGACCCTGGCCGAACACCGGATGGCCCGCCAGCTGAGCGTGGAGCGGCTGGCGCAGCTGATCGGCATGGACCCGGCCATGTACTGGGCGGCCGAGTCGGCACAGCAGTGGAACGGCGACTACCGGCAGACCAAGGCGCTGGTGGAGGCGCTGGGGCTGTCGCTGCGGAAGCTGATCGGAGTGATGGGCCACAACGACGAGCTGGCCAAGCATCTGCGGTCGGCCGTCGACGGACGCTGGAAGGCGCACGTGGGGGCGATCGCGAAGATCACCACGCTGAACAAGACCCGGGTGAGCGACGCCCTGCGCACGATGCATGCGGAATTCGCGGAGTTCTCCGAGCGCTACATGGGGCATGTGGTGGCGCGGAACGACGACTCCCGGCTCAAGGAGGTCGCGGCCGAGCGCTCGGCGTATCTGCGCCGGCTGGTCGACCACTTCTGGGACCTGATCGGGGAGGCGGGCGAGGCACCGCCGTTCAACAGCGTGCCCACCCACTGACGGGAGCGGCGGGGGCACCGACGGAAGCGGGCGGGGAGGGGCCGGGATACGGCTTCCTCCCCGCCCGCGGCCGTTCACGGCTCAGTGGGTGGGGGTCCCCCAGGGCGGGCCCTGCGGTCCGGCCGGACCCGGCGGGTGGTACGGGCCCTGCGGGTGCTGCGGACCCGGCGGGTAGAGGCCCTGCGGAGCGTGCGGGCTCTGCGGCTCGTACGGGCCCGCCGGCCCGGGGGCGCCGGCCGGCTCGTGCGCGCCCATCGGACCGGGCGCCTCGGCCGGCTCGTCCTCCTCGATCTCGTCCCAGTCGATCTCCATCGTGCTGCGGCGGGTGAAGACGTTGAAGAAGAGGTTCAGCAGGACGGCGGTCAGACTGCCCAGCGTGATCCCGCTGTTGAGGACCGCCCGGACGTCCTCCGGCATCCGCTCGAAGAACGGCTCGACCGCGTTGGGCAGCAGCGCGGCGGCGAGACTGACGGCCAGGATCAGGGCGTTGCGCTCCTCGCGCAGATCCACCTTGCCCAGGATCTGGATACCGACCGCGGCGACCATGCCGAACATCGCGATCGCGGCGCCGCCGAGCACCGGATGCGGAATCGCGGCCACCACACTGCCCGCCTTCGGCAGCAGCCCCAGGATGATCATGAAGCCGCCGGCCGCGACCACCACGAAGCGGCTCATGACCTTCGACATCCGTACCAGGCCGATGTTTTCGGCAAATGCCACGTAGGGGAAGGAGTTGAACACACCGCCGAGAACGGTGGCGACACCGTCGGCGCGCAGGGCGTTGGCGACGGTGGTGTTGTCGACCTTCTTGCGGGTGATCTCCCCGATGGCGTAGACGTCTCCGGTGGTCTCCACCATGGTGATCAGCATGACGACGACCATGGCGATGATCGGGAAGACCTCGAACTTCGGCATTCCGTAGTGGAAGGGCGTGCTGACACCGAACCAGTCGGCACTCTGCACCGCGCTGAAGTCCACATCACCGAAGAGCCAGGCGACCGCGGTACCGGCGACCAGGCCGAGCAGTACGGCGAGGCTGCTCAGATACGACTTCCCGAGCCGGACCACGAGCAGGACGAAGAGCAGGGTGCCCAGCGCATAGGCGAGGTTCTTGGGATCGCCGTATCCGGGGTGCCCGATCAACTGCGCACCGCCGGCCGCGTCCTGAAGGCCCTGCGGGATCAGGGTGAGGCCGATGATGGTGAGGATCGTGCCGATGACGACCGGCGGGAAGTACTTCACCAACTTGCTGAAGAACGGCGCGAACAGGAAGGTCGCTATGCCCGCGGTGATCACCGCGCCGTAGACGACGAGCAGTCCGGCGGTGCCGCCGCCCGCGCCCAGGCCGATGGCGATCATCGGCGAGACCGCGGTGAAGGTGACCCCCTGGACCAGCGGCAGCCGGGCGCCGATCTTCCAGATCCCGAGGGCCTGGATGATCGAGGCGACACCGCAGGTCAGCAGGTCCGCGTTGATCAGATAGACGAGCTCCTCGTGGGAGAGGCCCAGGGCGTTCCCGAGGACGATCGGGACGATCACCGCTCCCGCGTAGAAAGCGAGGACGTGCTGGAAGCCGTAGAGGGTGAGTTTGCCGACGGGGAGCACCTCGTCGACGGGGTGGGCCTGCTGGCGGGAGAACTGCTGGGGTTCTTGTCGGGAGACTCGTGCCATCTCTGCCTTGCCTTCGCGAGGTAGGTGAATAAGAAGGAACCGGCACCGTCGCATCCCCGGGGACGGACGGGCCGGCTGGGTCTTACAAAGCCGACGTTGAGCGGTGTTGCCGACACCACGTAGCCGTGCGCTGCACTGTGCGTCCTGGTTCGGCAGGACTTCCGTCGATCAGCGCGGCAAATTCCGGCATTTCCATGGAATTTACAGGTGGGACTAATCGGAGCGGTTCACCTTAGTTGACCTGCACCGTTTCTCGCGAGTAACCGGTCGTGTTCGCTCGCATAAAAGGGGATCGTGCAGTGAAATCCCGTTTTGAGACGGGGCTTTGTATGCCGCGGCAGCGTGTGCGCCAACAGGCGGCGCCCGGTCCGCCGCCGTAGCATTTTGGTATGGCTGAGCGGCAGGATGCGCCCACCGCACCGGAACTCGTCGTCGAGTCCGACGGCAGCACCCAGGTGATGAATCCCAGCCGCGTCTATCACGTAGGGCGGGACCCCGAGAGCGAACTCGTCATGAGCGACGCCCGGGTCTCCTGGCATCACGCCGTGCTGCGCACCAGGTCCGGCCACTGGACGGTGGAGGACGAGGGCAGTACGAACGGCACCTTCGCCGACGGACGACGGGTGCAGGAGACCGACATCGGACCGGGCAGTGTGATCCGGTTCGGCAACCCCGCCGACGGCCCGTGTGCGGTGCTCTCCGGGGTGTCACCGCCCCGGGGGGCACCGCCGCCGACCCGGGTCGAGCGGCCCTCCGCCGTCTCGTACCCCGCCGGCACCCGCACCTTCCGCAGCCCCAGCGCGGTACGGCCGCTGCCGGCCGCCCGGATCACCCGTATCGGCCGCGCGCCCGACAGCGACCTGGTCGTCGACGACCTCACGGTCTCCCGCCGGCACGCGGAGCTCCGGGCGGGCCCGGAGGGCTTCGAGATCGTCGACCTGGGCAGCCACAACGGCACCTACCTCAACGGCCGGGCGGTGGACCGGGCGCCGATGATCCCCGGCGATATCGTCGGCATCGGCCACTCCGCGTTCGCGCTGGTCGGCGACGAACTCCAGGAGTTCATCGACACCGGCGAGGTCTCACTGGACGTGCAGGACCTGGCCGTAAAGGTCGACAAGGGCAGAAAGACGCTGCTGGACAAGGTGTCCTTCCCGGTGGGCGAGAAGTCGCTGCTGGCCGTGGTCGGACCCAGTGGCGCGGGCAAGTCGACGCTGCTCAACGCGCTGACCGGGCTGCGCCCCGCGGACCACGGCACGGTGCTCTATGACGGCCGTGACCTCTACCGCGACTACGCCGAGCTGCGCCAGCGCATCGGACTCGTCCCGCAGGACGACATCCTGCATCTTCAGCTGACCGTCCGCCGGGCGCTCGGCTACGCCGCGCAACTGCGCTTCCCCGAGGACACCGCGAAGGCCGAGCGGCAGGCGCGGGTCGACGAGGTGATCCGTGAACTGGGCCTCGAACAGCGGGTGAACCAGCCGATCCACAGCCTCTCGGGCGGCCAGCGCAAGCGTGTGAGCGTGGCCCTGGAGCTGCTGACAAAACCGTCGCTGCTCTTCCTCGACGAGCCGACCTCCGGTCTCGACCCCGGCATGGACCGCTCCGTCATGCATATGCTGCGCGGCCTGGCGGACGACGGCCGCACGGTCATCGTCGTCACCCACAGCGTGCTGAGCCTGGATGTCTGCGACCGGCTGCTGGTCCTGGCGCCGGGCGGCACGATCGCCTACTACGGGCCGCCGGACGAGGCGCTGGCCTACTTCGGGTACGAGCAGTGGCCGGAGGCGTTCGAGGCCTTCGAGAACGACAAGGTCCGTGACTGGCAAGGTGAGTTCCGCGCCTCGCCGCTGCACCGGCGCTATGTCACCGGGGACTCCCATCAGCCGCTGCGTCCCCCCGAGGCGCCGCGCGGACCGGTGGCCGCGCCCAAGGCGCAGAGCTGGGGCAAGCAGCTCAACACGCTGGTCCGGCGCTATGCGGCGGCGCTGACCGCCGACCGGACCTTCCTGATCATCATGGTCGCGCTGCCCTTCGTGATGGGGGCGATGGCGCACGCCCTGGCCGGCTCCTCGCTCGCCAAGGGCTCGGCCGCGATCAACGCGCTGCTGATCCTGTGCGTGGGAGCGGTGCTGACCGGGGCCGCCAACGCGGTGCGTGAGCTGGTCAAGGAGCGGACGATCTATCAGCGGGAGAGAGCCGTCGGCCTGTCCCGCTCGGCGTATCTGATGTCCAAGGTGCTGGTCCTGGGTGCCATCACGATCGTCCAGGCCGTGGTGCTGACCTTGGTGGCGCTGTTCGGCGTCCAACTGCACGCACCCGGCGGCAAGGGTGTGTTGCTGCCGCCACTGATCGAAATCACCCTCGCGGTGGCCCTGTTGGCCTTCACCGCCATGATGCTCGGCCTGTTCGTGTCCGCGCTGGTGCGGAAGGAGGAGGTCACCATGCCGCTGCTGGTCCTCCTCGCGATCATCCAGGTCGTGTTCTGCGGTGCGCTGCTCAAGCTGAACGGCGTGCCCGGGCTGGAGCAGCTGGCATGGCTGGTGCCGTCCCGGTGGGCGCTCGGGGCCATGGCGGGCACCATCGATCTGCACCACCTCGTCCCGCAGGGGACCTCGGACCCGCTGTTCCAGCACAGCCCGGGAACCTGGCTGCTGAACATGGGCATGATGGTCGTGCTCTCGCTGCTCCTGGGATTCGTGGTCACCAAGCTGCTGCGGCGGCGCGAGCCCGAAATCATGCGCAAGTAGCGCCGAGGAGCCGCCTGTGACCGCGCCCGAATTCCTCCCCAGCCATGTCGTCCCCCCGGAAGGGATGGCGACCTGGACGGCGCCGGACACCACCCGGCCGACCGCGCCGCTCGATCCGCTGCTGCCGGTCCAGGTCGTCGAGCGCCGCGGCGACTGGGCGCGCGCACTGTGCTCCAACGGCTGGTCGGCCTGGGTGGACGGCCGGCTGCTGCTGTCCGTGCCGCACGAACCACCGGCCGCCGCTCAGCCCGCCGCCCGGACCGCCGACCCCCGCCCGCTGCTGGGCGCGGTGGAGAGCGACCTGAGCCGGTACCGGCAGCTGATCGAGGAACTGGCCGCCGGTCAGCTGGACGGCGAGTCGTTCACCCGGCGCACCCGCGGCACCCGGCTGGGGGTGGTCGTGGACGGCGATGCGGTGTGGCTCTACGACGCACGGCACGAGCGGTGGTGCTTCTGCGACGGGGTGTCGTTGCAGACGTACGCGGTGACGGCGGGGCCGTCGTCGCGGTCGGGGGAGCGGGTGTCGTCCGAGGCGGGCCCGGGGGAACAGGGCGAGCCGGGCGGGGTGGCGGAGCCGGGCGGGGTGGCGGAGCCGGGCGGGGTGGCGGAGCCGGGCGGGGTGGCGGAGCCGGGCGGGGTGGCGGACCCGGCCGACCCGGCCGACCCGCCGCCCGACAAGCGAGCCGACGCCGGGAACGGGACGGAGCGCGGGTCCGGGGCCGGGGCCGGTGGCGGGTCGGGGGCCGAGCCCACGACCGGGGCCGGAACCGAGACCGGAACCGGGACCGGCCCGGAAGCCGATGCGCCGGGTCCGTCGGACGGGCAGCCGGCCCCGCCGCCCGCGCCGGACCCCGGCCGGACCCGGGCCGCGCGCCCCGGCGAGCACCCGCCGCAGCCACCGAACCCCGTGGGTGACCTCCGGTGAACGGCGAGCGGGCGGCGCCCCAACCGCCCGAGGAGCGGTCCACCACTCCCGACGCCTCGGGGCTGCGCGGGCGGCGGATCGCCGAGTACCTGCTCCAGGACGAGATCGGCCGGGGCGGGATGGCGGTGGTCTACCGCGCGGAGGATCTGCGGCTCGGCCGTACCGTGGCGGTGAAGCTGCTGGCGCCCGAGCTCGCCCGGAACGACACCTTCCGCCAACGCTTCGCCCATGAATCGCGGGTGGCCGCGGCGATCGACCACCCGCACATCGTGCCGGTCTTCGAGGCCGGGGAGACCGAAGGCGTGCTCTACATCGCGATGCGTTACGTCCGGGGGCGGGATCTGCGGGCGCTGCTCGACCGCGACGGACCGCTGCCCTTGGAGACCGCCTGCCGGATCGCCCTCCAGGTCGCCTCCGCGCTGGACGCCGCCCATGCGCACGACCTCGTGCACCGGGACGTCAAACCGGGCAACATCCTGATCGCCGAGGGCACCGACAGCGACCGTCCCGAGCACGCCTATCTCACCGACTTCGGGCTGACGAAGAAGTCCCTGTCGCTGACCGGGTTCACCAGCGTCGGCCAGTTCGTCGGCACGCTCGACTATGTGGCGCCCGAGCAGATCTCGGGCCGCCCGGTGGACGGCCGCTGCGACGTCTACAGCCTGGCCTGCGTCCTGTTCGAGATGCTGACGGGGGCGCCGCCGTTCCGGCGCGATGACGACATGGCGCTGCTGTGGGCGCACCAGTACGATCCGCCGCCGGCGCTGACCGAGCTGCGCCCGGACCTTCCGGAGGCCGTCGACGCGGTCTTCGCCGAAGCCCTGGCCAAGGTGCCCGAGGACCGCTACGAGACCTGCCGGGGGTTTGTGGCGGCGCTGCGCGCGGCCGGGCGGACCGCTGCCCCCGGGGCGGCCGCGGGCGCCCCGCCCGCGCACGCCATGACGCAGGTGGACGCCCAGGCGGACCAGGGCGGCCGGCGCAGCGCCGCTCCCCCGCCACCGCCGCGGTGGGCGACCCCGATGTTCCCGGGCCGCGCGGGGTAGGCACGGGCCTCTGCGGCTCCGCGCCACACGGTGTCCCGGCTCTGCGGCTCCCGCGCTTCACGGGTCCGCCGGAGATCAGGGAGACCCCTACGGCTCCCGCGCCTCCTGCGGCTCCCGTACCTCGCCCGGATGGCGTACCCGCCGGGCCAACACGCTGCCGACGAAGCCGGTGACCAGCCCCCAGGCGAGGCCGACACCCACCAGCCGGAGAAGTTGCGGGTCGAGGGTGACCTCGCCGCCCAGGTCGCCGCCGAGGTCGCCGAGGCCGATCAGGGAGAGCCCGTAGTGGGCGGAGATCCGGGTGAGCAGTCCGACGGCCAGCAGGGTGAGCGCCAGTGCCACGGCCATCTCGACGGCGTGCCGCCAGGCCGGCCGCCCGGCCGGGGAGCGGACCGCCGCGGTGAAGGCGGCGACGAGCAGCACCACGGCCGCCACCGCCACCAGGAGCCAGACCCGGCCGTCGTAGTGGGAGAGCGAACCGAGGTCGAGGGTCCGCTGCCCGTCGGCGCGGAGCGCCTGGGCGAGGGCGGGCGGCAGGGGCAGCCCGATGGCCTTGTCGACATGCCCCACCCAGGCGCCGCCGGTGCCGATGCCCAGCGCCATCCAGGCGACGTTCGGCAGTCCGAGGAAGATGACGGCGACGGTCTGGGACGGGCGCCCGTTGGTGAAGAGCTCGACGATGCCGACGACCAGACCGATCAGGGCGTAGCCGAGCAGGGTCACCAGCATCGCGAAGGCGGGCGGCCGTACGGAATCCTGGAAGTGCAGCAGCCGGGAGGAGAGCGGGGCCCGGCGCGAGACGAAGAAGGTCAGCACGAGCAGGGCCAGCACCCACAGCAGCCCGAACCCGAGCGTCGCGGGCACATCGGCGCGGAAGCCGAGGGTGGGGGTGGCGCCCAGCTCGGCGCCGAGCTGTTCGGCGAGGTCGTTGCCGACGGAGATCCGGAAGCTGTGCCGGGCGGCGAGCGTGAGCAGCAGCAGAAGCACCAGCCAGCACACCGCCGTTCGGGCGATCCGGGCGAGCAGCTCCCGGGTGCCGGCCACCGCCCGGTGGCGCAGCGGCAGCAGGAAGACGACGGCGGTCACCAGCGCACCGGCGAGCGTGACCGACAGCGGTACGACGTCCAGTGCGGCATCGGCCTGCGCGAGGTCGCCGACGTCGCCGTAGAGGCCGACCGAACCGCCGGCCGCGACCAGCACCGTGGCCGCGACCACGGAGGGGAACGCGCCGCCGGGAAGGTCCGCCGCGCCCGCCGCCCACAGGCCGAGGGCGGCGCACACGAGCATGGTGACGATGCCCGCCACGGCCGCGCCGAGTGCTTGTGCCCAGGCCACTACGGCGGGCGGAGCGCCACGGCGGCGGACCGGGCCCGGCGAACCGTCCGGCCCAGGGCCTCGCATCTGGCTCACGCTCTCTCCTGCCGGTCACGGGACCGCGTACCAACGATCCGCCTGGAAGGACACCTCGGCCGGCATGCAACGTAATTCTGGCCATCCGTCACAGCCGGGCAAAGGCCCTGACTCTGCACATGTCCAGCATTCACGGCATGCACGCACCACCGTAAGCAGCGGCGCGCCACCCCGCTTGCGGACGCCGTCACACCCGGGCACACAATGGTCTGGACATTGACAAAAACGGGCAAAATTCGCACCGCCGGATGGCCCGCCAGCGTCGGAAGAGGGACCCGTGACATCTCCACCGCCGCCTGACAGCCACCCGACCGGCCCCCCGTCGGGCCCGCTGTCCGGCCCGTCCTCCGAACCCTCGCACGAGCCCACGCAGGTGGGCCCGGCACCGGGGCGGACACCGCCGGAGGAGCCCACCGAGCCGGGATCCCGCATCCCCCCGGGCGGCCCCGGTGAGGGCGACGGTGGCGGGGGCGGAGGCGGCGGTTCCGGGCGCGGCGGGGGCGGCGGTGCAGGCGGGGCTGCCGGGGGCGGCAAGCCCTGGTGGCGGTCCGCGCCGCGGGTCGCCATCATCGCGGCCGCCGTGGTCGCTGCGGTGATCGTGACGATGCTGCTCACCCGGCCGGGCGGCTCCGGCACCAGCGAGGTGTTCGCCGAACCGGCCGCCTCGACCGGCCAGGACCCGGTCACCAAGTCGACGGCGAACGACTCCTCCCCGACCTCGTCCGGCAAGCCCAGAAAGCCCTCCGGCGGCGGGAACAGCACCTTCGAGGGCGCGACGCCCGGCCTCTACGGCGGTACCCAGAACAGCGCGAGCTGCGATGTCGAGAAGCAGATCACGTACCTGACCGGCAGCCCCGAGCGGAACCAGGCGTTCGCCGGAGTCCTGGGCGAGAAACCGGGTCAGGTCCCGTCCTATCTGCGGTCGCTGACGCCCCTGCAGCTGGGCTACGACACCCGGGTCACCAACCACGGTTTCAAGGACGGCAAGGCCACCAGCTTCCAGTCGGTCCTCCAGGCCGGCACCGCGGTCATGGTCGACTCGTACGGAGTGCCGCGGGTGCGCTGCAAGTGCGGGAACCCGCTCACGGAGCCGACTCCCCTCCAGGGCAATGTGAAGACGGTCGGTACCAAGTGGCCCGGATACGAGCCCTCGAACGCGGTGGTCGTCAAGCCCGCAAAGACCAAGGTCAAGGAATTCGTCCTGCGCGACCCGAAGACGGGCAAGTGGTTCAAGCGCCCCGAGGGCAGCACCGGCACCACGGACACCCCGACGGCCCCGCCGGACAAAACCCCCAGCGGGCCCACGACCTCCGAACCGCCGAACGGCTCGCCGTCGGCCGGTGAGACCTCGACGGGGACGTCCGGCCCCCCGACCTCGGACACCGGCACGGCCTCCCCCGAGTCACCGGCGGACACCGGAGGGTCCGACACCACCGGCGGACCGAGCGAGCAGCCCCCGACCACCTCCGAGGGCACGACCGGCGGCGACACGACCGGCGGCACGCCCGACGGGGGGACGCCGGGCAGCAGCGGTTCACACGGCGGCGGAGTCACCCAGTCGGGAGGCGGCGGAACACCGCCGTCCAGCTGAGGCAGGCCGCATACGGGAACGCGGCGGGCAGCCGGCAGGCCGCCCGCCGCTTCTTCATGCCCCCGAAATCGAACTGTGTCCTAATGATCCGGCGCACCGGACAACCACCGAAGCAGACAAACCCTCTGTACATGCGGCGGGTGCACAGGCAGCCCTGGACGGACATCCCCGCACGGGGCCGGGCCCCGCCACTGTCAGTTGTTCTGCTTTGGAGGGATCCCCGTGTACGCCGGATCACGTCGCCACCCCGCCCGGTTGATACCCGCTCTGATAGCGGCGGGCACGCTGTTGACCGCGTGCGGGTCGGGAGCCGACGCGTCGAAGTCGGACCAGCCCGCGGCGAAGGTGACCGTCACCCCGACTCCCGGAAACACCTCGGCAAAGCTCGGCTCCGAGATATCCGTGCGGGCCGACGGCGGAAAGCTCACCTCGGTCGAGGTCAAGGACGACAAGGGCGGCACGGTCGCCGGGCGGCTCGCCGGTGACGGCGCGTCATGGAAGTCGGACGGCAAGGTCAAGCCGCAGACCACCTACACGGTGCGGACCAGGACCAAGTCGACGCAGGGCAAGGAATCCTCCGCCACGTCGAAGTTCACCACGGAGCGGGCCGACAAGGTCAACAAGCTCACCAACACCCCCGGCGGCGGGCAGACCGTGGGCACCGGAATGCCGGTGTCGATCCTCTTCGACCACCCGGTGGCGAAGGACCGGCGCGCCGACATCGAGAAGGCGCTGAAGGTCACCACCCAGCCGAAGGTGCAGGGCGCCTGGGGCTGGGTCAAGGACTACTCCGGCAAGGACCGGATCGACTGGCGTCCCAAGGACTACTGGCCGGCCGGCACCAAGGTCTCCGTCAAGGGCGCACTGTCCGGGATCAACTCCGGTGACGACGGCGGCTGGTTCGCCCGCGACTACAACTTCGGCTTCGGCATCGGCGCCGACCACAAGGCCGTCATCGATGTGCCCTCGCACACCCTGACGATGTACGAGAACGGCAAGAGCGTCGGCACCATCCGCGGCTCCGCGGGCTCCCCGCAGGACCCGACCCGCGGCGGGGTGCACACCGTACGCAGCAAGAACGCGGCCGAGACGATGGACTCCGCCACCATCGGCCACGGCGACGAGTGGAGCCTGCCCTCCAAGTGGGTCACCCACCTCACCGCGTCGGGGACCTTTCTGCACTCCGCCCCGTGGAACAAGTCGATCGGTGTGGAGAACAACAGCCACGGCTGCTTCGGCATGACGACCTCGGACGCCAAGAAGATCTACGACTTCCTGCCGATCGGCTCCACGGTCGAGGTGAAGGGCACCGCCAACACCAACAAGACCGACGTCGGCAACGGCCTGGAGGTCTGGCAGGAGAGCTGGGAGCAGTGGCAGCAGCGCAGCGCGCTGACGCACTGACCCTGCGGCGCAGGCTCATCTGCGGTGCCTCCCGAGGACGCGGGGGCGGGTGAGCAGCAGGAAGACGGTGGCCAGGACGGCGACGGCCTGGGCCAGGGCGGCGAGCTTCTTGGCGCCGCTCCAGCCCGGTTCGTACATGTCCGGCAACGGCCCCGGCGCGCCGAGGTCCACATAGGTGTAGAGGAGCAGCAGCGCGAGTCCGCCCGTCGCGACGAGCCAGGCGAAGGTGTCGGCCGCCGGGCGGCGCCAGGTCAGCACGAGCAGGGCGGCGAGCGCGGCCAGGGCGGCGTCGACGCGGAACAGCAGGCCCTGGCCGAGGGTCGCCGTGACCTCGTCGTACCGGCCGGCGAGCCGGGCGTGGAGGTAGGCGTCCACGGCCAGCCCGGCCGCCGCCAGCAGTCGCGCGATACCGCGGGCGACCCGGTCGGGCCGCCCGTGCTCCGGTACGGAGTTGTCTGGTGCCACGGCTTCTCCAAGCCTCACGGTGAGCGGCGGTAGCCGGGTCGGCGGACGGTGAGCGGGCCACACGCACCTCAATAGACCGCAGGCGCCGCCGCCCGGCCATCCGGGCGGCGGCGTTCGGCGTATCGGGCAGCAGGCCGCCTGGGCGGCGACGCCGCACCGTACGCGGTGGGGGCCGTGCGGGTCAGCGGATCTCGCTCGTCGTACGGCGGTACGTGGAGCGCCGGTCCTCGATCTCGGACCAGCGGTCGCCGTAGACGTTCTCGGTGATGCCCGGCTCCCGCAGGAAGTCGTGCGGGAAGCCCAGCGGCACCGCGCTGCACCGGTCGAGCCGCGCCAGCGCGTCGGCGTCCAGCGCGACATCGACGGCGGCCAGGTTGTCGAGGAGCTGGCTCTCCTTGGTGGCGGCGATGATCGGGATGATGTTGCCGGGCCGGCTGCGCAGCCACGCCAGCGCCACCTGCGCCGGGCTCCAGCCGCCCTGCTCGGCGATCTCCAGCACCGCGGTGACGGTCTCCTCGGCGTGGTGGTCGCGCCGGTCGTCCTCGCCGACGACATCCAGCCGGCCCGTCTCACCGCGGCGGTACTTGCCGGTGAGCCGGCCGGCCGCGAGCGGCGCCCAGGCCAGCACGGCCAGGTCGAAGGCGCGGGCCTGGGGCAGCAGTTCGCGCTCCGGGGTCCGCTCCAGCAGGTTGTAGCGCAGCTGCGAGCCCGCGAACGCGGTCCAGCCGCGCAGCTCGGCCAGGGTGTTCGCCTGCGCGATCTCCCAGGCCGGCCAGTCCGAGACGCCGACGTAGAGCACCTTCCCCGACCGGACCACGTCGTCGAGCGCCCGCATCACCTCCTCCACGGGCGTGAAGTTGTCCCGGGCGTGCACCCACAGCACATCGAGGTGGTCGGTGCGCAGCCGGTCCAGGCTCGCCTCCACCGAACGGACGAGGTTCTTGCGGTGGCTGCCCGCCGCGTTCACATCGCCCTTGCGGGTCGCGCAGGTGTACTTGGTCGCCAGGACGAAGCTGTCCCGGCGGCCTTCGAGCAGCTCCCCCAGGATCCGTTCCGAGGCCCCGTCCGTGTAGTTGTTGGCGGTGTCGATGAAGTTGCCGCCCGCGTCCGCATACGCGTCCAGGATCCGGCCGCTGGTGTCCTTGTCCGCGCCCCAGCCCCAGTCCTCGCCGATGGTCATGGTGCCCAGGCTCAGCTCGCTGACCCGCAGACCGGTCCTGCCGAACAGTGTGTAGCGCACGTGGTTCCCTTCGATCGGCGCAGCTCTCCGGTGGTGCGCTCACGCTAGGAGCTGGAGCGCGCTCCAGCGCAAGACGCGGCCCGGCGGCGGCGTCCGGTTCCGGCCGAGGCCGGGGCACGGTCCGGGCGGGACGTCGACGGCATGCCCTAGGGTGGCCGGAGCAACTGGTTCGCCCTGCCCGCCAGGCAGGCGCGTCGCAAGAGGGAACCCGGTGGAAATCCGGGACTGCCCCGCAGCGGTGAGTGGGAACGACCGCCGTCATACGCACTGGGCCCGGCCGGGTCTGGGAAGCGACGGCCAGTAGATGTCCGCCTTCGGCGGACGTGCCCGCGAGTCCGAAGACCTGCCAGTGCCCCCGCGCGACCGGTGCGCGGGGAGATCTCGGTGACCTCGAGGGCGGGTCGGCGGACATCAGACGGGCATGACGGCGGCAATGCGCCGGGGCCCGTCCGGTTTGCCGTCCCTTCGCGTCCTCGACCCTCCCGCGGTCCATGGAGACATACTCGCGAAGGAGAGTTCCGTGACCAGCACGTCCGCAGCCGCGGCAGCACGCGCCACCGTGCACGGCTATCCCCGTCAGGGGCAGCACCGTGAACTGAAGAAGGCCATCGAGGGCTACTGGAAGGGCCGCGTCGGCGCCGACGCCCTCCGCAGCACCGCCGCCGAGCTGCGCCGCGGCAATTGGCAACAGCTCGCCGAGACCGGTGTCCACGAGGTGCCGACCGGCGACTTCTCGTACTACGACCACCTCCTGGACACCAGCGTGATGGTCGGCGCGATCCCGGCCCGGCACCGCGCCGCGGTGGCCGCCGACCCCCTGGACGGCTACTTCGCGATGGCCCGCGGCACCCAGGACGTGGCGCCGCTGGAGATGACCAAGTGGTTCGACACCAACTACCACTACCTGGTGCCGGAGTTGGGTCCCGACACGGTCTTCGCCGCGGACTCCACCAAGCAGGTCGCCGAGCTGACGGAAGCACTCGGTCTCGGCCTCACCGCACGCCCGGTCCTCGTCGGGCCGGTGACCTATCTTCTGCTGGCCAAGCCCGCGCCCGGTGTCGCGGCCGGTTTCGACCCGCTGACGCTGCTCGACCGGCTGCTGCCCGTCTACGCCGAGGTGCTCGCCGAGCTGCGGGCGGCCGGCGCCGACTGGGCGCAGCTGGACGAACCGGCGCTGGTGCAGGACCGCTCCCCCGCCGTGCTGAACGCCGCGGCCCGCGCCTACCGCGATCTCGGCACGCTCGGCGACCGCCCGCGGCTGCTGGTCGCCTCGTACTTCGACCGGCTGGGCGAGGCGCTGCCCGTGCTGGCCAAGGCGCCCGTCGACGGACTGGCGCTGGACTTCACCGGTGCCGCGGCAGGCAACCTCGGTGATCTGGCGGCGGTCGGCGGGCTGCCCGGCAAGCGGCTGGTGGCCGGTGTCGTCAACGGCCGCAATGTGTGGATCAACGACTTCGAGAAGTCGCTGGCCACACTGGGGACGCTCCTCGGCCTGGCCGACCGGGTCGACGTCTCGTCCTCGTGCTCGCTGCTGCACGTCCCGCTGGACGCCGCCGCCGAGCGGGACATCGACCCGCAGATCGCCCGCTGGCTGGCCTTCGCCCGGCAGAAGACCACGGAGGTCGTGACGCTGGCACGCGGTCTGACCCAGGGCACCGGCTCCATCGCGGCCGAACTCGCCGCCAACCGCGCGGACTTGTCCTCCCGGGCGGGTTCGGCGCTCACCCATGACCCGGTGGTGCGCGCCCGTGCCGCGGCCGTCACCGACGCCGACGGCCGCCGTTCGCAGCCGTACGCCGAGCGGGCCGCCGCCCAGCGCGCGCACCTCGGGCTGCCACTGCTGCCGACCACCACCATCGGCTCGTTCCCGCAGACCGCCGAACTGCGCACCGCCCGCGCCGACCTGCGGGCCGGGCGGATCGACACCGCGGGGTACGAGGAGCGCATCTCGGCCGAGATCCGCGAGGTGCTGGCCTTCCAGGAGAACGCCGGTATCGATGTGCTGGTGCACGGCGAGCCCGAGCGCAACGACATGGTGCAGTACTTCGCCGAGCAGCTGACCGGCTACCTCGCCACCCGGCACGGCTGGGTGCAGTCCTACGGCACCCGCTACGTCCGCCCGCCGATCCTGGCCGGGGACATCTCCCGCCCCGAACCGATGACGGTCCGCTGGACGACGTACGCCCAGTCGCTCACCGACCGGCCGGTCAAGGGCATGCTCACCGGTCCGGTCACCATGCTCGCCTGGTCCTTCGTCCGCGACGACCAGCCGCTCGGTGACACCGCCCGGCAGGTGGCGCTCGCCCTGCGTGACGAGGTGAACGACCTGGAAGCGGCCGGGAGTTCGGTGATCCAGGTCGATGAGCCCGCGCTGCGCGAGACGCTGCCGCTGCGCACCGCCGGCCACGCGGAGTACCTGGCCTGGGCCACCGAGGCGTTCCGCCTCACCACCAGCGGGGTCCGCCCGGACACCCAGATCCACACCCATATGTGCTACGCGGAGTTCGGCGACATCCTTCAGGCCATCGACGACCTCGACGCCGATGTCATCAGCCTGGAGGCGGCCCGCTCCCATATGCAGGTCGCCGGGGAGCTCGCCACGGCCGGCTATCCGCGCGAGGTGGGCCCCGGTGTCTATGACATCCACTCACCGCGCGTACCGGGCGTGGACGAGGCAACGGCACTGTTGCGCAAGGGGCTCGGTGCCATCCCTGCCGAACGGCTGTGGGTCAACCCCGACTGCGGTCTGAAGACCCGCGGCTGGCCCGAGGTGCGCGCCGCCCTGGAGAACCTGGTCGCCGCGGCCCGCGAGATCCGCGGCGGTCTGCCCGGCGCGGCTTCCTGACGGGAGCGGGCCGGGGCCGGCGCCCGTGCGGGGGTGCCCGCTCCGGCCCGTGGCTCACCGGAGCCGCGAACGGTGCCGATGGCCACCCCGATACCGATCATGGTCAGCTGGAAGGCGCCCACGGTGCGGCGCAGTCCCGCCGCCGGCCGGTGACTCGGCCTCGGTGAGAAAGGCCGCCGGCGGTTTGCGGCGCAGGAGTTGGTGGCGCAGGCCCGGTCGGGCGAGGGGTGGTTGACCGGGCAGGACGTCGGTGGGTCGCACAGGGGCCTCGATCCGGGGAGGGGCAGGGGGTCAGGGGGTCCGTCAGGGAGTCCGTCAGGGCAGGTCGCGGCGCATCAGGTCCGCGTAGGTCTCGCGTCGTACGACGGGGCGGGCGCGGCCGTCGCGACAGAAGACGACCGGTGGACGGCGGGCCGCGTTGTAGTTGTTGGCGAGGGAGTAGGTGTACGCGCCGGTGGCCGGGACGGCGATCAGGTCCCCGGGCCGCGGGTCCTGGAGGAGCACGCCCGTGCTCAGCACATCGCCGGACTCGCAGTGCCGGCCGACGACACGGCACCGCTCGCCGGGGGACCCGTCGGCGGGGGCCCGCACCCGGGTGGCCACGGTCGCCTCGAAGCGCTGCCCGTACAGCGAGACTTCGAGGTTGTCCCCCATCCCGCCGTCCACGGCGACGAAGGTCTCGCCGCCGGACCGCTTGACCGTCACCACGCGGTAGAGCGAGACACCGCTCTCCGCGACCAGCGAACGGCCCGGCTCGATGATGACCCGGGCGCCGGCCGGCAGCAGCTCGTCGGCCGCGCCGGTCAGCGCGTCGAGATAGGCCTCGACGGTCGGTGGCCGGTCGTCGTACGTGTAGCGGGCGCCCAGCCCGCCGCCGAGGTCGTACACGGGAAACCGGCCGAGCTCCGCCACCGCCGCCACGGCCCGGACGAACGGCTCGGTGTCGAGGATCTGCGAGCCGATGTGCACATGCAGCCCGTCCAGGCGCAGCCGGGCGCTGCCGCGCAGCCGGGCGATCGCCTCGCGCGCCTGGGGCAGCAGCAGTCCGAACTTCGAGCCGCGCTGGCCGGTGGAGACCGCCTCATGGGTGTCGGGGCGGACATCGGGGGTGACCCGGACCAGGACGGGCTGCGCGCGGCGGCCGGGGCCGGGGGCCTCCGCCATGAGGTGTTCCAGCCGGTCGATGTCGTCGAAGTTGTCGATGACGACAAGGCCCGCACCGGCCTCCACGGCCGCCCGGAGGTAGCTCTCCGACTTGGCATTGCCGTGCACGATCACCTTGGCCGGGTCGGTGCCCGCGGCGAGGGCGAGCGCCAGTTCGCCACCACTGGCGACATCGACGCCGAGCCCCTCCTCGGCGAGCAGCCGGTAGACGGCGGTGCACGGGAAGGCCTTGGAGGCGAAGGCCACCATCGAGTCCGGTCGGCGCGCGGCCAGCCCGTCGGCGTACCGGCCGGCCCGGTCCCGCAGAGCGCCCTCGTCGATGAGCAGCGCCGGGGTGCCGTGGCGCGCGGCCAGTTCGGCCACATGGCATCCGCCGATGCGCAGCCCGCCGTCCGGTGCCGTCGTGGTGCCGGGCGGGAAGAGCCCGAGCAGGGCGTCGGAGGACGGCGGGGCAGGCGCGGCGGGGGTGGTCGGGACGGCCATGGGAATGCTCCTTGCTGGGCTCGCGCCGGGGCCGGGACGCGCGGTGCGCCCGTCGGGCCCCGGCCCCGGATCTGCTCCGCACCATGCTGGGCCCCATTTCCTTCCCCGTCGTTGGCGCCATCGCCTAGGGTCCGAGCGTGGAACTGACGGATACGCCAAACCCGGCCGGCCTCGGCGGTACCAGCGAGGAGCTGTTCGCGCTGGCCAATGCGGTTGCCGCGGTGATCGGCGGGTCGGTGGCGATCGAGGACCTCGACCACCGGGTGCTGGCGTATTCGTCCCTGCCGGGCCAGCGCATCGATGAGCTGCGCCGCCGCGGCATCCTGGACCGGCGGGTGCCCGACGAGCCCGCCCAGCAGCGCCAGTACCGCGAGGTGCTCGGCGCGCCCGGTGTCGTGCGGCTGCCGGTCCTCGCTCCCGAGGAACTGCCGCGCGCCGCGGCCGCCGTGCGCGCGGGCGATCTGCCGCTGGGCACCATCTGGGCGATCGAGGGGGACTCCCGGCTCGATGCGGCAGGTGACCGGGCGCTGCTGGACGGTGCGCGGCTCGCCGCGCTGCACATGCTGCGCCGCCGCAGTTCGGCCGAACTGGATCTGCGGGCCCGCGAGGACACCCTGCGTGCGGCGCTGCGCGGCGACGGTACGGCGCAGGAGATCCGCTTTCAGCTCGGTCTGCCGCAGGGGTCGCCGCTGACGCTCCTCGGCTGTGCGCCGGCCGCGGGCGGGCCCGACCGTACGGGGCCGGAGGCGGTCCGGCTGGGTGCCGCGGCCGCCCGGCACTGGGCCACCGTACACGCCGAGGCGGCGGTCGCCACCGTCGGCCGCACGGTGTACGCCCTGCTGCCCCGGGCCGGCCAGGCCGAGGCCCGCCGGCTGTCCGAACAGGCCGTGGCCTCGCTCGGCCGCACCCTGGAGACCCCGTTGCGCTGCGCGGTCAGCCGCCCCGCCGACGACCCTGCCGAACTGCCCGCGCTGCGCGCGGAGGTGGACGACATCCTCCGGGTGACGACCGCGGACCCAAAAGCCCCCGGCGTCGCGGCGCTCGGCGACGTACACGCCCGGGTCCTGCTGCTGCACTGCGCCGACGCACTGGAGCGCCGGCCCCGTCTGCGCCATCCCGGCATCGAGGCCATGCGGGAGCACGACCGGACCCGGCACACCGCTTACGCGGCGTCGGTCCTGGCCTGGCTGGACGCGGCCGGCAACGCCGGGGAGGCCGCCCGGCGGCTGACCGTGCACCCCAACACTCTCAAGTACCGCCTCCGCCGCGCCCGCGAGCTGTTCGGGATCGACCTCGACCACCCGGATGTGCGGCTCTCGTGCTGGCTGCAACTACGGCTGACCGACTGACGGTTCGGCCATTCGACCGTTTGGCCGTTTGGCCGTTTGGCCGTTTGGTGCAGCGGTGGTGCAGCGCGCACCGCCCTGCCGGCCATGGGGAGTCGGCCCGGCTGCCCCCACGCCACGGGGCACCCGCCGATACGACGACGGGTGCCCCGTGCTGTGCCGATGAGCCGGACGGACGTCGTCCGCCCGCTCAGCCCGTGATGATCGCCGGGTCGCTCACACCCGGCTCGCCGTTCTCCACATGGCCGGCGAACCGGCGCAGGAAGGTGCTGTCGCCGTCGGAGGTGACCGACAGGTCGTACCAGCGCTTGCTGGCGCGCAGGTCGACCTCCTTCTTGACGGTGGCACCGGCGCGGACCGTGAAGGTCTCGTCTGCGCCGCCGTAGGCGTGGGTGACGGTGAGGTGGCAGTCGGTGCGGCCGTGGTTGGTCAGGGTGAGTTCGAGGCGGCCGGCGGTCGCGTCGTGGCGGGCGGTCACCTCGGGACCGTCCTTCTTGCCGTCGCCCTTGAAGGAGCGCAGAAAGCCGTTCGGGCCGAAGACCGACAGGTCGTAGGCGCCCTTGGAGTAGGAGGTGTTCCAGGTGTCGGAGATCTTCTTGCCGGCCTCCGTGGTGTACGTCCAGGGGCCGTCGGTGCGGTTGCCCGCGGTGACGGTGAAGCAGGCGCCGGCCTTGTCGCCGCCGCTGAAGGTGAGGGTGTAGCGCCCGGTGGAGGGGGTCGCGGACCCGTCGGCCAACGGCGCGTACGGCAGCGGGCGGGACGGCCGGGATCCGGGCTCCTGCTTGGGCAGCACGGGGTTGGCGGGCGGCTTCGGCACATAGCTGTCGTGCCGCTGGTTGTCCGGCGGCTCGTAGCCGTCGGTGGCGGGGAGCGAGGCCGGCTCGGTGTTCTCCAGGCCGAAGTCGAAGGCGGAAGTCAGGTCGCCGCAGATGGCGCGCCGCCAGGGCGAGATGTTCGGCTCGTGGACGCCGAAGCGGCGCTCCAGGAACCGGATGATGGAGGTGTGGTCGAAGACCTCGGAGCAGACGTAACCGCCGGTGCTCCAGGGAGAGACGACGATCATCGGGACGCGCTGGCCGAGGCCGTAGGGACCGGCCGCGTACTTGGCGTTGCCGCCGAAGCTGTCGAGCGAGGTGTCCACGGTGGACAGGCCCTGGTCGGCGGAGGCCGGCGGGAAGGGCGGGAGGACGTGGTCGAAGTAGCCGTCGTTCTCGTCGTAGGTGACGAGCAGGGCCGTCTTGCTCCACACCTCGGGGTTGGAGGTGAGCGCGTCCAGCACCTGGGAGACATACCAGGCGCCGTAGTTCGCGGGCCAGTTGGGGTGCTCGGAGAAGGCCTCGGGGGCGGCGACCCAGGAGACCTGGGGCAGCTTGCCGGCCTTCACGTCGGCCTTGAGCCGGTCGAAGTAGCCGTCGCCCTGCTTGACGTTGGTGCCGGTGCGGGCCTTGTCGTAGAGGGGGTCGCCGGGCTTGGCGTTGCGGTACTGGTTGAAGAAGAGCAGGGAGTTGTCGCCGTAGTTGCCGCGGTAGGCGTCCTCGATCCAGCCCCACTTGCCGTTCGCGTCCAGGCCGTCCCCGATGTCCTGGTAGAACTTCCAGGAGATCCCGGCCTTCTCCAGCCGCTCCGGGTACGTCGTCCAGCTGTAGCCGAGCTCCTCGTTGCCGAGGACCGGGCCGCCGCCCGAGCCGTCGTTGCCGACGTGGCCCGTGTACATGTAGTAGCGGTTGGGGTCGGTGGCACCGATGAACGAGCAGTGGTACGAGTCGCAGACGGTGAACGCGTCGGCGAGCGCGTAGTGGAACGGGATGTCCTCGCGGGTCAGGTGGGCCATCGTCCCGGCCGTCTTCGCAGGTATCCAGCTGTCGTACTTGCCGTTGTTCCAGGCCTTGTGGCCGCCCGCCCAGTCGTGGTCGAGGCCCTCGATGAACTGCATGCCGAGGTCTTCGGCGTCCGGGTGGTAGGGCAGCACCTCCTTGTCGCCGTCCGGCTGGTGCCAGACGGACTTACCGCTTTCGAGGACGAGCGGGCGCGGGTCACCGAAGCCGCGCACGCCCTTCATCGAGCCGAAGTAGTGGTCGAAGGAACGATTCTCCTGCATCAGGACGACGACGTGCTCGATGTCGTCGATGGATCCGGAGCGTCGCTTGGCGGGGATGGCCGCGGCACGGGCGATGCTGCTCGACAGGGCCGAGACTCCCGCGGAGGCACCGGCGATCTGGAGGAAACGCCGCCGATTCAGTTCAGGCATGACTTTGGGGACCTCATGTCGTGTGGGGGAGTTCGCGAAAGGGTGAGGGACGGCTGTGCGGTGATGCATGTGAGGGTGAGGAAACTGGGGTCAGCAGAGTGTTCCAAGAGGAACGAGCCGCGGGGAAGAGGGAATGTCACAGACATGACTCGCCGGGGTACGTGCGACGAACTCCCTTGCCGGGCGGGCCGCGCGAAAGCCCGGGGAACCATTCCGGGCAAGCGGGACGCAACGGGCCGAGCGGCGGCCGGGGCACGGACGCGAGCAGCGGGACCCGGCAGGCGCGCGCGGGGGCCCGCGACGGCCGCTCCCCCAGGACTGCTCAGCCCCCTGCGGTGAACCGGCACTTACACCGGCATCACGTGTCCAAAACCGTTCGTCTTCCGCGCCCCGGTGGCACATGCTCGGCGAGGGCGTGCACGGACCTGCCGGTGGTTCTGGCGCGCACCCGAGGGGGCGCGGCCGGCTCTCCCTCCCCCCAGGCCCCGGCCCCCGGCCCCCCGGCAGAAAGGGCACGATCCGCACCATGACCGCGCACACTCCCGGACGACCGACACCGCAGGGGCCGTGGAACGACGGCGGCGTCGTGGTGATCACCGGCATCCAGGCGGCCGGCAAGTCCACCGTGGCCCAGGCGCTCGCCGAGCGCCTGCCCCGCTCCGTCCACCTGCGCGGTGACACCTTCCGCCGCAGCATCGTCCGGGGCCAGGCCCCCATGACGCCCGACGCGGGGCAGCACGCCGTCGACCAGCTCCGGTTGCGCTACCGGCTGACGGCGCACTGCGCCGACGCGTACGCGCAGGCCGGCTTCACCGTCATCGCGCAGGACATCCTCATCGGCGACCACCTCGCCGAGATGACCGGGTACCTCACGACCAGGCCGCTCGCGGTCGTCGTCCTGCTCCCCGACCCGGCGGCGGTCGAGGCGCGCGAGGCAGCCCGCCCCAAGACCGCGTACGGGCCCGACTGGACCGTGCGGGACCTGGACCGGCTGTTGCGGGCCGGCACTCCGCGGGACATCGGACTGTGGCTGGACACGTCGCGGCAGACGGTGGACGAGACCGTCGACGAGATCCTCGGCCGGGCCTGGACCGAGGGCGCCGTCGGCTGACCGGGTGACCCTGCGGCGCCCGGGCCGGTTACCGCACCCACGCGGCCCACGGGCCGCCGGGACGCCACGCGGGCGCCCCCCGGCGCTGTGTTCAGACGAGCGACACCGCGGACGACGCCGCCGGAGCGGCCTCGGCGGCGGCCACGGCGGCCTCGGGCGCGGGCTCGACGAGCGGCTCGACCGGTACGGGCGGCGGCACCGCGGGCTGGCCCTTCGCGTCGGGCACGCTGCGCAGCGGTGTACGACTCGTCAGCGGGGTCTTGTGGGTCGCCTCGACCCGGCGGGTGAACCAGATGACCTTGCCGTCCGGGGTGCCACAGGTGCCCCAGCTGTCGCTGACCGCCGCCACTCTGGAGAGCCCGCCGCCGGCGGCGCTGAGCAGCTTCGGCAGCCGTGGTCCGTCGTCCGCGACGGAGGCCGTGAGGTGACGGCCGGTCCAGCGGAGTTCGACGACGCACCGGGCGTCCGGGCCGATATGGCGATGGACATTGGTCAGGAGTTCCGCCACTCCCCGGCATACGGGCGGGATATGCAGCTCAAGATCCCAGTACCGCAGGTGCGCGGCCAGAATTCGCCGGATCTGCGGCACACGCTCCGCCGAAGCATGCAGTTCGACCGTGTAGTGCCGGTCGCTGGGAAGTGTCATGTCGTGGCTCCTCACCGCGAGGCTCACGCCCTTCACCTCGTTGGACCAACGAACCCCGAAACACGAAGAGTGAGCATTTATCACGTATGGGTCGTTTGTCATGGTGACTCCGCGGTGCGGGTTCCGCAACAGATCACGGGCCGCCGAAGTCCCCCGGCCCGGCCCCGTCCGGACCGGTCCGCAGCCGTGAGAGGACCTTGTCCGGAGTGAGCGGGAGGTCGCGCAGCCGGACGCCGGTGGCGTGCCGTACGGCGTTGGTGAGGGCCGCGGCGGTGCCGACGATGCCGATCTCCCCGATGCCCTTGCTGCCCATGGGGTTGAGGTGGGGGTCCTCCTCGTCGAGCCAGTACGCCTCGATCTGCGGGACGTCGGCGCAGGCCGGTACGTGATACGAGGCCAGATCGCGTTCGGCGAAGTCGCCGAACACGGGGTCCAGTCCGCTCCCCTCCATGAGGGCCATCCCCAGGCCCATGGTCATGCCCCCGATGAACTGGGAGCGCGCCGTACGGGAGTTGAGGATGCGTCCGGCCGCGTAGACGCCCAGCAGCCGGCGTACCCGGACCTCTCCGGTGACGGTGTCGACCTGGACCTCGGCGAAGGTGGCGCCGAACGAATGCCGGGCGTACGGGGACCCCGCGGCGAGCTCCTGCCGGGTGTCCGCGGCGGCCGTCAGCCCGTCGGCCGGGAGCGGTCCGACGTGGTCCCGCAGCCGCGCCCTCAGCTCCGTACCGGCCCGGTGGACCGCCCAGCCCCAGGAGGCGGTGCCCGCGGAACCGCCGGCCAGCATCGCGGGCGGCAGGTCGCTGCTGCCGATCTCGATCCGGATCAGTTCCTCCGGCACGGCCAGCGCGGCGGCGGCGACCTGGGCGAGGACGGTCCGGGCGCCGGTGCCGATGTCGGTGGCGTTGATCCGGATGCGGTAGCTGCCGTCGGCGGCGGCGTGCGCCTCGGCGGAGGAGGGGGCGATCAGGACGGGGTAGGTGGCGGCGGCGACGCCGGTGCCCAGCAGCAGATCGCCCTGGCGGCGCACGGCCGGGCGGGGGTCCCGCGACTGCCAGCCGAAGCGCTCCGCCCCCTCCCGCAGACAGCCGACGAGGTGACGGCTGCTGAAGGCGCGGTCGCTGTCCGGCTCGGTGTCCGGTTCATTGCGGATCCGCAGGTCGACGGGGTCGATGTCCAGGGCGACGGCGAGTTCGTCCATGGCCGACTCCAGGGCGTACATCCCGGGGGCCTCGCCCGGTGCGCGCATCCACGAGGGGGTCGGTACGTCGAGCGGGACGACCCGGTGCACGGTGCGGCTGTTCGGCGAGGTGTACATGACGCGTGCCGGGACCGCGGCCTGCTCGACGAACTCCTTGACGGTGGAGGTGTGCGTGGCGGCCTCGTGCGCAACGGCGGTGAGGACACCGTCGGCGCCCGCGCCGAGGCGCACCCGCTGGACGGTGGGTGCGCGATGGCCGACGGCCGCGGGCATCTCGCGGCGCGGCAGGGAGAGTTTGACCGGGCGCCCCGTGTGGTGGGCGGCCATCGCGGCCAGGACGACCTGGGGGCGGGGCGTCCCCTTGGAGCCGAAGCCGCCGCCGACGTGCTCGGAGACGACGGTCACCTCGCTGGTGTCGAGCCGGAACAGTGCGGCGAGGTCCGCACAGACCTTGGTGGCCCCCTGGCTGGAGTCGTGGACGGTCAGATGGCCGTCGGTCCACCGGGCGGTGGAGGCATGCGGCTCCATCGGGTGATTGTGCAGCGGCGGCACGGTGTACGTGGCGTCGACGGTGAACGGCGCGGCGGCGAACGCCTTCTCGAAGTCGCCGCGTTCCCGGGTCCCCGGATAGCCGCCGTTGGCCGTCTCGGGCTCGTACATCCGCGGATGACCGGTGGTCAGCAGGACGTCGTGCGGCTCGGGCGCATAGCTGACGCGGACGGCGTCGGCGGCGGCGCGGGCGGCTTCGAGGCTCTCGGCCACGGCCAGGGCGACATACCAGCCGCGGTGCGGCACCCGGTCGTCCTGGAGCAGGGACAGCGTCGGGTCGTCGGCGTCCCCGAGGCGGAGCGCGTTCTCATGGGTCAGCACCGCGCACACTCCCGGCAGGCCCAGCGCCGCCGTGGTGTCCACGGCGGTGACCCGTCCCCGGGCGACGGTCGCGGGCACCGGCCAGGCGTAGGCGCAGCCCGGCGGGGTGTGTTCGGCCGCGTAACGGGCGGTGCCGGTGACCTTCTCACGGCCTTCCCGGCGGACGAGCGGGGCGCCCAGGGGGTAGGGGGGCGGGCCGAGCGGGAACGGGGCGGGGCTCATGGCGCGCGTCCTTCGGTCGGGGGCGGGGACAGGGGCTGCGCGGGGCTTCCTCCTGTGGGTGGGTTCGTCAGCCGTCGGTGGCCGGGTCCGCCAGGCCGGCCAGCACACCGACGGCCAGGCTGCGGGCGAGCGGGACCTTGAAGCCGTTGTCGCGCAGCGGGCGGGCCGCGGCGAGTTCGGCGTCGGCGGCGCGGGCGAAGGTGTCCTCGGTGGCGGGCGCGCCGTGCAGCACTTCTTCGGCCGCGCGGGCGCGCCACGGCCGGTGCGCGAGCCCGCCGAACGCCAGCGCCGCCCGCTGTACGACACCGTCCCGTACCTCCAGCACGGCGGCGACGGAGACCAGGGCGAAGGCGTACGAGGCACGGTCGCGGGCCTTGCGGTAGCGCGAGCGTGCGCCGGGTGCCGCGGGGGGCAGGGTGAGGGCGGTGAGCAGTTCGCCGGGCCGGATCACGGTGTCCTGGTCGGGGCGGTCGCCGGGCAGCCGGTGGAAGTCGGTCACCGGGACGCTGCGTTCGCCGTCGGGTCCGCGCAGATGAACGGTGGCGTCGACGGCGGCCAGCGCCACCGCCAGGTCCGACGGCTGGGTGGCGACGCAGTGCTCGGAGTGGCCCAGTACGGCGAGGTCGCGGTGGGCGCCCTCGCGGGCCGGGCAGCCGGTGCCCGGGGCGCGCTTGTTGCAGGGTTTGGCGGTGTCCTGGAAGTACAGGCAGCGGGTGCGCTGGAGCAGATTGCCGCCGGTGGTCGCGGTGTTCCGCAGCTGCCCCGAGGCGCCGGCCAGCAGCGCCTGCGACACGACGGGGTAGCGGTCGCGTACGGGGACGGCCGCGGCGAGATCGCTGTTGCGGACCATCGCCCCGATCCGCAGTCCCCCGTCCGGCAGCTCCTCGACGCGGTCCAGCGGCAGCCGGGTGACGTCGACGAGCAGCTCCGGGCTCTCCACGCCCAGCTTCATCAGGTCGACGAGGTTGGTACCGCCGCCGAGAAAGCGGGCGCCGGGCTGCCCGGCCACGGCCCGAAGGGCCTCCTCGACGCTCGCCACCTGGACATACCCGAACGGCTTCACGACGCCACCCCCTGCCCCGGCGGACGGCCGTCCGGCCACATGTCCGTACCGGCTGCGGCACCGGCCTCCCGGACGGCTTCGACGATCCGCGGATAGGCGCCGCAGCGGCACAGATTTCCGCTCATCCGCTCGCGGATCTCGTCGTCGGTGAGCGTGACGGGCGTCCCGGAGGCGGCGGTGGGCGGGGTGACATGCGACGGGAAGCCGTCCGCGGCCTCGGCCAGCATCCCGACGACCGAACACAGCTGGCCCGGGGTGCAGTAGCCGCACTGGAAGGCGTCCCGCTCCAGGAAGGCCTCCTGGAGCGGGTGCAGCCGCTCCCCGTCGGCCAGGCCCTCGACCGTGGTGATCCGCCGCCCGCCCTGGGCCACGGCCAGCAGCAGACAGCTGTTGGCACGCCGTCCGTCGACGAGCACGGTGCACGCGCCGCACTGGCCGTGGTCGCAGCCCTTCTTGGCGCCGGTGAGACCGAGGTGTTCGCGGAGCGCGTCCAGGAGCGTGGTGCGGTGGTCCAGGGTCAGCCGGTGCGCTTGCGCGTTGATGTGCAGGACCAGCTCGGAACGCTGACCGGCCGCCGGCGACGCGCCGTCGGTGCCCGCCGGATGATGGGTGGACTCCACTCGCTCATGCCTTTCGTTCCGGGCCGCGGGTGCGGCTGCCGCTCGGCGGGGCTTCGTCATGCGCCACGCCCGTGCCTTCCCCGCCCCTCGGGGCCGACCCGCTAACGGGTCTCCAGCCGCAGCTCGACCTCCTTCTCCTGGTCGCCGGCCGCCGTGCCGAGGATGTGCACCGCGAACGCGGACTCCAGGCCCTTGCACAGCTCGTCGACCGCCCAGTAGCCGCCCTGGAGGCTGACCAGGACCGGCGCGGTCAGCCGGCGGGGCTCGGCCGTGGCCTTGCGCTCGCTCACGTCGAAGGTGGAGGTCCAAACGGTCGAGCCCGGCCCGGCCACCTCTTCGGGTACGTCGTCCGCGGCCCGGTCGGAGCTGAAGGAGGTGCGCAGCGCGCTGAAGACCGCATGGGCGTCCTGTGTCGCGCAGCTCTCCAGCTCCACCACCACCTCGGCCGATACATGTTCCGTCGCCGGCACCTGTTTCGCACTGTTCACTGTGGGACCTTCCTTAGCCGCCGTCCTCCGGGAGCCGAACGCTTCCAGGCTCGCCCCGCGGACCGGGGTGTGCGACCGGAGGCCCGCCCGGATGAGGTGAACGGCGCCCGGAACCGGCGCTCGGGCGGCCGCGCCGTCGGACCGGCTGGGTGAGGTTCACCGCGTTGCCGTCCGGGTCCTGGACATGGGCGGCCCGCCGGCCCCAGGGCGTGTCGTGGGCCGGGCCGAGCACCTTGCCGCCGAGCGGTGCGACCCGGTTCAGGAGGGCGTCGACGTCCTCGACCACGATGCTCAGGAGGATCCGGGTCGGGGTACCGGTCGGGACGCTCTCGTCGGCCACGATGCCCAGCTCCGAGCCGTCGATCCGCGGTCCGACGAAGGAGACCGGGCCCTCCTCGGGCACCCGGGTGAACTCCTCGGCGCCGACCGGTCCGCCGTAGAAGGCCTTCAGGCGGCCGAGGTCGGGGGTGACGATCACCGGCTGGACGGTGGCGGGGGCGGCGGGGGCGGCTGCAGACATGGTGTCCTCCAGTGGTGTGGTCGGTGGGGCCGGTGGGACAGACCGCGTCCGGGGCGCCGATTCATCGGCCGGCGGAGGAAATGGGGTGGGAATCGGGGCGGGAGGCGGTGTGGGAGCCGGGGCGGGGGCCGGGGTGGGCGGCGGTGGAGGTGCCCCGGGCGGCGGGGGCGGAATCCGGACACGCGGCACTGAGCCGTCCGGACTCACATGGTTGCCACGGGCATCGACCGGGACGGATCATCCCGTACGGACACCGTACGCACGTATGGAAGTACGGAAGTACGCCCATGACCGCACACGGACGACGCGAGGAGAGCCACCGTGGGACCAGCCACCGTCGACGGCCACTGCGCACCGGGTTTCGCCGGCGTGCGGAAAGCGTTCGAGCGGAACTTCAGCGAGCACGGCGATATCGGCGCGGCGGTCACGGTGACCGTGGACGGCGAGGCGGTGGTCGACCTGTGGGGCGGCCACGCGGACGCCGCCGGGACCCGCGCCTGGCAGCGCGACACCCTCGTGAATGTCTACTCGACGTCCAAGGGGATGACCGCGCTGTGTGCCCACCTGCTCGTGGACCGGGGCGAGTTGGACCTCGATGCGCCGGTCGCCCGGTACTGGCCCGAGTTCGCGCAGGCCGGCAAGCAGGACATACCCGTGCGCTGGCTGCTCAGCCACCGCGCCGGTCTGATCGCGCCCCGTGAGCCGCTCCCCGCGGGGCACGCCTACGACTGGGACCGGGTGTGCGCCACCCTGGCGGCGACCCCGCCCTGGTGGGAGCCGGGCACCGCGCAGGGCTATCACGCGGTGACCTTCGGATATCTGGTGGGCGAGGTCGTACGGCGGATCACCGGGCAGTCCCTCGGCACGTTCCTGCGCAACGAGATCACCGGGCCGCTGGACGCCGCGGTGTACATCGGCACCCCCGCCGAGGAGCACGCCCGCTGCGCCGACATGGTCGGGCAGCTGAACGAGGCGCGGATCGCCGAGCAGTTCCCCGGCGCACCCGCGCCACCGTTCCGGTCGCTCTCCGACCATCCGCTCGCCGTGGTGATGCTGGCGCTGACCTCCATCCCCACCGGCGACGTCAACAGCGCCGCCTACCGGTCGGCGGAGATCCCGGCGGGGAACGCCCACGCCAGCGCCCACGGACTGGCGACCGTGTACGGCGCGCTGGCGGGCGGCAGGCTCGTCGGGCCCGGCACCCTGGAGGCGATGCGCCGCTCGCAGAGCCTGCCGGGCGAGCGCGATCTGACGATCGACGCGCTCGCCCCTGCGGGCCACGAACACCGCTGGGGCCTCGGCTACATGCTCAACCACCAGGGCCAGGCAGGACCCAACCCGGGGGCGTTCGGCCACGGTGGCGCGGGCGGCTCCCATGCCTTCGCGGATCCGGAGAACCGGCTTTCCTACGCGTACACCATGAACAAGTACGGCGGTGGCACGACGGGCGACGACCCGCGCAACCGCGGGCTGATCACGGCGGTGTACCGGGCGTTGGAGGAAACCCGGGGCTGAGGTCGGGGCTGAGGTCCCGGCCTCCTCAGGGAGCGGCCGATTCGGGCGGCGGTGCCGGTCGCGGGGCCACGGGAGGCTCACCGGCCGCGTCGGTGAGGGCGCGCAGCGAGTCGATGAGCCCGGCACGCCGGGCGTCCGGCAGCCGGGCCACGATCTCGGCGATCTCCGTGTGCCGGTCGGCCAGCACCCGCCCGACGAGGCGGCGGCCCTCGTCCGTCAGGCTCAGTACGACCTCGCGACGGTTGTCGGGGCGGGCCTGCCGGGTGACGCTGCCGGCCGCCTCCAGCCGGTCGACCATCCGCATCGCGGTGGACGGGTTGACGTTCAGCGCGCCGGCCAGTGCGGCGAGCTTGACCGGGCCCTGGCCGTCCAGCACCACCAGGGCCCGCAGCTGGGGAAGGGTGAGGGAGGGCGCCAGGCGTCCCAGCGCCCGGGCGGAGATCCCGACCAGCAGCCGGGAGGCGGTCAGCAAGGCGGCGATGACCTCCTCGACGTCGTGATCGAGGTCCTCGCCGGGCGCGGCCGCCCCGGCCGGCCGCGGTGCGCCGTGCGCGTCGTGCTGCCCCATGGCGCCTTTATACCCGGTGAGGGCATCGTGCCTGGTGGCGGGCCCCGCGAAAGGTCCTCGGCGGCGCGGAAATCTGCCCCCGCGAACCGCGTTGCCGAGCGCAATAATGGGGAGTGCGGCATGCATCCGGCCCGGCGCGACCGCGGCGGGCCCGAGAGGGCGTGATGACCATGGAACGGGACACCGAGACGGTCCACGAGGCCTATGCATTCGTCTGTCTGCACTGCGGACACGGCTGGGAAGAGGAGTACGAGATCCGGCACACCACGGATCTGGCCGGCCACCGACGCGCCGACTACTTCGCCCGCGGCGCCCGTGTCCCCTCTCCGCTGACCCTCTCCGACTGCCCGTCCTGCAATCTCGGACCGATCCGGATCCTGCGCCCCGGCCGGGTGAACTCGACCCGCCCCTACCTCGCCTGACCCCTTTCCGTCTCCTGACACCCCATCACCACCCGGTGTACAAAAGGTGGTTGACCAGCAGCGCCAACACCGCCTGGGCCGTGAGCCAGGGGCGCCGCCGGGCCGGGGGCAGCAAGGCGCAGGCCGCCGGCAGCCAGACGGCGAACGGCAGCCAGATGCGTTCGGTCTCCGCCTTGCTCATCCCGGAGAGGTCGGCCACCAGCAGGGCGAGCAGCACGGCCAGGACGAGGGCGGCCAGCCGGTCGGAGGGGGCGCGCAGCCGCCCGGCGGAGGGGCGGAGCCCTCGCAGGGCGGTGGGGGCCGCCACGAGAACGCGGCGCAGACCTGCCACCGCCGCCAGGCCGGTGATCAGGACGGTGCAGGCGAGATTGCCCCACACCCAGTAGGCGTACGGGCGGACCGCCGCGGCGCCCTGGTAGTAGCGCTCGACCAGCAGGTGGTAGCCCTCCCACCAGGAGAATCCGGCGAGGGTGAAGCCGGCCGCGACCACCGCCGCCCCGGCCGCCACGAGGGGCAGCGGGCGCATGGTGCGGGTGAGCAGCAGTATCGCGGTGGCGATCAGCGCGATCAGGGTGAGGCCGTAGGAGAGATAGCAGGTCAGACCGAAGAGGAGGCCGCCGGCCAGAGCGGCGGCGGCCGGATGGAGGGTGCGGCGGGTGGCGGCGAGGGCGAGGAGCGCCAGGGACCAGGCGGCGACGGCCGCGAAGTAGCCGTCCGCCGAGGTGCCGACCCAGACGGCGGCCGGGGCCAGTACGAGGAACGGGGCGGCCCGGCGGGCGGTCGGCTCGTCGGTGAGGGCGCGCAGCGTGATGAGGACCGCGGCCACGGCGGAGGTGCCGACGGTGATGCACCAGATGCCGGCCCAGCCGCCACCGCCCAGACCGATGCGGTCCAGGCCGACGAAGGTCAGCACGGCGGCCGGGGGATGCCCGGCGACATGGGCGGGCCAGTGATCCGGCGCGTTGTCGAGGATGTGCTGGGTGAAGCCGCGCAGCGCCGGCCCGACGTCGTCGAAGCGGCGGATGACGGTCAGGTACTCGTACGCGGTGGTGAGCCGGCCGGCGATACCGGTCCGCCAGCCGTCTATCAGCGCCAGCGCGCCCGTCCAGGCCATGGCGGCGGCCCAGCCCGCCAGGACGAGACGGCGCCAGGGCAACCGGGCCGCGAGGGACGGCCCGTGAACGATCACCACGACGGCGACCACGAGCGCGGCCGGGGTGCCGGGCCCCAGGTGCGGGAACCACGAGGCGTACAGCGGCGGCCAGTTGACATGCAGGCTGCCGTCGGCGCGCTCGATGACGGTACCGACGACCGCGGCAACGATGACGAGGAGGGCACCGGCCGCGGCGGCCGCCAGATCGAGTCGGCGCACGGCACGCCCTCGGGAGCCCGCGCGGGAGGACGGCCGGGGAGTCGTTCGGGAGGTCACGGCGACACGCTAGGCGCCGGCGGACGGCAACGGGGGTTCGGCGGCGGGGGCGTCATCGTTCCGTCAGAACTCGCTGGTGCCGTGCCTCCACCGTCTGTTCAACGATGACTACTCACGCAGGTACCCGGGAACGGTTCTGCGTGCCGCAATGCAGCCCCGGGTCACCACCGGAACCGGCCAAGAACTCCATCAAGCCATCGCCGCCCGAAGATCTCACCGAAGGAGAACCACTGTGGCCTTGGAGCCGCTGACAGACCAGCGCATCGCCTCTGCTCTGACCGAACTGCCCGGCTGGACGGTGAAGGGGGGTGCGCTGACGGCCTCGTACAAGGGAAAGCGAGACCGGTTGCCGTCGTTCTACGCCGCCGTGGCCCCGGCCGAAGACGCAGCGAACCACCACGCCCACATCACGATCTTGTACAACACCATGACGTTCGCCCTCACCACTCACGATGCCGACGACCGGATCACCGAACGAGACGTCTCGATGGCCCGGACGATCAGCGGCCTCGCCCAAGAGCACGGCCTCAGCACGTAGGGCGCGCTCGGCCGCGCAGTGAGACGAAGCAGCGTTCGGCGCCCGGTATCCGGTCGGTCTGGTCCGTGACGGTCCATTGCTCGACGGGTGTCCAGCCGGCGGTGGCCGCGTGGCGCAGCAGGGCGGGGGCGCCGACCCGGGCCCAGGGGAACGGGGCACCCGGTGCGCGCTGGGTGCCGGTGCGGGGGTGGTATCCGCGCTCGACCCGGACCTGGACGCGTTCATCGACATCCTCAGGGGTGGTCTCCACGATCAACAGGCCCTGGCGGCTGACCAGTTCAGCGCTGCGGGCGAGCAGCGCGCACGGGTCGCCGCCGATGCCGATGTTGCCGTCGAGGAGCAGTGCGGTGTCCCAACCCCCCTCGTGCGGGAGGGAGTCGAAGACCGAGCGGTGCAGGGCGGAGCCACCGGTTGCGGCGGTGCGGGCCACCGCGGCGGCGCTGACGTCGATGCCGAGGGCCCGCCGGCCCTGCGCGGCGAGCGCGGCGACCAGCCGGCCGGGGCCGCAGCCGATGTCGAGGACGGCGCCCTCGCAGCGGCGCAGCGCCGACAGATCGGCGGTGTCCGCGCCGGCGCACCAGCGCTCGACCTCCAGCGGCAGCAGCCAGCCGTCGCTGCGGCGCAGGAAGAGGGGGCCGCGGCCGCTGCGGAGCGCGTCGGCGTAGGGGTCGGCGCCCCAGGTGACGGCGTCGTGGCGGTCGGGTGGTGCCGTGGGCGGCAGGGCGGTGCTCATCGTCCGGTGACCGGGGTCAGCCGGGCGAGGGTGGCGGCGAACCGTCCGGCGGGTGCCGCGGCCGCGACCCGCTCCGCGTCGTCCGCGGTGTCGACATCGCGCAGCGGCGGCAGGTCCCGCACCCGCAGCCCGGCGGCGGTCAGCCGGGCGCGCTGGGCGGCGCCGGTGCGGGCGGTGGACATCGGGACGCCGCGCAGCAGCCGGGGGTCGGGGGCGGCGAGGCCGAGCGCCCAGAATCCGCCGTCCTCGGCCGGGCCGAACCAGGCGTCACAGTCGTCCCAGGCACCGAAGTCCAGTGCGGGGGCGAGGAGTTGAGGGGTGACCTGAGGGGTGTCCATACCGATGAGCAGGGTCGGGCCCGCGTTGCCGGCGAAGGCCGCGGCGAGCCGCTCGTCGAGGCCGCCGTCGCACTGCTGCCGGACGTCGAAGCCGGCCGGCAGCCAGTTCCCCGGGCGGCCGTCGAGGACGACCACCCGCCGCCGGGCGGGCATGGCGCGTACGGCCTGGAGGGTGTCGTGCAGCGCGGCCTCGGCCAACTGGGCGGCCTCGTGGGGGGTGTAGGGCGGGGTGAGGCGGGTCTTGACCCGGCCGGGCACCGGTTCCTTGGCGATGACCAGGACCGTCGTCGGCCCGGGACGGTCGAGACGGTCGGGATGCGCGGGACGCTCGGACCGGTCTGCGGGCTCGGTCATCGGGCCGTCTCCTGCGGGCGGGTGGCGAGCGGCGGCTGGTGGAGGACGGTGCGCATATCGCGTACCGCGTGCCAGGTGCCGCGCCAGGTGCCGGTGACCTTGGAACGGCCGGTGCGCGGCCGGTAGGGCACCTCGCGTTCCTCGACGCGCCAGCCCGCGTCGGCGGCCCGGACGACCATTTGCAGGGGGTAGCCGCTGCGGCGGTCGGTGAGGCCGAGGCCGAGCAGTTCGGTACGCCGGGCGGCGCGCAGCGGGCCGAGGTCGTGCAGCCGCAGCCCGGTGCGCCGGCGCAGCATCCGGGCCAGCGCGAGGTTGCCCAGCCGGGCGTGCGGCGGCCAGGCACCGCGTCCTTGGGGGCGGCGGCGGCCCAGCACCAGATCGCTGTGGCCGTCGCGGACGGCGCGGACGAACGGGATGAGCAGCGCGGGGTCCAGGGAGGCGTCGCAGTCGCAGAAGCAGACGATGTCGGCGTCGGCGGCCAGCAGTCCGGTGTGGCAGGCGGCGCCGAAGCCGCGGCGGGGTTCGTGCACCACGGTGGCGCCCAGGCCGCGGGCGATCTCGGCCGAGCCGTCGGTGGAGCCGTTGTCCACGACGATCGCCCGCCAGCCGGCCGGGATGCGGGCCAGCACCCAGGGCAGCGCGGCGGCCTCGTCGAGGCAGGGCAGTACGACATCCACGGGGGCGGTTCGGGGGGTGGGGGGCGAGGAGTGGGTCACGTCGTCACCTATGCATCAGAAGCGGACGAGGGGAGGTGTGTTCAGGTTCCAGTGGCACGCGGGTGCCGGAGGGCAGGCGGCGTCGTGGGTCACCCCGCCGGCGCCGCCCTCATCCCCTCCCGGGCGAACTCCCGCATCCCCTCCGCGAACCCGGTCGCCGCCTGCCAGCCGAGTTCCGCGGCGATCCGCCGCGACGACGCGGTGATGTGCCGTACGTCGCCGAGCCGGTACTCCCCCGTCACCACGGGTGCCGGCCCGCCGCACGCCGCGGCCAGGGTCCGCGCCATCTCGCCGACCGTGTGCGGCGCTCCGCTGCCCGTGTTGTACGCGGTCAGGGTGCCCGCCGCCCGGTCCGGGAGGGCTTCCAGGGCCACCGTGTTGGCCGTGGCGACATCGCGTACATGGACGAAGTCCCGCCGCTGGCCGCCGTCCTCGTAGACCGTCGGCGACTGACCGCGGGCCAGCGCCGAGCGGAAGAACGAGGCCACCCCCGCGTACGGGGTGTCGCGCGGCATCCCGGGCCCGTAGACGTTGTGGTAGCGCAGCGCGACGGCCCGGCCGCCGGTGGCGCGCGCCCAGGAGGCGGCCAGATGCTCCTGGGTGAGCTTGGTGGCGGCATAGACGTTGCGCGGATCGGTGGGCGCGTCCTCGCCGACCAGCCCCGGCCGCAACTCCGCACCGCAGTCCGGGCAGCGCGGCTCGAACCGTCCGGCGTCGAGGTCGGCCACCGCCCGCGGGCCGGGCCGCACCACCCCGTGACGGGGGCACGTGTAGCGCCCCTCCCCGTAGACCACCATCGACCCGGCGAGCACCAGCTCGCGCACCCCGGCCGCGGCCATCGCGGCCAGCAGCACCGCCGTGCCCAGATCGTTGCAGCCCACATAGTCGGGCGCGTCGGCGAAGTCCTTGCCGAGGCCCACCATCGCCGCCTGGTGGCAGACCGCGTGCACGCCCCGCAGGGCCGCGTCGACGGCCGCCCGGTCCCGTACGTCGGCGATGATGCGCCGCTCCCCCGGGCGCGGGGGCGGGGGCTCGGGGTGCGCCGAGGGCAGCAGCGCATCGAGCACGACGGGCTCGTGCCCGCGCGCCAGGAGCGCCTCGACGACCTGCGATCCGATGAACCCGGCGCCGCCGGTGACCAGTACACGCATGCCCGTCACGCTAAGCGGGGCCGGGCGTTCCGGCCCGCGCCCGAGCCGCCGTGTCATGGGTCCGTAAGATCCGCGGCCCGTCACGACGGGCGCCTTCGGTCCGTTCGGGCCACTGCGATTCGGTAACAGCGCGCATTCGAGGTATTTCGATACGGCATAAGTTGCATATGCTCAGGTCGGGGGCCCGGGGGCTGCTTTCGGACACTCCGACGGCCGACGGCCCCCTTGTCCGGCCCTACCCGGCCTTACCCGATCACTTCACCTGACACCGTCGGAGAACACCTTGTCCGTGGAGAACGGGGAGCAGCGCACCGGCTCCCGTGTGCTGCCCGCGCTCCCGTACGCGGTCATGGCCGTGGTCACCACGGTCGACCTCACCGCGGGCCCGGAGGTCGGGTTCCTGCCCCTGGTGTCGCTGGGGCCGGCCTTCGCCGGGCTGGTCGGCGGCTGGCGGCGGACCGCCGTGGTCGGCATGACGGCGTTCGTGCTCTGCCTCGGTCTGGGCGTCTACAACGGTCTGTTCGAAAGCCGGCGCGGGCTGACCGCGCTGTTGTCGGTGGCGGGGGTGACCGCGGCCGGGGTGGTCGCCGCGGTGATGCGGCAGCGGCGCGAGGCGGAGCTGGCCAGCGTCCGCTCCATCGCGGAGGTCGCCCAGCGGGTCCTGCTGCGCCCGGTGCCGCGCAGCGCGGGCCCGCTGCGGATCGCGGTCTCGTACACCTCGGCGGTGGCAAAGGCCCGGATAGGCGGCGATCTGTACGAGGTGGTGACCTCGCCGGCCGGGGTGCGGATCATCGTCGGCGATGTGCAGGGCAAGGGCCTGGAGGCCGTGGAGAGCGCGGCGGTGGTGCTGGGTGCCTTCCGGGAGGCGGCGCACGACGAACCGGATCTGCCGGCCGTCGGGGAGCGGGTGGAGCGGGCGCTGAACCGCCATCTGTCCGGCGAACGGTTCGTCACGGCGGTGCTCGCCGAGATCGGTGACGGTCCGGACGCCACCCTGCTGAACTTCGGCCATCCGGCGCCGCTGGTAGTCCGCCCCACCGGCTCGGTGGCCTTCGCCGAACCGCCCGAGCGCGCCCTCCCGCTCGGCCTCAGCCTCCATGAAGCGGGCGCGCCGGTCCCCTACGAGGTGCCGTTCACGCCCGGCGACCAGCTGCTCTTCTACACCGACGGGGTCACCGAGGCCCGTGACGCCATGGGCCGCTTCTACCCCCTCGACGAGCGCGCCGCGCTGCTCAAGGACCCGGACCCGGAGACCGCACTGCGCTCGGTGCGCGAGGACCTGGTCGAGCATGTCGAGGGGCCGCTGCACGACGATGCGGCGATGCTGCTGGTCCGGTACCGGCACGGCCGGTGAACGGGCCTCACTCCAGTGGCAGCCCCGTGTAGTTCTCCGCCAGCTCCGCGGCGGCATGCGGGGAGGTGGCGATCCGGTCGAGCTGGGAGAGCTGCAACCGGGTCTCGAACGGGCACTGGTCCGGGCCGGTGTGCAGGGTCGTCGTCATGAAGGACGAGAAGTGTTCGGCGCGCCAGACCCGGCGCAGACAGGTGTCGGAGTAGGCGTCGAGCAGCTCCGTCGAACCGGTGTGGTGCCGCTGGGCGAGGGCACGGGCCAGGACGGTGACATCGGCGACGGCGAGGTTGAGGCCCTTGGCTCCGGTGGGCGGCACGATGTGCGCCGCATCGCCCGCCAGCAGCACCCGCCCGTACCGCATCGGTTCGGTGACCGAACTCCGCATGGGCAGCACGGCCTTGGCGGTGAGCGGCCCGCGCTCCAGTTTCCAGGGGGCGTCGATCGCGGCCCGCGCCTCCAGTTCGTCCCAGATGCGGTCGTCGGGCCAGTGCGCCGGGTCGGTGCCGTTGGGGACCTGGAGGTAGAGCCGGCTGACGGTCGGCGTCCGCATGCTGAACAGCGCGAAGCCCCGCTCGGAGTGAGCGTAGATCAGCTCGTCGGAGGAGGGCGGGGCGGCGGCGAGCACACCGAGCCAGGAGTACGGGTAGCTGCGCTCGTAAGTGCGGCGTGCGCGCTCCGGTATCGCCTGCCGGGTCACGCCGTGGAAGCCGTCGCAGCCGACGACGTAGTCACAGGTCAGGGTCTGCTCGCGGCCCTCGTGGAGGTAGCGGATACCGGGACGGTCGGTGTCCGCCCCCGTCACCTCCCGCGCCTGTGCGCCGAACAGCAGCGGCGCCCCGTCGTCGAGCTGGAGGGCGATCAGGTCCTTGACCACTTCCGTCTGGGCGTAGACCGTCACCCGCCGTCCGCCGGTCAGCGCCGGGAAGTCGATACGGTGGGCGCGCCGGTCGTAGCGCAGCTCGATCCCGTCGTGGACCAGCCCCTCACGGTCCATCCGCTCCCCCGCCCCGCAGGCGCGCAGGACGTCGACGGTGCCCTGTTCCAGCATTCCCGCGCGCTGCCGCTGCTCGGCATAGCTGCGGTCCCGGCTCTCCAGGACGACACAGTCGACCCCGGACCGGTGCAGCAGCCGGGCGAGCAGCAGCCCCGCCGGGCCGCCGCCGATGATGCCGACCGTGGTGTGGCGGGTGTGGGTCACTTCTCGGTTCCTTCCGCGCGGTGCGGTGCCGGGTCGGCGAGGTGGGCGGCGAGGATGCGGTCGGCGAGGGCGAAGGCGGCGTTGGCGGCCGGGACGCCGCAGTAGACGGCCGACTGGAGGAGGACCTCCTGGATCTCCTGCGGGGTGAGGCCGTTGCGGAGGGCGGCTTGCAGATGCATCGCCAGTTCGTCGTGGTGGCCGCCGGCCACCAGCGCGGTGAGGGTGATGCAGCTGCGCGTCCGGCGGGACAGCCCGGGGCGGGTCCAGATCTCGCCCCAGGCGTAGCGGGTGAGGAAGTCCTGGAAGACCTCGGTGAGGGCGCTGGTACGGGCCAGGGAGCTGTCCACGTGCGCGTCGCCGAGGACGGCCCGGCGTACCGCCGTACCCGCCGCGTGCCGGGAACGGTCGTCCGAGGCGGGGACGCCGGGGGCCCGGGCCACCGGGCCGTCGTCGGGGTGCGCCGCGAGATGGCCGAGGAGGGCGGCCAGTACCGGGGCCGGGCGTTCGACGCCGGCGAGATGAGCGGCGGCGGAGAGTTCGACCAGGGTCGCGTCCGGGATGCCGTCGGTGAGTTCACGGGCGCTGGCGGGCGGGGTGGCCGGGTCGGCCCGGCCCGCGACCACGAGCGTGGGGGCGGTGATCCGGGCCAGGTCGCCGCGCAGGTCGTAGGCGGCGAGGGCGTCGCAGCAGGCCGCGTAGCCCGCGGGTGCGACGCTGTCGCGCAGCGTGTCGATCATCGCCGTGGCTTCCGGGGAGTGGGCGAAGGCCGGGGTGAACCAGCGGCTCGCGGTCGTCTCGGCAACCGGCCCGAGCCCCGCTTCCCGTACGAGCGCGGCCCGCTCCCGCCAGCCCGCCGGCTCCCCGAACCGTGCGGCGGAGCAGACCAGGGCGAGCGAGGCGATCCGCTCGGGGTGATGGGCGGCGAGCCAGGCCCCGACGGCACCGCCGAGCGAGATCCCGGCATAGGCGAAACGGCCGATGCCGAGGGAGTCGGCGAGATCGAGGACCAGCCGGGCCAGCTCGGGGACGGTGGTCGTCGGGGTCGGTGCGGGGACCAGGACGTCGGTGGGGGTGCCGCCGTGGCCGGGGAGATCCCAGCGCACGACGCGGTACTGCCGTGCCAGAGCGGGGAGTTGAGGATCCCAGACGGCCAGCGAGGCGCCGAGCGAGGGGCCCAGGAGGAGCGGCGGGGCGTCTTCGGGCCCGTCCACGGTGTGGTGCATGAGCGGGGCGGCGGGCGGGTGGGTCATACGGGCTCCTGCGGGTCGTTCTCGGTGCGTGCCAGCGCGCGGTCCACGAAGGCACCGGCGGACCCCAAGTAGTCGGTGGGGTCCAGCAGTTGATGCAGACGGGCGGCGGGGAAGGGTGAAACGCGGGGTGAGGGGGCCGGGGTGTCCGGCGAGGGGGCCGGAGTGTCGGATGAGGGGGCCGGGGTGTCCGGCGAGGGGGCCGGAGTGTCGGATGAGGGGGCCGGGGTGACCGGTGAGGGGGCCGGGGTGTCGGACGGAGCGGGGCCCTCCGACGCCGCGGTGGGCGCCCCGCCTTTGTCCCGGCGGGCGGCCTTCAGCGCGTCGTGCAGCGCCGCTGCCAGTTCGATGCCCTCCTGCGTGGTGCGCCGGGCTGCCGTGTCCATGATGCGGCGGGCCTCGTCGCGGCCGGTCAGGGCGGTGAGGGCCGCGACGAGGCGTTCGGTGACGACCAGACCGCCGGTCGCGTCGAGATTCTGCCGCATGCGGTGCGGGTGGACCCGCAGTTCCGCGGTGAGTTCGGCGGCGTCCCTGGCCGCGCCGCCGACCAGCCGCAGGGCCTCCCGCAGCGGCTGCCATTCGGCGTGCCAGGCACCGGCCGGGCGTTCGTCCTCGGCGGCGAGGGACCCGTACAGCACCGCGGCCAGGCCCGGGACCTGCCGGGCGGCGGCCGCGATCAGCGTGGCACGCACCGGGTTGGCCTTGTGCGGCATCGCGGACGATCCCCCGCCGCTGCCCTCGGAGAGCTCACCGAGCTCCGTGCGGGAGAGGGTGAGGACATCGGCGGCGAGCTTGCCGAGGGCGCCCGCGGTGAAGGCGAGCGCACCGGCGAGATCGGCGACGGGGGTGCGCAAGGTGTGCCAGGGCAGGGCCGGTTCGGCGAGTCCGGTCTCGGCGGCGTAGCGGGCGAGGAGCCGGCCGCCCAGGCCGGCAGCGGGCACGGGCCCGCCCTCCGCTTCCGCGTAGGCGTGGAACGCGGCCATGGTTCCGGCCGCACCGCCCAGTTGCACGGGCAGCCCGGCCCGCACGGACGCGAGCCGCTCCCGGGCGTCGAGCACGAGACTGCGCCAGCCCGCGGCCTTGAGGCCGAAGGTGGTCGGCACCGCGTGCTGGGTGAGGGTGCGGCCCGCCATCGGTGTGTCGCGGTGTGCGACGGCCGTGCGGCGCAGCGCGTCGGCGGTACGGGTGAGGTCCGCCAGGACGGTGTCCAGGGCTCGGGCGCAGACCAGCATCGTGGCGGTGTCCAGGATGTCCTGGCTGGTGGCGCCCCGGTGGACATACGCGGCGGCCTCGGCGTCGCGGTCGGCGACGGCGGCCGTCAGGTCGGCGACGAGCGGGACCACCGGGTTGCCCGCGGCACGGGCGCGCCGCGCGAGGGTACGGGGGTCGTGGCGGTGGGGCTCGGCGGCCGCGGCGGTGACGGCGGCGGCCGCCCGCTCCGGTGCGAGGCCGAGGGCGGCTTGGGCCCGGGTCAGCGCGACCTCGGCGTCGAGCAGGGCGCGCAGATAGCCGGCGTCACCGGTGACGGCTGCCACCTCGGAGCCGGCCCAGGACGGCGCCAGCAGCCCCATTTCCGCTGCGTCATCAGGGAATTCGGCGGCCGGGGGCACCGCGCCCCCGGGCATGTCATCGGAAGGCAAGAAACACCGTCTCCTCGTACGCGCCGTCCTCCGCCTGCTGGAGATGGACGTCGAAACGGTACCGGCCGGGGCCGTCGGGGCGGGCGAGCAGGGTCTTCGCCCGCTCCGCCGGCAGCCGCGCGAGCAGCGGGTCGGCGGCGTGGGCCGTCGTGTGCTCGGGGAAGTAGACCCGGGTGAACAGGTGGTGGAGCAGCCCGCGGGCGAAGAGACACACGGCGAGGTACGGCGCGGCGTCCGGGCACCCGGCGGGAGCGGTGACCGGCAGCGTGCGGACGACGTAGTGCCCGTCGGCGTCGGTCGGTACGCGGCCGAACCCGGTGAAGTCCACCCCGTTGCGGCCGATGACCGCGCCGGTGGCCGGGTCGCGGCGCAGCGAACCGGGCGCGCCCGTGAGGCTGCCGTCCGGGCCCGCCTGCCAGAACTCCAGCAGCGCGTCCGGCACCGGGGCGCCGGCACCGTCCCGTACGCAGCCGTGCACGGTGACCGTGCCGGGGTGGCCGGCCGGTGCGATCTGCTCGCCGCCGGGGAACGGGAGGGCGTAGCCGTAGAAGGGCCCGACGGTCTGGGCGGGGGTCGGGGCGAGCGGTACGGGCGGTACGGACGGTACGGATGGAACGGATGGAACGGATGGTGCGTCGGACGCCCCGTCGGACGCCCCGTCGGACGGGGCGTGGGGCAGGCCCTGAGGCGGGTCGTGAGGCAGGTCGTGACGGGTGGCGGGGCCGGTGGCGGGGCGGGGCATCAGCGGCCTTCCTCGATCCAGGTGGCGGACGGGCCGTCCAGGACGATGTCCCAGCGGTAGCCCAAGGACCATTCCGGGAGGGACAGTTCGTGGTCGTAGGCGGCCACCAGACGGGCGCGGGCGGCGGGGTCGGTGACCGAGCCGAGGATCGGGTCGTAAGGGAAGAGCGGGTCGCCGGGGAAGTACATCTGGGTGATCAGCCGCTGGGTGAACGCCGAGCCGAAGAGCGAGAAGTGGATATGTGCCGGGCGCCAGGCGTTCTGGTGGTTGCGCCACGGGTAGGCGCCGGGCTTGACGGTGGTGAACGCGTAGCGCCCCTCGTCGTCGGTCAGACAGCGGCCGACGCCGGTGAAGTGGGGGTCGAGCGGGGCCGGGTGCTGGTCGCGCTGGTGGGCGTACCGGCCGGAGGCGTTGGCCTGCCAGATCTCGACGAGCTGACCCCGCACGGGGCGGCCGGTGCGGTCCACGATGCGGCCGCTGACGGTGATGCGTTCGCCGAGCGGCTCGCCGGCATGCTGCCGGGTGAGATCGGCGTCCAGGTCGGTGAGGTCCATGACGCCGAACGCCGGGCCGCGGAGCTCCACGGCCTCCGGGTCGGCACGGTGGTCGATCTCGACCAGCGGCCGGTGGGGGTGGCGCAAGGCGCTGCTGCGGTAGGGGGCGAAGCCCCGGGCGGGGTGCTCCGGTGCCGGGGCACCCGCCGCCCGGTCCCGTTCGCCGGCCGCGTGCAGTGCGGCGATCTCGCGGCTGATGTCGGCCTGGGCGGGGAGGCGCGGGGCGGCGGCGGGTGCGGGCCCCGGCCCGCCGGACGCGGGGCGGGGCGCGGCTACGGGGGCAGGGGTAGGGGTAGGGGCGGGTGCTGGTTCTGGGGCAGGGGCAGGGCCGGCGGCAGGGGCAGGGTCGGCGGCGAGGTCGGGGGAGCCACCGAGTGGGGTGGGTGGGGGCAGAGCCATGGGGGCCGTCTCCAGGCGGTGGGGTGGGTGCGGTGGGGTGGGGTGGGGTGATGGGGCGGGGACGGGCGGACGGGCGGACGGGCGGACGGGCGGACGGGCGGACGGGCGGACGGGCGGACGGGCGGACGGGCGGACGGGACGAGGCCCGCACGCTCCGGGGGGAGACGGACACAGGCGTCCGCATCCGCGTCCGTGGGCGGGGACGAGCACGAGGGCGAGGGCGAGGGCGAGGGCGAGGACGAGGGCGAGGGCGTTACCTCTCCAGCACCACGGCGAGCCCCTGCCCCACGCCGATGCAGAGCGTCGCCAGTCCCGTACCGGAGCCGGCGGCCGCCAGTCGGTGGGCGACCGCACCCGTGATCCGGGCGCCGGAGGCGCCGAGCGGATGCCCGAGGGCGATGGCGCCGCCGTGCGGGTTGACGAGGGCGGGGTCGAGCTCGGGCAAGCCGGCCAGGCAGCCGAGCGCCTGGGCGGCGAACGCCTCGTTCACCTCGACGGTGTGCAGCGCCTCGAAGCCGCGTCCGGCCTTCTCCAGCGCCCGCCCGGCCGCCTCGACCGGACCGAGCCCGAAGTACTGCGGTGCGATGCCCGTAACGGCACTGCTGCGGATCCGGGCGAGCGGTTCGCACCCAGAGGCGCGCAGCCCCTGTTCGTCCATCAGGAGCAGCGCCGCCGCCCCGTCGTTCAGCGGGGAGGAGTTGCCGGCGGTGACGGTGCCTCCCCCGGCCTCCGGTTCGGGCGAATCGCACCTCGCTCCGCCCGCCTTGCGGAAGGCGGGCCGCAGTTTTCCGAGCGCCTGGAGCGAGGTGTCCTCGCGGACGCACTCGTCGCGGACCGCGGCCGCGCCCTCGGCACCGTCCCCGTACGGCACGACCTCCGCGTCGAACGCGCCGTCCTTCCAGGCCCGGACTGCCTTCTCATGGCCGGCCAGCGCGTAGGTGTCCTGCTGTTCCCGGGTGATGCCGTAGCGGTCCGCGATCAGTTCCGCGCCCTCGCCGAGGGCGACGGTCCACTCGTCGGGCATCCGCGGGTTGGTCAGCCGCCGGCCCAGGGTGGTGGAGTGCAGCGTCTGCGGCCCCGCGGGGAAGGCCCGTTCGGGCTTGGGCAGTACCCACGGCGCGCGGCTCATCGACTCCACCCCGCCCGCGACGGCCACGGAGGCATCGCCGAGCGCCACGGCCCTGGCGGCCTGGATCACCGCCTCCATTCCCGAGCCGCAGAGGCGGTTGACCGTGACGCCGGGCACGGTCACCGGCAGCCCGGCGAGCAGCACCGCCATCCGCGCCACATCACGGTTCTCCTCCCCCGCGCCATTGGCGTTGCCGAGGTATACGTCGTCGATCCCGGCCGGGTCCAGTCCCGGCGCGCGGTCCACGAGGGCCTTGACGACATGCGCGGCGAGGTCGTCGGGGCGGGCCGCGGACAGCATGCCGCCGTATTTGCCGATGGGGGTGCGGACGGCGTCGACGACATAGACGTCCCGCGGGCGGTCGATGAGCATCAGGCGTCCTTCAGGGCTCGTAGGGCGGCGAGTTCGGCGGCGGTGGGCGGAGCGGTGACGCCGATCCGGTCGGCTTCCTTGACGTCCCAGCCGGTGGCCTCCCGTACCTGCTGGACCGTCACTCCCGGGTGCAGCTCGGTGAGGACGAGTTCCGCGGTGAGCGGGTCGGGGCGCAGCACACCGAGGTCGGTGATGACCGCGGTCGGCCCGGCGCCGGGAAGTCCGAGCGCCGCCCGGTCCCGGGGGCCGCTGCCGTGGCCGAGGGTGGTCACGAAGTCCAGCGCGCCGACGAAGTTGCGGCGGCTGTGCCGGAGGACCATCAGCACTTGCCCGCAGTTGGCGGCGATTTCGGGGGCGCCGCCCGCACCGGGCAGCCGCCCTTCGGGCTTGCCGGGGCCGCGCCGGACGACGGTGGTGTTGATGTTGGCGAACCGGTCGACCTGCGCGGCGCCGAGAAAGCCGACATCGATCCGGCCGCCCTGTAGCCAGTAGTTGAACATCTCGGGCACGGAGACCACCGAGTCCGCGGTGTCGGCCAGCTCACCGTCCCCGATGGACAGCGGCAGCCGGGTCGGCTTGGAGCCGATGGTGCCGGACTCGTAGACCAGCACCAGCTCCGGATTGACCGTACGGCGGGCGAGGTTGGCGGCCGTACTGGGCAGCCCGATGCCGACGAAGCAGGTCCGCGCACCGGCCAGGGCACGGGCGGCGTTGACCTCCATCAGCTCGTCGGGGGTGCACTCGGGGGCGGACTCCGGGGCCGTCCCGGGTGCGGATTCCGGGCCGTCTTCAGGGACAGCCTCAGGGACGGCCCCAGGGGTGACCTCAGGCGTGGATTCAGGAGCGGCCTCAGGGGTGTGCGCCGGCGACGGGGCCGCGGCGACCACGACAGCAGTGGCTCCGGAGACCGCCGCCGCCGTCGGCACCCGGGCCGGGTCCGCCACCACTCCCTCCGCCTCTCCGGCCTCCCACTCCCCCAACTCCCCGAGCTTCTCCGCCTCTCCGGCCTCCCACGCCCCCAACTCCCCGAGCTTCTCCGCCTCCCCGGGGCTCCCGGACACCCCGGGCTCCCCTGACACCCCGGGCCTCCCTGACTGTCCAGGCTCCAGGCGCACACACTCCCCGAGCCAGCGCCCGAACGCCGCCCGGTCCCGCGAAATGCCGTCCCATTCCCGGTAGAAGGCGTTGTCCCGGACCGAATAGCCGGCCGCGTAGGACGGATGGGCGCCGCCGGGGACGAGCGCGACCGCGTCGACGACCCATGTGGGCAGGACGACGCCGCCGGGACGGGGCTCCAGGGTGTCGACGACTTCCTCGACGGTGACCAGCACCCGCCGGGCGGCCAGCGCCGCCTCCTTCTGTATCCCCGTCAGGCCCCACAGCTGGATGTTGCCCGCCTTGTCGGCCTGCTGCGCATGGATGACCGTGACGTCCGGATTGAGGGCGGCGACGGCGGCCAGTTCCTCGCCGGTGAACGGGCAGACGACGGTGGAGACCGTGGGCGTACGGGCCGGGATGTCGCTGCCGCGGTAGCCGCGGAGCACGGCGAACGGGAGCCGTGCCGCGCCCGCGGCATAGCGGTTGGCCATCCCGGCGTGGCTGTGCTCGTCGGTCTCCAGCGGGGCGGGCCAGCCGTTCTCGACCGCGTCCCGGAAGCGGTGCAGCGACCCGACGCCCGGATTGCCGCCCCAGGAGAAGACCAGCTTGGCGGCCACGCCCGCACCGATCAGCTGGTCGTAGACCACGTCCGGGGTCATCCGGGCGAGCGTGAGGCCCTTGATGCCCTGACGGATGATCTCGTGCGCCGCGGCGAACGGGATGAGGTGGGTGAACCCCTCCAGCGCCACGGTGTCTCCGTCATGGATCAGCTCCGCGACGGCATCGTGCAGGGAACGGATGTCGGCCATGTCCTCGCCCTCGGGTCGTGCCGGGGCATGGCCTCAAAGGCCGCCCCACCTCAACTTGTTCGTACAGTGAACTTAAGTTCACAATCGAGCCGCCTTGAGTTTGGACCCCGCCCCCGGCCCTGTCAACGGTCCCCCCGGGTACGGTTCCGACCAGATCGCCGCACCATGGAGAGGCCATGACCCAGCCCGCCGCCACCGCCCCGTCCGCACCGCCACCGCCCCCGCCGGAAGCGGTGGGGCCGCTGATGCGCGGCCTGTCCGTGCTGCGGGAGCTGGCGGGCGGCGGCGGCCGGCAGCCGGTCGGCGACCTGGTGCGCCGCACCGAGCTCGCCCGCTCCACCGTCGACCGGGTGCTGAGCACGCTCGCGCGCCTGGGCTACGTGCGGATCGAGGGCCGGGACGCGGTGCTCGCGCCGCGGCTGCTGGAGCTCGGCAACGCCTACCTCGCCGCCTCCGAGCTCCCCGACCGGCTCGGTCCGCTCGCCGACCGGCTGGCCGACGAGCTGGACGAGCCGGTCTCCCTCGCGGTGCCGGACGCCGACGGGGTGCGCTTCGTCCACCAGGCGACCCGCCGCCGCGCCATGTCGCTCGCCTTCCGCATCGGCGATCTGCTGCCCGCCGAGCGGGGCGCGCCGGGCGCGCTGTTCGCGGACCACTGGGACGCGGCGGACTGGCAGCGCTGGCGCTCACGCCGCGCGGCCGACCCGACGGACGCGGGCTTCCCGGCGGTGCCGCCGCGGCGCGCCGAGGACGGGGCGGGAAACGACGCCGGGCCGGGCGCGGATGCAGGCTCGCCCGCCGGTTTCGAGGCCCGGGTGGCCGCCGCGCGCGACGCCGGCTGGTCCCTGGACGACCAGCTCATCGAACCGGGCCTGGTCGCGGTGGCCATGCCGGTCCGCGACACCGCCGGCCGCCCGGTCTGCGCACTCAGCGTCGTCAGTCACACCAGCCGGCTGAGCGCTGCCGAACTGCCCGACGCGGTGCTCCCCCGCCTCCGCGAGGCGGTCTCCGCAATGGAGTACGCCCTGACCCTCCCCCGGGAGGCGGCGTCCGTCCCCGACACGGCGCCCGGCCCGTCGCACCCCGCCCATGCCACCTGGATGCGCGCGTCCAAGCAGGAACTGGGCCCCGAGTTCGTCGAATCGATGGCCCGCGGGCTGATCACCCTCACCGCGTTCGGTGCCGGCCGCGCCGAACTCTCCCTCACCGCCGTCGCGGAGGCCACCGGCCTTGCCCGCGCGACCGCCCGCCGCGCCCTGATCACGCTGGAACACCTGGGCTACCTCGCCACCGACGGCAAGCTCTTCCGCCCGACCCCGAAGGTGCTGGAGCTGGGCTTCGCCCATCTCTCGGGCCTCACCCTGCCCGCCATCGCCCAGCCGCACCTTGTCGCGCTGGTCGAGCGGGTGCACGACTCCGCCTCGATGGCGGTCCTCTCCGGCGACGACATCCAGTACGTCGCGCGGGTCCCCACCGTGCGCATCATGAGCGTCAACATCACCCTGGGCACCCGCTTTCCCGCGTACCCGACCTCCATGGGACGCGTCCTCCTGGCCGGCCTCACCCCGGCCGAACTCTCCGCGCGACTGGCCCTCACCGACCTCGCACCCCTCACCCGCCACACCGTGACCGATCCCGGGCGGCTCCTCGCCCTCCTGGAAGAGGTCCGCTCCCACGGCTACGCCCTGGTCGACGAGGAACTGGAAGAGGGCCTGCGCTCCCTTGCCGTCCCCGTGCGCGACCGCACCGGCCGCGTCGTCTCCGCCGTCAACGTCTCCACCCACGCGGGCCGTTGTACCGCGGACGAGGCCCGCGAGAGGCTCCTACCGGCCCTGCGCACCACTGCCGCCGCCATCGAGGCGGACCTGTGGGTGGCGGGGAGGTATGCGCGCATTCCGGTGCTGTGACGGGTGCCCGGCCGCGTGCCCGCACCCGTTGCACAACGGCCGTGCAACGGGTGCGCGGTTGAGGAGTTATGCATTCCGCATTCCGCGGCCCACCAGGTGGATACTTTTTTATTGCGACTGCTCCTCGTACCAAAAGATGCCGTGTTAGCCTGCGGGCGCGGTCAGTTCGGGGGACGACCGCACGGGGGGTGCTTTCGCTTTCGCGTTGGCGTCGGCTGTGCGCATGCATTTTCTCCCGGGCCCCGGCCGCGTCCCCTTACTGGGACATATCCCGGTTACCGGAAGGCATAGACAGCACGCATGAACAAGCTCGGTATTTCCTTGGCCGGCGCCGCACTCAGCGGCGTCGTCGCCCTCTCGTCGGCCACCCCGGCGCTCGCCGGCCCCGCAGGCGCGGACCGCACGGCTCCCAAGGCGTCGACCGTCTCGGCGAACCCGCAGGCGACGGCGGCCGTCAGCAGGGCGCAGAAGCTCAAGCGGCTCAACCAGCTGACCGAAAAGCACGGCATGCCGCTTTGGCAGAACACTCGCATCAAGTGGCAGGACGGGCACGACAAGTACCGCTTCGACTGGTCGACCGACGGCTGCTCGGGCGTCACCGACAACCCCGGCGGATTCCATTTCTGGTCGTCCTGCGCCCGGCACGATTTCGGTTACCGCAATTACAAGAAGATGCATGCATTCAGCCGCGCGCACAAGAAGCGGGTGGACGATTCCTTTCACTACGACATGCAGAATGTCTGCAAGCGCCAGTGGGGCCCGTACAGCCAGGCCCAGCGCAAGGGGTGCCTGAAGGTCGCGAAGAAGTACTACGACGCGGTCCGGGCCCTCGGCCACCTGTGAGGTGACGACCGCCTTGCGGGCGGCGGGCCCGGCTTGCCCACCGACCGCGCCGGCGCACGCAGCACGGCCGGGCCCCGCTGAGCTCCTGGCGGGGTGAGCTGCACTCTCCCGATACCGGCCCCTCCGCCCCGATGCCGAACCCGGCCCGCACTCCATGGGCTGGGCGTCCCGGCATCGGGGCAACTGGGCATCGGGGCGACTGGGCGACGGTGTGCGGACGAGGGCCCCCGCGCACTAGTCGGCGCCGAGCGGCGCCGATGAGGGGGATGCCGGGGACGCCGCCGGCCGGCCGATGCGCCGGGCGAGCGGCACCAGGCCGATGGCGAGCGAGCCCAGCAGGCCGGCCAACGCAAAGGCCCTGAAGCCGAGTTGGTCGTTGCCGGTGGCGGCGAGGGTGCCGCCCAGCCAGGGGCCGGCCACCGCGCCGGTACGGCCGATGCCGGTGACCCAGCCGATGCCGGTGGCCCGTTCGGCGGCCGGATAGACGCGGTGGGCCGCCGCGTAGACCATCACCTGCGCACTGAAGAGCCAGACACCGGTGACGGCCACGACCACGTAGGTGAGGCCGAGCGGCAGATGCGCTCCGAGGAGCAGTGCTCCGGCGGCGGTCAGCAGGAACCAGAGGGCGGAGACCTTGACCGGGCCGTAGCGGTCGGCGGTGCGGCCCGCGATCAGCATGCCGACGATCCCGCCCGCGTTGATGAGGAGCAGGAAGCTGACCGAGGACGTGAGTCCGTATCCGGCGGCCCGCATCATCTGCGGCAGCCAGGTGCTCACGCCGTAGACCAGGAGCAGACCGCAGAACGAGGCGAGCCACAGCAGCGGCGTCGCCCAGCGTGCGCCGGGGCGGAAGAGGGCGAGGATCGCGGCCAGCCGGCCCCTGGCCCCCTGGGCGGGGGCATCGGCGGGGACGGGGCGGGCCATGCCGTAGCGGTCGGCGACCGCATCGGCCTCGGCGGTACGCCCCTTGGCGAGCAGCACACCGGGCGATTCCGGCAGCAGGCGCAGCAGCAGTGGGGCCGCGACGACCGCGGGCAGCACCCCGGCCCAGAACACCCAGCGCCAGCCGAGCGCGGGCGCCAGCGTCAGCCCCAGGCCCGTCGCGAACATGCCGCCCGCGTGGTACGAGGTCATCAGCAGGCCGGTGGCGAGGGCGGCCCGGCGGGGCGGTGCGAACTCCATCACCAGGGAGAGGCAGAGGGGCATCAGCCCGCCGAGGCCCAGGCCCGCCAGGAAGCGGCCGGCGCCGAACGGGGCGGGCGCGCCGGACAGCGCGCAGACCGCCGACCCGGCGGAGAACATCAGCACGCTGGCGACCAGGACCGGGCGACGGCCCAGCCAGTCGGTGAGGGTGCCGGTGCCGAGTGCGCCGATCAGCATGCCGAAGGTGGTCCAGCTGCCGATCGTGCCGGCCCCACCGGGGGTGAGGCCGAGGCCGGGGTCGTCGAGCATGTGCGGCATGACGGCGCCGTAGACGTTGACGTCCATACCGTCGAAGAACACGGCGAGCCAGCACAGCGCCAGGACGGGCGCGACGGAGCGGAAGGTGTGGCGGCCGGGTCCGGCGGGCGGGCCGGGGGGTGTTCCGGCGGACGGGTCGGTGGCGGGCGGCGGGCCGGTGGGAGACATGGGGACCTCGGATTCACGAGGCACGAGGCGCGACGCATGCGGCACGAAGGGCGAAGCGCGAAGTGACGCTCGGAGGGCGGAAGTTCGCGTGGTGAACTTTCGTTCGCGAAGTGATCGGCATGGATCATCTGCCTCAGTCCCAGGGGTGTCAATGACTTGCGCACGTCTTCATGGCCACAGGCGCATGCGGCACAGCGGGCCGCGGTCGGGCCGGACGGGGTACTCCGCTCAGTCGTCGCACGTGCCGCCGTCGCCGCGGCCCTCCCCGTGGCGGCCACCGCCACGGTCCCCGTCGCCGTCATCACCGCGCTCACCGCCGCCGTCCGCACCGGCCCCCTCCGCCCCGTCGGCGCCCGCCCCCTCGGCACCCGTCTCCTCGGCACCCGCTTCGCCGGCACCCGCCTTCGCCGCCGTCCGCCGTGCGGCCTCCTCACGGGCCGCGGCCGTGGCGACCGACGGCCACACCCGGTCGAGTGAGGCGTTCGTCGCCGCCCCGACCAGCACTGCGAAGGCGGACACGCCGATCCACAGGAGTACGGCGACCGGCGCGGCCAACGAGCCGTAGATCGTGGGCCCCTCGACCGTCGAGGTGAGGTAGAGCCGCAGCAGGAAGCTGCCGAGCACCCACATGCCGAGCGCGACCACCGCACCGGGAATGTCCTCCGGCCAGGGCGAACGGACCGGAACGGACGCGTGGTAGAGCGTGGTCAGAAAGGCGACCGACAGGAGCAGGACGACCGGCCAGTACAGCGCCCGGATGACGTGCTCGCTGGCCGGCAGCCAGCTCACGACGGTGTCGGGGCCGGCCACCATCAGCGGCAGGGCGACGGCGCCGACGACGAGCGCGGCGAGGTACAGCGCGAACGCCAGCAGCCGGGTCTTGATGATGCCGCGCCGGCCGTCGAGCCCGTACATGATGGTGATGGTGTCGACGAAGACGTTCATCGCCCGGGACCCGGACCACAGGGCGATGGCGAAGCCGAGCGAGATGACGTCGGGGCGGCGGCCGGTGAAGACATCGCTGAGCAGCGGCCGGGCGATCTCGTTCACGCCCTTGGCGGACAGTACGGTGCCGGCGGCACCGAGGATGTGCCGGCGGACGCTGTCGATGGTGTCGTGCCCGATCCAGGCGTTCGTGTAGCCGAGCACGCCCAGGAGCCCGAGGATCAGCGGCGGCAGCGACAGCAGGCTCCAGAAGGCGGCCTCGGCGGCCAGGCCGGTGACGCGGTACCTCATGCAGGAGTTGACGGTGTCCTTGAGCAGGAGCCAGGCCAGCCGACGCTTGGAAACGTTGCGGTAGAGGGCGCGGGCCTTGGTCAGACGGCCCGCGGGCCGCTCGGTTGGTTCGTTTGCCGGCTGCACCTCCTTACCGTATCTGGCATGGCAGCCACCACTCACACGGTCACGAACCAGCCTCCGCCGCTGGTCGGATACGACGTCTTCGCCGGCGACGCGGCCCTGGCGGAGGGCGTCGGCCGGCATGTCGCCGACGTCCGGCTCGACGAGGTACGCGAAGAGCTGAGCACGCTGGGAAAGGCGGCCGGCTCCGCGCACGCCCGGCGCTGGGGCGAGCAGGCCAACGCGAACCCACCGGTCCTGCGCACCCATGACCGCTACGGCCACCGCATCGACGAGGTGGAGTTCCACCCGGCCTGGCACCGGCTGCTCGGCCATGCGGTCACGGCCGGGCTGACCGGCGCCTGGGGCCGGCCGGACGGCCATGTCCGCCGCACCGCCGGCTTCATCGTGTGGACGCAGGCCGAGGCGGGGCACGGCTGCCCGCTGTCGATGACCCATGCGGCGGTGCCCACGCTGCGCGCCGAGCCCGAGCTGGCGGCCGAGTGGGAGCCGTTGCTGACCTCGCAGGTGTACGAGCACGAGCTGCGCCCGGTCGCCGAGAAGGGCGGCGCGCTGGCCGGGATGGCCCTGACGGAGAAGCAGGGCGGCAGCGACCTGCGGGCCCTCACGACCCGCGCCGAACCGCTGGCCGCCCCCGGCGAATACGTACTGACCGGTCACAAGTGGTTCTGTTCGGCGCCGATGTCGGACGCCTTCCTGGTGCTGGCCCGGGCGCCGGGAGGGCTCACGTGCTTTCTGCTGCCGCGGGTGCTGCCGGACGGGAGCCGCAACTCCTTCCGTATCCAGCGGCTCAAGGACAAGCTCGGCAACCGCTCGAACGCCTCCGCGGAGGTCGAGTTCGACGGCGAGAGCTGGGCGCGCCGGGTCGGCGAGGAGGGGCGCGGGGTGGCGACGATCATCGAGATGGTCGCGGCGACCCGGCTGGACTGTGTCAGCGCGTCCGCGGCGGTGATGCGGCAGGCGGTGGCGCAGGCGCTGCACCACACCGCGCACCGCGAGGCCTTCGGCGACCGGCTGATCGACAAGCCGCTGATGCGCAATGTGCTGGCCGATCTGGCACTGGAGTCGGAGGCGGCGACCACCCTCGCGCTGCGCCTGGCGGCGGCGTACGACGCCGACACCGAGCAGGAGCGGCACTTCCTGCGGCTGGCGGTGCCGGCGGCGAAGTACTGGGTGACCAAGCGCTGCACGCCGATGGTGACCGAGGCGCTGGAGTGTCTGGGCGGCAACGGGTACGTGGAGGAGTCGGGGCTGCCGCGGCTGCTGCGCGAGGCCCCGCTCAACTCGATCTGGGAGGGTTCCGGCAATGTCCAGGCGCTGGACGTGCTGCGGGCCCTGCGGCGCGAGCCCGAGGCGCTGAACGCGTTCCTGACCGAGATCGGGGCGGCGCGGGGCGCGGATCACCGGCTGGACCGGGCGATCACCCGGATGCTCACCGAGCTCGCCGATCTGGAGGGCCTCGAGGCGCGGGCCCGGCGGCTGGTGGAGCGGATGGCGCTGGTGCTCCAGGGTTCGCTGCTGGTGCGCCACGCCCCGTCCGAGGTCGCGGACGCGTTCTGCGCCGGCCGCCTCGGCGGCGACGCGGGCGCGGCCTTCGGGACGCTGCCGCACACGCTGGATCTTGCGTCCGTGGTGGCGCGGGCGCGGCCGGTGGCCGAGGGCTGAGCGCGGTACGGCCCGACGCGGCGGCGGTTCCCCGTCGCCTCCGGGCCCTCGCCTCGCAGGACGACGGGGACAGGGGGTCACCGCCGCCGCGTCGGTCAGGGAGCGGTGCCGCGCCGACACGGCACCGCTCCCGGTTCAGGGCGTCCCGGGCGCTGCCGCACAGCCGTCGGCCGGCAGCGGCTGACATGCGATCAGGACGTCGGCCGCGGGCCGCCGGGAAGCCTCGTGGTGGACGCCCGGACGGACGGCAGGTACGCGTCGCACCCTCTCGTCCCCCGCGTTCACCACGACGCGCAGGGCAGCGGCCACCATGGTGAGCCCCCTCCCGGCCGTGCCGACATCGCGCCTGGCGGCCGATGGAATCCCCGGCGACAACCGGTGGTTGGTTCCCCGACGGGTGACCGGCGAACCCCCGGTGGCGAGACGCCATCGGCCGCTCCGGCCAGCCTTCCGGGAACGCCTCATGAGCGACAACGGTTGCAGAGCGTTGCAGTGCCCGGAGACCAACCGGGACAATGGCGCTTCGAGAATGGACCGGTGAGCGCACGAAGGGCACGACCCGAGGAACAGGGCACTACGGAGAGCAGCGTGAGCGACAGAGCGATCGACAGTGCCATCTGGTCGGCCCAGGACAACCGCGCCACCGCACGCCGCCTCGCCACGGTCCACGAGGCGGTGCTCGCGGGCGAGGCCCCGCCCGGCGATTCCTCCGGCGCGCCCCGCGCGGTGATCGGTGAATCCTGGCGCCGGGTGCTGGTATCGGGCGTCGACCCGGACCGGGACCGGCCCCAAATCCTGTTGCCCGTGGCGGAGTTGGAACGCCGTCGGCAGATGTCGCAGCTGGCGGCGGTGCTGCCGGTGCTCAACGAGGGGCTGCTGCCCTCCGCCGACGCCGCGCAGCAGATCATGGTCGTCACCGACGCCGAGGGCCGGGTGCTGTGGCGGGAGGGCAGCGCGCCGGTGCGGCGGATGGCCGACCGGCTCGGCTTCGACAAGGGGGCCGACTGGACGGAGGACGTCGTCGGCACCAACGCCATCGGCACCGCGCTGGTGGCCCGCCGGCCGGTGCTGGTGCACTCCGCGGAGCATTTCGTCCGCAGCCACCAGCAGTGGACGTGCGCCGCGGCGCCGCTCCACGACCCGCGCGACGGGCGCCTGTTGGGCACGGTGGACATCAGTGGTCCGGCGCCCTCCTTCCACCCCACGACGCTCTCGCTGGTGTCCGCGGTCGCCCGGCTCGCCGAGGGTGAGCTGCGCAGCCGCCATCACCTGTCCCTGGAACAGCTGCGGTCGAGCGCGGCGCCGGTGCTGGCGCGGATCGGCGGGCAGGCACTGGCCGTGGACCCGAGCGGCTGGGTCGCGGGGGTGACCGGCCTGACGCCGCAGGACCGGGTGGCGCTGCCCAAGTCGCCCGAGGCCGGGCCGCTGTGGCTGCCGCGGTACGGCATGTGCACCCTGGAGCCGCTGCCCGGCGGCTGGCTGGTCCGGGTCGGGCGGCAGGAGCAGGGCGCCGGGCCGAGCCGGGTGGTGCTGGACGTCAGCGGCCGGGACGGCTCGACGGTCACCGTCAGCGGGCCGGCCGGCAGCTGGTCGCACGAGCTGACCCCGCGCCATGCCGAGCTGCTGTTCGTCCTCGCCGCGCATCCGCAGGGGCGCAGCGCCGCCGAACTCGCCCGGGACCTCTTCGGCGACGAGAGCCGTACGGTCACGGTGCGGGCCGAACTGTCCCGGCTGCGCCGCCATCTCGCGAGTGTCCTGGCGCACCGGCCGTACCGCTTCGCGGACGGGGTGGAGGTGGAGCTCCGGCTGCCGCCGCGGCCGGCACAGCTGCTGCCGCAGTCGTCGGCCCCCGCGGTGGGGGCGGCGCGGCGGGGGTGACGGTTCCGGGAGGGGCGAGGGATGCAGGGTCCGGGGGACCGGAGGTCCGGAAGTCCGGGGGCCCGGCGGTCCGGTCCGGGGTCCGGCGGTCCGGCGGACCGGCGGCCCGGCGGTCCGGCGGTCCGAAAATCGGATGCGGACGCGCGTACCCCCCTCGTAGGGTGACCGCACTCTGACATCAGCTCTCCAGAAGGACGTCGCAGAACGGGAGCAGCCCGCGCGCAGCGAACGCGCGGTGCCGAACGAGTGGGCGACACGACAATCCGCGATCACCCATGCCTGCTCGTCCTTCTGGAGGACCCTCCATGTCCGTAGGCCTCGGCCTTCCCATCGGCGATCCCGCCCAGCTGCTGAGCTGGGCCCGGCGCGCCGAAGCCACCCCCTTCACCACCGTCGCCCTGCTCGACCGTCTGGTGTTCGGCAACCCCGAACCGCTGATCACGCTGGCCACCCTGGCCGGCGCCACCTCCCGGATCCGGTTGCAGACCGAGGTGCTGCTCGCCCCGCTGCACCGTACGACGCTGCTCGCCAAGCAGGCCGCCACGCTCGATCTGCTGTCCGGCTCGCGCTTCACCCTCGGCATCGGCATCGGCGGACGCGACGACGACTATCTGGCCGCCGGTGTCGACCTGCGCACCCGCGGCCGGCGGCTCGACCGGCAGCTGGCGGCCATGCGGCGCATCTGGTCCGGGGAGCCGTTCTCCGAAGACATCGGACCGATCGGCCCCGCCCCCGCGCGGCCCGGTGGGCCCGAGGTGCTGTTCGGCGGGTTCGTGCCCGCCGTGATGGAGCGCGTGGCCCGCTGGGGAGACGGCTTTCTCGGCGCCGCCCTCCCGGCCCCCGCCATGGACGGCCTCTTCCGTGAGGTGGAGGCGGCCTGGTCGCGGGCCGGCCGTACGGGCCGGCCGCGGCTGCTGGCCCAGGTCAATGTCGCGCTCGGCCCGGAGCCGACCCTCGACCGTGCCCGCCAGGAACTGCACGCGTACTACCAGCCGAGCAGCTACACCGACCACGTCGTGAAGGGGCTGCTCACCACCGGGGCGCAGATCCGCGAGGCGGTGGCCGCGTTCCGGGCGATCGGCGCGGACGAGGTGATGCTCTACTGCTGGTCCCCGGACCCGGACCAGGTCGAGCGGCTGGCCGATGTGGTGTTCCCGGCGCCGTAGCCGGCACGGCGAAGGGACCGGCAGGGGACCGGCACGGCGCCGTGCCGGCACGGCGACGTCCTCGGGGCACCCCGCCCGTGCGTCGGGCGGGGCGAGCAGGGCGCGCCCCCGTGGCGGGTGACGCAGCGCTGCGGCGCCCGCCACCCGTTCGGCCGCCTGCTGTCGCCCCCGTCCCGGGGCGCGCCTAGCGTGCCGACAGCGGACCGTGCACCCCGGGGACGGGCACCCGGGGCGCGCGGCCACGGGAGGTGAGCGATGAGCCCGACAGGCCCGCCGGAAGCGACGCCCGGGGAGCCCGCGGCCGTGCGCCGGCCCAGGTGGGGCGTGCTGGCGCTGGCCGGCCTCATCGGGATCGGCATGGTGCGCCAGGGACTGTCCGGTGAGGCGGACGGACCGCCGCAGCCGGGGGCGGACACCGCGCTCTTCCCCGGCGACCTCCCGCCCGACGGCCCCGCGCCGCCGCCGCTGCCCCGTTCCGCCCCCTCCCGGGTGGCGATTCCGTCGATCGCGGTATCGGCCCCGCTGATGCCGCTGGGCCTGGACAAGGACGGTCTGATCAAGGCCCCGCCGGCCGGCGCCCCCCGGCTGGCGGGCTGGTACGAGGACGCGCCGACCCCGGGCGAGAACGGCACCGCCGTCATCGTCGGCCACGTCGACAGCCGCAGCGGGCCCGCTGTCTTCTACGGGCTGGGCGCCCTGGAGAAGGGCAGGACGATCCGGGTGACCCGCGAGGACGGGCGGACCGCGGTCTTCGAGGTCTACGGCACCCAGGTCTTCGACAAGCGGAAGTTCCCCGCCCGGAAGGTCTACGGCACCACCGGACGCCCCGAGCTGCGCGTCCTGACCTGCGGCGGCGACTACTCGGCGGACTCCGGCTACGCGGGCAACGTGGTGGTCTTCGCCCGGATGACGGGCATCGGCTAGGGCGGTCCCCACCGCACACTGTGGGCCGGCGTCTCACGATTCGGGACGACGGTCCGCCGCACCGCCCGCTCCCCCGCCCCCAGGGCCGGGCCCGGGCCCCGGATCCCGGTGTGATGTGCTGGCCCCATGAGCCTCTCGGTCACCACGTGGTACCTCGAACAGACCTCGCGCACCGATCTGTCCCCCGCCGCGGGACCGGCGGCCGAGCAGGACGTCCGTATCATCCGGTCCGAGGTGCCGTCGCCCGAATTCAGCCGCTTCCTCTACACGGCGGTCGGCGGGGATGTCACCTGGACCGACCGGCTGACGTGGTCGTACGCCCAGTGGGTGGCACACCTCGGGCGCCCCGGCGTGGAGACCTGGGTGGCGTACGAGCGCGGCACCCCCGCCGGGTTCATCGAGCTGGCGGCGGACGCGGACGGCTCGGTGGAGATCACCTACTTCGGGCTCATCCCGGACTTCCGGGGGCGCCGGATCGGCGGGCATCTGCTCGCGTACGGGATCGAGCGGGCCTGGGACCTGGCCGAGCGGTGGCCGGGACTGGCACGGACCGCGCGGGTGTGGGTGCACACGTGCAGCAAGGACGGCCCGTATGCGATGGCCAACTACCAGCGGCGCGGCTTCCGGCTGTACGACACCACGGTGACCGAGGAGCCCGACGTACCGGCTCCCGGACCCTGGCCCGGCGCGGGGCCCACCACCGCCGTCACGCCCGCCGGAGAGTGACCGCCACCACACCGTCTCGCGATGCGGGACAGAGGTGTCCAAACTCTGGATAACGGTGGACTGGCCGGAGAGCGGCGTGACACGCTTCCGTCATGTCTCGAGCTGGAATTGCCTTGGTGAGTCGGCGGCACGTCGACCTCGGCCGCATGTCCAGCGCCATTTGTCGGGCGGGCTGAGGCTGTATTCCCCAGGGGCCTTCGGCCCCGGGCAGCACCCAGCACCACCGAACCTCACGCCGTCCCCACCGTTGCGGACGCGCTGACCCCCTCGATCCGCAGACCTTGCCGACGCGTGTGCCACGCGCCGCCTTTCGGTATGTCTGCGCAGGTCACCGCGGGTGTCCAGCGCCCCGTCCGCTTTTTTTGAGCCCGCCCAGAAGGACGTACACCCATGGCCGCCTCCTCCGAACTCCCCGCAGCTGCCACGACCCGCCGCAAGGCCGGACGCCACCGCGGCGAGGGCCAGTGGGCCGTTGGCCACCACACACCGCTCAACGGCAACGAGCAGTTCAAGAAGGACGACGACGGTCTCAATGTGCGGACACGCATTGAGACGATCTACTCCAAGGCCGGTTTCGACTCCATCGACCCCAACGACCTGCGCGGGCGGATGCGTTGGTGGGGCCTGTACACCCAGCGCAAGCCCGGCATCGACGGTGGCAAGACCGCGATCCTGGAGCCGGAGGAGCTGGACGACAAGTACTTCATGCTGCGGGTCCGCGTCGACGGCGGGCGGCTGTCCGTGGCCCAGCTGCGTGCGATCGGCGAGGTCTCGGAGCAGTACGCCCGCGGCACCGCGGACATCACCGACCGGCAGAACATCCAGCTGCACTGGATCCGCATCGAGGACGTCCCCGCCATCTGGGAGAAGCTGGAGGCCGTCGGGCTCTCCACGACCGAGGCCTGCGGTGACTGCCCGCGCGTGATCATCGGCTCCCCGGTGGCCGGCATCGCGGCGGACGAGATCGTGGACGGCACCCCCGCCGTCGACGAGATCCACGACCGCTACATCGGCAGCAAGGAATTCTCCAACCTGCCGCGCAAGTTCAAGACCGCGATCTCCGGCTCCCCCGTCCAGGACGTGGTCCACGAGATCAACGATGTGGCCTTCGTCGGCGTCGTCCACCCCGAGCACGGCCCCGGCTTCGACCTCTGGGTCGGCGGCGGCCTGTCCACCAACCCCAAGCTCGCCCAGCGCCTGGGCACCTGGGTGCCGCTGGACGAGGTCGCGGACGTCTGGGCCGGTGTCGTCGGCATCTTCCGCGACTACGGCTACCGCCGGCTGCGCACCCGCGCCCGGCTGAAGTTCCTGATGGCCGACTGGGGCCCGGAGAAGTTCCGCCAGGTGCTGGAGGACGAGTACCTCCAGCGCAAGCTGGCCGACGGCCCCGCGCCCGAGGAGCCGGTCTCCAAGTGGCGCGACCACATCGGTGTGCACCAGCAGCAGGACGGCCGCTTCTACGTCGGCTTCGCCCCGCGCGTCGGCCGGGTCGACGGCACCACCCTCACCAAGATCGCCGAACTGGCCGCCGACCACGGCTCCGACCGGCTGCGCACCACCGTCGAGCAGAAGATGATCATCCTCGATGTGACGCAGGACCAGGTCGACTCGCTCGTCGCCGGGCTGGAGGCGCTGGACTTCCAGGTCAACCCCTCGCCGTTCCGGCGCGGCACGATGGCCTGCACCGGTATCGAGTTCTGCAAGCTCGCCATCGTCGAGACCAAGGGCCGGGGTGCCTCGCTCATCGACGAGCTGGAGCGCCGGATGCCGGACTTCCAGGAGCCGGTCACCATCAACCTCAACGGCTGCCCGAACGCCTGCGCCCGCATCCAGGTCGCGGACATCGGCCTCAAGGGCCAGCTGGTCCTGGACGACGACGGCAACCAGGTCGAGGGCTACCAGGTGCACCTGGGCGGCGCGCTGGGCCTGGAGGCCGGCTTCGGCCGCAAGGTCCGCGGCCTGAAGGTCACCGCCGACGAACTCCCCGACTACGTCGAGCGGGTGCTGCGCAACTTCGAGTCGCAGCGCACGGACGACGAGCGGTTCGCCCAGTGGGCGGCCCGTGCGGAAGAGGGTGCGCTGAAGTGAGCGAGCCTCGGCGCGCGGCGCCGGCCGGCCTGAGGAGCCGCGCAGTGACGAAGGAACGAGCAGTGACGAGGGAAGCCGGCGCATCCGAGCGCGCCGAGGCTGAGCGGGGGACGCCGTGAGCGAACGTGCCGCGCCGTTCTACTGCCCGTACTGCGGGGACGAGGACCTACAGCCTTCCGAGGAAGGCCATGGCGCCTGGGAATGCCGGTCCTGCAGCCGGGCGTTCCGGCTGAAGTTCCTGGGCCTGCTGGCCCAGGGGCTGACCGGCAAGACCCCTGCCGCACCCGACGGAGGCGAGTCGTGACCACCACTACCACCGCAGCCGACCTTCAGCAGCTCGCCGAGCAGGCGGGCCGCGACCTGGAGGACGCACCCGCCCTGGAGATCCTCAAGTGGGCCGCCGAGACCTTCGGCCCGCGCTTCTGCGTCACCTCCTCGATGGAGGACGCGGTCGTCGCGCATCTGGCGTCGCGGGCCTTCCCCGGCGTGGACGTGGTCTTCCTGGACACCGGCTACCACTTCCCGGAGACCCTCGGGACGCGGGACGCCGTGGCCGAGGTGATGGACGTCAACGTCATCACCCTGACGCCGCGTCAGACGGTGGCCGAGCAGGACGCCGAGCACGGCCCGAAGCTGCACGACCGCAACCCGGACCTGTGCTGCGCACTGCGCAAGGTCAAGCCGCTCGAAGAGGGCCTGACCGCCTACGACGCCTGGGCGACGGGGCTGCGCCGGGACGAGTCGCCCACCCGGGCGAACACCCCGGTCGTCGGCTGGGACCCCAAGCGCCAGAAGGTGAAGGTCTCGCCGATCGCCCGCTGGACGCAGGCCGACGTGGATGCGTACGTGGCCGAGCACGGGGTGCTCACCAACCCGCTGCTGACGGACGGCTATGCCTCCGTCGGCTGCGCGCCCTGCACCCGCCGGGTGCTGGAGGGCGAGGACGTCAGGGCCGGCCGCTGGGCCGGCAGCAACAAGACCGAGTGCGGGCTGCACGGATGACCGAGCATCAGGAGATATCCATGACGGGCGCCACGATCTGGCTGACCGGTCTGCCGAGCGCGGGCAAGACGACCCTTGCGCACGAGCTGGCCGGCCGGCTGCGCGGCGACGGCCATCGCGTCGAGGTGCTCGACGGCGACGAGATCCGCGAGTTCCTCTCCGCGGGCCTCGGTTTCACCCGCGAGGACCGGCACACCAACGTCCAGCGCATCGGCTTCGTGGCCGAGCTGCTGGCGAGCAACGGCGTCAAGGCGCTGGTGCCGGTGATCGCGCCGTATGCGGACAGCCGGGAGGCCGTCCGCAAGCGCCACCAGACCGAGGGCACCCCCTACCTGGAGGTGCATGTGGCCACGCCCGTCGAGGTGTGCTCCGAGCGGGATGTGAAGGGGCTGTACGCCAAGCAGGCGGCCGGTGAGATCTCCGGTCTGACCGGCGTGGACGATCCGTACGAGGCGCCCGAGTCGCCCGATCTGCGCATCGAGTCGCACACCCAGACCGTGCAGGAGTCCGCGGCGGCGCTGCACACGCTGCTCACCGAAAGGGGACTGGCATGACCACCATCGCTGCCGTGACCGACGACATCGACAACCCGTACGCCCTCTCGCACCTGGACGCCCTGGAGTCCGAGGCGGTGCACATCTTCCGTGAGGTGGCGGGTGAGTTCGAGCGGCCGGTGATCCTGTTCTCCGGTGGCAAGGACTCCATCGTCATGCTGCACCTCGCGCTGAAGGCGTTCGCGCCGGCCGCGGTGCCGTTCTCGCTGCTGCACGTCGACACCGGGCACAACTTCCCCGAGGTCCTCGACTACCGCGACCGCGCCGTGGAGCGGCACGGCCTGCGGCTGCACGTCGCCTCCGTACAGGACTTCATCGACCGCGGTGAGCTGCGCGAGCGCCCCGACGGCACCCGTAACCCGCTCCAGACCGTCCCGCTGCTGGACGCCATCGAGAAGGGCCGCTTCGACGCGGTCTTCGGCGGCGGCCGCCGGGACGAGGAGAAGGCGCGCGCCAAGGAGCGGGTCTTCTCGCTGCGCGACGAGTTCGGCGGCTGGGACCCGCGCCGGCAGCGTCCCGAGCTGTGGCAGCTCTACAACGGCAAGCACTCGCCCGGTGAGCATGTCCGGGTCTTCCCGCTGTCCAACTGGACCGAGCTGGACGTGTGGCAGTACATCGCCCGCGAGAAGATCGAACTGCCCGCCATCTACTACGCCCACGAGCGCGAGGTCTTCGCCCGCAACGGCATGTGGCTGGCGCCCGGCGAGTGGGGCGGCCCCAAGGACGGCGAGAGCCTGGAGAGGCGGCAGGTGCGCTACCGCACCGTCGGCGACATGTCCTGCACCGGCGCCGTCGACTCCGACGCCGACACGATCGAGGCCGTCATCACGGAGATCGCCGCATCCCGGCTCACCGAGCGGGGCGCGACGAGGGCCGACGACAAGATGTCCGAGGCCGCCATGGAGGACCGCAAGCGCGAGGGGTACTTCTAACCATGAGCACCAGCAATGCTGTTGAGGACATCGTCGACGCGGGTGCCACCTCGCTGCTGCGGTTCGCCACTGCCGGGTCCGTCGACGACGGCAAGTCGACGCTGGTGGGGCGGCTGCTGCACGACTCCAAGTCGGTGCTCACCGACCAGCTCGAGGCCGTCGAGCGGGCCTCGCTGGGCCGCGGTCAGGAAGCGCCGGACCTGGCGCTGCTGACCGACGGGCTGCGCGCCGAGCGCGAGCAGGGCATCACCATCGATGTCGCCTACCGCTACTTCGCCACCCCGCGGCGCCGCTTCATCCTGGCGGACACCCCCGGGCATGTGCAGTACACCCGCAACATGGTCACCGGCGCCTCCACCGCCGAGCTGGCCGTGGTGCTGGTCGACGCCCGCAACGGGGTGGTCGAGCAGACCCGCCGGCACGCCGCGGTCGCCGCCCTGCTGCGCGTCCCGCATGTCGTGCTGGCCGTCAACAAGATGGACCTGGTCGACTACGCCGAGCCCGTCTTCGCCGCCATCGCCGAGGAGTTCACGACGTACGCGGCCTCGCTGGGCGTCCCGGAGATCACCGCGATCCCGATCTCGGCGCTGGCCGGCGACAACGTCGTGGCGCCGTCGGCGAACATGGACTGGTACGGCGGCCCGACCGTGCTGGAGCACCTGGAGACCGTGCCCGTCGTCGCCGACCCCTCGGACGACCCCGGCCGTTTCCCGGTCCAGTACGTGATCCGTCCGCAGACCGCCGAACACCCCGACTACCGCGGCTACGCGGGCCAGATCGCCTCCGGTGTGCTGCGCGTCGGCGACCCCGTCACCGTCCTGCCCTCGGGCCGGACGAGCACGATCGAGGCGATCGACGCGCTCGGCCAGGCCGTGGATGTCGCCTGGGCACCGCAGTCGGTGACCGTCCGGCTCACCGACGACCTGGACATCTCGCGCGGTGACCTGATCGCCCCGACGGCCACCGCGCCGGGCGTCTCGCAGGACATCGAGGCGACCATCTGCCATGTGGCGGACCGTCCGCTGACCGTCGGGCAGCGGGTGCTGCTCAAGCACACCACCCGTACGGTCAAGGCGATCGTCAAGGACATCCCGTCCCGGCTGACGCTGGACGACCTCTCCCAGCACCCGGCGCCCGGTGAGCTGGCCGCCAACGACATCGGACGGATCGTCGTCCGCACGGCGGAGCCGCTGGCCCTGGACGCCTACGCCGACTCCCGCCGCACCGGCTCGTTCCTGCTGATCGACCCGGCGGACGGCACGACGCTGACCGCGGGCATGGCGGGTACCGCCTTTGCGGAAGCGGCCGCGGAGGCCGCTCCGGCCGCGAGCGCGGACGACGAGGGATGGGACTTCTGAGCATGCTCAAGGACGTTTTCTCGACCTTCGCGAAGGAGGGCGGCCGCATCGGCAGCGGCGCCCTGGGCAGCGGGCAGGGCGGAGTCGGCCGATGTGTGCGCTGACGATGCACCACTCCGTATCCCCCACACCTCCCTTCCGAAGATCCATCGATCTGCCGGGCGCGCCATAGAAGGCGCGTACTGACCCGGCCCTCCGAGAGGACCACCTCCCGTGTCTGCCGTTCGTCACCGCCTGCTCGCGGCCGCCGTCACCGTCCCGCTCCTGACCGGGGCGCTGGGCGCCTGCGGCTACGGCTCCGAGGCCAAGAAGGACACAGCGGCCGGTGTCGCCCCCAAGGGCGCGAAGACCGACGGGCTCGATCACGTCACGATCGGGTTCTTCGGCAACACCACCCACGCCACCCCCCTGGTCGGCCTCCAGAACGGTGCGTTCCAGAAGGAACTGGGCGGCACCGAAGTGAAGTCCGCCCCCTTCAACGCGGGCCCCGCCGAGATCGAGGCGCTCAACTCGGGCGCCATCGACATCGGCTGGATCGGCCCGTCCCCCGCGATCAACGGTTACGCCAAGTCGCACGGCAAGAGCCTGAAGATCATCGGCGGTTCGGCCTCCGGCGGTGTCTCGCTGGTGGTCAACCCCAAGAAGATCAAGAGCCTGAACGATCTCAAGGGCAAGACGATCGCGACCCCGCAGCTGGGCAACACCCAGGACGTCGCGCTGCTGAACTACCTGTCCGAGAAGGGCCTCAAGGTCGACGCCACCACCGGCAAGGGTGATGTCACCGTCCAGCGCACCGACAACAAGGTGACGCCGACGGCCTTCCAGCAGGGCGACATCGACGGCGCCTGGGTGCCCGAGCCCACCGCTTCCAAGCTCGTCGCCGAGGGCGGCAAGACGCTCCTGGACGAGAAGAAGCTGTGGAAGGACGGGAAGTTCGTCATCACGAACATGATCGTCTCGCAGAAGTTCCTCAAGGAGCACCCGAAGGCCGTCGAGGCGGTGCTGCGTGCGTCGGTGAAGACCAACGCCTGGATCCGGTCGCACCCGGCCGAGGCGAAGAAGGCCCTCAACGACAAGCTCTCCTCCCCGGACATCGCCGGCAAGGCACTGCCGGACAACGTCATCGACCCGGCCGTCAAGAACGTCGACGTCACCGATGACCCGCTGGCCGCCACCCTCCAGCAGGAGGCCGACCACGCCGTCAAGGCGGGCCTGCTCAAGAAGCCCGACCTCAAGGGCATCTACGACCTCACCCTGCTGAACAAGGTGCTCAAGTCCCAGGGCAAGCCGCCGGTCGACGACGCCGGACTCGGCAGCAAGTAACCCGCCCGCAGCACCGCACTCCCCCAGGAGGTGACACCGATGACGACCACCACGCTCACCAAGCAGCAGCCCGCCACGGCGGACACGGGCACCACCGTGCCGTACGCGGCTCGCATCGACCATGTCTCGAAGTCGTTCGGCCGCACCGGCGCACAGCAGCATGTCCTGGACGACATCAGCATCGACGTGGCGCCCGGCGAATTCGTCTGCCTCCTGGGGGCCTCGGGCTGCGGAAAGTCCACTCTCCTCAACCTCGTGGCCGGTCTCGACGCGCCGTCCGCCGGCGCCATCGAGACGCCGGGCGGCCGGCCGGCCCTGATGTTCCAGGAACATGCGCTGTTCCCATGGCTGACCGCGGGCCGCAACATCGAACTGGCGCTGCGGCTGCGCGGGGTGCCGCGTGCCGAGCGCCGCGACGAGGCCGAGCGGCTGCTGGAGCTCGTCCGGCTCCAGGGCGCCTACGGCAAGCGGGTGCACGAGCTGTCGGGCGGTATGCGCCAGCGCGTGGCGATGGCCCGTGCGCTCGCCCAGGACAGTCAACTGCTGCTGATGGACGAGCCGTTCGCCGCGCTCGACGCGATCACCCGCGATGTGCTGCACGACGAGCTGACCCGCATCTGGCGCGAGACCAACCTGTCGGTCCTCTTCGTCACCCACAACGTCCGTGAGGCCGTGCGGCTCGCCGAGCGGGTGGTGCTGCTGTCCTCCCGCCCCGGCAAGATCGCCCGCGAGTGGCGGGTGGACATCCCGCAGCCGCGCCGCATCGAGGACTCCGCGGTCGCCGACCTTTCCATCGAGATCACCGAACAGCTCCGTGGGGAGATCCGCCGCCATGGCCAGCACTGAGACCAAGGACCCGTCCGCCGCCGCAGCGAAGGGCAAGGACACCACGGCGGGCACCGACGCCCCCGGAGCCGGTGACATCGCCGGCCTGGAGGCCGGGCTCGACGCCCTCGAATCCCGGGTCGTCGACCGGCAGCCGTGGCTGCGTACCGTCGTCTCGAAGGCGTTCCCTCCCCTCGTCGCCATCGTCATCGTGCTCGGGCTGTGGCAGCTGGCCTACCACTTCGAGCTGAAGCCGCACTACCTGCTGCCGAGCCCCGTCGACGTCGGCCGCTCGCTTCAGGAGAAGTGGCTCGAAGGCACCCTGCTGAGCTTCGTGTGGACCAGCGTCTCCCGCGGCGCCCTCGGTTTCGTGGCGTCGGTGGCCATCGGTACGGTCCTCGGACTGATCGTCGCCCAGGTCAAGGCCGTACGGGCCGCGATCGGGCCGATCCTGAGCGGTCTCCAGTCCCTGCCCTCGGTGGCCTGGGTCCCGGCCGCGATCATCTGGTTCGGGCTGAGCGACGCCACGATCTACGCGGTGGTGCTGCTCGGCGCGGTCCCGTCCATCGCCAACGGGCTGGTGGCCGGTGTCGACCAGATCTCCCCGCTCTACCTGCGGGCGGGCCGCACCATCGGCGCCACGGGGCTCGCGGGTGTCCGGCATGTGCTGCTCCCGGCCGCGCTGCCGGGCTATATCGCCGGGCTCAAGCAGGGCTGGGCGTTCTCCTGGCGTTCCCTGATGGCCGCCGAGCTCATCGTCAACGCGCCCGATCTGGGCACCGGTCTGGGCCAGCTGCTGGAGCAGGGCCGTGAGCTCCAGGACATGTCCTGGGTACTCGCCGCGATTCTTCTCATCCTCATCGTCGGTATCGGCATCGAGCTGCTGATCTTCGCCCCGGTCGAACGCCGGGTGCTGCGCAGCCGTGGCCTCCTCGTGAAGAGCTGAACCATGGACGCACGCCCCACGCTTCTCGTCATCGCCCACGGCAGCCGCGATCCGCGGCACGCGGCGACCGTCTCCGCGCTCTGCGCGCGGGTCCGGTCGCTGCGGCCCGGGCTGCGCGTCGAGGTCGGCTATCTCGACTTCAACGCGCCCCGGGTGCCGCGGGTGCTGGAGCGCCTGTCGGCAGAAGGAGTCCGGGAGGTGGTGGCGCTGCCGCTGCTGCTGACGCGTGCCTTCCATGCGAAGTCCGACATCCCGGCGGCCTTGCGGGAGGCGACGGCGCGGCTGCCCCTGCTGACCGTCCGCCAGGCCGATGTGCTGGGCCCTTCGTCACTGCTGACCGACGCGCTGGAGCGCCGGCTGGCCCAGGCCGGGCTGCGGCCCGGCGACCGTCGCTCGACCGGGGTCGTCCTGGCCTCGGCGGGCTCCTCGGACCCGGAGGCGATCGCAGTGATCGCTGAAATCGCGCGGGAGTGGCGGCACACCGCTGGCTGGTGTGCCGTGCGACCTGCGTTCGCCTCCGCATCTCTGCCCCGTACGGCCGACGCGGTGCGGGAACTGCATGCCGAGGGCGTCGGCCGGGTGGCCGTCGCCCCGTACGTCATCGCCCCCGGTTTCCTCCCGGACCGGATCGCCGCCGGGGCCCGCGAGGCCCGCGCCGATGTCCTCGCCCCCGTACTGGGCGCCGCGCCCGAGCTGGCCCGCCTGCTGCTGCGGCGCTACGACCGGGCGGTCCCGGGCCGTGCCCGTGGGGACCTGGCGGCGCTGATCGCCTGAGGGGTCCCCACGGTGCGCGGGATCAGGGCGTCGTGGTGTGCAGCCAGGCCGTCGTCCACGGCGGCAGCTCGTCGCCGGTGACCGGTGCGGAGGACAGCAGCACGTCGCCGGCCGGCAGCGGCCGGGGCTCGTCCGACAGGTTCGCCACACACTCCCAGCCGCCCGAGCGGCGGAAGTGCAGTACGTCCGGGCCGGCGGTCGGTGTCTCGTCGGCCCATTCCAGCGCCTCGTCGGCCAGCAGCCGGCGGCGGGTGGCCAGCGCCGTGCGGTACAGCTCCAGGGGTGACGACGCCACACCCTGCTGCGCCTCGACGGACAACTCGCCCCAGCCCGCCGGCTGCGGCAGCCAGGAACCCCCGCTGCCGAAGCCGTACGAGCTGCCCTCGCGCCGCCACGGCAGCGGCACCCGGCAGCCGTCCCGGCCCTTCAGCCGGCCTCCGCTCCGGGTCCACACCGGGTCCTGGAGGCTGTCCCGGGAGAGGCCGGCGACCTCGGGAAGCCCCAGTTCCTCGCCCTGGTAGACATAGCCGGAGCCCGGCAGCGCCAGCATCAGCAGGGTCGCGGCCAGCGCCCGGCGCAGCCCGAACTCCCGGTCCAGGACGGGCTCCTGGCCGTCGGAGAGCAGCCAGGCCTCCTCGTCGCGGCCGTCCGGCAGGCCGTACCGGGAGGCGTGCCGGATCACATCGTGGTTGGAGAGGACCCAGGTCGCGGTCGCCCCGGCCGCCCGCGCGTCGGCGAGTGCGGTGTCGATCGAGGCGCGCAGTTCCCCGGCGCGCAGCGGGGCCTTGAGGAAGTCGAAGTTGAAGGCCTGGCCGAGCTCCTGCGGGGTGGCGTACGCGGTACGGCGGGAGCTGCGCACCCAGGCCTCGGCGACGGCGACCCGCGGCGGGTCGTACTCGTTGAAGACCTTGCGCCAGTCGCGGAAGATGTCGTGCACCTCGTCGCGGTCCCAGAAGGGGTGGCTGCCGTCCTCGGGCAGGTCGCCCGGTGTGTAGCCCTCGACGGTGCCGATGTCACGGAGTGGCGCGGCCAGGTCCTTGGCCAGGCCGTGGGCCACATCGACCCGGAAGCCGTCCACGCCGCGGTCGGACCAGAAGCGCAGGGTGTGCCGGAAGTCCGCGCGGACCTCGGGGTTGTCCCAGTTGAAGTCGGGCTGCTCGGGGGCGAAGAGGTGGAGGTACCACCAGCCGTCGGGCAGCCGGGTCCAGGCGGGTCCGCCGAAGCAGGAGACCCAGTCGGTGGGCGGCAGCTCGCCCAGCTCGCCCTTGCCCTCACGGAAGACATAGCGCTCCCGCGCGGCGGATCCGGGCTCGGCGCGCAACGCCTCCTGGAACCAGAGGTGCTGGTCGGAGGAGTGGTTGGGCACGATGTCCACCATCACCTTGAGGCCCAGGCGGTGTGCCTCGGCCACCATGGCGTCGAAGTCGTCGAGGGTGCCGAGACGCGGGTCGACATTGCGGTAGTCGTCGACGTCATAGCCGCCGTCGGCCAGCTGTGAGGGGTAGAAGGGGCTCAGCCAGACGGCGTCCACGCCCAGGTCGGCGAGGTAGGGCAGCCGGGAGGTCACACCGGGGAGGTCACCGATGCCGTCGCCGTCGGCGTCGGCGAAGCTGCGCGGATACACCTGGTAGACGACGGCCTGCCGCCACCAGTCGGTGGTGTTGCGGTCGGAGCCGAGGTGCTGTGCGGTCACGTGGAGGCCTTTCGATGCGAGAGCGGTCGCGTGGGGGCACCTCCCAGCGGTAGCCGGGGGAGGAATACGGCGCGGTGCGGCGCCGGGTGCGGTCGGGTGCGGCGGGGTGAGGAGGCCCCGGGGGCGCCGGTCTCATCCCTTCACCGCCCCTGAGGTCATGCCCGAGACGATCGAGCGGCGGAAAATCATGACCAGGACGCCGATGGGTACGGTGGCCGCCACGGCCCCCGCGAACAGCGTCCCGTAGGGGACCGTGTACTGGCTGGTGAACAGGGCGATGCCGACCGGAACGGTGCGGTGGCCGTCCTCGCTGTTGAAGGTCAGCGCCAGCAGGAACTCCGACCAGGTCGCGGTGAAGGTGAAGATCCCCGCGGTGAACAGTCCCGGCCGGGCCAGGGGGGCGATGACGGTCAGGACCGTACGCAGCGGTCCCGCGCCGTCGACGGTCGCCGCCTCCTCCAGCTCACGGGGGACACCGACCAGGTAGTTGCGCATGATCCAGATGGCGAACGGCAGGTTCAGCGCGACATAGGGCACGATCAGGCCCGCGTAGCTGTTGAGCAGCCCCAGTTGCCGCTCCAGCAGGAAGAGCGGAACGACCAGCGCGATCGGCGGGAAGACGGACAGCATCAGCAGCGCGGTCATGATGGCGCCGCGGCCCCGCAGCGGGGTGCGGGCGAGTGCGTAGCCCGCGAAGAAGGACAGTCCCAGCACGGCGACCGTGGAAACCGACGCCACCAGCACGCTGTTGAGCAGATAGCGGCCGATGCCGTTGCGGACGAAGGCCTCCGCGTAGTTGCCGAGCGTCGCCGCCTTCGGCACCAGGGTCGGCGGTGCGGCACTGATCTCGCCAGGGCCCTTGAAGGACGACACGATCATCCAGTACAGCGGCAGTGCCGACAGCACGACGATCGCCAGACCGCCGAGGTTGACGGCGTTGACGTACCGGCGGATGCCGGACGCCGGTGCACGGCGGTTCATGCCCGCCCTCCTTCGTCGGCCTGCGTCTTGAAGACCCGCAGGAAGAGCAGACAGCAACTGATCACGATGACGGCGGTGGTGGTGGCCACCGCCGCGCCGCGGCCGATGGCGAGGTTCTGGAAGAGCGTTTTGTATCCGAGGATCGCCAGGGACTCGGTGGCGGTGCCCGGACCGCCCTGGGTCAGGACGAAGGGCAGGTCGAAGATGCCGAAGGCCTGAAGGATGCGGAACAGGACGGCGATGGCCATGATCGGGCGCAGTTGCGGCAGCGTGACCTTCCAGAACGTCGTCCAGGTGCCGGCGCCGTCGATCTCTGCCGCCTCGTAGACGTCGCCGGGAATCAGCATCAGCCCGGCGAGGACGACAATCGCGACAAAGGGTGTGGTCTTCCAGACATCGACCACCACCATGGCACCCATGGCGGAGGCGGGTTGCCCGAGGATGTCCGGCTGGTGGCCGAGGATCTGCTGGAAGAGCCAGGTCAGCCCGCCGTAGGTGCCGTTGTAGAGATAGCCCCACAGCTGGGCGGCGACGACATTGATCAGGGCCCAGGGCAGCAGCAGGACCGCCAGGACCCAGCCGCGGGCGGCCCCCAGCCGTTCCAGCACGAGGGCGGCCGCGGTGCCCAGAACCAGCTCCAGCAGCACGGTGACGGCGGTGAACCCGAAGGTGAAGAAGAGCGCCTGGCGCCATTCCGGGCTACTCAGCACGGCGGCGTAATGGTCGCCCGTCAGGGACAGGATGCGGAATCCGCCGTACTCCAGGCGGACATCGGCGAAGCTGAGCAGCAGCGAGAAGAGCACCGGGAAGACCGTCACGGCGGTGATGGTCAGCAGTGCCGGGGAGGCGAAGAACCAGCCGGTACGCGCCCGGCGGCGTCTGCTGACCCGGGCCGGGCCGCCGCCGCGCGGTGCCGGCGCCGTCCGCGGGCCGGCCTGCTCCGGGGCCGGGCGCCGCGACACGGGTGTTGCGGAGGATGTCATGGCATTCACAGCGCCTTGCCTTCCAGGGCGGTCCGGATATCGGCGCGGGCGGCACGCAGAGCCTGGACGGGTGTGGCCCGGCCGCCGATCACCGCGTTGGCCCGGGTGTAGAGCGCCTTGCTGACCTGGGGGTAGTAGGGGGTCTGCACCGGCCGGGCGACCAGGTGCAGTTCGCGTACCCCGGTGAGCGTCGGATCGCCGACCGCGCGGGCCTCCGGCCGGGTCAGTACGTCTTCGAGCGCCGGAATCACCCCGGCGTTCTTCAGCAGGATCATCTGCGCCTCCTCACCGGCACAGAACCGAGCAAAAGCGACAGCTGCCCCGAGGTGGGAGGAGTTGGGGTTGACGAAATTGCTCCAGCCGCCGGCGCAGCTCACCCCGCGCGGGCCGCCGCCGTCGAAGCCGGGGCGGGGCGCGACGCCGACCCGGCCCGCCACCTTGGAGACCGCGCGGTCGGCCGCATTGCCCCAGGCGTAGGACCAGTTGCGCAGAAAGACACCGCGGCCGCCGGTGAAGGCGTCCTGCGAGTCCGCCTCCACATAGGTGGCGACCGTGGAGGGCGTGACACCGGTCTCGGTGAACTCCCGCATCATCGCGAAGGCCCGTTCCGCACCCGGCCCGTTCAGCGCCACCCGGCCCTCGCCGTCCAGTACAGGGGCTTCCGCGTCGGCCAGGAACTCGGCGACATTGCAGGTCAGCGACTCCGAAACGGAGCCCTGCCAGAGGAATCCGTACGGGGCGTCGCCGGCCCGCTGGATGGTGCGGGCGGTACGCAGCAGCTCCTCCCAGGTGCGGGGCACCGGCCGCCCGTGCTTGGCCAGCAGGTCCTTGCGGTAGTAGAGGAAGGCGCTGTCGGTGAAGAAGGGCAGCGCGTACACGGCACCGCGGTACTCACTCACCCGCCGCAGGGCCGCCGGGTAGCCCGTCCAGAAGTCCTCGGGCAGCAGCTTCTGCAACGGCAGTGCAAGGGAGTTGGCCCCGAACTGGGCCGGCCAGGTGGTGTCCCCGAGATAGACGTCAGGGGTGGGTGAGGCGCCCGCGAGCTGAGTGGTGACCGCGGCGCGATTGCTGTCGGTGGTACTGAGGGCGTTCGATTTTCGGACATGGATGTGCGGATGGCGGCGCTCGAAGGCGCGGATGATCAGATCCGCCACCACGGGGCCGTTCCGGGAGGGGATTTCGGACACCCACCAGGTGAGCGTGGCCGGGGTACGCGGGACCTGGGCGGCTTGGGTCAACAGGGTGTCCAAGGGCTTGCCCGCGCAACCGCTGGTGAGCCCGGCTCCGGCGGCGAGGCCGCTCGCGAGCAGGGTTCTGCGGCTCAAGGCCATGAGTGCTCCTCACGTCTTGGCTGCCATCGATGACAGCGCTTGCAGGCTAGAAGTGGCCTTGTCACCAGGTCAACGCCTCGTGAACAACAGATTTCCGGAGGGGATCTCCTGGCAACGCTGTCATCGCCCGTTTGTGCTAGCGTCCCCGCATGTCCTCAGCGCAGAGCGAGGCCACGATGGCCGATGTGGCCCATCGGGCGGGGGTTTCGGTGTCCACGGTCTCGCGCACCCTGCGCGGGCTGTCGACGGTCTCGGACACGACCCGTGCCCGGGTGGAAGCGGCAGCCCGCGAGCTCTCGTTCGCGATCACCCGCAGCGCCTCCAGCCTGGCCACCGGCCGCACCGGAAGAGTCGCCGTCCTGATGCCGGACCTGGCGTCGTGGTTTCTGAGCTCGGCACTGTCCGGAATGGCACCCGCGCTGCGCGAGGCGGGCCTCGATCTGCTGGTCTACAGCGTGACCGATGTGCACGAACGCGCCGATTTCTTCGACCGGTTGCCCGCCCGCCGTAACGCCGACGCCCTCCTCGTGGTGAGCTTCTCGCTCTCCCCCGCCGAACGCGCCCGCCTGGACGACCTGAGCATGCCCCTCGTCTTCGTCAGCCAGCACGCGCCCGGACGCCCCAGCGTCTACGTGGACGACGAGGACGCCGCCCTGCGCGGCACCCGCCATCTGATCAACCTCGGGCACCGGCGGATAGCCTTTCTCCAGACGTCCGACACCACCGGCTTCGCCTGGAGCAGCAAGAACCGGCTCACCGGGCATCTGCGGGCCCTCACCGAAGCGGGGCTGGAACACGACGACTCGCTCGTGATGAGCGTGCCCGGCTGGAAGGGCACCGGTATGGCCGCCGCGGTGGGGCGGCTGCTGAGCCTCCAGGAACCACCGACCGCGCTGTTCACCGAGACCGACGACATGGCGTTCCGGCTGCTGGCGGCCCTGCGGGAGGCCAACGTTCCGGTACCGGGGCGGGTTTCGGTCATGGGCTTCGACGACCACGTCATGGCCGGCGTCATGGGCCTGACGACACTGGCCCAGCCCGCCGTGGAGATCGGGCGTGCCGCCGTCCGCCTCGCCCGGTCGGTGATCGATGACTCCGACGGCGCGCAGGAGCGGCACATCGTGCTGCCGACCGAGCTCGTGCCGCGCGGCAGCACGGCGCCGCCGCCCGCGGGAGCCGGAGGCCGGACCCGGTGCCGGACCAAGAAGCTGACCTAACTGACCTTGCTGACCACCGCTGACTCTTCAACAGCATCCCTCCCTCGACTGTCATAGGACCAGCACCCACCGGTGCGGCCGAAGACCACCTGGGGGAACTGATGCTGGACAAGAGTTACGTCGTGCCCTGGGGAAAGCGGGGCAGCATCTCGGCCGACGCCGAGGCCGCCGTACTGACCGAGCTCGTCCACGAGAGCACTCCGCAGCCCGCCGGACTGCGGCGCGAACGGTTCGAGCGCTCCTTCGCCGAGACGGTCGGCAGCAGGCATGCGATCTCGGTGACCAGCGGAACGGTCGCCCTCCAACTGGCGGTCCGCCTGCTCGACCTGGCGCCCGGCGACGAGGTGATCGCCACCCCGCAGACCCACCGGGCGACCGTCCAGCCGCTGTCCGACTACGACGTACAGGTCCGGTTCTGTGACATCGACCCGGCGACCCTCAATATCGACCCGGCCGCACTGGAAGCGCTGATCACCCCGCGCACCAAGGCACTGCTGCTGGTGCACTACGGCGGCTGCCCCGCCGAGATGGACACGATCATGGCGCTGGCCCGGCGCCACGGCTTCATCGTGCTGGAGGACTGCGCCCATGCGCTGGGGGCCCGTTACCGCGGTCGGAGCCCCGGTGCGCTGGCCGACATCGCCACCTTCAGCCTCCGCAACACCAGGAACAGCAGCATGCTCGGCGAGGGCGGCCTGATCACCTGCGACCGGGACGACTGGGCCGAGCGGCTGCACCGGCTGCGCGCCGCCGACCACGGCACCCGGAGCGCACGCACCGCGCCGGGCGGTGCGGCGGAGGCAATCACGCTGCCCCGCCCCGCCCACGCCACACCCCTTCACCGCGGCTATGTGCGCCGGCCCGGCAGCGACACGACGATGCCGGAAGTGGTCGCGGCTCTCGGACAGGCCCAGCTCACCGGCCTCAGGGCCGCCGTCGGCCGCCGTCGCGCGCTCGCCGGGCGGCTCAACGAAGTGCTCGCCCGCTACCCGTTCATCACGCCCCAGACAGCGGCCGCACACAGCGACCACGCCTACCACCTCTACACCTGCTTCGCCGGCCACCAGGAACTGCGCGACCGCCTCGTCCTGGCCCTGGACCGCAGGGGGGTGGAGATCCAGTTGCGCTACTTCCCCCAGCATCTGCTGCCCCAATGGCGCCACCGGGGACATCTGCGCGGCGAGTGCCCGGTCGCCGAACGCAGCTGGTTCGACCAGCACCTCAACCTCCCCTGCCATCCCCTGCTGACATCCGCTCAGCAGGACTACCTGGTCGAGGCACTGGACGCCTCCCTGACCGAGCTGAACGGCGGGGCAGGGGGCCCGGTGGCGATGCCTGCGACGGTTTGCGGGCGGGGGTAGCGAGAGGAGGTGAAGACGCCGAGGCTGGTCAAGTAGAGGCATTTGCGGCCCAGGTTGTCGCCGAGGGATCCCATCCCGAGCAGCAGGCCGGCCAGGGCGAGGGTGTAGACATCGATGATCCATTGCAGGGAGCTGAAACGTGCATGGAGGTCGTCGGCCACGCTGGGGAGCGCCACCGTCACACAGGCGACGAACTCCCCGCCGCATGGGCGACATTGCTCAGCGCCCGCCCACCGCCCGGGGCGGCGCCCGCCGCAGCCCCAGCCCCAGCCCCAGCCCCAGCCCCAGCCCCAGCCCCAGCAACTGTCTCTGCCCGCGCCGACCGCTCTCACCTCCGTCCCCCCAGCAGCCCGCGCTGCCGCGCGTCGGACGACTCCGCGCGCACGGGCCTCGTCTCCGGCACTGCCTGCCCCCGACACTCGTGCTCCTGCGGCCGGAACTCCACGGGCCGGGACCGGCGCCGGGATGGCCTACGGACCATGTGGGCCGCGGCGCCCCCCGGCCGGGAGGGCCGACGGACCATGCCGGCCGCGACCACCCCCGGCCGGCATCTCCGGCAGAGTTCCTTCCGGTTCAGGCCGTAGCAGTGACGGCCAGCCCCGGGCGCGTATCGGCCCGTCCCTTCTCGTAGACCGTGAGGCCCCGCGCCAGATGGAGGGGCACCAGTAGCAGTTCGACGATGAGGGCCTTCCAGGCGTAAACGAGGTTGACCGCCTTGGTTGCGTAGACGCAAGGGATGTTCAACAGCACGCCCGTCAGCGGGAGTTTGCGGCGGCGGGCGGCGTAGAGGAGTGGTGGTGTGGTCAGCAGGAGTTCGGCTCCGGCCCACCAGAGGAAGGCGAGCGCGGGTGGTTGATCGGTTGTCGCGGTGATGACGAACGGCGTCGCCCACCACAGCGGTGCGGTCAGGATCTCCAGGAGGGCGAGGAGCACCCAGACCGCCAGCAGGCGTTGTGCACGACCAGCCGTCCGAGATGCAGCCGGACGTTCTGGCAGAAGCCGGCCATCCAGCGCCAGACCTGTTTGCGGAGATAGGTGAGGTCTTCCGGGTCGGCGGCGAGGGCCACGGCATCGGAGACGTAGACGGCGCGTCGGCCGGCGATCTGCTGCGACCAGGTGTAATCCATGTCTTCGACGATGGTCCGCTCGGGGAATCCGCCGAAGGCCATCAGGTCGTCGCGCCGGAAGACGGAGCAGCAACCCGAACAGACCATGGGGCTGTTGGCGCGGGCCTGGATGGGGCGGTGCCAGTGGAAGCCGAAGAGATACTCGGTGGAGCGTCCGCGTTCCCAGACGGTGTGGGTGCGGCGGGTGCGGACCGTGCCTGCCGCGACCGAGACATCGGGGTCGTCGAAGACGGGCACGACGGTCTCGATGTAGTCCGGTGCGAGGACGGTGTCCGCGTCGACGGCCAGTACGAGGTCGGTGGTGCACTGCGGAAGGGCGTAGTTCTGCGCCTTGGCCTTGCTGCCGAGATTGTGCGGCGGGCGCAGCACGGTGACGCCGTGTGACGCGGCCACCTCGCCCGTGCGGTCCGTGGAAGCGTCGTCCACGACCAGGATCCGGTCAGGCCGGACCGTTTGACACGCGAGGGACTCCAGCGTGGCGGGCAGCCCCTCCTCCTCGTTGTGAGCAGGCACGATGACGGTGATGGTGTGCAACTCGGTCTCCCCCTGTCTTGCGGATCGCGCTGACTACGACCGTGAACAGTCCGATCACGCCGTAGAAGATGGTGCTGATGCCGATGAACGGCAGTCCTCCGTGCATGTCACCGACAGTAGGCGAATGACGTCGTCCGCGTTTCCGGAGGAGCCCTCCTGTGGATAACCCGGCGATATCGCTCTCACGTTGCCGGATCGGCCGGCTCGGACAGCTTGGGCGCGCACTCGGTCTCACCGTCCCTGTGCGACCCGCATGCGGGAGAGCCTTCGGGAAGTTCGGTGCACCGTGCCCAGAAGATGACATAGAGTCACCCGGTGCCCGCCCAAGTGCGGACTCTTTCATTTTTATGGGGGTTTCAGTCATGTCATCTGGCTCTGCCGGCTTACCTGCCGACATATCTGCCGGAGGCTCCGCGGTCCGGTCGCCCAAGGGGCTCGCGAACGCCGTCACCGTGCTGCTCGCACTGGTCATCGCCGTCGACGTCTTCGCCGTATACGCCGGGCTCAATATCCGTGCACTGCTGGACAATCTGCAGTCCACGCCCCGTCACGAGCTGGCGCAGGGCGATGACCTCTACGGGTTGGCCGGCACCTTGCAGTTGGTGTGCACGCTCGCCACGGCACCGGTCTTCATCGTCTGGTTCTACCGCGTGCGCGTGAACGCCGAGGGTTTCGCCCGGGACGTGTGCACCATGAACCGGGCGTGGGCCGTCGGCGCCTGGTTCGTACCGATCGGCAATCTCTGGCTGCCGTACCGTTTCGCCAAGGAAGTCTGGGACGCCAGCGCTCAGGCCACGGCGGACGGTGCCTGGCGTGAGGTCTCGCGCCGACGAGTGTCGGCCTGGTGGACGACGTGGATCGCGGCCTTGGTGGTCAGCAGGGCCGGCGCCGCTCTCTACAGGAACCCGGAGACACCGCACGCGCTCCAGCAGGCCACGAGCGTCGTGATGCTTTCCGATCTGCTCGATATCGCGGCGGCTGTACTCGGGATTCTCTTCGTGCGGAAGCTGTCCCGTATGCAGCAGGTGAGCCCCGGCAGCTGAGGACACGCGTGCCACTGCGGACGGCGGCACGCCCTGCACATCATGCCCGAGCCCGCTCGACGCACGCCGTCGCGGAACGCACAACGACGCCGGCCGCCGCGCCCCGTGGGGGCGAGCGCGACGGCCGGCGTGTGGAGCTGAGGACGTGAGCTGGTTACTCGACGACCTTCAGCAGCTTGTTGGGCGTGCCCTCGCTCGGGTTGGAGATCTTGTCGGCCGTGGCGCCGGCCGTCAGGGCCTTCTCCACGTCCGCCGGCTTGGCGTCCTTGTGACCGGCCAGGTAGACGGCGGCGGCACCCACGACGTGCGGGGTCGCCATCGACGTACCGGAGATGGTCTTGGTGGCGTCGTCGCCGCTGTTCCAGTCCGAGGTGATGTCGGAGCCGGGCGCGTAGAGGTCGACCGCAGTGCCGAAGTTGGAGAAGTCGGACTGCTCGTCGTCCTTGGTGCTGGAGGCCACGGTGATGGCTTCCTTCACGCGCGCCGGGGAGCTCTGGCCCGCGTCGGACGACTCGTTGCCCGCCGCGACACCGAAGGTGACGCCGGAGTCGATGGCCTTCTTCACGGCCGTGTCCAGGGCCTCGTCCACGCCGCCGCCGAGCGACATGTTGGCGACCGAGGGGCCCTTGTGGTTCTTGGTGACCCAGTCGATGCCCGCGACGACCTGCTCGGTGGTGCCGGAGCCCTCGCCGTCGAGGACCTTGACGGCGACGACCTTGGCCTTCTTGGCAACACCGTGCTTGGTACCGCCGATGGTGCCCGCGACATGCGTGCCGTGGCCGTTGTCGTCCTCGGCCTTGTCGCTCTTGTCGATGGCGTTGAAGCCGTACGCCGCGCGACCGCCGAAGTCCTTGTGGCTGATGTGGATGCCGGTGTCGATGACGTAGGCGGTGACGCCCTCACCCGCGGCGTCGGGGTAGTTGTACTTCTTGTCTCCCTTGGTGTCCGCCTGGTCGATACGGTCCAGGCCCCACGACGGCGGGTTGTCCTGAGCCTCGTTGATGTGGAACTTCTTGTTCTGTACGACCTTGTCGACGGACGGGTCGGCGGCGAGCTGCCTGGCCTCTTCCGCACTCAGGCCGGTCGCCGAGAAGCCGTCGATGGCGGAGGTGAAACTCCGCTTGAGCTTGCCGCCGTACTTGGAGGCCAGGTCGCCGCTCTCGGCGGTACGCACCGACTTCTTCAGCATGACGATGTAGCTGCCGTTCACGGCACCCTTGGCCTCGGCTCCGTAAATCTTGCCTTCGGCGGCAGGCGACGCACCCGCGGTGACCGCGGTGACCGCGGCGATACCGGTGGCGGCGACCGCGGCGGATATCGCCGTGACGAGCCGCTTCTTGCTGGAACGCTTGTGAGCCATTGCGGAGGGTTCTCCTCGTTCGTGGTGTGGGGGGAAAGCGTTGCGCAATAGCCCGAAGAGACCGGAAGATCTACGTCGGGCTGGCTCGAAACCCTGTCTGATTGATGAGTTCAATTCAAGGCCAGCCGGAGCGTGTGAGATAGACAACAAGCCCGCCGAAATGGGAAAGGTTTCAGAAGCGGTCAAAAGGAACCGGGAGTTGAACCGGAGGGGCTCAACTCCGTTTACACAGCGGCAATGGAGAGTGTTGCCGGGGTGAATGACGCCTCAGGCCGAGGGGGACGCCGCGGCGGCGCGTACGCGTCACGTCGGTGCTGCGTTCCCGCCCATGTCGGGCTGAATCAGGGTGAGTTGGCGATCGCGGACTTGTTGTGGGCGGGGCCGCCCGCGGCCCGTCGGCTGCCGCGGGCGGCTTCATCGGCCGGCTGTTGCCCCGGAGCCGTGTCGTTATGCGAGCGCGTCCCCCGTCAGCGCTGGTACCGGGCGAGGACCAGATTGCCGTCCTCGACGAGCCGCTTCCGCAAGGTGTCCAGGCCGATCGCGCCGCTGTAGTACTCCTGAAGTCCAGGGGTGGCGATCTTGTCCTTCCACTCCGGATAACCGCGGACGGACTGCGCCGGGGCGGAGCGGAGGGAACTCGCCAGGGCGGTGCCCGTCGCCCAGTCGTACCGGGCGACCCGTAGCGCCGGATCCTTCAGCGCCTCCCGGCCCGTCGGCAACAGCCAGTCCCCCAGGGCCAGCCGGACCATGTTCGGCGGGCGGAGGAGGAAATCGATGAAGGCCATCGCCGCTTCCTTGTGCGGGCAGTCCTCGGCGATCGACAGGGTCTGCGGGCTCACCCCCTGGTCGAGCGCGGTGCCCTTGGGGGCCGGCAGCACCGTCCAGTCGAAGCCCTCGGGCGCCTGCTGGGCGATCTGCTGACGGTAGGAGAAGCCGAGCGGCACCATCGCATAGCGTCCGGCGAAAAAGCCCGGGAGGGTGTCGGAGCCGCCCATGCCCAGGGTCGTACGGGAGGCACTGCGGTCGACGTTCACCTGGTCGTGGATGGTGCGCGGTACCAGCTGGTCGACGGCGTCGAACCGGACCTCCACCCTGCCGTCGGGGCGGCGGTGGAACATCCGGCCGCCGGTGGACAGGGCGAGGTTGAGGGTGGCCGAGACCGGTTCCTTCAGCGGCCAGGCGACGCCGTACTCGGCGCCGCGGGTCAGCCGCTGCGCCACCTCCTCGAACTCCTCCCAGGTCCAGGGGTGTTCGGCGGTCGGGATGCGGACTTGGGACCGTTGCAGCTTCGCGCGGTTCGCGATCAGCACCCGCGGTTCCTGGAGGAACGGGACGCCGTAGATCTTGCCGTCGAACGTGGCGGTCTCCCAGCTCTGCCGGGGGATGTCGCGGGTGAGGCGCGGCGGCAGGAGGGTGGTGAGGTCGGCGAGGTCCCCGCCGTAGGCGAAGTCCGCGAGGTCGTCGGAGGCGTCGTGGATGACGTCCGGCGCCTCACCGCCCTCGAAGGAGGTCAGCAGCTGGTCGTGGACGGTGGGCCAGGCGCCCTGGACGTACTGCACCTGGACGTCGGGGTGTTGCCTGTTCCACTCGGCGACCAGTCGTTTGTTGGCCTTGAGAGAATCCTGCTGCCAGGCCAGGGACTGGAAGCGCAGGGTGATCCGGCCGCCGTCCGGGCGCCCACGGCGGTCGCCGGAGCAGCCCGGCAGCAGGGCCGCGGCGGGCAGCGCGGCGGCGGTCGCGAGCAGACCCCGCCGGGTGAAACGGGCCGGAGGCGTGGGTGCGTTGGCGTGCCGCATCAGCTCTTCACCGCCCCGGCGAGCATGCCGCCCGTGATCCGTCGCTGGATGACGGCGAAGAGGAGCAGGCTCGGAAGGGTGGCGAGCAGTGCGGCGGCGGCGAGCGGGCCGAGGTCGGCGACTCCCTCCGACCCGAGGAAGTGGGTCAGCACGACCGGCAGGGTCTGTTTCTCCGGAGACTTCAGCAGGACCAGGGCGAAGAAGAACTCGTTCCAGGCGGTGATGAAGGAGAAGAGCGCGGTGGCGACGATGCCCGGCGCGAGCAGCGGTGCGGTGACCGAGACGAGCGTACGCAGCCGGCCGGCACCGTCCACGGCCGCCGCCTCCTCCAACTCGGGTGGTACGGAACGGACATAGCCGGTCAGCATCCACAGGGCGAACGGCAGTGACCAGACCACATAGACCATGATCAAGCCGGTCCGGGAGTCCACCAGATGGAGTCCCTTCAGGATCAGGAACAGCGGGATGATCACCAAGACGAGCGGGAAGGCCTGGCTGATCACGACCCAGCCGGTGGCCGCCCGCGAGAGACGGTTGCGGTAGCGGCCCAGGACGTACGCCATCGGGGTCGCCAGCACGATCGCGATCAGCGCGGAGACCGCCGCGGCCAGCAGGCTGTTGCCCGCGGCAGCCGGCAGCGGCTGCTGTGCGAAGGCCTGGTGGAAGTTCTCCAGGGTGGGCGCCTCGGGTATCCACGTGGGATGCATGCTCCCGAGTTCCCGCGGCGGCTTGAAGGCGGTGGAGATCAGCCAGAGGAAGGGAAAGGCGAGGAAGACGAGATAGCCGAGGAGTGCGGCGTACTGGCCGGTGCGGGTGGCGGTGCGGCGCGCGGTGCCGGCGCGCCCCGCACCACGCGGGGCGCTGCCGCGTCCCGGGGCACCGAGGTCCTTCGTGCCGCCGCCCTCCTTCGTCCCGTCGCCGCCTGTCCCGCTGCCTTTGGCTCCGCCGATGTCCGTGCTGCCGCTGTCTTGGGTGCCGCTCACCGCTCGTCGTCCCCCTTCAGCCGGCCGGCCAGGTAGACGGCCAGCAGGACCGAGATCACCGCGACCATCGCCAGGCCCATGGTGGCGGCATAACCGAACTGCCCGTAACGGAAGGCCTCTTCGTAGGCGAAGAGCATCGGCAGCCGGGTCCGGCCGCCGGGCCCGCCGTCGGTCAGCACGAAGACCAGGGCGAAGGAATTGAAATTCCAGATGAAGTTGAGCGCGGTGACGGCGAGCGCGATGGGCCTGAGGGCGGGCCAGGTGACGGTACGGAAGCGGCGCCAGGCGCCGGCGCCGTCCATGGCGGCGGCCTCGTGCAATTCGCGTGGCACGTTCTGGAGGCCGGCCAGGAGGGTGACGGTGGTCTGCGGCATCCCGGCCCACACGCCGACGACGATGACCGCGGGCAGTGCTGTGGCCAGGCCGCTCAGCCAGTCCCGGCCGTCGCCGGCTCCCGACAGGCCGAGGCCGCGCAGCGTCTCGTTCAGGATGCCGGCATCCGGGTGGTAGACCAGCCGCCACATGATGCCGACGACGACCTCCGGCATCGCCCACGGAATGATCGCCAGGGCGCGGGCCAGCCAGCGCAGCCGCAGATTGAGGTTGAGCAGCAGGGCAAGACCAAGGGCGAGGACGAACTGCGGGACGGTGACCCCGAAGGCCCACACCAGTCCGATCCGGAAGGAGTCCCAGAACAAGGAGTCCTGGAACAGGTCGGAGAAGTTCAACAGCCCCACGAAACGGGTGGCCTGGGTCCGGCCCGACTGGGCGTCGGTGAAGGCCAGCCCGATGCCGTAGAGCAGCGGCCCCGCGCTCAGTACCAGGATCGGGATCAGTGCGGGCAGCACCAGGAACCAGACGCCGTGGTCACGCCGACGCCGGGCAGTGCCGTCCGCGGCCGATGCGGTGGACCGCTGTGGCGCGGTCGCCAGGGTCACAGCAGGGGCTCCTCAGGACACGGCGCGGTCGGTCCGCCGGGGTGTGACCCAGGGCCTGTCGTGGGGACCGGGCCGGGCGCGCGGGGTCTGGCACGCGCCTCTGCGGCGTTATCGTCACTCGCCGGTGCTCCGCGTCGACTCGTTGGCACGTCTGCCATCGCTCCCCCTCTGCCCCGTCGGCCGCTTCCGGCCGCCGTCATCGTCGTGACGGCGGCCACCTCAGTCAAGGTCCCGGCCGGATTCCTTGAAGGATCTCCTCACCTGGGCGGTCTCCTGGGGCCTGTCTTCAAAGTCCCGTCGTTCGCCCGTAGGGCGGGCCTCGCGGCGTCTGGCGCGTGCGACGCAAGGCGGAGGGTCGTCCTGATACGGAGAGCGTGCGCGCCTGGGGGAAGCTCCCAGCGGCAGATGGGGAGCGCCGCGAGGCAGACGGGACTTTGACGACAGGCCCTGGAGCTGCCCGGCGGACCTGCGACACTGGTCGCGTTCACGCACCGCAGGAGGCATCCCGATGACCGGACCGAGCCCCGCCGCCTTCACGGAGGCGCGCGCCCGGGACGTACTGGCCGCGGCCGGACGCCCCGATGCGGCAGCCGATGCCGCGCTGCTCTCGCTCGGCGAGAACGCCGTGTTCGCCCTCCGCGACCACGGGCCGGTCGTACGGGTGGGCCGCAGCGCCGAACTCCTGGAGCGGGCCGAGCGGGAGCTCGGCGTCGCGCAGTGGCTGGCGGCCGAGGGCGTGCCGGCCGTACGGGCCGCGGAGCCCGTGGCCACCTTGGTCGACGGGCATCCCGTGACGTACTGGAAGCGGCTTCCGGAGGCCGTCCGCCCCGCCGGGCCGGACGATCTCGCCGCCCTGCTGAAGCTGGTCCACGCCCTGCCGGAGCCGCCGTTCACGCTGCCCCGGCGCGAACTGCTCGGTGGCGTCGAGCGCTGGCTGCGGCTGGCCGGCGACGCCGTGGCGGCGCCGGACGCGGAGTATCTGCGCGGGCGGCGGGATGCGTTCGCGGCGGCCGCCACCGCTCTGGAGCCGCATCTGCCCCGCGGCCCCATCCACGGCGATGCGCTGACCCGCAACGTTCATGTCGGCCCCGACGGACCGGTGCTGGTCGACCTGGAAACCTTCTCCTCCGATCTGCGGGAACACGACCTGGTCGTGATGGCGCTGAGCCGGGACCGCTACGGCCTGTCCCCGGACGCGTACGACACCTTTGTGTCCGTCTACGGCTGGGACGTACGGGACTGGGAGGGCTGCGCCGTGCTGCGCGGGTCCCGGGAGACGGCGAGCTGCGCCTGGGTCTCCCAGCACGCGCCCGGAAACCCGGCGGCACTCACGGAGTTCCGGCGCAGGATCGCCTCACTGCGCGACAAGGACGCGACTGTGCGGTGGTACCCCTTCTGAGCCGGTAGCGGTCGTCACAGCGCCGTAGCGCCCCGTTCCCTCCCGTTCCCGCTCCCGTTCTCGCTCAGCCCCTGGCCTGGTACGGGATCAGGGGCCAGGCCGGCTCGATTATCGCCTGGGGGTCGCCGGAGCGCCGCAAATACGCCTGGAACGCGACGGCTTGTTCGGCGGCCGCCTGCTCCTGGAGGGCGTGCAGCGCACGGGGCGAGGGGATGGCGACGGCCGGGAACTTCTCCCCGATGCGCCGGGCGACCCCGGCCGCGGCCGCCGCGTCGGCACCCGCTTCGTGAGCGCCGTCCAGCCGGACGCCGTAGTGACCGCAGAGCGCCTGGAGGGCGCGCTTCCCCTTGCGGTAGCGGTCCACATGCTTGTCCAGGACGAGGGGGTCGATGACCGGTGCGGGTTCGTGTCCGAGGCGTTCGGTCAGCGTCCGCAGGCCGTGGCGCCGGCACTCGCGGTCCAGGAGGGAGAGGTCATAGCGGGCGTTCATCACCACCAGCGGGATGTCCGCGCGCAGGGCCTCGGCCAGCGCTTCGGTGATTTCCTCTATGGCGGTCACCGGCGAGCGGCCGTGTTCTTGGACATATGCGGTCGAAATGCCGTGGATGGCCGCAGCTTCATCGGGGATCGGCACGCCGGGGTCGAGCAGCCAGGTCTGCTTCTCGACCGCGCGGCCGTCCCCCTCCATCCGGATCAGCGCGGCCGTGACGATGCGGTCCTGCTCGACGTCCGTGCCCGTGGTCTCCAGATCGAAGCTGACCAACAGCTCCTGATGCCAGCTCATGCCGATACCTCGCTTAGCTCGGCCTCGCACTCGCTCGGCGCGCACCTTCCATCGAATCGCTCGCTACCCTCGCTCATGCGGCCTCCTTCGGTGGTACTTCCCCCGTTGCTCGCCCACTCTCCCACGCACCACTGACAATCGACCGGCCACCTGTCGCGGTACAGGAGCCGTGGTCCCCGGCCGCCCCTAGGCTGACCGCCATGGACCTACGGCTGGCAGGACATGGCGCCCTGGTGACGGGCAGCAGTTCGGGGATCGGCGCGACGATCGCCGAGACGCTGGCGGACGAGGGCTGCGAGATCCTCGTCCACGGGCGCAACGCGGGGGCCGCGGCGGCCGTCGCCGAACAGGTCGCGGCGCGCGGTGTACGGGCCGAAGTGGTGCTCGGCGATCTGACGGAGCCGGGCGTCGCCGAACAGGTCGCTCTCACCGCACGCGACTTCGGGGCCCGCATCCTCGTCAACAACGCCGGTCCGTTCGCCGAACAGGACTGGGAGAGCTCCGGGCCGGCCGACTGGCGCGCCGCCTTCGAGGGCAATGTGCTGCCGACGGTCCGGGTCAGTCAGACGCTGCTGCCGTCGCTGCGCGCGCACGGCTGGGGCCGGGTGATCACCATCGGCAGCCGGGCCGTGCGGACGCCGCTCCCCCATATGGCGGCGTACTCCGCGGCCAAGGCCGCCGTGGTGAACATGACCACCAGCCTGGCCCGGCACCTCGCCGGGACCGGGGTCACCGCGAACTGCGTGAGTCCGGGGGTGATCGTCACCCCGTCCATGTACCGGATGTTCGAGGAACGGGCGGCGGCGGGCGAGGACACCGGAGCCGGCCCGGAGGGCGGCCCCGACGAGGCGGACATCGGCGCGGAGTACGCGCCGAACCCGAGCGGACGGCTGGGGCGCCCGGAGGACATCGCCGCCGCGGTCGCCTACCTTGCGAGCCCGCGCGCCGATTACGTCAACGGGATCGAGCTGCGGGTCGACGGCGGGATCACGGGGACGTCGTAGGAGATCCCTTCTCAGGCCCGCCGTCCGCCGTCCGCCTCACCCGCCCCCGGCCGGGGCACCCGGACGACGGAGCCCGTGACGACCTGCTCGAAGCGCAGTCCGTCCCGGATGCGCTCCCACTCCGCTTCCGTCGCCACCCGCGCATCCTCGCATCTCAGCTGTCGGCGCCCCGTCAGGAAACCGGCCGCGAATCCGCCCACATGCTCTCGAATTCCTCGCGGTAGGTCTCGAAGAGGCCGTGGTCACCCGTATCCCGGCCGTCCTGGCGGACGACCTCGCGGCCGCCGCCGCGGAGGACGAGGACGGGGGACTCCATGCCGCGGCTCTTGCGGAGGTAGGGCTGGACGACGGCCACGCCGTCGGAGCCGTCGCCGTCGACGAGGTAGGCGGTGAAGCGCGGGGTCTCGTCGAAGACCTGGATCTCGAAGGCGCCGGGGTCGCGCAGCCGGGCGCGCACCCGTCGCATGTGGAGGATGTTCATTTCGATGGAGCGGCTCATCTCGCCCTTCTTCAGGCCGATTTCGCGCTCCCGGCGGCGGACCGCGCTGCTGGCCGGGTTGAGGAAGAGCAGGCGGACGCGGCAGCCCGATTCGGCGAGCCGGACCAGGCGGCGGCCCGAGTAGTTCTGGACCAGGAGGTTCAGCCCTATGCCGACGGCGTCGAGCCGGCGGGCGTTGCCGAAGAGGTCCTCGGCGGGGAGCTGACGCTGAAGCCGCACCCGGTCGGAGTGCACACCGACGACATCGGCGTAGCGGTCGCCGACGAGGTCCTCGACCGCGTCGATGGGCAGCCGTCCGGAAATACGCGTGCCGACGCCGGAGCCGAGGATGTCCAGGAGGCGGGCGGAGGCACGCTCGGCCTGGGCGAGCACCGTCTCGGACAGGGCGCGGTTGCGGGAGACGATGTTGCGGGCGACCTCGAGTTCGTCGAGGGCCAGCTCGACCTCGCGGCGGTCGTCGAAGTACGGCTCGAAGCAGGGCCAGTGCTGGACCATCAGTTCGCGGAGTTGCGGCAACGTCAGGAAGCTGACGATGTTGTCGTCGGCGGGGTCGAGGAGGTAGCCCTTGCGGCGGCTGACCTCGCGGACGGCCACCGCGCGCTGGACCCACTCCTGTCCGGCGGGACCGGCCGCGGCGATGACCCATTCGTCGCCGTGCACCGGCTCGTAGATGGGCCGCAGGACGGCCGCGACGACGGCCCGCAGCCGCTGCTCGACGAGATTCAGCCAGATGTAGGCGCGGCCGGCCCGTCGGGCCCGTGTACGCACCTCGCTCCAGGCGTCGGCGCCCCAGTCCAGCTCCGCCCCGATCTCCAGGGGGCGTGCCAGGGACACCGCGCCGGGCGGTGCGTCGACGGAGCCGCCCTCATGGCCCTCATGACTCTCGTCACCAGGGGGCAACTCCAGCCCGCCGCTCACCTGCCACCGCCTTCCCGAACCCCCGTGCCAACGATCAAGGCAGACTACTGCGGTGCGGGAGACGGTGCAGCAGGATGGATCGAGTCGGTTGCCAACTCCCCTTAGCTATAGTGCCCGTTGTGCCCGGACAGCGCGGGTGGAGTGAGCGGATTCATAGCGGTGACATCGCGTGGGACCAGCTGGAAGCCCTGCCAGTGCACGGGCATCGGCTCCTGGTCCTCGTCCCTGGCGATGTGATGGAACCCGATGTTGACCCACGCGATGGGGTGTTTCAGCGGCTGGCCGTTGACCCAGGTGTCGACGCTCTTGCCGGCATGGGCGCCACAGTTGGCCAGGTTGTTGCTGGCGAACTGCTCGCATTTGTTGTACTCGGTGAAGTAGATGTCGTGTGTGGTGTAACGGCGCCCGGTGTACTTGCTGGTGGGGCCCGGGACGATCTCGTACGAGCGCGGGTGGCCGTCCTTGTTCTTGCCGGTGGCGCTCACCACCCGCCACCAGCGCAGCGCGCCGGAGTCCCCGGCCAGTTCCTTGGTGACGGGCGTACGGGTGGTGCGGATGGTGGGGGTGCTGCCGCCGGGCCGGACGGTGGTGGCGGAGTCGAACTGCTCGACCTTGTTGGCGGCGCTGCCGTCCAGGCCGAAGTTGAGCCGCCAGAAGACGTTGTGGCTGTGGCTGGTGGCGTAGTCCTTGGCGCCCTTGCCGAGCGGCGCGCCGCGGCCGTCACCGGCGTCGTAGTCGCTGGGTGAAACGGTGCCGGTGGCGCCGACCTGGAGGGTCATGGTGCCGTCGCCGGAGAACCGCCACTCACTGATGTACTCGTACCAGCCGACCTTGTTGACGGTGTAGAGCAGCAGGTCCTTGCCCTGGAGCTGGTAGGTCTTGGCGTGCTCGCCCGGATAGGGGCCCATCCGGTAGGCGTGGCCGCGGGCGCGGGTGGTGGCGCACAGGCCGCTGACGTCGGGGTGTGCGGCGTCATAGGCGCCGGGCACCCTGACGGTCTTGATGGTGCCGCCGGGGCATTCGGCGGGGTCGAGCTTCATCAGGCCCTGGGCGAAGCCCTGGCCGGTGAGGTCGTCGTATTCGTTCCCTCCGTCGTCGTAGGGAACGTGGATCTGGGCGAGTTTGGCGGTGGTGAGCACCTTGATCGGGGTGCGTTCGCCCTGGGGCTGGTAGGAGACGTCGTCCAGGACGAGGCCGGCGTTGCCTTCGTAGTGCCAGCACATGCGCCAGACCGTGCCGCCGTCGAGCGTCTGGGTGATGCGGTAGGGCGCGCTGCAACGGGGGGCGGGGCCGGGTGCGGCGGGGGCTTCGGGGGCGGCCTGGGCGGACGGGCCGGTCAGCAGGGCGGTGGCGGCGAGCAGCAGGGGGGCCGCGGTGAGGACAGCGGTGCGGCGGCGCGGACGGCGAGTGCCGGCGGGGCGTCTTTCGGGCATGGCGAGGGCTCCCGGGGAAGGAGTGGTGGGGGTCGGCGGTGCGGGGCGCGTCAGCCGAGGCGCGCGACGGTGCGGGCGCTGAGGTCGATCACGAAGCGGCGGGTGTCGATCCACCGGCCGTTCTTCACCTTGGTGAAGAGGCGGATACAGCGGTGCTCCCCGCAGTCGGCCAGCGCGCCCGGCGCCTCGCCCTCCGCGCGGCCGCGGTAGACGAAGCCGGTCACGGAGAGCGGGTCCGGGACGGTGAGGTCGCGCCCGGTGGCGTCGCGGTAGTCCTGGCGCAGCCCGGATCCCAGCGGGGCGGCGATCAGCAGCCTGGCCGCCTCGACGGCCTCGGCGTGGCTGGGCGGCGGCTGGACGCCGTGCTGGGTGTCCGTCGACTCCACCTTCGAGGTCGTGAGGTTGACGGTCCTGGAGAGGTAGCTGTCGCTCTTGTAGTCGTAGAAGGAGACCAGCGCGCGGCGCGGCGGGTCGGCGAGCCCGGCCTCCGAGGGGGCGAGTTCGCCCAGGTCGGTGGTGAGGGGTTCGGGCCCGGGGCGTCCGGTGACGTCCACCGCGGCGCCGCGCGGCGTCCGCGGCAGCGCCAGGTCCTGGGCGCGCCGCACCTCGTCGTCGCTGAGCGGGTCCCTGCCCTGGCCGCGCTCCCCCTGGGGGCGGGCCCCTTCGACGCGGCCGGGCGGTGGTGGTCCCTGGTCGCGTCCCGGTACCGGCGCGCCGACCGCGCGGGGGCGGTTTTGGCCGGCCGTTCCGTCGGCGGCGCCGGCCTCGGCCGGCAAGGTGATCGCGGCCATGGCTGCGGTGCCCGTCAGCGCGATGGCGGCCCCCGCGACGACCTTGCCGAGGTGGCGGTGCATCAGATGGTGCACGGTTCCCCCCTGCTGTCACGTCCCGTGACATGCATGTCGGTCCCCCGTCCGTCCTCCAGTAGGACGACCAGTAGGACGATCCGACATCGCGACAGGTTGCTCCACCATTGAGCGGAGATCTCGCGAAAAGCCCTCTGTGTACGAGAAGTTGCGAAAAGTTGGGGAAGGATTTCGATTCGTTCCGCGGATGTGTGTCGTGGAGTCGCCGCAGCGCCCGAGAAGAAAGTGGAAGAGTCTACCCATGCAGGTCTGGCCGGGACAGATGTATCCGCTGGGTGCCACCTATGACGGGGCGGGCACCAACTTCGCGGTGTTCTCCGAAGCCGCGAAGCGCATCGAACTGTGTCTGCTGCACGACGACGGTTCGGAGACCGCCGTCGAGCTGCGCGAGAGCGACGCCAATGTGCGGCACGCGTATCTTCCGGGGGTGATGCCGGGGCAGCGTTACGGCTTCCGGGCGCACGGTCCGTACGAACCGGAGCGGGGGCAGCGCTGCAACTCGGCAAAGCTGCTGCTCGATCCGTACGCACGGGCCATGAGCGGCCGGATCGACTGGGACGAGGCGGTCTACGGCTACCACTTCGGACGCCCCGAGGTGCGCAACGACCTGGACTCGGCGCCGCACACCATGGCGTCGGTCGTGGTCAATCCGTACTTCGACTGGGGTGACGACCGCCCGCCGCGCACCGCGTATCACGAGACGGTGCTCTACGAGGCCCATGTGAAGGGCCTGACGATGCGCCATCCGGAGCTTCCCGAGGAGCTGCGCGGCACCTATGCCGCGCTGGCGCATCCGGCGATCATCGACCACCTGACCAAGCTCGGGGTGACCGCACTGGAGCTGATGCCGGTGCATCAGTTCGTCCAGGACCACCGGCTGGTGGACGCGGGGCTGACGAACTACTGGGGCTACAACACCATCGGGTTCTTCGCCCCGCACAACGCCTATGCGTCCTGGGGCGACCGCGGGCAGCAGGTGCTGGAGTTCAAGACGGCGGTGCGGGCACTGCACCAGGCCGGTATCGAGGTGATCCTCGATGTCGTCTACAACCACACCGCCGAGGGCAGCCATCTGGGCCCGACACTGTCGTTCCGGGGGCTGGACAACGCCTCGTACTACCGGCTGTCGGACGACAAGCAGTACTACATGGACACCACGGGCACCGGTAATTCGCTGCTGATGCGCAGCCCGCATGTGCTCCAGCTGGTGATGGACTCGCTGCGCTACTGGGTGCAGGAGATGCGGGTGGACGGCTTCCGCTTCGATCTGGCGGCGACGCTGGCCCGGCAGTTCCATGAGGTGGACCGGCTGTCGTCGTTCTTCGACCTGGTGCACCAGGACCCGGTCGTCAGCCAGGTGAAGCTGATCGCCGAGCCGTGGGACGTCGGTGAGGGCGGCTACCAGGTGGGGAACTTCCCGCCGCTGTGGACCGAGTGGAACGGGAAGTACCGGGACACCGTACGGGACCTGTGGCGGGGTGAGCCGCGCACCCTGGCGGAGTTCGGGTCCCGGCTGACGGGTTCGTCGGACCTCTACCAGGAGGACGGCCGGCGGCCGCTGGCCTCGGTGAACTTCGTGACCTGCCATGACGGCTTCACGCTGCACGATCTGGTCGCGTACAACGAGAAGCACAACGAGGCCAACGGCGAGGACAACCGGGACGGTGAGCGCTTCAACCGGTCCTGGAACTGCGGCGCCGAGGGGCCGACCGACGATCCCGGGGTGCGGCGGCTGCGGGCGCGGCAGATGCGCAACTTCCTCGCCACGCTGATGCTGTCGCAGGGCGTGCCGATGCTCAGCCACGGGGACGAGTTCGGGCGCAGTCAGGGCGGCAACAACAACGCGTACTGCCAGGACAACGAGCTGTCGTGGGTGCGCTGGCCGGAGCAGGCTCCGGGCGGGGGCGCCGACGACCCCTACGAGTCCGAGGACGCGGAGGGGGCGCAGGAGGCGGACGAGGAGGCGGAGGGGGACGAGGAGCAGCTGGCGCTGCTGGCGTTCGTCCGCCAGATGGTGTGGCTGCGGCGCGACCATCCGGTGTTCCGGCGCCGGCGGTTCTTCCAGGGGCACCCGCTCGAGGGCGCCCACGACGAGCTGTCCGACATCGTGTGGTTCACGGCGGGCGGCGAGGAGATGGGGCCGCGTGACTGGCAGTCGGTGCACGCCAAGTCGCTGGCGGTGTTCCTCAACGGCAGCTCGATCTCCGAGCCGGGTCCACGGGGCGAGCCGGTCACCGACGACTCGTTCCTGCTGATGTTCAACGCCCACGACCAGGAGAAGGAGTTCAGGGTTCCGGAACACCTCGGCCGGCAGTGGCAGATCGTGGTGGACACCGACCGTCCGCAGGCGGTGGCGGACGGCGGCGGCGCCAAGGTCAAGGCCGGTGACCGGCTGACGCTCATCGGCCGGAGCCTGCTGGTGTTGCAGCGGCCGGCGTAGGGGTGGCGGCCCGCCGCCGGGCCGGATCGCCTGGGGCGAGACAGAGGATCAGGACGGCCGCTCCGACGGCGACGGCGAAGGCGGCGGAGGGGCCGTGCGCCTCGGCGAGCCGGCCGGCGGCGGCCAGGGCCAGCGCCTGGCCGCCGACCACCGCACTGGTGAGGAACGCCATCGATTCGGCCGGCCGGCCGGCGGGGACCAGCCGTTCGGTGAGGCCGAAGAGCGCGATCAGATGCGGTGCGAAGGCGACCCCGAGCACCACGACGACCGGATAGAGCGCCCCCAGGGACCGTACGAACAGCAGTGGTACGGACAGCACGACCAGCGCGACGGCGGCCGCCCGCCAACGCGTCGGCAGCGTGATCCGGGCGGGCACCAGCGCCAGCGAGAGTCCGGCGACGGCGCGCATCACCCCCATCGCGGCGTAGACCAGCCCGGCCTGGGCGGGCTGGTGGAGGCGTTCGGTCAGCGCCGTGATGCCGGACTGGCAGGCGCCGAAGATGACGCCCTGGAGCGCCATCGAGGCACGCATGCCGTGCACCGCGCGGGGCATCCGGGCGAGGGCGGCGACCACCAGCGCGGCCACGGCGAACGCATCGAACCAGCAGGCGGCCAGCAACCACCGTCCGCTGCCCGTGCCGGTCGGCGAGCCGGCCGAGCAGCGGCCCGCCCACCGTCTGGCCCGCCGCCAGCGCACCACCGACCAGGCCCGCGGTGGCCGGCGAGCCGCTCGTCTGCGCCACCAGCAGCAGGCTGCCGAGCTGGCACATGGCCGTAGGGAGCCTGCCGAGGAAGGAGATGACGGGCAGCACCGGCCCGCTCAAGGCCACCACCCGGCGATAGGTGGCCGTTGCAGCGATCATCGCCAGACGCTATCGGGCACCGGCCCGCGCACCCATGCACCGGACGCACGAAGGTCTACGTCCGGCCGCGCCGCCCCCTTGGAGGAAGTGACGACACCAATGCCGGGCGGGGATGACACAACGGGCCGTCAGCGGGGTACGGGTGTTCCCATGACGCAGCCACCGAGTCCGTCGCCGACCGCCACCTACCGGCTGCAGCTCCAGCCGGACTTCCCGTTCGCGGCCGCCGAGCGGGCCGTCCCGCATCTGGCCGCGCTCGGCATCTCCCATCTGCATCTTTCGCCGGTGCTGGAGGCGGTGCCGGGGTCCACCCACGGCTATGACGTGGTCGATCACGCGGCGGTACGGGCTGAGCTGGGCGGCGAGCGGGGGCTGCGGGCGCTGGCGGCGACGGCCCGGTCGCACGGCCTCGGGCTGGTCGTCGACATCGTGCCGAACCATATGGCGGTGCCCGAGCCGGTGTCGCTGAACGGGCCGCTGTGGCAGGTGCTGCGCGACGGCCCGGCGTCCCCGTACGCGCGGTGGTTCGACATCGACTGGGACGCCGGGCACGGCGGCCGGCTGCTGCTCCCGGTGCTCGGCGGCCGGCTCGGCGAGGAGGCGCGGCACTTCCGCGTCGAGGGCGGGGCGCTGCGCTATCAGGAGCACGCCTTTCCGCTGCGCCCCGGTACGGAGGGACTGCCGCTGACCCGCCTCCTGGAGGCCCAGTGGTACCGCCTCGCCTGGTGGCGGCTGGCCCGCAGCGAACTCAACTACCGCCGCTTCTTCACGATTTCGGAGCTGATCGCGGTCCGTGCCGAGGACCCCGAGGTCTTCGCGGCGACCCATGGCACGGTGCTGCGGCTGGTCCGCGAGGGCGTCATCGACGGGCTGCGCATCGACCATCCGGACGGTCTGGTGGACCCCGGCGGCTATCTGGCCCGGCTGCACGAGGAGACCGGCGGCCGCTGGACGGTGGTCGAGAAGATCCTCACCGGCGACGAACAGCTGCCGGAGAGCTGGGCATGCGCGGGCACCACGGGCTATGACGCCCTCCGGCACATCGACGGCCTCTTCGTCTGCCCGCAGGGCGCCGGCCGGCTGTTCTCCCACTACCGGGACTTCGTCACCCCGCTGGCCGACGAGGGCGGCGACTGGGAGGAGACGGTGCGCCGGGCCGCGTACGAGGTCATCACGCACGATCTGGCCGCGGAGGTCGAGCGCCTGGTGCGGACCGCGGCCCGGATCAGCGCCCGCGTCCCCGAGCCGGGCGACCATGCGCCGTGGACGCTGCGCCACGCCGTCCGGGAGCTCATGGTGCGGCTGCCGGTCTACCGCCCGTACGCCGCGGACCCCGCGCGGGCCGGGCAGGACGCGGCGATGCTGGGCGCGGCGGCGGCAGGGGCCCGTACCGCCTTCCGGGTGCCCGAGGAGGCGCGGGCGGTGGATCTGGTCCACGATCTGGCGCTCGGCCGGCTGACGGACGACCCGGGCCACGGCGGCACGGACTGCGCCGACTTCGCCGCGCGGTTCGCCCAGACCGCGTCCGCACTGCACGCCAAATCCGTGGAGGACACCGCCTTCTACCGCTATCCGGTGCTGCTGTCGGCCTGCGAGGTCGGCGGAGCCCCCGGCGAACCGGCGCTCCCTCCGGAGGCGTTCCATGCGTACTGCGCCCGCGTGCAGCGGGACCGGCCGGCGTCCGGGACGGTGCTCTCCACGCACGACACCAAGCGCAGCGCCGACGTACGGGCGCGGATCGCGGTGCTGTCGGAGTGCCCGGACCGGTGGCGGGACGCGCTGGGCGCGATGGCCGACGGGGCGGTGTGCGACGTCGGAACCGGCGGTGCGGACGGAGCCGGCCCGGCGGATCCGATGGTGTCGTGGCTGGCCTGGCAGACCGCGTTCGGCCTGGGTGCGCCCGGCGACGGTTCCGCGGCGGAGCGCGTGGCCCCCGCGGTCCTCAAGGCCGTACGGGAGTCCGGGTTGCGCACCTCGTGGACGGAGCCGAACGCGGCTTACGAAGAGGCGGTCGAGGAGTTCGTACGCAACGGGCCGTGCGGTCCCACGGCCGCCCCGCTCGCCGCGCTGGACGCGGAAGTCGCCCCGTTCGTCCGCGCCAATGTGCTGGGCGCGACGCTGCTGCATCTGACCATGCCGGGCGTCCCCGACCTCTATCAGGGCACCGAACTCGCCTACGCCGCGCTGGTCGACCCAGACAACAGACGGCCGGCGAGCTTCCGGCCGGAGGAACTCGCCGAGCTGGACGCCGGCACCGCGCCACGCGATCTGTCCGCCGAAAAGCTCCGGATCACCGCCACGGCGCTGCGGTTGCGGCGCGAGAGCCCCCACTGGTTCGGCGCCACGGCGACGTATGAGCCGGTGTATGCGGAGGGCCCGGCGGCCGAGCACTGTGTGGCGTTCTGCCGCAGCGGGCGGGCCCTGACGGTGGTGACCCGCCTGTCGCTGCGGCTGGTGGAGACCGGCGGGTGGTGGGACACGCTGCTGCGGCTGCCGCCCGGCGGCCCCTGGCACGAGCTGCTGACCGGCCGCGAACTGCCGGGCGGCGCGGTGGTGGGGCTGAGCGAACTGCTGGCGGTGTCGCCGGTGGCGCTGTTCGTGAGTGAGTGAGCGAGTGAGTGAGTGATGAGTGATGAGTGATGGAGCGGCCCCGTGAGCATGAGGGGGTATCAATTGCTGTTGTGTCGCATGGTGTTACCGCCTCCTCTCGTTCCCTCCCGCGCGCAGCAGTTCGGTGAACTCCGCGGCCGCGCCGGTCAGCTCGACCCGTGAGAAGACGGTGATGTCGCGCTGCCAGGGCGGGTCGGTGGGCACCGACGCACAGTCCAGGCCGAGGAGTTCATGGGCCGCGGTCAGCAGTATGCCGACGCCCGCCGAGGCCATCCGGACGGCGGTCGAGCTGTGCTGGGTGCGGACGGCGGTACGCGGGGTGAAGCCGGCCCGTTCGCACTCCAGGTCCAGCCAGCGCCGTCCGTCGACCACCGGCTCCAGGCTGCACCGGACCCACGGGCGGTCCGCCAGGTCCGCCAGGCGTACCGACTCCCGGGCGGCGAGCGGATCGCCGTGCGGTACGACCAGCACCATCCGCTCCTGTCCCACGACGGTGACCGGCCCCGGCCAGTCCTCGGGGCGCGGGCCGAGCGCCATATCGGCGACGCCGCGGGCCATCTGCTCGGACAACTCCCCGGTGGTGGCGTACTCATGGAGCACCAGGCGCACGCCAGGATGCTCGCGGGCCCAGCGTGCGCAGACCTCCGGGAGCACCCCGATCGCCTGTGCGTGCACCGTCGCGATATGCAGTTCGCCGCTCTCCGCGCCGCCCGCCGCGAGCGCGGCTCGGCGGGCCTGCCGGGCGCTGCGGACGGCGAGTTCGGCGTGCGGGAAGTAGGCCCGGCCCATCGCGGTCAGCCGCACCCCGCGCGTCATCCGCTCCAGCAGCGGGCCGCCGACCTCCCGTTCCAGCGCCTTGATCTGGTGCGAGAGCGCGGACTGCGTGACGTGCAGTGCGTCGGCGGCGCGGGTGAACGACTCCTGCTCGACGACCGCCACCAAGTACTCCATCTGCCGCAAGCTCATACCCGCCCCTCCCCGGCGCCCTCGGCCCGCCTCATGAAGCGCGCCCCATGCAGCGCGCCCCTGAAGTGCGGCCCTGAAGTGCGCCCATGAAGACTCTGCATCCACTCCAGTGAAACATTGCCTTGGACTCATCACCGCAGGTGGGCGGAGTCTGCTCCCATGAGTCAGACAGCGGCGAACACGACGGATGTCCTGGTCATCGGCGGCGGCACCGGCGGCTACAGCACCGCGCTGCGGGCCGCGTCCCTGGGCCTGCGGGTGGTGCTGGCCGAACGCGACCTGGTCGGCGGCACCTGCCTGCACCGCGGCTGCATCCCCAGCAAGGCCATGCTGCACGCCGCCGAGCTGGTGGACGGCATCGCGGAGGCCCGTGAGCGGTGGGGCGTCAAGGCCACCGTCGACTCCCTGGACTGGCCGGCCCTGGTGGCGACCCGCGACACCATCGTCGCCCGCAACCACCAAGGCGTGGGCGGGCACTTGCGGGCGGCGCAGGTGCAGGTCGTCCACGGCTCGGCGCGGCTGACCGGTCCCCGTACGGTCCACATCGAGGGCGCAGGGGAGTTCACCGCGCGGCGTGGCATCGTCCTCGCCACCGGCTCCCGTCCGCGGCTGCTGCCGGGGCTGGTGGCCGACGGCCGCCGTGTCGTGACCAGCGACGATGCACTGTTCGCCACCGAACTCCCGGCCTCCGTACTGGTCCTGGGCGGGGGCGCTATCGGCGTGGAGTACGCCTCCTTCCACCGCTCCATGGGGGCCGAGGTCACGCTCGTCGAGGCGGCCGGGCGGCTGCTTCCGCTGGAGGACGAGGACGTCGGCCGCCATCTGGCGCGCGGCCTGAAGAAGCGCGGAATCACGGTCCGTACGGGCTCGACGCTGACCGCCACCGAGCTGCTGGCGGACGGCGTACGGGCGACCGTGCGCACGCCGCAGGGCGACGAGTTGGTGATCGCGGCCGAGCGGCTGCTGATCGCGGTGGGGCGGGTCCCGGTGACGGACGGACTGGACCTTGCGGCAGCCGGGCTGTCGGCCGACGAGCGGGGATTCGTCGCGCCGGCGGACCCGTCGCGGCTGGAGACCGCCGTGCCCGGCATCCATGTGGTGGGCGATCTGCTGCCGCCGCCGTCCCTGGGGCTGGCCCATGCCTCTTTCGCGGAGGGCCTGTTGGTGGCCGAGACGCTGGCGGGCCTTCCTGGGCGTGCGGTGGACTACGCGACCGTGCCGCGCGTGACGTACTCCTCGCCGCAGACCGCTTCGGTCGGTCTGACCGAGGCCGAGGCACGCGCCCGCGGCCTGGAGATCAAGGTCAACACCATGCCGCTGGCCGCCACCGCCAAGGGCATGGTGCACGGTCAGGGCGGCATGGTGAAGGTGATCGCGGCGGCGGACGGGGCGGGCGGCAACGCCACGGGACCGGTGCTCGGTGTCCATCTCGTCGGGCCGCATGTCTCGGAGATGATCGCGGAAAGCCAGCTGATCGTGGCCTGGGACGCCGAGCCGTCCGATGTCGCCGCGCACATCCATGCGCACCCCACGCTGTCGGAAGCGGTCGGCGAGACGTTCCTGACCCTGGCGGGGCGGGGGCTGCATCAGCACTGAGGGCCCGTGCCTCAGCACTGAGCGGGCCCGTGCCCCGGCACTGAGCGGGCCCGTGCCCCGGCCCGTTAATTCGGTTGCACGCCCGCCTCCGGCTGGCACCATGGCCCCGTACGCCCGGTTTTTCCTCTCTCAGGAGCACAGCATGCGCGGATTCCTCGGAACTACTCATCGCCCCAGCCGGACGACAGTTCTTGAGGAATCCACCTTCCATGCTTCTTTCGCGCACCCTGAACATCGGGATTCTCGCCCACGTCGACGCGGGTAAGACCAGCCTCACCGAGCGGCTGCTGTTCGACACCGGTGCCATCGGCCGGCTCGGCGGCGTCGACACCGGTGACACCTGTACGGACACCGGGGAGCTGGAGCGGCAGCGCGGCATCACGATCCGCTCCGCCGTCGCCTCCTTCACCGTCGGCGGCACCCAGGTCAATCTTCTCGACACCCCCGGTCACTCCGACTTCACCGCCGAGGTCGAGCGGGCGCTGGGGGTGCTCGACGGCGCCGTGCTGCTGCTGTCGGCGGTGGAGGGCGTCCAGGCCAGGACCCGGGTGCTGATGAAGACCCTGCGGCGGCTGCGGCTGCCCACGCTGCTGTTCATCAACAAGATCGACCGGACCGGCGCCCGGGACGAGGCACTGCTCGCGGACATCCGCCGGCTGCTGGCGCCGGTCGCCGTCCCGATGACCGCCGTGACGGGCCTCGGCACCGCGCAGGCCGAGGCGGTGCCGTACGCCCTGGAGGACCCCCGGGCCCGCGAGCGGATCGCCGAAGTGGTGGCGGAGGCCGACGAGTCGATCCTCGCCCAGCTGGTGGGTCCCGGCCCGGGAGGGCAGGAACAGGGCGGAACGGAAGCGGGCGGGCCGGAGCTGACCGCGGACCGGCTCCGCTCGGCGCTCGCCGACCGGACCGCCGACGGTTCGCTGCACCCGGTGTACTTCGGCTCGGCGCTCGGCGGTCAGGGCATCAGTGCACTCATCGAGGGCATGGTCCGGCTGATCCCGCCGGCGCCGATCGGCGCCGGCACCGAGCCGCGGGGCACGGTCTTCGCCGTGCACCAGCCGCCGAACGGCGAACGGACGGCCCATGTCCGGCTGTACGCGGGCGAGTTGCGACCACGGCAGCAGATCGCGCTGCACCGGGCCACGGCGGACGGCACGAGCGCGTCCCTGACCGGGCGGATCACCTCACTCGAGGTCGTCGGCCGGGCGCCCGGCGACGGCGGGTCGCTCACCCCGGGCCAGATCGGGGTGATCCGCGGGCTGCCCGGCATCCGGACCGGCGACCGTCTGGGGACGGTCACCGGCGCCCCCGCCGAGAACCCCCTGTTCCCCTCCCCCACCCTCGAAACCCTGGTCCGGGCCCGCCAACCGGCACGCGCCGCCGCGCTGCGCGCCGCGCTGCTGGCGCTCGCCGACCAGGACCCGCTGCTACAGGCGCGCCCCGCGCCGGACGGCGCGACCTCGGTGCTGCTGCACGGCGAGGTGCAGAAGGAGATCATCGCGGCCACCCTGCGCCAGGAGCACGGCATCGAGGCGGAGTTCGCGCCCAGCCGGGTGGTGTGCGTCGAGCGGCCGGCCGGGGTCGGCGAGGCCTGCGAGGAGATCGCCAGGCGCGGCCACACCGGGCCCTGGGCCACGGTCGGGCTCCGGGTCGAGCCGGGCGCCCGCGGCTCCGGACCGGTCTTCGCCTACGAGACCGAACTGGGCGCCCTGCCGCACGGCTTCCACCAGGCCGTCGAGGAGACCGCGCTGGCAACCCTGCACCGCGGACCGCACGGCCTGGCGGTGACGGACTGCCGGGTGGTGCTCACCCGTTCCGGGTTCGTCGGCCCGCTCAGCACCGCCGGGGATTTCCGTGCGGTCACCCCCGTCGTACTGCGGCGGGCGCTCGACCGAGCCGGCACCCGGGTCTACGAGCCGTACCACGCCTTCGAGGCCGAGCTCCCGCTCACCGCCCTCGCACCGGTGACCGCCCGCCTCGCGGCACTGGGCGCGGAGCTCGCCGAGACCTCCGGCGGGCGGCACTCCTGGCTGGTCAGCGGATCGCTCCCGGCCCGTCGTGTGCAGGAATTCCAGGGGCTGCTGCCCGGTCTGACGCACGGCGAAGGGGTGTGGACCTCTTATCCGTCGGGAGACCGGCCGGTGCGCGGGCCGGTGCGGGAGGTGGCTGCCGCGTCGCCGTGGGCCCGCGAAGAGTCCGGGTGAGGGCCGCCCCGCTCAGCGCTCCGTCAGGACGTAGTCCACCCGGCCGAAAGTGATGTGGTCGCCGGGGCCGACCGGCACCTCGCCCACCACCCGGCGGCCGTTGACGCAGGTGCCGTTGGTGGAGCCGAGGTCGCGCAGCAGCCATCCCTTGCCCACGCTGCGGAGTTCGGCGTGGGCGCGGGAGACCGTCTCATGGTTGAGGCGCAGACCCACGCCGGGCGCCCGCCCTATGAGCAGCGGGAGCGGGCCCGGCTCCGGCAGCAGCAGCTTCGGCAGCCGCTCCATGCGCCAGGCGCGGCGCACCCGGAGGTGGAACGCCGACACCCGGCCCACCATCCGCAGCATGACGCCCTGGACCTTGCCACGGCTCGCCAAGTCGGCAGTGACCAGGTCGAGTTCCGCCTGCTGTTGGGCGGTGAGAACGAGTTCCAGACGCCGCAGGAAGGTGTCCTGGGACAGCCGTCCCTGCGCCGCACCGTCGCGCAGCAGGTCGAGGGCGCGTTCCCGGTCGGCGTCCGACGGGCGCGCCGGGCGCGCAGGGAACTCGAGCGAAGTCATACCGCGATTCTCCGGCCACCGCGAGCCGCTGTCCAGGCGATGTAGTTGCACGGGACGGAGCAGGTGGGCGCATGGGCTCGCCGGAACGGCCCAGTGGGATGGCGCGATGTCGGCCCGTATCGCCACGTCGGGCTGTCGGGCGGCGCGGCAACATGCTTTCTTCGTCAGGGACCGGACCGAACGAAGGAGGACGGCCGTGCTGTTCGAGGTATGGGCTCCGAAGGCCGGGCGGGTCGCTCTGCGGTGGGAGGGGGACCGGGCCGGTGAAGCGGACGTCCCGATGGAGCGCGCAGCCGGCCGCGCGGGCTGGTGGCGTACCGAGGCGCCGGCCCAGGACGGGGACCGCTACGGCTTCCGGCTCGACGGCGGGCCGCCGCTGCCCGATCCGCGCGCCGCGCGGCTGCCGGAGGGCCCCGGCGGGCCCGGCGCGGTCGTCGAGCACGAGCGGTTCGGGTGGCGGCATCCCTGGCCCGGCCGCCCGCTGCCCGGCGCGGTCCTCTACGAACTGCACATCGGGACGTACACCCCCGAGGGAACCTTCGACGCCGCGTCGGCACGGCTGCGGCACCTCGCCGACCTGGGCATCACCCATATCTCCCTGATGCCGGTCTGCCCGTTCCCCGGCAGCCACGGGTGGGGGTACGACGGGGTCGCGCCATGGGCGGTGCACGAACCGTACGGCGGGCCGGACGGGCTCAAGCGGTTCGTGGACGCCGCGCACGGCCACGGTCTGGGGGTCGTGCTCGACGTGGTGCACAACCACCTCGGCCCGTCCGGCAACCCTCTCCCGGCGTTCGGACCGTACTTCACCGACACCCATCACACGCCGTGGGGCGCCGCGGTCAATCTCGACGCCCCCGGCAGCGACGAGGTGCGCGGCTACTTCCTCGGCTGCGCGCTCTCGTGGCTGCGGGACTACCGGCTCGACGGGCTGCGGCTGGACGCCGTCCATGCGCTGCACGACGACGGCAGCCCGCATTTCCTGGCCGAACTGTCCGCCGCTGTCGACGCGCTGGCGGAGCAGCTGCGGCGCCCGCTGTTCCTGGTCGCCGAGTCCGATCTCAACGATCCGCGCACCACCGCACCGCGGACCGACGGCGGACACGGTCTGCACGCCCAGTGGAACGACGACTTCCATCACGCCCTGCACACCGCGCTCACCGGTGAATCCCAGGGCTATTACGCCGACTTCGCACAAGCCCCGCTCGCCGCCCTCGCCAAGACGCTGACCGGCGGCTTCTTCCATGACGGTGCGTATTCCGGCTTCCGCGGCCGGGCGCACGGCGCGCCGCTCGACCTTCGGCGGACACCCGCCTACCGCCTGCTGGCCTACGCCCAGACGCACGATCAGATCGGCAACCGTGCGCTCGGCGACCGGCTCGCCGCCGGGCTCTCCCCCGGGCTGCTCGCCTGCGCCGCCACGCTCGTACTGTGCTCGCCCTTCACGCCGATGCTGTTCATGGGCGAGGAGTGGGGCGCGACCACGCCGTGGCAGTACTTCACCGATCACACGGATCCGGAGCTGGCGGAGGCGGTACGGGCCGGGCGGCGCCGCGAGTTCGCCGCGCACGAATGGGCAGGCCACGCCGACGACTGGCCCGATCCGCAGGACCCGGCGACCCGCGACCGCTGCGTCCTGGACTGGAGCGAACCCGCCGTGGAACCGCATACCGCGCTGCTGGCCTGGCACCGTACGCTGCTGACGCTGCGCCAGGAGCTGCCGCCGCTGACCGACCCCGATCCGCGCCACACGGCCGTCCGCTACGACGAGGAGGCGCGTTGGCTCCTGCTGCGGCGCGGCCCGCTACGGGTGGCGGTCAATCTCGCGCGGGACACCACGGCCGCCATCCCGGCGGGCGGCGACGGCCCGGGAGGGGACGGCGGCACGGGTGGCGGGGCGGCGCTGCGGGCACTGGCGGGGTGGCCGGAGGCCCGGGTGCCCGGTGCGGACGGCATGCTGCTGCTGCCACCGGAGGCAGCGGTGGTGCTCGGGCCGTAGCGCGGCCGCCCGCGCGGGCCTCAGTGCGAGAACTCCGAGATGAACGCCGCGCAGAAGGCCTCCAGATCGGCCGGCTTCCGGCTGGTGATCAGCGTGTTCGGTCCGCTGGTGCAGATCTGGACCTGTTCGTCGACCCAGGTGGCGCCCGCGTTGCGGAGGTCGGTCCGCAGACTGGGCCAGGAGGTCAGGGTGCGGCCGCGCACCACATCGGCCTCGATGAGCGTCCACGGGGCGTGGCAGATGGCGGCCACCGGCTTCCCGGCGTCGAAGAACGACTTGACGAACGCCACGGCCCGCTCGTCCAGGCGCAGTGCGTCCGGATTGGCCACCCCGCCGGGCAGCACCAGCCCGTCGAAGTCCGCCGCGGTCGCCTCGTCCACCGTCAGGTCGACGGGGAAGGTGTCCGCCTTGTCCAGGTGGTCGAACGCCTGCACTTTCCCCGTGCGGGTGGAGACCAGTGTCGGGCCGCCGCTCGCGTCGGTCACCGCCTTCCACGGCCGGGTCAGCTCGACCTGCTCGATGCCCTCTGGAGCCACCAGAAACGCCGCCTGCATAGTGCGCTCACGTCCCTTCCTCGGGTCGGGGAGCGAGGAAGGAACCCCACTCCCCCACCTCTCGACCATAACGGGCCGCACCGTCTTCACTCATCCCCAGAGCCAGACCCCGCGGACCGGCCCCGCGGCGCCCCCACGGCCGTCGGGGGCCGGGCCACGGCTGCCGCCGGGTCCACGACCTCCCCCAGCCCCGCTCGCCTGATCGTCCACTCCGCGGAGAGGTGATGGACACTGTGTCCATGCCCCTGCATATCTCCGATCTCCTGGCCCGGCCCGATCTCCGCCTGTCGGTCACCTACGACGTGCCGCCAAAGCTGCTGGCCCGGACGATCGAAGCGGCCACGGTCTCGGATCTGCCGACGCCGGGGAAGTGGCTTCAGGGCGGTGAACTCCTCATGACGATCGGGCTGTTGCTGCCGATGGAGCCCGCCGCCTGCCGGGCGTACGTCCGGGACGCGGCCGAGGGCGGAGCGGCGTGTCTGGCGCTCGGGCTGGGGCAGGGCCTGCCGTACCAGGAGGCGCCGGAGCCGCTGGTGGCGGCGGCCGAGGAGGCCGGGCTGCCGCTGCTGACGGTGCCGGACGAGGTGCCGTTCATCGCCGTCACGAAGGCGGTCTTCGACGCACGGGCCGACGAACAGCGCGCGCTGCTGCACCGGGCGTTCGCGACCCAGCGGCGGCTGACGGCCGCGGCGGCCGGCGACGGGCTGCGGCCGATGCTGACGGAGTGGACGGCGGCCACCGGTGTGGGCGCGGCGGTGCTCGACCCGCTCGGGCGGCTGCTCGCCACGAGCGAGCACGAACAGCGGGACCTGCCGGCGCAGGCGCACGATCTGCTCGAACGGGTTGCCGCGCGCGGACTGCGCGGCAGTGCCTCCAGCACGGCCGCGGGGCAGCAACTGGAGGTGCAGCCCCTGGGCGCGCGGCGGCTGCGCGGTCTGCTGCTGCTCACCGGACGCCCGGACGACGCCGCCCGTTCGGTCGTACCCGGCCTGGTCTCCCTGCTCTCGCTGGAACTGGAGCGCCGCCACCTTCGCGACGAGCCGGAGCGCCGCCGCAGGTCAGCGCTGCTTTCGGAGCTGCTGGCGGAGGAGGATCCCCCCGCCGACCGGGCCCGGGACATGCTGCGTTCGGCGGGGCTGACGGCCGAGCGGGTGCGGGGGGTCGTGGTGGAGGCGGGGGGTGCCCCGGGCCGTACGGCCACCGCCCCCGCGGAATCCGGGGCGGCGGACGGGGCCACGGACGGGGCCGGGGACGGCGCCGCTCAGGAGATGGCCGCCGATCTGGCGCTGGCGGTTCCCGGCGGCCTGGTCAGGGTCGTGGGCGGGGCGCCGGGCGCGGTCATCGAGGCGGTGGTCGGCGAGGAGCTGGACATCCGCGAGGTGCTCGCCCGCTTCGCCCCGCACTGCCCGGCCGGTATCGGCCCGGCCACCGCCCCCGAAGCGGTACGGGTGTCCCTGCGCCAGGCGGCCGGGCTGCTCGCCGTCAGCCGGTCGGGCGGAGCGCCCGCGCAGGCCCGGCAGAGCCAGGCCAGCCGGCTTCTGCTCGACCTGGGCGACCGCCGTACGCTGCACGGCTACGCCGACAGCGTGCTCGGCCCGCTCGATCTCGCGGACCACGGCGAGGAGCTGATCGCCACCCTGGCGGCGTGGCTGGAGACCGGCGGTGCCTGGGACGCCACCAGCCGGCGGCTCGGCGTCCACCGGCACACCGTGCGCAACCGCCTCGACAAGGCCATGGACCTCACCGGCCGCCGTCTCGACGACCCCGACGACCGCTTCGACCTCTGGCTGGCCACCCGCATCCGCCGCGGTGGCGCCCCCGGCACCGGCCCCGGTGGCCGGCCGGCTCCCCCACCGCCAGGCCGGTGACGCGGAGCCCCGCCACCCCGGTCGCCCTTCACTCTCTCCTCCGCACCGTCTTTACTTCGATGGTGACCTACGAGATCCGCACCCTCACGTCCGGCGCCACCGGGCCTACCCCCACGCCCGAGCCCACCGCCACGCCCGCTCCGGGTCCCGTGCGGGGCGGCGGGCGCGGCACGTTGGTGGCCGTCAGCGATCTGCACGTCCGCTACCAGGAGAACCGCGACATCGTCGAGGCGTTACGACCGGAGTCCGACGACGACTGGCTGCTGGTCGCCGGCGACGTCGGTGAGCGCGTCTCCGACATCCGCTGGGCGCTCACCCTGCTCAGCAGCCGGTTCGCCAAGGTGGTCTGGGTGCCCGGCAATCACGAGCTGTGGACGCCGGAGCACGACCCGGTACAGCTGCGCGGCGTGGCGCGCTATGAGCATCTGGTGGAGATCTGCCGGGAGTTGGGCGTGCTCACCCCCGAGGACCCGTATCCGGTCTGGGAGGGCACCGGCGGCCCGGCCGTCATCGCACCGCTCTTCCTGCTCTACGACTACACCTTCCGGCAGCCGGGGGCGACGTCCAAGGAAGAGGCGCTCGCCCTGGCCGAGAAGGCCGGGGTCGTGTGCACCGACGAGCACTTCCTGCACCCGGACCCGTATCCGACGCGGGAGGCGTGGTGCCAGGCGCGGGTGGCCGCCACCGAGGCCCGACTCGCCGCCCTGCCCGCGGAGTTGCCCACCGTGCTCGTCAACCACTGGCCGGTGGTGCGCGAGCCCACCCGGCCCCTGTGGTACCCCGATTTCGCGCTGTGGTGCGGTACGGAGGCGACCGCCGACTGGCCGCGCCGGTTCCGCGCCGCCACCGTGGTCTACGGCCATCTGCACATCCCGCGGCTGCTGGTCTGCGACGGCGTGCCGCATCAGGAGGTGTCCCTCGGCTATCCGCGGGAGTGGCAGCGCCGCCCCGGCACACCGGGGCGGCCGGTGCAGATCCTGCCCGCGCCGGCCACCGTCGCCGCCGGAACCACCGGGACCCTCGCATGATCGACAAGCTGCTGCCGGCCCCGGTCGTGACCGCCGAGGCCTTCCACGACGCCCCGGTGTCCGAGATGTATCCCGAGGAGTGGGCGCTGGTGTCCGGCGCCGTGCCCCAGCGACAGCAGGAGTTCGGCACCGTACGGGGCTGCGCCCGCAGCGCCCTGGCCGAACTGGGCATCGCCCCCGCGCCCCTGCTGCCCGGCCCCAACCGGGAGCCGCAGTGGCCGCCGGGCATCGTCGGCGCCATGACGCACTGCGTCGGCTACCGCGCCGCCGCGGTGGCCCGCTCGGCGGACGTACGGACGATCGGCCTGGACGCCGAGCCCCACTTGCCCGTGGAGGACCCCGGCGTGGTCGACCTCGTCACCCTCCCCGAGGAACGCGTCCAGTTGCGCCGGCTGTCCGCCGCGCAGCCCGAAGTCTGCTGGGACCGCCTGGTGTTCAGCGCCAAGGAGTCCGTCTACAAGGCGTGGTACCCCCTCACCCGCCGCTGGCTCGACTTCGAGGAGGCCCACGTCACCCTCGACCCGTCGAACTCCACCTTCACCGCCCGCCTCCTCGTCCCCGGTCCCGTGGTCGACGGCAGGGAACTCACCGAATTCAGCGGCCGTTGGCTCGTGGGGGCAGGGTTGGTGGTGACGGGGATCGTGGTGATGGCGTGACGGGCGGGCGGATGCGGGGCGAGTCCCCTCGGCCCATCCGGTGCCGAACGCCGCACCGGCCGCCGGATATCCGCCCTGCCTGCGGTATTTTTCATGGCCCGTCAGGACGTTGAAGGGTCATTGCCCACTCATGCAAGAGCACTGCGACACCACCGGTGGGACAGCACCCTCCGACACCGAGCTCGTCCGGCGTATCCGTGCGGCAGCCCGGCCCGGCGGCGGAGCGGCGGACGCTCCGTTCGGCACACCTGCTCCGGACGGCACGGCTCGGGCGGGCCAGGAAGCCCTCAACGAGTTCCATCAACGGCACTACGCGGCCGTGCTCGCCTCCGCTCGTGACTGCTGCCGCTCGTCCCAGGCCTCGGCGGATCTGGCCAAGGAGGCCATCGACCACGTCCTGCACTCCCCCGGCCCGGAAGAGGGGGCCGATCCGGCCTGGCGGGCCGCGCTGCTCGCGGCGGTACGCCGTACCGCCGCCGCCTGGCACCGCACTGCCCGCAACACCGAGCTGCGTGACGACTTCGCGTCCTGGCTGGCCGCCCAGCCGGAGGAAGGTCCCGGCCCCGCTGACAGCGCCCGGCCATCCGGCGCCGGCGGCGCGCCCACGGCCGGCCTGAGCTTCTCGGGGACGGTCCCGTCCGCCGCGCCGGACAAGCTCCGGCGGGCGCGGTTCTCACCGGCCCGGATCACCGTGCTCGCGGTCGCCGTGGCCGTCCTGGCCGGCGTCACCATATCCGTCGGCCCGCTGTTCGGCCCGGATCGCGACGATGCCACGGCCGGGCGCCGCGACCGGTCGGGCCACTCTTCGGCCCCCGCCACGGACCAGCCGCCGGCCGCGTCCGCCAGGAGCTCCGCCACGGCTTCCCGTTCTCCCTCGGGCTCCCCGTCCCCCACGCACAGCAAGAAGCCGAAGCGCCCGAGCTCCCGGCCCTCGTCGCCGGCGAAGCCGTCGCACTCGCCCCGCCCCGGCCCCGCGGACAAACCGCCGGCCGGCCACACCATGCCGTTGGGCGCCCGGTCGTGGAGCTCCCAGAAATACAGCTTCGCCCCGTTCAGGCCGAACAGCAGCATCGACGGACATCCCCTCACCATCCAGGGGACCGGCTACCCCGAAGGCCTGGGGGCCCACGCCAACAGCGAGATCACTTACCAGCTCGGCGGCACCTGCTCCGCCCTCAGCGTGGACGTGGGCCTCGACGACGAGGTGGGCGCGAACGGCTCCGCGGTCTTCCAGATCTACCGGGACGGCACGAAGGCCGCCGACAGCGGGCTGATGACGGTGAACCAGCCCGCGAAGCGCCTCACTGCGGACCTCACCGGCGGCACCGAGCTACGGCTCGTGGTCACCGACGGCGGCAACGGGAACGACTCCGACCACGCCGACTGGGGCAGCCCCCGCATCACCTGCGGCTGAGCCGTGCGCCCACGCGGAGGGATGGAGCCGTGGCCGCAGGTTCGCGTCCTGCGGCCACGGCATGCCCCCACCTGACGTGGAAGCGGAACCCTACGACTTCGCGAGTCCCGGAGCGGCGGGGCGGCCACCGTCCCGTTCGCTCACCCCTCGTCCGGAGCCAAGCGCAGGGAGATCGAGTTGATGCAGTAGCGCTGGTCCGTGGGCGTCGGGTAGCCCTCGCCCCGGAAGACGTGGCCCAGGTGGGAGCCGCAGCGGGCGCAGCGGACCTCGGTGCGGACCATGCCGTGGCTGCGGTCCTCGATGAGCTCGACGGCGTCGGAGTCCTTGGGGTCGTAGAAGGACGGCCAACCGCAGTGGCTCTCGAATTTGGTGTCGGAGCGGAAGAGCTCGGCGCCACAGGCGCGGCAGGAGTAGACGCCCTCGGTCTTGGTGTCGGTGTACTCGCCGACGAAGGCGGGTTCGGTGCCGGCCTGGCGCAGTACCTGGTACTCCGCGGGGCTCAGCTCGGCGCGCCACTCCTCGTCGGGCTTGTCGATCTCGTACGGCATCTGGGGTCCTCCTCAGCTCAGCTGCCCAGGCGGGACAGGATGGCGGGGCCGAGGTCGGTCACATCGCCCGCGCCCATGGTGAGAACAAGGTCGCCGGGCTTCGCCATTCCGGCGATGACGTCCGCGACGGCTGCCTGGTCGCTCTCGGGGGTGACCTCGGCGCCGGCGGTGCGCGCGGCGTCGATGATCAGGGCGCTGGTGACGCCCGGGATCGGGTCCTCGCGGGCCGGGTAGATGTCCAGGACCACGGAGGCGTCGGCGAGGGCGAGGGCCTGGCCCATTTCCGTGCCCAGCTCCTGGGTGCGGGAGAAGAGATGCGGCTGGAAGACGACCAGTACGCGGGAGCCCTCGGCGGCGCCGCGGATGGCTTCCAGGTCGGCGGTCATCTCCGTGGGGTGGTGGGCGTAGGAGTCGATGACCTGCACACCGGCCGCCTCGCCCTTGAGCTGGAGGCGGCGCTTGACGCCGGTGTACTTGCCGAGCGCGGAGGCGAGGTTGTGCGGCGCGAGGCCCAGGGCGACGCCGGCGGCCAGGGCGGCGACGGCGTTGTGGGCGTAGTGCCGGCCGGGGACGGAGACCGTGAACGTGAGGATCTTGCCGCTGGTGAGGGTGACCGTGACGTCGCTGGTCAGGCCGCGGGGGTTGACCTTGAGGATGCGGACGTCGGCGTCCGCGGACTCGCCGTAGGTGACGACCTCGATGTCGTAGCGGCCGGAGATCCGCTCGGTGAGCTCGCGGGCGCCGGGCTGGTCGGCGGCGATGACCAGGGTGCCGCCGGGGCGGATACGGCCGACGAAGGTCTCGAACGACTCGTAGATCTCGTCCATCGAGGCGTAGTTGGCGTGGTGGTCGAGCTCCACGTTGAGGATGATCGCGACCTCGGGGGCGTACTTGTGGAAGCTGCGGTCGCTTTCGTCGGCCTCGGCGACGAAGATCTCGCCGGAGCCGTGCTCGGCGTTGGAGCCCGGGGCGTCGAGGTCGCCGCCGATGGCGTAGGACGGCTTGAGTCCGAGGGCGCCGAAGGAGACGGCGAGCATGGAGGTCGTCGTCGTCTTGCCGTGGGTGCCGGCGACGGCGATGGGGCGCAGGCCGTCCATGAGGGAGGCGAGCGCGTCGGAGCGGTGCACGACGGGGATGCCGCGCTCATGGGCGGCGGCCAGCTCGGGGTTGTCCGGGCGGATCGCGGAGGAGACGACGACGCTGGTGGCGTCCTCGGCGAGATGTCCGGCGGCGTGGCCGATGTGGACCGTGGCGCCGAGGGCACGCAGGGCCTGGGCGGTCGCGGAGTCCTTCGCGTCGCTGCCGGCCACCTGGGCGCCGCGCTGCGCGAGGATCTTGGCGATGCCCGACATACCGGCTCCGCCGATGCCGATGAAGTGCGGCCGGTCCATCGAGGCTGGGATGGCGGGTGCCATGGGTGGGTCTCCCTGATCGTCGATCATCGCGAGCGGTGGTGCGGTCGTTCTGTCGTGCTGTCGACGATTCTCGCACCCGGCACCGACAGCGCCGGTCCTCGGACCCGGCCGGCCGCGGGAACCGGCCCGGCGGACGGCTGCGGAACGGCCCGGCGGACGGCGCTCAGCGGCGGATCAGGCCCTGTGCCGTGGCGGCGGCGACCGCGGAGGTACGGGAGTCCACGCCCAGCTTGGCGTAGATGTGGACGAGGTGGGACTTGACGGTCGCCTGGCTGAGGAAGAGCTGCTTGCTGACCGCCGCGTTGGAGAGTCCGTCGGCGACGAGCCGGAGGACCTCGGTCTCCCGGCGGGAGAGCGCGGTGGCGGGCGTGCGCATCCGGTCCATGAGCCGCAGCGCGACGGTGGGGGCGAGCGCCGACTTCCCGGCGGCGGCGGTGCGTACCGCGGCGGCCAGCTCCTCCGGCGGCGCGTCCTTGAGGAGGTAGCCGGTGGCGCCGGCCTCGATGGCGGCGAGGATGTCGGCGTCGGTGTCGTACGTGGTCAGGACGAGGACCCGCGGGGCGCCGGGGCGGGCGGTGATCGCCGCGGTCGCCTGGGAGCCGAGCATCCGGCCGCCGAACTGGAGGTCCATGAGGACCACGTCGGCGTCGAGCCGCGCGGCGAGGCCGACGGCCTGTTCGGCGGTGGGGACATCCGCGACGATCTCGAAGTCCGGTTCGGTCTCCAGGACGGCGCGCAGCCCGGCGCGTACGACGGGGTGGTCGTCGGCGAGCAGCAGCCGGATGGGGGTGCCCGGGGCGGTCACGAGGCGGCCTCCGGGGTGGCGCCGGGCGCGGGGGCCGGGGCGGGCGGGGCAGGGGCGGACGCGGTGGCGGGGCACGGGAGGGTGACGGCGACCGCGGTGCCCTCCCCGGGGGCGGACTCGACGACGAGGGTGCCCTGGAGGGCGCGGGCCCGGGCGCGCATCGCGGCGAGGCCGAAGCCGGTGCCGCGGGCCGCCGCGGAGCCGGGGGCGGGCAGCCCGGCGGGGACGAAGCCCACGCCGTCGTCGACGACGTCCAACGCGACCTCGGTGTCCATGTAGCTGAGGGTCAGCTCGGCCCGTCCGGCACCGGCGTGCCGGACGGTGTTGGCGAGCGCGGACTGGGCGATGCGCAGCAGGGCGACCTCGTGCGCGGTGGGGAGCGCGGTGGGCGCGCCGGAGACCTGGCAGTGCACGGCGAGAGGGGAGGTACGGGCCGTGGTGGCGCACAGCCGCTCCAGGGCGGCGGGCAGCGACCCGGCCTCCAGGTCGGGCGGGCTCAGCGCACGCACGAAGCGGCGCGCCTCGGCGAGGTTGCCGACGGCGGCGGTGCGGGCCTGCCGGACATGGCCGAGGGCGGTGCCGGGCCGCTGCGGCAGGGCGCGCTCGGCGGCCCGCAGCAGCAGCTGGATGCTGGACAGGCCCTGGGCGAGGGTGTCGTGGATCTCGCGGGCCAGCCGCTCGCGTTCGGCGAGCACGCCGGCGGCGTGTTCCGCGGCGGCCAGTTCACTGCGGGCCGCGGTGAGCTCCTCGATGAGACGGCGGCGCTGTTCGCTCTCCCGGTAGAGGGCCTCGTAGCCGAGGACGACCGCCACGGCGACCGCGGCGCCCAGGGCAGGGCCGAGCACCGTGCCGACGCTCAGCGTGTGGGTGTGCCACCCGAATCCGGCGACGGCGACCACGGTGGTGGCCGCGACGGCGGGCAGCGCCCCGCGCAGCGGCAGCAGATGCAGCTGGACGAAGAACAGCGGGAAGGCCAGCCAGACGCCGTCCTGGGTGAGGGCGAGCAGCACCGTCCAGAGCAGGGCCACGGCGGCGAGCCAGAGGGCGGCGGCACCGGTGGAGCTGCGCAGACGGGGCAGCCGGGGGCCGGTGGCGTACACGGCGAACAGCGCCACGGCGGTGGCGAGCACGGCCGGGGCGACCGGGGCGTGCTCGGCCAGGGCGCGTACGACGGCGAGCGCGAGCAGCGCGGCCACCAGCAGATGCAGGCAGCTGCGCAGGACCCGCAGGACGGGGGTGAGGGAGTGAGCGGTCACGGCTTCTTCGGTCACGGCTCCCTCAGGCTAAGTGCCGTCCCCACCTGCGGCATCAACCAAAGGGTTGACTCCGGGGCGCACCGTTCGATGCCGGCGGACCGCTCCTCGGCGCGATGTCCCGGGCCCGCCCGGGAGGAGACGGTGGGGGCCGCCGCCGGGCAGCCGGGCCCGGCACACCCGCTCCGAGGAGGGCTCCATCTGTGTTCGTCGCCTGGAGGGACCTGAGATTCGCCAAGGGGCGGTTCGCCCTGATGGGCACCGTCATCGTGCTGATCACAGCGCTGGTGGGTCTGCTGTCGGGCCTGACTGCGGGCCTGGGCCGGGAGAACACCTCGGCCATCACCGCGCTGCCCGCCGACCACCTGGTGTTCTCGGCGCCCGCGGACGGCAGGGGCGTCGCCTTCACCGATTCACGGCTTTCGGAGCGGACGGTACGGGCCTGGGCGCGGGTGCCGGGCGTGCGGCATGCCGATCCGCTGGGGATCGTGACGACGAAGGCCGAGGCGGGCGGCCGGACCGCCGCGGTGTCGGCGTTCGGGGCGCGGCCGGGGTCGGCGGCGGCGCCGGGGCGCGTCGGTGACGGTGCGGTGGTGCTGTCCGAGAAGGCCGCGGCCTCGCTCGGGGTGCGGGCCGGGGGCGCGCTGACGCTGGGCGGGCGGACGCTGCGGGTCGCGGCGGTGTCGGGCGCGGCGATGTACAGCCATACGCCGGTGGTCTGGACGTCGCTGGAGGACTGGCGGGCGTTGGCGGGCGGCTCCGGGCCGGCCGGCGGGAGCGCCGCCTCAGGGAAGGACGGCGTGTCCGGCAACTCCATGGGCGCGACCGTGCTCGCCCTCTCCACCTCCGGGACGGCCGGTCTGGCGGCCGCCGACAAGGCGCTCGGCACGAGGACCGTCGGCACCGACGACGCGTTGCAGGCCATCGGCTCGTTCGCCGCCGAGAACGGTTCACTCCAGCTGATGCGCGGCTTTCTGTTCGTCATCTCCGCGCTGGTCATCGGGGCGTTCTTCACGGTGTGGACGATCCAGCGCGGCGGCGATGTCGCCGTCCTCAAGGCACTGGGTGCCTCGACCGGCTCTCTGCTGCGCGACGCGCTCGGCCAGGCCGTCGTCCTGCTGGTGATCGGGACCGGCCTGGGCACCGCCGCGGCGGCCGCGGTGGGAGCCGGGATCGGCGGCACGGTGCCCTTCGTGCTCGCCCCGTCCACCGTGCTGGCCCCCGCCCTGATCATGATCGCGCTGGGTGCCGCCGGTGCCGCGCTCGCCATTCGCCGCATCACGTCCGTCGACCCGCTGACCGCCCTGGGAAGTGCCCGATGAGCCTCGAACTGACCGATGTCACCCTCACCTACCCCGACGGCGACGCCCGGCTGACCGCACTCGACGAGGTCTCGCTGAGCGTGCCGGCCGGCTGTCTGACCGCGGTGATCGGCCCGTCGGGTTCCGGCAAGTCCAGCCTGCTCGCGGTCGCCGCCACGCTGATCGGGCCGGACCGCGGCCGGGTGGTGATCGACGGCACCGACACCACGGGACTCGGCCGGGCCGAGCTGACGACGCTGCGCCGCGCCACCATCGGCACGGTCTTCCAGCAGCCGAATCTGCTGCCGTCGCTGACCGCCGCCGAACAGCTCCAGGTGATGGCCCATCTGGACGGCCGCTCGCCGCGCACGGCGCGGGTCCGGTCACGGGAACTGCTGGCCGCGGTCGGCCTGGAGGGTCAGGCCGGCCGGCGGCCTCATCAGCTGTCGGGCGGCCAGCGGCAGCGGGTCAATATCGCGCGGGCGCTGATGAACGAGCCCGCGGTGCTGCTGGTGGACGAGCCGACCAGCGCACTGGACCACGAGCGGGGCGCCGCGGTGCTCGCCCTGCTGCGCACCCTCACCCGCGAGCGCGCCACCGCGACGGTGCTGGTCACCCACGACCCCGCGCATCTGGAGGCGGCGGACACGGTCGCCGAGGTGCGGGACGGCCGGCTCCGCCCCGGGCCCGGCACCCGCCCGTAACCGGGACGGACGGCCCGGCGACGGGGGTCCGGTCAGCCCCCGCCGGTCCCCTGGGGCTGGTCGTCCGCCGCGTGCGAGAAGAGCTTGAGGACCGGGACGCCGACCTTGTGGCGGGCGCGGGAGGCCCAGTCGCGGTGGAAGAACTCCTCCACGAAGTGCGGGGTGGTCAGCACGATCACCTCGTCCGCGCCGGTCTGGTCGACCACGGACCGCAGCAGGTCCAGCGGATGGTCCTCGACGACCTGCCCGACGGCCTCCGCACCGGTGTCGCGCAGCGCCTGGAGGGTGTGGGCCAGGGCGAGCTCGGCGGGGGCCTCGGCACGGGCGCCGCCCGGTTCCTCGCCCTCCCGTACGGCGTCGTCGAACTCACCGAGGGCGACATCGTCGATGGCCCGTAGCAGAACATCCTGCTTACCGCGAGGCTGCATGAGCACGACGAACGAGATCCGGTCATCGCCATGCAGCGTGGTCACAAACTCCACATCGGCCGGCGCCAGTGGCTTCTCGATCATCAATACGCTCGTGAACACGACGGACGCCCTTCTTCTCTTCCGGGGCGCCGCATGGCACGGAGCCCGACAGACACCATCCTGCCCCGTCGCCGTGCGGGACCTGTTGGCTTTTAGTGTGCCCAACGGAAGCTAAGCGGAACAGATAATTCCGCCGATTGTCAGGACCGACGGTAGCGGGTGAACAGGAACCCGGCCTCCTCCAATACGGATGCCAGGGCGAACCGCTCCGGTACCGGCAACGCGGGACCGTTCATGATCCTCGCCGCGTCGCCCACCGCGACCACCGGCGCCAGCGACAGACACAGCTCGTCCAGCGCACCGGCCGCCGCGATCTGCCCCAGCAGCATCGGCCCGCCCTCCGTCAGCAGCCGGGTGTGTCCCCGTCCGGCCAGCACCCCGGCCACCCGGGCCGGATCGACGCCCTGCCCCTCTCCGGCGAACAGCACCTCCACGCCCGCGGCACGGGCCTTCGCCACCCGGCCGGCCGGCGCGCCCGCGCCGGTCAGCACCAGGGTGGGGACCAGCGGCTCGGTGAACAGCGGCAGGGTGAAGTCCAGCCCGAGGCCGGCGGTCACCACGGCGATGGCAGGGGCCGGGCCCTGTCCTGCGGCGGCCCGGCGGGCGGCGAACGCCTCCCGCGCCCGGGCCGGCCGGTAGCCCTCCTGCCGTACGGTCTCCGCGCCGACCACCACCGCGTCCGCGAGCCCGCGCAGCACCCCGAAGATCCGCATGTCGGCATCGCTGGAGAGCGGCTGCGAGCGGCCCTCGTGGTGGGCCGCGCCGTCCACGGAGGACACCATGTTCGCGCGCAGCCAGCCGGTGCGCCCCGAGCGCACCGGATCGTCCGCCGCCGGGTACGCATAGGCGTCGGCCAGCTCGTCCAGCGTCCACTCGCGGTCCGTGGGGTCGATCGCCCCCACCACGGTGTTCTCGACGTCAGGGGCCGGTACGGAGGGGGCGGGGAGAGGGAACAGGCGTCGCATGGCGGCAGTGTGACATGCCTCGCTCACGGGACCGGCGGCCACCGCGCACGAGATAGGCTGGACGGCTGTGTCGCCTTCCCAGTCCTCTTCCCCGCAGCCCGACCCGATAGCCGGACCGCCGGCCGACGGGGACGATGCGGCGCCCGCCGCGCTCACCGCCCGCGCCCCGCACGTCCCGGCCGACCGCCTGGTGGCCGAGATGGTGCCGCCGCCGCGCTTCCAGGGCGCCCGCTTCGACACCTACATCCCGGACCCGAAGCAGCCCAGCCAGTCCGAGGCCGTCCAGGTCCTGAGCGACTTCGCGGAGAGCATCGACGCCGGGCGGGCCGGCTCGGGGAAGCGGCGCTGGTTCGCCAAGAAGCCGGCCGCCCCGAAGGGCCCGCGCGGCGTCTATCTGGACGGCGGCTACGGCGTCGGCAAGACCCATCTGCTCGCCTCCCTGTGGCACGCCACCCCCGCCCCGGCCGAGCAGAAGGCCTTCGGCACCTTCGTCGAGCTGACGAACCTCGTCGGCGCGCTCGGCTTCCAGCAGACCGTACGCACCCTCGGCGAGCACAAGCTGCTGTGCATCGACGAGTTCGAATTGGACGACCCCGGTGACACCGTCCTGGTCTCCACCCTGCTCGGCAAGCTGGTGGATGCCGGTGTGGCGCTGGCCGCCACCTCCAACACGCTGCCCGGCAAGCTCGGCGAGGGCCGCTTCGCCGCCGCCGACTTCCTGCGGGAGATCCAGGGCCTGAGCGCCCAGTTCCGCCCGCTGCGGATCGACGGTGAGGACTACCGCCACCGCGGTCTGCCCGAGGCGCCCGCCCCGTACGACGACGAGACCGTCACCCGCACGGCGTACCGCACGCCCGGCGCCTCGCTCGACGACTTCCCCTCCCTGCTGGAGCATCTGTCCAAGGTGCACCCCAGCCGCTACGGCGCGATGTGCGACGGCATCGAGGCGGTCTGCCTCACCGACGTCCAGGCGGTGCCCGACCAGTCCACGGCGCTGCGCCTGGTCGTCCTCGCGGACCGGCTCTACGACCGTGAGGTGCCGGTGCTGACCTCCGGCAAGGCCTTCGACGAGCTGTTCAGCGAGGAGATGCTGCGCGGCGGCTACCGCAAGAAGTACTTCCGGGCGATCTCCCGGCTGACGGCGCTGGCACGCGACGCGGGCCCCCTGGTGGCCGGCAACTCCCGGTAGACGGGGCGCCTGGCGGAAACACCGGGGGCGCAGCCTGGTTCCCGGCGGCCCGGCCGCATGGTACACACGAGCGGGTCACTTCACCTGTCCGCCAACAGGGAGTTGCCCATGTCCGCGACACGACGTCAGATCCTGGCAAGAACCGGTGCGCTCGGGGCGGGAATCGCCTTCTCCGGAAGCCTCACGGAGCTCTTCACGGGGACCGCGACCGCCCAGAGCATGGGGCAGCGCGGCTACGGCCCGCTGGTCCCCGACCCCGACGGCCTGCTCGACCTCCCCCGGGGCTTCCGCTACCGGGTCCTCTCCCGGGAAGGCGACCCGCTGCGCTCGGGGGAGGGCAAGGTGCCCAGCAACTGCGACGGCATGGCTGCTTTTCCGGGTTCTCCCGGTTCCTCCGGCCACCACGGCGGCACCCGCCTCGTCCGCAACCACGAGAACCGTACGGGCTCCCGCCAAGCCGTCCCCAGGGTCCGCGACCTGACGTACGACCCCGGTGGTGAGGGCGGCTGCACGGCCCTGGAGCTCGGCCCGGACAACACGGTGCGCTCCGAGCGGGTCGCCATCGCCGGCACCTCCACCAACTGCGCGGGCGGCCCCACCCCCTGGAACACCTGGCTGACCTGCGAGGAGACCGAGCACCGGGCCGGTGAGGAGAACTACACCAAGGACCACGGGTTCATCTTCGAGGTCGACCCCTACGACCCGCGGCGCACCGGCGCGGTCCCGCTGACCGCGATGGGCCGCTTCCAGCACGAGGCGATCGCCGTGGACCCCGGCACCGGCACCGTCTACGAGACCGAGGACGCCTTCGACAAGCCCTTCGGCCTGTTCTACCGCTTCCTGCCCAACAAGCCGAGGGGCGGCCGCGGTTCGCTCCGGGCCGGCGGCCGGCTCCAGGCGCTGCGCGTCCCCGGTGTGCCCGACCTGTCCACCATCCAACGGCCCGGCACCACCTTCGACCACGTCACCTGGGTGGATGTGCCCGATCCGCTCGCCCGTGAGACCCCGATCCGCTTCCAGGACTTCGGCCCCGGCGGCATCACCCACGCCCAGAAGCTGGAGGGCTGCTACTGGGGCGGCTCCTGCGTCTACTTCGTCTCCAGCTTTGCGCACCGCGAAGACGGCTCGGCGGCCGACCACTACGGACAGGTGTGGAAGTACGACCCGAAGAAGCGGCAACTGACCCAGGTCGTCGTCTTCGGCCCGGACGCCGACCTCCAACTGCCCGGCGAATCCCCCGACAACATCAGCCTCGCGCCCAGCGGAGGCCTGATGGTGTGCGAGGACGGTGAGGGCGCCCAGCACGTCTTCGGCCTCACCCGGCGCGGTGCGGTCTATGCGATGGCGCGCGGCCGGCAGAACATCGGCACCCCGGAGAAGCCGGAGTGGGGCGAGTTCGCGGGCGTGACGTTCTCGCCCGACCACCGGACGATGTACGTCAACTGCTACACACCGGGAACGACGTTCGCGGTGACCGGCCCCTGGCACCACTGACGCAGCAGCGGCGGGCCGCCGGTCGGCCGGGGCAGGCGGACCGGCGTACGCCCGCTCTTCCCCCCCCCACCCCCGAACCCACCCCCGCCCCCTCCCCCAAAGGGGGAGAGGGGGAGGGGGCGGGGGAGAAATCCGGAGGGGGTCTCGGCCTCGCCTGTCAGCTCCGGCGACCGGCCCAGGCCGCTCACCCGACGCCTCGGCGCCGTCCGCTCACCCGAACCCTGGGCGCCGCCCGCTCACCCGGCACCTCAGCCCCATCCGCCCTCCCAACCCCTCAGCTCCGTCGGGAACTCAGGGCGCAGGCGGCGGCGGTGGCGGCGGCCGCGATCAGGGCGGTGGCGGCGAGTGGCAGCCAGGGGGTGCTGACCGTCCCGTGGACGGAGCCGGTGACCAGTCCCCATACCGCGGCGTTGGCGGGCGAGGCGCCCAGCACCGACAGCAGCAGGGCGGCGATCAGGCCCGTCAGGATGCTCCAGCCGGTGCTGCGCAGTACCGGCCGGTTGCTCAGCGCGCCGATGGCGGTGCCCATCAGCAGACACACCACCGCGGCGAGCAGCCCGGCGAAGGCCGCGGGCAGGACCGGAACGGCCACGTCGTGGTTGTTGGAGTGCGGGTCCGCCAGCGACAGGACCACTGCCGTACCGATGAGTGCGAGCAGCAGCCCGGTGCCGACCGCAGTCAGCACGCAGGCGAGGTGCACCCGGCCGGGCCCGGCGGCGGCCGCTGCGCAATTGCGGGCGCCCGGCGGCTCGTTGGTGACACAGGTCCGGGTCAGCCATACGGCGGTCGGCAGCAGTCCGCCGGCGGCGTAGCCGAACGTGCCGAGCATCGGGTCGCCGCTCCGGATGCCGATGGTCAGCCAGACGGCGTAGAGGATGACCGGCGGCAGCCAGCGGTACGAGCCGATGAGCAGTGCCGTCTGATAGCGGAGGAGAGCAATCACGGGAGTGGGGCCTCGTGGGGTGCGGGGGCATCGTCGGTGACAGGGGCGGTGCCGGGGGCGTCGTACGGCCGTGGGGCGGCGGTGACCGCGCGGATGTGCCAGGGCGGACGGGCGGTGAGCAGGGCGCGCAGCAGGGCGTCGGAGTGCGGGGCCGGAACCGTCAGCCGGGTCGTCCCGTCCGGTCCGGGCGCGATCTCCGGTCCGCCGGGCAGCTGCGGCGCTCCGGCGGCCGGCAGGCTTCCCGGTGCGCCCTCGGCCTCGATGAGCACGCGGGGCCCGGCCGCGGTCTGCGCATCCGCCGCCCTCCCGCACTCCTCATAAGCCGCCACCCGCCCGTCCGTGACCCGGTAGCGGGCGTCGGCCGCGCCCGCCAGCCGCTGCGGGTCGTGGTCGACGAACACGACGGTGCCGCCGTCCGCGACCCGCTCGGCGACCACGCGGTCGAGCACGTCACGTGCGCTGCGGTCCAGACCGGTCCAGGCCTCGTCCAGGACCAGGAGTCCGGGCTCGGCGAGCAACGCCTGGGCGACCGCGACCTTCTGGCTCGTCCCCTTGGACAGCTCGGCCATCCGGGTGCGCGCGTGGCCGGCCGCCCCGAAGCGTTCGAGCCACTCGGTGGCGCGACGGGCCGCTTCGGGGCCGCGCAGGCCGTGGATGCGGCCGAGGTGGGTGAGGTAGCCGACGGCGGTGAAGGGCAGCGCGGCCGGGAACCGTTCGGGCACATAGGCGCTGCGCGGGCGGCCGGTGATACGTCCGGTACTGGGCCGGTCGATCCCTGCCAACAGCCTCAGCAACGTGGACTTCCCACTGCCGTTGGTCCCTTCGACCCGCAGCAGCACGCCTTCGGGCACGTCGAGCTGCACCTCCCGCAGCACCCAGGGGCCACGCACTCCGTAGCGGCGCCCCACCCCGTCCAGCCTCATGCGTTCCGGCACCTCCGCTGCCTCCCGGCGGCGCGGTCCGCTCCGCCGGCACCGACGGTAGCCGGACCGGCGGCCCGGCGCCCCCCCAGGTGGCGCGATCCGCCCCGTCTTTACGTGGGGCAACCCCGGGCCGGGCAGGCGGCGTTGGCCCGCCTTTCCCCCCAGGAGCCACCGGGAGGCGGGTCGGCGGGAGGCGAGTCGGCGGGAGGCGAGTCGGCGGGAGGCGAGTCGGCGGGAGGCGGGAGGGCAGGAGCCGTGCCGGGGCCGCTGTCGGTGGGGGCTGGCAGACTGGGCGGGTGACCAGTACCGAGACCGCCGGACAGCCCGGCAACCACTCCGGCAGCCCCTTGCGCCACGAGGAAACCGACCGGGACGCGGCGCCGCAGTTCGTGCTGCCGCTCGTCGCGCGGATCGAGCGCGCCGAGCCCCCGGCGCGTACGGACGCGCTGGAGACGGCGGCGCGGGCGGTGCTGGTGCTGCTGTCGGACGAGCGGTCGGCCGGGGGCGGCGAGTGGGCCGCGGCGGTGCGGGACTGGCAGGACGCGCGGATCCGGAAGGTGGTGCGGCGGGCGCGCGGCGCGGAGTGGCGGCGGGCCGAGGCGCTGCCGGGGATCACGGTCACCGGCCGCCGCGCCGAGGTGCGGGTCTTCCCGCCGGTGCCGCTGGACGGCTGGCCGAAGGACCTGGCGCGGCTACAGGTCTCGGGCACGGAGCTGGACGATCCCGAGCCCCCCGGTGCGCCCGCCGCGGACGCACCGGTCCTGTGGCTCAATCCCGGGCTGGAGATGTCGGCCGGCAAGGAGATGGCGCAGGTCGGGCACGGTGCGCAGCTGGCGTGGTGGGAGATGTCCGAGGAGGAGCGGGCGGCCTGGCGCACGGCCGGGTTCCCGCTGTCCGTACGGGCTGCCGGGCGCGCGCAGTGGGAGGAGCTGACCCGCAGCGGTCTGCCCGTGGTGCGCGATGCCGGGTTCACGGAGATCGCGCCCGGGATGACTGTGGTGGCCGAAGGGGCGGACCGCGTCAGGTCTCTCGCGCGCTGACGACGCCCCTGGGCGCCCTGCTCCTGCGCCGAGCGCGCCCTGCGCCGACGTCCTCCGGCCCCAAGGGGCGGAGGACATCGGCATCGCGGGGCGGGCGGGGTATCAGGTGGTTAGGGTGGCGACGGGGTCGAGGCCGTAGGTGCGGGCGTAGCCGTTCTCGGTGCCGACGAGGAGATCGACGACCTCGAAGTAGCGGTCCCAGAACGGGGTTTCGCGCAGCGCGTCGATGAGGAGCTGGTAGGCGTCGTGGTCGTCGGCTTCCCAGACCCAGACGTCGGTGACGCGGGTGGAGTAGAACTCCGTGTCGTAGAAGCGTGACCGGACGCCGGTGGTCTTGGCCTTGATCGCGGGGATCACCTGGGTGACGAAGGCGTTCACCCGTTCCTGGGGGGTCATGGCGAGCCACTCGGGCTTGGTCTTGATGAGCATGAACGCGGTGACCGGCGGGGCGGTTTCCTCAGCGGGCATGACGGGTGCCTCCGAAGTGGTGGATCGTTCTGGTGCGGTGGGCATCTTGTGTGCGATGACCGGGTGGTGCGTCGTCAGGAGAGGACGGCCGGCTTGAGGGTCCGGGCGCACCACTGCGCGAACGTGGTGCGGGAGGCGGTGTCCGGGGTGCGGGCGACGCCCGCGTCGAGGCCCTCGTCCTTGGCCCGCTTCATGTCGGCGATGCCCCGGGCGAACGCCTCGTTGAGGCCGTAGCCGACGAGGGTGGTGTACAGCTCGTCGAGCGGCCGGCGTTCGTATCGGACGGGGCGCCCGAGCTGCTCGGTCATGATGCGGGCCAGGTCGTTGGGGGACAGGTCCTGCGGCCCGAGGACCGGGACGCTGTCCCTGCCGGTCCACGACCGCTCCAGCAGGAGGCCGACGGCGACGGCCGCGATGTCGGCGACGGCGACGAGGGGAGCCCTGCGGTCGGCGTCGACGACGTCGGTGAAGACGCCCTTCTCGCGGATCGAGTCGGCTTCCTCCAGGAGGTTCTCGAAGAAGGACGGGTTGGCCAGGGCCCGGTAGGCGACTCCGGTGTCGGCGATGAGGTCGTCCATGGCGAGGGAAGTGGTGACGAGTCCCGCGCGGTCGGCGAGCGGGGTGCCGCGGCCGAGCGCGGAGACGCCGACGACGTGACCGACGCCGTGCGCGGCGAGGGCCTTCGCGGCGGGGCGGGTGAAGCCGCAGTAGGCGTCCTCCGGGGCCAGGGAGGCGTCCGGGGGGACGAGCCAGAACACGGCGTCCGCCCCCTCGAAGGCCCGGTCGACGACCCCGGCGTCGCCGTGCGAGCCGGTGATCACCTCGACGCGTTCGCGCACCGCGTCGGGAAGCCGGGCGGGGTCGCGCACGACCACGCGCACTTCCTCGTCATGGGCGGGGGCGGACTCCAGGAGCAGGGGCAGCAGATGGCGGCCGATGTTCCCGGTGGGAGCAGTGATGACGATCATGAAAACCTCAGGGGTCGTGCCGGATCGGTACGTCCCTCATCCTGTGGAGGACCGCCGTGTTGCCACAATGGGAACTTCAGCACGGGATAATTGCCTGAAATGGAATGACGCACTTGAGCAGCAGTCCTGACCCTGTCATCGACGCCAATCTCGCCGTCGCGTTGGACGCCCTGCTGGCCGAGCAGAGCGTCACCCGCGCCGCCGCCCGCCTGCACACGTCCCCCGCCGCCATGAGCCGCACCCTCGCCCGCCTCCGGCGCATCCTCCAGGACCCCCTCCTGGTCCGGGCCGGCCAGACCATGGTTCCCACTCCCCGCGCCCAGGCCCTGCGCGAGGAGACAGCCGCGGTGGTGCGCCGCCTCGGAGCACTGCTCGCTCCCGGCAGCGGCGTCGACCCCGCTGCCCTGCGCAGCACCTTCACCCTCCAGACGGCCGACCTGGTCGGCGCGGCACTCGCCCCCGGGCTGCTGCGGCTGGCCCGGCAGGAGGCGCCAGGGGTTTCGTTGCGGTTCCGGGCCGAGGAGCTGGAAGCCGGACCGGCCCTGCGCGAGGGCCGGATCGACCTGGAGGTCGGGTCCATCGACCACGTCGACCCCGAGACCCAGGTCGAAGAGCTGGTCACCCTCCGGATGGCGGCGGCCGTCCGGCCCGGCCACCCCCTAGCCGAAGGGACCCTGACCCCGGACCGGCTCGCTGCCGCCGAACACGTCGTGGTGAGCCGCCGCGGCCGGTTCACCGGCCCCCTGGACACCGCCCTGGCCGAGCGGAACCTCCACCGGCGGGTCGCGGCCGTCCTCCCCAGCCACCTGGCCGCGATGACCCTCGCCGCGCGCAGTGATGTCGTCTGCCTCATCCCCACCGCACTCCCCGGCGCCGCCCCCTCCCCCCTCACCGACCCCGCCACCACCCTCGGCCTGCGCCTCCTCGACATCCCCCTGTCCCTGCCGCCGCTGACGGTCGGCATGGCATGGCACCCCCGCCACGCAGCCGACGGAGGCCACCACTGGCTCCGCGACGCCGTGCGCCGGACTCTTCAGGCGCCAGGGGGCTCGGCCATGGAGGGCCGCTGAGGTGCCCGCCGGGCGCCGGGCCCCGGCCGGATCGGGCCACCGCGGCGAGGTGCTTCCCGAGGGGGTTCCGCGCGCCCGCGCCCCCGTCGTGCCGAGCCGCCGAGCGGACCCGCGACGTCGTGGAGGAAGCTCAAATCAACCTCTGAACTCGTCCGCTCCAGGGTTCGGTGTGTCGTACCGGGGCCATGAGTACCCACACCACGGAGCGAGAGGGGGAGCCATGGAGCGCCTTGGTACGGGGATCGGCTGGCGGCCGGAAATCGCCGCGGAAATCGCGGAGCTGCCCGGGGTGGACTGGGTCGAGGTGGTGGCGGAGAACCTCTGCGCCGACCATCTGCCGCATGCCCTGGAGGAGCTGCGCGAGCGCGGCACGACCGTCATCCCGCACGGAGTCTCACTCGGCCTCGGCGGCGCCGACCGCCCGGACTCCGGCCGGCTGGCCGCCCTCGCCGAGCGCGCCGAGATGCTGGGCGCACCGCTGGTCACCGAGCACATCGCCTTCGTCCGGGCCGGCGGTCCGCTCACCGCCTCCCCGCGCATGGAGGCCGGGCATCTGCTGCCCGTACCGCGCACCCGTGACGCGCTGGACGTGCTGTGCGCGAACGTACGCATCGCCCAGGACGCGCTGCCGGTGCCGCTGGCGCTGGAGAACATCGCCGCCCTCATCAACTGGCCGGGCGAGGAGCTGACCGAGGGGCAGTTCCTGACCGGACTCGTCGAGCGGACCGGGGTGCGGCTGCTCATCGATGTCGCCAACCTCCACACCAACCACATCAACCGGGGCGAGGACCCTGCGGTCGCCCTGGACGAGCTGCCGATCGAGGCCCTTGCGTACGTCCATATCGCGGGCGGTGTGGAGCGGGACGGGGTGTGGCACGACAGCCATGCCCACCCGGTGACCCGGCCGGTGCTGGACGTCCTCGCCGAGCTGTGTGCCCGGACCACCCCGCCCGGTGTGCTGCTGGAGCGGGACGAGGACTTCCCCGAGGGCGGGGAGCTGGCCGGTGAACTCGATGCGATACGCACCGTGCTGAAGGAGGCCCGCCATGCCCAAGCGGTCTGAAGCGGCGCCGGAGACCGCGCCGGGCGTCCGCACCCGGCGGGACACGGCGCCCGTCCCTGACCCGGCGCCCGACACGGTGACGGGCAGCGGCGCGGGCGGCGACCCGGCCGAGGGCACCGAGGCCGCCCGGCAGCGGCTGGCGCTGGCGCAGACCGCGCTGCTGTCCGCGCTGGTCGCCGGGACGCCGGCCCCCGAGGGCTTCGACCGCACGCGGCTGCGGGTGCAGAGCCGGGCGCTGACCGCCAAGCGGGCCGCGGTCGTCGCCAAGGTCGCGCCCGAGCTGCCCGAGATCCTCGGCGCCGGCTACCGGGCCGCGTTCCTCGGTTATGCGCGGCACCGGCCCATGAGCGGCGGCTACCGCCAGGACGCCCTGGACTTCGCGGCGCATCTGCTGGCCCAGGGGCGCCCCGAAGACCCGGCCGCGCGGCAGCAGTTGACGCGCTGGTGGCGGGATCGGGCCGGCCCCAGGCCGCCGTCAGCACGGCCCGTGGCCCGTATGGCTCGTGCCATCCGGCTCGCCCTGCACCGGAGGTGAGCGCGATGTCCTTCGTCCCGTGGGTGTATCTGGGGGTCGGCGCCTCCTCGTCGGTGCTCCTCTTCGGCGCGGCTCGGGTCCGTTTGCGGACGCCGTCCGTCCGGCGGAAGGACGCCCTGGTACACGAGGTGTGGGAGACGGCGTTCCTCGCCGGCGGGCCCGGCCGGGTGGTGGACGCCGCGATCGCCGGAATGCACGAGGACGGCCGGCTGGCGGTGGGCGGCCCGGGAGTGGTGACCGTACGGCAGGCCTTCGCCCACGACGCGGTCGAGGCGGCCGTACTGGACGCCATCGCCCGGACACCGGGCGGCGGTCTGGCCGTGCTGCGCGCCACGGCGATGCGCAGCCCGGCGGTCCAGGGGGTCGGTGACCGGCTGGCGGCCCGCGGTCTGATGCGGCGTCCGGAGCTCGGCCGGGGGTGGCGCCGGTTGGCGGGCGTCCAGCGGACGGCCTGCGTGGTGCTCTTCTTCGTCGCGCTGCTGCTGTCCTTCGTCGGTGACGTTCCGTCCGGGCCGCCGCCGGTCCTCCGGACGCTCCCCGCGGTGATCGGTGGTCTCTTCGTGGGGGGACTCTGCGGGAAGGTGTTCACCCGCCGGATCACGAAGGCGGGTTCGTTCGCCCTGCGCTCCGCGAAGGCGGCCCGCTCCGCCGGCGGCGGCGTGGGCGGGGCCTGGCAGCCGGCCGCGCTGGTGGTGGCGCTCGGCGGTACGGCGCTGATCGCGGACGAGTTGCTGCGGCAGCAGTTCGACGAGGCGCAGCGGGCCACGGCCGCCGCATCGGGCGGCGGTTCCTCGTCCGGTGACGGTGGGGGCGGCTCGGGGAGCGACGGCGGTTCCTGGTGCGGCTCCTCCGACGGCGGTTCCGGGTCCGGCTGCGGCAGCAGCGGTGCGTCCTGCGGCAGCGGCTCGTCGTGCGGGGGTGGTTCGAGCTGCGGCGGCGGTTCGAGCTGCGGGGGCGGCGGCTGCGGCGGGGGCTGAGGGCCGGCACCCGTGGCGCCCGCATGGTGAGAAATTTTGTGGCCGTTTTTGTACTGATCCCGTAGAACCACGGCCATGTGGCTCCTTTTCTTCCTCATCGCCTCGGCTGCGGCGGTGCTTTCCTGTGCGCTCCTCTGCCGTGCCGCGGTCGCCGCCGCGCGCACCACCCGCCCGGCCCCGGAGGCGTCGCCCGGGGCCGTCCCGGATCCGGCCGACGGGGGCCACCGCCCCGGGCTGACCCTCTACGAGATGGCCTACCTCTCCGGCGGCCCGCACCGGCTCGCGGATCTGGTCCTGGTGCTGATGGCCCAGCAACGGCGGCTGCTGCTCGCCGACACCGGCTGGGCCACCGTCGTCGACCCGGTCGGCAAGGACGCCGTCGAGCGCGCCACGCTGAGCGCCATAGGGCCCGAAGGGCAGCGCCGCATACCGGCGATACGGGACGCCCTGGCCGGCGAGGACGCGGTGCGGGAGGTGGCCGACCGGCTGGTGACCGACGGGCTGGCGCTGCCCGCCGCGGCCCGCCCGGGCATCGCCACCGCCGTCCGCCTGGTACAGGGCGCCGCCCTCCTGGTTCCGCTGTCCGCCGCCGCCTCCTACGGGACGGCGGCGTCCGGTGCGGACCACGGGCCGCTCCTGGCCTGGTTCACGCTCCCGCTGATCCTCACCCTCGGCACCTGGGCCGTGGCCCGCTTCGAGCTCCACCCGTACAGCAACTGGGCCACCCAAGCGGGCGAACGGCAACTGCCCAGCACTTCCGACTCCCCCGCCGCTCCTGCCTCACTCACCTCTTTCGCTCTCCGTGGCCCCGTAGCCCTCACCGACCCCACGTTGCGCGCCGCGCTCCACTCTTCCGGGGCATAGCCTCCGACACCGGTGCCAGGTGCTTTACATCGACAATCGCCGCCCCAACTATCCCTTTTGTATGCACACACGAAGGGACGGCCAGTGAGAGCACTTGCGTTGTACGGCACCATCGGGTCGCTGTTGGTGACCGCCCTCGCCACTGCCCCGGCAGGCGGCGCCACGGGGGCCACCGCAGCGCCACCCGCACCCGTTGCGCACCGCCTCGGCTTCGGCCGCTGCGCACCGGTGGAGCATCTGCCGTCGACCGTCGAGTGCGGCAGGCTCACCGTTCCCCTCGACTATGCGCGCCCCGACGGCAAGAAGATCCACCTGACCGTCAGCCGGGCCCGGGCCACCGCGCGCGGCGAGCGGCAGGGTTCCCTGGTCTTCAACCCCGGCGGCCCCGGCGCGTCCAGCATGGAGTTCCCGCTCTACGGCGGGCTCCCCAAGTGGAACAAACTGGCCCGCGCCTACGACTTCGTGGGCTATGCGCCACGCGGCGTGGGCCGCTCGGCGCCGCTGTCGTGCCAGGACCCCAAGGAGTTCGCCAAGGCGCCCACCGACAGCCGGACCCACCCCGATGCGGCCTTCAAGCGCCGGAAGGCGGCCGAGGCCAGGGAGTATGCCCGCGGCTGCGTCCGCCGGGCAGGCGCGGACCTGCCCTACTACAACTCCGTCAACAACGCCCGCGATCTGGACATGCTGCGGGCCGCGCTCGGCGAGAAGAAGCTGAATTTCATGGGCGCCTCGTACGGGACGTACTTCGCCGCGGTCTATGCGACGCTCTTCCCCGGCCACGTCCGGCGGATGCTCTTCGACAGTGTCGTCAATCCCGCGCCCCGGCAGATCTGGTACCGCAACAACCTCGACCAGGACGTCTCCTTCCAGCGCCGCTGGAGCGACTTCCTGCGCTGGACCGCCCGGCACAACAGCCACTACCACCTCGGCACGACCGTGCGGGCGGTGCAGCACGCCTACGACTCGGCCGCGAACAAGCTGCGCCACCATCCGCTCAACGGGAAGATCGGCGCCGGCCAGCTCCAGTCCGCGTTCCTCAAGACCGGCTACAACGACGCCTTCTGGCCGATGCGCGCCGAGGCGCTCTCGGGGTATCTGCACGGCGACCCCAAGCCGCTGAGCGCCCAGGCCATGCCGCGCTCCGGCGGTGCCAAGGCCGAGGAGAACAGCAACGCCGTCTACACCGCCGTGGAGTGCAATGACGCGCGCTGGCCGCACGACTGGCGGACCTGGGACCGGGACAACACGGAGATCGCCCGGATCGCGCCGTTCGAGACCTGGGACAACGCGTGGATGAACCTGCCGTGCGCCTTCTGGCCCGACCGGACGCAGACCGCCGCGGCCGAGCTCGACGCCGCGGTGCACCGGGCGGACGGCCACGCCGGCGGAGCGGACCTGGCCGAGGTCGCCGGCCGTGCGGCCTCGACCGAGTTCGACGAGGCGCTCCACGGGCCGCGCGGTCCGCTCGACATCCACACCGAGCCCGGCGCGCTGCCGCCGGTGCTGCTGCTGGCGGCCGAGCGGGACGCGGCAACGCCGTACCGGGGAGCACTGGAGCTCCAGCGGCGGCTGCCCGGCTCCTCGCTGGTGACCGAGAACAGGTCGGGCACCCACGGCATCGCGTTCGGTGACAACGCCTGCGTGAACAAGTACGCCGAGGCGTATCTGCTGCGCGGCAAGATCCCGGCGCACCGGGTGTACTGCGGGCCGCGGGCGGAGCCGGTGCCGGGCCAGCAGGCGACCCGGGCGCAGCACGCGCTGCCGGGGAAGTAACCGGGACCGCACATGCCACGGGCCGCCCCCTCGGGGGCGGCCCGTGGTGCTGTGTGCGGCTGTGCGCGCCCGGCCGGACGCACCGCCCGTCCGGTTACGCCAGACCCGCGACCAGCTCGGAGAGCGGCTTGCGGCGCCCGGTGTAGAACGGGATCTCCTCGCGGACGTGCATCCGCGCCTCGGAGCCGCGCAGATGACGCATCAGGTCGACGATGCGGTAGAGCTCATCGGCCTCGAACGCCAGCACCCACTCGTAGTCGCCGAGCGAGAACGACGGCACGGTGTTGGCGCGCACGTCCGGGAAGCCGCGGGCCATCTTGCCGTGGTCGGCCAGCATGCGGCGCCGGTCCTCGTCGGGGAGGAGGTACCACTCGTAGGAGCGCACGAAGGGGTAGACGCTCACATAGGCGCGCGGCTGCTCGTCGGCCAGGAAGGCCGGGATGTGCGACTTGTTGAACTCGGCGGGGCGGTGCAGCGCCATGTTCGACCACACCGGCTCCAGCGCGCGGCCCAGACGGGTACGGCGGAAGAGGTTGTACGCCTCCTGGAGAGCGTCCGAGCTCTCCGAGTGCCACCAGATCATCACGTCGGCGTCGGCGCGCAGGCCGGACACGTCATAGGTGCCGCGGACCACCACGTCCTTGGCCGCGAGCTGCGCGAACAGCTCCTCGACCTCCTCGGCGTAGCCGCCGCGGTCCTCCGGGAGGACGTCGCGCAGCTTGAACACCGACCAGAGGGTGTAGCGGATGATCTCGTTGAGGTCCTTGGCCTTCTTGCCGGCGTGCGGAACCTTCTCGGGCGCCGCGGGTGCCTGCGGTGCGGAAGCGGGAGTGGAAGCGTCTGTCATGTCGTCCATTCTCACTCGGCGGGGACGGAGTCCGGGCGCAGGGTGGCGAGGATGTCGTCGGCGGCCGTGCGGGCCGAGGCGATACAGGCCGGGATGCCGACGCCCGTATAGAGCGCACCGCACACCCGCAGGCCCGGAAGCTGCGCCACGGCGTCCTGGATCCGGCCCACCCGCTCCAGGTGGCCGACCGGGTACTGGGGCAGTCCGCCGTCCCAGCGGGTGACCCGGGAGGCGACCGGCGCGGTGGTCAGCCCGACCGCCTCCCGCAGGTCCGCCCGCGAGAAACCGACCAGTTCGGAGTCCTCGCGCGCCAGGTCCGCCTCGTCGCCGTAGCGGCCGATGGAGGTGCGCAGCACGAAGAGGTCCGGGTCGAAGCCGCCGGTCCAGCCCCACTTGTTGCTCGAGAAGGTGGACGCCTTGATCTTGCGGCCGTCCACGGGCGGTACGAGGAAGCCGCTGCCGGTCAGCCGCTCCTCGACGTCGGCGCGGCGGAAGGCCATGGTCACCAGCGCCATGGAGGCGTACTCGACGGAGTCCAGCTCGGCCGCGGCCGGCCCGCAGACGGGGGCGAGGAGGCGGGCCGTGGCGTGCGCGGGGGTGGCGAGGACGACGGCGTCCGCGGTGAGCGCGGCACCGTCGAGGTCGAGCTGCCAGCCCTGGGAGGACCGCCGCACCGCGGTGACCGGGGTGCCCGTACGGATCTCGCCGCCCTTGGCCCGTACGGCATCGGCCACCGCGCCCGGCAGCGTCCCGATGCCGCCCTCGATGCCCATGAAGACGGGGCCGGTCGCGGCGGCTCCGGTCTGGGGGACGGCAGCGGCGGACCGCGCCTGAATGCCCCGGACGCCGTCGAGCAGCGAACGGTTCGTCCGCGCGGCCTCGAACAGCGGGGGGACGGCGGCGCGCATCGAGATCTGGTAGGCGTCGCCCGCGTACACCCCGCCGAGGAGGGGCTCCACGAGCCGGTCGACGACCTCGCGGCCCAGGCGTTCGGCGACGTAGGCGCCGACGGCGACGTCCTCGCCGACCTCGGTGCGCGGCAGCCGGGTGTCCTCGTCGATACGGGCGAGGCCCTCCGGGGAGATGACACCGGAGGCGGCGAGCGGACCGAGGTCCCCGGGGACGCCCATGACGTGGCCCTTGGGCATCGGGCGCAGCGCGCCGCGCGTCCAAAGGGACGCCGTCGCCGTGGTGGGCGGCCGGAGCCGGTCGCCGATCCCGACGGCGCGCGCGAGTTCCACCGCCTCCGGCCGCCGGGCCAGCATCGATTCGGCACCCAGATCGACCGGTACGCCCTCGATCTCGCCCGCGTACAGCTTGCCGCCCAGCCGGTCCGCCGCCTCCAGGACGGTCACCCGGGCGCCGCCTTCGAGCAGTCGGTGCGCCGCCGCCAGCCCGGAGATGCCTCCACCGATGACGACCACGTGACCGGTGCTGCCGGGCCCGTGGCCCGTACGGGTGTGCGCTGCGCTCATGCCCCCACTCTCTCAGAGCACACCGGCCGGACCGGGACCGGATCACGCTCCGCGCAACGTCCGCGGCGGCCGGGCAAGGTGACCGGGAGCCCCGTTGACAGCGGGCAGCGGCGGGCAAAGACTCTTGGTCGGCGGGTGGCGATCTTCGTACCGCCCGCCGACCGTCGAACCGGGACAGCGAGGACAGGGCCTGATGACCGACCCACGCGTACGGGATGTGTACATCGTCGACGCCGTACGGACCCCCGTCGGCAAGTACGGCGGCGCGCTGGCCGCGATCCGGCCGGACGATCTCGCGGCCCATGTGGTCAAGGCCCTGGTGAACCGCACCCCGGACCTCGATCCGGCGCGGATCGACGACGTCTGTTTCGGCGACGCGAACGGCGCGGGCGAGGACAACCGCAATGTGGCGCGGATGGCGGTACTCCTCGCCGGGCTGCCGGTGACCGTCCCCGGCGTGACCGTGAACCGGCTGTGCGGGTCCGGTCTGGAGGCGGTCATCCAGGCGGCCCGCGCCATTGCGCACGGCGATGCGCATATCGCGGTGGCGGGCGGTGTGGAGTCGATGAGCCGTGCGCCCTATGTGCTGCGCAAGGCCGAACGCGCCTTCCCCGCGGGCCATCAGGAGATGTTCTCCTCGACGCTGGGCTGGCGCATGGTCAATCCACGGATGGCCCCGGAGTGGACCGTCGCGCTGGGCGAGGGCGCCGAGCTGATCGCCGACCAGCACGGCATCACCCGCGAGCAGCAGGACGTCTTCGCGCTGGCCAGCCACCAGAAGGCGGTCCGCGCCTGGCAGGAGGGCGCCTACTACGCGGAGGTCGTGCCACTGCCGGACGTGGAGCTCGTGCGGGACGAGACGATCCGGGAGGCGTCCTCCCTGGAGTCGCTGTCCAAGCTGAAGCCGGTGTTCCGTACGGCGGGCGGCACGGTCACCGCCGGGAACTCCTCACCGCTCAACGATGGTGCGGCCGCGCTGCTGCTGGTCGACGAGGAGGGGCTGCGGGCCACGGGGCGCGAACCGCTGGCCCGTATCGGCGCGAGTGCCGTGACCGGCGTCGAGCCGCAGCTGTTCGGCCTGGGGCCGGTGGAGGCGGTGCGGCGCGCGCTGGAGCGGTCCGGGCGGGGCTTCGACGAGGTGGCGACGTTCGAGCTCAACGAGGCGTTCGCGGCCCAGGCGTTGGGCTGCATCGGACAGTGGCCCGAGCTGGACCCGGCCGTGGTGAATCCGCGCGGCGGCGCCATCGCCATCGGCCACCCGCTGGGAGCCTCCGGAGCCCGTCTCGCGGGGGCGGTGGCCCACCAGCTCGCCGCCCTGGGCTCGGGTACGGGGCTCGCCGCGCTGTGCATCGGCGTGGGGCAGGGGCTGGCGCTGGTCCTGGAGCGCTGAGGCCCCCAGAGGGTGGCCCGGCTGACGGGCGAACCGTGCGAAGCGGCACGGCGGAGCATGCATACGACGAAGGAGCCACGGCATGGCGGCGGAGCAGTTGGTGATCGTCGGGGGCGATGCGGCGGGGATGGCGGCCGCCTCGCAGGCACGCCGGCTGAGGAAGCCCGGCGAGCTGGCGATCACCGCGTTCGAGCGCAGCCATTTCGCCTCGTACTCCGCCTGCGGCATCCCCTACTGGGTGGGCGGCGAGGTCGACGGCCCGGACGCACTGATCGCCCGGACGCCGGAGGAGCACCGCGCCCGGGACATCGATCTGCGGATGCGCCACGAGGTCACCGAACTCGACCTGGAACGCGGCCGGGTGCGCACCCGGGAGCTGGACAACGGCGGCCGGGAGTCATGGACCGGCTTCGACAAGCTGGTGCTGGCGACCGGCGCCCGCCCGCGCCGCCCCGACCTCCCGGGGATCGACGCACCCGGTGTGCACGGCGTGCAGACCCTCGACGACGGCCGGGCGCTGCTGGACTCCCTGGACGCCTCGCCGGGCAGGCGGGCGGTCGTCGTGGGTGCCGGCTACATCGGTGTGGAGATGGCCGAGGCACTGATCCGCCGCGACTACGAGGTCACCGTCCTGGAGCAGAGCGCACAGCCCATGTCCACCCTCGACCCGGACATGGGCGCGCTCGTCCATGAGGTGATGTGCGCGATGGGCATCGAGACGGTGCGCGGGGCGACCGTCACCGGCGTGCTGACCGACGGGGACGGCAGGGCCCGCGCGGTCACCACGGAGGATGCCGAGTACCCGGCGGACGTGGTCGTGCTGGGCCTGGGCGTACGCCCCGAGACCACGCTCGCCGCCGCGGCCGGGCTGCCGCTGGGCGAGTCCGGCGGGCTGCTCACCGACCTCGGGATGCGGGTCCGCGGCCAGGAGCACATCTGGGCGGGCGGCGACTGTGTCGAGGTCCTCGACCTGGTCTCCGGGCAGCTGCGCCATATCGCGCTGGGCACCCATGCCAACAAGCACGGGCAGGTCATCGGCGCCAATGTGGGCGGCGGCTATGCGACCTTCCCCGGTGTCGTCGGCACGGCCGTCAGCAAGGTCTGTGATCTGGAGATCGCCCGGACGGGACTGCTGGAACGCCAGGCGCACGCCGCCGGTCTGCGCTTCGTGACGGTGACCGTCGAGGCCACCAACCGCGCCGGCTACTACCCCGGCGCCCGCCCGATGCACGTCAAGATGCTCGCCGAGCGCCGTACGGGCCGGCTGCTGGGAGTGCAGATCGTCGGCCGTGAGGGTGCGGGCAAGCGGGTGGACGTCGCGGCCGTCGCGCTGACGGCCGGAATGACCGTGGAGCGGATGACCGCCCTCGACCTCGGCTACGCCCCGCCGTTCTCGCCGGTCTGGGACCCCGTCCTGGTAGCGGCCCGCAAGGCCACGGCTGCCGTACGGGACGCCGGGGCCTGACGGTCCGGCACCGCAGGCCCTTCCTGTCTCCCGTCCCGGTCCGGCCGTGGCCCTCCGGTTCCGCTCAGCGGGCCGTCTGCGTGTGGACGTATTCGACGAGGCGGGTCAGCGCGTCCGGGTCGGTGGAGGGCAGTACGCCGTGGCCGAGGTTGAAGATGTGGCCTTCCAGGCCGGCGGCCGCGTCGAGGACCTCACGGGCCTTGGTCTCGACGGCCTCGCGGGGCGCGAAGAGCACGGCCGGGTCGATGTTGCCCTGCAACGCCTTGCCGGCACCGACGCGGCGGGCCGCCTCGTCCAGCGGCACCCGCCAGTCGACGCCGACGACATCCGCGCCCGCCTCGCCCAGCAGGCCGAGGAGTTCGCCGGTGCCGACGCCGAAGTGGATCCGCGGGACGCCATAGCCCTCGACCGCCTGGAAGACCTTGGTGGAGGCGGGCATCACGGAGCGGCGGTAGTCGGCCGGCGAGAGTGCGCCGACCCAGGAGTCGAAGAGCTGGACGGCGCTCGCCCCGGCCTCGATCTGGACCTTGAGGAAGGCGGCGGTGATGTCGGCGAGGCGGTCCAGCAGGTCGGCCCACAGCTGCGGGTCGCCGTACATGAGGGCCTTGGTGCGCTCGTGGTTGCGCGACGGGCCGCCCTCGACGAGGTAGCTGGCGAGCGTGAAGGGCGCGCCGGCGAAGCCGATCAGCGGCGTGCCGCCCAGCTCGCGGACCAGCATCCCGATGGCCTCGGTGACGTACGAGACGTCACCGGGCTCGAGGGTGCGCAGCTGCTCCAGGTCCGCGCGGGTGCGGATCGGGTTCTCGACGACCGGGCCGACACCGGGCTTGATGTCGAGGTCGATACCGATGGCCTTGAGGGGGACGACGATGTCGCTGAAGTAGATGGCGGCGTCGACGTTGTGGCGGCGCACGGGCTGGAGCGTGATCTCGGTGACCAGTTCGGGCCGCATGCAGGAGTCGAGCATCGCGATGCCCTCGCGGACCTTGCGGTACTCGGGGAGTGAGCGCCCCGCCTGACGCATGAACCACACCGGCGTGTGCGGCACCGGCTCACGCCGGCATGCCTTGAGGAAGGCCGAGTCGTGCGTACCGGTCTGCTGCTGGCCCGTGGGGCATTCGTTGGCGCTCACGCCCCAAATCTTCGCACGACGGCATCCCCGCCGAATTGGCCAGGTGGCCGATATCTCCGCATGCGCCCGGGGGCGCCTCCGAATGGGCGACGCGCGCACCGGGTGTCCTCCCCGTATGCGGGCCCGGTTCCGCCTAATCTTCCGGGCATGGCTGCGGCTCACGAACACCTCGCGGACAGCGCGGACGAGGCCCCGATCCCCTTCCGTCAGGCGGTCGAGGCGCTCCGCGCGGCACGACTGCGGCCGGAGATCGAGATCGACCCGACGCCCGCTCCGAAACGGCTCGCGCCGTATGCGTATGCGCTGGAGGCAGCGGTCGTCGAGCGCGGATCCGGTCCGGACGGCGAGGACAAGGATCTGGCGGACGGCCGGCTGGTGGTGCTGCACAACCCGGCCGGCGACGACACCTGGCAGGGCACCTTCCGGGTGGTGACGCTGGCACGGGCGGAGCTGGAGCCGGAGATGGGCGCCGATCCGCTGTTGCCGGAGGTGTCGTGGTCCTGGCTCACGGGTGCGCTGGATGCGCGCGGGGTGCGCTACGGCGCACCGAGCGGGACCGTGACCCGCGCCGGCTCGCACTACTTCGGCGGGCTCGCGGCGCGCGAGCCCGCGACGCAGATCGAGATCCGGGCGTCATGGACACCGGCCGAAGGGCCCGGCGGAGTGCCGGAGCTGGCGGTGCATCTGTCGGCGTGGTGCGATCTGCTGTGCCAGGTCGCGGGCCTGCCGCCGGCCACGCTCGACATGACGCCGCGCGGCGGGATCGTCCCGCTGCCGCAGCGTCGCGGCGCACAGCCCCGCTGAGCTGCGCTTTTCCTTGCGGCCCGAGCCGCGGTGATCATGTTTGTGCAGAGCCGGTCCCGGTGATAGTTCACGCCCGGCCCACGCCATGATCACCGCGCCGCCACCCGCCGCATGCGATCCGCGTGACGGCGCGTACGACTTTGATCATCTCGGTGCGCACCGAGTGCTCACCTCTGATCGATCACGCATCCGATTTGCCCGAATTGCCCCTAACTAAATCGTGATCAAAGTCTAAAGTCCCGCCGGATTGCTGCCGAAGAGGTCAGTGACCCTTCAAACACGGATCATTCCGGCTCCCCCAAGTCGGCTTCCGTCCCCGCCACTCCCCCCAGGAGGCCCGGTGTCTGTTCTCCTCGAGCAACCTTCGAGCCTGGTCGCCTACCGCCCGAACAAGCCGACGGCCATGGTCGTCGTGGCCGACCCTCGCGTCCGCTCCACCGTCACCCGCCATCTGTGGGCTCTCGGAGTGCGTGACGTGATCGAGGCGTCGTCCATCGCGGAGGCCCGTCCCCGCGTCGGCAACCCGCGCGACATCTGCGTTGCCGACGTCCACCTTCCAGACGGCTCCGGCCTCACGCTTCTGTCCGAGACCCGGGCGGCGGGATGGCCCAACGGCCTCGCGCTGTCCGCGGCCGACGACATCGGCGCCGTACGCAACGCCCTGGCCGGCGGCGTCAAGGGCTATGTCGTCACCGGTACCCGCACCAACCTGGGCCTTCCCGGCCGCCCCGGCACCTCGCCGATCGGCGCCAACGCGGCCCGTATGCAGCGCCGCCCTCCGGGCGCCCCCGGCCACCCCGGCGGCTACCGGGAGCTGTCGGGCCGCGAGGTCGAGGTGTTGCGGCTGGTGGCGGAGGGCCAGTCCAACAAGGCCATCGGCGTCTCGATGGGGCTGTCGGCACTGACCGTGAAGAGCCACTTGGCCCGCATCGCACGCAAGCTCGGCACCGGTGACCGGGCCGGAATGGTGGCGGTGGCACTGCGCACCGGCATCATTCACTGACCCTTCATTCGACCGGCTCGCCCGTCGAGGGAACGTTCCCTCGACGGGCGACGTGCATACACAGATACCCTTGACTGGTGACCGACGCCCAAAAGACCGCAGCAGACACGACACTGCGAGCGACCGGAGACTCGCCTCCGGATTCCCGACCGGCGCCGGTCCCTCTCCTGGAGCCCCGCGAGGGCATCCCCCCGGTGACCGCCACGGACGAGGCACTCGCCGAGATCGTGGCCGCCTTCGCGGCCGGTACGGGCCCGGTGGCCGTCGACGCCGAGCGGGCCTCGGGCTACCGCTACGGCCAGCGCGCCTACCTCGTACAGCTGCGCCGCGAAGGTGCCGGCAGCGTGCTGATCGACCCGGTCGGCTGCCCCGACCTGTCGGCGCTGGGCGAGGCGATCGGCGACGCCGAGTGGGTACTGCACGCCGCCACCCAGGACCTTCCGTGCCTGCGTGACATAGGGATGGTGCCCACCCGGCTGTTCGACACCGAGCTGGCCGGCCGGCTGGCCGGCTTCGCCCGGGTCGGCCTGGGTGCCATGGTCGAGAACGTTCTCGGCTTCGCTCTGGAGAAGGGCCACTCCGCCGTCGACTGGTCCACCCGTCCGCTGCCCGAGCCGTGGCTGCGCTATGCCGCGCTCGATGTCGAGCTGCTGGTGGATCTGCGCGACGCACTGGAGGAGGAGCTGACGCAGCAAGGGAAGCTGGAGTGGGCCCGGCAGGAGTTCGCGGCGATCGCCGCCGCTCCCCCGCCGCCGCCCCGCAAGGACCCCTGGCGCCGCACCTCCGGCATGCACAAGGTCCGCCGGCGCCGCCAGATGGCGGTCGTACGGGAGCTGTGGACGGCCCGTGACCAGGTGGCCCAGCGGCGCGATGTCTCACCCGGCAAGGTGCTCGGTGACGCCGCGATCGTCGAGGCGGCGCTGAACCTGCCGGCGAACAGCCATGCGCTGGCCGCACTGCCCGGTTTCGGCCACCGCATGGGCCGCCGGCAGCTGGAGCAGTGGCAGGCCGCCGTCGACCGCGCGCGCACGCTGTCCGAGAGCGAGCTGCCGCAGCCCGGCCAGCCGCTCAACGGGCCGCCGCCGCCGCGCGCCTGGGCCGACAAGGACCCGGCCGCCGCGGCCCGGCTGTCGGCCGCCCGCGCCGCGGTCACCTCGCTCGCCGAGAGCCTGAATCTCCCGCAGGAGAATCTGATCACTCCGGACACGGTGCGCCGGCTGTGCTGGGAACCGCCGGCCGAGCCGACCCGGGAGTCGGTCGCCGAGGTGCTGACGGGCCACGGCGCCCGCCCCTGGCAGATCGAGCAGGTCGCGCCGCTCCTCACCGAGGCGCTGCTGACGGACACCGACTGACGCCGGTAGCGGCCCGGCTCCCGTATGCCGCGCCGCATGCCCCGTCGCGGTAGCCGGCCGCCGTGACGGCGGGATGTTCTTCCCGTCGTCGCGGCACGGCACGGGACCGGCGCCCTCTCCCGGACGGGAGGAGGGCGCCGGGGCAGTCCGTGCGGCGGGGCTCAGTCCTCGCTGACGTGCATCGACAGGACCTTGCCGGTGGCCGCGTCGATCTCGTACATCGTCTGGTTCCAGTCGTCGGAGGTCACGACGCCCACGGTCCAGGCCGCCTTGTCGCCCCCGTTGTCGGCGTCGCCGAGTCCGATGGTGGTGACGGTGCCCTTCGTCTTCTCGGTGGCCGTCTTCGCGGCCTGCTGGGCCGTGACCTTGGCCGTGGACAGCCGGGCGGCCAGTTGCTTCTTGTCGTCGGGGTCGTCGGACTGGGTGTGCGGCTGGTCCGCCTTTCCGGAGACGGCATCGACGCGGACGGCGGACACCGTCCCGTCGTCGGTCGCGACCACGGTGCTCCAATAGGGGGCGTCGGGCGACCCCTTGAGCTCCGCGGCGATCGCCTCCGAGGCGGGGACGGCCGCGACCCCCGCCTTCAGCGCCTGCTCGTAGTCCACCTTGGCCTTGGGGATCAGGGCCTTTCGCCGGGCGCGGTCCTCGCTGAGCGAGCCGCTCGGCGATGCGGGGGCGGAGGCGGGTACCGCCCGCGAGGGGACCGCGCCGGGGCTTCCCGTGTCGGCCTTGTCGCTCTTCCCGCAGCCCGACAGCAGCGCACCCGCGGCGGCGACGGCGCAGACCAGACCGATCGCGCGCGGCCCCGCCGGACGCCCGCGCCGGATCACGACACCACTCCTGTTCGTATCCATATGGGCACTTTAAGTGCGTAATGGGATGAATTGCACCAAGACTCGGCGGCAATCGGTCGTTTTCGATCGGCGGTTCACCGCCGGGAACCGGTCGGGAGAGGGGTGAGCGGCACATCCATCCGGTGTGACCTTCACCGCTCCGGGCGGTGGGGGTGTGCAGCTTGGTTACCCGTAAGTAGCATGTCGGTGTGAAGCGTCCCCCGGGGCGCCCCGCAGCAGTGCCATCCCGCACCTGGAGGAGAGCCAACGTGCCTCGTACCGCTAGGGACGTCGTCTTCGTAGACGGCGTCCGCACCCCGTTCGGCAAGGCGGGCCCGAAGGGCATCTACCACGAGACCCGCGCCGACGATCTCGTCGTGAAGGCCATCCGGGAGCTGCTGCGCCGCAACCCGGCCCTGGACCCCGCGAAGATCGACGAGGTCGCCATCGCCGCCACCACCCAGATCGGTGACCAGGGCCTGACCCTCGGCCGTACGGCCGGCATCCTCGCCGGCCTGCCGCAGTCCGTGCCCGGTTACTCCATCGACCGCATGTGTGCCGGTGCGCTGACCGCCGTCACCGCCACCGCCGGCTCCATCGCCTTCGGTGCGTACGACGCCGTCATCGCCGGCGGTGTCGAGCACATGGGCCGCCACCCCATGGGCGAGGCCGTCGACCCGAACCCGCGGTTCGTCAGCGAGAAGCTCGTCGACGAGTCCGCCCTGTTCATGGGCATGACCGCGGAGAACCTCCACGACCGCTACCCGCACATCACCAAGCAGCGCGCCGACGAGTACGCCGTGCGCTCGCAGGAGAAGGCGGCGAAGGCGTACGCGAACGGCAAGATCCAGCAGGATCTGGTACCGATCTCGGTGCGCAACACCAACGCGGAGGTCGGCGAGACCGGCTGGGGCCTGGTGACCGCCGACGAGCCGATGCGTCCGGGGACGACCCTGGAGAACCTCACCGGCCTGAAGACGCCGTTCCGCGCGCACGGCCGCGTCACGGCCGGCAACGCCGCGGGTCTCAACGACGGCGCCACCGCCTCGATCCTCGCCTCCGAGGACTTCGCGCGGGAGAACGACCTCCCGGTCAAGATGCGCCTGGTCTCCTACGCCTTCGCGGGCGTCGAGCCCGAGGTCATGGGCTACGGCCCGATCCCGGCCACCGAGAAGGCCCTCGCCAAGGCGGGCCTCGGCATCGGTGACATCGACCTGTTCGAGGTCAACGAGGCGTTCGCCGTGCAGGTGCTCGCCTTCCTCGACCACTACGGCATCGCCGACGACGACGCGCGCGTCAACCAGTACGGCGGCGCCATCGCCTTCGGTCACCCGCTGGCCTCCTCCGGTGTCCGGCTGATGACGCAGCTGGCCCGGCAGTTCGAGGAGCAGCCGGAGGTCCGCTACGGCCTGACCACCATGTGCGTCGGCTTCGGCATGGGCGCGACGGTCATCTGGGAGAACCCGAACCACAAGGACGCCGGAGGCAGCAAGTGAGCACCCCCACCACCGAGCTTCTGAAGGGTGCGGCCGAGCTGTTCCCGGACGAGGTCGTCACCCAGGCGCACGTCCGCCACCTCGATCTGCCGTACGGCGCGGGCAAGTTCGCGCTGATCACGCTGGACAACGGCTTCGACCACACCAAGCCGACCACCTTCGGTCCCGGCTCGCTCGCGAACCTCAACGCCGCGATCGATCAGGTCGAGAAGGAGGCCGCGGACGGCGGCATCGTCGGCGTCGGCATCACCGGCAAGCCGTTCATCTTCGCCGTCGGCGCCGACCTCAAGGGCGTCGAGCTGCTGGGGCGGCACGAGGACGCGCTGGCCATCGGCAAGGGCGGCCACGAGGTCTTCAAGCGGCTCTCCGGGCTCCCCGTACCGACCTTCGCCTACTACAACGGTGCCGCGATGGGCGGCGGCGTCGAGGTCGGTCTGCACTGCTCCTACCGCACCGTCTCCAAGGCGCTGCCGGCCTTCTCGCTGCCCGAGGTCTTCCTCGGTCTCGTCCCGGGCTGGGGCGGCTGTGCGCTGCTGCCGAACCTCATCGGTGCGGAGAAGGCCGTCTCGGTCATCATCGAGAACTCGCTCAACCAGAACAAGCAGCTCAAGGGCAAGCAGGTCTTCGACCTCGGCATCGCGGACGCGATCTTCGAGGGCGCGGACTTCCTGGAGCAGTCGCTGATCTGGACCGCGAACGTCCTCAAGGGCGACGTGGCCGTCGAGCGCGCCGAGATCGACCGTGGCGAGGCCTGGGACCAGGCCGTTGCCAAGGGCCGGTTCATCGCCGACGGCAAGGTGCACGGCGCCGCCCCGGCCGCCTACCGGGCGCTGGACATCATCGCCGCCGCCAAGAGCGGGGACCTCCAGGCCGGTTTCGACGCCGAGGACCAGGCGCTCGCCGACCTGATCATGGGTGGCGAACTCCGCGCCGGTATCTACTCGTTCAACCTGGTGCAGAAGCGTGCCAAGCGGCCCGCCGGTGCGCCGGACAAGAGCCTGGCGCGCCCGGTCAGCAAGGTCGGTGTCGTCGGCGCCGGCCTGATGGCCTCGCAGCTGGCACTGCTGTTCCTGCGCCGCCTGGAGGTGCCGGTCGTGCTGACCGACATCGACCAGGAGCGCGTCGACAAGGGTGTGGGCTACGTCCACGCCGAGATCGACAAGCTGCTCGGCAAGGGCCGGATCAACCAGGACAAGGCCAACCGCCTCAAGGCCCTGGTCTCCGGCGTCCTCGACAAGGCCGAGGGCTTCTCCGACGCCGACTTCATCATCGAGGCCGTCTTCGAGGAGATCGGCGTCAAGCAGCAGGTGTTCGCGGAGGTGGAGGCCGTCGCCCCGGCGCACGCGATCCTCGCCACCAACACCTCCTCGCTGTCGGTCTCCGAGATGGCCTCGAAGCTCAAGCACCCCGAGCGGGTCGTCGGCTTCCACTTCTTCAACCCGGTCGCGATCCTGCCGCTGCTGGAGATCGTCCGCGGTGAGAAGACCGACGACGCCTCGCTGGCCACGGCCTTCGGTGTCGCCAAGAAGCTGAAGAAGACCGCGGTGCTGGTGAAGGACGCCCCGGCGTTCGTCGTCAACCGCATCCTGACCCGCTTCATGGGCGAGATTCAGAACGTCATCGACGAGGGCACCCCGGTCGAGACCGCCGAGAAGGCCATCGAGCCGCTCGGTCTGCCGATGTCGCCGCTGGTGCTGCTGGAGCTGGTCGGCCCGGCGATCGGTCTGCACGTGTCGGAGACCCTGAACCGCTCCTTCCCGGACCGCTTCACGGTCTCCCCCAACCTGAAGGCCGTCGTCGAGGCCGGCAAGCGCGGCTTCTACGTCTACGACTCCGGCAAGCCGGAGCTGGACCCCGAGGTCGCCGCGCTCCTCAAGCAGGGCGACTCGGTGCTGACGGAGGAGCAGGTCCGCGACCGCGTCCTGGACGCGGTGGCGCAGGAGATCGGCCTGATGCTGGACGAGGGTGTGGTCGCCGAGGCGCAGGACATCGACCTGTGCCTGATCACCGGCGCCGGCTGGCCCTTCCACCTGGGCGGCATCACGCCGTACCTGGACCGCGCGGGTGTCTCCGAGCGGGTGCGGGGCAAGAAGTTCCTGGCCCCGGGCGTGGCGAGCGTGCCCGCGTAAGGGCGCAGCACTGAGGACGGAAAGCGCGGGCCGGCTCGGCGGAGCCGGCCCGCGCCTTCGTGTGTCAGGAGCGGCCCGGCCCACCCGTCCCGGCCGGTCCTGACCACGCGAACGGCGCCGCCCCCCGGCGTGGGACAGTGGCGGCATGGATTCCATGGTCATTGTCGATGCCGCGAACGTCGTCGGCTCGGTGCCCGACGGCTGGTGGCGGGACCGGCACGGCGCGGCGGAGCGGCTGCGCGACGCGCTGCCCCAGTACGCCGACAAGGGGCTGCCGGGGCTGGTGCCGCCGCCCGTCGAGGTGGTCCTGGTGGTGGAGGGCGCGGCGCGCGGGGTCGAATCCGTCGAGGGCGTACGGGTGGTGCCCGCGAGCGGCAGCGGCGACGACCGGATCGTGCAGCTGGTGGCCGCGGAGTGCGGCGACCGGGACTGTGTGGTGGTCACCGCGGACCGCGAGCTGCGGGAGCGGGTCCAGGCGCTGGGAGCCCGGGTGACGGGACCGCGGGCGGTGTGGGGCCGGGGGCACGGCGAGGCGTAGGACCCTCCGCCGGCGTGCGGGGGGGCGGCGGGTGCTGGGCGGCCGTCTCTGCGGGCCGGCTACTGGACGGGCGGCGGAATGCCGAGGCAGCCGAGGGACGGCCGCCGGCTGCCCCGTACACCGCCTCGTCGCGGCATACGGGGCAGTCGGCCGGAAGTCCCGGCGGGCGTACGGCCGGGCGTGTCAGTCCTTGCCGGTCTGCCGGTTGCGGATGCCCAGGCGGCTGTGCGAGCGCCCGTACAGGAAGTAGACGCCGAACCCGATGACCATCCAGATCGCGAACCGGACCCAGGTCTCCGCGGGCAGATTGAGCATCAGCCACACCGAGGCGAGCACGGACAGCGCCGGCACCACCGGCACCCACGGGGTACGGAAGGAACGATGCAGATCGGGCCGGGAGCGGCGGAGCAGGACCACGCCGACGGCGACCACGACGAACGCGAACAGAGTGCCGATGTTGACCAGCTCGGCGAGTTCGTCGATCGAGGTGAAGCCGGCGACGACGGCGACGACGACACCCAGCACGATGGTCGACCGGTAAGGGGTCCCGAAGCGGGGGTGGGCGCGTGAAAAGATCCGCGGCAGCAGCCCGTCGCGGCTCATCGCGAAGAACACCCGGCTCTGGCCGAGCAGCAGGATCATGCAGACCGAGGTCAGGCCGACGGCGGCGCCGAAGCTGATCACGCCCGCGAAGAAGGGCTGCCCGAGATCCTTGAAGGCATCGGCGAGCGGGGCGTCGGTGGAGAGTTTGCTGTACTTCTGCATGCCGGTGACGACCACCGACACGGCCACATAGAGAACGGTGCAGATGGCCAGCGAGCCGAGGATGCCGCGTGGCACATCACGCTGCGGGTGCCGGGTCTCCTCGGCGGCGGTGGCCACGATGTCGAAGCCGATGAAGGCGAAGAAGACCACGGCCGCCGCGGCGAAGATGCCCATGGTCCCGAAGTGGGACGGGCTGAAGCCGAAAATCAGCTGCGACAGCGGCGCGGCCAGTCCGCCGCCGGTCTCACTGGGCCGGCTGGGCGGGATGAACGGCTCGTAGTTGGCGCCGTTGATGAGAAAGGCACCGGCGATGATGACCAGCAGGACGACGGTGACCTTGATCCCGACGACCACTGCCGTCACCCGTGAGGACAGTTTCATCCCGAGCACCAGGATGCCGGTCAGCACCAGCACGAGGATGGTGGCGAGCAGATCGAAGCCGAAGTGCCCCTCGTGGGTGCCGGAGAGCCCGGCGGGCAGGTGCAGCCCGGCGGAGTCCAGCAGGGAGCGGATGTAGCCGGACCAGCCGACGGCGACCACCGCGCAGCCCAGGGCAAGTTCCAGGACCAGGTCCCAGCCGATGATCCAGGCCGGCAGCTCGCCGAGCGAGGCGTACGAGAAGGTGTAGGCCGATCCGGCGACCGGCACGGTGGAGGCGAACTCCGCGTAACACAGGGCCGCCAGCGCACAGACCACGCCCGCGACGACGAAGGACAGTGCGACCGAAGGCCCGGCCTGCTCCTTGGCGATTTTGCCGGTGAGGACGAAAATGCCGGTGCCGATCACGACACCGACACCGAAAACGGTGAGATCGAGCACCGAAAGAGATTTTCTGAGCGTGTGCTCCGGCTCCTCGGTGTCCAGGATCGACTGCTCTACAGTCTTCGTCCGGAACATGCCGCGACTGCGGCGCGAATCGTGTGGTGTGCCGTGCTGTGTGCTCATGGGCGAACCTCCGCCTGGACGACCCTCGCAACTCTCCTGAACTGACCGAGTCTCCGCAATGTCGGGAAACAGTCAGCTTCGGCGGGCCTCCAGGGGGCGGGGATTCACCCGATGGGGTGTGACGGCGCCTATGCCGATGGGCCGGGCGGAACATCCGTACGGATGACCGGCCGGCCCATCGGTGCCGTCTGGGGAATCAGTCGCGGGCGACCTCGGCCGGCTCGGCCGCGCCCTTGGCGCCGACCGGCTCGGCGTCGTCGTACCGGCCGTCGATCTTGGAGACCAGACCGGTCACCTGACGGGCGATGTCCGGCGCGGTGAGCCCGATCTCCGCCATGACCTCCTTGCGGGAGGCGTGGTCGAGGAACCGCTCGGGGATGCCGAAGTCGCGCAGCGGCAGGTCCACACCGGCGTCCCGCAGGGCCTGCGCGACCGCCGAACCGACGCCGCCGGAACGGATGTTGTCCTCGACGGTGACCACGACCCGGTGCTTCGCGGCGAGGCCCGGCAGCGCCTCGTCGACCGGCTTGACCCAGCGCGGGTCGACGACGGTGGTGGAGATGCCCTGCTTGTCGAGGAGGTCGGCGATCTCCAGGCACATCGGGGCGAGCGCGCCCACGGAGACCAGGAGGACATCCGGCCGCTTGACGGACTCGGCGGGCTCGCGCAGCACGTCCATGCCGCCCACCCGGCCGACGGCCTCGACGGCCGGGCCGACCGCGCCCTTGGAGTAACGCACCACGGTGGGCGCGTCATCGACCTCGACGGCCTCGCGCAGCTGGGCGCGCACCTGGTCGGCGTCGCGCGGCGCGGCGATCCGCAGACCGGGCACGACCTGAAGGATCGACATGTCCCACATGCCGTTGTGCGAGGCACCGTCGGTGCCCGTGACACCGGCCCGGTCCAGCACGAAGGTGACGCCGCACTTGTGCAGCGCCACGTCCATCAGCACCTGGTCGAAGGCGCGGTTGAGGAAGGTGGCGTAGACGGCGAAGACCGGGTGCAGGCCGCCGGTGGCCATGCCCGCCGCGGAGACCGCCGCGTGCTGCTCGGCGATGCCGACGTCGTAGACGCGGTCGGGGAAGGCCTTGGCGAACTTCTCCAGTCCGACGGGCTGGAGCATGGCCGCCGTGATGGCGACGATGTCCTTGCGCTCCTTGCCGAGCTCGACCATCTCGTCACCGAAGACGGACGTCCAGTCCTTGCCGCCCGAGGAGATGGGCAGGCCGGTGTCGGGGTGGATCTTGCCGACGGCGTGGAAGCGGTCCGCCTCGTCCTGGAGGGCGGGCTGGTAGCCGCGGCCCTTCTCGGTGAGGCAGTGGACGATGACCGGGCCGCCGAAGCGCTTGGCGCGCGTCAGGGCGGATTCCAGCGCCTCGATGTCATGGCCGTCGATCGGGCCGACGTACTTGAGGCCCAGGTCCTCGAACATGCCCTGCGGGGCGATGAAGTCCTTCAGGCCCTTCTTGGCGCCGTGCAGGGTCTCGTAGAGCGGCCTGCCGACGACCGGCGTCCGCTCCAGCAGGTCCTTGCCACGGGCCAGGAAACGCTCGTAGCCGTCCGTGGTGCGAAGGGTCGCCAGGTGGTTGGCGAGGCCGCCGATGGTCGGCGCGTAGGAGCGCTCGTTGTCGTTGACGACGATGACGAGCGGGCGGTCCTTGGCGGCGGCGATGTTGTTGAGCGCCTCCCAGGCCATGCCGCCGGTCAGCGCGCCGTCACCGATGACGGCGGCGACCCGGTTGTCCGAACCGCGCACCTCGTTGGCCTTCGCGATGCCCTCGGCCCAGCCGAGCACCGTGGAGGCGTGGCTGTTCTCGATGACGTCGTGCTCGGACTCGGCGCGGGAGGGGTAGCCGGACAGGCCGCCCTTCGCCTTGAGCTTGGAGAAGTCCTGACGACCGGTGAGCAGCTTGTGGACGTAGGACTGGTGCCCGGTGTCGAAGAGCACCTTGTCCTTCGGGGAGTCGAAGACACGGTGCAGGGCGATGGTCAGCTCGACCACGCCGAGGTTCGGCCCGAGGTGTCCGCCGGTCTTGGACACCGCGTCGACAAGGAAGGTACGGATCTCCCCCGCCAGCTGCTCGAGCTGCTCCGGGCCCAGTCGGTCCAGATCGCGCGGTCCCCTGATACGGGAAAGCAACGCCACCCCTGCCTCCTTGCTGCTGCTTGCTGCCGTGGATCGAGCTTGCCGATCAGATGAGTCTAATGTCGCGTCCGCCGCGCCGACGCCCGGGCCTTGCGATGTATGTCACTCGGGTGAGACGGGCTGTGGCGCGCCGCGCCGGGGACGGCGCCGCACGCGGACCGGCCCCCACCGGATCATGCCCGGTGGGGGCCGGTGCCGTCGTACGACGACAATCGGTCAGGTGCGTCCGGCTGTCTTCTGCGTCCGGCGGGAGACCGAGTCGATCACCACGGCGGCGAGCAGCACCGCACCGGTGATCATGTACTGGATCTCGCTGGCCATGCCGAGCAGGTTCAGGCCCTGCTGGATCGACTGGATGACCAGCATGCCCAGCAGCGCGGACCAGATCTTGCCGCGGCCGCCGAAGAGGCTGGTGCCGCCGATGACGGCCGCCGCGATGACGTTCATCAGCGTGTTGCCGGAGCCCAGGTTCTTGGTGGCACCACCGGAGAGGCTGGCGATGAACAGTCCGCCGAAGGCGGCGAGCATGCCCGAGATGGCGAAGACGCTGATCCGGATCTTGTTCACATTGATACCGGCCCGGCGCGCCGCCTCGGCGTTGCCGCCGACCGCGAAGATCTGCCGTCCGTACGTGGTGCGGCGCACCACGAAGTCGGCGATGACCAGCACCGCGAGGAACAGCACCAGGGCCAGCGGCAGACCGCGGGCGCCGGCCGGCTCGTTCAGGACATAGGCGACGACGAAGGCCATCACCGCGACCACGCCGGTGCGCAGCAGGATCTCGCTGAGCGGCCGGGACGGCAGCGCGGCGGCCTTGCGGCGCTTGCTGTCCAGCAGCAGCGATCCGGCGTACGCGAGGACCGCGATCAGCGCGAGACCGTAGGCCGCGGCCTTGTCCTCGAAGTAGTAGCCGGTGAGGTTCTCCACCACACTGCCGCTCGGCGTGTTGATGGAGCCTTCCTTGCCCATCATCCAGATCTGGAGACCGCTCCAGCCGAGGAAACCGGCCAGCGTGACGACGAAGGCGGGCACACCGATCTTGGCGAAAAAGAACCCGTGCAGGGCACCGATGACCACACCGGCAACGATGGCGATCAGGACCGCGAGCCAGTCGTTGACGCCATGGGTGACGCTGAGCACGGCCCACACGGCCGCGCCGACGCCCGCCACCGAGCCGACGGACAGATCGATCTCGCCGAGCAGCAGCACGAAGACGATGCCGACGGCCATGATGCCGAGGCCGGAGGTGTAGACACCGATGTTCGCGAGGCTGTCCGCGGACAGGAAGCTGCTGTTCTTGAGCTGGAAGACGATCGCGATGACGATCAGGCCGATGACGACCGGCAGCGATCCGAGCTCACCACCGCGCACCCGGCGCTTGAAGTCGTTGAGGTAGCCGGCGAAGCCCTGTTCGCGGACGAGCAGGCGGGGGTCGATGGCGGCCGGCTGGGCGACGTCCGCGGCCGGGGCGGCGGGGGCGGCCGGGGCGGCCTCGTCCTGGGCGGGGGGCTGCTTGGTGAGATCACTCATGCCCCGACCTCTTTCTTCACCTGGTCCGTACGCGCCTTGCGGCGGGTCACGGCGTTGTCCGAGGCGCCGGTGATGGCGGCGATGATCTCTTCGTGGGAGGTGCCCTCGACGTCGAAGACACCGTTGTTGCGGCCCAGCCGCAGCACCGCGACCCGGTCCGCGACGGCCTGCACATCGGCCATGTTGTGGCTGATGAGGATGACGCCGAGCTCACGCTCGCGCAGCCGCTCGACGAGGTCGAGGACCTGGGCGGTCTGCTCGACGCCGAGGGCGGCGGTGGGCTCGTCGAGGATGACGACCTTGGGGTCGCCGATCAGCGCGCGGGCGATCGCGACGACCTGCCGCTGACCGCCGGAGAGCGCGGCGACGGGGATACGGACACTGGGGATGCGGATGGACAGGGTGTCCAGCAGCTCCTTGGCGCGCTTCTCCATCGCGATCTCGTCGAGGACACCCGCGGTGCGGATCTCGTTGCCGAGGTAGAGGTTGGCGACGACATCGAGGTTGTCGCAGAGCGCGAGGTCCTGGTAGACGGTGGCGACGCCGAGTTCCTGGGCGTCGTGCGGCTTGCTGATGCGTACCGCCGTGCCCTCCCATTCGATGGCGCCGTCGTCGACCGGATGGACGCCCGAGATGGTCTTGACCAGGGTGGACTTGCCGGCGCCGTTGTCGCCGACAAGGGCGACCACCTCACCGGGGTGGATCTCCAGGGTGACGTCCGTGAGTGCTTGGACGGCGCCGAACCTCTTGGAGACTCCGCGCAACGCCAGCACAGGCGTAGCGGACACGTGAATCATCTCCTTCGCCGCCGTCACAACGGCGGGGATGGTGGTGCGTGGAGCAAGGGGGGCTTGCGAGGAACGGCCCGGCGTCCGCGCCCGGGACGGGGTGAGGCCGGGCGGGGTAGGGACCGGGCCGGGGGCCGCGGGCGGGGCCGTGCGGCCGCGCCTGGCCGGGAGCCCGGGCCCCGGAGGCCCGGAGGAGGACCTGGGGCCCGAAGGCCGGAAGAAGAGAGCTGTGGCCGGAGCTGTGGCCGGAGAGCTGTGGCCGACAGGCCGGGGACTTACTTGATGCCGGGCCTTACTTGATGCCGGCCGCCTTACAGGCCTTCTTGACGTCGCCGGTGCAGATCTGGCTCGCCTTGTAGACCTTGTCCTTGATGATCGTGGACGCGATGTTGTTCTCGGTCACGATCTGCGCGTCGTAGAGCTTGGCCGGGATGCCCTTGACCTCGCCGCTGAGGCTGTCGACCTTGGTGGGCGTCAGGGAGTCGATCTTCTCGCCCTTGAGCAGCTTGACGGCGATCTCGGCGGTGGAGTCGGCCTGCGGCTTGATCTGCTTGTAGATCGTGAAGGCCTGGTCGCCCTTGAGGACCCGCTGAAGACCCGCGAGCTCGGCGTCCTGGCCGCCGACCGGGACCTTGACGCCCTTCTGCTTGAGCGCGGTGATGATGCCGCCGGCCATGCCGTCGTTGCCGGAGTAGACGCCCTGGAAGCCGTCCTTGCCGAGCGAGTCGAGGGCCGCGCCCATCTTCTTGTTGGCCTCGTCCGGCGACCAGTCGGGGATGTCCTGCTCGTACGCGACCTTCTTGACCTGCTTGTCGAGGACGCTGTGGGCGCCCTTCTTGAAGAACGGCATGTTCGGGTCGGTCGGCGAGCCGTTGATCATGACGACATTGCTGTCCTTGGCCTTGTCGCCGAGCGCCTTGACCAGCGCCTGGCCCTGGAGGCGGCCGATCTTCTCGTTGTCGTAGGACACGTAGGCGGAGATGTTGCCCTCGGCCAGCCGGTCGTAGGCGACGACCTTGACGCCCTTCTTGGCGGCCTGGTTCACCCAGGACTTGGTCGCCTTGTAGTCGACGGAGTCCAGAATGATCACCTTGACGCCCTGGGTGATCAGCGCGTCGAACTGCTTCTTCTGGTTCTCGGTCTCCTGCGCCGCGTTGTTGTACTTGACCTTGCAGTCGCTGCACAGCTCATGGATCTTCGCCTCCATCAGCGGGCGGTCGAAGGTCTCGTAGCGCGTGGTCTTGTTCTCCGGCAGCAACAGGCCGATGGTCTTGTTGTCGCCGCCGCCCGCCTTGGCGCCGTCGCCGGCCTTGCCACACGCGGCCACGGAGAGCGCCATCGAGACGGCGGCGGTGCCTATGACGACGCGACGCGTCCAAACGTTCATTTGGGTTGCCTCCCTGACGAGGCCGCGTCGTTGCGGCCGAGGTGGCTGGAAGTCAACTCGGCCGCCAGCCGACCGTCAAGGAGTAAATCCTTAACGAGATGACAACGGTGCCATGCGTTAGCTGTGTGAACTCAGAGCGCTCATGCCAGGGCCGGCGCGTCGGCGGCCCGCGCACCGTCGAGCAGGGTCGAATCGCCCATCTCGCTCAGCACCAGCGCCAGCGCGCCCAGCACCTCCGCACGGCCCCCGAGCGTGCCGGGGACGATCCCCAACTGCCGTGCGGCGCTGGGGATCGCGTACCGCGACACCGATTCACGGATCGGCGCCAGGACCAGCTCACCGGCCTCGGCGAGATCACCGCCGAGCACCACCCTGCTGGGATTGAGTAGATTGCACAGATTTGCCACACCACTGCCGATATGACGGCCGACGTCCGCAATGACCCGCCGGCAGCCCGGGTCGCCCTCGCGGGCCAGCTGCACCACTCGCGCCATGGTCAGATCGGGGCCGTGGCTCGGCTGGAGCAGCGGAAGGACGTACCGGGCCGCGGTGAAGGTCTCCAGGCAGCCGCGGTTGCCGCAGCGGCACACCGGACCGGACTCGTCCAGCGTGATGTGCCCGATCTCGCCCGCCGTGCCGCCCGGCCCGCGGTAGATCTGCCCGCTGATCACCAGACCGGCGCCGACACCGCTGGCGACCTTGATGTACGCCAGGTCGGCGGCCCCGCGGCCACCGCCCCACACCAGCTCGCCCAACGCGCCGAGGTTGGCGTCATTGTCGACATAGACGGGCACGCCGAGGCGCCCGGACAGCTCCTGGCTGGGGTTCGTACCCGACCAGCCCGGCAGGATCGCCGTCGAGCCGAGCGTCCCGGACTCGACGTCGATGGGTCCCGGGACGCCCAGGCCGACGCCGATGACCTTGCCCGCGTCGAGGCCGGTCGCCGTGATCAAGCGGTTGACCAGCTGTTCCGCCCGGTCGAAGCCCTCCGCCGCGGAGGCGTCCACATCGATCGGCTCGGCCTCCTCGGCGAGCACCTGGTGGGCGAGGTTGCCGACCGCCACGCGCAGATGGGAGTGCCCGAAATCGACCCCTACGACGATGCCCGCATCGCCGGAGAGCGAGACGCTGCGCGCCCGCCGCCCGCCCGCCGAGGTCGGCGTCACCTCAACGGTCCCGCCATCCTTCAACTCGCGAACGATGTTGGAAACGGTGGCCGCGGACAGCCCCGTGCTCCGGGCGATCTCCGCCTGCGTGAGGGAGCCCGCCATACGCACCGCACGTACGACCCGCTCCAGATTGGCCCGGTGCAGCGAGGACTGCGACCCCGGAGTCTCCATCGACTCATCCACTCCCGTCTGGGGCCGGGGGTACCTCCCAGTGGTGACTGGGGGGAGGCACAACGACCGCCCACCGGCCGCACCCACACCTTTGTGGGACGGCCCTCGATTCAACATGTGAACCCTAAGCAGAACTCCAGCCGGGAAGTCTCGTCAAGGCGTTGAGCCCACACATGATCAGGAAGCGGCCCCTCCGGGGAGCCCGTGGCGCGGCTGTGCCGCGGCGGGGCCGCCCTGCGGCACCTACCCGGCAGTACGCGACGTGGCGCAAATCCATCGCCGACCGTCGGCCGGCGTACGGGCTCCCCGGACCGGCCGCTCCCCTACTTGAGTGCACCGGCGGTCAGGCCGGCCACCACCTGCCGCTGGAAGATGATGTACGCGGCGAGCACCGGCAGCATCGCGATCGTCAGCCCCGCGAACAGACCGGACCAGTCCCCCTTGTAACCCTGGCTCACCGCCAGCGCCACCAGGCCCTGGGTCAGCATCTTCTTGTCCGGGTCCCCGACGTTCAGCACCGTCGGCAGCAGGTACTGATTCCACTGTCCGAGGAAGTTGAAGATCCCGACGCTGATCAGGCCGGGCTTGGCCATCGGCAGCATCACCTGGAAGAAGGTGCGGGTGTGCGAGGCGCCGTCGATGAGTGCCGCCTCGGCCACCGACGTGGGCAGCGTCTTGAAGAAACCGCTGAGGAAGAACACCGTGAACGGCAGTGAGTAGGCGATATAGACCAGGATCAGACCGTGGTAGGTGTCCAGCAGCGCCATGTTCTTCATGACGAAGAACAGCGGGACCAGCGCCAGGATGACCGGGAAGCCCATCCCTCCCACGAACAGGAAGTAGAGGAAGCGGTTGCCCGGGAAGTCGAACCGGGCCAGCACATACGCCGCCATCGCTCCCAGCAGCATCGTGCCGATCAGCGAACCACCCACGACGATCAGCGAGTTGAGAAAGTACTGGCCCATGTTCGCCTTGTCCCAGGCGCGTGACCAGTTGTCGAAGTGCAGGACCGACGGGAGCCCCCAGGGCGAGCCGAAGATCTCGGTGTCGTCCTTGAAGGAGCTCACCACCGCCCACAGCAGCGGCATGGTGACCAAGAGGCCCCAGATCACCAGGACTCCGTGCGAGAAGACGTTGAGGGTCTTTCCCTCGCTGCTTCCGCGGGCGGAGCGGGCGCCGCCCGTCCCGCCCGTCCCGCCGCGCCGGCCGGGCACCCGCGCGGCGGCCGGGGAGGGCTCCTGCTCCTTCGTCACACCCGGGAGATCCGCGGGATCCGTCTGCGCACTCATCAGAACTCCAGTCGCTCGCGTCGCCCCAGCCGCATCACGATGGCCGAGAAGACGAGGGTCACGATCAGCAGGGAAACGCCGATGGCCGTCGCGTATCCGGCCTGACCGTCGCGGAAGGTCTTCTGGTACACGTACAGCGGAAGGACCTCGGTCGAATAGTCCGGGCCGCCCGGACCGACACTCATGATCTGCACGAACGCGAAGGCCGAAACGTCCAGGGCGAGGATGCCCATATAGATCCAGCCGGTCTGGACGGTGTCCCACAACAGCGGCAGGGTGATCCGGAAGAACGTGTTGAAGCGGTTCGCGCCGTCCAGCAGCGCGGCCTCGTAGAAGTCCTTCGGAATGGAGCTCATACCGGCGGAGAAGAGCACGACATAGAAGCCGACATTGGCCCACACCATCGCGGCCATGACGCACCACAGCGCGATCTGCGGATCGCCCAGCCAGTCCGGCTGCACATTGCCGAGCCCGATCGCCTGGAAGAAGGCGTTGAGCGCACCGCTCTCCGGGTTGTAGGCGAACTGGAACAGCAGCGCCACGATCGGGACCGACAGCACCTGCGGGAAGAAGTAGAGAATTTTATAGGTGCCCGAGCCGCGCACACCGCCGATGACCGCCTTCTTCCGGCGACGGCCACCGACGTTGAGCATAAAGGCGAAGAAGATCCCGAGCGAGAGCGTCACCACCGGCAGGAGCAGCAACAGCGTCACACTGTTGCCCACGGCCGACCAGAAGACATCGTCCTTGAAGAGGCGCGCATAGTTGTCGAAGCCGACCATCTTCATGTCCGGACTCAGTCCGGTCCAGTCCGTGAAGGAGTAGTAAATGGCCTGCACGAACGGCGAGATCACGAAGATCGCGTAAATCGCCAGCGGGAGGACCAAGAATCCCGCGATGAAACGGTACTTACCGTGTTTCATGACTACCGACCGTTCTCTCCCTGCGTTGCCACCGCCGGTGACGCGCCCCCGGCCCACGCCGGGGGGCACCCCCACGAACTTGCCGGTCAGCGCTTGTACTTCTTGACGCTGGAGTCGTCGCGGGTGTCGTCCGCGTACTTCTGGATCTTCTTGATGGCCTCGTCGGGCGTCATCCGGCCGGCCATCATCTCGCCCAGCGCACCGACACCGATCCGCTCCTTCTGGAGCGCCACGTACCAGTCCTGCATCCGCGGATTGACGATGTTCTGGCCGGCCTTCTGCAGCACCGCCTGCGCCGACGCCAGGCCCGGCGGGAGCTTCAGCCCCTCGGTGCCGCCGTTGAGCGAGGTGAGCGAGGAGACCTGCTTGATGAAATTCTGCGAGGACTTCTTGCTGAGCATGATGCGCAGCAGTTCCATACCGCCCTCGGCGTTCCGGGCCTTCCGCGGGACGATGTACGGCTCGCCGCCCGAGGCCCAGATGGTGCCGTACGGCATCTTGTCGGAGGTCGACAGGCTGGACGGGGCGCCGACCGCGAGATCGAAGTGCGGGTTCTTCGCGATCTGCTTGGCCGACTCGTTCTCCACCCAGGAGCCGTTGGGGATGAACAGCGCCTTGCCCTCGGCCCACGCCTTCTGCGACTGGAGGTGGTCCAGGCCGGGCGAGCCCTTGAGGACATAGCCCTTCTTGTAGAGCTCATAGTAGGCCTCGAAGGCCGCCTTGACCGCCGGGTCCTTCCAGGCGTTCGGCTCCAGATTGTCGATCTTCCGCAGGACCTCTTCACCACCGATCTTGGCGATGAACGGGTAGAGGCTGAAGGGGAAGTAGTACGGGTACTTGCCCGGATAGGTCCAGCCGGCCACGCCCTTCTTCTTGGCCTTGGCGCAGAGGGCGAGCATGTCGTCCCAGGTCTCCGGATATTCCGCGTCCAGCTTCGCCAGATTGCCCTTGGAGTACCAGACGCCGTAGACCGTGTACGCGTAGTAGAGGATCCAGGTTTCCTTGCCGCCGAACTGGCCCATTTCGACGACACCCGGGCGCAGCGTGTCGCGCACCTTCTTGTCCGGGTCGTCGACGGAGGGGGCATCGAGGAGTGCCGTGAGGTCGGTCAGCTGGTCCTTGCCCACCAGCGTGCCGAAATCCATCTGCTCCGCACCGGAGTTGTCGACGAGGTCCGGGGGGTTTCCGCCGTTGAAGCGCGGCTGGAGCGTCGACTGGATCTTCTGGGTCGAAGAGAGCTTGACCTTGCCGTCGGCCTTCGGGAAGGACTTGATGTACTCGCCCTGTGCGTCCTTGGCGTACTTGTCGCCGAATCCGCCGTCGAAGATGACCACATCGAGGCCGGCCGAGTCATTGACCGCAAGCGGATTCTTGGCCGACTTCTTGCCTTTTTCGACCTTGTTATCGCCGCTGTCCCCGCCGCCGGCACACGCCGACAGCACTCCCATCGACGGGACGGCGACGATACCCAGGGCCGCGGCCCGTTTGACCAGATCACGACGGTTGAATTCTGAGGTGGATCCCATGCTCAAGTCCTCGCCTTCTTCAGGACTCAGGCGGTGTACCGGAGCCACCCCGGCACCGCGGGTCAGATGAAGCTGAGTTGTACGGGATGTGCACCGGGCGCGCTAGAGAAATGCGGGGAGTCATCCGTTCCCGCCTTCCCCCCGGATCCACGGCCGCGGTCGTACGGCCGTCGGACGCGACAGGTATAGTCCACTTCCGGCCGCAGGGGCAAGATCGAATGCAGGGTTGGACGGCAGTCTTTCCCTAGTTGAGACCTCCCCGACATGCGCGGGGATTCGCCGGATGTCACCCTGCCGGACCGCCCGGCGACACGGCGGCCCACCAATCTCAGCGGCACCCTTGACACCAAAGTCCCCACGCACCTTACTTATCTCTGTTTATCTTGGCGCCATGTAACTGACAACGATGTCAATCTCGTTGAGAGGGCTCGCGTGCGGCTCAGACACCGGCACCGTCCACTGCGGGGGATCACCCGCCCCGCCGCCCTCGTGGCGGCCGCTCTGCTCGTCATCACCGTGCAAGGCCCGGCTGGTGCGGCTCAGGCCGCGCCGCCCCGAAAGCCCCAGGGGGCAACGGAGTTCCGCTCCTCCTTCGAATCCGGCCAACCACAGCCGGACTGGAACGACACCGTCGACACCGGCCCCGAGGGACGGCCCAGGACCGCAGGCGTCGGCCCGGAGACGACCCCCGCGGCACCCGGCATGAGCACCGGGACCGACACCGGCCCCGGCGACTCCCCCACCGCCAAGACACACGCCGGCTTCAGCGGCACCCGTGCGCTGCGCTACGCCGGCACCCACACGGCGGACGGCCACGGCTACTCGTACAACAAGATCTTCGACGTCAACCTCCCCGTCACCGCGGCCACTTCGCTCTCGTACAAGCTCTTCCCCGAGATGGCGAAGAGCGATCCGGACTATCCGGCGACCCACACCTCGCTCGACCTGGCCTTCACCGACGGCACCTACCTCAGCGAGCTGTCCGCCGTGGATCAGCACGGCGCACCGCTGACACCGCAGGGCCAGGCCGCTTCCAAGACGCTCTACGCCAACCAGTGGAACAACCGGGAGTCGCGGATCGGGGCGGTCGCCGCCGGCAAGACCGTCGACCGGATCCTGGTCGCCTACGACGCGCCCAGAGCGCCGCGGACCGCACCGGCCTTCCGCGGCTGGGTCGATGACATCACCCTCGGCCCCAAGGCCCCGGACAAGCCGCTCGCGCACCTCTCCGACTACGCCGTCACCACCCGCGGCACGCTCTCCAGCGGCAGCTTCTCGCGCGGCAACACCTTCCCGGCCACCGCCGTCCCCAACGGGTTCAACTTCTGGACCCCGGTCACCAACGCGGGCTCCGCCGACTGGCTCTACGAATACGCGCGGAAGAACAACGCCGACAACCTCCCCACCGTCCAGGCCTTCAGCGCCAGCCATGAGCCGAGCCCGTGGATGGGAGACCGGCAGACCTTCCAGGTCATGCCGTCCGCCGTGGCCGGCACCCCGGACGCCTCGCGCACCGGCCGTGCGCTGCCGTTCCACCACGCCAACGAGACCGCCAAGCCGCACTACTACGGCGTGACCTTCGACAACGGCCTCAAGACGGAGATCACCCCGACCGACCACGCCGCGCTAATGCGCTTCACCTTCCCCGGCGACCGGGCGAGCCTGATCTTCGACAACGTCAACAACAAGGGCGGGCTGAGCCTGGACACCGAGCGCGGGATCGTCACCGGCTTCTCGGATGTCAGGAGCGGGCTGTCGGTCGGCGCCACCCGGCTCTTCGTCTACGGCGTCTTCGACGCCCCGGTCACCGGCGGCGGCAGGCTCGCCAACGGGGGGTGCGGCGTCAGCCGTTCCAGTGGAGCCGGTGCTTGCACCGGGGGCAAGGACGTCACCGGCTATCTCCGCTTCAAGCCCGGGGCGGACCGCACCGTGACCATGCGGATCGCCACCTCACTGATCAGCGTGGACCAGGCGAAGGCGAATCTGTCCCGGGAGATCCCGGCCGGCGCGACCTTCGCCGGCGTCAGGGACCGGGCGCAGTCGCAGTGGGACGACCTCCTGGGCCGGATCGAGGTCCAGGGCGCGAGCCGCGACCAGCTCACCACCCTCTACTCCAACCTCTACCGCCTGTACCTCTACCCCAACTCCGGCTTCGAGAAGGTCGGTTCACGCAGCCGCTACGCCAGCCCCTTCTCTCCGCAGACCGGCCAGGACACCCCGACCCACACCGGCTCCAAGATCGTCGACGGTGAGGTGTACGTCAACAACGGCTTCTGGGACACCTACCGGACCACCTGGCCCGCCTACTCCCTGCTCACCCCGGAACGGGCCGGGAAAATGGTCGACGGATTCGTCCAGCAGTACAAGGACGGCGGCTGGATCTCCCGCTGGTCCTCGCCCGGCTACGCGGATCTGATGACCGGGACGAGTTCCGATGTGGCGTTCGCCGACGCCTACGCCAAGGGGGTGGAATTCGACGCCGAGGCGGCCTATGCCGCGGCCGTCAAGAACGCCACCGTCGCCCCGCCGGACCCCGGCGTCGGCCGCAAGGGAATGAACACCTCCCCCTTCCTCGGGTATACGAGCACCGACACCCGCGAAGGCATGTCCTGGGCGCTGGAGGGCTATCTCAACGACTTCGGCATCGCCCGCATGGGCAAGGCGCTCTACGAGAAGACCAAAAAGCCCCGCTACAAGGAAGAATCCGCTTATTTCCTGGGCCGTGCCCAGAACTACGTCAAGCTCTTCGACGACAAGGTCGGCTTCTTCCAGGGCAAGGACGCCCGGGGCAACTGGCGGCTGCCGCCGGGCAGCTTCGACCCCCGGGTCTGGGGCAACGACTACACCGAGACCAACGCCTGGACCTTCGCCTTCACCGCACCGCAGGACACCCGGGGCCTGGCCAACCTCTACGGCGGCCGCTCCGGGCTGGCCAAGAAGCTGGATGCGTACTTCTCCACCCCGGAGACCGCGTCCAAGGAATTCGCCGGCTCGTACGGCGATGTGATCCATGAAATGACCGAGGCCCGCGACACCCGTATGGGCATGTACGGGCACAGCAACCAGCCCTCGCACCACATCGGCTACATGTATGACGCGGCCGGCCAACCCTGGAAGACCCAGGAAAAGGTCCGCGAGGCGATGTCCCGGCTCTACCTCGGCAGTGAGATCGGCCAGGGATACCCGGGCGACGAGGACAACGGCGAGATGTCCGCGTGGTACGTCTTCAGCTCGCTCGGCTTCTATCCGCTGGTGATGGGACAGGGCGAATACGCGGTGGGCTCCCCGCTGTTCACCAAGGCCACGGTCCACCTGGAAAACGGCCGCGACCTCACCATCAGGGCGCCGCGCAACAACGCACGCAACGTCTACGTCCAAGGCCTCCGGGTGAACGGCAAACCCTGGAATTCCACTGCCCTGCCGCACCGGCTCCTCGCCCGCGGCGGCACCCTGGACTTCGCGATGGGCGACCGGCCCTCCGCCTGGGGCACCGGAGCGCACGCCGCCCCGACGTCGCTCACCCAGGACGACGAGGTGCCCTCCCCGCCCGGGGACGTGACCGGACCCGGCGGCGGCCCGCTCTTCGACAACACCTCCGACAGCGCGGCCGAACTGACCGGCGCCCCGGTGGACCTCCCCCGGCCCGCCCGGGTCACGTCGTACACCCTCACCTCGGCGGAGCGTGCCTCGGCGCCGGCCGGCTGGACGCTGGAGGGCTCCCGGGACGGCGAGCGGTGGACGCGGCTGGACCACCGCGAGGGCGCGTCCTTCACCTGGGACCGTCAGACCCGTGTCTTCGCGATCGACCGGCCGGGCAGCTATCCGCACTACCGGCTGGTGCCCGACGGCAAGGGCAGGCTCGCCGAGATCGAGCTACTCGGGGCGCCATAAAGCCAGTTGACTTGTGAAGTTCCTGTGGAACTATTCAGGTGATCACGCGACGCGTCCCTTATGGGGGCGCGTCGCGTCTGTTGTCTGAATCTTTGGAGACATAGGTGACTTTTTCCTTCGGCCGGAAGCGCGGGCGCGTCCGCACCGGACTCGCCACCGTGGCGCTCGCCGCGACCCTGGCGGGCACGGCCACGGGCACCGCGCTGGCCGACGGGCCCACGCCTTCCGCGGGCCCCCGGCTCAAGGCCGTCGAGACCCCGGAGCGGTCAGGGGCCGCGTCCGGCACGGTGTACAACACCCCGTTCTTCTTCGTCGTGGACGGAGTGGAGCGGGACGGCAGCCTCTTCATGTACGCGCCGGACCGCGCGGGGAACTTCGGTCCCCGCGACAAGATCTTCGACGGCGACGACATCGGGGACTTCAAGTACCTCAAGGCCGCGGCGCAGGTCGACCACGACAAAAACGGCTACGCCGACGCGACGTACTACTGGACCTTCGCCGGCGACCTCTCCTACACGTACACGGACGCGCAGGGGGACGTGAAGACCCGGCAGATCGGCGGCGGCTGGCAGACCTACCCCAAGGTCGCCTCGCCCGGCAACCTCGGCGGCGCCAAGGAGTCGGACATCCTCGCCGTCGACAAGGCCGGGGCGCTGTGGATCTACCTGGCCCGCCCCGACGGCACGGTGACTCCCCGGATGCGGGTCGGCGCCGGCTGGGGCGGCTACACCCAGCTCGCCGGCCAGGGGGACCTCACCGGCGACGGCCGGGCCGACCTCGTCGCCAAGGACAAGGCCGGGGTGCTGTGGCTCTACCAGGGCACCGGCAACGCCAAGGCGCCGTTCGCGGCCCGCAAGAAGGTCGGCGCCGGCTGGAACACGTACAACTACCTGCACTCCAGTGGTGACGTGGACCGGGACGGCACCGCCGACCTGCTGGCCCGCGCCGGCAACGGCACGCTCTACATCTACCAGGGCACCGGCAAGGAGTCCGCGCCCTTCGCCAAGCCCGTCAAGGCTCGCGGGAACTTCGGCAGCTACCGCCTGATCTTCTGAGACCGGGCGCGGACACGCGGACGGGCCGCACTCCCTCGACCGAGGGGGTGCGGCCCGTCCCGTACCGCCGGCCGTCAGCCGGCGGCCCTGCTCACTTACGGATCAGCGAGCGCAGCACGTACTGCATGATGCCGCCGTTGCGGTAGTAGTCCGCCTCGCCGGGGGTGTCGATGCGGACGACCGCGTCGAACTCGACACCGCTGTCGGTGGTCACCTTGACGGTGCGCGGCGTGGTGCCGTCGTTCAGCTCGGTCACGCCGGAGAAGGAGAAGGTCTCCTCACCGGTCAGGCCGAGCGACTCGGCGGACGTGCCCTCCGGGAACTGGAGCGGCAGGACGCCCATGCCGATGAGGTTCGAGCGGTGGATGCGCTCGTAGGACTCGGCGATGACGGCCTTGACGCCGAGCAGCGCGGTGCCCTTGGCCGCCCAGTCACGGGACGAGCCGGAGCCGTACTCCTTGCCGGCCAGGATGACCAGCGGGGTGCCGGCCGCCTGGTAGTTCTGCGAGGCGTCGTAGATGAACGAGACCGGCGCGCCGTCCTGGGTGAAGTCGCGGGTGTAGCCGCCCTCGGTGCCCGGCGCGATCTGGTTGCGCAGGCGGATGTTGGCGAAGGTGCCGCGGATCATGACCTCGTGGTTACCACGGCGCGAGCCGTAGGAGTTGAAGTCACGACGGTCGACGCCGTGCTCGGTGAGGTACTGACCGGCCGGGGTGTCGGCCTTGATCGCACCGGCCGGGGAGATGTGGTCGGTGGTGACCGAGTCGCCCAGCTTCGCCAGCACACGGGCGCCGGAGATGTCCGAGACCGGGGTGGTCTCCATCGTCATGCCCTCGAAGTACGGGGGCTTGCGCACGTAGGTGGACTGCGGGTCCCACTCGAAGGTGTTGCCGGTCGGGATCGGCAGCGCCTGCCACTGGGCGTCGCCCGCGAAGACGTCCTGGTAGGACTTGTTGAACATGTCCTCGCCGATGGCGTTCGCCACGACGTCGTTGACCTCGGCCTCGGTCGGCCAGATGTCCTTCAGGAAGACCGGGTTGCCCTCGGTGTCGGTGCCCAGCGCGTCCTTGGTGATGTTCACCTTCATGGAACCCGCGAGGGCGTACGCGACGACCAGCGGCGGGGACGCCAGGTAGTTCATCTTGACGTCGGGGTTGATCCGGCCCTCGAAGTTGCGGTTGCCGGAGAGCACCGAGGTGACGGCCAGGTCGTGCTCGTTGACGGCCTTGGAGACCTCCTCCGGCAGCGGGCCGGAGTTGCCGATGCAGGTGGTGCAGCCGTAGCCGACGAGGTTGAAGCCGACCTTGTCGAGGTACGGGGTCAGGCCCGCCTTGTCGAAGTAGTCGGTGACGACCTTGGAGCCCGGGGCGAGCGTGGTCTTGACCCACGGCTTGCGGGTCAGGCCCTTCTCCACGGCCTTCTTCGCGACCAGCGCGGCGGCGACCATGACGTACGGGTTCGAGGTGTTGGTGCAGGAGGTGATGGCCGCGACCGTCACCGCACCGTGGTCGATCTCGTAGGTCGAGCCGTCGGGGGCGGTGACCGTGGTGCGACGGGTCGGCACACCGTTGCTGGAGGCCGGGGCGTCGGAGGCCGGGAAGGACTCCTTGCCCGCCTCGTCGTCGTCCTCGACGTAGTTGCGCACGTCCTGCGCGAACTTCTCGGCGGCGTTGGCGAGGACGATGCGGTCCTGCGGACGCTTCGGGCCGGCGATCGACGGGACGACCGTCGCCAGGTCCAGCTCCAGCTTCTCGGAGAAGTCGGGCTCGGCGGCCGGGTCGAGCCAGAGGCCCTGCTCCTTGGCGTACGCCTCGACGAGCGCGACCTGCCGCTCGTCGCGGCCGGTCAGGCGCAGGTACTTCAGGGTCTCGTCGTCGATCGGGAAGATCGCGGCGGTGGAGCCGAACTCCGGCGACATGTTGCCGATGGTGGCGCGGTTGGCCAGCGAGGTGGCGGCGACGCCCTCGCCGTAGAACTCGACGAACTTGCCGACGACACCGTGCTTGCGCAGCATCTCGGTGATGGTCAGCACGAGGTCGGTGGCGGTGGTGCCCGGCTTGAGCTCACCGGTCAGCTTGAAGCCGACGACGCGCGGGATGAGCATGGAGACCGGCTGGCCGAGCATCGCGGCCTCGGCCTCGATGCCGCCGACGCCCCAGCCCAGCACACCGAGGCCGTTGACCATGGTGGTGTGCGAGTCGGTGCCGACGAGGGTGTCGGGGTAGGCCTGGCCGTTGCGCACCATGACCGTACGGGCCAGGTGCTCGATGTTCACCTGGTGGACGATGCCGGTGCCGGGCGGGACGACCTTGAACTCGTCGAACGCGGTCTGGCCCCAGCGCAGGAACTGGTAGCGCTCCTTGTTGCGGCCGTACTCCAGCTCGACGTTCTGGCCGAAGGCGTCCTTCGTACCGAACTTGTCGGCGATGACGGAGTGGTCGATGACCAGCTCGGCCGGCGCCAGCGGGTTGATCTTCGCCGGGTCGCCGCCCAGCTCCTTCACGGCCTCACGCATGGTCGCGAGGTCCACGACACAGGGCACGCCGGTGAAGTCCTGCATGATCACGCGGGCCGGCGTGAACTGGATCTCCTGGCTGGGCTGGGCCTGCGAGTCCCAGCCACCGAGCGCCCGGATGTGGTCGGCGGTGATGTTCGCGCCGTCCTCGGTGCGGAGCAGGTTCTCCAGCAGCACCTTCAGGCTGTAGGGAAGACGCGCGGCGCCTTCGACCTTGTCCAGCCGGAAGATCTCGTACGACTCGTCGCCCACCTGCAGCGTGCTGCGGGCGTCGAAGCTGTTCGCCGACACGACAGTCTCCTTCATGCATGAAATTCGCGCGTACCACCGCAATGCTGCCGTCACAGCTTCTTGCCCCATCCGCTAAGGTATGCCTAAGTTAGGCAAGCCTTACTGGCGCGGCAGCGGTACGCCTCTCGGCAGATATCTCGATGTCGAGATAACTCTAGTACATCGTTGCGACCTGGTCATGCCCCGACTGTCCCCTCTTACCGAAGGTTGACCGGTCCCCCTGCACCTTGGCCGGTTCCGCTGCTGGTCAGCGCACCGCCTGCCGGTACGAGCGACAGGCTTCACTCGGACACGGTCAGGGCCGTGTGGCGGGACACGTCACGGAATGACCCCGGACCCGGCCGTTCGCGTGTCGGGCGATGAGTTTCCGCCCGTCCGGGAGTCAATCCGGGTGCAGACAGCTTCCGCACCCGAAAGGCAGCATCATGAGCAAACTGATCGTCACCGCGTTCGTCACCCTGGACGGCGTCATGCAGGCCCCCGGCGGTCCGGGCGAGGATGTCGACGCAGGCTTCGAGCACGGCGGCTGGCAGGTCCCCTACGTCGACGACGACTTCATGGACCTCATGACGGGAGTCTTCGAGCGGACCGCCGACCATCTCCTGCTCGGCCGGAAGACCTACGACATCTTCGCCGCCCACTGGCCCCGCGTCACCGACGAGAACGACCCGATCGCCGTGAAGCTCAATGCCATGCCCAAGTACGTCGCCTCGCGCACCCGGACCAGCCTGGAGTGGCACAACTCCCATCTGCTGAAGGGCGAGGCTGCGGAGGCCGTCGCACGGCTCAAGGAGCAGCTCGACGGCGTGATCATGACGCAGGGCAGCGGCGACCTCATCCGCACCCTTCAGCGGCACGACCTCGTCGACGAGTACCGGCTGCTCGTCAACCCCGTGATCATCGGCACCGGCAAGCGGCTCTTCGCCGAGGGCGCCGCCCCTGTCGCCTGGACGCTCACCGAGTCCCGCACCACCAGCGTGGGCGTGCAGTACTGCGCCTACGAACGGGCGGGGAAGCCCGAGTACGGGTCCTTCATGCTGGACGAGCAGGACTGAGGACGCTCGACGTCGACACGCACCTCGCCGCCGCGGCCGCGGCCGCCGCACGACCGGCGGGCCCTGGCCACCGCAAGGATCGTGGCGCCTCACGGCTCACCTCCGCCCCGGCCGTGTAATGATCACGTCATTGATACCGGAAGCCGGCTTGGCCCGGCCCGGCCTCCGGGTCGAGTTCGATGCGCCGGCCGTACGCCCGGCGGTGCCCGCCGATCAGTGAGCAGTCCGGCACCGCGCCCCGCTGATCACGGCAACGGTCGGCGCCGGCAGGCCGTCGGCAGCCGAGACCTGGGCAGGCCCGCAGCACCAGCGGCTTCCTCTCGTCACATCCGGCTCATGGCGTCCGTCATTGCTCTGACGGACCTCGACGGGGAGGAATGAAACCCATGAACGACCACGAGTGGCTGGCGGAGCGGTTCGAGGAGAACCGGAGTCATCTGCGGGCCGTGGCCTACCGCATGCTCGGCTCGGTGAGCGAGGCCGACGACGCCGTCCAGGAGGCGTGGCTACGGCTGAGCCGCTCCGGGGTGAGCGGGGTGGAGAACCTGGGCGGCTGGCTGACGACGATCGTCGGGCGGGTGTGCCTGGACCAGCTGCGGATGCGCAAGGCGCGGCGGGAGGATCCGCTCGACTTTCATGTTCCCGAGCCGATCGTGGGCCGGCTGGACACCGTCGACCCGGAGCAGGAGGCGCTGCTGGCCGACTCGGTCGGGCTCGCGCTGCTCGTCGTGCTGGAGACCCTCGCCCCTGCCGAGCGGCTGGCCTTCGTGCTGCACGACATGTTCGCCATGCCCTTCGACGAGATCGCACCCATCGTCGACCGCACCCCTGCCGCCGCCCGGCAGCTCGCCAGCCGCGCCCGGCGCCGCGTCCAGGGCGCCGCCCCGGCCCCCGACACCGATCTCGCCCGTCAGCGGGAAGTGGTCGACGCCTTCCTCGCCGCCTCGCGCGGTGGCGACTTCGAGGCGCTGCTCGCGGTCCTCGACCCGGACGTCGTGCTGCGCGCCGACGCCGGCGACGCGCCCGAAGGTGTGTCGAAGCTGGTCCGCGGGGCGCGCGCGGTGGTCGAGCAGGCGCTCACTTTCTCCCGGTTCGCCGCTTTCGCCCGGCCGGCGATGGTCAACGGCGCGCCGGGACTCGTCACGGCGCGGGGCGGGCGGCCGTTCTCCGTCATGGGCTTCACCCTCGCGCACGGGAAGATCGTCGAGATCAACATCCTCGCCGACCTCGCACGGCTGAGCCGGCTGGACCTGACGATCCTCGACGACTGACCACGGATCCCGGGCAGGGGCGGCCGGGTCCGGTACGGGAGGGGCGCGTGATCACGCGGCACATCCGGGTGAGAGCACATGTCCGACGTCACCCGCCCCGGCCGGCGCCCCTCCCCGCCTCACCGCCCCGTCAGCCCCGTACGCACCACCGTCACGATCTCCTCGTCGGAGAGGCCCAGGTTGCGGGCCTCGGCGATCAGTCGCTGGGCGGTCTCGCCGAGGCGGGCGCGGGCGGGGGACGCGGCGCCGGTGACCACCGCACCGCGGCCGCGCCGGAGTTCGATCAGCCCCTCCTCCTTGAGGCGCTGATAGCCGCGCAGCACGGTGTGTACGTTCACGCCGAGCGAGGCGGCGAGCGCCCGGGCGGCCGGCAGCCGCTCCCCGGTGTCCACCGTGCCGTCGGCGATGGCGCCGCGGACCGAGGCCGCGATCTGGTCACCGAGCGGGGCGGACGAACCGGGGTCCACCCGGAAGAGCACCTCAGCCTCCTTGCCGCGCCGCGGCACCGCCGAGCAGCAGTCCGGCGCTGCTGAGCCGGCCGGCGAGGCATCCGGCCAGATAGCCGTGCGCCGAGGAGAAGCCGTCGGCATGGTCGCCGTCGAAGCGAGTGGCGAGCGGATCGGGGAGCCGGCCGGCCACCCCCGCACAGAGGGCGCCGAGCGCCATGATCACGACAACGAACGGCAGGACGGCGATCCAGGCTCGCGGAGCCCCGTTCGAGGGCCGAGCGGAACGCAGTGCACTCTTCATGACTACCTCTCAGTTGTTCGGATAGTAGTAGAACAACTCGGCAATCGACAATTGCGCATCCATCTCATATCTGAGATACGGTCACTCCATGGCAGACGACTACCTCGTACGCATCGGCAGGCTCATCCGTGACGCCCGACAGCATCGTGGCTGGACACAGACGCAGCTCGCCGAGGCTCTCGGCACCAGCCAGAGTGCGGTCAACCGCATCGAACGCGGGAATCAGAACATCAGCCTTGAGATGATCGCCCGTATCGGCGAAGCACTCGACAGTGAAATCGTCTCGCTCGGCTATGCCGGGCCGATGCATCTGCGGGTGGTCGGCGGCCGCCGGCTGTCCGGCAGTATCGACGTGAAGACGAGCAAGAACGCCTGCGTTGCGCTGCTGTGCGCCACGCTCCTCAACGCGGGCCGCACAACTCTGCGCCGGGTGGCCCGTATTGAGGAGGTCTACCGCATCCTCGAAGTGCTGGGCAGCATCGGCGTGCGGACCCGGTGGATCAACGACGGCAACGACCTGGAGATCGTCCCGCCCGCGGAGCTCGACCTCGACTCGATGGACACCGAGGCGGCCCGCCGCACCCGCAGCGTCATCATGTTCCTCGGTCCGCTGCTGCACCGGATGGACCACTTCAAGCTGCCGTACGCGGGCGGTTGCGACCTCGGCACCCGGACCGTGACCCCGCACATGACCGCGCTGCGCCACTTCGGCCTGGAGATCACCGCCACCGACGGCACCTACCTCGCCGAGGTGGACCGCAGCGTCGCCCCCAAGCGCGCGATCGTGCTGACCGAACGCGGCGACACCGTCACGGAGAACGCGCTGCTGGCCGCCGCCCGGCACGACGGCGTCACCGTCATCCGCAACGCCTCGTCCAACTACATGGTCCAGGACCTCTGCTTCTTCCTGGAGGAGCTGGGCGTCCGGGTCGACGGCATCGGCACCACCACGCTCACCGTCCACGGCGCCGCGCACATCGAACGCGATGTGGACTTCGCACCGTCCGAGGACCCGGTCGAGGCGATGAGCCTGCTGGCGGCGGCAGTTGTCACCGAATCCGAGCTGACGATCCGCCGGGTACCGGTCGAGTTCCTGGAGATCGAACTGGCCGTCCTGGAGGAGATGGGCCTGGACCACGAGCGCAGCGCGGAGTACGCCGCCGACAACGGCCGTACCCGGCTGATCGATCTGACCGTCCGCCCCTCCAAGCTCCAGGCGCCGCTGGACAAGATCCACCCGATGCCCTTCCCGGGCCTCAACATCGACAACGTCCCCTTCTTCGCAGCCATCGCGGCCAGCGCCCAGGGCCAGACCCTCATCCACGACTGGGTCTACGACAACCGCGCCATCTACCTGACGGACCTCAACCGCCTCGGCGCCCAGGTCAAGCTGCTCGATCCGCACCGGGTCCTGGTCGACGGCCCGACCCGCTGGCGCTCCTCGGAAATGATGTGCCCCCCGGCCCTGCGCCCGGCCGTCGTCGTCCTCCTGGCCATGATGGCCGCCGAGGGCACCTCCGTCCTGCGCAACGTCTATGTCATCAACCGGGGTTACGAGGACCTGGCGGAGCGGCTCAACTCGATCGGGGCGCAGATCGAGATCTTCCGGGACATCTGAAGCACCCTCTGGAGGAAAGCCGCCGCACCCCCTGCTGACTTGCGAAGACGCGGGTCAGGAGGGGGTGCGGCGGCGGCCGTGGGGCTTTTTGGGGGCGCTCAGCCCGTGGAGCGGCCGTAGAACTCCAGCTCGGCGATGGCTACTTGTTTGGCGTCTGTGGCGCCGTACGCGGAGTGCAGCACCAGTCGTACGGTCATCGCGTCCCGTACGCGGACATCGATTTTCTGCGGTCCGCCGTCGTTGAGCCGGTAGCGCAGGAGGTGCCGCTTGCCCGCGGAGTCCGTCACGAGCAGGTCGAACTCGTGCGGGCGGGCCGGGTCGGTGGCCTGGGGGGTGCGTGCGGAGGCGCCGGGCGTGATCACCATGTTCAGCAGGTCGGTGGGCTGGCCGAAGCCGGCCTCCAGGTACTGGCCGTCGGAGGCGCCCGAATAGCCCGTTCCCCACCAGGTGTTGGAGTAGCCGTCGAAGGCGAGCTTCGCGCCCTGCTCGGGCCCGGAGTGTGATGCCTTCCAGGTGGCGGCAGGCACCTGGACGCGCTTGGCGAAGTGGTCCTGGACGGCTCGTGCGGCCGGCGGCCCCCCGATGATGCCCCCGGCCACGACAGCGGCGATCACGGCCGCCACCACGGCACGGGCGATCCACCGGGTGCGGTCGCGGTGCAGCCGCGGGCGCTCGCCGGCGTACGGCCCTTCGGCGTTCTTGCGGGTGGTGTCCGTGAGGGGGGTGGCACAGCTGTGGCAGAAGTGGCGACGTGGCGCGTTGGGTGTGGCGCAGCTCGGGCAGGGTGTGCCGTCCTCGGGCTCGGGGGCGGCCTGCGGGGTGCGGACCCGGGGCCGGGCCGGATCGGGCCGGCCGGGCAGGACACTGCCGGGTGCCTCCGGGGGCGCCGTGGGCGAGGCATCCGGCACGGGGACCAGAAGGGCGCGGATGCCGGTGTCGGAGATGTTCCGCTCGCCGGCCGGGGGCCGTGTCGGGGCGGCCTGGCCGGGTGGGGGGGCCGGGCTCTGTGCGCTCTGTCGGCTCTGTGGGCGCTCGGGGCTGTTCGGGGCGGGCCGGGGCGGGGGCACTGTCCCGTCGTCGGCGGCGGAGGTGGTTGTCGGGAGCGGGGTGGTGGGGTCCTCGCCGCCGTCCCAGTGCGGGACGACGCCCGCGTCGGTGGTGCCCGCGGCAGTGGGGGCCATGGGTGCAGGAGGGGCCGCGGGTGCAGGAGGGGCCGCGGGTGCAGGAGGGGCCGCGGGTGCAGGAGGGGCCGTGGGTGCAGGAGGGACAGCGGGTGCAGGAGGCGCAGGGGGGCTCGTTCGAGGCGGGGTGGCGTCGGGGCGTACGGCGTCGTCCCGATGGCCGGGGCGGTCGGGAATGCCGTGCGGACCGCTCGCCGAGCCCGTCCCGCTCGCCGGGCCCTGCCCGCTCGCCGCAGGGTGTGGGCGCGCCGTGTCCGGCGCCGACGTGGGCGGCGGGGTCGCGGGCCGGGGCACCGCCGACGGGGGCGCGGGCGGCGAGGAGGTCGATGCCGCAGGCCGGTCCCAGCGCAGGAAAGCGCCGCAGGAGTCGCAGAACGACTGGCCCGTCTGGGGAGCCGGGGCGCCGCAGTCCGGGCAGGTGGTGATGTCGGTGGCCATGGGTCAGGTTCCTTCGGAGGTGGCTTCAGACGTGGCGTCGGGGGTGGGTCCGGCGTGGGCGCCAGGGGCGCGTGGCGTGGTCACCTCGACCGTGAAGGGGAGGTGCGCGGGGCGGGCCGCCGCTACGACGGCGTGCAGGCGGTGCGGGTCGGTGGCGGCGGGGTCGTGGACCCGCAGGGTCACCCGTAGGCCGGGGTGCGGGGAGCCGGGGAACGGGCCGAGCGGGCGTGCGGACCAGGTCGCGCCGCCGCTCTCAGTGATCTCCGGGCGTACGCCGAAGGCCAGGTGGACCGCCTCGGACAGGCCGAGCCGGGTGCCGCGGACGCGGTGCAGTGAGACGGCCGTGGCCACCGCGCGGCGGCGGGTGGACAGCGCTTCCGTACCGTCGAGTTCGGTGCCGACCCAGGTCGTCAGCCAGTCGACGAAGTCCTCCGGCGCGAGGGTGGGCGTGAAGTAGCTCTCCAGGCAGTCCAGTACGTGGAAGAGCGGGGCGAGGACCACATCGAGGCCCTCCACGAAGCGCTGGGTGAAGTCGTCGTCGGCGTAGACGGCGGGGAGCGCCGCGCCCAGGGGGTGCGGGGACAGCATCCCCGTCGAAGTGCCCCTCATCGTGCCTCGATCACACGGACGCGGTGGTCGAACGGGAACAGCACGGCGGACGGCGCGAGTTCGATGCGGTCGGTGGCGTCGCCGCGGCGGCCGGTGAGCGGGTCGGCGGGGTGCAGCAGGACCTCGTCGACCAGTTCCACGCCGGGTACGCGCTGGAGGGCGGCGAAGATCTCACCGGAGCGCAGCGGGCGGCCGAACGGCCAGCCCTCCCCGTGCGCGCCGCCGGTCAGCGGGTCGAGGTAGGCATACAGCGCGTCCAGAGCCTCGGCCCGTACCCGCTCGGCCCGCGCAGCCCGGAAGGAGTGCAGCGTCGCGACGACCGTGACGCCCTGGTAGAAGGGCGGGCCCACCGCGAGGCGGGTGCCCAGGGGGCGGCGCTCGTCCAGGAACCCCGTGATCCGGCCGAGGAGTTCCTTGCCGGGCACCAGCTGCTCGAAGCGGAGGCGGCCGCCGGGGTCGGGGACCGCCTGGGGGACGACCAGGACGCGGACGGCGTTCTCACCGGTCCGGCCCGCCGCGCCGCCCTGGCCCGTACCGCCGGTGCCGGCGGACGCACCCGGGGCGGGCTCCGCGGGATCGACCGCGAGGCAGGCGATACGGGCCGCCTCGGGGGCCGCGCGCCGCGCCAGCTCCTCGTAGTCGCGGGCGGTCACGGCCCGTTCCTGGGCGCGCAGCGCGATCGGCGCCCGCACCTTCGCCTCCTGCACCGTCTCGCCGTCGACCCCGCCGCGCGCCGCCTCCCGGTTCTCCACCCGCGCCACATACGGGATGGAGCTGCGCAGCACCTGGATCGCCCCGCGCGCCACGTTTCCGGAGCGCCCGCCGCCGGTGCGGTAGTGCGCGGCCCGTATGGCCGCACCCTTGGGCGGTACGGCCCCGAACTGGCTCACCTCGCCGTTCGGCTGGCGCACCGAGGGGCCGAAGGCGATTTCGCCGGTGGCGGCGTTGAGGGTGAGGTGCCGGTCGTGCGGGCCCGAGGCGGCGAAGTCGGGGACGACCTGCCACTCCTGCCAGCCGTCCCCGTCGGAGATCTCCAGCCTCAGTGGCGGACGGTCGGCGACGACGGGTGCGTGCGCCAGGCGCAGCCGCTGGCCGGGCACGCCCGTGGACTCGCCGAGCGGCTCGTCCCGCACCACGTCGGCGTGCGCGACCCTGGTCGTGCCCCCGATGGTGAACGCGGAGGCGGACCGTACCGTCGGCGAAGCGCTGTAGAAGGGCTGGCCAGGGGCCGCCTCGACGACCCGGCAGCGCAGCCAGGCGGAGTCGATCCGGCCGACGCGCGAGACGAGGTGCCCGGCGGGGACGTGCAGCACGACCTCACCGGGCCGGTTGAGGCCGCCGGTGGAGTCCTCCGCCACCTCGCACTCCGTCCACCCGTCGGCGGTCCATGCCTCCCAGCACAGCGGCGGCTGACGCGGGTCGACGCCGACGCCGTCCACCCGGCTGTCCAGCCGCAGTACGGCCGCGCAGCGCGGCACCGCCGCCGACAGCCCGAACAGCAGGGTGTCGCCCGGCTGCGGGGCGGCCGCGAAGACGGCCACATCGCGGCCGCCGAGGACGTCCTGACCGCAGTCCTCGGGCGTGCTCCCGGCCTCCTGCCGCAGCACGGCGGCCAGTTCGCAGGGCACGACGGTCAGATCGTCCTCGGTGGCGAAGGGCACCGCCTCCTCGCTCTCGGTACGGCCGGTGGCCACCTCCGTCCCGGCCGGCAGCACCACGGCTTCGGGCTGCGGGGCGGAGAGCCAGAACGTGACGTCGGCGCGGGCCGCGGAGGGCGGGAAGAGGGTGACACCGAGCAGGTCGAGGAAGGCCAGATGGTTCTTCTCCGGCACCCGGTTGAGGCGGTAGACGATCTGGTCGGCCATGTGCGCGACGGCCTCGATGAGGGTCACGCCCGGGTCCGAGACATTGTGGTCGGTCCACTCGGGGCAGCGCTGCTGGATATAGCGCTTGGCGTCGTCGACGAACTGCTGGAACCGGCGGTCGTCGAGGTGGGGTGCGGGCAGGGCCATCAGGCTTCGCTTTCGGTGGACGGTGATTCCGTGGACGGAATCACGTAGAAGGGGAAGACGAGGCTGCGCGGGTTGTTGGTGCCGCGCACGCTGTAGCGCACATCGATGAACAGCACGGACGGCTCGTCCGGCGCCGGGCTCACCTCGACGTCCTGGACCTCGATGCGCGGCTCCCAGCGGTCGAGCGAGGACCGCACCTCGTAGCGGATACGGCCGGCCGTCGCCTCGTTGACCGGTGCGAAGACCATGTCGTGGACAGCGCAGCCGAATTCGGGCCGCATCGGCCGTTCGCCGGGCGCGGTGGCCAGCACCAGCCGGATCGACTCCTCGATCTCCCGCTCGCGGCGGGCCAGTGCGATACCGCCGCCCGGGTCGGTACGCAGCGGGAAGGTCCAGCCCGCACCGACGAACTGTTCACTCATGTCCGGTGCCCCCCCTTGAGATGCATGTCCCTCACCTTCCTCGGCCCCTAGAAGGGAATGCCGTTGCGCAGGACGGCCGGTGCGTTCAGCGTGACCGTGGCCGGCGAGTTGATGGCTGCCGCGGCGCCCGCGTTGACGGCCACCGCGCCGACCGCGGAGACGGAGACCGCGCCGACCGAGTTGACGGCCACCGCGCCGGCCGACTTGAGGCTGATGGCGCCGGTCGCGTTGATGTCCGCCACGGCGCCCGCCGCGACGCCGAACTTCGCGCCCGCCTTGATGTCGACCGCCCCGCCGGCACTCATCGTCAGCGAGCCACCCGCGATCAGCGACAGGTTGCCGCCCGCCTTGATGCTCACATTCCGGGTCCCGGTGATGGAGACGGAACCGTCACTGCGGATGGTGACCTGGGTGCGCGTCTCGTCCATGTGGACGGTGAGCTTGCCGTTGCCGGTCTGCAGCCTGATGCCGCTCTTCATCCGGGACTTGGCGTCGACGAGTTCGACGGTGTGGCCGCTGCGCGAGGCGAGGGAGCGCCAGTTGACCCGGCCGCTGGTCGGGTCGACAGCCGGCAGGCCGTCCGTCTGCGGGGTGGGCTTGTCGATACCGTTGTAGAGCCCGGCGAGTACGTACGGATGCTCCAGGGAGCCCCGGTCGAAGGCACACAGCACCTCGTCGCCGACCTCCGGCAGGATCAGCCCGCCGCCCCGTACACCGCCCAGCTGCGCGACCCGGCACCAGTCGCTCTCGTAGGTGTCCGACAGCCAGGGGAAACGCAGCCTGACCCGGCCCAGCTTCAGCGGGTCCTTGGCGTTGCTGACCAGCGCCATCGCCACGCCCGGCATGGGCGGCGCCGTGTCCGCGCCGCCGGACGCGAGCCCGTACAGCGACCGGAACTGCCGTCCCGAGACGGTCAGCCAGGTGGTGAACTGCCGCCCGGACTCGAAGACATGGCGTACGCCGGTCGCGGTGTACTTCCCTTCGAAGGGGAAGCCGGCGCCCTTGAGCGCGACCGGCCGGCCCGGTGTCAGCTGCGGATTCCCGGTGACCGCCACCTCCAGCTCGGCGAAGGAGCCCGCCACGTCGTCGGCGAGCGCGCGGGCGGCATGGGTGACCTGGGCCTGGGTGGTGAACGGGGTGTCGGTGGCGGTCAGTTCGGAGGCACCGAAGGGCTTGCTGAGGGCTCCGGGCGCGATATCGGCGACGATGTCCTTGCTCGCCGTGGCCGGGAACTCGGCGGACAGGGCGCGCTTGGCGCGCATGTTCCAGCCGCGCGCGCCCGCCTTGGCGACCTGCCCGGCGGCGGTGACCGCGATCCTGCTGTGCAGCGCGTTGTGGCCGAACTCCAGGACGTACGGGCTCTGCGCGGCCGGTGTGGTGTCCGCGGGCGCGGAGGAGGCGGGGGCGAGCTTGCCGAACCGCAGCTTGCCCTGCGGGTCGAAGGAGAGATGGACGTCGTTCTCCTGGGCCAGGCGCAGCAGGAAGTCCCAGTCGGTGATGTTGGGCTGGGTGGCCAGCTCGTAGACGGTGCGGGTGGCCTCCACCTTGCCGAGGGAGAGCTTGTTGCGGCCGGCGAGGCGGCGCACGATGTCGCTCGCGGTCATGTTGGGGTAGCCCGCGACCCGGCGGTTGCGCAGCAGCCGGTGGCCCGGATCGTAGCCCCGGACGACCAGGGACTTGCCGCTCGCGTCCGCGTCCACTTCGAGAGCGGTGATCTCGCCGGTCAGCATGGGGGTGCCGCGCTGCCCGTCGGTGAAGGGCGACAGCACCGCCTTCGCGCCGATCTTCATCTTCGGGAAGGTCTGGAGGATGTCGGAGCCGCGGTCGGAGAAGGTGAGCTGAAAGGCGGAGGGGACGTTGACGCTGGCGTCGACCCAGCCCTCGGTGAGGAGGGCGGCGATCTTGTCGGGCAGCACCGTGCCGCCGATCTCGACGTGCAGGACGCTGGTGTAGGTCTTCTCGCTCATCGGTAGGCCTCGGGGATTGTGGGGTGACCGGAGGGGCTGGGCGCGGGAGGGCCATCGGGCACCCCATCGGGCGGGCCTTCGTCGGCGGCGGGCAGCAGCAGCTCGGTGCCCGGCCGCAGCAGCATCGGATCGTCGATCTCGTTCGCCTCCGCGATCAGCCGCCAGCGGGTCGCGTCCCCGTACTCCCGCCAGGCCAGCGAGGCGAGCGAATCGCCCGCGACCGTGCGGTGGATACGGCGGGCGGAGAGCGCGCCGGAGGTGGGGTTCTGCCCCTTGGTGGGCATGGCCACCTCGGTGAGGGACAGTGCGCAGGTGGCGCGGATCGGCTCCCCGGTGGGGTTGAAGAGGGTGTAGGTGGCACTGACGCTCGTCACGTACGCGACGAACTGAACGGTGTTGAACGCCCCCCAGGAGAAGCGGACCCAAGGAGGCGAAGGGCGCTTGGAGTTGACGCTCTGGGGTGTCACCTCGCAGCAGGACAGCAGGAGTTCCACCTGCTTCTGCACCTTCCCGGCGTTCGGGGTGCCGGAGGCGTCCAGGAACACCTCCAGCTGGAGCGTGGCGGGCCGGGTGCCGGTGAACTTCGGCGGCGCACCGCGCGTGTAGGCGACCGCTGCCTGGGTGTGCCACTCCGCCTCCCGGCCGAGCTGCAACTGGGTCGGATTGAACTGGAACTCCACCTCACCGATGCGGCCGCCGATCGAGCCGCCGAGGTCGGTGGGGGGCTGATGGATCGCGAGCGCGGCCCGTACGAGACTCGCGCCCGCCTTCCCGCCGGTCGGCGCGGCCACCTCAGGCACCTCCCGCGTCGGTGAATCCGTGGTGCGCGATCTCCAGCGTCTCGGTCGCCACACCCGGGCTGGCCGGGTCCAGACTCGGCCCCTGCCATCGCACGGGCAGCACCTCGACCAGCCCCCACTGCGCGACGATCGAACCGTCTGCGCGCAGGGCGGCGATCTGGGCGGTGGGCCTGCGGATACCGGTGGCGATGGAGGAAATCCAGGCCGCCACGCGGGAGGTGTCGGGGGTGAGGGGGCGGGTGAGACGGATCGTGGAGTACGTCACGCGGGTGGGCAACTGCCAGACGAATCCGTTATTGCCGCCCTCCTGCCGCTGCTCCACCTCCACCTCGGAGGCCAGCCCGTCACAGCCGTTGAACAGGCCGAGGTCCTGCCCGTCGATGGACAGCTTGAAGAAGACGGTGGATCCGGGGTCCTTGGACGCGGGCATGGGGTGGGCTTTCTCGGGTGGGCGGAGTGGGTGAGGTGGGTGGAGTGGGCTGGGGTGGGTGGAGTGGGCTGGTAGGGGGTGGGCTGGGGTCGGGGTGGGCCGGGGCGGCTGTTCCGTGGCGGCGGCGGTCGGCCCGCCTGCTCAGCGGCCTCGGTCCCGCAGGCGGCCGACGCGTTCCCGGTCGCTGCGCAACTCCGCCCGCAGCAACCGCGACAACGGCGCCACGAGGCGCCGGGCGAGCTCATCGAGCTCGGCGGGGGTGGATTGTGCGGGTGGGGCCGGGGCTGGACCTGGGGCTGGGCCTCGGGTGGGGGTGGAAGGAGGTGTGGTGGAGGCGGAGGGTGGTGCGGAGGCGGGGGGCCGGTGTGGGGTGGAAGGGGTGCGCTGGACGGAGGCGGGGATGGGTACGGAGGTCCTGGCCGGGGCGTTCCCCGTGGTGACTGCGGGGAGGCTTGGCGAAGCGTTCGCCGTGGTGCCTGTGGTGACGCTCCTAGGGGCGTTCGCCGTGGTGCTCGTGGGCGAGCTCCGGGCAGTGTTCACCGAGGGGCCTGGAGGGAATCCCGGCGAGGTGTTCGCCGACGTGCCTGTGGAGGAGCTCGTCGTGGGGTGGCCGGTGCGTTGCACGGATCGGGGTGCACGGGCGGCCATGACTGGGGGCAGGACCGCGGGCAGGGCGATGGGCAGGGCCAAGGGCCGCGAGGCAGCAGAGGCGGCAGAGGCCCTCTGGACCGTTTGCGTATGAGTGAGTGGCCGGGGAGCCAATGGCTGCCGCGTCGAATCCCCAGGGCGTACAGGCGCGCTGGAGTTCCGCGCACGTAGCGGCACAGCGGGCGTGGCCCGAGGCCCGGCCGCGGGGCCCGGCGTTCCGCCGTGTCCGGCGTCTCCGCTGCTCCTGTGGGCGGATTCCCGGACGGTCAGCGCCCGAGCCGTCGCGAGAGGGGCCCGCCGCACGCCCGGCAACGGCCCCGGCTCGGACCGGTCGGCCTCAACCGGCTTGCGCAGCAACGGCTGTGGGCCGGAAACGGCAGACGCGGCACTGCTCCTGTGCGTCGCCCCGCTCGTCGGCACGGGAGTCCGGGGCGCCTCGATACCGGCCGGCAGCTGTGGCGAAGGCACGTCAGCCGTCACGTGTGCGGAGGGTGGTGCGGTGCGTGTGGTGACGCGTTGTACGGCGGCGCGGACGGGGGTGTCCGATGCCGGTCGCTCAGGTGCGGCACCGGCTACGGAGCGAGCAGACGGAAGGGCGGCGTCGCGCGGCTGAGTGAGCGGCGTGAGCGGCGTGAGCGGCGTGAGCGGCGTGAGCGGCGTGAGCGGCGTGAGCGGCGTGAGCGGCGTGAGCGGCGTGAGCGGCGTGAGCGGCGTGAGCGGCGTGAGCGGCGAGGCACTATCGCGCTGGACGGGTGTCGACCCCACCTGGGAGACAGTCGGCCCCACTTCGGAGACAGGGGACGGGAGCACCACATCACCCGGCGACATGGCCGACGGTGCGCCCGCCCGCGGGACGGCCGACGGTGCACTCTCGCGCTGGACGGGTGCCCGCCCCACCTCGGAGACAGCGGGAGGGAGCACCGCGTCAGGCAGCGACGTGGCCGACGGTGCACTCGCGCGCTGGACAGACGTCCGCCCCACCTCGGGGGCAGCGGACGGGAGCACCACATCACCGGGCGGCGTGGCCGGCGACGCACTCGCGCGCTGGACGGGTGTCGGCGCTGTCGTTCCTGCCGGCGGCTCATCGGGTACGAACGGTGCACCGATCAGGGGGCGCCGACGGCCGGTAGGCGCTGTGGGCGGGGTGGGCGGGGCGGGCGGGGTGTTGCCTTCGGCGCTGCGCATCCGGCCCGGGGGCACATCAGCGCTCGCCGACCGTTGCGCCGCCGGACGGCCTTCCGCCGACGCGGCGCTCATCGGACCACGGGCAGAGTGTTCGCTCGGGGCGGGGGATGCCGGGGCAGGGGATGCAGGGGCAGGGGATGCAGGGGGAGGGGATGCAGGGCCAGGGGCGTTCCCCTGAGGCGTCGCCCGCGTCCGTACCTCGCTCCGCGTGGTGGCCTCCGGATCGCCGGGCACGGGCAGCCTGCCCGGTTCGACAGGCTCGACGGGCTTGCCGGACGACGGGAGCGGAGCCCCAAGGCCCAGTGTTGGCTTGCGTGTTGACGCTGAGCGCTGTACGGAGCGGCCCGTCGGAGGCCGCTCAGTCCCGGACTCGCGCGCGCCCGGCCCGGCGTCGGGGACGGACGTGGACGTGGACTTGGACACGGACGTGGACGGGGCGGCCGTCGTGGGCGCGGGCCCGGCCGTAGGCACAGATGCTGACGGAGGCCCGGACGCGGCCGCGGGCCCGGCCGCGGGCCCGGACACCGCCGAAGGCGCAGGCGCAGGCCGGGATGCGGCCGCAGGCGCGGACGCCGGCACAGGCCTGGCCCCGGCCACAGGCTCGGATGCCGACGGAGACACAGACGCAGACGTAGACGTAGACGTGGACGCTGATGTGGACGCTGATGTGGACGCTGATGTGGACGCCGACGCAGCCGCAGCCGCAGATGTGGACGCCGACGCAGACTCGGTCGCCGGCACAGGCACAGCCCCTGGCACAGACGCCGGAGCCGGCGCGCCCCCGCCGCCTGGCTTGCTCGGCGACGCGGTGGCCGGATCGGGGTCACGCCGAGGTCCACTCGCGTCGGGGACGGCCGCGGGAGCAGCTCCCGATTCCGGGCCGACCCGCCGTACCCGGCGCACGGCCGCCCGTCGCTGTACTGGCCGCAGGGGGGTGTCAGGGCGTACGGCGGCGGGGGCCGGCGTCGCCGCCGCCCTCCCTGATCTCGCGGCGGGTGTCCCGGGTCCCGGAGGGGGGACCGGGCCCGGGACAGCTGTGGGCCGAGCATCGGCCGGGGGCGTCGGTTCCGTGGCAACCGGCGCCACCTCCGCGGCGACCGGTGCCGGGGCCCCCGGCACCGCCGCGGCGACCTGGGCCCGGCCCACCGCCGCCACCCGACGCACCGGCGGGCCGGCCGCCCGTGGCGCCGACATCAGCGCGGGGCGTAGCGGCTCCCGCGACCTGGCCTCCCACCCGGACGGCACAGACAAAGCAGATGAACCAGATGAATCAGATGACCCAGACGAGGCAGACGAGGCAGACGAAGCACGCTGCACGTTCGTGGGCCGTCCCGGAACCGGACCTGCCAACGGCCCCTCACCGGCCCTGGGGAACGCACCACCCCTGCCGACCCCGCCGAACGCTCCGGCTCCGGCTTCGGCCCCGTCCTCCTCACCGCTCCGCCCTACGACCGGCAGTCGCAGAACCGGCAGGTCGAGGCGAGCAGGGGCCCCCGCACCGGTTGCCGGAAGAGGGGTGAGGACTCCGCGAAGCATCCCGCCGGGTGCCGAGGCACGTACGTCATGCCCCAGTTCACCTCCGAAGGACGGATCGCGGTGCGCACTCAGCGACGCGGCGAAGCCGGCCTCCGAGACGGTGCGGGGTGCCCCCAGGATCCTCTGGACGGGAGGCACGGCGGACCAGCCACCACCCCCGCCACTCTCCTGACTTCCGCCACTCCCCTGGCTTCCGTCACTCCCCTGGCTTCCGTCACTCCCGGCCGCGGCGTCCACCGCCGCCCCGCCCGCGGGCTCGTGCGGACGCTCCGCACCCCGCGCGCCCCGTAGCCACCTGAACAAGGCCATCCCCCGTCACTGCTTCCCTTCGGCCCGCTCGACCAGGGCCGCGCTCTGCGATACGTACGCGCGCCGGTCGGCGTGTTCGAGGTCGAGAATGTCGTCCAGCCCCCAGTGGAAGTGGTAGGCCAGATAGGCGACTTCCTCCTCGATCCGACCGGCCGCGTACGTCACGATTCCCCCAGGCGGCTCCCGGCCAGCTCCACCTCGAAGGACTCCTCGCAGTGCGGGCAGGCCACGGCGGCGCGGGTGTGTCCCTCGGCGTTGATCTGCCGGTAGAAGTCCTGAAGGAAAGCCAGGTCGGAAGCGAACATGTTTTCCACCGTGCCGTCGTGCACGGACCCGAGCGTGCCGAGCCGGGTGATGACCCGGCCGAGGAGCACGACCGACAGATATGCCGGGTTCTCGCGTACGCGCACATCCCGCAGCGGAATCAACTCGTCGCGAGCCGTCGCCAAACGCATCGCGCCATTGCGATGCACCGTTCCGGACTCGTCCACGAATCCGCGCGGAAGCTCGAACTCGAACTCCGTCCGCAACGGTTCGCGAACAGCCGCCTGAGACGCACTCGCCGCGTCGGACACGCTCACCGCACCCGCCGCATTCGCCATGTTCGCCGTGGCAGCTGTCTGCGTCCCCGGACCTGCGCGCCGCATTATTCGATGACCAGCTCTTCGAAGACGATGGTGACCTGCTCGGTCAGCGCGGCCGCGTCGCCCGCCTTGACCCCGCTGGTCTCCACCTTGCTGCACCATGCATTGCGCATGTTGTAGCGCTTCACCGGGTTGTTCTGGTAGTCCATCATCATGATGGTGGCGTTCTTACGGGCCGAACCCATATCGCCCGCAATGGACTTGTTGATCCATTCACTGAACGCGCCGCTCTGCGTCATACCACGGGTCACCGTGCACTCGCCGGCCTTCTTCGTGCCGGGCATCTTCTTCACGACGGGCTTTCCGTCCGCCGAGACCTGCTGGTATTCGATGACGTCCTGCTCCATGGTCAGACCGCTGACCTCTTGCAGATATTCGACCATCACCCCGTCGATCTGCAAACCGAAATTGTGTGAGGTGAGAGCATCACCGGGCTGAAGAGACACGGGAGTTTACTCCTTGTTGCGGTACGAGTATGCCGGTACGGGAGAGGAGGGAAGGAGAGAAGGAGGGAGGATGGAGAATCGGGGAAGGCGAGGAAATCAGCAGACAAGTCCGGCCCGGACCGCGAAAGCCGACGGGCCCAGCCCCCCTCCTACTCCTCCAGCTCCCCACCGCCCCCGGAGAACTGCGCCAACCGGAAGACCACGAACTCGGCGGGCTTGACCGGTGCGATGCCGATCTCGCATACGACCCTGCCCAGGTCGACGGACTCGACGGGGTTGGTCTCCGCGTCACATTTCACATAGAACGCGTCATCGGGACGCTGCCCGAACAATGCTCCCGAGCGCCACTCATTGACCAGGAACGCCGAGATGTTGCGCCGGATACGGGCCCACAGCGCCTCGTCGTTCGGCTCGAACACCACCCACTGCGTCCCGATGAGGATCGACTCCTCCAGGTAGTTGAAGTAGCGTCGGACGTTCAGGTAGCGCCACGCCGGATCGGAAGCCAAGGTCCGTGCGCCCCACACCCGGATTCCGCGTCCGGGGAACGCCCGAATGCAGTTCACGCCGACCGGATTCAGCAGGTCCTGCTCACCGCGGGTGATCTGCAATTCCAGATCGATCGCCCCCCGGACGACTTCATTGGCCGGCGCCTTGTGGACACCCCGCTCGGAGTCGTTACGGGCCCATATGCCGGCCATGTGGCCGGACGGCGGCACGATGCGCGACTGGCCGGAGGTCGGGTCGAAGACCTTGATCCACGGGTAGTAGAGGGCGGCGTACCGGGAGTCGTAGCCGGCGACCTCCTGGCGCCACTTACGGATGTCACGAGCGTTCAGAGAGGGCGGCGGGTCGAGGACGGCCATCCGGTCGCCCATCAGCTCGCAGTGCGCGACGAGCCCGAGCTGGACGGCCTTGACCTGCTCCTCGTCGATGAAGCCCTGCTGGTGGGCGGCCATCAGGTCCGGTACGGCGACCATGTTGACCTCGTCGAGCGCCTCCAGGCCGCCGAATCCGGTGCGGTCGGCGGAGTCACCGATGAACTGGCCGGAGTCCAGCCGCTCGACGGCGCCATGCGTGGCGGGGGCGGCGGGTGCCGGGGCGGGCGGGGCCAGCGTGATGCTCTGGGTCTCCGGCTTCGCCAACTGCCCCGCTGACACTGCCTCTTCGACCACGACCGTCTTGGACCGCTGCTTCACCTGTGCGACGACATAGTTCCGGGCGCTCTTCTTCGCGCTGACGTCGAAGCTCTCGACGACCTTGTCACCGTCCTTGACGACCAGCTTGAACCGGTCGGCGCCGCCCTCGCCCTCGGGGTCCTGCACCTCGACGGTGAGCGCGCCGCCGGCGGCGGAACCGGCCGCGATCGCCGCGACCTTGAAGGTGCCCAGCGCCACCGGCTCCCCTGCAGTCAGCGCCCTGGGCGTCGTTTCCGTGGCGGCGGAAGACTGCGGGCCGTCCGTGGCACCGCCCACGCGCACGACGTAGGCCGCCGTCCCGCCGTTATTGAAGAAACCGTAGACGGAATGCGCCAGGTAATACCCGTCCGTGAACTCGCCGAAGGCCGCCACATACTGGGACCAATTCGTCACCAGAGTCGGCTCGTTCAGCGGACCGGTGGGCGCCAGACCGACAAATGCCGCGACGGACGTTCCCACCCCCTCGATGGGCCGGGATCCGCTGGCGACCTCCTCGACGTATACGCCGGGGGACAGGTAGTTGGGCATGGTGCTGTTCTCCTAGTAAGCGTGGTGGTGAGGAGGAGGGGTGAGGGCCGGCGAGGACGGAGAGTCCTCGGGGCGGCAGCGCGCGGTCAGGTGGTGACGTTGAACGCGATGTTCTCCTCGGCGATCCGTACCGAATTCGGCATCATGGCCTGCGGTCGCAGCAAGTGCTTGAGGAGGTAATTCATCAGAGCCTCACCGCTCATGCCTTTCAAGCTGTCCGCCAGCCTCGGATTGGTCTGCTCGAAGCGTGCCATCTCCATAACGGCGCGTTCGGTGAGGCCGGGGATGATGTCGTGGCCGTGCAGGACGTTCTGGAAAAGCCGCTCCTTGTACGCAACGGCCTTCCCGCCCTCGCCGTAGTACTTCTGCTCGCTCTCCCCATCACCCCGGGCCTGCGGTGTCACGACGCTGGCCGCCGCGCGTTCGGCGTCCGGGCGGTCGGCCATGGCCATGATGTCCTCCGCCTCGATGCCGCCGACGCCCAGTTCGAACTTGCGGACACGCTCGGTGTATTTGGCCGGCTCTTTGAGATCGCGCGTCGGGAGACTCGAGTCGGTGTCGGCCCGGTTCTCCTTGGTCGACCAGATCTGGGGGTATTCGCGCTGGGCGAAGTCGGAGAGCATCACCCAGCCGCTGCTGAGCAGACCCGACTGCTGGATGGAAAGATGTACACATGCGGGGGCGTCGGCGTCGTCGCTGCCCTTGGCGAAGCGAGTGCCACGGACCGCCCCCGGTGATTCGATGAAGAAGAAGACGAATCCGGTATTGGCAAGTCCCGCCTCGTCATAGGACGACGTGTTGTGCTCAAAGCCCGGAGTGTCCAGTTCCAGCTGTGTCTTCGCCCGCAGACCGCCGTCCGTGAGCATGGCGCGGGCGCGTGAGGCCGGCGTGTAGTGATGCAATTCGGCGCCCCTCAGGGCCTGCCGCAGCTTTTGCCGCACCGGCTCCATCCATGCGGGCTCGCTCTTCTCCTTCGAGAAGAGGTGCTTCTTCTGCCCCCTGTCCCTGTTCTCCGACTGCATGGACCTCAGGTTGCGGCTGGAGAGTTCGGCGAAGTAGCTCTGTCCCGTCCGGCCCAGTGCGCTGGTCCGGTGTTCGAAGTCCGGGGCGTCCCACAGGAGCCCCTCGTCGGTCATCAGCTCGTACGGCCCGTCCTCGTCGGCGGTGTAGCGCCTCAGCCTGGCCAGCCGCGTGGCCTGCCGGCGCATCTCGCCCTCGACGGCACCCTCTATGTGCTGCAGCTGCTCGCGGTCGCTGTGCTTGCGCAGCAGTTCAGCGATCTCGCCGAGGAACTCCAGCCGCTGCTGCGGTCGTTGATCGGACAGTGCGTCGTACGCCTCGATCCGCTGCTGGACGGCCACGTCGGCGCACGGCTCGGCCAGCTGCCCGGCGAGGGACGCCGTCTGCGTCCTTTGCACGTATGCGCCGTGGCCGGCCGCTGCGTGTGCGGATGCGGACACGGATGCGGACACGGATGCGGATGCGGCCAGCGCGGGCCCGGCGGACTTCGACGGCCCCGGCCCCGGCCCCGGCTCCGTGCTGCGCTGCACGGGCGTGGTCCGGCCCATCACCCGCGAGGCATTCGCCTCCGCCTCCCGCTCGAACCGGTCGGAGGGTTCGGAGACCCTGGTTCCGTCCCCGCGGTCCCTCCCCGCAACCGGCCCGGTGCGCTGCTGGATGACATGGGTCAGCTCGTGGGCGAGCATATGGCGGCCGGCCGCCGAGGAGCCGTCGTACCGTCCCCGCTGGAAGACGATGTGCGAACCGGACGTGTATGCAGGGGCGTTGACCGATTCGGCCGATTCATGGGCCGCGGCATCCGTATGGACGCGCACGTCGGAGAAGTCGGCGCCGAGCCGTGACTCCATGTCGGCCCGTACGGAGTCGTCGAGCGAACGGCCGGGCGAGCGCAGTACGTCTTCGACGGGCGAGCGCTGGACGGCGGGCGGTGTGGTGTGACCGCAGCCGGCGCCGTTCCGGTGCTGCTCGTCGGCTGCCAGGGCGGCCGAGAAGGCCGCGTTGCCCACGGCCCGTTGGAGAACGGCGGCCGCCTCCGGGGTGAGGTGCCCGGCCTCCCCGTTCACGGCCGGCCGACGGGCCACCTCGGGGGCGGTGGAGACCGTCGTACGCGGGGCGGGCACCGCCCCCGCGCGGTCGCGTCCGGATTCCGGCCGCCGGTCATGCGCCCGCATGAATTCCCCCCCGTCTCGCTCACTGACGGACCAGCGCTGGTCGGTGCTGGTCGGTGCTGCTCGATGCCGAATCAGTTCTGATCAGTGCTGGTCAGTGCTGGTCACTGCTGGTCACTGCTGTCGTTCCTACGCTTCGATCCTGGCGCACGGGCGCGACCCGCTGTAGAGACGAACGGGCTCCGCCGGGGGCAGCGCGCGCTGCCCGTTCGGTCACGGGGGCACAAGGGGACACGACCCGCCGCGTGGCCGGGATTCGGCCGGGGTGCGGGCGGAGTTCGGCCGGGCCGCGTCCAGAAGCGGCGTACGGGGAGCCGTGGCTCAGGACCGTCCCCTGCCGGACACCGACGAGCACCGGCGAGCGGCGGTGAGCAGCGGCGAGCGGCGGTGAGCAGCGGCGAGCGGCGGCGAGCGGCGGTGAGCAGCGGCGAGCGGCGGTGAGCAGCGGCATGCATCGACCCGGCACCTCACCCGGCTGCTACGGGAGCGCCCGGACGGACGGTTGCCGCCCCCTCCTCCGGCCGTCGGTACACCCGGCTCTGCCCCCTGCTCTGCCCTCGCGGACACTGCTCCGCGCCCGCCGGGCGGGTTGACTGCCCTGGTGAGTATGTGGACTTCACTGGAACCAGCCGCGATCACCGTCGACCCGGGTGCCGTCGCGAGCGTACGGCTACGCATCCGCAACACGGGCGATACCGTCGAGGAGTACCGGCTGCGGCCGGCCGGCGACGCCGCGGGATGGACTCGGGTGGAGCCGGATGTGCTGCGGCTGTATCCCGGGGCCGAGGGCACGGCGCAGGTCACCTTCGCGCCCCCGCGGACACCGGACGCCGTGGCCGGGCCGACGCCCTTCGGCATCCGCGTCGAACCGGCCGAGCACCCCGAGATCCGCGATGTGGTCGAGGGGCAGGTCACGGTCGGGCCGTTCACGGAACTCCGTTGTGAGCTGGTCCCGTTGACCGTCCGCGGCCGCTGGCGCGCCAAGGCGGCGGTCGCTGTCGACAACCTCGGCAACCAGCCGCTGACGGTCTCACTCTCCGGCCGGGAGAACGGAGATGCCCTCACCGTCGAGGCCGAACCGAGCTCGGTGCAGGTCGCCCCGGGGCGCGCCGCCTTCGCCAGCCTCCGTATCCGTCCCGGTACGGTCAGTTGGGTCGGCGGTACGAACAAGCACCCCTTCGCCGTCTCCGCGCTGCGCGCCGGCGTGCCGGAGCCGACCGAGCTGCGCGGCACCTACCTTCAGCTGTCCGTGCTGCCGCGCTGGGTGATGGTGCTGTGCTCGCTGCTCCTGGTGGCGGCGCTGGCGTTCGCGGCGCTGTGGTTCAAGGCCCAGCCCACGGTGACCACGAGCGCGAAGGCGAAGCCCGGCCCGGTCGGACGCCCGATCGATCCCCCCAAGAAGCCGGCGCCCCCGGCGCCGTCCGAGAAGCCGTCCGAGCCCGCGGCTCCGGAGGAGTCTGCGGAGCCGGAGGAGGAAGCGCCCGCGGGCGGCGACGAGGGGCAGGACGAGGGCCCGAAGGAACAGACCATTCGTGACGCCGCCAACGGGGGCTGGTACCTCCAGGTCAACCAGGGTGGCCAGGAGAACGGCACACAGGTGGGCCAGAACCCCAAGTGGACGGCCGACGAGTTCGGCCGCAACCAGTGGTGGATCATCCATCACTACCCGGAGAACAACACGGTCGCCCTGGAGGCGGCCAGCGCCCCGGGCAGCGTCGTCGACGTGAAGGTCGGTACCAACGAGGTCCAGATCGAGGGCGTGTCCCCGGAGAACCTGGAGTCGGGCAAACTGCCCCCGAACCAGAAGTGGCGGCTGGTCGATGCGGCCGACGGCCGCAGCCGCATCGTCAACACGGCCAACAACGAGTGCCTCACCGATATGCAGAACGACAAGGGTGCGATCACCTGGGAGTGCACCGACGGGCCCAACGAGCGGCAGGACTGGAAGATCTCCGACGGGCCGTGAGCGCCGGGCGGGGCTGTGCGGCACCGGTCGGAGCCACCGAGGCCGGACGGGCGCTCTCCCGTCCGGCCTCGGCGTCACCGGCCTCGGCGTCACCGGCCTCGGCCGCTCCGTCCGTCGACGGCACCGCCCCGGCCGCCTCCTCCTCCCCCCGACGGCGCCCTCCCCCCGTGACTCAGTCCCACAAGGGCGACGCGTCCGGCACCAGCCGCCCCATCTTGCGGTACTCGCGCCGCGCTCCGGCCCGTACGTCCTCCGCCGACACCGGCTCGCCACGGCCCGCGGCGAGATATCCCGCGGTCACCGCGGCCGACCGGATCGCCCCGCCGGACAGCTCGAACTCCTTCGCGCAGACGTCCAGTCCGAGGTTGTCGGCACAGGGTGTGGCCGTCAGACAGGAACGCCACAGCGCGATCCGCTGCTCGGCATCCGGGAACGGGAAGTCGACCACCAGATCCAGCCGCCGGGTGAACGCGTCGTCGATATTGGCCCGCAGGTTGGTGGTGAGCACGGCGAGCCCGTCGAACGCCTCCAGCCGCTGTAGCAAGTACGCGCTCTCCAGGTTCGCGTAGCGGTCGTGCGAGCTCTTGACCTCCGAGCGCTTGCCGAAGACGGCATCGGCCTCGTCGAAGAGCAACAAGGCGTCCGTGCGGTCCGCCTCGGAGAAGATCCGCTCCAGGTTCTTCTCCGTCTCCCCCACGTACTTGTCCACCACCGCGGACAGCTCCACCACGTACAGGTCCAGGCCCAGTTCACCGGCCACGACCTCGGCGGAGAGGGTCTTGCCGGTGCCGGACTCCCCGGCGAACAGGGCCACCACGCCCCTGCCGCGCCCGCCCCCGGTACGCAGCCGCCACTCGCCGAGCACCTTGTCCCGGTGCCGGGCACGCTGCACCAGTTCGTGCAGCAGAGCCAGCGGTTCGGACGGCAGAACCAGCTCGTCGAAGCCGACGGCCGGGCGGACGCGCCGGGCGTGCCGGTCCAGCAGCGGCGCGGACTGCTGACGCGCACTGCGCTGGATATGGGCGGCCGTCAGTGGCGTCCCGTCGAAGGCGGCGAGGGCGGTGGCCGCACGGGCCGCACGGCGGATCTGCCCGGCGGCCAGCCGGTACGGCGCCACGGCCGCACCGAGATCGACGTCATCGTCCACGGCACCGAGTTCGCCGCGCCATACCTCGGCCGCCGCCACCCCGCCGCCCGGCGCGTCCAGCGCGAGCAGCCCCGCGTCGGGGGCCCACTCGGGGTCGTACGGCTCATCCCCGCAGAACACCACCGGCACCTCCCGGCCCGCCAGGGCCCGTACGAGCCCTCCGGGCCGCTCCGGCAGCGGCCCCACGACGATCGCCGCCCGCCGCAGCCGCGCCTCACGCACCAGCGCGGCCGCAGGCCCCGCACCATCGCCCTGGCTTCCGTCCGGCCGGTACCGCAGCACGGGCAGGCCGGCGCCCCGCAGCACGTCGGTCACCGGCCCGGCGGCGGCACCGGGCCGGCGCTCCCGCAGATGTGCGGCGAGGGGCCGCTCACCCGCGAGGGCGGCCAGCCGCCCGAAGAACGCCCGCTCGTCGCCGGCGCCGTCCGTGAGCTCCCCGGCCCCCTCCCCGGGCGGCAGCAACTCCACTCCGCCACCGCACAGTTCGGGATCAAGACCCTCATCCCCCAGCAGATGGGCCACCACCCGCTCCGGCACCCGCAGTGCGCGGCCGGGCAGCGGCCGGTCCTGGTCCTCGACGACGAGCAGCCCACCGGACAGCAGCGGCGCGGCGGGATGGAAACGGGCGCGCGCGGAGGGCTCGTACGGGCCGGTGCCCGCGAGCTCCAGCGCCAGGGCGACGGTGGCGCGGCGGCGCCCCACATCGTCGTTGAGGTAGCCGTAGAGCGGCTCGAAGCCCCGGTCCACATCGGGCGCGAGGGCGACCAGGAGGATCCGCAGGTCCAAGGCGGACAGCCCGAACCGTCGTGCGAGCGCCCCGGATCGATCCGCTGTCCCCCCGTCCGTCTCCCCCGCGCCCGCCTCGTCCCCCTGCGTCTCACCCGTACCGGCCGCCGGAGGCTGCGCGGCCAGCCGTCGGGCCGTCTCCGGGGTCACATACAGCCCGCGCAGCGGGTCCGAGGCCGTGGGATCACCGGCGCTGCGCCGCTCGACGAGTCCCGCCACCCGCTCACGCAGGGCCGCCAACCGCCCGAGCAGCGCACCACTCGCGTCCTCGCCCACCGCCGCACCACCACTCACCACCGCGTGATCACTCACCACCACACCACCACTCACCACCGCACCGTCACTCACCACCGCACCGTTACTCACCCTCGTGCCGCTCACCGCTCCCCCTCACGAGGGCCCGTCCCGGACGGCGCAGCGTCCGGGGCCGACCGGAGCATGCGGAGCCGGGAGTCGTCCGGCGAGCCGTCCGCGCCCCGGACGACCACCGCCGCGCCCTCCGTGACCGGTGGTGCCACCTCGTACGAGGGCGTGACCGGGAAGGGCACGGTGATCACCACATCCAGGGACGGCTTGAGTTCGCCACCGAGCGCGGACCAGATGTCGGCGATCGAGCGCGACTCGGCAGGGGGCACCGCGACCATGAGCGGGATGTTCGCCTCCAGCGCCCGGAGCGCGTCCGTCAGCGCGGAGGGCGGCAGGACCTCGTGCGCGAGCAGACAGCCCAGCGCGGCCGACAGCAGCCGGTGCTCGTCCTCCGGGCGGCTGGTCCACGCCGTGACCAGGTAGGACAGCCGGAACCAGCGCGGCGGCTGACGTCTGCGCACCACCATGCCGGTCGCGTCGCGCTCCGCGATCGCCCCGCGCTCGCGGCGGGCCACGTTCTCGCGTATGTCGTAGAGATAGGCGTTGAGCGTCGGGGTGTTGCGCCGCGCCGCCCAGTCGCGGTTCGGTGCCTCGAACGCGACATCCCCCGCACCATCGGGCAACGCCCCTGCGCGCAGCACACGCCGCAAGGCCTCATCTACCTCATGAATCATGCCCGTTCCCCCGCCCAGGGGCGCGAGTACCCGACGCCTGCTTTCATTCCTGCTTCCCCATCTGCTTCGGAGCTCATCAGATGTGTCCCTTTCATGGCGCTTGTTGTGCTTGTGGTGCTCGTAGTGCTTGTGGCGATCGTCGTGCTCGCGATGCTTGTAGCGGTCGGGGTGCCCGCAGTTCGTAGGCGAGGGCAAGGGCGAGCGCACGATTGCGCCGTTGCCACCGCGTCACCGGGGTGGGCCGGGCTGAACGTTCTTGACGGGGCGTGCGGAGTGGCGAACTTCTCGTATCTGCCTGGCTTCCAGCCCCTCGGCGAGGAGCCGCAGCACATATGGCCTCGCGCGGCGCCATGCCGATCGTCGGCAGCAGCGCGACAGAGGCGGAGGTCGCCACGGACCGCCGGAGCCGGCCTGTCGCGTGACGCAGCCTGCTGATCAGGCCCGGGGCGACAGGTGACCCGCGCCGCGCCGCGCCGCGCCGGCGCCACCCTCAACAGCCGCCGCAGGGTGCCCTGATGGCGCCGGGGACTGTCCCGTACGCCACACACACTCTACGACGGTCATCGGCTCGGGCTCACGCAAATCCCGCACGATCAGCACCACCCGGTGGCCGCCGCCGCGCACCAGTCGCCACCGCGCGGGTCAACCGCCGCAGGTCACTGAGCCGGCCGGCCTCTTCCTGCGCGTCCGACACCCGCCGACCCCGCCCCCGTCGACGGCCCGCTCTCGGCCGATCCCGCCCTCACCGGCCGGGGCTGCCGCCCGCCCCCTACTCCTTCTCGACATCGAGATGGAGCAGCAGATCTCCGCGGCCGCCGCCCCGCAGGTGCATCGTGCCGTGCCCGACCAGCCGCAGAGTCTGCCCCGAGCGCAGCCCCGCGGGGATACGGACGGACTTCGAGCCGTCGAGCGTGGTCACCGAGATCGTGCCACCGCCGCGCGCGAGCGATCTCGGGATGCGTCGGGTGAGGTGCAGGTCGTCGCCCCGGCGCTCCAGTTCCGGATGCGGGAGTTCGTCGACCTCGATGTACAGGTCCCCGGGCGGGCCGCCACCCGGGCCCACCTCGCCCTCGCCGGCTAGCTGGATGCGGGTGCCGTGGTCGACGCCTCCCGGAACCTTGATGGTGAGGGTCCGCCTGACACGCACCCGCCCCTCGCCCGTGCATGCGTGGCACGGCGACGGAATGCGCACACCGCTCCCGTGACAGGCATGACACGGGAGGGAGGTATCGCGCCCCGACTCCGGGCCGGATGTCCCGATGCCATGGCAATGGCCGCACGGGTGGACCGGTGTGCCGACGGCGGCACCCGCGCCCTGACACCGGTCGCAGACCACGGAGGTGTCGACCTGGATGTCCCTGACCGTGCCCAGCGCCGTCTCGGTCAGCGGGAACTCCACTGTGAGCAGGGCGTCCTGGCCGCGGCGAGCGAGCTGTCCGCGGGGCGGAGGGGACGGGACGTCGCCGTCGACGCCGTTGAACGCGTCCTTCAGCCGAGCGAACAGGCCCGGAGTCGGGGGCGGAGTCTGCTCTCGTTCCGTGGCAGGGGAGTTCCTGGACGTGCTTTCCGCGGCAGGAGAGTTCCACGATGTGCGCTCCGCGGCCGGAGAGTTCCACGATGTGCGCTCCGCGGCAGGCGGGGCCCCGGCCTCGGCGGGCCGGCTCGCGGCGGGCCGGCCGGCGGCGGTTCCGGCGAGGGTGACCCGGTACTCCAGGTCGGCCCACATCCGGGGGCGCTGCCGCGCTCCCCTGTGGTGCAGATACTCGTAGACATAGTCGTACAGCTCGGTGACCGTGATCCGGCCGTCGTGGTCGGTGTCCGCATCGCCGCTGCGCAGGCCCTCGATCAGGGCACCGGTGAAGCGGGAGGGCTGCGGCGCCGAAGCCTCCAGATGGTCGCCCTCCCAGGCGTATTCGGTGCGGTTGGTCGCGGTGAGGATGGCGCGGCCGTGGCCGGCCAGCTCCTCCTTCACCTGCACGTAGTCGTCGCCCTTCGCCCCGGGGAGGAACGCACCGCTGTAGCAGCAGTCCAGCAGCACGACGACCGTGCGGGCGCGGCAGCGTGCCATCTGGTCGTGCAGGAAGGCGGCCGGGACGGTGGTGGAAGCCGGTAAGTCCTTGTCCGTGTCCTGCGTGGCGAAGTACAGATGGCCCTCGTCGTCCTTGATGCCGTGGCACGACAGATGGAGCAGCAGCAGATCTTCGCGCCCGCGGTTGCGGAAGAACTGCTCCAGCGCGCGCTTGACCTCGTACGACTTGGCGTCCACGAGCTGCTGGACCTGGAAGCCTCCGATGCCCGGATCACGCAGGACCGCGGCCAGGCCCTCGCAGTCCTGGCGGGGCGAGCGCAGCGGTTTCAGAGCCGGGCTCTCGTACATGCCGGTGGCGATCAGCAGTGCATCCCTGCGGCCGGCGGGGAAACCCGGCACCGGCTCACTCCCCGGACTGCGGGGTTCCGGCCTGCGGGGACCTCGTAGTCACGAACGCGTCGATCAGACGGCGCTGGTCTTCGGCGGAGGCATTCCCCAACTCGATGGTGTCCCCGTCGATTTCCACCGTGACACTGCGGAGCGGGCGGTTGCGCAGCCAGGTGTCGACCACCTGGAGCACCTGACGGACGAGCAGCGGGACGGTGGTGACGACGAGCGCTCCCACCGCGATGACCTCGCCGGGTTTGGCGCCCTCGGGAGCGGCTCCGTCCTGACGTGACAGCTGCACGTCTTCGACATCGAGTTCCAGCAGGGCACGGCGCAACTGCTCAGCGAGCAACTGGAGTTCGTCCGCGTCGGTGTCCGAAGCACCTGTCAGGTCGAGGGTCAGCCGGCTGACACCGGTGTTCATCCCGCCCCCTGTTCAGACTCGGAGCAGTCAGTGTATGCGGGGGGTGCGACAAAGGGGCCGGAAGCAGGGAGGATCTGCTTCGCGCCCGTATCCGGGCGGTATCGGGACGGCGGGTCGGTGGATGGCGCCGTCCCGGGCGGCCGGCGGCCGGCACATCGAGGGCGGCGCGGTCACCTCGTCTCCTGCGGGGTCAGCACCACGAACTCCGCGCCGGACGGGTCGCTGCACACGGCCAGGCGGCCGACGCCCTCGGCGGTCTCCGGCCCCATGGACAGCGTGCCGCCGTTGCCCGTCGCCAGGCCGACGGTGGCATCGCAGTCCTGGGAGGCGAACACCGGGTGCCAGTACGGCTTCCCGCCGGGTCCGAGCAGATGCGCCGGGACTTCCATGAGGCCGCCGTGCATCCGCTCCTCACCGCGGTCCGCGGGGGTGAGCAGGGTGTAGGTGCCGCCACCGCCGGGGAGCGCCATGTCCTGGGTGCTCCAGCCGAAGACCGTCCGGTAAAAGGCCTGGGCGGCGGACGCATCGGTGGTGTACAGCTCCGTCCAGCACAGGGTTCCGGGGGCGTCCGCGGCCTCCAAGCCCGGGTAGCGCTCCGGCTGCCAGACGGAGAACTCCGCGCCCTGCGGGTCCGCGAGCCGGGCGAAGCGGCCGTCGTCCGCACCGACCAGGGACGGCGCGGAGCGGACCGAGCCGCCGGCCCGCTCCACCGCCTCGGCCGTGGCCTCCGCGTCGGGGGTGTGGAAGTAGACCGTCCAGGCGGAGCGCGCGCCCTCCTCGGGCAGCGGGCCGACCGCGCCGACGGCCTTGCCGTCGAGCCGGAAGAGCGTATATCCGCCCGCGCCCTGGCCGCCGTACGGTTCGGACCGCCAGCCGAACACCGCCCGGTAGAAGGCCGAGGCGACCTCGACATCGGGAGCGCCGAGATCGAGCCAGCACGGGGAGCCAGGGACGAAGTCAGTAGTGATCATGGCGCTTCCCTTCGCGGATCCTCTGTGAATTCAGCCTGCCATCCGGCACTGACAACCGCCCGTCGGTCAGGATTCGGCGTCCGTGCCCGGTCTTGCTAGCCTGACGCGCGCTCGTCAAGTACCACCGGCGAGCGCATCGTCAATCGGCTGCGCGCATGGGTATGGGTGCGCGTACACAGCGGGCGTCCACGAGGGCGGCCGCCACCACGGGGGAGAAATCAAGATGAAGTTTCGCCATGTTCGGGCTGTTGCCGCATGCGCACTGGTGGTCGTCGCGCTGACCGGCGCGCGGCACTCGCACGGCGGGGGCTGCGGCAGCAGCCACAGCTCCAGCAGCAGTTCCAGCGGTGGATACAGCAGCTCCGGGAGCACCACCAGCAGCGGCAGCACCGTCGGCTCGCCGACCGCCGGGTCCACCACTCCGCCCGAGTCGGACATCCGCATCACCGACTGCCAGGTCGACAGCGCGGCCGGCACGCTGAGCGCCAAGCTGAGCGTGACCAACCACAACACGCAGGGCTCGGCGCACTACAACGGCACCGTGCAGTTCACCGACGAGAGCGGCGCCGTCTTCGGCTCCGCGCAGATTTCCGTCGCCGCGGTTCCCGCCGGCTCCACCCGGCCCGTCACGGTATCCGACACCTTCCTCAAGAGCCCCAACGGGAACGACCCCAAGGCCGGCAAGTGCAAGCTGGGCCAGGTCTGGAAGGACAACAGCTGAGACGGGCGACGGCCCTGCTCCGCAGGGGAGTTCAGGGCCGTCCGCGGTACAGCTCCTTGGCGATGATCGAGCGCTGCACCTCCGTGGCGCCCTCGTAGATGCGCGGTGCGCGGACCTCGCGGTAGAGGTGTTCCAGGAGGTGGCCGCGGCGCAGCGCGCGGGCGCCGTGGATCTGGACGGCGGCGTCGACGACGTACTGGGCGGTCTCGGTCGCCAGCAGCTTGGCCATGGCCGAGCGGCGGGCGATGTCCGGGGCCCCGGTGTCGTACGCGGACGCCGCCGCGTACACCAGGAGGCGGGCGGACTCGACCCGGGTGGCCATCTCGGCGAGCTGATGCCCGACGGACTGCAGGTCCTTGAGCGGGCCGCCGAACGCGGTGCGCGCGCCCGCATGCGTCAGCGCGGCATCCAGCGCGGCCTGCGCCATGCCGACCGCGAAGGCGCCGACGCTCGGCCGGAAGAGATTCAGGGTCGCCATCGCGACGGCGAACCCTCCGTCCACCTCTCCCAGCACATCCGCCCTGGTCACGGGCGTACCGTCGCAGACCAGTGTGCCGATCGGGTGCGGGCTGAGCATGTCCAGGTGCGCGCCGGTCAGGCCCGGCCGGTCGGCGGGGACGAGGAACGCGGTGACGCCGCGCGCGCCCGCCCCGCCCCCCGTACGCGCGAAGACGGTGGCGAAGTCGGCCTCGGGGGCGTTGGAGATCCAGCACTTCTCACCGCTGAGCCGCCAGCCGTCCGGGCCGTCCGGCTCGGCCGCGAGGGACAGCGCGGCGGCGTCCGAGCCCGCGCCCGGCTCGCTCAGCGCGAACGACGCGACCGCCCGGCCGGCGGCCACCTCCGGCAGCCAGCGGGCACGCTGGGCCTCGGTCCCGGACAGCACGACGGGGTAGGTCCCCAGCCCCTGGAGCGCCAGTGCGGTCTCCGCCTCCGTGCACACCTGGGCCAGGGATTCCCGCAGCAGACACAGGTCCAGGGCGCGCAGGGCGCCGTCGGCGGGGAACAGGCGGCGCAGCAGGCCCAGTTCGCCGAGGGCGGCGATCAGAGGGCGGTTGACCCGGCCCTCCTCCCCCTTATCCGCCAGCGGGCTCAGCCGCTCGGCCGTCAGCGCGCGCAGTTCGGCGCACCACTCCTGCTCGTCCGGTCCCAGCGCGAATACGGTCACGAGGCGGCTCCCTGGTAGCGGTCCGTCTATCGCGGTCTGTTGACTGCCGTCACGAACACGTTACGCTGACGACGGATCCGAACGGCAGTACTCGCCCCGCAGAACGAGCAGCCAACCGAGCAATCCCCGACCGGTCACCGCACCGGCCCCCACCGTCCCTCATCCCTCCCCCGGCCGCTTGCCGGCCACCCCGGCCGGGCCCCTGGGGCCCCGCGGGCCCACCATGATCCGTAAGACACGCCCGAGGGGGCATACGCCATGGAGCTACGGTCCTCGGCCCACGCCGACACCTTCGCGCGCGACCGGCTGCCGCCCCCCGACCAGTGGCCGCACCTCACCGATCTGGGCTATCCCGACCGGCTGAACTGCGGAGCGGAGCTGCTGGACGGCACCATCGCGCGGCTCGGAGCCGACCGGCCCGCGGTCCGTGACGCGAACGGGCCGGTCTGGACGTACGGGCAGCTGCGGGCGCAGGTCGATGCGATCGCCCATGCGCTCACCGGACCGCTGGGGGTGCTGCCGGGCAACCGGGTCCTGCTGCGCGGGCCCACCACGCCCTGGCTGGCCGCCTGCTGGCTCGCCGTGATGAAGGCCGGGGCGGTGGCGGTGACCGTGCTGGCCGCGCAGCGCCCCGAGGAGCTCGCCACGATCGCGGAGATCGCACAGGTGCGGTACGCGCTGTGCGATGTGCGCTCCGTCGACGATCTCGCCAAGGCCGGGGTCCCGGGGCTGCGGATCACCACCTTCGGCGGGGACGGGCCGGACGATCTGCGGCAGCTCGCCCGGCCCGGCGGCGCGCCCTACCGGGCCGTGGCCACCTCCGCCGACGATGTCGCCCTGATCGCCTTCACCTCCGGCACCACCGGCCGCCCCAAGGGCTGTATGCACTTCCATCGCGATGTGCTCGCCATCGCGGACACCTTTTCTGCGCAGGTGCTGCGCCCGGAGCCGGACGACGTGTTCGCCGGCAGCCCGCCGCTGGGCTTCACCTTCGGTCTCGGCGGGCTGGTCATCTTCCCCCTGCGGGCCGGTGCCTCGGCCCTGCTCGCCGACTGGGGCGGGCCGGAGCGGCTGCTCGGCGATATCGCGGCGCACCGGATCTCGGTGCTGTTCACCGCGCCGACCGCCTATCGCGCGATGCTGCCCAAGCTCGCCGGGCACGATGTCTCCTCGCTGCGCCGGTGTGTGTCGGCCGGTGAGAATCTGCCCGCCGCCACCTGGCAGGCCTGGTACGAGGCGACCGGTCTGCGGATCATCAACGGCATCGGTGCGACGGAGCTGCTGCACATCTTCATCTCGGCCGCCGACGAGGCGGTCCGGCCCGGAACGACGGGGCTGCCGGTCCCGGGCTTCCAGGCGCGGGTGGTCGACGCGGACGGCACCCCGCTGCCGGACGGGGAGCCGGGGCTGCTGGCCGTGCGCGGGCCGACCGGCTGCCGCTATCTCGCGGACGCCCGCCAGACGGCGTACGTACGGGACGGCTGGAATCTCACCGGCGACACGTACGTGCGCGATCCGGACGGCTACTTCTGCTATGTGGCCCGCGCGGACGACATGATCATCTCGGCGGGCTACAACATCGCGGGCCCCGAGGTGGAGGACGCGCTGCTGCGGCACCCCGATGTCACCGAGGCGGCGGTGGTCGGACGGGCCGACGAGGACCGCGGGCAGGTGGTCGTGGCTCATGTCGTGCTGCGGTCCGGCGTCCCCCAGGGGGAAGACACCGTCGCCGCACTCCGCGCCTTCACCAAGACCCGGATCGCGCCCTACAAATGCCCGCGGGAGATCGTCTTCCACACCTCTCTGCCGCGCACCCCGACCGGTAAGCTCCAGCGCTTCCGACTGCGGAGACCCCCTCTAGAGTGACCCGGTGAACGACCAGCAAACGCAGCGCACCCCACGGTCCCTGATCGTCACGTTCTACGGCGCCTACGGGCGGGGCGGGCCCGGCTCCCCGGACGGCACGGCCGCTCCGGTACCGGTCGCCGCCCTGATCCGGCTGCTCGGCGCCCTCGGGGTGGACCCGCCGTCGGTGCGCTCCGCCGTCTCCCGGCTCAAGCGGCGCGGGCTGCTGGCCCCCGCGCGCACGGCCACGGGGGCGGCCGCGTACGGGCTGTCCGACGCGGCCCGCCAGCTGCTGGAGGACGGCGACCGCAGGATCTTCGGCCGGCCGGCCGCGCGGCTGTCCGACGGCTGGGTGCTGGCCGTCTTCTCCGTCCCCGAGGAGGAACGGCACAAGCGGCATCTGCTGCGCTCCCGGCTGGCGCGGCTCGGCTTCGGCACCGCGGCACCGGGCGTGTGGATCGCCCCCGCACAGCTCTACGAGGAGACCCGGCACACCCTGGAGCGGCTGGAGCTGGCCCCGTACGTCGATCTGTTCACCGGTGAGCACGCCGGATTCGCCCCCACCACGGACGCGGTGGCCCGCTGGTGGGACCTGGACGCCATCGCCGCGCGGCACCGCGCCTTCCTCGACGAGCAGGAGCCGGTGCTCCGGCGGTGGTCGCGGCGCCGCTCGGTACCCCCCGAGGCGGCCTACCGCGACTATCTGCTGGCCCTGGACGCCTGGCGCCAGCTGCCCTACGCGGATCCCGGACTGCCCTCTCCCCTCCTGCCGGAGGACTGGCCGGGGGGCCGCGCGGCGGAGGTGTTCGGCCGGCTGCACGCCAAACTCCAGGCCGCCGGGGCCCTTTACGCGCACGAGGCGACGACCGGGGCGTAACGACCCCGGCGTCTCAGCGGCGGCGCGGCTGGGCCCCCACCCCGACGCCCGGCCGCGGCCTGGCGGCGGCGATCACGGACACCACGTCCTTGAAAGAGCTGCACATCCGGGTGCCGGCGACCGCCGCGAGCTCACCGAACGTGCCGACCCCGTAGGTCACCGCGACCGGCTCCATGCGCGCGGTGACCGCCATCCTCATGTCCCCCACGGTGTCCCCCACATATGCGCTCTGCCAGGCCGCGACACCGAGCCGGCCGGCTGCCCGCAACACCATCTCCGGATGCGGTTTGCCGCGCCGGACCATGTCCTGGCCGATCACCGGGCCGACCAGGTCGCGGATGCCCATGACGTCGAGCAGCGCCTCGGCACTGCGGGTGGTCTTGGACGTGGCGACGGCCAGCTCGACGCCGTGGGCGCGCAGCGCGGACAGCCCCGCGGTCACCCCGGGAAAGAGCAGCTGCGGTCCCTGGCACAGGACTTCATAGGCGAACAGCTCGCGGTAGCGGGAGATGGCCGCCTGCACCCGGCCGTCGTCCTCGGGCTTGCCCAGCAGCCGGCCGAAGGCGGGGCCGGGCGGCTTGCCGATGGCGGAGGCCGCCTGCCGGGCGGTCACCGAACAGCCCTGTTCCGAGGCCACCTTGACCAGCAGCTTGCTGATCGGGGGCAGGGTGTTGGCGAGGGTGCCGTCCAGATCGAAGACGGCGGCCCTGATCGTCTCGCCGCCGGCGCTCCGTGCGCCTCTTGCGGGACGTTCGCCGACTTCCGTTGCTACGCGCATGGCTGGAGACCTTTCCGGATTCCTATGGGGGTGCAGGGGCTCGGGTGACGTTGCTGGCTCGGCTGGTTGGGCGGCCTGCGGTCGAGGACTGTGAAGGCAGAGGCGGTCTCGCCATGGCGCACCGCTGTCCAACGGCGGTACGCGACCGTCAAGGCGGCTGCAACGGAAGGGGTCGTCCCGTTTACCGCCTTCGGAGATTTAAAAACCGCCTGCGCTGTTTGTCAATGGACCCTTGCCGTCCCTGACGGGTCGACAACCCTTCACCCACCGGCCAGACTGGGGGCAGACCGCCCCCCGAAGGCCGCCGGACATCCGAACCGGCGACAGATCGTCGTCTTCGCGCCAGGGCACCCCAGTTCCGGACATTCTCATGGAGCATACAGAACCGCATGGTTGGTTTTCTATGTAGACTGCATTGAGCTCGCAGCCGTACTAGAGACGGGACGGACACCGTGCCCACCCAGCATCGCGCCATCCAGAGCCGCCAGGCACTCATCCGCTCGGCCGCAGAGACCTTCCTGGAGAAAGGGGTACCCGCCGCGGGCATGGTCGAGATCAGCCGGCGGGCCCGGCTGAGCAAAGGGGCGCTCTACTTCCACTTCACGTCCAAGGACGACCTCACGCTCGCGGTGCGGGATGCCGCGCTCGCGACCCTCCAGGAGATCGAGGACGGCTTCACCCGTTCCCCGGAGCCACTGCCCACCGCTGTACGGGACTTCACCGTTGAGCTGTTCGGCCGGGTGGAGTCGGACGCCGTACTGCGCGCCGGACTGCGACTGCGGCCGGAGACCGCGCCGGGGCTCGGCATCTACGCCCTGGAACAGCGCTGGTACGCACTCTTCCTCGACAAGGCGGTCACCTGCGGAACCGGCGGACCGGCCGGACCGCATGCGTCGGACACCGAACCGCGGCGTACGGCCCAGCTGTTGACCTCACTCGTGGTGGGCCTGCTGCATCTGGGCAGCGAGGACCGGACGTGGTGGGACAGGGAGTCCATCGTCGGTCTGTGGGCGCTGCTGCCGGCCGCGCCGGACCGGTTCCCCGCCGCCGGCATCCCGGCGCCGACGCAGATCCCGGCGGCCGGCTGACCCTGCCCGGCCCCGCCCGGCCGGACTCCCCGGCCGCGGCCCCGTACCCGGCCTTACAACTCGACCAGCACCGCGCCGATATGACGCCCCTGCACAAGTTCGCACAGCGCCCGCGGCGCCTGCTCGATCCCCTTCAGAAGGGCATGCGGGAAGACCAGGGAGCCCTCCCGCAGCCCCTGGCCGAACTCCTTGGTCCACTCCTGTGGCAGATCCGGGTGTGCATGCAGCCCGAAGCCGCGCAGCGCCACCCGCCGCATGACGATCAGCCCTGCGTCCAGCTCCACCAGGGCGGCGATGCCGCCGCCCCCGCCCCCGCCCAGCTGACTGGAGAGCGCACCGACCAGCGCGAACCGCGCGTCGGGTCGGGCCAGCGAAAGCGCCGCCGTGAGCTGCTCACCGCCCACGGTGTCCAGCAGCACGTCGATACCCTCCGGCGCCGCCCGGCGCAGCTGCCGTTCGATCGGCCCGGCGCCGCGCACGATCGTGTCGTCGTACCCCAACTCGGCGCGCAGCAGGGCCGCCTTGCGCTCCGAGCCGGTGCTGCCGACGACCCGGCGGGCACCCAGGCGCCGCGCCAGCTGCCCGGCCAGGCTGCCCACACCGCCCGCCGCGCCGGTGACGAACACGGTGTCCCCCGGCCGCACCTCCGCGGCCCGGCGCAGCGCTCCCCAGGCCGTCGCGCCCTGCGAGAGATGCGCGGCGGGAGCCGGCAGTGCGTCCGGGTCGAGCCGCCGTACCCGCGACGCGTCGACGGCCGCGAACTCCCGCCAGCCGCGGGAGTGTTGTACCAGTTCGCCGGGCGTGAAGCCGCCGCCCGGCGCCGCCACCACCTCGCCGACCGCGGAGCCCCACAGCGCCTCACCCGGCACAAATGAGCCCATCGGCAGCGGCATTCCGGCCATCTGCGTTCGCATCGCGGCGGTCACCGCCATCACCCGGGTGCGCACCAGCACCTGCCCCGGTTCCGGCTTCGGCACCGGGACCTCGGCGACGGTGAAGTGATGGGGCGCCAGATCGCCTTCGACCCGGTCGGCCAGCCGTACCTCGCGGTGTACGGCAGGTATGGCGGGGACGGCGGTGGGGGACATCGGACTGCTCCTCGCGCTCGTAGCACTCGACGGCGTCACACCGGTTCGTGACGCCGGGTCATGCCCCTCGAACCTCCACCGGCCCGTGCACAGATTCAATACCGCATGGTTGGCTTCTTTATGATGCGGAAATAGACTGCGCGGCCACGGGCGGCGGGTCGCACTCAGGCACAACAACTCCAAGAGAGCATACGGAGGATGATCGGTGGTCAAGCAGGAACGCGCAGTGCGCACCCGACGTGCCGTCCTCGAAGCAGCGGCTCATGTCATCGGCACCCGCGGGTACCAGGCCGCCACGATGGCCGAGATCATCCAGCGCGCGGGGGTCACCAAGGGAGCCGTGTACTTCCACTTCACGTCCAAGGACGCACTGGCCCGCGCGGTCATAACGGAACAGACCGATCCGTTCCTACCGCAAGTCAGCGAGTCCCGGCTCCAGGACGCCATCGACTTCACCCACCAGGTGGCGCTGGCCCTGCGCAGCGATCCATTACTGCAGGCCGGCACCCGTATCGCGGTCGAGACGACCTTCAGCGAGGACCCGCTCGTGCCCTACCAGGCCTGGACCGACATCATCACCACGATGTTCACCGAGGCCCGGGACAACGGGGAACTCCTGCCGGGTGTGGCGCCTGACCGGGCGGCCGAGTTCTTCGTCGCCGCCTACATGGGGGTGCAGTTGTTCTCGCGGGCCGCGACCAACCGCGCCGATCTCCCGGAGCGCGTCACGGCCCTGTGGAAGCACACCCTTCCGGGCCTGGCCTCACCCGGCGCGCTGGGTCATCTGGACCCGCACGGCCGCTGCGTGAAGATCTCGGCCTGACACCTCCCCCCACCGCCCTGACGGAGCTACGGCACCCGCCGAACGCTGGAAAACAAACCACATGGTCCGTATCTTAATTGCCACGGGGCCGTCACCAAGGCTCAGCCCGTCAGGGCGCTGCGAGCCTGCACAGCAGAAAGGAACACCTATGGCCAGCGCCACGCTCACGCCGTACTTGCGCGATCAGTGTCACGATGCCGGAGGCCGGTTCGGCGACGGAAACCGACCGTCGGAGCTCACCACGACCGTTCCGCGCGAGTATGTCCACCGCACCGCCATATCAGAGGTGTTCCTCACCAATTGGCGGCGCGCGGACGACGGCTGGGTGGTCAGCGCCCAATGGCCGCGCGCCCACACCTTCTACGGTCCGGTCCACGGCCTGCACGACCCCGTGTTAGTCATCGAGACCATCCGGCAGGCCGGGATATTACTGAGCCATGTCGTGCACCATGTGCCGCTCGACCACCCGATCATCTGGCAGCGGGTCCGCTATGACCTCGCGCCGCGGGCGCTGCGCACCGCGGAGGAACCGGCCGAGGTCGAACTGCACATCACCGACCACGACATGGTCCACCGCGGCAAACGGCTGGCCAGCGCCCGGCAGGAGTTCCGGATCGTGTGCGACGGCGCCGACCTGGCCTCCGCGACGCTCGTCTACTCCTGCCACAGCCCGGCCGTCTACCGCCGGCTGCGCGGCGAATACAGCGATGTGGCGCTCGCCAACTCCCGGAAGCTGGCGGTGCCGCAGGCCGTCGCCCCGCAGCAGGTCGCCCGGGAACGCGACCGCGATGTGGTGCTCTCCCCCACCGACCGCCCCGACCGCTGGCAGCTGCGGGTGGACACCTCGCACCCGGTGCTCTTCGACCACCCCGTGGACCACGCGCCCGGCATGCTGATGATCGAGGCCGCCCGGCAGGCCGCGCAGGCGGCAACGCCCGGCTTCACCGTGCCCGCGTCGATCGACTGCTCCTTCGAACGGTACGCCGAACTCGACGCGCCTTCCTGGGTGCAGGCGCGGACCACCGGCCGCACCGACGGCCGCCGGCAGGTCGAGGTCACCGTGGAACAGCACGGCAAGCCGGTGATCTCGGCGCAGATCACCTGCGTACCGACGCCCTGACCGGCCCCCTCGCCGGACCGCCGGCTCCCTGACCGGCCGCGTCCCCCGGGCCGCCGGTTGCCTGAGGAGCCCTCTCACCGGTCCGTCCGGCTCCCTGCCGGCCCCTGGCGCCGTCCCGCTCCCCACCCTGCCGGGCCGGCCCTCGAACGGCCCCGCCCCGCTGCCCGTGCCTCCCCGTCACCGCAGCGTGAGGCGGGGCTTCGGCGCGTCGGTGCGTCCGGTCGGCGGGGTACGGCTGCCCGCCTGATAGGGCAGCGGCCAGGGGGCGCCCGGCCCGGCGTACCCCTGCTCCGCGGCGGCGTGCAGCGTCCAGTGCGGGTCGTACAGATGCGGTCTGGCCAGCGCGCACAGGTCCGTGCGCCCGGCCAGCACCAGGGAGTTGACGTCGTCCCAGGAGGAGATGGCGCCGACCGCGATGACCGGCACGCCGAGGGCGTTGCGGATACGGTCGGCGAACGGGGTCTGGTACGAGCGGCCGTAGTCGGGGCGTTCGTCGGTGACGACCTGTCCGGTGGAGACGTCGATGGCGTCGGCGCCGTGCGCGGCGAAGGCCCGTGCCATCGCCACCGCGTCGTCCGCGGTGGTGCCGCCGTCCGCCCAGTCGGTCGCGGAGATACGGACCGTCATCGGGCGCCCGGCCGGCCAGACGGCGCGGACCGCGTCGAAGACCTCCAGCGGGAAACGCAGCCGGCCGGTGAGGTCGCCGCCGTAGCCATCGGTGCGCTGGTTGGTGAGCGGCGAGAGGAATCCGGAGAGCAGATAGCCGTGGGCGCAGTGGAGTTCGAGAAGGTCGAAGCCGGCCCGCGCGGCGGACTCGGCGGAGCGGACGAACTGCTCGCGTACGGCGGCGAGCCCGGCTTCGTCCAGCGCGTGCGGGACCTGGTTGACGCCGGGGCGGTAGGGCAGCGCGGACGGCGCCACGACCGGCCAGTTGCCGTCCGGGAGCGGCTGGTCGATGCCCTCCCACATGAGCCGGGTCGAGCCCTTGCGGCCGGAGTGCCCGAGCTGGACGCCGATGGCGGTGCCGGGTGCGGAGGTGTGGACGAAGTCGGTGACCCGGCGCCAGGCCGTCTCGTGCTCCGGCGCATACAGCCCCGTACAGCCCGGTGTGATCCGGCCCTCGGGGCTGACGCACACCATCTCCGTCATCACCAGTCCGGCGCCGCCCAGCGCGCGGGCACCGAGGTGGACGAGGTGGAAGTCGCCGGGGGTGCCGTCGCCGTCGGCGGCGGAGTACATGTCCATCGGGGAGACCACGACGCGGTTGCGCAGCGTCAACCCGCCCAGCCGGAACGGCGTGAACATGGGAGGCGTGGCGGGCGGGGTGCCCGCCTCGGCCTCGACGGCGTCGACGAATCCGGGGTCGCGCAGCCGGAGATTGTCGTGGGTGACCCGGCGGCTGCGGGTGAGGAGGTTGAAGGCGAACTGGTGAGGCGGCTGGTCGAGATAGGTGGCCAGCTCCTCGAACCAGGCGAGGCTGGCGCGGGCGGCGCGCTGGGTGGAGGCCACGACCGGGCGGCGCTCCTCCTCGTACGCGGCCAGGGCACTGGCGGTGTCGGGCTGCTCCTGAAGGCAGGCCGCGAGCGCCAGGGCGTCCTCGACGGCGAGCTTGGTGCCGGAGCCGATGGAGAAGTGCGCGGTGTGCGCGGCATCGCCGAGCAGCACCGTATTGCCGTGCGACCAGCGGTCGTTGACGACCGTACGGAAGGCGATCCAGCTGGAGTTGTTGGAGCGCAGGGACCGGCCGCGCAGGGCGTCCGTGAAGACCTTGGCGCACCATTCCGCCGATTCGCGCTCGTCGCAGCGGTCGAGTCCGGCCGCGCGCCAGACCTCCTCGCGCATCTCGACGATGACCGTGCTGGCCCCGAGGCTCCCCTCCGCGCCGGAGGACGGCGCCTCGGGGTGAGGGTCGGGCGACGGGCCGGCGAACGGGTAGGCGTGGAGCTGGACGACGCCGTGCTCGGTCTCGGCGATCTCGAAGCGGAAGGCGTCGAGGGCGAAGTCGGCGGCGAGCCAGATGTAGCGGCAGCGATGGGTGGTCAGCCGTGGGCGGAAGGCGTCGGCATGGGCGGTCCGGGTCGCGCTGTGCACCCCGTCGGCCGCGATCACCAGGTCGTACGAGCGCGCCAGTTCGGCGGCGGGCGGGGCCTCGGTACGGAAGCGCAGTGCGATGCCGAGGTCGCGGCAGCGCTGGTGCAGTACGGCCAGCAGCCGGCGCCGCCCGAGCGCCGCGAAGCCGTGCCCGCCGGAGGTCAGGGTGCGGCCGCGGTGCACGATGTCGATGTCGTCCCAGCGGACGAACTCCGCCTGGAGGGCGCGGTAGACCTCCGGGTCGGCGTGCTCGATGCCGCCGAGGGTCTCGTCGGAGAGCACGACGCCGAAGCCGAAGGTGTCGTCGGGCGCGTTGCGCTCCCAGACGGTGATCTCTCGGGTGGGGTCGAGGCGTTTGAGCAGCACAGCGGCGTACAGGCCGCCCGGCCCCCCACCGATGACGGCGACCCTCATGGCTATTTCCCCTGCCACTTGGGCGTCCGCTTCTCCGTGAAGGCGGCATGGAATTCTTCGTAGTCGGCGCTGTTCATCAGCAGCGCCTGGGTGGCGGCATCCATCTCCACGGCGGCGGCCAGCGGCATGTCGAGCTCGGCGGTGAGCAGCGCCTTGGTCTGGGCGTGCGCCAGCGCGGGCCCCTCGGCGAGCCTCCGGGCGAGCGCCGCGGCCGCCTCGTCGGCCCGCCCCTCGTCGGCCAACTCGCTGATCAGACCGAGCCGTTCGGCCTCCGGCGCCCGGACCGCGTCGCCGAGCATCAGCAGCCGGGTGGCGTGACCGAGGCCGATGACGCGGGGCAGCAGATAGGCCGCGCCCATGTCGCCCCCGGAGAGGCCGACCTTGGTGAAGAGGAAGGCGAAACGGGCGGACGGGTCGGCGACGCGGAAGTCGGCGGCCAGCGCGAGCACCGCGCCCGCTCCGGCCGCGACACCGTGCACGGCCGCGATCACCGGGAACGGGCACTCCCGCACCGCCCGTACGACCTGGCCGGTCATCCGGTTGAAGTCCAGCAGCTGCGCGGTGTCCATCCCCAGGGTGGCGCCGATGATCTCCTCGACATCGCCGCCGGAGCAGAATCCGCGCCCCTCCCCCGCCAGCACCAGGGCACGCACGGAACGCTCCCTGGACAGCTCCGCGAGCAGGTCACGGAGGTCGGCGTAGGCCTCGAAGGTGAGCGCATTGAGCTTGTCGGGGCGCGCCAGGGTGACGGTGGCGATCCCGTCCTTCCTGGTCACGCGGATGTGTTTCCAGGCGTCTGTACTGCGGGCTGATCCTGCGAACGGGCTCATCGGGCTGCCTGCCCCCTTTGGCCGACCGGCCGGTGGATGCTCTTCCGGATGCCATGTGCCTTATGCCTTGTGCCCTGTCGAAGTTATCACTGGTTCATGACTGTCGTCACGAGGACGCGATAGCGGCGCGGCGTGGGAGGCGGCGGGAGGGAGTGGGAGAGGTGGGAGAGGTGGGAAGGGTCGGGCGGCCGGCGGTGGGATGTGCGGAGGCGGCGGGTGGGGAGGGACCGCGGGGCGTGAGGGGCGCGGCCGGACCAAGGTCCCGGCCGCCGTATGACTTAGGTCATGCGCTTCGCGGTCGCTCGCCCCTGCTCCGCCCACCCCCGCGCTTCCTACCGTGGACGTACCCGACCTGGCCTTTTGCGAACGGAACGCACAGCGCATGCTGGAACCGCCCGCGCCCTCGATCTGGCGCCTCTCGCTGCCGCGCGGCGCGACCGCGGCCCCCATCGCCCGTGCGATGGTCAGAACCGCCATGCAGGACCTCCGGGCCACGGCCGACCGCACCACCGCTCAGCTGCTGACCGCCGAGCTGGTCACCAATGCCCTCAGGCACACCCGCGACACCGGCCCCATCGAGCTGGTGGTGGAGCTGCGGCCGGGCGGCTGCCGGATCGAGGTGCACGACGGCGATCCGGTGCTCGTCCAGGGGCTCGGCGACCCGCTGCCCCCGGCGGACCTGGACGTTCCTGTGCTGGTGGGGGCACCGTCCGACCCGGCACCGGGCCGAGCGGCGGACGGTCACGGCACGGCGGCGGGTCACGGCACGGCGGACGGTCGGCGCACGACGGACGGGCACCCCGAGGCGGACGGCCACCCCGCCGGAGACGGCCACCTCCCGATGCAGCGGACGGAGGGCGAAGGGCGGACGGGGCACGGCGAGGGCACGGACGGCAGTGACCCTGCCGGGCAGAGCAGCGAGGGCAACGACGCGACCGACGACGCCGATGGCTACGCGGACACCGATGCCGACACCGATGCCGACGCAGCCGCAGCCGCAGCCGCAGCCACTGGCCCACCCACAGCCACCGAACCCGACCGCACCCCCGACACGTACCGCATCGACGGCACCACCCGGAGCTGCCCTGACCAGGGACGCGACGGCCGTGGCCTGCTGCTGGTCCGGTCCCTCAGCTCCGCTTCCGGATGCCGCCCCACACCGCGCGGCAAGGCCGTCTGGTTCACGCTCCCCGAACAGGAGCGCCCACGCCGGCACTGACGTCGGCGGCAGCCTCGCCGGCCTCGTCCGCGGGCTGTTGCGGGGCGGTCCCGAGCCGCGAGCGGCGGCGCCCGTAGCAGGCGTAGACCAGCGCGCCCACCACCAGGAACCCGGCGAACTGGAGCCAGGTCGCCGGGCCCGTCCCGTACATCAGATAGAGGCAGAAGCCGATACCGAGGACCGGGCTGGCCGGGAAGAGCGGGACGCGGAAGCGGCGCGGCAGCTCGGGGCGGGTGCGGCGGAGCACCATCACACTGAGGTTGACCGCGACCATGACCGCCAGCGTCCCGATGGTCGACAGATTCATCACCGCGTCGAGCGGGACGACCGCGGCCGGCACGGCGAAGACGGCCGTGACGATCCAGGTGTTGGCGACGGGGGTGGAGGTACGGGACGAGATCCGCTCGAAGATCCGCGGGATCAGACCGTCCCGCGACATCGACATCAGGATGCGGGTCTGGCCGTACATGACCGCGAGGACGACCGAGGCGATGGCGACGACGGCACCGAACGCGATCACTCCGCCGCCGAGCGTCGAGTGGGTGACGGAGTTGACGATCAGCGACAGCGCGGCGGGGCGGCCGGCGACCTGGTCGGAGGAGAGCGCGCCGATGGCGGACAGGGCGACCAGGCAGTACAGGACGGTGACCAGGCCGATGCAGACCATGATCGCGATGGGGATGTTGCGGCGCGGGTTCCTGACCTCCTCGCCGGCCGTGGTGATGGCGTCGAAGCCGATGTACGAGAAGAACGCGACCGAGGCGCCGGAGGTGATGCCGGCGATGCTCTCCGGGGCGAACGGCGAGAGGTTGCCCGCCCGGAAGGCGCTGAGGCCGATCGCACAGAACAGGACCAGGACCGCGAGCTTCAGGACGGCCATCGCGGCCGTCGCGCGGGCGCTCTCCCGGATGCCGCGGACGAGCAGCAGGGCGGCGAGCAGCATCACGACCACGGCCGGGATGTTGACGATGCCGCCGTCTCCGGGCGGGGCGGAGAGCGCGGCTGGCAGCTGCCAGCCGGTCAGGCTGCCGAGCAGTTCATTGAGGTACTGGCCCCAGCCGACGGCGACGGCCGAGACCGAGATGCCGTATTCGAGCAGCAGGCACCAGCCGACGAGGAAGGCGGTGCGCTCGCCGAGGGTGGCGTAGGCGTAGGAGTACGAGCTGCCCGACACCGGTATCGCGCCGCCCAGCTCCGCGAAGGAGAAGGCGGTGAAGACGCAGGTCACGGCCGCCAGCACGAAGGAGACGAGGACGGCGGGACCGGCCTCGGCGACGGTGTCGGACAGGCCGACGAAGATGCCGGTGCCGACGATGGCTCCGATGCCGAAGCAGACGAGCTGGAAGAGCCCCATGCTGCGCCGGAGGCCGTTGCCTTCGAGGTCCGCGCCCGATTCGGCGACGAGGACATCGGGGGACTTGATGCGCAGCCCGGACGGACCTGCAAGAGGTGCGGCGGGCCGCGCCTCCTTGGTGCGGTGGCGGGACACGGACAGGCGCATGAGGTGGTTCTCTCTCTGGTGGTGCGATGCGTGGGGCAAGGGGTGGGCCCGCACACGGAGCGGGGCCCGGACCGATGGGTCCGGGCCCCGCGAGCGATTCGATGGTAACCGCTTGACCTGCATGATCGACCAAATGTCCGTATGGCTATGCAGTGTGATGTTTCCTACGGTGTGCGCACAGGCCGGTGGGCCCTCAGGTCCGCCGGGGCCGTGGCCTGGCCGCCGCCCTCACCGGGCGAGCGTCGCGACCAGCACCGCCTTGATGGTGTGCATCCGGTTCTCCGCCTCGTCGAAGACGACGGAGTGCGCGGACTCGAAGACCTCGTCGGTGACCTCCAGGGACGACAGCCCGTGCCGGGCGTGGATCTCCCGGCCGACCGCCGTGCCGAGGTCGTGGTAAGCGGGCAGGCAGTGCAGGAACTTCACCTCCGGCTTCCCGGTGGCGCGCAGCACGTCCATCGTGACCGCGTACGGGGCGAGCAGCGCGATCCGCTCGTCCCACACCTCCTTGGGCTCGCCCATGGAGACCCACACGTCGGTCGTCACGAAGTCCGCGCCGCGCACCCCCTCGGCGACGTCCTCGGTGAGCATGATGCGAGCGCCACTGGTCCCGGCGAGTTCCCGCGCCCGGGCGACGACCGTCTCCTCGGGCCACAGCTGCTTCGGCGCGACGATCCGTACGTCCATGCCGAGCAGGGCGCCGGTGACGAGGTAGGAGTTGCCCATGTTGTTGCGGGCATCGCCGAGGTAGGCGAAGGCGGTCTCCGCCAGGGGGCGGCCCCGGCCGTGCTCGATCATGGTCAGCACGTCGGCGAGCATCTGGGTCGGATGCCAGTCGTCGGTCAGTCCGTTGAAGACGGGCACGCCGGCGTGGGCCGCGAGCTCCTCGACGTCGGACTGCCGGCTGCCGCGGAATTCGATGCCGTCGAACATCCGGCCCAGGACCCTGGCGGTGTCCTTGACCGACTCCTTGTGCCCGATCTGCGAGCCGGACGGGTCCAGGTAGGTGGTCGAGGCGCCCTGGTCCGCGGCCGCGACCTCGAAGGAGCAGCGGGTCCGGGTCGAGGTCTTCTCGAAGATCAGGGCGATGTTCCGGCCCTGGAGGCGAGGGACCTCGGTACCGGCGCGCTTGGCCGCTTTCAGCTCCGCCGCCAGGTCGATCAGTCGGCGGAATTCCTCGGCGCTGAAGTCCAGCTCCTTGAGGAAGTGGCGGCCCGTGAGGTCTATCGCCATGGGTGGGCTCCTGGTTCGCGGCAGTCGGGACGGACTCGGATCCTGGAAGTGTATACGCACTGACGCATCTCTATGCGAAGCGGCTCTGCACGGGCCGGCACCTCCTCCTGCACCACTACAGCGTCACGGATCGGCGTCACGCTCCACGAACGCATCCGGGTGCCCGCTCAGGCTGCCCCGGGCACCGCGTCCCTCGCCACCGGACAGCTCATACAGCGCGGCCCGCCGCGCCCGCGGCCCAGCTCGCTCCCCGGAATCGTGATCACCTCGATGCCGCGCTTGCGCAGAAAGGTGTTCGTGGTGACATTGCGCTCGTAGGCCACCACCACGCCCGGCTCCACCGCCAGCACATTGCAGCCGTCGTCCCACTGCTCGCGTTCGGCGGAGTGCACGTCCTGGGTCGCGGTCAGCACCCGGATGTCGGACAGACCCAGCGAGGCCGCTATGGCGCGGTGCATATGCTCCGGCGGATGATCGGTGACCTTGAGGTCCTGGTCGCCCGAGCCCGGCTCGATGGTGTACGAGCGGAGCATCCCCAGCCCCTCGTACTGGGTGAAGGTATCCCCGTCGATCATGGTCATGACGGTGTCGAGATGCATGAACGCCCGGCGCTTAGGCATGTCCAGCGCCACGATCGTGCGCGCGGACCCCGTCGCGAACAGCCCCCGCGCCAGCAGTTCCACGGCCTGCGGAGTGGTCCGCTCGCTCATGCCGATCAGTACCGCGCCACTGCCCATCACCAGGACGTCGCCGCCCTCGATGGTCGAGGGGAAGTCGGCCTGCCCCTCCGACCAGACATGGAAGTCCTGGTCGCGGAAGAGCGGATGGTGGCGGTAGATCGCCTCATAGTGCACGGTCTCGCGCTGCCGGGCCGGCCAGCGCATCGAGTTGATCGAGACCCCGTCGTAGATCCAGGCGGAGGTATCGCGGGTGAAAAGGTGGTTGGGCAGCGGGCCCAGCAGGAAGTCGTCGAGATCCATCACATGGAAGCGGACCGAGGTCGGCTCGGCATGACGTTCCAGGAACTCTCGCTTGGTCATGCCGCCGACCAGCGCCTCGACCAGCTCCGGCACCGGCAGCTCGTCGAAGGCCGCCCGCAGATGGTCGGTGGCCAGCGGCCCGTATTCCTTCTCGTCGAAGACCCGGTCCAGGACCAGCGTCCGCGCCTCGGGGATCTGGAGGCTCTCGGCCAGCAGATCCCCGAAGAGGTGCACCTCCACACCGCGGTCGCGGAGCACGTCCGCGAACCCGTCGTGCTCGGCCCGCGCCCGGCGCACCCACAGCACGTCATCGAAGAGCAAGGCGTCCTTGTTCGAGGGCGTGAGCCGCTTCAGCTCCAGATCGGGGCGGTGCAGGATGACCCGGCGCAGCCGCCCGGCCTCGGAGTCGACTTGGAATCCCATCCACCCATCTTGGCCGCTCGGACGGCTCGGCGGAGGGAGTCGGGGGATGTCGGGCCGGGGGCGGCGCTACCCCGCCCCCTCCCCCTCGCCGCCATCACCCCGTCTACAGCCGTGGGTCCACCGGCTCCGACTCCAGCGCGAGCACCGCGAAGACCGCCTCGTGCACCCGCCACAGCGGTTCGCCGTCCGCCAGCCGGTCGAGCGCCTCCAGGCCGAGCGCGTACTCACGCAGGGCCAGTGAGCGCTTGTGGCCGAGATGACGTACCCGCAGCCGCTTGAGGTTCTCCGGGCGGGTGTACTCGGGCCCGTAGATGATCCGCAGGTACTCACGGCCACGGCACTTGACGCCGGGCTGGACGAGTCGTCCGTCGCCCTGCCGTATCAGCGCCTGCACGGGCTTGACCACCATGCCCTCGCCCCCGTCCGCGGTCAGGTCCAGCCACCAGGCGATACCGGCCGCGACCGACGTCTCGTCCTCGGTGTCGACGATGATCCGCCGGGTCGTGGCGAGCAGCCCGGTCCGGTCCGTGCTGCCCTCGGCCCTCGCGCCGTCCCGGGCCGCCACCGTGGCCTCGGCCGCGATGAGACGGTCGATCAGGGACAGCTGGTCGGTGTGGGCCAGTCCGGCGAAGCTGCGGCCCTGCACCGCGAGGATCTGGAACGGCGCGAGCCGGACACCGTCCAGCTCACCGAGCCCGGCAAACCGGTCCGATCCGCCGGACACCGGTGAGGCGGTCGGCGCGTCCGGTGCCACCTCGGCGTCCGTCGCACCCGACGCGTCGGCGCCGTCCGCCGGATCCGTCCCGACGCGCCAGCAGTAGCGTCGGTACGCCTCCGTGAACGCGGCGGCGTCCGCGGCACGGTCCCGCTGCCGGGTGAGCAGCGGCGAGACCTCGACCCCTCGGGCGGCCGCCGCCTCCAGCGCGCCGAGCACGTCCGGGAACACCGCCCCGGACGCCGCGCCCACGGCCGCGTACTGCTTGCGCAGCAGACCGGTCGCCTTCAGCGACCACGGCATCAACTCGGCGTCCAGCAGCAGCCAGTCGGTCTCCAGCTCCGCCCACAGACCGGCCTCCTCGGCGCAGTCCCTGACCCGTCGCAGAATGCGCTCGGTCGTCTCCGGGTCGTCGAAGAACGGCCGGCCGGTACGGGTGTACACGGCGCCCGACTCCCCCTTCGGCACCCCGATGGGGATACCTCCCCTGCCCTGAGGGCGATCGGGCAGCTCCTCGGCCACCGTCTCGTCGCGGCACACCAGGACCACGGCACGAGACCCCATGTGCTTCTCCTCGCAGACCACTTCCCGCACACCGTCCGCCCGGTACCCGGCGAACGCCTCCGCGGGATGCTCCAGGTAGCCCTCCTCCGCCGAGGTCGCGCAGGGCGCCATCGTCGGCGGGAGGTACGGCAGCAGCCGCGGGTCGATCGCAAAGCGGCTCATCACCTCCAGCGCGGCCGCGGCGTTCTCCTCCTTGACCGCGAGCCGGCCCATGTACCGGGTCTCCACGATCCGCCGGCCCGCCACATCGTTCAGATCGAGCGGACGGCCGTCCGCCCCGCCGGGTGCCTCTGTCGCGAGTGGTTTCGTGGGCTCGTACCAGACCCGTTCCGCCGGTACGTCCACCAATTCGCGCTCCGGCCAGCGCAGCGCGGTCATCGCACCACCGAAGACACAGCCGGTGTCCAGGCAGAGGGTGTTGTTGAGCCAGCCGGCGCGCGGGGTGGGGGTGTGGCCGTAGACGACGGCGGCGCGGCCGCGGTAGTCCTCCGCCCATGGGTAGCGCACCGGCAGCCCGAACTCGTCGGTCTCGCCGGTCGTGTCGCCGTACAGCGCGAAGGACCGCACCCGGCCCGACGTCCGGCCGTGGTACTTCTCCGGCAGTCCCGCGTGGCACACCACGAGGCCGCCACCGTCCAGGACGTAGTGGCTGACCAGCCCGTCGATGAACTCCCCCACCTCGGCCCGGAAGCCGGCATCCTCCTTGTCCAGCTGCTCGATGGTCTCGGCGAGCCCATGGGTGTGCTGGACCTTGCGGCCCTTGAGGTAGCGGCCGAGCTTGTTCTCGTGGTTGCCCGGCACACACCGCGCATGCCCGGCTGCCACCATGCCCATCACCAGACGCAGCACTCCGGGGCTGTCCGGCCCGCGGTCGACGAGGTCGCCGACGAAGACTGCCGTACGGCCCTCGGGGTGTACGGCGTCCACGGCCCGGCCGAGTGCGTCGCGCACCGGCTCATAGCCCAGCCTGCCGAGCAGGGTCTCCAGCTCGGAACGGCAGCCGTGGATGTCGCCGATGATGTCGAACGGGCCGGTCAGATGGCGCAGATCGTTGAACCGCCGCTCCGTGACGACCTCGGCGGACTCCACCTCTTCCTGACCCCGCAGGATGTGCACCTTGCGGAAGCCCTCGCGCTCCAAGTGTCGCAGGGAACGGCGCAGTTCGCGCTGGTGGCGCTGGATGACCCGGCGTGGCAGCCCGGCCCGGTCGGCGCGCGCCGCATTGCGTGCGGCGCAGACCTGCTCGGGGACGTCCAGGACGATGGCCACGGGGAGCACGTCGTGCTCCCGGGCCAGCCGCACCAGCTGGGCGCGCGCCTCGGACTGCACGTTGGTGGCGTCCACGACCGTCAGCCGCCCCGCGGCCAGCCGCTTGCCCGCGACGAAGTGCAGCACCTCGAACGCGTCGCTGCTCGCGCTCTGATCGTTCTCGTCGTCGCTGACCAGCCCCCGGCAGAAGTCGGAGGAGAGCACCTCGGTCGGCCGGAAGTGCCGGGCGGCGAAGGTGGACTTGCCGGAACCGGTGGCTCCGATCAGCACCACGAGCGAGAGGTCGGGCACGGCGAGCGTGCGCCGCGCGGGCTCGGACCGGGGCTGCGGCTCGGGCTCGGGCCCGGGCTCGCGAGCCCGCTGGGTCCTGCTCCCCTGCCGGTCCTCGTGCGTGTGCTGGTTCTCGTCTCCGTACTCCGTACGGCCGTCGTCCGTCATGCCGCGACCTCCTTCCCGGTCGTCGAAGCACCGCTGCCTTCGCTGCCGGCGCTGTCTTCGCTGCCGGCGCTGTCTTCGCTGCCGGCGCTGTCTTCGCTGCTGTTGTGGGTACGGCTCCCGCCGTTTTCACGACTGCCGCTGTCTTCACGGCTACCGCTGCCTTCACCGCCACCGCTGCCTTCACGGCTACGGCCGCTCTCACGGCTGCCGCCGCCCGCACCGGCCATACGGAAGTGTGCGAGCTGGGTGGGCGGGCCGACCTCGGGGTCGTCCGGACCCACCGGGCCGAAGCTCACTTCGTAGCCGTGCCGCGCGGCGACCTCCCGCGCCCACTGCCGGAACTCCTCCCGTGTCCACTCGAAGCGGTGGTCCGCATGCCGTACCCGGCCGGCCGGCAACGACTCCCAGCGCACGTTGTACTCGACGTTCGGCGTCGTCACCACGACCGTCCGCGGCCTGGCCGACCCGAACACCGCATACTCCAGCGCCGGCAGCCTCGCCGGATCCACATGCTCGACGACCTCGCTGAGCACCGCCGCGTCATACCCCTTCAGCCTGCCGTCGGTGTACGCCAGCGACCCCTGTACGAGCCGTACGCGTTCCGACTGCCGCTCGGGCATCCGCTCCAGCCGCAGCCGGCGCCGCGCCTCGTGCAGCGCCCGCATCGACACGTCCATCCCGACGATCTCGGTGAACTGCCCTTCCTTGAGCAGCGCACCGACCAACTGCCCCTGTCCGCAGCCCAGGTCGAGCACCCGCGCCGCCTTGGCCGAGCGCAGCACCGCGAGGATCGCCTCGCGTCGCCGGACGGCGAGCGGCACCGGCTTCTCCTCGGTGTCCGCCTCCTCGTCCACCGCGTTGTCGATCTCCTCGGCGGCCACGTCATCCGACTCGGCCAGCCGCTCCAGTTCCAGCCGCTCCATGGCCTGGCGCGTGAGCGACCAGCGCCGGGCAAGGTAGCGACCGACGATCACCCGCTGCTCCGGGTGGCTCTCCAGCCACCCCTCGCCGGCCCGCAGCAGCTTGTCGACCTCATCCGGGGCGACCCAGTAGTGCTTGGCGTCGTCGAGCACCGGCAGCAGCACATACAGATGCCGCAGCGCCTCGGCGAGCCTGCACTCCCCTTCCAGTACGAGCCGGACGTAGCGCGAGTCGCCCCACTCCGGGAACGTCTCGTCCAGGGGCAGCGGCTCGGCCTGCACCCGCCAGCCCAGCGGCTCGAACAGCTTGCGTACCAGCGCCGAGCCGCCCCGGGCCGGCAGCACCGGCACCTCGATGCGCAACGGCAGCGGCTGCGCCACCAGCTCGGGCCGTGCTGTGCACTGTCCCTTCATCGCGCTCGCGAAGACGCTTCGCAGCGCCACCGCCAGCAGCGAGGACGCCGCGTACGGCCGGTCGTTCACGTACTGGCCCAGCGCGGAATCCGGAGCGCCGCCACGGCCCTTCCCACGGCTCCGGCGCACCAGGGCGATGGGATCGACCTCCAACAGCAGGGCCGCCGTGCACCGTTGAGCGTCGGCCTCGGGGTACAGAACGTGTGCGGTTCCGTGCGACGTCGAGAACTGTTGCGCCTTGTCAGGGTGCTTGTGCAGCAGGAATCCGAGGTCGGTCGCGGGACGGTCGGCGCTGCCGGTGGTGGTTATCGTCAGGAACACGCGTCCGAGTATTGCGGTAGTACGCCTCGATCCACACCGCTTTTCCGGCAGCGCCGCCGGACGTCAGCCCGGACATCAGCTCGGACGTCAGCTCGGACGTCAGCCCAGCTGCGACTGCACCTGCGCCGAGATCAGCTCGAGGTGGTCCAGATCATCCAGGTCCAGCATCTGGAGGTAGACGCGGGACGCACCGATGGCGGCGTAGCGCCCGATCTTGTCGACGACCTCGGCGGGTGAGCCCGCCAGGCCGTTGGCCTTGAGTTCGTCCACGTTGCGCCCGATGGCCGCGGCCCGTCGCGCGACCTCGGCATCGTCCCTGCCGACACAGGCCACGAGGGCGTTGGAGTACACCAGCTCATCGCCCTTCCGCCCGGCGGCTTCAGCGGCCGCCCGCACCCGTCCGAACTGGCGCTCACTGTCTTCGAGCGAGGCGAAGGGGATGTTGAACTCATCGGCGTACTGTGCCGCCAGCCGCGGCGTGCGCGTCGCGCCGTGTCCGCCGATCAGCACCGGCACCTTGCCCTGGACGGGCTTGGGCAGCGCGGGCGAACGCTCCAGCTGGTAGTAGGTCCCGTCGTAGGTGAACTCCCTTCCTGCCTCGGTGGCCCACAGGCCGGTGACGATCGCCAGCTGCTCTTCCAGCCGCGCGAACTTCTCCTTGGGGAACGGAATGCCGTATGCCTTGTGCTCCTCCTCGAACCAGCCCGCACCGAGACCGAGTTCGACCCGGCCGCCGGACATCTGGTCGACCTGCGCCACCTGGATGGCCAGCACACCCGGCAGCCGGAAGGTGCCTGCCGTCATGAGCGTCCCGAGCCGGATGCGCTCGGTCTCACGGGCCAGGCCCGCGAGGGTGATCCAGGCATCCGTCGGACCGGGCAGTCCGTCGACATTGCCCATACGGAGATAGTGGTCCGAGCGGAAGAAAGCATCGAATCCAAGGTCCTCGGTAGCTTTGGCGACCTTCAGAAGGGTGTCGTAGGAAGCCCCTTGCTGGGGCTCGGTGAAGATGCGTAGCTCCATACCTCCATCCTGCACGCCGAACGGCGAACCAATCGTCAGAGGCACATCGATGCACTGGGTCGGGTCAGATCGGGACGGGTCAGATCGGGTCGGTCGTCCCTGCCCGCGTGGACGGCGCACGCAGTGACGACGGGAGGCGCGGCGGGGAACAGTGAGCGGCTGGGCCGGTGCGGGCGACACGGACGCCGAACGCCGAGGCCGATCGCCTACGCCGGACGCCGGAGGCCGGACGCCGGACCGGAGGCCGGACGCCGGACCGGACGCCGGACCGGACGCCGGACGCCGCGACATGGGCGAGGTAAGCAGGGGGCGGCAGTGACCTGGGTGGCAGTGGCCTGGACAGTGGGCGTGGCCTGGGCAGGGGGCGTGGCAGTGGCCTGGGCAGTGAGGGTGGGGTGGCAGTGGCGTAGCGATGGCGTGGCCGGTGCCAGACGAGGCGGGCCAACCGCAGCGGGGAAGCAGCATGGCGGCGAGCGCGCGTGGGGGCGTGGCGTGGCCCGACGCGGGGGCGTGAGGGCGGGTGTGGGTGTCGGGCGTGAACTCCCCGGTGCCCGCGGTCGGTGAGGCACCGCCAGGCGCATACATGCCGCGCGGAGGCGGTCGAGTCGGCGTTCTCTTTACTTCAGGCGGGGTTCCGGTCGCGCACCTCCAGCCTCTCCAGTATTCCGGCCACGCGATCTCTCGATTCGTCGACCGTGTCCATCGCCTCGACGCACGTCCAGTACATCCCCTCCTCGTCGGCGAGCAGCACCACGCCCACCAGCGCTTCGCACACTTCTCGCAGCAACCGGCACAGGCCGGTTAACGCCTCTTTGACATCGCGTACTTCAGACAGCTGAGCCGCCCGCAGTCCACCGGTGACCGATGCCGGGCACAGCAGTCCCCCGCTGAACCGCCCGCCCGCGTCGCCCAGCCCTCGCGCTCTGGACCGCACTTCGTACGGCCCGAATATCGCGAGATGGCTGCCGACCGCCTCCGCCAAGGCCTGCGCCTGCCATGCCTCGACGATCACTCCCTGCACTGTGTGCGCCTCCGCCAGACCGCGCCGACTGGCTGCAATGATCCGCACCGCGTCCATCCGCTCCCTCCTTCCCTCATCATTCGCATGCACCCTGCACTCTTTCCACTACCCAGAGTGAGAGCGAACACCCAAAAAAGCCAGGGGAATTCGCAAATCTGTGGACAAGCAAGGCGATGTGGAAAGATCCATGACTCCATAGAGTGACAAAGCGCGCCCGCACCCCCGCTCCACCCCCTCGGGCCACAACACCCCCACCCGCCACACCCCCTGCACAAGTCACGTGAAACGCCCGAAGGGGGCACCAAAGGAAACGCCGACGGCCGATAGACACGGCAAGAAGCACGGCACGGGAATCCCCGACGAGGACGCCGGAAGCGGGCAACGAAGCAGTACAGCGAAGCCGGAAACCGGAAGGCGTCGGTCTCCGCCCCGCCAGAGCGCCGGGGCGGAGACCGACGCCCCCGCCCCACCGGCCCCCGCCGACCCCGCCCGCCCCTACATCCCTCGCCCCTACTCCTCGCCCTCCCGCGGCCGGTCGGGCCGCGCCGAGCGGACCGCCGGGAAGCGCGACTCATTGCGCTCGATCTTCGCGGCGAGCGCCGCCAGCGCGTCGATCCCCAGCGCCTCACAGAACTGCAGCAGATACGCCAGTACGTCCGCGACCTCGTCCTCGACCCGGCCGCCCTTCCGCGGGTCGGACATCACCTTCGCCGACTCCTCCGGCGTCAACCACTGGAAGATCTCGACGAGTTCAGCGGCCTCGACGCTGAGCGCCGCGGCCAGGTTCTTGGGCGTGTGGTACTGCTGCCAGTCCCGCGCGGCCGCGAACTCGGCCAGGCGTCGCTGTAGCGCATGAAGATCCTCGCTCATGCCTCTAGGTGTAGCACCTGTACGCCGGGCAGCCCCTCGGCGACCGCGGGGTCACGCACCGTCCCCAGCAGCCGCACATGCCCGCGCTCGGCCATCCGTACGGCCAGCGACACCAGCTCGCGTGCCTGCCTGCGGTCCATACAGCGATCCATCCCGTCCGCCATCACCGTCATCTGCTGATGGGCCGACGGGACCTCCCCGACCGGGTCCATGGCCAGCACGCCCGGCCCGGTGAGCAGCACCAGCGCCAGCGCGACGAATCTCAGCTCACCATCGCCGAGCTGCTCGACGGGCAGCTCCCCCAGTTCACCGCGGTCAAGGACGGCGCGCACGCCCGCCGCACCCGCTGCCGCCGCCCCGGCCTGCGGACCTGCCGGACCACCGCGTCCCACCACCCCAGGACCGGCAACAACCACTTCTCCCGCCTCGCCGGGCTGCCGCGGCACCGCACGCAGCCCCTCGACGGGGCCGGCACATGCCTCCCGTACGGACGCGACCAGCACCGCATGCCGCCGGGCACACTCCCGGCTCGTGCGGTGCAGCACCGCGGGCAGATTGTCGCAGGCCGACCGCAACCGCTCCTCGTCGCGCTGCTCCCCCGCCTCGCGACCCCAGCCGCCCGCCCCGCCGGCGCCTCCGCTCCCCTTGCGCCCCGCACCCCAGGCACCGGCAGCTCCTCCTGCCACCCCCGCCCCGCCGGGCCCTCCCGCTTTCCCCGGGCCGCTCACCGGTTTCCCGCGCCCGGCCCCCGAGCCTCCTCCTCGGGCGTTCCCCCGCGCCCCGGCAGCACGCCCCGCACCACCCCCACCGTCCGAACCAGTTCCGCCACCCTCACCGGCCGCGGCACCCATGCCGCCCGTCCTCGATCCGCGCATGACCTCCGGCCTCGGGTCGCACACGAACGCCGACCGCAGCGCGACCACGACCTGTTCCGCCGCGGCCAGCACCAGCCGCTGTCCCGCTGTCTTGCCCGCGACGCGCAACGGCAGCAGCGAAGTGCCGAGCCGGTCGTCGGGCAGCGGTGCGCGGGTTACCGGAGTCGCGCCCGCGGTATGCCAGGCAGCCTGGACCGCGGGGCGCGTGGGGTCGGTGAGCGCGGTGGTCAGCAGGGTCTCGCCGCCGCCGGTCAACCGCTCACCGACGATGCGCAGTTCCGGCTCGGCCTGTACGGCGAGATCGAGGTTGACGGGGCCGGCCGGGCCGTCGACCGTGCACCCGATACGGAAACCGCGGCGCCCCTGTTCGTCGGGACGCGCCCCGGCCGGCACACATGCCGTCGGGCTGCCCGCCACCTCACCCACTGCCCGTGCGAGCGACTCCCCGCTGCCGAGCCTGGCGAGAATCTCGTACGCCTGAAGCGCACTGGTCTTGCCGCTTCCGCTCCCGCCGCTCAGCAGGGTGAGCGGGGTGAGCGGCAGGGTGACGCCGCGATGGGACTTGAAGGCGGACAGCCGTAACTCCGTGACCGCCGGTCGCACACTGTCGGAATTCATGCAGGGACGCTATGCAGCACCCCACCCGGAGAACCGTTACGCCTAACAGCTCTTCCTACGAACGGGGGACAGTTCCGACCGCCTCTTCCGCAACCTCGGTGCCGACCGGCGCCAGCAGGAAGACATTGGTGTCGACGCGGTGCATCCCGCTGCCGAGCCCGAAGACGACTCCGCTGGAGAAGTCCAGGATGCGCTTGGCGACATCACTGTCGGCGCTGCTGAGGTCCAGCAGGACCGGGATCTGCGCCATCAAGTACTCGGCGACCTCACGGGCGTCCGCGAAGGTCTGGACGCGGATGACGATGAACCTCCGCGCCTCCTCCGCCGGCTCCTCCTCGGGCAGGGCACGGTGGTCGGGCCAGGAAGGCCATTCACTGCTGCCGCGGAGCGGGACGACCTCGGCCAGCCCTTCCCACTGCTCGTCGGTGGCATCGGGGCCGTTCACCGAATCACCTCACCCGGGAGAGCGCTGGCTGTCTGCGGTATCTGCATCGCACAATTCTAGAGATAAACATACAAAGCTCGGCGGACGCGACACACACCGCGCCACGCCCCGTTCCATCCTGCACCATGGCCGCTGACCTGTTCCGACATCCGCGGCAGATATCCTCCGTCGAGATTCTGTGTGCCTGTTCATCCCTACTGTGACGGAGGTTGGTGCTGTCGTGGGCTCTGAGCCTCCCGGCCGGCGGCCGCGTGGTCTGCGCGGCCTGCGCAAGCCCGCCAAGAAGCGGCCCGCCGGGCCCCCGCCCGCCGAGGCCACGGAGGACTCCGACACGGCGGAGCCACCGGCTGAAACCGCCAGCAGCGTCATCAACGCCGTGCTCTACCGTGACGGACGCCGCGTCAGCACCCATGACACGCTCGCCGAGGCCTTCCGGCAGCAGCGCGCCACCTCCGACACCCTCGCCTGGATCGGCCTGCACCGCCCCAGCCGCGACGAACTCCTCACTCTCGCCTCGGAGTTCGACCTCCACCCGCTCGCCGTCGAGGACGCCCTGGAGGCCCATCAGCGGCCCAAGCTGGAGCGCTACGGTGGCACCCTCTTCGTCGTCCTGCGCGCCGCGCGCTACCTCGACGACCCGGAGGAGGTCGACTTCGGCGAGCTGCATATCTTCGTCGGCCGCGACTTCGTGATCACCGTGCGGCACGGCGGCGCCCCCGACCTCACGGCCGTACGCAGGCGCATGGAGAACACCCCCGAACTCCTCAAGCGCGGCCCCGAAGCCGTCCTCTACGCCATCCTCGACGCCGTCGTCGACGGCTACGAACCGGTCGTCGCCGGCGTCCAGAACGACATCGACGAGATCGAGACCGAGGTGTTCGGCGGCGACCCCCGGGTCTCCCGCCGCATCTACGAACTCTCCCGCGAGGTCGTGGAATTCCAGCGCGCCACCCGCCCGCTGAACGGCATGCTGGAGAGCCTGACCGCGGGCTTCGAGAAGTACGCCATCGACGAGGAACTTCGCCGCTATCTGCGCGACGTGGCCGACCACGTACTGCACACCACGGACCGCGTGGACGGCTTCCGGCAGGCGCTCCAGGACATCCTCACCGTCAACGCGACACTGGTGAACCAACAGCAGAACGCCGAAATGCGGGCCCTGGCCGAGGCGGGCTTCGAACAGAACGAGGAGATCAAGAAGATCTCCTCCTGGGCGGCGATCCTGTTCGCGCCCACCCTGGTGGGGACCATCTACGGCATGAACTTCGACAGCATGCCGGAGTTGCACTGGGTGCTCGGATACCCCTTCGCCATCGTCCTGATGGCGATGGTGTGCACCAGTCTGTACCTCATCTTCAAGCGGCGGGACTGGCTCTGAGCAACCGTCATGAGACGAGGTCCCGTGATGCAGTGCAGTCCAGATCGCTGGCGCTGGCGCTGGCTCCGGCGACGCATCGGAGCCAGCCTCGTCCGAGTGTCGGGACGAAGAGTGCGGCCGCGAGCGCGTGACAGACGCCTACCCCCGCCGGATAGCGCAGAAGAACGTTTCCCGAGCCGTTGACCTGCTGAGCACCGACGGTCACACGGACCGCTGGGGCACCGGCCGCTCCCTCCCGGCAGGGAGGAGCCACGCCTTGTCCGCCACCACGTCGGGCAGTTCGGCGTCATGGCTGACGGCTACCGGGGCGCCCAGTGGTACGAGGAGGCGGGAACACACCGTGCCGGCGGATAACCGGGCTCGGTGGTGCGCGACCTCGCGCGGCTGCGGATCAGCCTTCCCTGCACATCGCTGCCGGGACGATCAACGGCTGGGGCAGCTCGACGCGACCCTTCCTACACTTCCTTGCCCGTTACACCCACTCACACCCACTTACACCCACTTTTCCGTACCGCATCTTGGGGGCGCTTCGGTACGGGTGTAAAGTTTGCGTAAGAGGTACATATGCGACATGCCCCACCCTGCCTGTGGCGTGACCGCCAGGAGTCGGTTTACCCAGGGGCAGCTCCCGAACCTCCCGGCCCCCTGCGGGGGACTCATCGCCGGGTGGCGGGGCGCAAGATCCCTAGCCTGAAGAAGGTGTGGACCTATGTCCACCAATCGTTTGACACGAGCCATCGCTCTGACCGCAGGAGGCCTCCTGCTGGCAGGTGGCGCCGCGGTTGCCACCGCCGGAACGGCGTCCGCCACCCCGACACACGCACCGGTCAGCTACTCCAGCCACGACGACGGGCATGACTGGGGCTACTACCACGACCATGGCCGTGGTTACGGCGACTACGACGACTACGACGACTACGGTTATGGCCTTGGTGGTTACGTAGTCATCATTGGCCTTGGCGGCTACTGACGACCGTCGCCTCATGGCCGTCCAAGCACGCCGGTGCCCGGGATTCTCTGTCCCGGGCACCCTCATGCCGCCGGAGGCACCGCCGGGCGCCTCCCCTGGCAGTCGGGCACGTTCGGTGTCAGGGGCGGCACAGCGAGTCCTGCTACGTCGCCCGGGACCTGCGACTCGCGGTGCTGCGGCCCCCGGCACGGGGCGATCATGCTGCAGATCCTGCTGTGGCGCGACGAGGTGCGCGAGCCCGGAGGCCTGGGCCCGTCGGCACCCGTCACCGACCGGGAGCTGCAGCTCGCCGAGCTGCTCCTGTGCGAACTCACCGGGGTCGAGATGCAGCAGCTGGAGGACGAATGCGGGCACACGCTGGAGCAACTGGTGGCTGCCAGGGTGGCTGCCAAGATCATGCGATGCGAAGTGCCGGAGCTGCCGACGCCGCAGCCTGCCGTCGACCTCATGGCCGCCCTGGAGCAGAGCGTCCAGGCCGCGCGCCGCACCCGCCAGTACGCCGGCCCGGCCCCCTCAGTGGAAGCCCAGCATTTAGCTGGGGAGAGTCTCTTGTACCAGGGCCCGTTCCGTGTCCTCTTTCAGGATCACCAACTCGCCTTTGCCGATCGGGGAAAGGGAGCTGAGGTAGCCGTCCGAGGCCGCGACCAGCCGGTTGAAGTCTTCCAGCTGGTGGGCGTGGGAGATCGCATTGTCGACCACGAGCAGCCGGCCGTCCGCGAGGATCCGCTGGAGCGAGGGCCACCAGTCGGCGTACTGTCCGCGGTCGCTGTCCAGAAAAATGAAGTCGTACGCGCCCGCATCGCACGTCGCGATGAACCGGCCGGCCTCGTCCTCGATCTGCTGAATGCGGGGGCGGAGCCCGGCGCGCTGAAAGTTCCGCTCAGCCATCGCGCGCTTGTGAGGCGCCTGTTCGATGGTGGTGACCGAGCCGTCCTCGCCCACGGCGTCGGCGAGCCACAACGTCGAGTAGCCGTTCGACGTCCCGATCTCCAGCACTTTCTGGGCCTTGGATGCCTTGACAAGTAACGCGAGGAACACACCGGTGTCGTGCGTGATGTTCAGCATCTTCCGGCTTCGGTCGTCCGTCGCCGCGTCGTTGGTACTGCCGAATTCCTCCAACTCATGCAGTAGTTCGGCGAGAGCGTCTTCCATGCGCTTTCCTCTCCTTGCTTCATGAAGCCTCATCAGCCGGCCAGACTCTGTATCGCGACGTACAGGCCCAGGAGCAACAGGGCGATACAGAGTACTGTGCGGAACTTTTCCTCGGAGATCCTCCGGCGAATCCGGTTGCCGACCGACATCCCGAGAAACGCCGGGACCAAGGCGGCGGCCGACATGACGCCCAGATTCATGCTGAGCAGGTCTTGCGTCCGCAGCGACCATGCCAGGCCAACGGTGGAGAGCGTGAAGAGGATCCCCATGCTCTGCACCAGTTGGTCGCGCAGCAGCCCAATGGACTGCAGGTAGAAGACTCCTGGGACGGCTGACGAGCCGGTCATTCCGGTGAGGAAGCCGTTGGTGGCTCCGAAGACCACACCCGCGGGGTGGTGCCACCATCTGTCTCTGATGTTCACCCGGAGCTTGAACAGCCCGAGCAACCCGTACACCGCGAGCCCCAAGCCGAGCAAGGCGGACATCACGTCTGCCCGGAAGTAGCTCAGTGTGAACGCACCCGAGACGGTGAAGACCGTGGCCGCCAGCAGAAACGGCCATGTGAGGCGAACGGCTTCCCGGCCGTGACCACCGCGCGACGCCTGAAGGACGTTGGTCAGAAACGTCGGTATGAGTATCAGCGCCTTCGCGGGGTGGATCCCGACCGTCGCAGCGAGAATTCCGAGGACGACGGGCGGCAGGCCGAGGCCGGTCAAACCCTTGATCAACCCACCCGCGAAGAACGTCAGGACAATCAACGTCACGGTGGCCACGTCGAAGGAGAGCAGTGCCGTGTCGGTCAAGAGTTGCGGCCACTCCGCGGGTGCGCTGTCTCCAACCCACGGGAGGCGAAGCACCGCAGTGCCGCTACGACGTCAGCCTGCTCCTCCGAGTCCAGGACCTCGGGCTTCTCCTGTTCGAAGTGATCGGCGAGTTTGATGATGTCGCCCTTGCGATCCTCGATGTAGACGGCACCGCCCGTGACATGCGTCGCGGCGCGCTCGGCGAACTGCCCCGCAATGTCCTTGGCGGCCGGGACGAAGTTGATGTCGAAATCGCCGATCTGTAGGAGCACGTAGCGTGAGGGCGTTCCGACTGGTGCTCCGTTGACGAACCTGTGCTTGCTCGGGTGGGGAACCTGGAACACCTGATCCGGGTGGACGGTGAATACCTCGTCCGTATCGGGCAGCTCGATCGTGATCTGACCCCGTGAGCAATACATCATATCGGACACTTCATTATGGAAGTGATAGGGGACAGCCTTGTGGTCGAGATTGAAAAGGCTGACCCGCAGGCCGTCCTGATAATGGAACTCTTTCATCTCCATTGCTCAACTCCCTGTCTCGCTGGTGACCAACCCGGGACCGTCGACGGCAACGGGGCGTGCGGTTGCGGCCGCCGCCACGTCGAGCCACTCGCCGGCAACCCACTCGGCCGCCTCGACGAATGCGCCGGCGAAATTGTGTTCGTGCTGCCAAAACCTGACGGGCGATCCGTAGGAGGTGAGATGCGGCGACGGAACACACCCGCCGCCCGCCCGCTTCATCACCCGATACCCGCCGCGGGCGTCGAGCGCGATGCCGCCCGTGACGTATCCCCCTTCCTCATGCGGGACGATCTCGCCTCGCCGCAGAAGGTTCTGCACCAGCGGTGACGGATGATTCTCCATGCGGAAGTCCTGCCCGCTGGCACGGATCACGCAGTCTGCCCGCAAGGTCGACTGCCCGCCCTCGTCGGACCGGTAGGTGATCCGGAAATCACCGTCCTCCCCCACTGCTGTGTGCGGCGCGTCATAGCCCTGCTTCACGGTCGTCAGTATTCCGGCGTCCATCAGAGCGAGGAGCTTTTCCGCGTTTGCGGACGGCATCGGCACGGCCGTCCGAATGAAGTGGGTATCGAGCAGACGGTCGTACGTTGCCTTGTCAGACGGTTCGAGCTGGTTGTAGAAGCGCATCCTCCGCGCTTTCAAGGCAATGGTGTAGACGAGGTTTCCGGTGTACGAGTCCCGGAGATCGCTCGCGAGCTTTTCCTTGGCGGAGTGATAGCGGGGGTTTTTGATGTCGTTCCAGCCCACCGCCCCGGCAGTTGCCTGGCGCAGGTCCTTGTCCAAGAGCTCCAGAATGCGCTCGATCTTCAGATGTCCTTGGTGATCGCGCCGGATCTCCGCGAGGTGCTCCTCCGTGAGATGGTCGGGCTCGTACGGTGCGAGTGGCCCCCGGACGGGAGAGAAGAACCCGCAGCGCGATCCGGCGACGATGTGCAACGGCTCTTCGCCGGCCTGCACCGCCGGCTGCTGGTACGACGCGATGTGACCGTCGTCGGTGTACGTGAACTCGCCGTCACCGCACAAGGTCATGATGGCGTCGATGCCGCTCGGGCCCATCCCCTGAACGAACACACGGGGCCGCTCGTCGCGTGCGCGTCGCGACCGGATGCGTTCCGCGACGGCGGCTTTCACCGCGTCCGGTGGATAGGGCGACGTGACGTATCCACTCTCTCCGGAAAGCGGGTCGGTCGCCTTGGACTGCCAGTGCCCGGTGCTCAGCAGGACGCGGTCGATCCCGTCCACGGTGAACTCGTGACCGGTATCGAGGCTACGGAGGGAGAGGGCGAAACCCTGCTCCGTTGCGTAGCCGTCGACGGCCTCGTGACGCACGTACTGCTGAGCGTCGATGCCATGTGCACGGGCTCGCTCGACGGCTTCCTGGAACCGCTTTTCGAGATACAGGCCGAACAACGCACGCGGATAGAACCCGCCGTTGTCGGGCTGCCATTCACCGAGCTCGACACCGGGGTCGGTCTCCAGGACCATCTCCGGGTAATCCCGGATGAGCCATGGTTTGCTCTCGGCCAGCCAGTCGACGAAATCATTGCCGTGGATCCCCATGGTGCTCGCCTCGTTGTTGCACCGATGCGCAAGCTGGACGTTGTCCTTCGCGTAGGGATACCCCGGCCCGTTCACCGGCCCCCGCTCCACCGTGACGATCGTGACGGCCGAGGGGGAGAGCGAGGGCCTGCGGCGTGGATCGGTGAGTCGTTGCACCACATGCCACAACGCGCAGGTGCCTGCGAAGCCTGTGCCGATGATGCAGTACGTGATGCTTCCCCTCATCTTGGCGTTCAGGTCAGGACTCCAAGCGTGTGAGGGCGCGCCTGATACGTATGCCGGCCTTGCTCACGAGCGCACCCGTCCGGCCGCAATTGATCCGCACGAGGTGGTTCAGGAAATGGCCCTCCGCGAAATGGCTGCCGCAGATCGTGGCGACCTTCGCCTCGTCCAGCAGAAACTGATCGGCGGTGCTGTAGCCCTGCTTCTGGTAGGCGTCGGCGTAGCTCGAAAAGTCGACGAAGAGGAAGTAGCCCCCTTGGGCGGGGCTGATCTTCAACGAGGGGATGGCTTCGAGCTCGCGCAGCATGGTCTGGAGATTGGTGCGCGCGGCCTTCGCCCTGGCGGCCGCCACCTCGTCCATTTCCGGCTGCAAGGCGACGTGCGTAGCGACCTGCCCGTAAGTGGACGCGAACGAGGTGAGGTTGACCTGGGCGCGCGCCGCCGCGTCCACGATGTCGGGCGGCCCGCAGAGGTAACCGACCCGATCGCCGTGCATGCCGTACGTCTTGCCCGGTCCGGTCACTGACAGCGTCCACGGCCGCATGGAGCAGCGGCTGCCGTCGGGGAGCGGAACGTCGATGGCGGCAAATGTCTTGGCGCGGGCCCCCACGATATGGGCCTCGTAGGGAGAGTCGAACAGGACATAGGCCGGGCTCTCGCCGCGGGACTCGCGCCGCACATTGTGTCGGGCGACGACATCGGCCAGCGCCGACAATTCCTCGGTCGAATAGACCTTGCCCGTCGGGTTGATGCAGTCGCCGAGCACGACAATCTTCGTTTGCTCCGAGAGCGCTCCCTCAAGAGCCGGCGCCGTAAGGCCGTCGTGCGCCGTGACCAGGACGGTCTTCGGGATGGCTTCGTGCAGCCGCACCATGTCCGAGTAGTGCGGCCAGTTGGGCACGGGGATCACGACTTCGTCGCCCGGGTTCAGCAACGCATGGAAGATTACCGAAATCGAACCCTTCACACCGCCCGGTGTGACCATGATTTCACGGTTCGGGTCGTACGCAATTCCATGGAGGCGAGCCACACGCGCGGCCACGGACTCCAACAGGAACGGAAATCCTTTGATGGGCGCAAACGCATGGATCGTGTCGGATTGCTTCTCCACGAACTCGATCACACCTCGGTCGATCCGGGGATCGGTCGGTGTGTCCAGCGCGCCGATGCTGAGGTCGATGATCTGATCGTCCTCGGGGAGTACCTTGTTGAGCGCGACGATCTTCGCCGCGGTTCCGTGAGTCACCGATTCTGGAATGCTCAGGACGGCATCGGAAATGCCACGATTTTTCTGCACGGTCGGCCGAGTCACCTCTCCCCGCTAGGAATTCAACTCGCGGACGGCCTTGTGCATCGCGTTCCACATTTCCTGTTGTATCTTCAGTGTCTCGTTCGCGCCGTAGGCGATCTCGGCGACGTCGGCGTCGGTGCGGCAGTTGTTCTGGACGCACTTCTTCGCATCGGCGGCATGGCGTTCCTCGACGCCCTCATCGCCGACGTGGACGTTGAAGTAGATCTCGACGTTGTCGACGAACTCGGATGCCGCCTGCTTGTTGTTGCTGTTGCGGAACGCCGTACGGCAGACCTGCAGCATCCTGTCGGCATGGGACTCCAGGGCCATCGCGACGCCCAGCATGCGGTGGTAGTTGGCCCCCAGCAGCTCACGGGTGCGCTCGCGGTAGGCGAACGTCTCCGGGATGACCAGGTCGCTGTTGCGCGCGTCCTTCACGAGTAACGGCGCCAGCCCGAACTCGATTTCGCCGTGTAAGTTGTGGGCGTTTTCCATCAACACTTCATGGCAATGGGCGGCCTCGCCGTTCCCGGCTTCCTCGTTGAGAATGTAGGAGAACAGGACCAGCGTGTCCCGGTCGTCGTTGGCCGCCGCCTGCGCACACACGTGGGCGATGCCTTTGACCGTGCCCTCGGTGCGCTGGAAGAAGTTCGCCCGGTGGAATTCGTAGGTGGCGCTGTTCCAGGGCGAGTTCTGCAGGAACTTGAAGTACTCGTTGTCGTAGACCGGGTGCCGGTCCAGCTCGTCCATGAGCGACGTGACTTGCTCGTGAAGTGCAGTTGCCGTGCTTGTCGTCATCTTGCTTCACCCCAGTTCACACAGGTGTGGATCGCGGTCAATAAGATGGTCAAAATTGACGCACCGATCCACTGGATAGATGCCTTACGACGTCATCGATTGCGCTTGATCACTATCACGAGCCATCGTGGCGGCCCTGCCGGCGAACCGCGAGAGTTCGCCTGCGAATTCACGCACCTCGCACCATGAGAATGTTCGGGCCCGAGGAAGGTTGTTTCCTGCGGACGAGAGAGTCACTCACTCCCCCCGCGCACCGCACTGCGCCGCGAAGAGCTGGGACCCGGAATCGGACAGGACCGAAGAAAGCTACAGACCTCTCCCCTGATGAAGGCAGGAGAATTACTGAATCTATATCCACCCTCCAGGTGAGCCACGATGACCACCCCGGCGTTCGGTCGTGCTCCATGATTGCCTAAAAGGTTGATTCGGGGACAGTCTTTACCGGCCACTTGTCGCGCGCCGGAACACTACCCATGGTCACGGTTCCGTTACTCCGGCGGGAACGTCGGTACGGGGTAACGGATGGCCACGATGGTGCGGCAGTGGCGGCTGGGGCAGCGCTGCCCCAGGAAAGAACCGCCCTCTGAGACTCCGGAACGCCGGGTACAGGTCATGACATGACGGTGAACTCCTGGGGCCACCGGTGCTGCATGACCGGAAGTCATAGTCGGCTTGAAGTATGCAGTCCGGTCCCAAGAGATCGTCTCTCAGGTCGATCCAGGGGATGCGGTCGCCCGGCAGTAGGTACCGCTCGGTCTCGACGAACCCGTGCTCGAGTGCGAACCGCAGCCGACATCGCAGCAGGAGACCCGAGTCCACCGGGGCGTCAACTCTGTTGCCAGGCGGACGAGTCGCCGGTGTCGCTGAAGACGCTCGAAGCCAGGCGAATGCCCCGCAAGCGGCTGGGCCTGAAGATCCGGGCAGCGCGAACGCCGGTGATCGCGTGCTCGTCGAGAGCCATGAGGGCCCCAGCGGGACCGTGCCTTCCCGACCCTCGCTTCCCCCCGACCGGCGTGGGGCGGCTTTCCACAGGCGAAACGCCACTCGGGCCAGGCCCCTGGCGGGGGCCGGCCCGAGTGAACCGAGGTGCGTATCCAGCTGTTACTACGGCCGGACGAGGAGAATCGAGTTGATCGGCGTCAGGTTCTTGTCCACGTAGTAGCCGGGCTGCAGGTAGCCCTGGCAGTCCCCCGTGCCGTTGTAGCCCGTGCAGGTGCGAGCCGTCGCGCCCCCGGTCTGGTTGTTCAGGACGTAGTGCTGCCCGACCTGGTTTTTGAGGTTGTGGGCGCCGTAGCTGTAGAAGGCGAGCGACGGGCGGTCGCCATTCCAGCCGGCGTTCTGCGGGTAGACGCAGACGGCGCCCGACGGGCAGCCGTGCAGACTGCCCGCGGCCTGGGCCGCGTTGGCGCTGGTGGCGCTGACCGTGGTCAGGGCGCCGGCGGCAAGCGCCAGAGCGGCGGCGGCCTTGGTGAACTTTCGCATGATGTTCCCCCTAGTGATCTGGTGGCGCGACGTCCCGTATAGCCCCCGGCCGTATGCGGCACGAGGGGCTGTACCGCCGTCGCGTCAGGCAGTTTGCCCGGGGCGCCGGGGCCGCACCATCTATTCGGTCTGGGCCGAAATCGGGGGCCGAAGTGCCTGGGCCTGTGGTAATCGGGGTGATCGCCGGGCAGCAGTGCCCCTACACGAACAGCCCGACCCGGACGGCCTGACGGCTGCGCCACTCGTTCTAAGCGTGGGTGAGGTCGGTTTCCGGCGGCCCGTCGTGCTCACCGGAGAGCGCCGGTAGCAACCTCGGAGGGGCCTGCGCGGACGTTACGGCCTGCGCAGAAGGGTGATGCCGTCCTCCTCGGCGGCCTGGACATATCCGTGGGCGCGGTAGAGGCGCAGCATGCGGTGCGTCTGGGCCACCGGGCAGGGGGTTTTTACGGTCGGATCGTGGCGGTCCGAGACCACCCAGCGCGGCGGGTCGGCGGGGAGGGCGGTCGGTGCGGCGGGGTCGGGGCCGGTGCCGAAGCAGACCAGGCTGACCGTGGCACGTCCGGTCAGCATCGGGGCCAGCCGGTTCGAGGAGGCGACGGTGTCCCCGTCGGGAATGCGGGCCAGCAGGCGCTCCGCCGTGCGGACATGGGCCGGGGTCCGCCAGGCCGAGGGGAGGACGAGGTCGTGGAGCGGATAGACCGCGGCCGTGACCGCGGTGAAAACCGCGGAGAACGCCAGGACCTTCCGGCGTCTGTGGGGCGGTACCACATCCGGCCGTCGGTGCAGCACATCGATGAGCCCGGCGAATACGATCGGCATCAGGATCGCGTTGTAATGGAAATTCGGCTGCCAGTAATGCTCGTTGCCGGCCAGCAGCCGCCACGCGAGGGTGGGCACGCACAGCAGCGTCAACGGGGAACGCAGGCCGAAGAATGCGGTGGGTGCGGCCAGCATGAACAGCAGCAGCCATTTCATCGGCGGCCACAACAGGTGCAACCCGGCGGACGCGAGGCCGGCGAAGCTTCCGGACGGCGATGCCTCACCCGGCATCTGATGCCAGTAGTCGAAACCGCCGCGGGGATTCATGGCGGGCAGCAGAACGAGAATCTCCACCGCCGTGCCCAACACGCCGAGAAGAGCGACCACGATGCCGAGCAGGAACGGGAATCCTCGTCGCGCCGTGGGTTGTTGACGCCGCTCGCGTAGTCCCTGCCAGGCGATATAGCCACCGATTGCGGCAAGGGTGAGTCCGAGGTCCTCTTTCACCAAAAGCAGTGGGAGCGCCCAGGCCGTCGCCGCCCACCAGCGCCGCTGAGCGAGCGCGGTGACGCTGAAAGCGAGAAGCGGGACCGCGAAACAGATTTCATGGAAGTCCTTGGTGACTCCCGCGGCGAGGCCCCACGAGGCGCCCAGCCCGCAGCCCACCGCAAGGCCGGTGAGCGGCCCGACGGCCCGGTGCGCCCAGCGGGTGAGCGGAAAACAGGCCAACGCCATCAGCGCGGCCTGCACCACGAGCAGCGTGACGGCACTGGGGAAAATCCGGTAAATAGGGGCGATGAGCGCCAGGATGGGGTGGAAGTGGTCACCGAGGAGATGGAAACCCGGGCCCTTGAGCTCCACGATCGGAGCCTGGCCGTGCGCATAGGCACGGATCGCCTGCTCGAATATCCCCAGGTCGTACCCGGCGTTGAGCATACGGGCGTTCCGAAGAACAGACACCAGGGTGTACACCACAAAAAATACCGCGGTCAGTGTCCAGCCCATGGCTCGTGGGCCGGGCAGGCGCTTCCTGAATGCGGCACCGAAGTCCGAGAGGTGGCGGTCCGAGGGTATTCGGTTGAACCACGTTCCCCTTATCCGCTCCACCGTTTCCACTTTCGCACCAACCGTCATCGACTCGTGACTCGGAAATACCAACACGGTGTACTGCCCGCGGCGGAGAGCCGGAGGGCAGCCGGGCAGGCAGACCTTCCGACGGCCTTCCGTGACGCCGGGCCGGACCGGGCCGGATCCGAGCCGGATAGCGGCAGAATTCACTCCCACCCCTGCCGGTCCGGACGGCGATACGACCGCAGGAACGCATCCCGCGTGAGTGTAACGCCGGGTCCTGGAAGGTGAGTTCCAAGAGACGAGGGCAGTGCGCGCTTATCCGTGCGTAGTGAGAACCAAGGGCTGTCCCGCAATTGCTCTCCGGCCTCAGCGGGGGTGGGGCAGGGGGCCAGGTACGGCAGGTGGGGCAGGGGGCAGGTACGGCAGGTGGGCGGGTCGGTGTCCACTGGGCTGAGCCCGCGCCGCTTCGGCAGCTTGGTCACCGCGCTGACGGGCACCGCGCTGACGGGCACCGTGCTGATCGTGACGGCACCCTGGTGCCCAGTCACGACCGCGTGGTCGCCGTGCAGTCAAAGAACCGCCGATACTCCGCCGACCACCAGGTGGTCATCGAGGCAGAGAGCCGCATGGTCGTTGTGGTCGGCCGACCGGCTCCCGGCGTCCGAGCCGATTGCCAGGCATGGGAGGAATCCGGAACCAAGGCCGCCGTCGGAAGCACCATGACGATCGCCGACGGCGGCTACCCGGGCACCGGCCCGGTGAGTGTCAGCGGGCGAGGCGGCCCAGGAGTGAGGAGGCCGCGACGATGCCCAGTACGGCGGCCACCACCAGGACGGTGTAGTCCAGGGCCAGATGGGCGTGGGTGCCCAGGAGGAGGCCGCGGAGGGCATCGACCTGGTAACTCAGGGGGTTGATCCTGCTGACCGTCTGGAGCCAGCCGGGCATGATCGCCACCGGATAGAGCGCGTTGGAGGCGAAGAAGAGCGGCATGGTGATGGCCTGGCCGATGCCCATCAGGCGGTCGCGGGTGAGCACGATCCCGGCGATCGTCATGGACAGACAGGAGAAGAAGGCCGAGCCGAGGACCACGGCGACGCCGACGCCGAGCAGCCGCAGCGGGTTCCACGTCATGGCCACGCCGAGCAGCGCGGCGATGACGATCACCACGACGGCCTGGATCAGCGCTTTCACCCCGGAGGCGAAGGCCTTGCCGGCGATCAGGGCGGAGCGCGGGGTCGGCGTGACCAGCAGCTTGGTGAGGATGCCGGCGTCCCGTTCCCAGATGATCATGATGCCGTAGAAGATCGCGATGAACATGGCCGACTGGGCGATGATGCCGGGCGCCAGATAGTCGATGTACGGGGTGCCGCCGGTCGGGATGGCCTTGATGCGGGTGAAGGTCTCGCCGAAGACCAGGAGCCACAGGGCGGGCTGGACGGCGCGGGTGTAGAGCTCGGTCCGGTCGTGGCGCAGCTTTTGCAGTTCGACCACGCACATCGCGACGACTCTGGCGGGCAGCACCCGCCAGCCGGTGCGGGCGCGCGGCGGAACCAGCAGCAGGTCCAGCCGTCCGGGCCCGGTGGCCGGGTCAGCCGACTCGCTTTGCGGTGCGGCGGGTGCTTCGGACATCGCGGAAGTCTCCTGACTGCTCGTCGAGGCCGCTGCCGGCGACGTCCCGGAAAACTTCCTCCAGCGTCGGCACGGCATCGGACGAGGGCGATGGGGCCGATGAGGGAGAGGAGGGGGTGGAGAGGGAGGAGGCCGATGAGGGGGCGGCAGCCTGTTCGGGGGTGGGGGTGCCTGAGGGGCCGGGTGCCGGGTGCGGGGTGGGCGAGGTCAGGGCCGCGCGACGGCGGGCGCGCAGGGCGGAGCGGAGTTCGTCGGGGGTGCCCAGGGCGCGGATCCGGCCGCGGTGCATCAGGGCGAGGCGGTCGCAGTACTGGTCGGCCTCGTCCATGTAGTGCGTGGTCACCAGCACGGTCATGCCGGTGGCGGCCCGTACGGCATTGATGTGTTCCCAGACGCTGGTGCGGGCGATCGGGTCGAGGCCGATCGTCGGCTCGTCGAGCATCAGCAGGCGGGGCGCGCTGACCAGCGCCTGAGCGAGTTCGAGGCGGCGGATCATGCCGCCGGAGTACGTGCCGGCGAGGCGCCCGGCCGCGTCGGTGAGGCCGACCGCCTCCAGTGCCTGGGTGACGCGTGCGGCGCGCTCGCGACGGGAGACGTCGAAGACCCGGGCGAACAGTGTGACGTTCTCGCGGCCGGTCAGTCCGGCGTCCGCGGACAGCTGCTGCGGCACGTATCCCAGCAGCCGGCGCACCGCCATCCGCTCCTTCGCCGCGTCGTGCCCGAAGACCCGCACCATGCCGGCCGGGACGGGCAGGAGGGTGGTGATACAGCGGATCGCGGTGGTCTTGCCCGCCCCGTTGGGGCCGAGCAGGCCGAAGACCTCACCCGGGCGGACGGAGAGATCGACGCCGTCCACGGCCCTGGTCTCACCGAAGGCGTAGCGCAGGGCCCGGCAGGTCACGGCGTCGGGGGCGGTCGCGTCCGGGCCGGTGGCACTCGTGTGGGGGCCGGGAGCGGTCGCGTCCGGGCCGGTGGCACTCGCCTGTGGGCATGAAGCGGTCACGTGTGGGCCGGAAGCGGTCGCGTGTGGGCCAGGGGCGGTCACGTCCGTACCGGTGGCGTCAGGGGACGGGGCATCCGCTGGGGGCGGACCGCCCGCCGGCCCGGCGGCGGGGCCGTTCACCCGTCGCGGCCTTCCTTCATCGTCGGTGGTCATGGGCCCGCCGCCTCCTCGTGCAGGGTGTGGGCAAGCCCGCGCGGCGCCGGAAGGGCCCTGTCGGCATCGGGCCGCCGCACGACCTGGACTGATGGTCGTCGGGTGCGCTCTCCCGGCGCGGATCACCGGCCCGGCTGAACTGGCCGCCCACGGTGGAGACCGAACGGCCCATGGGACAGCGCTCTCTCCCGCCCACGGGCCAGCACACCCTCTTGGCTACGGGACAGCGCTCCCTCTCGCCCGCCGGACCACGCTCCTTCCCGCCCGCGGGACAGCGCTCTCGCACCGCGGCCGGCACCCGGATCCCGGGCGGCCGGGCCGTGATCGCCGGGAGGAGTTCCACCTCGGCGCCGCGCGGCCGTTGGGCGGTCAGGGCGGCCCGCGGCCGGCGGCGGATCAGCCGCCGGACACCTGCCGGCACACCGGCCGGCGAGTCGGGGAACTCCCCTACAGCCATGGTCCGATTTTAGTTCTGAGTGAGAGGCAGTGGCCGGGACGCGCGCGGCACGGGGCATCCGAACGGCCCAGCCGGAAGCCGGGCCGTACGAGCCTTACGAGCCGTGCGCACGGGGGGCTTGCGCCCGGCACGGACCGGCTCAGCTCCCTTCGGGAGGCGGTGGCGGCGTCGGCGCCCCGGCCGGCGGCGCGATCTTCGCGTGGTCCCGGGTCGGCTCCGGGTCCGTTTCGGAGGCCGCCGCAGCCGTGCGCGGCAGGAAGGCATCGCGGCGGGCACCCGGGTCCCAGCCGGTGTCCACGACCCGCTTCTGGAAGAGGATCGCGCCGCCCAGGAGCACGGCGCCGAGGGCCAGCATCAGGATGCTGCCGCCGGTGGCGCCCGCCTTGGCGGCGTTGCCGATCAGGGTGCCGAACCAGCCGAAGTCGGCGTCGCCGAACGTGGTGTTCTCCTTGCCGAACGCACCGAGCACCTTGAGCAGCAGCGCGGGCAGGAACGTGATCAGCACACCGTTCAGGAAGGCGCCGACGACCGCACCGCGTCGGCCGCCGGTGGCATTGCCGTAGACGCCGGCCGCGCCACCCGTGAAGAAGTGCGGTACCAGCCCCGGCAGGACCAGCGCGAGGCCGAGCGCCGGGTGGCCCACCCAGGTGAGCAGAGCGAGGCTGACCAGGCCGCCGACGAAGCTGGCGAGAAAGCCGATGAGCACGGCGTTCTGTGCGTACGGGAAGACGATCGGGGCGTCGAGGGACGGCACCGCGCCCGGTACGAGCTTGCCGGCGATGCCCTGGAACGCCGGGACCAGTTCGCCCAGGATCGTACGGACGCCGAAGAGGATCACCGCTACCGCGATCCCGAACTGCAGACCTTGCATGACGGACTGCATGACGTAGTTGCCGAGGTCCCCGGCCGCGCTGCCGCCGTCGGCCGCGAACGCCTTGAACGCCGTCGCCCGGCCCGCCCGGGCCAGATAGACCAGCGACATGGTGACGTGGATCAGCACCATGGACAGCGCCGTGGCGACCATCGAGTCCCGCAGAAAGCGCAGGCCCTCGGGCAGCTTCATGTCCTCGGTGCTGCGGCTGCGCTTGCCGACGAGTTGCCCGGTGGCGCCCGCGACGATGTACCCGGCGGTGCCGAAGTGGCCGATGGCGATGCTGTTGTTTCCCGTGATGCGCTTGGTCCACGGATGCGCGAAGGCCGGCATCGCCACCAGCAGAATGCCCAGCAGCAGTCCGCCGACGACCACCACACTCACCGAGGACCGGCCGGAGGTCGCCAGGACCATGGTCAGCAGGGTGGCCATGAAGAGCATGTGATGGCCGGTGAGGAAGACGTACCGCAGGGGTGTGAAGCGGGCCAGTATCAGGGCGACCGCAAAGCCGAGGATCATCAGCCAGGCGACTCGGGCGCCGAACTGCGCCTGGGCGATCCCGACGATGGCCTCGTTGGTCGGGATCACACCGTGCGCGCCGGTCGCGCCCTGGATCATGCCGCCCAGCGGGGCGAGGGAGCTGACCACCAGCCCCGCTCCGGCGCCGATCAGCAGAAAGCCGAGCGTCGCCTTGATGGCACCGCCGACCACTTGACCTGCGGTCTTCTTCAGCGCGATCAGGCCCGCCGCCGTGATCAGGCCGATCAGATACGCGGGTTGGCTGAGGATCTCGTTCACGAGAAACGTGGCGAGGGATATGAGCCAGTCCATGGTGGCTGTCCGTCCTCCGGCTCTGACGCTGGGATGGGGCGTGGTGGGTGTCAGGCGTCGTATGTCAGGCGTTTCAGGTCAGGCGCTGTACGTCAGGCGTGGCGTGTCAGACGTGGCGTGTCAGACGTGGCGTGTCAGACGTGGCGTGTCAGGCATTGCATGTCGCCTGCGATACGTCCGCGTGGTCCGTCCGGCGTCGTAGTTCAGGTGCCGTATGGCGGGCGTGCGTTCCGGGTGCCGCGCCTCGGCCTTGGTTACCCGGTCGGCATGGGCCAGACGTCGTATCTCGGTGGCCATCCATGCGCGGCCGGTCTCGGGGACCAGCATGAGCGGCCGGTCCCGGACACCGGTCCCGCACGACGCCCTCGCAGGCCGGCCGGACTCGGACGCCGCCCTCGCACGTCGGCCGCACTCGGACGCCACACTCAGACGTCATAGGTGTCGCGGAGTATGCGGTCGACCTCGGCGCCGCTGGTGAAGTCCCCGACGACCTTCACCGGTACGCCGATCTCGCCCAGCGTCCTGGCGATCTCCCGGGAGGTGAGGATCGCGACGGCCTCGGACGCCTTGCCCTTGGCCGAAATGGTGTCGGTCGCCTCCACCGTCACATGGCGGGACCAGCCCCAGCGGTCGAGCACCTGCTCCAGCGTGTTCTTCAGGAACAGACTCGTGCCCACACCATTGCCGCACACCGTAAGGATCTTGTGTACGGCCTTCTCGGGTACGGGCTGCCCGTCCCCGGCCCGGCGCCCGTTCCCGGCCCGCCGCTCGTCTCCGTCCTGCTCACGTACGGTCTCCTCCTGCCCCCGGTCATCGCGCTCCCCGTCCGGCCCGGCGAGCACCGCAAGCAGCGCCTCCGTATCCGTCGCGTCCTGAAGGGCCTGTGCCGTCGCCGGGTCGGCGAGCAGCTGAGCGAGTGCGGCCATCGCCGCCGTATGTGCCCCGGAGTCCTCGGCGGCGAGTCCCACGACCAGATGCACCGGGTCGTTCGCCTCATGGCCGAATTCCACCGGTTGTTCCAGGCGGACCCAGGACATTCCGGTCCGGAGCACGGCGGGCGAGGGACGGGCATGGGCGAAGGCGAAGCCGGGTGCGATGACGAGGTACGGCCCGTTCTCCTCGACATTACGGATCATCTCCGCGGTGTAGCCGTCGGTGGTGGCACCCGTCTCCACCAACAACCCGCCCGCCGCACGTATCGCTTCCTGCCAGTCCGCCACCCGGACGTCCAGGCGTACGGCCGCCTTGGGGAGAAGATCATTCAGCGCTGCCATGGCAGGGGACTCTACATACGCGCAGGTGACCGGCGCACGGGTGCGGAAGCAGGAATTCCGATGGATTTCTCGGAACTGGCGCCCCGTTCAACGGCCTTGACAGTCACCTGTGGGCGGAGAAGCCTGATTGTTTCGGCAGTTGCCGGATGTCGGGGGATACCGGGGGAATCGGGGGACTCATCGTGAGGTACACCTCTGCGCGCACAACGGACGAGACAGCGACGATCACGGACGGAACACCGGCGGACGACACGAGCCGCACCGCCACCACCACGCAGGTGACACACCTGACGCACCTACCGCAACTGACGCAACGGACCCGACCCACTCGACGGACCCGACGGCACCGCGGCGGAGGCCGGGCCGCCGTCCTCGGCACGGCGGCCCTCGCTCTCGTGCTGCCACTGGCGGCCTGTTCGTCGGATGGGGAAAGCCGCGGTACGGCGGGCGGCTCCAGCAGCTCGTCGGCCGGTTCGGCACCGTCCCCGAGCCAGACACCGACCGTCGACCCGGCCGCCTACCGCCACGCCCTCACCGGCACCCTCGGACCGCTCGACAGTGCACTGCGCGCGGTCGACCGAGCGCACGAAGGCGGTTCGCTGAACAAGGCGCTGGACACGGCGGCGGCCAAGGCCGATACGGCCGCGATGACCCTGCAAACCGTAGCCACGCCGGACAACGCCATCGCCGGGAACAGTCAACTAGTCGGCGCCCTGAGGGCGTTGGGGCAGGATCTCAAGAGCGCTCGCGGCACCGGCGGCCGCTGCGCCACCTCACCACGCGTCGAACTCGGTACGGCCCGGGGCCCGCAGAGCGTCAAGGAGGCCGGACACGCGCTCACCGCCCTCGGTTACGACGCCACCCTGCGACTGCCGCGTACGGAGCAGGCCAAGCACCGACGACTGGGGAACGGTGCCTTCGTCCGCGACGGCAGCCGGGGCGGTCTGGGGCGGCTCACCGTCAGGAACGGGACGGGCTCCGATGCGGTGGTGACGCTGACCCGCGGCACACAAACGGCGTTCTCCGTATACGTACGCAAGGGCTCCGACGCCACCGTCCGCAGCGTCAACAGCGGCTCCTACACGGTGTACTTCACCACCGGCGAGGACTGGAACAGCGCGAAGAACTCGTTCACCCGCCAGTGCAGCTTCGAGAAGTTCGACGACAAGGCGAACTTCCGGACGGTGCGGGTGGCGGGCGGGACGCAGTACACGGTGCTGACGTTCACCCTGAACAAGGTCATCGGCGGCAATGCGTCCACGAGTACGGTGCCGCCGGGCGACTTCCCGTCGTAGCGGCGGTCGAGACGCACCGGCCGCACACCCGGCGGCCGGTGCGCCGGGGCGGCTCGGTATGGTGCGGCGCGTGGGCGACAGCACGTGGTGGACTCTGGCGATCGCGGCGGTGACCGGCGGTACGGCGGTGCTCGCCAGTTGGGTCACCAGCCGCGGCAGCACCCGGGCCGCCAAAATTCAGGCCGAGACCGCCGCACGCTCACAGCGCGCCGAACGACTACGGGAGAGCCGGCGCACCGCCTACCTGGACCTGATCGAACAGACCCACCGGATGGGCGAGTTGTTCTGGGAGATCTCCGCCACGCTCCGGCTGCCCGGCTCCGCCGCCCGTACCACCGCACTCGGCGCACTGCGGGACCGTGAGGTCGCCGAGTACGCGAAGATCCGTCGCTGCGCACGCGTCGTCGAACTGGAGGGCCCGGCCTCGGCCGCCGCCGCGGCACTCGCCCTCCAGAAAGCGACCCGCCCCTTCTACGCGGCCCTCAGCGCCGACCCCTCCGGCGACGCCGACCGCCGCGACGCATTCGATGCCGCCTACAGCCCCTTCTGGGCGGCGCTGGAGGACTTCGTGGACGCGGCCCGCGAGGCCCACCAGAGCGACTGAGCCCTACGAGCGGCCGCGCGCTACGGATGGTCTCGCGGTCCGTCGGTGACCCGTCACACCCTCACCCGGCACACAGCCCCTGTCCCACCATCCGGCCACCCACCATCCGGCCACCCTCCGACCTCCACCCACAACCCTCCGCCCTCCGCCCTCCGCCCTCCGGCCCTGCTACGGCAGCTCGCCGTCGTCGTACGGCGCGAGGGCCAGGATGGCGACGTCGTCGTGGAAGACGCGGGTGTGGCGGGGCAGGTCGGTGTTGAGGAAGTCGATGACGTCGTCGGGGCCGGGGTCGCACCCGTCGGAGAAACGGTGGCGGAGGCGGTCGAGCAGGGGGTAGAAGGCGCCGGTGTGGTCGCGGGCCTCGATCAGGCCGTCCGTGCAGAGGAGAAGGACGTCGCCCGGGTGGAAGCGGTGGGTGTAGGCGACGGGGATCTCCTCGGCCAGGGGGCCCAGGCCGAGGGGAAGCGCGGGCGGCCCGGTCAGGGCCGTCACCTCACCGCGGGAGATCAGAACCGGCTCGATATGCCCCTGGTTGACGATCGTGACCCGGTGGGCCGGGGCGTCGTACTCGACCAGGACGGCGGTGACGAACAGCTCGTCGTCGGGGAGCTCTTCGGCCTCACGGACCAGACGGCGTTCCATACGGGCGGCGACGGCGGGCAGGCCGCCGGGGTCGTAGACGGCCTCGCGGAAGCTGCCGAGGATGTCGGCGACCGTGCGGACGGCCTGGAGCCCCTTGCCGCGGACGTCGCCGATGATGGCGCGCTCACCGGACGGGGTGGCGCGGATGTCGTAGAGGTCGCCGCCGACCATGGTGCCGACCTCGCCGGACCGGTAGAGGCCGGCGGCGAGTGTCTGTCCGACCCGGTGCGGCACCGGGCGCAGCAGCGTACGCATCAGGGCCTCGGCCAGCGAGTTGGCACGCACCAGGTGCTGCTCCTGGCGGCGCCGGTGGGCAGCCAGCGCCACGCCGAGGATGCCGACCAGGCCGGTGGCGATATAGGCGGCGACATGGTGGGTCTCCCACAACTGGTGCAGGTTGTGGCCGGTGCAGCACGGCGTCCCGGCCACCACCCCTTCCAGCACGATCGCACAGACCGTGAAGGCCGCGACGCCGACCGGACCGAGGGCGTACGCCGCGATCACCGGCAGGGCAATGAGCAGAAAGCTGACCGCCCACGGTGTGGGGGCGAGGGTTTCCAGCAGCATGACGAAGGCGACATAGGCGGCCGGCAGCCAGCGCATCCATGCGGGCGTGCGGGGCACCACGAAGCCACTGTTGTCGGCGATCTCCGCGAGCTCCCCGGCCCTGCGGCCCGGCCGGCGGCCACGATCGATCCGCTGGAAGATCCGCTCACCCCACCTGTCCACACGGGCTCCTGACGCGACCGTGATCAAGAAGCCACAGCCTGACGCGGCCAGACAGCCCAACCCGGCCATTACGCCGTCGGCGGCATGTCCCCTGCCGTCGGGCCGGGTGGCGGCGCTTGCGGCTACCGGGCCGTCCGGTTTACGGCTTCCGGAGGCCCTCCTCCGTCCGGGCGGATACCGCCGCTGTCCTGCCGGTGCGCCTCGATCGCGGCGACGCAGGCGCGTACCGGCGGGCTCTGTGCGCGCGTGAGCCAGGCGGCCCGGATGTCGCGGCGCAGAGCCGGACGGGTGGCCAGGAACCGTACGCCGGGCGGGGCGGGGTGGCGGGACATGGCGGGGACGAGGGACGCGGTGAGATTCCGGGCGACCAGGGAGAGTTGGGTGAGGTGGTCGGCGAGGAGGTAGCGGATTCGGGCTCGACGCCACGGGTACGCAGCGCCTGGACGAGGGCTTCGTGCGGCGCGGTGCCCGGTGGGCAGCAGGCCCACGCCGTGCCCGTGAGATCGGCCAGGTCGACGGTTTCACGGTCGCTGAGCGGATGCCGCTCGGACAGGGCGACGTAAACGTCCTCGCTGACCAGAGTGCGCAGCGTGACGCCCTCGGGGACGGAGACCGGGCGATTGGCCCAGCTCTCGATCAGCAGCAGATCGAGTTCGCCGTTGAGCAGCTGAGGCACCAGGTCGACGGCCTCCCCGTCGACCACCGTCGGGGTGAGCCGGGGGTGGTCGGTGGTGAGGGCGGCCAGCGCGTCGGGCAGCAGGGTACGGACGGCACTGCCCACGCCGCCGATCCGCAGCGGGCCCAGCACCTCGTCGCCCAGGTCGGCCAGGTCGCTCTGGGCGGTGGCGAGTTGGGCGAGCAGCCGGTCGGCGTGGCCGGCCAGGACCCGGCCGGCGTGGGTGAGGCGGACGCTGCGGCCCTGCGGTTCCAGGAGACGGTGCCCGGCCTCCCGCTCCAGCTTGGCGAGTTGCTGCGAGACCCCTGAGGCGGTCATGTGCAACGTACGGGCGGCCTGGGCGATCGACCCGTGGTCGGCCACCGCGGCCAGGGCGCGAAGTCTTTCCATACTGAACACGCAACGGATGCTACCGAGTATTGGCATTGAATCAACGCTTTTTGTTATGGATCTCGCCAGGCACAGTGGCTTTCATGACGAGGGATGAGAAGAGCCTGTCCGTACGACCCGCCGTACGTGACGAGCGGCGGACGGCCGGCGGTACGGTCCATCCGGTCGTGGCGGCCGTCGCAGGGTCCGCCTGCATCTCGGCCTCGGCCGTGTTCGTGAAGCTGTCGGGGGCGAACGCGGGGACGGCGGCGTTTCTGCGCTGTGCGCTGGCCCTGCTCGTGCTGGTGCCGCTCGCCGTGCGGGAGTGCCGCAGGGTCGGAGTCCGGCCGCTGCGCTACCGGATGATGGACATCGGGGCAGGGGTGCTCCTCGGCGTCGACATGGTGTTCTGGGCGGCCGCCGTCCTCACCGTCGGCGCCTCGGTCGCCACGGTGTTGCTGAACATCCAGGTCGTGTTCTTCCCACTGCTCGCACGGCTGGTGTCGGGCACCAGGCTGTCCGGGCGCTTTGTCCTGATGGCCCCGTTGATGCTGGCGGGTGTAGCGCTCGCGAGCGGCGCGATCGGGCATCCGCAGCCCGGCAGCGATCCGGTCGCCGGTGTGACGTTCGGGACGGCGGCGGGTGTGGCGTACGCGGGCTACCTGTTCCTGATGCGGCTGGGCGGCGGCCGGGAGCACACCGTCTCACCGGTGTGCCTATCGACCGCCGCGGCCGCCGTGACGGCTGCGGTGATGGGCGTCCTGTGGACGGGGATCGACCTCAACCTGGGCCGGACCGCCTGGGGTTGGCTGATCATCCTGGCTCTTGTCGGCCAAGTCCTGGCCTGGCTGCTGATCACCACCGCCCTGCCCGCGCTGGCCCCGAACGTCGGCGCCGCGCTGTTGTTGCTCCAGCCGGTCATGGCGTTCGGGCTGGGCGTCGCCATCGGCGAACGCCCCACACCGGCCCAGGCATGCGGCTGCGCTGTGGTGATCGCGGCCGTTTGGTACAACAGCCGGACTCCGCGAAGGCCGGCGAACGGCACGTCCTCAGGAAGGGCACCCCGCCCGATGCTCCGTTAAGGACACCGCGTCGTGACCGAAGGGGGTCTGTACGGGCTCACCGCTTGTGCTGGAGGAGTCCCTCGGTGAAATCCTCGGTAGCCGGTGCGTGCCGTGAGGTGTAGGGGCACTTCCAGTCTTCTTCCGTGAACCGGCCCGAGAAGTGCCGCGCGGGCTCCTCGTACTCGTACTCGGTGAAACTCGGATTGACGGAGCCGTTGTTCTTGGCCTCACGTCTGCGAATCGCGCCCTGCATCGAGTAGAAGTTCTCACCGAGGCGCATGAACTGTGCGAGCGAGTTGAAGGCGATCGCCGACGTCGTGAAGCGGCGGCTCGCCCGGGAGGAGCCGGGGTGCATGCCCACGACGAAGAAGGCATGCCCGCCCGTGTGGAATCCGAAGTTGGGCCGGCCGGGGTCGGAGGACGCGCCCGTGTCCAGGCCGTATGTCCGGCTGTCGATGTCATGCATGAACTGCAGGTGCTGCCAGATGAGCTCCTCGTAGGTGCGTTCGTCCACCGTTCCGGGCTCGTCGAACGTCGCGACGAAGGTGCGGAAGCTCTGGGCGGACAGCAGGGGACGCACGGTGTCGACATAGTCGACGAGGTCGCGGTGGTTGTCCTCCGCCGACGCCTCGTCGCCCATTCTTCGATAGTGCCGATGCGTGATGGCGTGCCGTTTCAGTGCGGCGCGGGCCCCCAGGCAGCTGAACTCCCGGGTCTGAACGAATCGTTCCAGTTCGGTGCGTATGACATTGCCGCGTTCCTTCATGGTGTCGCGTTCCTTCATGGTGTCGCGTTCACTCGTCGCGCCGCGCTCAGTCATCGGGCCGTATTCCTTCGTCATGCCGAGATCATTCATCGCGAGACCTTGGCTGGATTCGGTGGCTGGCCCCACGACAGTGCGGGGTGCACGGATCACTCGGCAAGCCACAAATCGGACTAAGAAGTCGCCTCATCTGGCACGTCGGACCGCAGTAGCTCCCGCACCCGGGCCGGCGGGACCCCGGCCTCGGCGAGGGTCAGGGCCGAGAGCTGCTGCGCATTTGTGCAGGGGCGGGATTTTGTGTCGGTCGCTGCCGCCGAACCGTCGTGTACGACAGGAGGCCGACTTCCGTCGTAGGCTGAAACTCGCACGTGAGGGACAGGAGGCTGAGGTGGCCGAGACGGCGTTGGCCCAGGTCATGGCCGAGCTGGCCGAGCTCGAGGCCCCGAAGACACGCGAGGTGAACGAGAAACACGGTGACGATCACGGTGTGAACCTCAGCAAGCTGCGCGCGCTCGCGAAGCGGCTGAAGACGCAGCAGGAACTCGCGTGGCAGCTCTGGAAGACGGATGACACCACGGCAAGACTGCTGGCACTCCTGATCTGCCGCCCGAAGGCATTCGAGCGTGACGAGCTGGACGTCATGTTGCGCGAGGCGCGCACACCCAAGGTGCACGACTGGCTCGTGAACTACGCGGTGAAGAAGAACCCGCACTCCGAAGAGCTGCGCCTGGCCTGGTCCGCCGATCCGGATCCAGTGGTCGCGAGCGCCGGCTGGGCACTGACCACCGAACGCGTGGCGAAGAAGCCCGAGGGCCTCGACCTCGAAGGGCTGCTCGACGTCATCGAGGCGGAGATGAAAGACGCCCCGGATCGCCTGCAGTGGGCGATGAACCACTGCCTGGCCCAGATCGGGATCGAGCACGCCGAGTACCGCACCCGTGCAATCGAGATCGGCGAGCGCCTGGAGGTGCTCAAGGACTACCCGACTTCCCCCGGCTGTACGTCTCCGTTCGCGCCCATCTGGATCGACGAGATGGTGCGCCGAAAGGGCGCTAAGTAGGAAGGCGCGCGCTCACCCTCGTGCCGCTGCGCTTCGTGCGCCGATCATCCTGTTGACCAGGCTGCCCAGCGCCGGCGCCGCCGCGACGCTCCGCGAAGGTGGCGGCACGTCCCCGACCACTGGGCGGCCAGGAACCGCAGGTCGTCGCTCGGCGTTGAGCGAGCATGGTGATGTTAGCGAGCCTCATGGCCATATTGGTGCCCGTCATTGGCGGTTTCCTGCTGGCCGCGGGGCGACAGATAGTGCTCAGATCGGGGCGTCCGGCCTGGCTGCGCCGCCGTCTGGCCGGACGCACTCCAGCCGGAGGAGTGGGCCTGGGCGCCTCCATCACCGAGGAACTCCACACGATGTGGAACGGAAACAAGCACATACAGCTGGAACAGCGAAGGGTGGATCTGACCTTGCAGGACAACCAGCACGACGGAGCCCCGCCCCGGACCGGCGTCGACTTGGATGCGGGCAGAGCAGTGATCCGGCGGCGTGGTTGAGGCCTCCTACAGGCATCGTGGAACCAGCGGACGCGGCGGTGGCCGATGAGCTCTGCGCGGCAATGCCGACGAAGGGCGGAAAGCGTTCCGTCTTGCGTTCGTCATGGCGGTGCAGGTGCAGGTGCAGGGCTGTCCGAACGTCCGCTGTCCCGGCGCACCGCCATATCGGTGCTCTCAGCGGCTCAGCGGCTCAGCAGCGGAAGTCGCTTGACGGTAGAAGAGACCTGATCGGGGGCTGGAAGCCGAACTTGTCGCCAGGGTTCAGCCGGTGCTTGCTGCCCTTGTAGCCGGGCCTGGTCCAAAGACACCAGTACTCACTGGTGCGGTTCCACGCCGACCATCCCCCCTGGGGGAGATTCTGCTGCGCCGTGTCGCGGGTGCCCTTCGTATAGGAGGCCCGGGCGCCCTCCTGCTGACCTCGGGCGTACAGGCAGAAGTGCTCGATGGCGCAGGGGGCGGCGCCATGCTTCGGCGCGGCGAACCCGACGGGTGCGGTGAGGAGAACGAGGGTGGCCGCCAGGGCGGCGGCCCTGCGGATCGTGTTCGCGGCAGACACGGCAGTGGGCTCCCATCCGACGGTGACCTTCCACCGGCATCGTTCCGAAGAAGCCAGGCCGGTGCTATCACCCCCTAGGGCGAAACCGAGGCAGCTGACCTTTACCCACGGCGCAGGCCTGACGGCGTGGTGCCCGTCCCGTGCTCCTGGTCGCCTGCAGACCGAATGGTGGGGTCCGTGCACGTCGCAGGATCCGCGGCAAGGGGGGCAACGAGGATGCGCTCGTATGTGTGCCGGGACTCCGGATGCCGTTCCTCCGCTGGACGCAAGGAAGGCCGGGGCTCTCGGAAACGCGAACGTCCGCCGGTGGAGCAGGAATCCAAATCCTGCGCTGCCGGCGGACGTCTACAGGCGATCGCTCCCGCACAAGGCCTGGACGGGAACGAGGCCTGGAGAGGCCTTGGATGTGACGGGCCCTGGTCAGTAAGGGCTACGGAAGCGTGAAGAAGATCATCGGGTTGTGGTCGCTGTTGCGCACCGGCTCGTCGAGGCCCAATTCCTTCTTGACCGCGGCCAGCTGCTCCGTCACCTGCGGGGCCTTCGCCGTGGACGGCGTGAAGAACTCGATGTTCTGCTCGGCCAGCCACTTCACGATGACCGAACCTTCGCTGAACGGCTTGGGACGCCGGCCGTGGAAGACATCGTGGACGCTGGTGGGCGTGCGCGGGGGAACGGCCGGGAACAGGTTCTCGATGTACCAGTGGGCAAACCGGGAGCCGTGGTCCGCGTCGATGAAGAGGTAGTCCGTCTCGGCGGGGACCTTCTCCGGGTGCTGCTGGATGTCACCCTTGGTGAACGTCCAGCGGTCCGCCGAGAGTTCACTCGGAACATTGCGCACCACGTTGTCGACGATGTCGAACGAGTGCAGATGACCGCTTCCGTTGTCACGGAGCGCGCTCAGGATCCACATCGTGGACCAGCCGTAGAACGTACCGACCTCCACCACGATTTCGGGGCGCAGGTCACGAAGCAGCAGATATGTCATCTCCGCCTCGTAGTCGTCGAGCTGCGCCTTCATCGACTTGCCCCGGTCCTTGAGGAACTTCCGCTGGGCGTCACGAACCACCCGCAAGTCGTCCTGGTACTTCGCGTACAGGCTGCTGATGTGCTCGACGGTTATGGATTCCATTTTTCCTCCACCGGGATATTGCATAGTGCTGAGAACGGATCTTGGTTCAGGAGAACGACACACTCGGGGGCCGGTGGATCGTCATGCCGCCTTTTGACGAGCGGACCGGGACGCTTGCCCCGCAGGGCGAAGGACCGGGGACAACTGGCCCGGGGCGGCCCGCAGCGGGGCACCCGGGGCGTGGACCCGGGCCACCGCCCTCTGCTGCGGTCTGCCGCTCCTCCGCGACGGGCGGCGCAGTCGAGGCGCCGCGCCACATCGGCCCGTAGGGGAGCTGACGGCGGCGAGCGGGGCCGGGCAGTGAGGAGGCATCTGGGAGCCGGGCAAACCGGCCGTGCCCACGGGGTGGCCGCCCCGCAGCATCACTACGGTCGTGGCGTGCGGATGCCGGGCAGCGGTAGGGCGGGACAGGGGGCCGTGGCGGGGCAGGCGCGCCGACGGGCGGCCGGCTCTCGCGGCGACCGATAGCGCGAGGGCTGTAGCAACGACCAGCAGGCCGCCACTCCCCCACCTCGCAGCTCGCATAGCCGCCGTTCCCCTCCACTCCATGCATGACCGAGGACAACGTTAGAGTCCGCGGCCGGGAACCACATCACGCTCAAGAGCCATTAATGCGTAGCTCTCAGGTATGAGGGCGCCCCTGGGCAGCACCGGGGGCTTCGACACCCGGGCGGCCTGACGGTACCAGCCGACACCCGTTCCAGCGGGCTGTGTTCAGCGTCGGCACCGAGCGAATCGGCCACGTGTCACAGAGTCAGGGCCGTCGGCCATGCGGGGCCGGTTGTGCGGCACGCCCCCGAGCGGACAGGCGCAAAAGTCCTGGGAGTGCGCATCTGCGGGTCGCCGGCCCGAGAGGAAGAACGGTCATCGAGCGACCCTGACAGACCCCGCTATCGTTTGATTATCGCGCCCTTATTGATGCCTTATCGCGGCGTGGGCGGGGGGGTCGCCTGGGCCGGACCGTGCCGACCCGACCCGACCCGACCCGGTCCGTGCAGTGCAGTGCCGTTCCGTGCCCCGGTGAGCGTCGCCTCTCCCCGCCGCTGCATCGTGAGTGTGTTCATCAGCGGTCCAGTAGGGCTGCGTGAAGGGCGACTTGGCCGTTTCCGCAGCGGGAAGGTGCCCCCCGTGCGTCAGCGGTCGGCCGCTTCCGGGGCTACGACCGTGGTCAGCCGGTCAGCCGGTCAGCCCGTCAGCCCGTCAGCCCGCGAGGAGGGAATCGTGTTTCACACTGGTGCGGGGCAGTTGCTGACGGGCGGCAAGGAGGGCCGCGTCGACATCGCGGGTTCCGGTGGACACGCACAGCGTGTAGGCGACGTCGTCCATCCTCCGCCGCACCTCGTCCCTGCCCTGCCGAGCGTGCAGCAACTCCAGCACCTCATACTCTTCGATGAGTTCCAGCAGCACCGCAGGGTGGGCCATCAGCATCTTCCGGTTCCTTTCACCAAGCGAAGCGATCAGCGCTGCGGATGCCCGCCGCCCCTCGCCTTACACATCAGTGGCGCGAATTCGCCGGACGAGCCGGACGAGCAGGCGAGTGGGACCAGCAGGGCGAGCAGGACGGGCTTGGTGATGGCGTCTGCGAAGGTGAAAGGGGCTCTCATGACGGCTGCTGTGGAACTTCCCCGCGTGCTGCGGGCGGGGGTGTCACCGTTCGGTGAGCATCCCGGCACGGAGCTTGGACAAGGTACGGGTGAGCAGCCGGGAGACGTGCATCTGGGAGACACCGAGCTCGTCGCCGATTTGCGACTGGGTCATCTCCTGGCCGAAGCGCAGCTCGATGAGGCGCCGTTCGCGGGCGTCGAGCGTGTCGAGCAGCGGAGCCAGCACATGCAGGTCTTCGACGGTCTGCAGAGCCGGGTCGTCCTCCCCCAGGACGTCGACGAGCGTGCGGCGCTGCTCCGACGGGTCCGGGTCGGCGGGGGTGTCGAGCGAGCCGGCGGTGTAGCCGTTGGCAGCGACGATGCCCTCGATGACCTCTTCCTCCGACAGGTCGAGGTGGGCGGCCAGCTCACGGACGGTGGGGTCGCGGTCGAGGGTGGCGGCGAGGTGCTCCTTGGCCTTGGCCAGGTCGCTGCGCAGCTCCTGGAGGCGGCGGGGAACGTGGACGGCCCAGCCGGTGTCGCGGAAGAACCGCTTGATCTCACCGAGGATGTAGGGCACGGCGAAGGTGGAGAACTCCACCTCACGTGAGAGCTCGAACCGGTCGATGGCCTTGATCAGACCGATCGTGCCCACCTGGATGACGTCTTCCATGTCATCGCCGCGGTTGCGGTAGCGGCGGGCGACATAGCGCACCATCGACATGTTCATCTCGATGAGGGTGTTGCGCGCGTACTGGTACTCGTGCGTGCCTTCGTCGAGGGCCTGGAGCCGCTCGAAGAACTGCTTCGACAACTCCTTCGCGTCGCGCGGGGCCACCTTCTGCGGCTGCATCACCTCCGGCAGCACGGAGTCCGTGTGGGTGTACCGCTGCTCGGTCGTGGTCTCGCTCACGATGGTGGTCATCTCGCCTTCCCGCGCGCCCGGCACCTGCGGACGCTGCAGCGGCCGCCTACCCCCATCTCGCACGGCCATGCATGGAGGACCGGACGCAGATGCGGTCAGGGCTCTGGCCGGTGGGTGTGGTGATGCCGCGCGGTCGCGGAAACCTTCAGGTGCCTCGAATTCTGCGGAAGGGCCTCTCTTTTCACGGTGTATTAGGTGGAGTACTCGCCAGCTGGTGGGTGTTCCCCACTTCTCTGCGAAGAAACGTTGTGTGCGAGCCCGGGACGGGGGCACATGATGGCTCGGAGGTTGATAACTATGGTTCCCCTGCTTCTCGTACTTCTTCTCGCACTTCTTCTTTTCGGTGCCGGATTCGCCCTCAAGGCGCTCTGGTTTGTCGCAGTGGTCGTCCTCGTCATCTGGGCGCTGGGATTTGTCCTGCGTTCCGCCGGCGCCGGCGGCAAGCGCGGCCGGTGGTACCGCTGGTAGCCCGCCGTAGTCCGCGGGAAAGGGGTGGGCCGGACAGCATCCGTTGTCGGGCCCACCCCTTTGTGGCGGCTGATGCATCATCACCACACCCAGGGGCACACGAGAAAGTGCGGCCCGGAGGGCGCGCTGTCCCGCAGGGGACTCACCTCCACCGCAGTGTGCACTCCGGGCCGCTTTCGCTCCCCCACGCCCCTTGCGACGATTGACGCGGCAATGCGGGGGCATGCGGCAGGTGCCGCCAACGGAAGGGCCACACCATGAGTGCCAGCGAAAAGATCAAGGCTATCGCCGAGCAGACCATCGGAAAGGTCAAGAAGGAAGCGGGACGCACTGCCGGAAACGAGAGCGCCACCGCCGAGGGCTCCGCGAAGGAATCCAAGGGCGATCTCCGCGGTGCGAAGGAAAAGGCCAAGGACGCCTTCAAGGACTGATCAGGCGCTCACCTCGTCGGGAGGGGCCACAGCTTTCACGCTGTGGCCCCTCCCGGATGCGCGAACGGTGCAGTGGACGACGCCGGTACGGCGCCCGGACCCGTTTCGCTGTGGACGCCGGAAACGGGTTTGCCCCAGGGTCACTTCTGGCTGAGCATTCCGCTGCGGAGCTGCTTGATGATGCGGGCGAGCAGGCGCGAGACGTGCATCTGGGACACGCCGAGTACGGCACCGATCTGCGCCTGGGTCATCTCCTGGCCGAAGCGCAGCTGGACGATGAGGCGGTCGCGGTCGCTGAGCAGCTGGAGGAGCGAGGCCAGGGCACACCGGTCCTCGACGCGCTCGGTGGCGGGGTCGGTCCCGCCGAGCACATCGGCGAAGGACAGTCCGCTGCCGCCCTGGGCCGCATCGCTGTCGCAGGGCACGTTCAGGGAGACGGCCGTGTAGCCGTTGCCGGCCACGATGCCTTCGATGACCTCCTCTTCCGGAAGCTGAAGGTGCTCGGCCAGCTCCTTGACGGTGGGTTCCCGGTCCAGGAGAGCGGACAGCTGCTCCGCCGCCCGGGCCAGGTCGACACGGAGTTCCTGTAGTCGGCGCGGGACGTGAACGGCCCAGCTGGTATCGCGGAAGAACCGCTTGATCTCCCCGAGGATGTGGGGGATGGCAAAGGCCGCGAACTCCGTCCGGCGCGACCGGTCGAACCGGTCGATGGCCTTGATGAGGCCGATGGTGCCGACTTGGACGATGTCTTCCATTTGGTCGCCGTAGCTTCTGTACCGGGAGGCCACATAGCGCACCAAAGACAGGTTCATCTCGATGAGCGTGTTGCGGGCGTACTGATAGTCGGGGGTGCCTTCTTCGAGTTGCCCGAGTCGTTCGAAGAACAGTGGCGACAGAGCCTTGGCGTCATGGGGAGCTACGCTTCCGGCGTCCTCGATGTGAGGAAGCGGGGTGGAAGATTCTCCGGCGCGCGGTGACGGCCCGCCTGCGGCAGCCTGCTGTGGTTTCGTGTCCGATACGCCCTCGAAAACCGCGTTCATGATTCACCTCCGGAATTCAGGTCGTTTGAGCACGCCCATTGCCCGGCGTCGCGGCTCCTATGCACGCCTGTCGAACAATCACCCCGCTGAGTGGCGCAGTCGGTGGACATGAGGGGCCGTCTGCGAAATTCCGGAATCATTGACGCGGGGCATGACCGGCCCAGCGGTACACGCCTCGGGAGAGCGAGGACGTGGTACCGGAGGGACTTCGATGAACTGACGGAGGGGAGCCCGTTCGGGGGAAGGCCTTTGATTGGCCGAACAGGAGACTTGCTGGAACCTGTGCCCGAAACTCATGACATGCTGGCGCGTATGTACGTTCATACACCGGCTGTGGTGACTCATGCTGTCGAGGACGAGGCCTTCGTCGTCCGGGTCAGCGGGTCCCTCGATCACGACAGCGCCCCTCTTCTCAAAGAGGCGTGTGCGCTGGCGCGGGACTCCGGCGCTCCACGTACCGTCATCGACCTGTCCCTCACCGACTTCGCCGACTCCACCGTGCTGCACGTATTGCTCGCCACCCAGCGCGACCACGACCGGCAAGAGCGCAAGCTGATCGTGGCCGGCCCGCTGCACGACGTCATCCGCCGGCTCTTCGATGTCACCGGCACCGCCGACTGCTTCACGCTCGCCGACAACATGCCCCGCGCCCTCGAAGCCTGAGTTCCTCCGCCTCCGCCACCGTGCCGGCTCAGGCCGGTGGCGGTCGGTGGCGGTCGGTGGCGGTCGGTGGCCGAAACCCCGGACGTGGGGTGGCGCCGTCGACCGCCGTGATCCGGCCAATTGCTCCGGCCCGAGCGCGCCCACCGGACCGCCCTCTCCTCTAGCGGGCAGGAACGGCGGGGCTGGAACATCCTGCGCTGCCGGCCGGCGTCAACCGGTCTTCCTGTCCTGCGGAATGCGCTCCAGCAGCGCTCGGAGGTCGTCTGCGTGCTCTTCCTCCTTCGCCAGCAATTCCTCGAATACGCGCCGTGTGGTCGGGTCGCCGTCCCCCAGCCACTTCGCGATTTCGGTGTAGGAGGCGATGGCGACACGTTCGGCCACCAGGTCTTCCTTGATCATGTCGAGGAGGTCGGTGCTGGCGTCGTACTGGGCGTGCGCTCGTGACGTCAGCGTGTCCGGGTTGAAGTCGGGCGCCCCGCCGAGCTGAACGATGCGCTGCGCCAGTTTGTCGGCGTGCTGCTGCTCCTCCGCCGCGTGCTCCAGGAACTCGGCCGCGACCGGTTCCGAATAGATCCCGGATGCCGTGTAGTAGTGCCGCTTGTACCGCAGGGTGCATACGATTTCTGTGGCCAGCGCCTCGTTCAGCACCTGTAGGACGCGTGCCAGATCGGCGCCGTACGCCTCGGTGACCGGTCCTTTGTCCATCTCGCGGCGGGCACGCTCGCGGAGGGTTTCGACGTCGGTAAGAAAGTCAGCCACAGTCTTCCTGCCCTTCGGTTCTCTTAGGCTGGACAGCGCTTCACTCGGGGGCAGTGCTCTTATGGCAGGTCCCGAGACGACGGCAGCAAGTATGCCCATAACCGGTCCGGCGACCGGTGTCATTCCGTCCGCAGCGAGGTGTGTTTTGCTTCGGCGGTACGGCGGTGGTCGAAGGCTCAGCCCATGAAACCGTCCAGGCTCGTGGCCGCGCTGATCAGTGCGAGATGGGTGAAAGCCTGCGGGAAATTGCCCAGATGTTCGCCCGTCATCCCTATCTGCTCCGCATACAGACCGACGTGGTTGGCGTAGGTGAACATCTTCTCCAGTGCCACCCTGGCCTCATCGACCTGGCCGGCCCGGGCAAGCGCCTCGACCCACCAGAACGAGCAGATCGAAAAGGTACCCTCGGTGCCGTCCAGACCGTCGGGGGACACTTTCGGGTCGTAGCGGAATACCAGGCTGTCCGTGACGAGATTCTCGCCGATCGCCTTCACGGTGGAGCGGAATCTCGGATCCTCCGGCGACAAGAACTTGACCATCGGCAGCACCAGGAGGGAGGCATCCAGAATGCTCTCCGGGGGCTGCTCCGGGTCGCCGCTGAGGCGTTGGACAAAGGTCTGGTCCTGCGCGCTCCAGCCTTGGTCCATGATCTGGTGATAGATCCTGTCGCGTTCCGCCATCCAGCGCCCCAGATCACCCGGCAGGCCGCGTTGGCGGGCGATTCTGATCATGCGGTCCACCGCCACCCAGCACATCACCCGCGAATAGGTGTGGCGCTGCTGACCGGCACGGGTCTCCCAGATGCCCGCGTCAGGGCTGTCCCAGTGCTCCAGGAGCCAGTCGAGAATGGCGCACAGGTCCATCCAGCTCTCGTGCGAAATGCCGGCACCGTGCTTGTCGAACAGGTAGATGGAGTCGAAGAGTTCGCCGTAGAGGTCCAGCTGGAGCTGGTCGGCGGCGCCATTCCCCACACGGACCGGGGCAGAACCCCGGTAGCCCTCCCAGTGGTCGAGGATCTGCTCGGGCAGCTCGTCATGGCCGTCGATGGAGTACAGCACCCGCAGCGGGCCGCGGTCACCGTCGTGTGCACCGGGAAGACAGTCGGTCAGCCAGCCCATGAAGGCCTGCGCCTCGCGGGTGAAGCCCAGGCGCAGCAGTGCGTGGAGGGAAAAGGCCGCGTCGCGGATCCAGACGTAGCGGTAGTCCCAGTTCCGTTCACCGCCGAGTTGTTCGGGAAGTCCCATGGTCGGTGCGGCGACGATGGCGCCCGTGGGCTCATGGGTCAGGAGTTTGAGCGTCAGCGCCGAGCGGTGCACCATTTCGCGCCAGCGGCCGGTGTAGGTGGACTGGCTCAGCCACTCGCGCCAAAACCGGACGGTGGACCGGAAAAGCTCTTCGGCGGCCTTCGCATCGACCAGGTCGACGGCCGGCTCGGCACAGGACGGTGTGGTGGACTCCAGCACGAAGAGCACCGACTGGCCCTCTGTCAGGTCGAATTCACCGACGGCGTCCTGGCCATCGGCCCGCAGGGTCACGCTCGCCTGGAGCGAGAGTTCCCGTGCATCGCTGGTGAACCGCACGCCGTGCGGCTGGGATTCCACTTTGTGCGGGTCCCGGCCGTAGTTCATCCGCGGGGCGATGACCGTTCGGAGACGCGCGCCGCCCCGTACGCTGACGACCCGCCGGACCAGACGTTGCCGGTGATGACGGTCTCCCTCCGCCCGTATCGGCATGAAGTCCTGTATCTCGACGATGCCGTTCTCGGTCAGCATCCGCGTCATGAGGATGTTGGTGTCGGGAAAGTAGTACTGCTGCCGCTTGGCCACGTCCCCGACGGCGCTGAGGTGCCAGTGTCCGCCGTTCCGCGCATCGAGCAGCGATCCGAAAATACTGGGTGAGTCGAAACGCGGGGCGCAGAACCAGTTGATCCGGCCATCGGTCCCGACCAGTGCTGCGGTCCGCAGATCACCGATCAGCCCGTGTTCGGCAATGGGGAAATAGCCCTCACCCGCCTCGCCGTCCGGCGTGCGACGGGAATCCCGGGGCGGCGCGGCGCGGCCCTGAATTCCCTCGCCCCTGTGCTCCGGTGCGTCATTCACCGGTAGGTACGCGTCTCCTCGACGTCGACCACCGGAGCCCCGGGAGCCGGCGGCTGGACACGGCGGCGCTTGAGGATGCTCACATAGGCCGCCAGGCCGATCACTCCGACGGCCATCATGATGAGCCCGACCACGTCGAGATTGACGCTGGACAGCTGCCAGTCCACCGCAAACGTCAAAATGGCGCCCACCGCAATAAGCCCGATGCATCCGCCGATACCCATGATCGCCCTCGCTTTCTGGTGGGGAAAACCTTCTGAACTCGCGTATGCCCCGGCGGAGCACGTTCATGAGTCGAGACGCTTCGGCATGACGGGGAGGGCGCCGCCGAGTTCAGGTCACGGCCGCGCCTCCGCGGCTCACGGAGAGAGGGGCGGGCCGGCAGCGCAGAGGGGCAACGTCACACGGATGGTTTTGCCGGTCAGGGTCATGGTGATGTCGACGGTGCGGGCGAGCCGCTGTATCAGGGGCCAGCCGTAGCCGCCCGTGGCGTCGGGGTCCCGAGGGGCTGTGGTGGGGTGGCGCTCGCTTGCGTCCTCGACCGCCAGTTCCAGACACCCCTCGACGATCTCCGCGGTGAACCCGGTGAGCCCGCCCCCGTGGCGCTGGGCGTTGGTGACCAGCTCCGTGGTCACCAGGAGGGCATCGACGAGGGCCAGGTCATCGACCTGGCTGCCTGTCCTGTGCAGCAAGTCGTGCACAAAATTGCGTGCCTCGGCTGCTCTCACAGGTACTCCCCGCATCACACACTTCCACCTCAATGCGCCCGAGCCGTCCTGGGGGCGCTGCATCCCTTGTCCGCCCGCCGGCGGGCATCACCGGCCGGGGCACTTCTCTCGCACGGCAGGACGGCAATACTCTCAGGCCTCTTTGCGGGCGCCACAGCGGGCATGGCCACACGGGACGGCACGCTGTCGGCAAGGCTGAGGCGCCCGGCGGTGTCATGCCGGCGGTGTCATGCCGGCGTTGTCATGCCGACGTGGGCATCAGGCGGCCACGCGGTCGAATGCGAGAGGGACGGTAACGGTAATGGCCTTACCGTCCACCGTGGGGACGATGACCACGCAGGCGGTGAGTTGCTGGACCATCGGCCATCCATATCCACCGACCGCGAATTTTTCCCGTCCGGCGGCCGTGGCGGGCTGCCGGGGGCTGTGATCGGCGACGGTCACTTCCAGGAGGCCGGCCGCGATCCTGGCGGAGAATCCGGAAAGTCCGCCTCCGTGACGCTGAGCATTGGTGACCAATTCCGAGGTGACCAGCACGGCGTCGATGACGGAGCGTTCATCGATCCGCGGACGGTGCGCGTCCAGCAGCTCATGGACAAGGGCCCGCGCGTCCGCTGCATTGTTCACCGGGACCTGCTGCGTGCCCATCACGTCTCTCACCTCACCGCCTGCTCCCTCTGCACGCCCTGGAACTCCTCCGTCGCCCGCTCCGCAGGCCGCGTAGAAGGTTACTTCTACGAGAAGGTGCTTTGACTGCTTCCCCGGATCCGCGGCTTCACGCCCCATGTGTCCCGACTCCGCGCGGACGGACGGACGCGCGGGCCGGCCGGCGACCCGTAGGCGACCGGCCCCTCCGGCGCTGAGCCTGCTTCACACGCGGGGAAATCCACCGAAATAGGCCCCGACCTGGTGGAAGTAGTCAGCGCCGCCCTCGTGCTCGCCGCTCTCGAAGGCGGGCGCATCCTTGATCTCCTGCCGGGTGCGGCCGACGTAGATCTTCTCCTCCTCCTGGTCGATACCGGTCACGGTGCCGGCCGGCAGGACGACGCGGCGGCCGAGGATCCAGGGGCCGGTGTCGACGACGAGGTGTGCGGAATCCACCTCATCCGAATGCTTGTCGACCTTGCCGATACTCCCGTCAATGGCTTCGACGCTGTACCCCACGAGGACCGTGCCCGCCCTGTATCCGGAGTCGGGAAGGTATCCCCAAACATTGGCACTCATGCGATATCCCTTCCGTGCGATGCACCATTCGATGCACCATTCGATTCAGCAGCAGGCTTTATCCCGGCCTGTTCCTTCCGAGGGCAAAGGAAAGGGAACAAGGGGAGCCCTTTCAGTGCATCGGCCATCCCGACAGTGCTCTGTTGCCCCGGGGTCTCTTTCCAAAACGGAGAGCGGCGGCGGGGAGTCCGCACGTCGATTTCTGTTATCGGGCAGCGGCAGGGGCGGACCGGCCGGCTCCCGGTGGGCGCTGGGAACAGCGTCACCTCGTCGAGCAGTTCGCCACCGGCCCTCCCCAGCAGCGGTTCGAAGGTGTCCCGCACACCTTTCATCTGGGCCAGCCGCTGATCGTCTCGGCGCCGGTGCGGCTCGTCTGCACCGTCGAGGCGGCCCGGGAGGCGTGGGATCACGCCCTGCTGACCGGCCGGGTGGCCTGGTGCAGCCACCACCCCGAATCGGCCGGGCTGCTGCTGCACGGACGCGGCAGACACCCCGTACCGCACCACGCCGCCGGCTGAGCCGGGCGGTGCCACGAAAGCTGCCGTGAAAGCGGCATCAGCGGGCCCCGGTTCCGGGTGCCCGTCCCCTCGAACTCCAAGGAGACTGCGCTCATGGGCACCAGTGACACGTTCAAGGACTTCATCGGTGACATCGCCGATGACACGAAGAAGGCGTTCGACGAGCTCCTGGATCGCGACGACGATGACAAGGACTCGGACCTCGGCCTGGCCAATCTGCCGCTCCAGGCTCTCGCGGGCCTGCCGGCCGAAGCACTCCGCTCGCTGAGCACCCTCGCGGCGGTGCAGGGCCTCACCGGCTCGGGCAAGAGCGGAAAGAAGAACAGCGGCGGGGTCAACCCGCTCGCGGCCCTCGGCGCGGCCGGCAATCCGGCCGCCGCCCCGGGGCTGTTGGCCGGGGGCGGGCTGCCCAACCCCGTCGCCGGTCTCGGCCAGGCGGCGGGTGCCCTGAACCCGATGGCCGCGGCCGGCCAGGTCTCCAACGTGGTCAGCGGCGCGGCGGACATGACCGGCGGGCCGGCTCAACTTCCGCAGCAGATCGCGCAGTTGAGTGAGCTGATCGCCACCCTCACCGGGGTGCTGGAGAGTGTCCAGGGCCTGGTGCCGAAGATGCCGAAGGCGCGGGCGTAGGGGCCGGCTGACGGCCGCCTCACCCCCGGCCTGCCGCGGCACGGCCGGCCGGGGGCTTCCGGGCTTGCCGACGATTGACCGGCGACCGGTGACTTCACACAGACAGCGCAGCGAGGAAAGGCAGGTCCCAACGAGTGGCGCGCATTGTCGGTGCCCGCGTACGCGTCGTGGCCAAGGTGCTGGGCCAGCTCGTGGCCGACGAGACCCGTCGGTCCGGTCGGCGCGCCGACCGGACGGACCCCGAACAGCGGCGGGCGCGGGCCGTCCGCAACGCGCTGGAAAGCCTCGGCCCGTTCTACGTGAAGATCGGGCAGATCCTCTCGACCCGTCCCGACATGGTCCCGCCCTCCATGATCGCCGAACCCCAGAACCTGCACGAGGAAGTGGCGGTGCAGCCCTTCTGTGTGTTCGAGCCCGTGCTGGAGCGTGACCTGGGGCCGGACTGGAAGCTCCGCTTCGATGACATCGACACCGAACGTCCGCTGGGCGCCGCGTCCCTGGCGCAGGTCCACCGGGTGGAAGGAGGTGCCCGGCATCATGGTCCAGCTCGTCGCCGAAGCCGCCTCCTGGCGACAGGGCGCGCGGACCGCCCTGGAAGCCCTTCTGGGCACCGGCTCCGCCGGTCAGCAACTTCGCGCCCTGGGCGATGACGTGGCCAACCGCCGGCTCTCCTTCCGGACGAGCCGCACCCACCAGGGAGCCGCCCAAGGCGGCGAAAAGCGCGGTATGCCCCGCGGCCTGCTGGCCTTGGGCGCCCTGGCCCTTCTGCTGGATCACCGGCGGCGGGGGCTGGGGCGGTGCGAGGCGGGCGGAGCACACACAGGGCCGGCCACGTCCCGTCGTCCACGAGGCCGGCCGAAGGCGACGACGCTACCGGGAGACGACGTCCCCCCGCTTGAGGCCGGAGCCCGCGGGCACCTCGGCGGGATCGCCGCCACAGCTCATGACCTTGTTCTCACCGTCGACGAAGACCACCCGCGGCTGGAGCTCACGGGCCTCTTCGTCGGTGACCGCCGCGTACGCGATGATGATCACGAGGTCGCCGGGGCTGATGAGCCGGGCCGCGGCACCGTTGATGCCGATGATCCCGGAGTCCCGGGGGCCTTCGATGACGTAGGTGGACAGGCGTGCGCCGTTGTCTATGTCGACGATGTCCACCTTCTCGCCGGGGAGGAGGTCGGCAGCTTCCATGAGGTCCGCACTCACCGTGAGAGAGCCCACGTAGTGCAGATCCGCCTGGGTCACGGTGGCCCGGTGGATCTTCGACTTCATCATGGTCCGGTACACGTTTCTCATTCCTTTGTTCAGCTGTACATGACTCTGCTCGGTGCCGGGCACGCCGGCGTCGAGGACTGACCGGGGGCGGCGTCAGACCCCCGACCCGAGGACGGAGAGTCGCTCTCGGATGTCGCGGACCAGCTCGGCTTCGTGGGGGACGAGGTAGAAGTGACCGCCGGGGAACGCGCGCGCCTCGCAGCGGACCGAGGTCAGCTCGGACCACGCCCGGACGTCGTCGGGGGTGGGCCCAGGGTCCTCGGTCCCGAAGTAGGCGACGACGGGAACGTCGACGGCAGGAGCCTTGGGACCCGCCACATACGCTTCGAGCAGCCCGTAGTCAGCACGGATCGGCGGCAGCACCAGGTCGCGCAGCTCGGGGTCCCCCAGAACCTCGGCCCCCGGGCCGCCGAGCCGGGTAACCGTGGCCAGCAGGTCCTCGTCGGTGAGCTCGTCGGTGCTGAGGCGCCGCAGGCGGTGGGGGGCGGCCCGGCCGGAGACGAGGAGCGCCGCCGGACCTGCCACCCCGCGTGCGGCGAGCAGGGCCGCGACCTCATGGGCCACGGAGGCCCCCATGCTGTGACCGAAGAAGACGGTGTGGGGCGTCATATGGGGTGCCAGCCCGTCGGCAATCCCGCCGGCCAGCTCCGCCATGCTCGTGAGGCAGGGTTCGGCGATGCGTTCCTCACGGCCCGGATAACGCACCGCGCTCACCTCCCAGTCGGCCGGGAGCTGCTGGGGCCAGGTGCGGAAGAAACTCGCCGAGCCGCCGGCGTGCGGGAAACAGACCAGCCGCAGCCGGGGTGCGGCCACCGGCTGGAACGTACGCAGCCACCGCGCGGGGAGCGAGCCAGAAGAGTGAGGCATGCGCGGAAGCTTAGGGGCCGGAGGTATCGGCCGCGTATCGCTCGTCTAAACCGTACGGCGGGCCGCTTCCGGCCGCCCGGAACCGTGAAGCGCCAGCGATAACGAGACGAAAGCTGAGCCACTTACCTTCGCAGACTGGCGTCATACGCGGGGCTTGCGACGTGGCGAGTGCCTTTCGTGCCGCGCCGGGTCACCAGTTCGCGGGCCAATTCCTCACACACGCCCATGGCCTCATCACGCACTGCACTAGGAGTCAGCGGCATGGCTGAAGCATCGATGCACGGTTCAGATCTGCCGGGCGGGCAGCTTCCTCCCGTGGACACGGCTGAGCTCCTGCGCGTGCCGGCCGAGTGGAACGACACGGCACGTGAGGTGCCCGCGACGGGTCTGCGGGAACTCTTCGAGGCCCAGGTCGCGTTGACGCCGGACGCCGATGCGGTGATCTGCGGCACCGCGCGTCTGACGTACGCGGAGCTGAACTCCCGGGCGAACCGGCTGGCGCGCCGGCTGCTGGCCCGCGGTGTCGGGCCCGAGGACTATGTGGCGGTGGCCCTGCCGCGGACGGTGGAGCTGCCGGTCGCCCTGCTGGCCGTCGTGAAGACCGGTGCGGCCTATCTGCCCGTCGACCCCGAGCACCCGGCCGACCGCATCGGCCACATCCTTTCCGACGCGCGCCCCGTCTGCGTGCTCGCGGCGGCGAGCACCGTGCGGAACCTGCCCGTCGATGCCGACCGCCTCCTGGTCACCGACTACGCGGCGACCCGGGCCGCGGTCGAGGCCCTGCCGGGCACCGACCTCACGGACGGCGAGCGGGCCGGGACGCGTTCGCTCGGCCACCCCGCGTATGCCATCTACACCTCGGGGTCCACCGGGCGTCCCAAGGGCGTGGTGATCTCGACAGGGAGCCTGGTCAACTTCCTGGCGGCGATGAAGGACTCGATCGCGCCGAAGCCCTCGGACCGGCTCCTCGCCGTGGCGACGGTCGCCTTCGACATCGCGGGCCTGGACCTGTACCTGCCGCTGATCTCAGGCGCGTCGGTGGTCATCGCCACCTCCGAGCAGGTCCGCGACGCCGCCCAGCTGGCCGGCCTGCTCACCACGTCCGGCGTGACCGTCATGCAGGCGACCCCCTCCCTCTGGCAGGGCCTGGTCTCCCAGTACCCCGACGCCCTGCGCGGTCTGCGGATCCTCGTCGGCGCGGAAGCCATGCCGCCCGCGCTGTCGCGCAGGATGACCGAGCTCGCCGCGAGCGTCACCAACCTCTACGGCCCGACGGAAACGACCGTCTGGTCCACCCTCGCGGACGTCACCGGCGAGGGTGCCGCACCGATCGGCCGCCCGATCGGCAATATGCACATGCATGTCCTGGACTCCGCGCTGTGCCCTGTCCCGGTGGGTACGCCGGGGGAGCTCTACATCACCGGCCACGGACTGGGCCGGGGGTACCTCAACCAGCCCGGACTGACCGCCGGGCGCTTCGTGGCGAGCCCGTTCGGTGCTCCGGGTGAGCGCATGTACCGCACGGGCGACCTCGCGAAGTGGCGTACGGACGGGCAGCTGGACTACCTGGGCCGGGTCGACTTCCAGGTCAAGGTCCGCGGCTACCGCATCGAACTCGGCGAGATCGAGTCCGTGGTCGTCGCGGACCCGGGGGTGGCCCAGTGCGTGGTCATCGTCCGTGAGGACCGGCCCGGTGACCAGCGGATCGTCGCCTACGTCGTTCCGGTCGACGGGGACGAGCGGCTGGACGTGACCGGTCTGCGGGAGCGGGCGGCACAGGCGCTGCCCGCGTACATGGTCCCGTCGGCCTTCATCCAGCTCGGCTCTTTCCCGCTCAACCCGAACGGCAAGGTGGACCGCAAGGCCCTTCCGGCGCCGGAGCTGCCCGCCGCGCCCACCTCGCGCCGGCCTCGCACTCCGCGGGAGGAGATCCTGTGCGGGTTCTTCGCCCAGATCCTCGGCGTGGACCGCGTCGGGATCGATGACAACTTCTTCGACCTCGGCGGACACTCCCTCCTCGCCACCCGTCTCGTCAGCCGCATCCGCACCACGTTCGGTGCCGAACTCGCGGTACGTGATCTCTTCGAGGCCTCGTCGGTCGCGGGTCTCGCCGACCGGCTCGACGACGCGGCCGGAGCGCGTGCGGCGCTGGTGCCGGTGGAGCGGACCGAGCAGGTGCCGCTGTCGTTCGCGCAGCGACGGCTGTGGTTCCTGCACCAGTTGGAGGGGCCCAGCGCGACATACAACCTGCCGATGGCCTTGCGGGTGTCCGGGGCGCTGGACACCGACGCACTGCGCGAGGCGATGGCCGATCTGGTGGACCGCCACGAGAGTCTGCGCACCGTCTTTCCCGAGACCGACGGTGTCCCGTACCAGCGGGTGCTGACGGGGGACGCCGCGCGGCCCGTGATCGAGGTCGTCGGAACCACCCCCGACGGTATGGACGCGGCGATCGAGGAAGCGGCCGCGTACGTCTTCGACCTCTCGGCTGAACTCCCGCTGAAGATATGGCTGTTCGAAGCATCGCCGGTGGAACATGTGCTGCTCGTCCTGACCCATCACATCGCCAGTGACGGCTGGTCGACGGACCCCTTCCTCCGCGATCTGTCGGCGGCTTACACCGCCCGCTGGGAGGGCGCCGCCCCGCAGTGGGCGCCGCTGCCGGTGCAGTACGCGGACTACACCCTCTGGCAGCGCGAGGTGCTGGGCGACGAGAGCGACCCGGACAGCGTCATCTCCCGGCAGATCGACTACTGGCGCAGCACTCTCGCAGGACTCCCCGAGCAGTTGGAACTGCCCACCGACCGTCCGCGGCCCGCGGAGGCCGGCCACCACGGCGACAGCGTGCCCTTCACCTGGGAAACCGACCTCCACCACGGCATCACCCGCCTGGCACGCGAACACCAGTCGAGTGTCTTCATGGTCGTCCAGGCGGCGCTGGCGACGCTGCTGACGCGGCTCGGCGCGGGCACCGACATCCCCATCGGCTCCGCCATCGCCGGACGTACCGACGACGCACTCGACGACCTCATCGGCTTCTTCGTCAACACGCTGGTGCTGCGCACCGATACGTCCGGCGATCCCACTTTCGCCGAACTCCTGGGGCGCGTGAGGGAAGCGGACCTGGCGGCCTATGCCCATCAGGACGTGCCCTTCGAGCGGCTCGTGGAGATCGTCAACCCGACCCGCTCCCTGGCGCACCACCCCCTCTTCCAGGTGATGCTGACCTTCCAGAACAACGACGCCGAGCTGGAACTGCCCGGACTCACCACGCAGGGCTACCCGCTGGACGCGGCGTCGGCCAAGTTCGACCTCTCCTTCGACGTGGAAGAACAGCACGACAGCAGCGGTCTGCCCTCGGGCATGCGAGGGTCGGTGGAGTTCGCGACCGACCTCTTCGACCGGCAGACCGCCGAGAGCATCGCGGCGTGGCTGGAACGACTGCTGCGCAACGCCGTCGAGGACGCCTCACGGCCGATCGGCGAACTGGATGTGCTCACCGCACAGGAACGCGAACTGCTCCTCAACGGCTGGAACAACACCGCGCGCGACGTTCCCGACGCGACGCTTGCCGAACTCTTCGAGGCCCAGGTGGCGCGCACTCCCGACGCCACTGCTCTGGAGCACGAGGGCACCCAGCTCACCTACAGCGAGCTGAACGTCCGTGCCAACCAGCTGGCGCATCATCTCATCAGCAGGAATGTCGGCCCCGAGCAGATCGTCGCGCTCGCCCTGCCGCGCACGATCGACGTCGTCGTGGCGATCCTCGCCGTCGCCAAAACCGGCGCCGCCTACCTCCCCGTCGACCCCGACTACCCCGCCGACCGCATCGCCTACCTCTTCAGCGACGCCCGGCCCACCCTGCTCATCACCGACAAGGACACCGCCACCGGCCTGCCGGAGACGGGCGTCACCACGCTGACCACCGATCAGCTCCGCACAGCCGGTCTCCCCGTCACCGATCCCACCAATGCTGACCGGTTGGATGAGGCGAAGACCTCGCATCCTGTCTTCGTCATCTACACGTCTGGCTCCACGGGGCGGCCCAAGGGTGTCGTCGTCGAGCACCGCTCCCTCAACCTCTACCTCCGCTGGGCCCACGCCGCCTACCCCGCCATGAGCGGACGGACTCTCGTCCACTCGCCGGTCTCCTTCGACCTCACCGTCACCGGCCTCCTCGGACCCCTCACCCTCGGCGGCTGCGCGCACCTGGTCGAGTTGGACGAAGGCACCGCCCCGGACCTCGACCAGGCGCCGACCTTCGTCAAGGCCACACCCTCACACCTGAGCCTGCTCAAGAACCTGCCCCCGCACCTCTCCCCCACCCAGCAGCTCGTCCTCGGTGGTGAAGCCCTCCTCGGCGAAGCCCTCGACGAGTGGCGCCGCGACCACCCCGGCACCACCGTCATCAACGAATACGGCCCCACCGAAACCACCGTCGGCTGCACCCAGTACCGCATCGAACCCGGCCAGCCCGCCCCCACCGGCACCATCACCATCGGACACCCGATCTGGAACACCCAGATCCACATCCTCGACGCCCACCTCCAGCCCGTACCCCCCAACGTCACCGGCGAGCTCTACATCGCCGGCGACCTCCTCGCCCGCGGATACCTCCACCGCCCCGACCTCACCGCCACCCGCTTCACCGCCAACCCCCACGGCACCCCCGGCACCCGCATGTACCGCACCGGCGACCTCGCCCGCCGGCGCCCCGACGGACAACTCGAATTCGCCGGACGCATCGACACCCAAGTCAAAGTCCGCGGCTACCGCATCGAACTCGGCGAAATCGAAGCCACCCTCACCCACCACCCCCACGTGCGACAGACAGCCGTCATCGTCCGCGAAGACCAGCCCGGCGACCAACGCATCGTCGCCTACGTCATCCCCGCGGAAGACGCCGGCACGGCAACCGTCGACCTGCGTGAGCACGCCGCGCAGACCCTGCCGGACTACATGGTCCCCGCAGCCGTCGTCACGCTGGATGTGCTGCCCCTGACACCCAACGGGAAACTGGACCACAAAGCCCTCCCCGCCCCCCAGTTCACCCCCACCACAACCACCCGAGGCCCCCGCAACACCCACGAAGAACTCCTCTGCCACGCCTTCGCCCAGATCCTCGGCGTGGAACGTGTCGGTATCGACGACAACTTCTTCGACCTCGGCGGACACTCCCTCCTCGCCACCCGCCTCACCAGCCGCATCCGCACCACGTTCGGTGCCGAACTCGCGGTACGTGATCTCTTCGAGGCGCCCACCGTCGCCGGCCTCGCCACCCGCCTCCAGCATGCAACCGGGGCGCGTGCGGCGTTGGTGCCGGTGGAGCGGCCCGAGCGGGTGCCGCTGTCGTACGCGCAGCGACGGCTGTGGTTCCTCCACCAGTTGGAGGGGCCGAGCGCGACGTACAACGTGCCGATGCCGCTACGGCTGACCGGCGAGCTGGACGTCAAGGCCCTGCGTGAGGCGATCCATGACCTCACCGACCGGCACGAAACCCTGCGCACCGTCTTCCCCGATTACGACGGAACGCCCTACCAGCACGTACTGCACGGCGACGCCGCCCGACCGGTCATCGACATCGTCCCCGTCGACGAAGCCGACCTGAACACCGCCGTCGACCAGGCCAGCACCCACACCTTCGACCTGACCAAGGACGTGCCGCTGCGCGCCTGGGTCTTCACCCTCACCCACGACGAACACCTCGTCCTCCTCCTCGCCCACCACATCGTCAGCGACGGCGCCTCACTCGCTCCTCTCACCCACGATCTCGCCATCGCGTACGCAGCCCGCCGCGACGGAAACGCTCCGCAGTGGGCGCCCCTGCCGGTGCAGTACGCCGACTACACGCTCTGGCAGCGCGAGGTGCTCGGCGACGAGAGCGATCCGCAGAGCCTCATCTCCGGCCAAGTCGACTACTGGCGCAGCACTCTCGCTGGGCTGCCCGAGCAGTTGGAACTGCCCACCGACCGGCCGCGGCCCGCGGTGGCCACGCACCAGGGCGACAGCGTGCCCTTCGCCTGGGACACCGACCTCCACCACGGCATCACCCGCCTGGCACGCGAACACCAGGTCAGTGTCTTCATGGTCGTCCAGGCAGGCATCGCCGCACTGCTGACCCGGCTCGGCGCGGGCACCGACATCCCCATCGGCTCCGCCATCGCCGGACGCACCGACGATGCACTCGACGACCTCGTCGGCTTCTTCATCAACACCCTGGTCCTACGCACCGACACCTCCGGCGACCCCACCTTCGCCGAACTCCTGGGACGCGTAAGGGAAACCGACCTGGCTGCCTACACGAACCAGGACGTGCCCTTCGAGCGGCTCGTGGAGATCGTCAACCCCACCCGCTCCCTGGCGCACCACCCCCTCTACCAGGTGATGCTGACCTTCCAGAACAACGACGCCGAGCTGGAACTGCCCGGACTCACCACGCAGGACTACGCGCTGGACGTCGCGTCGGCCAAGTTCGACCTCTCCTTCGACGTGGAAGAACAGCACGACAGCAGCGGTCTGCCCTCGGGCATGCGAGGGTCGGTGGAGTTCGCGACCGACCTCTTCGACCGGCAGACCGCCGAGAGCATCGCGGCGTGGCTGGAACGCCTGCTGCGCAACGCCGTCGAGGACGCCTCACGCCCCATCGGAGAGGTCGACGTCCTCTCCGCGCAGGAACGCGAGCTGCTGCTCCACGGCTGGAACAACACCGCGCGCGACGTTCCCGACGCCACCCTCGCCGAACTCTTCGAGGCCCAGGTGGCGCGCACTCCCGACGCCACTGCTCTGGAGCACGACGGCACCCAGCTCACCTACAGCGAGCTGAACGCCCGCGCCAACCAGCTCGCCCGTTTCCTGATCGCCCAAGGCTCCGGGCCCGAGAAATACGTCGCCGTCGCCCTCCCCCGCAGCATCGACTTCGTCGTGGCGATCCTCGCCATCGTCAAAACGGGTGCCGCTTACGTACCCCTCGACCTCTCCTACCCCGCCGACCGCATCGCCTACATGCTCGACGACGTCTCCGCCGTGCTGGCCCTGACCGATACCGCAGGAGCTCAGCACCTCCCCGCCGTCGACGGCATGACCACCCTGACAATCGACGCCCCTGACATCGCCGATCGCACGGCCGGCCTCTCCACCATCGACGTTCGCGATGCGGAGCGGTTGGGTGAGGCGAAGACCTCGCATCCTGCCTTCGTCATCTACACGTCTGGCTCCACCGGGCGACCCAAGGGCGTCGTCGTCGAGCACCGCTCGCTGAACCTCTACCTCCGCTGGGCCCACGCCGCCTACCCCGCCATGAGCGGACGGACTCTCGTCCACTCGCCGGTCTCCTTCGACCTCACCGTCACCGGCCTCCTCGGACCCCTCACCCTCGGCGGCTGCGCGCACCTGGTCGAGTTGGACGAAGGCACCGCCCCCGACCTCGACCAGGCGCCGACCTTCGTCAAAGCCACACCCTCACACCTGAGCCTGCTCAAGAACCTGCCCCCGCACCTCTCACCCACCCAGCAGCTCGTCCTCGGTGGTGAAGCCCTCCTCGGCGAAGCCCTCGACGAGTGGCGCCGCGACCACCCCGGCACCACCGTCATCAACGAATACGGCCCCACCGAAACCACCGTCGGCTGCACCCAGTACCGCATCGAACCCGGCCAGCCCGCCCCCACCGGCACCATCACCATCGGACACCCGATCTGGAACACCCAGATCCACATCCTCGACGCCCACCTCCAGCCCGTACCCCCCAACGTCACCGGCGAGCTCTACATCGCCGGCGACCTCCTCGCCCGCGGATACCTCCACCGCCCCGACCTCACCGCCACCCGCTTCACCGCCAACCCCCACGGCACCCCCGGCACCCGCATGTACCGCACCGGCGACCTCGCCCGCCGACGCCCCGACGGACAACTCGAATTCGCCGGACGCATCGACACCCAAGTCAAAGTCCGCGGCTACCGCATCGAACTCGGCGAAATCGAAGCCACCCTCACCCACCACCCCCACGTGCGACAGACAGCCGTCATCGTCCGCGAAGACCAGCCCGGCGATCAGCGCATCGTCGCCTACGTCATCCCCGCGGAAGACGCTGAAACGGCAACCATCGACCTGCGTGAGCACGCCGCACAGACCCTGCCCGACTACATGGTCCCCGCAGCCGTCGTCACGCTGGATGTGCTGCCCCTGACACCCAACGGAAAGCTGGACCACAAGGCCCTTCCCGCACCGCAGTTCAACGTCGCTGCAACCACCCGAGGCCCCCGCAACACCCACGAAGAACTCCTCTGCCACGCCTTCGCCGAAACCCTCGGCGTCGCACACATCGGCATCGACGACAACTTCTTCGACCTCGGCGGCCACTCCCTCCTCGCCACCCGCCTCACCAGCCGCATCCGCACCACCCTCAACACCGAACTCACCGTCCGCGACCTCTTCGAAGCACCCACCGTCGCCACTCTCGCCACCCGCCTCCACCACACCACCGGAGCACGTGCCGCACTGCTGCCGATGGAGCGGCCCGAGCGGATACCCCTGTCGTTCGCCCAACAGCGCCTGTGGTTCCTCCACCAGTTGGAGGGGCCGAGCGCGACCTACAACGTCCCGCTTCTGTTGCGACTCACCGGTTCGCTGAACGTCGATGCGCTGCGTGAGGCGATCTACGACCTCACCGTCCGGCACGAAACCCTGCGCACCGTCTTCCCCCAGACCGACGGGACGCCTCACCAGTACGTGCTGCACGGCGACGCCGCCCGGCCGACGGTCGAGGTCGTCACGACCGACGCCGAAGACCTCGCCGAGCGCATCGCCACCGCCGCTCGCCAGACCTTCCGGCTCACCGACGAACTCCCGCTCCGCGCTTGGGTGTTCACCACCGGAGCCAACGAACACACCCTGCTGATCCTGGCCCACCACATCGCCAGCGACGGCTGGTCCATGGGCCCCCTCGCCCAGGACCTCGCCACCGCCTACGCAGCCCGCCGCGACGGCACCACTCCGCAGTGGGCGCCACTGCCCGTCCAGTACGCCGACTACACGCTGTGGCAGCGCGAAGTCCTCGGCGACGAGAGCGATCCGCAGAGCCTCATCTCCGGCCAGGTCGACTACTGGCAGCAGCATCTGGCCGGGCTTCCCGACCTGCTGGAGCTCCCCACCGACCGTCCGCGGCCGGCCGAAGCCAGCTACCGGGGCGACAGCGTCCCGTTCACCTGGGACACCGAGCTGCACCACGGCATCACCCGCCTGGCACGCGAACACCAAGCCAGCGTCTTCATGGTCGTCCAGACAGCACTGGCCACACTCCTGACCCGCCTCGGCGCAGGCACCGACATCCCCCTCGGCTCCCCCATCGCCGGACGCACCGACGACGCACTCGACAACCTCGTCGGCTTCTTCATCAACACCCTCGTCCTACGCACCGACACCTCCGGCAACCCCACCTTCGCCGAACTCCTCGCACGCGTACGAGAAACCGACCTCGCCGCCTACACCCACCAAGACGTCCCCTTCGAACGCCTCGTCGAACTCCTCAACCCCACCCGCTCCCTCGCACACAACCCCCTCTTCCAGGTGATGCTGAGCTTCGAGGCGACCGGCGCCGATGTGCCGATCGCCGGGCTCGACAGCCGCCTGGAGCAGGTCGATGCCAAAACCTCGAAGCTCGACATGGAGTTCGTGCTGGAGGAGGCGGTCACGGCTGACGGGCTGCCCGCCGGTATGGCGGGAACGGTGGACTTCGCCACGGACCTCTTCGACCGGCAGACCGCCGAAGCCATGGCCGTTCGGCTGGAGCGTCTGCTGCGCGCGGCCGTCGCCGACGCCTCACAGCCGATCGCCGACCTGGACATCCTCTCCGCACCCGAGCGCACCACACTGCTGCACACCTGGCCCACGGCCGTACGCGAACTGCCGGACGGCACAGCCCTGCCGGACCACGTCCGCGTCTACGTCCTGGACCACGACCACCAACCCGTACCCGCCGGAGTCCCCGGCCAACTGCACCTCGCCGGACCCCGCCTGACCGGCACCGCCCTCACCGGCCACGACATCAGCCAGCACGCCTGCGTCACCGACCCCTTCAACCCCACCGACTCGGGCTCGCTGATGTACCCCACCAGCACCCCCGCACGCTGGACAGCCGACGGACAACTCGAACTCCTCACCCAGGACGCCGACAACGAGCAGGACACGGCCACCGCCACCGCGCGACGCCGCACCCCCACCCCCCAAGAAGAGATCCTCCGCGGCCTCTTCGCCCACACCCTCAACCTGCCCACCCTCGACATCGACGACAACTTCTTCGACCTCGGCGGACACTCCCTCTCCGCCGTACGACTCCTCAGCCGCATCCGCACCACCTTCGGCGTCGAACTCGCCGTCCGCGACCTCTTCGAAGCACCCACCGTCGCCGGCCTCGCCACCCGCCTCCACCACGCAACCGGAGCACGCACCGCACTCGAACCGAGATTGCGGCCCGACCACATCCCCCTCTCCCACGCCCAACGCCGCCTCTGGTTCCTCCACCAACTCGAAGGCCCCAGCGCGACGTACAACGTGCCGATGGTGCTCCGTCTCACCGGCGCACTCGACACCACCGCACTGCACGAGGCCATCTGCGACCTCACCGACCGGCACGAATCCCTGCGCACCGTCTTCCCCGAGACCGACGGCACCCCCCGCCAGCAGGTGCTGCACGGCGACGCCGCCCGGCCGACGGTCGAGGTCGTCACGACCGACGCCGAAGACCTCGCCGAGCACATCGCCACCGCCGCTCGCCACGCCTTCCGGCTCACCGACGAACTCCCGCTCCGTGTCTGGGTGTTCACCACCGGAGCCCTTGAACACACCCTGCTGATCCTGGCCCATCACATCGCCGGCGACGGCTGGTCCATGGGCCCCCTCGCCCAGGACCTCGCCACCGCCTACGCAGCCCGCTGTGATGGCAACGTTCCGCAGTGGGCGCCGCTGCCGGTGCAGTACGCGGACTACACCCTCTGGCAGCGCGAGGTGCTCGGCGACGAGAGCGACCCGGACAGTGTCATCTCCCGGCAGATCGACTACTGGCGCAGCACTCTCGCGGGGCTGCCCGAGCAGTTGGAACTGCCCACCGACCGGCCGCGGCCGGCGGTGGCCACGCACCAGGGCGACAGCGTCCCGTTCACCTGGGGCACCGAGCTGCACCACGGCATCACCCGCCTGGCACGCGAACACCAGGTCAGTGTCTTCATGGTCGTCCAGGCAGGCATCGCCGCACTGCTGACCCGGCTCGGCGCGGGCACCGACATCCCCATGGGGTCGGCCATCGCCGGTCGTAACGACGACGCGCTCGACGACCTCGTCGGCTTCTTCGTCAACACGCTGGTGCTGCGTACCGACACCTCCGGCGACCCCACGTTCAGCGAAGTTCTCGGACGGGTCAGGGAGACGGACCTGGCGGCCTACGCACACCAGGACGTGCCCTTCGAGCGACTCGTGGAGATCGTCAACCCCACCCGCTCGCTGGCCCATCACCCGCTCTTCCAGGTGATGCTGGTCCTCCAGAATGCCGCCGAGGGCGAATTCGCGATGCGCGGGCTCGTGGCCACCGAGGACGACGACGTCCACGCGGGGATCGCGAAGGTCGATCTGACCTTCAGCCTCGGAGAGCAGTTCGGTGCGGGTGGTGAGGCCGCCGGCATGCGGGGGGTGGTCGAGTTCGCGACCGACCTCTTCGACCGGCGGACCGCCGAGACCATCGCGGCACGGCTGGAACGCCTGCTGCGCAACGCCGTCGAGGACGCCTCACGTCCGCTCGGAGAGCTGGAGGTGCTCTCCGTAGAGGAGCGTGAGCTGTTGCTCCACGGCTGGAACGACACCGCACGCGACGTTTCCGACGCCACGCTCCCCGGGCTCTTCGAGGCGCAGGTGGCACGCACTCCCGACGCGCCCGCCCTCGAGCACCACGGCGCCCGGCTCACCTACACCGAGCTGAACACCCGCGCCAACCAGCTCGCCCACCACCTGATCAGCAAGAACATCGGCCCGGAGCAGATCGTCGCCCTGGCCCTCCCCCGCTCCGCAGACCTCATCGTCTGCATCCTCGCCGTCCTCAAAACCGGTGCCGCCTACCTCCCCGTCGACCCCGACTACCCCACCGCCCGCATCACCTACATGCTCGACGACGCCCGGCCCGCTCTGGTCATCACCGACAGCAACACCGCCGGGCTGCCCGACACCGGCCTGCCCACGCTCACCCTCCACACCGACACCGGCACCGACACCGGCACCGGCACCGGCCAACTCACCATCAATCCGAACGACACTCATCGCAGCACGCCTCTGCTGCCCACCCACCCCGCCTACCTCATCTACACCTCCGGTTCCACGGGACATCCGAAGGGCGTCGCCGTCACCCATGACGCGGTGAACGGTTTCGCAGCCGACGGCCTCGGGCGCTGGCAGCTGGACGGCAGCAGCCGAGTGCTCCAGCTCGCCTCGCCCAGCTTCGACCCCTCGGTGCTGGAGATGTGGATGGCGTTCCGGTCAGGCGGCTGCCTGGTGGTCGCGCCGACGGGCCCGCTCGCGGGTGAGGAACTGGTCGGGGTCGTGGACGGCCTGCGCATCAGCCATGCAGTGATATCGCCGGCGGCGCTGGCGAGCATGCCGGTGCACCCGCTGCCGACACTGCGCACGCTGATCATCGGCGGCGACGCCTTCACCGGCGAGGTCGCGGCGCGGTGGTCTTCGGGACGCAGGATGTTCAATGCCTACGGTCCGACCGAGGCGACGGTGTGGGTGACGTCGAGCAGCCCGCTTTCCGGGGCCGTGGCTCCGTCGATCGGCCGCCCGGGCTGGAACACCCGGGTGTATGTGCTGGACTCCGCGCTGCGTCCGGTGCCGGTGGGCGTGCCCGGCGAACTGTATGTGGCGGGGACCCGGCTGGCCCGCGGATATCTGCGCCGCCCCGGACTGACCGCCGCCCGCTTCGTCGCGGATCCGTTCGGATCGCCCGGCGGACGCATGTACCGCACCGGCGACCTGGTCAAGTGGCGTGCCGACGGCGAGCTCGAATTCGTCGGCCGCGTCGACAACCAGGTGAAGATCCGCGGGTTCCGTATCGAGCTCGGCGAGATCCAGAACGTTCTCGCCACGCACCCGGGCGTCGGCCGGATCGCGGTGGTCGTGCGCGAGGACCGTCCGGCTGACAAGCGCATCGTCGCCTATGTCGTGCCCATGGAGGGGGCCGACGGCCGGGTGGATCTGGCCGGTCTGCGTGACCGGGCGGCAGGGGCCCTTCCGGAGTACATGGTTCCGTCGGCGTTCGTCCAGCTCGATACCCTCCCGCTGACGCCGAACGAGAAGCTCGACCACAAGGCGCTTCCGGCGCCGGAGTACACCGGCACCGAAGGCGGCCGAGGCCCGCGCAACGCGCAGGAGGAGATCCTGTGTGGTGTCTTTGCCGAGGTTCTGGGCGTGCCCCGGGCCGGCATCGACGACAACTTCTTCGCCCTCGGCGGCCACTCCCTGCTCGCGATGCGCCTGGTCAGCCGTATCCGCTCCGCCTTCGGCGTGGAGCTCGCCGTACGTGATCTCTTCGAGGCACCGACGGTCGCCGGTATCGCCGGGCGCCTCGGCACCGCGGCAGGCGGGCGCACGGCTCTGGTGCCGATGGAGCGTCCCGAGCGGGTGCCGCTGTCCTACGCCCAGCGCCGCCTGTGGTTCCTCCACCAGCTGGAGGGCCCCAGCCCGACATACAACGTGCCGATGCGGCTGCGGCTGTCCGGCGAGCTGGACACCGCTGCCCTGCGCGAGGCGATGTCCGACCTCGTCGAGCGGCACGAGTCGCTGCGTACGGTCTTCCCGGAGATCGACGGCACGCCGTATCAGCAGGTGCTGGAGGGCAGCGCCGCCCGGCCGCCGGTCGAGTGCGTCCGGGTGGAGCCCGCTCAGCTGGACGAGGTGATCCGGCAGGCTGCCGGGCATGCCTTCGATCTGACGGCCGAACTTCCGCTGCGGGCCTGGCTGTTCCGGACGGGTCCGGACGAGCACGTCCTGTTGCTGCTGGCGCACCACATCGCCAGTGACGGCTGGTCGATTGCCCCGCTCGCACAGGATCTGGCGGTCGCCTATGCCGCACGCAGCAAGGGCGCGGCTCCACAGTGGGCGCCGCTGCCGGTGCAGTACGCCGACTACACGCTGTGGCAGCGCGAAGTCCTCGGCGACGAGAGCGATCCGCAGAGCCTCATCTCCGCTCAGGTCGACTACTGGCAGCAGCATCTGGCCGGGCTTCCCGACCTGCTGGAGCTCCCCACCGACCGTCCGCGGCCGGCCGAGGCCGGCTACCAGGGCGACAGCCTCGACTTCTTCTGGGACGTCGAGTTGCACGAAGGCGTCGCCCGCCTGGCACGTGAGCACCAGGCGAGCGTGTTCATGGTCGTACAGGCGGCGCTGGCGACGCTGCTGACCCGGCTCGGCGCGGGCACCGACATCCCCCTCGGCTCGCCGACCGCCGGTCGCGCCGACGAGGCTCTCGATGACCTGGTCGGGTTCTTCATCAACACCCTCGTGCTGCGCACCGACACCTCCGGCAACCCGTCGTTCGCCGACCTGCTCGGACGGGTGCGGGAAACCGACCTGGCGGCCTACGCCCATCAGGACGTGCCCTTCGAGCGACTCGTGGAGATCGTCAACCCCACCCGCTCGCTCGCGTACCACCCGCTGTTCCAGGTGATGTTGAGCTTCGAGGCCGCGTCCGCCGATGTGCCGCTGGACGGAGTCGACAGCAGGTTGGAGTCCTCGGGATCCGATACCTCGAAGTTCGACCTCGAGTTCGGGTTGGAGGAGAAGGTCACGGCTGACGGGCTGCCCGCCGGTATGGCGGGAACGGTGGACTTTGCCACGGACCTCTTCGACCGGCAGACCGCCGAAGCCATGGCCGTTCGGCTGGAGCGTCTGCTGCGCGCGGCCGTCGCCGACGCCTCACAGCCGATCGCCGACCTGGACATCCTCTCCGCACCCGAGCGCACCACACTGCTGCACACCTGGCCCACGGCCGTACGCGAACTGCCGGACGGCACAGCCCTGCCGGACCACGTCCGCGTCTACGTCCTGGACCACGACCACCAACCCGTACCCGCCGGAGTCCCCGGCCAACTGCACCTCGCCGGACCCCACCTGACCGGCACCGCCCTCACCGGCCACGACATCAGCCAGCACACCTGCGTCACCGACCCCTTCAACCCCACCGACTCGGGCTCGCTGATGTACCCCACCAGCACCCCCGCACGCTGGACAGCCGACGGACAACTCGAACTCCTCACCCAGGACGCCGACGACGCCACCGAGAAGCAAGGCGTCACCGCACGACGCCGCACCCCCACCCCCCAAGAAGAGATCCTCCGCGGCCTCTTCGCCCACACCCTCAACCTGCCCACCCTCGACATCGACGACAACTTCTTCGACCTCGGCGGACACTCCCTCTCCGCCGTACGACTCCTCAGCCGCATCCGCACCACCTTCGGCGTCGAACTCGCCGTCCGCGACCTCTTCGAAGCACCCACCGTCGCCGGCCTCGCCACCCGCCTCCACCACGCAACCGGAGCACGCACCGCACTCGAACCGAGGGAACGACCCGACCACATCCCCCTCTCCCACGCCCAACGCCGCCTCTGGTTCCTCCACCAACTCGAAGGCCCCAGCGCGACGTACAACGTGCCGATGGCCCTCCGGCTCACCGGCGCACTCGACACCACCGCACTGCACGAGGCCATCTGCGACCTCACCGACCGCCACGAATCCCTGCGCACCGTCTTCCCCGAAGTGGAGGGCACGCCCTACCAGCAAGTCCTGCAAGGTGCGGCCGCCCGGCCGGTGGTCGAGGTCGTCATCACCGACCGCGAGCAGGTGGCGCAGCAGGTGGCCGAGGCCGGGCGCCATGCCTTCGACCTCATGAACGAGCTGCCCATGCGGGCGTGGCTCTTCCGGACCGCGGCGGACGAGCACGTACTGCTCCTGCTGGCCCACCACATCGTCAGCGACGGCTGGTCGACGGATCCGCTCGCCCTTGACCTGTCGGTGGCGTACGCGGCGCGGTGTGCGGGTCAGGCCCCGCAGTGGGAGCCCCTGCCGGTGCAGTACGCCGACTACACCCTGTGGCAGCGGCAGATCCTCGGGGACGAGAGCGACCCGGACAGCCTGATTTCGACCCAGGTCGAATACTGGCGGAAGCAGTTGGCCGGTGTTCCCGACCGGCTGGAACTGCCCACCGACCGGCCCCGTCCGGCCGTGGCCGGTTATCAGGGTGAGGACGTCGGTTTCTCCTTCGATGCGGAGCTGCACGAGGGGATCACCCGGCTGGCGCGGGAACAGCGGTCGACCGTGTTCATGGTCCTCCAAGCGGGTCTTGCCGCGCTGCTGACGCAGCTCGGCGCGGGCACCGACATCCCCATCGGCTCACCGATCGCCGGTCGCAACGACGACGCGCTCGACAACCTCGTCGGCTTCTTCGTCAACACGCTGGTGCTGCGTACCGACACCTCCGGCGATCCCACCTTCGCCGAGTTGGTGGACCGCGTACGGGAGACGGACCTGGCAGCCTACGCACACCAGGACGTGCCCTTCGAGCGACTCGTGGAGATCGTCAACCCCACCCGCTCACTGGCCCATCACCCGCTCTTCCAGGTGATGCTGGTGCTGGCCAACACGGCCGAGGGTGACTTCACGATGCAGGGGCTGCAGGTCTCCGACGACGACTTCAGTGCCTTCGCCGCCAAGTTCGATCTGACCTTCCACATCGCCGAGCAGCACACGCCGGAGGGTGCCGCCGACGGCATGACGGGCGCGCTGGAGTTCGCGACGGATCTCTTCGACCGGTCCAGTGCCCAGCAGCTCACCGCCCGTCTGGAACGACTCCTGCGCGCAGCCGTCGCGGACGCCTCCCGGCCCCTCACGCACCTGGACGTGCTCTCCGACCGGGAACGCCACCAGATCGTCGTCGAGTGGAACGACACGGCCCGCCAGGTGCCCGCCGCGACCCTGCCCGAGCTGTTCCAGGCGCAGGTGGCGCAGACCCCCGGCGCCCCCGCCGTCGAAGACGGCACGACCGTTCTGACGTACGCCGAACTCAACACTCGCGCCAACCGGCTGGCGCACCACCTCCTCGCCCAAGGCGTCGGACCCGAGAATGTCGTGGCCCTCGCCCTGCCCCGCTCCGCCGACCTCGTCACCGCCATCCTCGCCGTCCTCAAGACCGGCGCCGCCTACCTCCCCGTCGACCCCGACTACCCCGCCGACCGCGTGGCGCGCATGCTCCAGAGCTCCGCGACGGTGTGCGTGCTGACGCACCGCGAGATCGACGGGCGGCTGCCGGGGACGCCGGGGGCGGTGCGGCTGCTGCTCGACGGTCCCGGGACGGCCGGCGCACTGGCGGCCCGGCCGGACGGCGATCCCACGGATGCCGACCGACGTACACCGCTGCTGCCGTCCCACCCGGCGTACGTCATCTACACCTCGGGCTCCACCGGCGTCCCCAAGGGCGTCGTGATGCCGGCGGGTGCGATGGTCAATCTCCTGGCGTGGCACGCGCAGGCGGTTCCCGGCGGACCGGGGCGCAGGGTGGCGCAGTTCACCGCCGTCAGCTTCGACGTGTCGGTGCAGGAAACCCTGTCGGCACTGATGCACGGCGGCACCCTGGTCATCCCTCCCGACGACATCCGCCGCGATGCCTCGGCCTTCGCGCGCTGGCTCGGCAGGAACGAGGTCAACGAGCTGTACGCGCCCAACCTGGTCATCGACGCGGTGGCCGAGGCCGCCGCCGAGCAGGAGTCGGACCTGCCCGCGCTGACCGAGATCGCCCAGGCCGGTGAGGCGCTGGTGCTCAGCAGGCACATCCGCGACCTGTACGCCCGGCAGCCCCGGCGGCTGCACAACCACTACGGGCCGACCGAGACCCATGTGGTCACCTCGTACTCGCTGCCCGCCCAGGTGTCCGACTGGCCCACCGTCCCGTCGCTGGGCGGACCGATCTGGAACACCCAGGTCTTCGTCCTGGACGCGGCGCTGCGTCCGGTGCCGGTGGGCGTGCCCGGTGAGCTCTACCTCGCCGGCGCACAGCTGGCCCGCGGGTATCTCCACCAGCCGCGGCTGACGGCAGAGCGCTTCGTGGCCAACCCGTTCGGTGGTCCGGGCCGGCGGATGTACCGCACCGGCGACCTGGCCAGATGGCGTGCCGACGGCCGGCTGGAATACCTCGGCCGCGCCGACGACCAGGTCAAGGTCCGTGGTTTCCGCATCGAACCCGGCGAGATCGAAACCGTGCTGGCCACGCACCCGTCGGTGGGCCAGGCCGCCGTGGTCGTCCACGGGGAACAGCCGGGCGGCAAGCGGCTGGTGGCCTATCTCGCACCGGCCGGCGGAGCGGCACCGGACACCGCGGAGCTGAAGGGCTACCTGGCCGGGCGGCTGCCCGAGTACATGGTCCCGTCCGCTTTCGTGGTGCTGGCGGCGCTGCCGCTGACTCCCAACGGGAAGCTGGACCGGCGTGCGTTGCCGGCGCCGAACTTCGCGGCGGCGGCCACCTCACGGGCGCCCAGGAACCCGAAGGAAGAGGCGCTCGCCGCGATCTTCGCGGCGGTGCTGGATCTGCCCCGGGTCGGTATCGACGACAGCTTCTTCGACCTCGGCGGACACTCGCTGCTGGCCACGAAGCTGATCAACCGGGTGCGGACGGAAATGGGTGTCGAGCTGTCCATCCGGGCGGTGTTCGAAGCACCGACAGTGGCGGCGCTCGCAGAGCGGGTTGTCGGGTCGAAGAAGAGAGCACGGCCCGCGCTGCGGCCGATGCCGAGGTCTGGGAAGTAATCATGATTCCGCTGTCATTTGCCCAACGCCGCCTGTGGTTCCTCCAGCAGTTCGAGGGCCCCAGCGCCACCTACAACCTGCCGATGCTGCTGCGGCTGACCGGCGAACTGGACGTCGACGCGCTGCGCGCGGCGATAGGTGACGTGGTCGGGCGCCACGAGAGCCTGCGCACGGTCTTCCCGGAGACCGACGGCAGCCCCTTCCAGCAGGTGCTGGCCGCCGATGCGGCACAGCCGGTCTTCGAGGTCGTGAAGAGTGCCCCCGAGAGCCTGGAGGAGTCGCTGCGGAAGGCGGCCGACCACGCCTTCGACCTGACGACGGAGACACCGCTGCGGACCTGGCTGTTCGAGGTGGGCCCGCGCTCGCACGTCCTGCTGCTGCTCGTCCACCATGTGGCGGCCGACGGCGGCTCGCTGGCTCCGCTGAGCCGCGACCTGTCGGTGGCGTACACCGCCCGGTGCGGGGGCGGGGCACCGCAGTGGGAGCCGCTGCCGGTGCAGTACGCCGACTACACGCTGTGGCAGCGCGAGGTGCTCGGGGACGAGGACGACCCGGACAGTCTGATCTCCGAGCAGGTCGGTTTCTGGCAGGAGGCGCTGGCGGGTCTGCCGGACCAGTTGGAGCTGCCCACCGACCGGCCCCGCCCGGCCGTGGCCGGCTACCGGGGCGACAGCGTCGGACTGTCCTGGGGCGCCGGGCTCCATGCGGGGCTGGTCCGGCTGGCGCGCGAGCACCAGTCCAGTGTGTTCATGGTCGTACAGGCGGCGCTGGCGACGCTGCTGACCCGGCTCGGCGCGGGCACCGACATCCCCATCGGCTCACCGATCGCCGGACGCACCGATGACGCGCTGGAGGACCTGGTCGGGTTCTTCGTCAACACCCTCGTCCTGCGCACCGACACCTCCGGCGATCCCACCTTCGCCGAGCTGCTGGCCCGCGTACGGGATACCAACCTGGCGGCCTATGCCCACCAGGACGTCCCCTTCGAGCGGCTCGTGGAGATCGTCAACCCGGCCCGCTCGCTGGCGCGGCACCCGTTGTTCCAGGTCATGCTGGTGCTCCAGAACAACGCGAAGGCCGAACTGGAACTGCCGGGACTCCGGGTCGACTTCGACGGAGTCGACATCGCTGTGGCGAAGTTCGACCTCTCCTTCGACCTGGAGGAGCGCCTCGGTGCGGGGGGCGTCCCCGAGGGGATCGACGTCGATGTCGAGTTCGCCACGGAGCTGTTCGACCGGGAGACGGTCGAAACGGTGGTGACCCGTCTGGAGCGGGTGCTGCGCGCCGTCGTGGCCGATGCGTCGCGGCCGGTCGGGGAGCTGGAGGTGCTCGCCGGCCAGGAGCGTGAAACGCTGCTCGCCGGCTGGAACGACTCGGCGCGCGAAGTGCCGGCGGCGACGCTGCCGGAGCTGTTCGAGGCCCGTGCCGCGCGGACTCCGGATGCCGCCGCGGTGCTCGGCGCGGACGCGGCGTTGTCGTATGCGGAGCTGAACGCGCGGGCCAACCGGCTCGCCCGGTATCTGCTCACCCGCGGAGTCGGGCCGGAGAGCTTTGTGGCGGTGGCGCTGCCCCGCTCGACGGAGCTGGTGGTCGCCCTGCTGGCCGTGGCCAAGACCGGTGCGGCCTACCTGCCCGTCGACCCGGACTACCCGGCCGACCGGATCGACTACATCTTCTCGGACGCGCGGCCCGTCTGTGTGCTCGCCGACGGGAGCACCGCGGCGAAGCTGCCCGTGGACGCCGGTGCGCTGGTGGTCGTCGACGGCGCCGCGCACCGTACCGCGCTCGCCGCCCTGCCGGCCGGCGACCTGACGGCGCAGGAGCGGCCCGGCGGCCTCTCCCCGGAGAATCCGGCGTACGTCATCTACACCTCCGGTTCGACGGGCCGCCCGAAGGGTGTGGTGGTCTCGGCCGGCAACCTGCGGAACTTCCTCTCGGCGATGGACGAGTGTGTCGCGCCGAAGCCCACGGACCGGCTGCTCGCGGTCACCACGGTGGCGTTCGACATCGCGGGGCTGGAGCTGTATCTGCCGCTGGTCTCCGGGGCCGCGGTGGTGCTCGCCGACTCCGCGCAGGTGCGGGACGCGGCGCTCCTCGCCGAGCTGGTGGAGTCGGCCGGAGTGACCGTCATGCAGGCCACTCCCTCGCTCTGGCAGAGTCTGGTCCTGGAGCGTCCGGAAGCTCTGCGCGGACTGCGCATGCTCGTCGGCGGCGAGGCGCTGCCCACCCCGCTGGCGCACCGGATGGCGGAGCTGGGCGCGAGCGTCACCAATCTGTACGGCCCCACGGAGACGACCATCTGGTCGGCGGCCGCGGAGGTGCACGCCGACGGCGCGCCGCCCATCGGACGGCCGATCGGCAACACGCAGGTCTATGTCCTGGACGCCGGGCTGCGACCGGTGCCGGCCGGGGTGCCGGGTGAGCTCTACATCGCCGGCCACGGTGTGGCGCGCGGCTACCGTGGGCGGCCCGACCTGACGGCGGAGCGCTTCGTGGCGAATCCGTACGGGGCGCCGGGCGCGCGGATGTACCGCACCGGCGACCTGGCGAAGTGGCGCGCGGACGGCCGGCTGGAGTTCGTCGGCCGGGTCGACCACCAGGTGAAGGTCCGGGGCTTCCGGATCGAGTTGGGCGAGATCGAGGCCGCCGTCGCGGCGCAGCCGGCCGTCGGCCAGGTCGCGGCGATGGTGCGCGAGGACCGGCCGGGCGACCAGCGCATCGTGGCCTATGTGGTGCCGGCCGCTGACGGTGCGGCGCCGGACCCGGCGCACCTGCTGAGGGCCGCGGCACGGACGCTGCCGGAGTACATGCTGCCCTCCGCGTTCGTGGTGCTGGACGCCTTCCCGCTGACGCCCAACGGCAAGCTCGACCGCCGGGCCCTCCCGGCGCCGGACTTCGCGGAGCCGGGCGCCCTCCAGGAGCCGCGCGATGCGCGGGAGGAGATCCTGTGCGGTCTCTTCGCGGAGGTTCTGGGCCTGGAGCGGGTCGGGATCGACGACTCCTTCTTCGCGCTGGGCGGGCACTCCCTGCTCGCGACGCGGATGGTCAGCCGGGTCCGTACCGTCTTCGGTGTCGAGCTGGCGGTGCGGGACCTGTTCGAGGTCCCGACGGTGGCCGGGCTGGCCGGTCGGCTCGACGGCGCGGGGGACGCGCGCGCCGCGCTGCTGCCGGTGGAGCGGCCCGAGCGGGTGCCGCTGTCGTTCGCGCAGCGACGGCTGTGGTTCCTGCACCAGCTGGAGGGGCCGAGCGCGACCTACAACGTGCCGCTGGTGCTGCGGCTGACCGGCGCGCTGGACGTCGAGGCGCTGCGCGGGGCGATGGCGGACGTGGCCGGGCGGCACGAGTCCCTGCGTACCGTCTTCCCGGACGTCGACGGCACGCCGTACCAGCTGGTGCTGGCGGGCGATGCCGCCCGCCCGGTGGTCGAGGTCGTGCAGAGCGACCCGGGCCGGGTGGACGGGCAGCTGGCCGAGGCGGCGCGTCACGCCTTCGAGCTGACGGCCGAGGTCCCGCTGCGGGCCTGGGTGTTCACCACGGCAGCCGACGAGCACGCCCTGCTGATCCTGATGCACCACATCGCCAGCGACGGGGCTTCGCTCGCGCCGCTGATCGACGACCTGTCGCTGGCGTACACGGCGCGGTGTGCGGGCACGGCGCCCGGCTGGGCTCCGCTGCCGGTGCAGTATGCGGACTACACCCTGTGGCAGCGTGCCGCACTGGGGGACGAGGACGACCCGCAGAGCGTGATCTCCGGTCAGATCGACTTCTGGCAGCGGACGCTCGCCGGGCTCCCGGACCAGCTGGAGCTGCCCACCGACCGGCCCCGCCCGGCGGTGGCCGGATACCGCGGTGACGCCGCCGAGTTCACCTGGGACGCGGAGCTGCACGAGGGAGTCGCACGGCTGGCCCGGGAACACGGGTCGAGTGTGTTCATGGTGCTCCAGGCGGGTCTGGCCGCGCTGCTGACCCGGCTGGGCGCGGGCACGGACATCCCGATCGGCACCCCGGTCGCCGGGCGCACGGACGACGCGCTGGAGAAGCTGGTCGGCTTCTTCGTCAACACCCTCGTCCTGCGGACCGACACCTCCGGCGATCCCACCTTCGCCGAGTTGGTGCACCGCGTACGGGAGACGGACCTGGCGGCCTACGCGCACCAGGACGTGCCCTTCGAGCGGCTGGTGGAGGTCGTCAACCCCGTACGGTCGACGGCGCATCACCCCCTGTTCCAGGTGATGCTGGTGCTGCAGAACACCGACGAGGCCACGATCGAACTGCCGGGCCTACAGGCCGGTATGGAGGACGTGGGCACGGGCACCGCGAAGATCGACCTGGCCTTCAATGTGGAGGAACTCCGCACCGACGAGCGGGCGTTCGCGGGGCTTGCGGGAACGGTGGAGTTCGCCACCGACCTCTTCGACCGGCCCAGTGCCCAGCAGCTCACCGCCCGTCTGGAACGACTCCTGCGCGCAGCCGTCGCGGACGCCTCCCGGCCCCTCACGCACCTGGCCGTGCTCTCCGACCAGGAACGCCACCAGATCCTCGTCGAGTGGAACGACACCGCACACCCCGTATCCGCCGCCACCCTGCCCGAGCTCTTCCAGGCACAAGCGGCGCGGACCCCCCACCTGCCGGCCGTCGAACACGGCACGACCGTCCTGACCTACGCCGAACTCAACACCCACGCCAACCGGCTGGCGCACCACCTCCTCACCCACGGCGTCGGACCCGAAAACGTCGTCGCCCTCGCCCTCCCCCGCTCCACCGACCTCGTCACCGCCATCCTCGCCGTCCTCAAGACCGGCGCCGCCTACCTCCCCATCGACCCCGACTACCCCGCCGACCGCGTCCGTTACATGCTGGAGGACGCCGAGCCCGTCGCCGTGCTGACGGGCAACGCGACCCTCGATCGGCTGCCGCGGACCCCGGTTCCCGTCCTGACCGTGGAGGACGCGGACGGCGGCGTGGAGCACGACCCCACGGACGCCGACCGGGTCACGCCGCTGCTGCCGGCCCACCCCGCCTACGTCATCTACACCTCCGGTTCCACCGGACGCCCCAAGGGCGTGGTCGTCGCGCACAGCGGCATGGCCGGCTTCGCCGCCGACAAGATCGAGCGCTGCGGGGTCGAAGAGGGCAGCCGGGTATCGCAGTTCGCGTCCCCCAGTTTCGACGCCTCGGTGCTCGAACTGTGGCTGGCGCTGCTGTCCGGCGCCTGCCTGGTGATTCCGCCGGCCGGTCCGTTCGCCGGTGAAGCGCTGGCCCGGGTACTGGAGGAGCTGCGGATCAACCACGCGCCGATGGCGGCGGCGGCGCTGGCGAGCATGCCGGCGCGTGCGCTGCCCGAGCTGCGTTCGCTGGCCGTGGGCGGTGATGCCTTCACCGGTGAGGTCGTCGGCCGGTGGGCGCCGGGCCGGCGGATGTTCAACGGGTACGGCCCGACCGAGGCGACGGTGTGGGTGACCTCCAGCGACGTGCTGAGCGAGCCCGTCGCCCCGCCGATCGGCCGGCCGGTCCGCAACACCCAGGTGTATGTGCTGGATTCCGCGCTGTGCCCGACGCCGGTGGGGGTGCCGGGCGAGCTGTATCTCGCGGGCAGCCAGCTGGCCCGCGGATATCTGCGCCGGCCGGAGCTGACCGCCGGGCGCTTCGTCGCCGATCCCTTCGGGGCGGCGGGCCGGCGGATGTACCGCACCGGCGACCTGGTCAAGTGGCGTGCCGACGGTGAGCTGGAGTTCCTGGGCCGGGTCGACCGCCAGGTCAAGATCCGCGGATTCCGTATCGAGCTGGGCGAGATCGAGAACGTCCTCGCCGCGCACCCCGCCGTCGGGCAGGCAGCCGTCATCGTGCGGGAGGACCGACCCGGGGACAAGCGGGTCGTCGCCTATGTCGTGGCGGACGAGGACGGCAGCGGGGTGGACGTCGGGGAGCTGCGGGCACATCTGTCCGGGCAACTGCCCGACTACATGATGCCCGCGGCCTTGACCGTGCTGGACACGCTGCCCCTGACGGCCAACAGCAAGCTGGACGTCCGGGCGCTGCCGGCCCCGGACTTCGCGGCGGTGGCGGGTTTCGAGCCGCCGCGCACCCCGCGGGAGGAGACGCTGTGCGCGGTCTTCGCGGAGGTGCTGAACCTGCCGCGGGTCGGGGTCACCAGCAGCTTCTTCGAGCTGGGCGGCGACAGCATCCTGTCCATCCAGCTCATCTCGCGGGCACGTAAGGAAGGCATCGCGCTCACCGCGCGGGAGATCTTCCAGCACCAGACCGTGGAGGCGCTGGCGGCGCTCACGGCCGGGCTGCCGGCCACGGCCGCGGCCACGGACCCCGACGCCGGGGTCGGCGCCCTGCCGCCGACGCCGATCATGCACTGGCTGCGGGAGCTCGACGCGCCGGTGGACGGCTTCAACCAGTCCATGATGCTCCAGGTCCCGGCGGACCTGGGCGAGCAGCGGCTGACCGCGGCCGTACAGGCACTGCTCGACCACCATGACGCCCTGCGGCTGCGGGTGAACGGGGCACCGGCACAGGACGCCGCGTCCGGCGCGCCGGGCTGGAGCCCCGAGGTCATGCCCCGGGGCAAGGTGGCGGCCGAGGACTGTGTACGCCGGGTCGGCGCGGACGGTCTGCACGGCGACCGCCTCGCCGCGCTGATGGCCGCGGAAGGCGACCGCGCCGTGGCACGGCTCGCGCCGCGCGAGGGCGCCATGGTGCAGGTGGTGTGGTTCGACCGGGGGTCCGGCGAACCGGGCCGGCTGCTGTTGGTGCTGCACCACCTGGTGGTCGACGGGGTGTCCTGGCGCATCCTGCTGCCCGATCTGGTCGCCGCCTGGGAGGCGGTGGCGGCCGGCCGGCAGCCGGCGCCGGAACCCGCCGGGACCTCGCTGCGCGAGTGGTCGCGGCAGTTGACGACGGCGGCGCAGCACCCGGACCGGCTCGCCGAACTGCCGGTGTGGAAGGAGATCCTCCGCACGGAGGAGCCCCTCATCGGCGGCAGAGAGCTGGACCCGGTCCGGGACCGGGGGGACACCACCCGCTCGCTGACCCTCACCCTGCCCTCCGAGGTCACCCACCCGCTGCTGACGAGTGTGCCGGGCGCGTTCCACGCCGGGGTCAACGACATCCTGCTCAGCGGCCTCGCACTGGCCGTCCTCGAATGGCGTCGCCGCTGGGGCGGTACGGGCAGCCAGGTGCTGGTCGATCTTGAGGGGCACGGCCGGGAGGAGATCCTTCCGGGCACCGACCTGACCCGCACGGTCGGCTGGTTCACCAGCATGTACCCGGTCCGCCTCGACCCCGGGGAGTACGACCGGTCCGATGTCTGGGCCGGCGGCTCCGGCATGGGCCGGACGGTCAAAAGGATCAAGGAACAGCTGCGGGCCTTCCCCGACAACGGAATGGGCTTCGGCATGCTCCGCCACCTCCACCCCGAGACGGCCCGGGAGCTGTCGGGCCTCGCGGCACCGCAGATCGGCTTCAACTATCTGGGACGGTTCGCCGCCTCCGAGGAAGCCGCCGCCCAGGACTGGGACATGGCGCCGGACGCGACCCTGCCGTCCGGTCACGACCCGCGGATGCCCGTGACCCACGCCCTGGTCATCAACGCGGTGACCGAGGACCACGCCGACGGCCCGCGGCTCTCCGGCACATGGAACTGGCCCGAGGGTCTGCTGACCGAGCAGGACGTGCGCGACCTCGCCGAGAGCTGGTTCACGGCTCTGACGGCACTGGTGGCCCACTGCGAAGACCAGGGCGCCGGCGGACACACACCGTCCGACCTGTCCCTGGGGTCGCTGAGCCAGGACGAAATCGACGAACTCGAAGCCGAATTGGAAATGCCGTGAAGACTCAGTCCGCACTCGAGGACGTCCTGCCGCTGGCCCCGCTGCAGGAGGGGTTCCTGTTCCACGCGCTGTACGACGGGCAGGCACCCGACATCTACAACGTGCAGCTCGTCCTCCGGATCGAGGGGGCCGTGGACACCGCCGTGCTGCGGAAGTCCGTGGGCACGCTGCTCACCCGGCACGCCAACCTGCGGGCGGGCTTCCGCACCCGCAAGAACGGCCAGCCGATCCAGGTCATCCACCGTCACGTACCGGTCCCGCTGGCGGAGATCGAGCTCACCGCGACGGAGGAGACCGAGCGCGAGGCGGAGCTGGAACGGTGGCTCGCCGCCGACCGCGCGGAGCGCTTCGACCTGGCCAGGCCGCCGCTGCTGCGGCTGACCCTCGTACGCCTCGGTGACCAGCGGTACTGCCTGGCCCTGACCAGCCATCACATTCTCCTCGACGGCTGGTCCACACCGCTCCTGCTGGACGAGCTGTTCACGCTCTACGCACAGCAGGGCAGCCCCGCGGGCCTGCCCAGGCTCACGCCCTACCGCGACTACCTGGGATGGCTCGGGAAGCAGGACCTGGGCCGGGCCGAACGAGCCTGGCAGCAGGCCTTGTCGGGCCTGGAAGGGCCGACGCGGGTGGCGGACACCGCGGAGCGGTCACCGGCACTGCCCGAGCGCGTCACGCGCGAGCTGTCCGAGGAGTTCACGGCCGAGCTGACCGCCGCGGCCCGCGGCCGCCGGCTGACGATGAACAGCGTGCTACAAGGCGCCTGGGCGGTGGTGCTCGCCCAGCTGACCGGGCGGAACGACGTGGTGTTCGGCACGACGGTCTCCACCCGGCCGGCCGAACTCCCCGGTTCCGAGGCGATGATCGGGCTGTTCATCAACACCATCCCGGTACGCGCCCGACTGGCCCAGGAGCGGTCCTTCCTGGAGAACCTGGCCCGGTTCCAGGAGGAGCAGAGCGCGCTGCTGCCCCACCAGTACCTCGGCCTCGGCCGGATCCAGCAGCTCGCCGGAGCAGGTGAACTCTTCGACACCACGACGGTGTTCGAGAACTATCCGGTCGGTGCCGGCGACGACGAGACGCCCGTGGCGGGGCTCCGGCTGACGGAGGCCGACGGCCGCGACGCGACGCACTATGCCCTGAACCTGGTCGGCGACCAGCTCGGCGGCCGGCTGACCCTGCGACTCGACTACCGCGCCGACCTGTTCGGCCGGGAGACGGCGGAAGCCGTCGTGGCCCGGGTCCACCGGCTGCTCGAGTCGGTCGTCACCGAACCCGACGTTCCGCTGGGCCGGATCGATCTGACCGGCCCCGGGGAGCGTGCCCGTCTCGGCGCCTGGAACGACACGGCGCACGAGGTACCCGCGACGACGCCGCTGGCCCTGTTCGAGGCGCAGTGTGCCCGTACGCCCCAGGCCACCGCGGTGGTGTGCGAGGAGACCGCCCTCACCTACGCGGAGCTGAACGAGCGGGCCAACCGTCTCGCCCAGCTGCTGATCGCTCGTGGTGCCCGCCCGGAGCAGCTCGTGGCACTGGCCCTGCCCCGCTCCGCGGACATGATCGTGGCGCTGTTCGGCGTGCTGAAGAGCGGGGCGGCCTATCTGCCCCTGGACCCCGGCCACCCCAAGGACCGGATCTCCTTCACCCTCGCCGACGCCGCCCCGGCCATGGTGATCACGGCCACCGAGTCGGCCGCCGCGACAGCCGGCGCCGGCATCCCGCAGCTGGTGCTGGACGCCGCCGATATCCAAGAGGCGCTCGCCGCGCAGCCGGCCACCGCGCCGGCCGGCCCCGGGGTCCTGCCCTCCCACCCCGCGTACGCCATCTACACGTCGGGGTCCACCGGCACCCCGAAGGGCGTCCTGGTCGAGCACGGCGCCCTCGTCAACCACATGTCCTGGATGGCCGGCGCGTTCCCGCTCGGCGCGCAGGACACCGTCCTGGCCCGCACCGCGCTCACCTTCGACGCGTCGGTCTGGGAGATCTGGCTCCCGCTGCTCACCGGCGCCACGCTCTGCGTCGCGCCCGAGTCCCTCACCCGGGAACCGGAGCGGCTGCTCGCGTACATCCGGCAACACGGCGTCACCGTGGCCCAGTTCGTGCCCTCCCTGCTGGCCGTCGTGGCCGGCGCGGTCCGTGACGACGAAGCGCTGCCGCTGCAACGGATCTTCGTCGGCGGCGAGCCCCTCGCACCTGCCCTGGCGGCGCGGACGGCCGAGTCCTGGGGGGTGAGCGTGACCAACCTCTACGGGCCGACCGAGTCGACCGTGCAGATCACCACCCACACCTTCGACCCTGCCGCGGATACGGGCGTGGTACCGGTCGGCCGCCCCGTCTGGAACACGCGTATCCATGTCCTGGACGCCGCTCTGAAGCCGGTACCGGTGGGCGTGCCGGGCGAGTTGTATGTCGCGGGCGACCAGCTGGCACGGGGTTATCTGGGCCGTACGGACCTGACGGCCGGGCGGTTCGTCGCCGATCCCTTCGGGGCGCCGGGGACCCGTATGTACCGTACGGGCGACGTGGTGAAGCGCCGCGCGGACGGGCTGCTGGAGTTCGCCGGCCGCGCCGACGACCAGGTGAAGATCCGTGGCCTGCGCATCGAGCCGGGCGAGATCGAAGCCGTGGTCGGCAGCCATCCCCTGGTACGGCAGGCGGCAGTTGTCGTCCGCGAGGACCGGCCCGGTGACCAGCGGATCGTGGCCTATGTCGTCCCGGCCGAAGACACCGGCACGGCACCCACCGGCCTGCGCGAACACGCCGCACAGACACTGCCGGACTACATGGTCCCCGCGGCCTTCGTTCTCCTCGACGCGTTGCCCCTGACGCCGAACGGCAAGCTGGACCGGCGTGCTCTTCCGGCTCCCGACCTCGTGTCCACCACCGCCTCCCGGCGCCCGCGCGACCCCCGGGAGGAGATCCTGTGCGGTCTCTTCGCCGAGGTCCTGGGCGTGGACCGGGTCGGGGCCGAGGACAACTTCTTCGACCTCGGCGGACACTCGCTCCTCGCCATGCGTCTGATCAGCCGGGTCCGTACCGTACTGGGAGTGGAGCCCGCGGTCCGGGACCTTTTCGAGACCCCGACCGCGGCCGGGCTGGCCGGCCGGCTGGACCATGTGGCCGGGGCACGTGCGGCGTTGGTGCCGGTGGAGCGGCCCGAGCGGGTGCCGCTGTCGTACGCGCAGCGACGGCTGTGGTTCCTCCACCAGTTGGAGGGACCGAGCGCGACGTACAACGTGCCGATGCCGCTACGGCTGACCGGCGAACTGGACGTCAAGGCACTGCGCGAGGCGATCCATGACCTCACCGACCGGCACGAGAGCCTGCGCACCGTCTTCCCCCACACCGACGGTGCCCCCTACCAGCACGTCCTGCACGGCGACGCCGCCCGGCCGGTCATCGACATCGTCCCCGTCGACGAAGCCGACCTGAACACCGCCGTCGACCAGGCCAGCACCCACACCTTCGACCTGACCAAGGACGTGCCGCTGCGCGCCTGGGTCTTCACCCTCGCGCACGACGAACACCTCGTCCTCCTCCTCGCCCACCACATCGTCAGCGACGGCGCCTCCCTGGCCCCCCTCGCCCACGACCTGTCCACCGCCTACACCGCCCGCTGCGACGGCGCCACCCCGCACTGGGCCCCACTGCCGGTCCAATACGCCGACTACACCCTCTGGCAGCGCGAAGTCCTCGGCGACGAGAGCGACCCGGACAGCGTCCTCTCCCGGCAGATCGCCTACTGGCGCAGCACTCTGGCAGGACTCCCCGAGCAGCTGGAGCTCCCCGCCGACCGGCCGCGGCCCGCGGTGGCCAGCCACCAGGGCGACAGCGTCGAGATGGAGCTGGACGCCGAGGTGCACCGGGGCATGGTGCGGCTCGCACGCGAACATCAGGTCAGTGTCTTCATGGTCGTCCAGGCCGGCATCGCCGCACTGCTGACCCGACTCGGCGCCGGCACCGACATCCCCATCGGCTCGCCCATCGCCGGACGCACCGACGACGCGCTGGAGGATCTGGTCGGGTTCTTCGTCAACACGCTGGTGCTGCGCACCGACACCTCCGGCGACCCCACCTTCGCCGAACTCCTGGGGCGGGTGCGGGAAGCGGACCTGGCGGCCTACGCCCACCAGGACGTGCCCTTCGAGCGGCTCGTGGAGATCGTCAATCCCACCCGCTCCCTGGCGCACCACCCCCTCTTCCAGGTGATATTGACCTTCCAGAACAGCAGTGACCTCGAACTCGATCTGGCGGGGCTGGCGGTCCGGGAGCACGCTCTGGACGCGGCGTCGGCCAAGTTCGACCTGTCGTTCGCGCTTGAGGAGCAGCTGGACAGCCGCGGTGTGCCCTCGGGCATGCGGGGATCGGTGGAGTTCGCGACCGACCTCTTCGACCGGCAGACCGCCGAGAGCATCGCGGCGTGGCTGGAACGCCTGCTGCGCAACGCGGTCGAGGACGCCTCACGCCCCATCGGAGAGGTCGACGTCCTCTCCGCGCAGGAACGTGAGCTGCTGCTCCACGGCTGGAACAACACCGCGCGCAACGTTCCCGACGCCACCCTCGCCGAACTCTTCGAGGCCCAGGTGGCCCGTACCCCGGACGCGCCCGCCCTGGAGCACGAGGGCACCCAGCTCACCTACAGCGAGCTGAACGCCCGCGCCAACCAGCTCGCACATCACCTCATCAGCAGAAACGTCGGCCCCGAGCAGATCGTCGCCCTCGCCCTGCCCCGCACGATCGACGTCGTCGTGGCGATCCTCGCCGTCGCCAAAACCGGCGCCGCCTACCTCCCCGTCGACCCCGACTACCCCGCCGACCGCATCGCCTACCTCTTCAGCGACGCCCGGCCCACCCTGCTCATCACCGACAAGGACACCGCCGCCGGCCTGCCGGAGACGGGCGTCACCACGCTGACCACCGATCAGCTCCACACAGCCGGTCTCCCCGTCACCGATCCCACCAATGCTGACCGGTTGGATGAGGCGAAGACCTCGCATCCTGTCTTCGTCATCTACACGTCTGGCTCCACAGGGCGGCCCAAGGGTGTCGTCGTCGAGCACCGCTCGCTGAACCTCTACCTCCGCTGGGCCCACGCCGCCTACCCCGCCATGAGCGGACGGACTCTCGTCCACTCGCCGGTCTCCTTCGACCTCACCGTCACCGGCCTCCTCGGACCCCTCACCCTCGGCGGCTGCGCGCATCTGGTCGAGTTGGACGAAGGCACCGCCCCGGACCTTGACCAGGCGCCGACCTTCGTCAAGGCCACACCCTCACACCTGAGCCTGCTCAAGAACCTGCCCCCGCACCTCTCACCCACCCAGCAGCTCGTCCTCGGTGGTGAAGCCCTCCTCGGCGAAGCCCTCGACGAGTGGCGCCGCGACCACCCCGGCACCACCGTCATCAACGAATACGGCCCCACCGAAACCACCGTCGGCTGCACCCAGTACCGCATCGAACCCGGCCAGCCCGCCCCCACCGGCACCATCACCATCGGACACCCGATCTGGAACACCCAGATCCACATCCTCGACGCCCACCTCCAGCCCGTACCCCCCAACGTCACCGGCGAGCTCTACATCGCCGGCGACCTCCTCGCCCGCGGATACCTCCACCGCCCCGACCTCACCGCCACCCGCTTCACCGCCAACCCCCACGGCACCCCCGGCACCCGCATGTACCGCACCGGCGACCTCGCCCGCCGACGCCCCGACGGACAACTCGAATTCGCCGGACGCATCGACACCCAAGTCAAAGTCCGCGGCTACCGCATCGAACTCGGCGAAATCGAAGCCACCCTCACCCACCACCCCCACGTGCGACAGACAGCCGTCATCGTCCGCGAAGACCAGCCCGGCGACCAACGCATCGTCGCCTACGTCGTTCCCGCGGAGGGCGCTGATACGGCAACCGTCGACCTGCGCGAACACGCCGCGCAGACCCTGCCGGACTACATGGTCCCCGCAGCCGTCGTCACGCTGGATGTGCTGCCCCTGACACCCAACGGAAAGCTGGACCACAAGGCCCTCCCCGCCCCCCAGTTCACCCCCACCACAACCACCCGAGGCCCCCGCAACACCCACGAAGAACTCCTCTGCCACGCCTTCGCCGAAACCCTCGGCGTGGACCGCGTCGGTATCGACGACAACTTCTTCGACCTCGGCGGCCACTCCCTCCTCGCCACCCGCCTCACCAGCCGCATCCGCACCACCCTCAACACCGAACTCACCGTCCGCGACCTCTTCGAAGCACCCACCGTCGCCACCCTCGCCACCCGCCTCCACCACACCACCGGAACACGGACCCCGCTCACCCCCAGGCCTCGCCCCGACCACATCCCGCTCTCCCCCGCTCAGCAACGCCTGTGGTTCCTCCACCAGTTGGAGGGGCCGAGCGCGACCTACAACGTGCCGCTGGTGCTTCGGCTGACCGGTGAACTCGACACCGCAGCACTCCGCGACGCCATCCACGACCTCACCGACCGGCACGAAACCCTGCGCACCGTCTTCCCCGAGTACGACGGAACGCCCTACCAGCAGGTCCTGCACGGCGATGCCGCCCGGCCGGCCATCGACATCGTCCCCACCGACGAAGACGACCTGGACGCCGCCGTCAGCCAGGCGGTCACCCACACCTTCGACCTGACCAGAGACGTGCCCCTGCGCGCCTGGGTGTTCACCACGGCGGCCGACCAGCACACCCTGCTGATCCTGGCCCACCACATCGCCGGCGACGGCTGGTCCATGGGCCCCCTCGCCCAGGATCTCGCCACCGCCTACGCGGCCCGCCGTGACGGCACCGCTCCGCAGTGGGCACCACTGCCCGTCCAGTACGCCGATTACGCGCTCTGGCAACGCGAAGTCCTCGGCGACGAGAGCGATCCACAGAGCCTCATCTCCCGCCAGATCGACTACTGGCGCACCACCCTCACCGCTCTCCCCGACCACCTCGAACTCCCCACCGACCGGCCCCGGCCCGCCATCGCCGGCCACCACGGCGCCGGCGTCCCCTTCGTCTGGGACACCGAGCTGCACCACGGCATCACCCGCCTGGCACGCGAACACCAAGCCAGCGTCTTCATGGTCGTCCAGACAGCACTGGCCACACTCCTGACCCGCCTCGGCGCAGGCACCGACATCCCCCTCGGCTCCCCCATCGCCGGACGCACCGACGACGCACTCGACAACCTCGTCGGCTTCTTCATCAACACCCTCGTCCTACGCACCGACACCTCCGGCAACCCCACCTTCGCCGAACTCCTCGCACGCGTACGAGAAACCGACCTCGCCGCCTACACCCACCAAGACGTCCCCTTCGAACGCCTCGTCGAACTCCTCAACCCCACCCGCTCCCTCGCACACAACCCCCTCTTCCAGGTTGTTCTGGGTCTTGAGTCGGCTTCCGACGGTGAGTTCGCCATGCGGGGGCTCTCCGCCGAAAGTGCGGGCGTCGATACCGGTGTGGCCAAGGTCGACCTGGCAGTCAACCTCCTGGAGGTCTTCGGTGAGGGTGGTGAGGCCGTCGGCATGCGGGGGGTGGTCGAGTTCGCGACCGACCTCTTCGACCGGGGGACCGCCGAGAACATCGCGGCACGGCTGGAACGCCTGCTGCGCAACGCCGTCGAGGACGCCTCACGCCCGATCGCGGAGCTGGACATCCTCTCCGTAGAGGAGCGTGAGCTGCTGCTCCACGGCTGGAACGACTCCGCACGCGACGTTCCCGAGGCCACCCTGCCCGAACTCTTCGAGGCCCAGGTGGCCCGTACCCCGGACGCGCCCGCCCTGGAGCACGAGGGGACCCGGCTCACCTACGCCGAGCTGAACACCCGCGCCAACCAGTTCGCCCATCACCTCATCGCCCAGGGCGCGGGGCCCGAAAAGTACGTTGCCGTCGCCCTCCCCCGCAGCATCGACTTCGTCGTGGCGATCCTCGCCATCGTCAAAGCGGGCGCTGCCTACGTACCCCTCGACCCGGACTACCCGGCCGACCGCCTCACCTACATGCTCGGCGACGCCCGGCCCACCCTGCTCGTCACCGACAAGAACACCGCGGCCGGTCTGCCCGACACCGACCTGACCACGGTCATCCTCGACACCGACAGCGACCTGACCAGCGTCGTCCTCGATACCGGCAGCGACACCGGCCGGCCCGCTACCAACCCGAACAACTCCCACCGCACCACACCGCTGCTCACCACCCACCCCGCCTACCTCATCTACACCTCCGGGTCCACCGGTCAGCCCAAGGGCGTCGTCGTCTCCCACAGAGGAGTGGCGAACCTGTCGGCGCATCAGACGGCCCGGCTGGGTGCGGGACCGGGGTGCCGGGTCTCCCAGCTGGTTTCTCCGAGCTTCGACGTGTCCGTGGCGGAGCTGTGCATGGGCCTGTTGTCCGGGGCCTGTCTGGTACTGCCCCCTCGCCCCCTCGCCGGGGAGGAGCTCGCGGAGTTCCTGGCGGAGCGGGAGATCACGCACGCGCACATGCCGGCGTCGATCCTGGTGGGCCTGCCCCGTCGGGAGCTGCCGTCGCTGGCGTCGCTGATGGTGGGGGCCGAGGCGTGCCCGCCGGATGTCACGGCGTTCTGGTCGGCGGGGCGGCGCATGGTCAACGCCTACGGTCCGACGGAGGCCACGGTGGACACCTGCTTCGCGGTCTGCGGCCCGGAGCAGGGGGCGGGCCCGACGCCGATCGGCCGGCCGGTGTTCAACACCCGGCTGTACGTCCTCGACTCCGCGCTCCAGCCGGTGCCGGCAGGAGTTCCCGGGGAGCTCTACCTCTCCGGTCCGGGGCTGGCCCGGGGCTACCTCGGCCGTCCGGAGCTGACCGCCACCCGCTTCGTCGCCGACCCGTTCAGCGCCGGTGGCGGTCGCATGTACCGCACCGGTGACCTCGTGCGCCGCCGCGCCGACGGACAGCTGGAGTTCATCGGCCGGGTCGACCACCAGGTCAAGGTCCGTGGCTTCCGCATCGAGCTCGGCGAGATCGAGAACGTCCTCGCCGCCCAGCCTGCCGCCGGGCAGGTCGCGGTGATCGTGCGGGAGGACCGGCCCGGCGACCGGCGCATCGTCGCCTACGTCGTGCCCGCCGGGGCGAACGGCGCCGAGCTGGAGGGGGCAGAGCTGCGCAGCCGGGTGGCCGAGGTGCTGCCGGAGTACATGGTGCCCTCCGCGTTCGTCACCCTGGACGCACTGCCCCTCACACCGAACGGCAAGCTCGACCGCACGGCGCTTCCCGCCCCGGAATTCAGCGGTGCCGCGGACGGCAGGGGTCCGCGCGACGCCCACGAGGAGAAGCTGTGCGCGATCTTCGCGGAGGTACTCGGCGCGGACCGGGTCGGGATCGACGACAACTTCTTCGACCTGGGCGGCCACTCCCTGCTCGCGACCCGGCTCACCGGCCGGATCCGTGGTGAGTTCGGCATCGAACTCACCGTGCGCGAGGTCTTCGGGGCGCCCACCGTCGCCGGCCTCGCCCGGCGGACCGGCGGGGGCGCCGGGGACGCGCGCCAGGACGACGGCCTGGGCGTGCTGCTGCCGCTGCGCGCGTCCGGGACCGGCACCCCGCTGTTCTGTGCGCACCCCTCCGTACCGCTGAGTTGGTGCTACACCGGCTTGTTGGGAGTGCTGGCCGCTGACACGCCCGTCTACGGGCTTCAGAGCCGTGGACTGGCCGGGGACGCTGCCCTCCCGGAGACCTTCGCGGAGATGGTCGAGGACTACACCGCGCAGATCCGGCGGGTCCAGCCGGCCGGCCCGTACCGCCTGCTGGGTTATTCCCTGGGCGGCAACATCGTGCACGCGATCGCCACCCGGCTCCAGGACCTGGGAGAGGAGGTGGAGCTGCTGGCCGTCCTCGACGCGTACCCCGGTGGTGACGTCGAGGCCGTACCGCTCGACGACGGGCAGGTGCTCGCCAGGTTCCATGCCGACCTGGGCCGGGGGAACGGCGAGGGGTACGACGAGGCGCGGCAGCGGGAGCAGGTGATCGACTCGCTGCGGGCCGGGCTGCCGGGGAACTTCACCGAAGAGCAGCTCGCCCGGATTCTCGACGCGATGATCAACGGTGTCGGCAACAACAGCCGTTATGAGCCCGGCACGTTCAAGGGTGACCTGCTGCTCTTCACCACGACGGTCGGCCGGGCGGACCCCGCCGCGATGCCGCAGGCGTGGAGCCGCGTGGTCGCCGGTGGTATCGAGAACCGCCGCATCGCCTGCCCGCACGATGATCTGCTGGAGGGGGAGCCGCTGCACGCGGTGGGCGCCGTCCTGTCCGAGCGGATGCGGGAACTGGACGCGCGCAGAACGCTCCTGACGGGTGACGACACGGTCTGAAACCCGGATACCGGCCCGGTCCGGGTGGCACGACAGCGCCGTGCCACCCGGTCCCGGGCCGGCCGGACGGGAGGGTGACCACGCGGTTCATGCCGCGGCTGACGTTCCCGATAACGAAAGAGAATTGCGGCCTCGTACGGTCTCTGGCACCTGTTCACAGTGATTCAGAGAGCGAGACGATGGCCGGAAAACATCTTTCCGACATACCCGAGATACACCGTCGCCGACTGCTGGGGCTCGGAGCGGCGGTGGCCGCCCCGGCGATGCTGGGGCTCGGCATGCCCCGGGCACGGGCTGCCGTGGTACCCGACCGCGCCGCGCCCGCCCGGTCCCTGCTCGCCTCGCGCGGCGGACTGGCGGAAACCAGCATCACCGACCTGCTCAAGCAGCTCGCCGCCGGCAAGCTCACCTCGGTGGAACTCACCAAGTTCTACCTGGACCGGATCGCCGAGCTGAACCTTGCGGGCCCCGCGCTGCACGCCGTCCTGGAGACGAATCCGGAGGCGCTGAAGCTGGCCGCGAAGCTGGACGCCGAGCGCAAGGCGGGCAAGCTCCGCGGCGTGCTGCACGGCATTCCGCTGCTGATCAAGGACAACATCGGCACCGCGGACAAGATGCACAGCACCAATGGCCTGCGTGCGCTGCTGGGTGCCCGCCCGGCCCATGACGCCACGGTGGTCGCCCGGCTGCGCGCGGCCGGTGCCATCCCGCTGGGCAAGGCCAATCTGACCTCGCTGGTCAGCTCGTCGAGCGGTTACAGCCAGCGGGGCGGCCAGACCCGCAACCCGTACAAGCTGGACCGCTCGCCCAACGGCTCCAGCGCGGGCCCCGCCGCGGCCACGGCGGCGGGCCTGTGCGCGGGTGCCATCGGGACCGAGACGATCGGGTCCATCCTGGGCCCCTCGGGCGCCAACAGTGTGGTCGGCATCCGGCCCACCACCGGACTCACCAGCCGCACCGGCATGTTCCCGGGGGCACGGAGCTTCGACACCATCGGCCCGATCTGCCGCACGGTGGCGGACGCCGCCCTGCTGCTCGGGGTGCTCACCGGGGTGGACCCCACCGACACGGCCACCGCGGCCAGCGCGGGCAAGTTCCACTCGGACTACACCCCCTTCCTGAAGCCGGGCGGGCTGAAGGGTGCCCGGATCGGCATCACCAGGGAGGTCTTCGCCGGCTACAGCTCACACGCGGACGCCGTCGCGGAGCAGGCCGTCGAGGTGCTGAGGAACGCCGGCGCGGTGGTCGTCGACAACGCCAACATCCCCACCGCGGAAAAGATGATGTCGGATCTGGACGCCGCCTTCATCGTCCAGATCACCGAGATGAAGCACGACATCGAGTCCTACCTCGCGCGGACTCCCGGCGATCACCCCCGCAGCATCGCCGAGCTCGTCGCGTACAACAAGGCGCACGCGGACACGGAGCTGGAGTACTTCGACCAGAACATCCTCCAGACCGTGGCCGATTACGCGGGCAAGCCGTCGGACGCCGAGTACAAGAAGGCGGTGGCCACGGTGCGCCGGGTCGCCCGTGACGAGGGCATCGACGCGGCACTGAAGAATCACCGGGTGGACGCCCTGATGATGCCGACGGGCGCGCCCACTTGGAAGATCGACCTGGTCAACGGGGATCCGCAGATCATGGGCAGCGCGATCCCCGTGGGCTATGCCGGCTATGCGGCCATCAACGTCCCCGCCGGGTTCGTGCACGGGCTGCCGGTCGGCATCACCTTCATGGGCACCGCCTGGAGCGAACCGCAGCTGATCCGCTTCGCACACGGCTTCGAGCAGGCTCACCCGGCGCGGCGCGCGCCGACGTTCACCCCGCCCGGCGTAGGCCTATAAGTTACGGGGTTGGGGGTGTCCCGTCTCGCACGGTGACACCCCGACTCCGGGCGGTATGCATCCCTCATCTCACTTCGACGCTCCGGCACCCCGCTGCCCGCCCGCGCGGGGTCGCACAGTCCTCAGGGAGGATCTTCATGTTCCGTCGGTCTCGGCATCCAAGCTCCGGTCGGGCCGAGGGCGAGGAGAGTCCGGCGCTCCCCGATGCCCGCCTCGGGGGACAACGGCCCCTGCCGGCCTCCGAGTACCTCCCGGGGGAACCCGCGGTGACGCTGCGGGACGTGCACAAACGGTACGGACGCGGGAACAGCGCCGTGCACGCGCTGCGTGGGGTCGGCATCGCTTTGCCCCGCGCCAGTTTCACCGCCGTGATGGGCCCGTCCGGGTCGGGCAAGAGCACCTTCCTGCAATGCGCCGCGGGGCTCGACCGGCCGACCTCGGGCTCGGTGCTGCTCGGTGACACCGATCTGACGAAGCTGCGCGAGAGCAGGCTGAGCGACCTGCGCCTGAACCGTCTGGGCTTCGTCTTCCAGCACTTCAACCTGCTGCCTGCACTGACGGTCTATCAGAATGTCCGGCTGCCCCTGAAGTTGGCCGGCCGACCGGTCGACCGGGGCGCCATCGAGCAGATGCTGGCCCGGGTCGGACTGCCCGACCGGGCGCGGCACCGCCCGGGTGAACTCTCCGGCGGACAGCAGCAGCGCGTCGCCATCGCCCGTGCCCTGATCACCGAGCCGGACGTCATCTTCGCCGACGAGCCCACCGGGGCACTGGACACCACCACGGCGGCGGAGGTGCTCACCCTGCTGCGGGAGGCGGTGGACAACCTGGGCGCGACCGTCGTCATGGTCACTCACGAGCCCAGCGCTGCCGCCTGGGCGGACCGGGTGCTGTTCCTGGTCGACGGAGAGGTCTCCGACGAACTGATGCTGGGCGACCCGGAGGAGATCTCGGCCCGTATGCGGGTGCTGACGTCGGCCACCGACCGGCCGCAGTCGGCGGCGCCCGGGATGCGGGGCAGGGGATGAGCAACGGCCTCGCGTTCGCACAGATCCGTTCCCGCCCTTCGGCGTTCATCGGCACCTTCATCGCGCTGCTCTTCGGCGCCGTGGTGATCATCTCCAGCGGCACCCTGCTGCTGGCCGCGGCGACCGCGTCGCCGCAGCCGGTGCGCTATCGCCCGGCCCCCGTGGTCGTCGCCGCGGACCAGTTCGTGGGCGGGCAGCAGATCCCGGACCGGGTCCGTCTCGGCACCGGTCTCGCGGACCGGCTGGCCCCGCTGCCCGAGGTGTCGGACGCGGTGGCCGACACCGTCTTTCCGGCCACCGCCGCCGCACCGGGCCGCACGGCGGTCACCCTGGACGGCCAGCCGGCCTCCTCGGCCCGGCTGCTGGCAACCGGGGACGGCGCAGCGGGGAAAGTGACCCCGCGCCCCGGGCAGACCGTGCTGGACACGCGGACGGCCAAGGCCTTGGGGGTGTCCCGGGGCGACACCGTGACGCTGACGAGCCCGGCCGGGGCCGGGTCCTTCGAGGTCGCCGGCGTGCTCGCCGCCCGGACTCCCGGCGCCTGGTTCGAGAACGCCGAGGCCGGGCGGCTGTCCGGCCACCCGGGGAAGGCGGACGCGATCGCGGTGCTTCCCGAGGAGGGGGTGTCCACCGCGCAGCTCGCCGAGCGGGTGCGCGCGGCCGCGGGCTCCGCCAAGGTGTTCACGGGCGACGGGCGCGGCGAGGTGGAGAACCCGGGCTTCGCTCCGGCCCAGGAGAACACCGTCGGCATGTTCGGTGCCATGGGCGGACTCAGCATCTACGTCTCGATCTTCGTGGTGGCCAACACCATGTCGCTGTCGATCTCGCAGCGCCGGCGGGAGACCGCGCTGCTGCGCGGCATCGGGGCCCGGCCGGGCCACATCCGGCGGATGGCCGCTGCCGAGGCCACGCTGGTGGCCGTACTGGCGGTGGCGGCCGGCAGCGCCCCGGGCCATCTGCTGGCCCGGCTGGTGTTCGACGCCATGGATGCCCGCCATCTGCTGCCGCCGGGCACGGAGCTGACGTTCAGCTGGCTCCCGGTCGCCGCGGCCGCCCTCACCGGGCTGCTCGCCGCGGTGCCCGGCAGCCTGATCGCCTCGCACCGTGCCGCCCGCAGCCGCCCGGCCGAAGCGCTGAGCGAGTCGGCGCTGCCCCGTCGCGGCATCGGTCCCCTGCGTCTGCTGCTCGGTCTGGCGGCGCTGGCCGGTGGTGCGGTGGTGGCCGTCCAGGTGCTCGCCCTGGGTGGTGCGACGGCCAACAAGGCCGCGCCCTTCGTCCTGTTGCTCTTCCTGGTCTCGGTGTCCCTGCTGGGGCCGTTGCTCGCCCGTGCCGCCACCGAGATTCTGGGGGTGCCGATGCGGCTCTTCGGCGCCACGGGCGAACTGGCGACCCTCAACGGCCGGGCCAGGGCTCGCCGTCTGTCGTCGGCGATCGTGCCGGTGGCGCTGGTGGTGGCGTTCGGCGTGACCAAGATCGGACAGCAGACCACCCTGACCCATGAGAAGAGCACGCAGAGCGCGGCGGCGGTCACTGCCGACCGCGTCATCGAGGCGCCGGGCGGCCTGCCCGGCCGGGTGGCCGACGACGTCGCCCGACTGCCCGGTGTGCGGGCCGCGACGGGGGTGACCGAGGTGGGGCTGCTGGCCGGACCCGGGCACCCGGGCGCGAAGCCCGGTGACGGCGCCGTCTCCGGCAGCGCCTTCTCCGGAACCGGTGAAACGCTGGCGCGGAACCTCGACCCGCAGGTCCGCTCCGGAGCCCTGTCCGGGGTCCGGGCCGGTGGCACCCCGGGTTCCGGCGACGGGACGGTGGCCGTCGACCAGCGGGTCGCCGACCGGGCGGACACCGGTGTGGGCCGGCGGATCACGTTGTGGCTCGGTGACGGCACCGTGGTGCGGCCGGTGGTGGCGGCCACCTACAGCCGGGGGCTCGGCGTGGGCGAGGTACTGCTGCCGCGGGCCACCGTCGCCGGCCATCTGACCCACCAGCTCGACGACCGCATCCTCGTCCGCGCGGACTCCGGGGACGGGGGTGCGCGGCTCGATCAGGAGCTGCGCACCGTCGCCGGCGCCTCGCCCGGTGCCACGGTGCGGACCGACGCGGCGTTCGCCGAGGCCCGCGACGCGGCGGACGAGTCGTTCACCTGGCTGGAGTTCATGGCGTTGAGCATGATCGCCGGCTTCGCGGGCATCACCGCGGCCAACACCCTCGCCATGGTCACCTTCGAGCAGTTGCGGGAGGTCTCGATGCTGCGGCTGATCGGCACGAGTGTACGGACGGTGCGCCGGACGGTCCGGCTGGAGGCCTTGACGGTGGCGCTGACCGGTCTGGCCGCCGGCCTGACGATCGCGCTGGTGACCCTGACACCGCTGGTCGAGGACAGTACCGGGGCGACGTTCCCGTATCTGCCACCGCAGTTGCTGCTCCTCGTCGCGGCCGGCACGGTCGCGCTGAGCCTGCTGGCCACCGGTGTCCCCTTGCGGCTGCTGCTGCGGGTACGCCCGGTGGAAGGCGTCACCCGGCGGTCCTGAGGCAGGCGCCGGGCGGGCACACGGCGATCGGCCCCGGCAGATGTGCCGGGGCCGATCGAGCTCTGCCGTCACCTGCGGGGCCTGCGCAGCGGAGGGCGTGAAGTGGTCCGTCAAGGCAGAGAGGCTGTGCGCCCAGGTGGTTCAGGAAGCCATGGTGGTTCAGCAGGCCTTGGTGGTTCAGGAAGCCTTGGTGGCTCAGGAAGCCTTGGTGGCTCAGGAAGCCTTGGTGGTTCAGGAGGCCTTGTTCCGGCTGCGCCGTGAGTCGCCCTCGACGTGCTGGAAGGCCCTGCACAGTGCCACCAACAGCAGGACGAACACGGGTACCCAGAGCAGGCGGACCAGGACCCAGGCCCAGGCATCGGGTGCGGTGTGGAGGCCGAAGAGCGGGCCGGTGAGCGCCAGGGTGACCGCGGTCGTCGAGAGCATCGCGGTCTGGTGCCAGAGGAAGATCGTGATCACGGAGAGGTTCATCAGGGCCACGAGCGCCCAGGCGAACTGGCCCGGTGTGGCCGACCGTTGGCCGCCGGGCGCGGGGGCGGCCGCGGACCCCGGCTGTCCGACGAGGCGGCGCAGCGGGCCGCTCAGCAGCAGGGCCGCGCCGCACTGGGCCAGACCGAAGGTGACGGCGGCGAGCGAGAGCGGGTTGAGGTTCGACATGGCGGCACCGGGGACCCCGACCATGCTGGCGGGATAGCCGCCCCACCCGATCAGTGCGGCGGTGGCCAGGAGTCCGGTGACGAGCAGGGTGGCCGCGGGCCGGCGGCGGGAGAAACCACCGGCGGCCCACACCGCGCCCAGGCAGTACGGAACCAGCCAGCCCGCCAGGACATTCACATTGCGGACCGTCTCGACCCAGGCGACCCCGCCGGTGGCGAAATGTGCCACGTCCAGCACGGCCACCACGGCACACGCCACGACGGCGATCCGTCCCGGCGCCCGCCGCACGAGGGGGGTGGCGGCGGTCAGCGCGAGGAACACCAGCAGGAACCACAAGGGCGAGACCACCAGATTCAGCAGGGTGCTGATCGTCTCGTGAGCGACACCGGCGCCGGCCAGGCCGAGCACCACCAGCATCCACAGGAACAGCAGCGTTCCCACCGGCCGCAGCAGCCGGCGCAGCCGCCCGGCCAGCCAGCGGCCGTAGTCCGGGCGTGCGGTCCGTGCGGTGGCATAGCCCTGGGCCGCGACCCGGCCGCCGACGAAGAAGAAGATCGCCAGGGGCTGGAGCACCCAGGACACCGGCGTCAGGGCGGGCATGTGGCGCAGCGGGCTGTCCCCCATGAGGTGGCCGTCGGCCCGCAGCGTCACCGCGGTCACCAGCCAGTGGCCGAGCACGACGCCCACGACGGACAGGGCCCGCAGCACATCGAACGCCCGGTCGCGGTCGGCGGGGGTCGCGGCGTCGATCCGGAGTACCAGTGCGTGCAGCCGGCCGGCGATCCGCGGGCCGGTGGGCACGCGGGCGGGTATCGGGGCGCCGAGGGGTTCGACCGGGGGCCGCAGGCGTACGTCAGCCACGGGAGACCTCCGACGTCCGTCCCGCGGCGATCAGCGCGAGGTTGTGCAGCGGAAGGCTGCCCGGCGCGAGATAGTCGCTGTGCCCGCCGGTGCCGGCGGCGAACGGCTCGGCACCGAAGGCCCCGGACACCGGATCGGCGCCGAAGCCCAGCGTCCCGCCGAACGCGGAGAGGCTGATGTGCGGCGCTCCCGCGATCCAGTCCCGCGCTCCCCGCCCGGCCCACACCGGGACGCCGGAGAGTTCGGCCGCGGACTCGACTCCCATGCCGGGGCTGCCGAAGACCGCGAGGCCGGCGAGGGAGGAGGCGGCCGCACGGCCCATGCCGCCGACGGCGCTGCCGCAGACCGCGGAGCCGTACGAGTGGCACAGGAGCGTCACCCGTGCCGCGGGGCTCACGGACCGCAGCTCTTCCAGCAGCCGCTGCAACCGGCTGCCGCCTTCGGTGGCGCGTGCGGTGCTCAGCACGTCCCGGCTCATCGTCCGGGGTGCGCGGTAGCCGTACCAGGCCACCACGGCCACCGGGGTACGCGAGACCCGGCGCAGCTCGTCGTGGAGCGCGCGGGCGCCGCCGCCGAGCGAGGCCCGGCGCGAGCCGAGGTAGTCGAAGGTGTCGATCGTGGTGTCCGACCCCGGTACCAGAACCGCGATCCGGCCGGCGGCGGCGAGGTCACCGAGGACCTCCACCGCCTGGCCGTCGCCTTCGGCGCTGAAGGAGAGGAAGTTCCTTCCCGGGGCGGCCAGTTGATGCAGATGGCGTTCCCGGTCGCGGTCGCCGATCCGGTGCGCGGCACGCTCGGACGCGGCGATGGAGGCGCGCATCACGGCGTAGCGTGCGTCCAGCGTGCCGGCCTTGACCGCGGGGAGACGTGGCGGGGCGGGGGTGCCGGGGACGGCGGACCGGGCAGCGGCGCTGACCGACAACACGAGGGTTGCGGCAACGGCCACCAGCAGCCCACGTCTCCCCCATCTACGAGCTCGCATCGACAGCCGTTCCTTTCCCGTCATTCGCTCAACTGACTGGAAAGGCTAGATTTCCGGACCCGGTAAATCGTCACGCTCAGGCGCCAACTCGGTTTGTAGCTCTCAGGTATGACCGGGCGCCGGAAATCGGCATCAAGAGCTATCGCTCATCCGGCACGGCCCAGCACGACCGCCGAGATCTCCGTGGCTCCGTGGTGGACGTGCCGCAGGGTCAGTCCGGCGCCGTCGGCCAGCTCGGCCCACTCCTGCCGGGTCCGTTCCTGTCCTCCGGTCATCGCCATCATCCACATGTCGCCCATGCGACGCGTGTCCGGGCCGGAATCGGCCAGCACCCTTTCCAGCAGGATGAGTTCACTGCCGGGAATCATGGCGTCGGCACAACGGCGCAGAATCACTGCGGACTCGTCATCGGGCCAGTCGTGCAGCACACTTCCGAGCAGATAGGTGCCATATCCCCGGGGAATTCCCTCCTGCATGTCGCCGGCCTCGACCGAGAATCGGTGGCCGTACCGTCGCAACAGGTCCGGCGGGACGAGTGCGATGACCTCGGGCAGGTCGGTGAGGGTGACCCGGAGGGTTTCGCTGCCCTCCAGCAGGAGTTCGCTGAGCCCGCCCGTACCCCCCGCCAGGTCCACGACGTCCTCGGCGCAGCGCCGGAGGAGAAAGGGAAGCAGCGAGCGGTACATCTGCAGGGCACGCATCCGCATGTGCTCGTGGAACGTTTCGAGCGCGTGGGCGTCGCCACTCATGCTGTCGAAGATTTTGGTGCCGTTGGCGATTTCGTAGCTGGGAAGGCCACCACGCACCGTTTCGGCGAACAGGCCCCAGGAAGTGAAGAGATCGTTGTCGGAGAATTCGGCGCGCAGACTGCCCGGTTGGTCCGATCGCAGCAGCGTGCCGGCCGGAGTGAGACGGACCGTCCCCGCCTCGTCCACCCGGAAGACGCCCAGCGATTCGGCGGCCCGCACGAGACGCGACAGGCGCCCGGCGTCCGTGCCGAGGGCAGCGGCGATCTTCTCCACGGCGACGCCCCCGGGAGGCACCTGATCGGCAACACCCAGTGCGGAGACGGCGTACAGCACCCGGCTCGGCGCGATGTCGAAGATCTCGGCGAGCCGACGGCGTTCCTGGTCAAGCGTATTCACTGGCTTCCCTCTCCGCCTCGGCGCGGGCCGTCTCGTAGATCTGGCCCCACGGCCCGGCAGTTCCCTCGCCGAACAGCCCGTGCCATACCCGCAGATACGAGAGCCGTTCCTCCGCCGGAATCGCGGGGAAGGTCAGAAAGAGAATGTCGGTGACCACCATGGCACGGACGGCGAGCACCGGATGAGGGCTGACCAGGGGGCGGAACGTCGCGCTGTGAATTCCCGGCATCGGATGGCCGGGGTAGAACTCCCCCACCATCTTGCCGGCCGCGACGGCTTCCGCCTTCAATTCCTGCTGGACTTCGAGAATCCGCTCACGGCGCACCTCGGTGGACGCCCCCACCGGGACCATGACGAAGGCGTTGTACACGCTGTCGGGCGCGCTGCGGTCCCCGAGCCGCGCCAAGGCGGAACGGGCGGTCGTCGCCAGCCGTCCCGCTCCGCGCGGCCCGCTGATGTCCACGGAACTGAGCGCGGTACGCCCGAGTTTCAAGGACTGCTCCATGAAGGGGCACACCGCACCCTTACGACCGAGATCAGGATGCGCATGAGTGAGAAAGGAGCGGAGCCAGTGCGCGATCTCGGTAAGGATCTGCATGTCACCCTGCCCATGCGACTCCAGGACTATGTCCGACGGGTCGTCGTGGCTGAGATACATACACCCCCACCTCCCTGTGCCCGGCGGAGCCGATACGCCGATGAGAAATCCCTGGAATATCGGTCTCCGCGAATGAGAATGTCCTGCCCGTCGGTCCGGCGGTTCGCGGACCGGTGACGGCCGGCGGACGGAGACCCTCGGCGAGGGCCGCGCGCGTCGAAGTCCGCGTCCCCGCGAACGGCACCGGGAGGCCGTCATGGCCGGACGCGTCGGACCACGGGAGCCACTGCTGACTTCACGCATCGCCGGGTGGACGCTAGGGGGCGGCCTTATCGCGGGACTATCACCCCTTTAGCGGGCCACGGCGCGCAGAGCCCGACGCGCCCCCGGCCGGTCCTCCCGCGGGCGCCTTCCGCCCCTCGGGCGACGGCAGGCGTCCGTAGGATGGGCCGGTGATACCGGACATCGAGAGCCCGCCGCAGCGTTCACCCCGCCGGACCGGCGGCGCGCGGCCCCTCTCCGCAGCCACGTTGCGGGCGCTGCGTCATGACTTGTTCGCCCTCTCCACCCGCTCCGCCCCGTTCCTGCCCCGTGTGCGCCACCGCGTACTGCGCAAGCTCCCGTTCGTGCTCGCCGCGTTCTTCGCGCTGGATCTGGCGGTACCCACCGCCCTGGCCGCCGCCGAGCGGCTGCATCTGGTCTGGGCGGTCGCCGCGGCCCTCGGCTGCGCCCAGTCCCTGCCGGTCGTGCTCGCGCTCCGGTGGCCCATCGCGGCCTGGTGGCTGTCGCTCGTGGCGATGCTGCCGTACGGGATCGGCCTGGCCGTGATGGGGGGTTCCGCACCGGCCGATGCCCCGTGGCCGTGGACGGAGACCGGGCTCATCGCGCATCTGACCGTCACCCTGATCGTCGCCTGGCGGGCGAAGCCCCGGGTGTACCTCGCGCAGTGGCTGATCACCGTGCTGGCCGGCGGCCTGCTGACCGTGCTGCTCACCCCCGCGTCCGACGACAACGACCTCTTCCTGCTCGCCCTGCTCTCCGCGTTCGGGCTGGCAGTCATCGCGGTCGTCCGGGGGCGCAGCGAGGCCGAGCACAAGTTGCGGGAGCAGGAGGTCCTCACCGAGTTCGAGCGGACCCGCCGGGCGCTGCTGGAGGAGCGCACCCGCATCGCCCGCGAGCTCCACGACGTCGTCGCCCACCACATGTCCGTGATAGCCGTGCAGGCGGAAGCCGCACCGTACCGGGTGACGGATCCGCCCCAGGAGCTCAGCGACAGCTTCGCCAGCATCAGGGGGAACGCGCTGGCGGCCCTCACCGAGATGCGGCACATCCTGGGCATGCTGCGGTCGGAGGAGCAGCCCTCGGACGGCCGGTACACACCCCAGCCCAGCCTGGAGAACATCGAGGAGCTGGTGGCGAACGTCCGGGCGGCCGGACTGCGCATCGAGTCCGTCGTCTCCGGTGCCTCCCGGCCGCTGCCCAAGCGCGTGGAGCTGTCGGCGTTCCGGATCGTCCAGGAGGCACTGAGCAATGCGCTGCGCCATGCCCCGGGCTGCCAGGTGGAGTTCGAGCTATCCTACGGCCGGACCGATATCCGCATACGTGTCTCCAACAGCCCGGCCACCGGTGCGCGACGTCAGGCGGGGAGGGGACACGGCGTGTTGGGCATGAGGGAGCGGGCTTCCACTCTGGGCGGCACCCTTCAGATCGGGCCACGGGAAGACGGCTGGTACGAAGTGACGGCTACGCTGCCCACGAACGAGGGGGAGGGTGTATGACCATCCGCGTACTGGTCGCCGATGACCAGACCATGATCCGGGAGAGCTTCGGCATCCTGCTCAATGCGCAGCCGGACATCGATGTCGTGGGCGAGGCGGTGAACGGCGAGGACGCGGTCCGCCAGGTCGGTGAACTCTCGCCGGACATCGTGCTGATGGATGTGCGGATGCCGGTTCTCAACGGCCTGGAGGCCACGCTCCGGATCACCGAGCACGATCCCGACGTCAAGATCATCATTCTCACCACCTTCGATTCGGACGAGTACGTCTACGAGGCACTGCGGGTGGGCGCGAGCGGCTTCCTCCTCAAGGACTCGTCGGCCCATCAACTCGCGGACGTGGTACGGACCGTCGCCCGGGGCGGAGCCCTGCTGGCACCGACGGTCACCAAGCGGCTGATCGAGGAGTTCTCGCGGATGCACACGCCCCGCCTCCGCAGCGAGCGCGTCGCGGACCTCAGCGAGCGCGAGACCGAGGTGCTCCGTCTGATAGCCCAGGGCCTGTCCAATGCGGAACTCGCCGCGCGCCTGGTCATCGCGGAGCAGACGGTGAAGACCCACGTCAGCCGCATTCTGGTGAAGCTCGGCCTGCGCGACCGTACGCAGGCGGCCGTCTTCGCCTACGAGGCCGGCCTGGTCGTCGCGGGGCAGTGAGCCTCGGCCCGTGGTGGCACGGCCCGGCAGCGGGCCGTGGAATACGGGCCGATACACAGGCGATAAGCGCGCTTCCTAGCATCGCCCGCACCGATGCTGCCGAGAATGTCCCGGGAAGGCGTTACATGCTTACTACTGGTCTTTTCACGGGGCCCGTACGTGCCGGCTCCGTCCGGGCCTCCCGATGACCGCCGCGATCCACGTCGACGGCCTGGTCAAGGAGTTCGGCTCGTCCCGCGCCGTGGACGGGGTCTCGATGGAGGTGCCGGCCGGCAGTGTCCTGGGACTTCTCGGACCCAACGGAGCGGGGAAGACCACCATCGTCCGGATGCTGGCCACGCTCGTGCGTCCGGACGGCGGCCGGGCGCGGGTCGCGGGGTTCGATGTCGTCGCCGAGGCCCATCAGGTCCGTGGGCGGATCGGTCTGACCGGCCAGTACGCGTCCGTGGACGAGACCATCCCGGGCTGGGACAACCTCTATATGATCGGCCGCCTCCACCGGCTGCCGTCCCGGCGCGCGAAGGCCCTGGCCGACGAGCTGCTGGAACGGTTCAGGCTGACCGATGCCGCCCGGAAGCTGCCGCGCGACTACTCGGGCGGTATGCGGCGCCGGCTCGATCTGGCCGCCAGTCTGGTGGGCGAGCCCGAAGTGCTCTATCTGGACGAGCCCACCACGGGCCTCGACCCGCGCAGCCGGAACGAACTGTGGGACATGGTGCGGGCGTTGGTGGGCAAGGGGACCACGGTCCTGCTCACCACGCAGTACATGGAGGAGGCCGAAGCCCTCGCCGAGAACATCGTGGTGATCGACCACGGCAAGGTGATCGCCGAGGGGACGCCCGCCGAACTGCGGGGCCGGATCGGCGGCCAGGTGCTGCGCATCAGGCCGGACCGCGGCGCCGACCTCGCCGGGATGGCGCGGCAGCTGACCGGCACCGGCGGCCTCACCGCCGTCGCGGACCCGGTCGAAGGGCTGATCACGCTGCCGGTGGCCGGCCAGGCGGACCTGACGGCCGCGGTGCGGATGCTCGCCGCCTCAGGAGTCCCGGTCGACGGCATCGATACCCATACCCCCAGCCTCGACGAGGTCTTCCTCACCCTCACCGCGGGCGACCCGGCCGACGACACACGGAGAACGGCATGACCGCCGCACTGCTCGCCCCGCCAGGACCGGATGTGAAGCCGGGCCCCACTCGGTCCCGTGTCGACCTGCGGACCGCCGTGGGCCAGTCGCTGGCCATCGCCCGGCGCAACCTGATCCAGATCAAGCACGACCCCTCGCAGCTGCTCGACGCCACTCTCATGCCGATGGTGTTCACGCTGGTCTTTGTGTACGTCTTCGGCGGGGCGATCGGCAAAGGCCAGGCGGACTACCGGCAGTACCTGATCCCCGGCATCATGGTGCAGACCGTCAGCTTCGCCGCACAGGTCACGGGCACCGCTCTGAACCTGGACTTCAGCAAGGGAATCATGGACCGCTTCCGGTCCATGCCCATCGCGCGCTCCGCCGTGCTCTCCGGCCGGATCCTCGCGGATGTCTGCCGGCTGACCCTCGGGCAGGCCGTCATCCTCGCCTTCGCCTTCCTCATCGGATTCCGCGTCCGCACCGATGTGGCGGGCGTACTCGCCGCCGTGGGTCTGCTGGTGCTCTACGGGGTCGCCCTGTCGTCCATCGCCGCGTATATCGGTCTGGTGATCCGCAGTCCCCAGGCGGTCCAGTCGGTGGGCTTCCTCTGGATGATCCCGCTCCAGTTCGGCAGTTCGATGTTCGCCCCGCCGTCGACCATGCCGGGCTGGCTCCAGGCGTTCGTCGAGGTCAACCCGACCACGCTGGTGGTCGATTCCTGCCGCGGACTGCTGGTGGGCGGCCCGGTGGCCGGGAATGTGGCCGGGTCGCTGATCTGGATCGGCGGTGTGATGCTGGTCTTCGTTCCGCTGGCGGTACGCCAGTACGGGCGCCGCACGCTCTGAGGCTCCGTCCCGGAGGACGCACCCAGCTGCCGGTCGGTTCGCGACGGCTACCGGCCGGCGATCAGCGAGGTGTACGGCCGGACGTCATCGGCGAAGTCACGGACGCGCCGCGACCGGAGAGCTCTGTGGAGCCGGAGGAGATGGCCGATCTCGCGGCACATGGTGGAGTCGTCGGCCAGCACCTGGGGCAACAGGCCCTTGTCGGCGCCGAGATGACGTTTGGGCACACCCGCCCGCGCCTCCCGCCGCGTCGCCTCGATCCAGCATGCGGTGGCGGTCAGCCGCCGGCTCTCAGGGGCGCGGGCGCCCGCCGCACACCGCCGCGCCTCCTCCAGGAGCCGCGGCGACGCCCAGCCGTCGTGCAGATACGTGATGCTGTCACGGATGTCGACGACCCGCTGGTGGAGCTGCTCCCAGGCGTGCGAGAGGTCGAGGAGGTCCGCGCCTCGCGAGGGCTGGGGCACCACCACGAGTTCCGGGGTCGCCTGACGGAGCAGCAGCCACAGACCGCGCAGCCGTTGTCTGCGGTGCCAGTGCAGGAGCGCCTTCATCGGCGGCTCCAGGGCGGCGAGCGAGCAGCCCAGCGCCACCAGCACGAAGCGCGCGAACGAGCACCAGAATCCGGTCACGGCAAGCTCCGGCGCGCTGTCGGGAGTGATCCACCTGACCGTACGGACCACCAGATACGGCACTTCCGCACCGGTGCCGAGGGCGAGCGCCAGCACGCTCACGCGCAGGACGGGGCTGCGCATGGTGAGGCCGTGCTTCCAGAACAGGATCCCTGCTCCCACCGCGGTCAGCAGGCCGTAGGCGATCCAGGCGATCATGTAGCCGGTCCACCCTCCGCGGGCCTGCTCGCCGAAGCGCTCGGCGGCGGGCGTCACGGCGAAGAAGAACAGGGCGAGTACGGCCATCGTGGTGCCGCTCATCCACGGGGCGTGGCGCAGCCAGGCGGGCGCGGAGTACCCCGCCGTGTGCAGCCGTATCGCGAACCACCAGACGGCTGCGAAATCGGTCAGCGCCACCAGAGCGACGGCGAGTTCACCGGCGTTGGCGATGCCGGTCACCCCGTCGATCCACTGCCCCACGGGGGCCTGGATGACCAGCGACCCCAGGGCCAACGCCACCAGCACGTACCAGACGGGGCGCCGCCGCGGATGCCACCGTGCCGGAATGCGCAGGATCAGCACGGACCACACGAGGAGGAGCAGCACCCCGCGCGCCTTCTCGACGAGATCAGGCGCGTCGAGCACAAGGCGCCCCCAACAGCTCCTGTGCCCGGCTCTCCACGGCGCTGATTCCCTTGTGCCGCAGGCGGCCTGCCCGCTTCAGCACCATGGCGGAGAATGTCTCCGCGATTTCCTCTTCGGTGTTGTGGCACTTCAGGACCTGGCCCTGCCCGCTGAGGAAGGGGCCGGAGGAATGCGCGGCCGCGAGATCACGAGGTGCCACGCCGTGGCCGGCGAGCATATGGCAGATCTCGTGCAGGATGATGTGGTCGCGGTAATACCCGGAGACCGACGAACCGTAAAAGATGTGGTCGCTTTCCCCGTCGTCGTACCAAAAGCCGGACGGCATGGCGGGTATGTCCGCCGGATGCAGCGTCAGGGAACGGCCCCGAGACCGTTCCAGCGCGCGGCACAACTCCTCGACGTCCCACGGCCGGGGAAGATCCGGAAGTCGCAGGACGAGCTTCCTGGCGATCACGCGCACGTGCTTCCTGGCTATGGAATCGCTCCTTCCCCTCGACCGCGGGCACCGCCGGCTCATCGCTCCCCCGTGGATGGTGTGACCGCGCGGCCCCGCCGGCTACCCGACTCCGCCGCCTCTTTCCTCCTTGACCATCTGGAGGGCCTTCTCGATCGCCGCCAGCTCGTCCGGCTGCAGGGAGGAGAAGCGAAAGGCCAGGGCCTCCCACCGGCGCTGCCCACCCGCGCAGGAGTGAGCCGCGGGGGGAACGAAACGGGCGGCCGGCAGCCCGAAGAAGCGCGCGAGCATCTCCCGCGTCTTGTCCGTGATATTGGGTGCCTCACCCTTGAGGATGTTGTGAACGTGACTGTGCGAGATCGTGGCACTGTCATTCGCTTCACGAATAAGCTGAGTCAGCTTCCTGACGGAGGGGACATTCCCCTGACCGTACTTTTCTTCCAAAAGGCCCCAGACCGCACTGGCAAGCCAGACCCCGGGAGCGTCATCCGACGCCGTGTTCATGCTCGGCGACCTCCCGTCAAGCCTCTGCATGTCAAGCCGAGTGTACATGCCAGATAAAGAGAGAGGAATAGCCCGATACTTCTGGAAAAATCATGAAGGATCTTGATGCCTCCCCCGGCCGCGCGGGCAGGGGACGGCAGCGTAAGCCCGAGGGGTCTTGCGGCAGTTGAGCGGGCGAACCGGGGACAGATGTCCGCGGCGGCCTCGGAGATGTCGCGGGCGGCAGCCGACGACCTCCAGGGGACGCAGCCCCTGGTCACGACGCCGGCCCACGCGCCGCAGCCGGCACGATGCCGGTTGCGGACGGGCGCGTGGGCCGGAACGTCTCAGCTGCGCTGGCAGGCGACCGCCGGCCGGACCACCAGCTCGGTCAGCTCCCGGCTGATGTCGTCCATACCGCACCGGGCGGCCTGGTCGATCACCGAGATCAGGGCGAGCCTCTCGGCCTCGAACCAACCGGACGGCGACGCCGTGAGCACGTCGAGTTCGGCGGTGCCCATCGGGCCGGACGGCATCGAGGCGCCGAAGAGCATCTGCTCGCCGTGGCCGGAGCCGAACTCCCGCCGGCGTGCCTGCTCGGCCACCGAGAGCCAGCCGCGGAAGGCACGGTGGAGGGCCTCCCGTTGCTCCAGCGCGCCCCCTTCCTCCGCCGCCACCTCCCTCGCATGCAGCCGCAGGAGGTTGCGGAATCCGTAGCGCGGCTGCCCCGTGGAATCAAAGCCCACCGTCTGGAGGAGGTGCGCGTCGACCAGGCTCTCCATCAGCCCCTCGGCCTTGTGGGTGTCGGTGGCCAGCAGGGCCGCACCGACCCAGCCCGCGAAGTCCGGCGCGTCCAGGAGGCCGAGCCTGCGGTACAGCAGGGCGACGTCGTGCGGCAGCGCGTGGTAGCTCAGCGCGAAGCTCGACCGGACCTGCGACTCCCCCGAACTGAGCTCGTCGAGCCGGAGCCGTTCGTTGTCCAGCCGGGAGGCCAGATAGCCGATCGGCCACTGCGGCTTGGCGGCCAGCCGGGCCGCGGCGATCCGCACCGTCAGCGGCAGCCGGTCGCACAGCTCGACGAGCCGTTCGGCATCCGCCCTGGCGGCGTCGACCCGGTCCTCGCCGATGAACTGCGCCAGCAGGTCGGTCGCCTCCCGCCGGCGCAGCACGTCCAGGTGGATGCTGAGCGCGCCGTGCCTGACCACCAGCTGCTCCAGCAGGCTGCGGCTGGTGAGGAGCACACAGCTGCGCGAGCTGCCCGGGATCAGGGCCCGCACCTGGTCGAAGGAGCGGACGTTGTCCAGCACGATCAGCACCCGGCGGTCGGCGAGCACGCTGCGGTACAGCGCCGCGCGCTCATGCGTCTCGGCGGGGATCTCCGCCTCCGGCACGCCGAGGGAACGCAGGAACCAGCCGAGTACGACGGCGGGATCGGCGGGCTCGTGGGTCTCGTCGTAACCCCACATGTCGGCGAAGAGGAGCCCGCCCGGGAACTCGTCGGCGACCTGGTGGGCCCAGTGGACGGCCAGGCCCGTCTTGCCGACGCCCGCGCCACCCGTGATTAAGCCCAGGGTGAGCTGCCGGCCCTCGGCATGGCCGTCGACCAGGGTGTTCAGGCTGGTCAGCGGGGTGTCCCTGCCGACGAAGGCCGGGATGTCGGCGGGCAGTTCCAGCGGAGCCGTCCGCGGAGGCTCCGGCGTCTTCTTCGGGACGACGGCGGCCGAGGCCATCAACGAGGGGTCGTCCCGCAGGATGGCGTCGTGCAGCTCGCGCAGTGCGGGGCCGGGTTCGAGGCCGAGTCCCTCGATGAACTGCGCCCGCCCCTCCCGGAAGGTCTCCATCGCCTCCGCGCGGCGCCCGACGCGGTACTGGGCGAGCATCAGGGCATAACGGGAGCGTTCCCGCAGCGGATGGTCACGGACCACCGAGACCAGCCCGGGTATCAGGTCGCCGTGGTGGCCGAGTTCCAGCTGCGCGGCGACGTAACCGTCGTAGCCGGCGAGCCGGAGCTCCTCCAGGCGCTCCATCTCGTCCTCCACGAGCGTTCCGGCAACTCCCGCCAGCGCGGGGCCGCGCCAGAGCGCCAGTGCCTCTTCGTGCAAGGCCGCCGCGTCGGCCGTCCGTTGCTCCTTCGCCGCTTCCTGGGCCTGGAGCGTGAGGCGTTCGAACTCGACCGAGTCCACGTAGTGGTTCTCGAGGGCGAGCAGATAGCCGGGGTGCGCCGTGACGATGACTTCGTTGTCACATCCTTCGGCTTTGAACCTTTTACGGAGTGCGGCGATGCAGATCGCCACCTGCGTACGCGCCGTGGCGGGCGGCCTGCCGTTCCACACCGTTTCCACCAGCGTGTCGACCGACACAATGCGCCCCGGATTGAGCAGCAGCAGCGCGAGAATGGTGCGCTGCCGGGCACCGCCGATGGCTATCCTCTGGTTCTCCTTGGTCACTTCCAAAGAACCCAGGATATGAAATCTGAGCTGGTCCCCCACTAATTCCCCCTGCACTGAAAGACCGTGCCTAACAATGAATGGGGAGTCACCGGGCCGGGCAGGTATGCCCTGACGATGTGACGAGCGGACGGCTTGAAAGGCAGTCCCCAGCCCCCGACCGGGTCCGCCGGTTCCCTCCGGCATCCACGGCAATGTCCTACAGGCTTCGCCGCGTGCTCGTGACAGACGGATCCGATGGGGCCTGTCACGGCCGGACGAACATCAACTGGCAGGCCCACCCCGCCGTATGCCGGCGGCCGCCGCGCCGAGCGCTCCCGCGCGACGACGGCGAAAGGCACGGGGACAGGAACGTCTTAGCTGGTCAACGCGTCCTTCGCCGGATCCCGGCCCGTCCCTCATCCCGCGGCACACCCCGCCCCCGGACCCCCGTGGATCCGTGGGCCGTCAGGCCTGACCGTCCACCAGACCGCCGCTCACCTCACGGGAACGCATCCTTGGTCTTCATCGCCCACTCAAATTCAGCATGGATCGCGCCACATCTTCCTTCAGCGCCGTTCGCGCGATTGCTTTCGACCCTCACAGAGGGCCGGTCACGGAAGTGCAGCACGTTCGCCCCGTTGCGAACCCCGGTGGCAAAATAGGTTCCCCCCATACCCCCGGGTCGCGATGACGTGGTTAACGCTATGGGAACGGCTGTTCTCCGTCAAGTTTGCTGGACAGTTGAGTGGACATTTAAAGGCCCAGTTCACCGGCCGCCATCTCGGCGTCACGATCCGGCCAATGCGGAAGGGGAAGTCCCGCTTCGACCGGCGCACGCCCGCCGGCTCCTCGGCTGATTATCTCCCTTCCCGCGACGCCTATTTTCCCCTCCCCGCAACGCACAGTGGGAGGGCACCTTGCCCGCGACGCGATCCGGTTCGGGGGTGAACCGGTCGGCGCGGGCGAAGGCACCCTCCGACGCTGCTTTCTGCCGTGCCGCTACGCGCGCGGCCACGGGGCCCGGGGTGATCCGAAGGACACGCCCTAGTCGAGCACGTGGCCGTCACCGTCCCGGTGTCCTCTGGAGCGGCGCAGGTCGGTGAGGACGAAGGTGCGCTGAAGCCAGCGGTCCTGTCCGTCATACCGGGGACGGAAGGACGTACGGCCGTGTACGGTCACGCGGTTGTCCACGATCGCCAGGTCGCCGGGGACCAGCCGCACGGTCTGCGCGGTCCGGTCGAACAGTTCCTGGAGTTCGGCCATGGCCTCCTTGGCCCGCTGGGTCCTCGGCTCGGTGGCCGCCAGGTCCACACAGATGTCCGGGTCCTCGACGGCTCCGTAGAGCACCGCGTGCGGTTCGGCCCCCATGCCGTCCATACCGAACGAGGGCGGCGGCGCGGTGACGAACTCCTCGCTGAACAGCGCCTGTCGGGCCTCCTCGGTCAGCAGCGGCAGCACCTCCCGGATGCACGCCGTCCGCAGGCCCGCCACGCCCTCGTGGTCGGCGCGCAGACACAGCAGCATCACGAAGTCCGGACGGTGCGCGTGGAACGCGTTCTCGGTGTGGAACGTGAGCAGCACCGACCCCGCGTTGCTCTGGTAGTCCTCCTGGCCGGGCACCGGGACCACGTCCTGCACGATCGCGCCGGTCTTCTCCGGGCGGTAGGCGGCGGGGTCCCCCAGACCACTCGCGACCATGGCCAGGACCGCCGCGGACACGCTGGCTTCGCGCTGGACAGAACCGGGCCTGTTGGGGGTCGGCGGCAGCATGGCCCCGCCCACCGGCAGACCGTGGATCAGCATCGTGCCGGTGCGTCCGGAGTCCTTGCGGAACTCCCGCAGGCCGCCGGTCAGTCCGGCCGGCAGCGCGGACCAGGCCCTGCGGGCCCGGGCCAGCCAGGCGGGGTCGTCCACCATGCCGCCCGGTGCGGCCAGTTCCGCGGCCACCCGCTCCGTCAGCAGCGCCTCGTCGGTGTCCACCGTCAGGGTCACCGGCTGTGCGCCGGTCTCCACCGTCACCGTCATGCCGTCGAGCCCATCGCCTCGACGACACTGCGCGGCCGCATGTCGGTCCAGTGTTCGGAGATGTAGGCGAGGCTCTCTTCGTGCCCCGCCTCCTCGTTGGCCACCCGCCAGCCGGCCGGCACCTGTGCGAAGGCCGGCCACAGGGAGTACTGGTCCTCGTCGTTGACCAGGACCAGGTAGCGGCCTTCGGGGTTCTCGAATGGATTGGTCATCGTCTGTCTCTTTCTGCTGTACCGGTTCCGCTGCGGCGCGGAGGGGGAGGAGCCGACGGAGTGTCACGCCGGTTCGGCGATCGCGGACTCGTCCACGTCGATCGCCTCGGGTCCGTACATGTGACGGACCCAGTTGGACTGGTAGACCGTGTCCAGGTAGCGCTCGCCCAGGTCGGGGGAGATGGCCACGGCGGTGATCCCCCCGTGGTCGGGGGCGTGTTCGGCGAGCCACTGCGAGGCGCCGGCGACGACCGTCCCGGTGGAGCCGCCGAAGAGGAATCCCCGGCCGACCAGCCGGCGGCAGGCCCGTACGGTGTCGATCTCCCGGACCTGGACCACGTGGTCCACGAAGGACTCGTCCAGCAGCGGCGGGCGCACCCCGGCCCCGAGGCCGGGGATCATCCGGGGCTGAGCCGGCCCGCCGAAGGTGACCGAGCCGACGCTGTCGACCGCGACGATCTGCACCGCGGGCCGGTGCTCGCGGAACCAGCGTGCGCACCCCATCAGCGTTCCGGTGGTACCGGCTCCGACGAAGAGCACATCGAGCTCGGGGAACCGTTCCGCGATGTGCGGAGCGGTCAGCCGGTGATGTGCCCGCCAGTTGTTGGCGTTGAGGTACTGGTTGAGCCAGACGTACCGCTTGTCGCTCGCACAGAGCCGCTGGACGTGCGCGAGCCGTGCGCCGAGGAACCCGCCCTCGGGGTCCGGCTCGTTGATGGTGTGCACCTCGGCGCCGAGCGCTTCCATCATCTGCTTGGTGGCCAGGTTGCATCGGCTGTCCGTGACGCACACGAACCGGTAGCCCTTGCTCGCCGCGATCGTGCTGAGCGCGACCCCGAGGTTGCCCGACGAGGATTCCACGAGGATCGAGCCGCTGGCGAGCAGGCCCGATCGCTCGGCCGCCTCGACCATTTCCAGGGCGGCCTTCTGTTTGACGGAACCGGCGAAGTTGAACCCTTCGCACTTGAGGTAGAGGGGTACCCCGATGGAGGACCGCAGATCTACGTAGAGATCGTCCTCATTGAACTCTTGCGGAGCCGAGATAATCGGCACAGTACCTCCCGCATAACGCGCTGTTGGAGGATGCGGACCGCTCAGCCGTATCGACGCATCTCATGGAAGAAGTCCTCGACGACCGGCAGTTCCCCGGCGGCGTTCACGGTGTCGTAGACGTGCTTGCCGACGGCCAGGTCGAGCACCCCGAGCCCGAACGGAGAAAAGATCACCGGGCGGTCGGCGGCCGGGGTGAGGCGTCCGGTGAGCACGTCGTCGAGGGTCCCGTCGACGAAGTCCCGGTGGCCGACCCGCTGTTCGGCCAGGTGGAGCGAGGTGTCCGCCTTCAGGCAGTGCTCCACGTCGTCGACGACGTTGGTCGCCGAGAGCACCACGTCGGCGGACACGTCGCGCAGTGACACATGGAGCACGAGCGGGTTGTGCGAGAACCAGTCGGGGTCGGTGACGTGCGGAGTGCCGGCGGTCGTCGCGAAGACCAGCAGATCGCTGTTGCGGACCAAGTCCTCGGCGCTCTCGTGCACGGTGACCCGCCCGGCGCCGTCCGTCGCTTCCTTCAGGTACGTGGCGAAGCCGCCGGCGTACTCGGCGGACAGGTCGAACACGCCCAGTTCGTCGAAGGACCAGTCGGTGCCCGCGAGGTACTGGTGCACATAGCGGGCGATGAGTCCGACGCCGAAGAAGCCGATCCGCCGCGGGCGCTCACGTTGAGCGGTGAGCCGGTCGGCGGCCAGCGCCGCGGAGGCCGCGGTGCGGGTGGCGCTGATGATGGAACTCTCCAGGCACGCCAGGGGATAGCCGGTGTCGTGGTCGTTGAGGATGAGGACGGCTGAGGCCCGGGGGATGCCGGCGGCCACGTTCTCGGGGAAGCTGGAGATCCACTTCATCCCGTCCACCCGCACCTCGCCGCCGATCGACGCCGGCAGGGCGATGATGCGGGAGGTGGGGCGGTCCGGGAAGCGCAGGAAGTAGGAGGGCGGGTTGACGGTGTCACCCGCGCCATGGGTGCGGTAGGCGGCTTCGATCAGGTCGACGACCTCGCGGTGCCGGCCTTCGAGGGCACGGTGCACCTGGCCGCCGGAGATCACGGCGAACGAGGGCGCCGGAGCGGAACGGGACATCAGGACTCCACAGTTCAAGAGGTCAGGGACGGATGTGCCCGGCGAGCCGGACCGGGTTACCGAAAATCACCACGATGTCGCGGGCGCCCTGGTACGGCTCGCGGCTGTGTGCCATCCGCAGGTTGTCGACCAGCAGGACGTCTCCGTCCTGCCACGGCTCGCCCACGGTGGCGTCGCGGTAGGCCGCGTTGATCGTCTCGACGGTCTCCCCGGTGAGGGGCGTGCCGTCGCCGTACGCGGTGTTGAAGGGCAGACCCTCCGGGCCGTACACGTCGACGAGGTAGTCGCGGATCATCGGGTCGAGGGTCCGCTCGTTCAGGAAGGCCACCTGGTTGAACCAGACCGGGAGGCCGGTGCGCGGGTGGTCGACCACGGCGGAGCGGTGCTGCCGGGTGCGCAGCCGGCCGTCCGGCAGCCACTCGTGCTCCAGGCCCGCCCGTGCGCAGTACGCATCGACCTCGGCCCGGTCCTCGGTGCCGAACGCCTCCGTCCAGGAGACGCCGATGTCGTGGTACATGCGGGTGAGCAGCCAGCCGTCGCGGGCGAAGGGGGCCACCAGGTCGGCGGGCAGCGCCTTGAGGACCTGCTGCGAGTCGGCGACCGCGGTGCGGCCGCCCTCGGCCGGAGCCGTCAGGCAGCCGAAGAGCAACAGGCCGGGCACCTCGGTGGCGTAACTCAGCTCGTGATGCATGCACATCGGCTCGTCCGCGGGCCATTCGGAGGACGAGTAGACGCCGTCGGCATGGGTGTACCGCGGGGCGAACCGCTCCCGCTCGGTCATCCGTGCCACGCCGAGAGCGGTCGCGATCGCCGCCACCTCGTCGGGCGAGCCGACGCCCAGGCCGCGCAGCAGCACGGCGCCGTGCTCGGCGACCAGGTCGTGGACGGCACTTCGGTGGTCCTGCGCCCAGCCGGCCGCGGTGCCGTCTCCGGGCATCGCGCGGAGGACCGGCAGACCGGCGGGGTGCGGGGCCGGGCCGCCGGCGACGGCGGGCGTGCCGTCGGCGGCCGTGACGGGTGAGGCGTGCACGGTGGGGGAACTCATCTTCTCTGTCTCTCTCGGTGGTTTCCTCGCGGGGCGGGGCGCGGACGGTGGTGTGTTCAGCCGGCGCTGCCGGTGCCGGGCGGCTCCTGGTCCGGCCGCTCGGCCGCCTTCCGCTCCAGCAGCGCGGCCACGTCGGCGACGGTCGGCGTGTGGGCGAGTTCCTTGACCGACACCACCCGGTCCAGGGCGATGGCCAGCCGGATCGCCGTCAGCGAGGTGCCGCCGAGGTCGGCGAACCGCGATCCGCGGCCGATGCGCTCCAGCGGCACCTTGAGGAGGCCGGCCCACAGGGCGGCGACCCGCCGTTCGGCGGCGGTCGCCGGAGCCCGGAACCCGGTGCTGCCCGCGGTCTGTTCCGCCTCGGCCGCCATCCGGGCCAGCGCCTTCTTGTCGATCTTCCCGTTGGCGGTGAGGGGCAGCTCGGTGCCGTGGTGCAGATGCTGCGGCACCATGTATCGGGGCAGTACCCCGGCCAGTGCCTCCCGCACGACCTCGGGGCCCACGTCCGCGGCGCCGGTGTAGTAGCCGACCAGATAGGGGCGTTCGGCGGTTCCGGCGGTCACCACCGCTCCGTCGCGGACACCCGGGACCTGGAGCAGCCGGTTCTCGATCTCGCCGATCTCGATCCGGAACCCGCTGATCTTCACCTGTGAGTCCCGGCGGCCGAGGAATTCCAGCGTGCCGCCGGGCAGCCACCGCCCGAAGTCGCCGGAGCGGTACAGCCGCTCCCCCGGCCGGTGCGGATCCTGCCCGAAGGCCGCCTTGGTGCGTGCTTCGTCGTTGATGTAGCCGCGGCCGACACAGACCCCGGAGAAGACGATCTCGCCGGGGACGCCCAGCGGCACCGGCGAGAGCCGCTCGTCGACCACATACACCCGCACATTGCGGATCGGCTTGCCGAGCGGCACCGAGCGATGGTCGGGGACCCGGTCCATCACCTCGTGGTTGGTGTCGTCCGATGTCTCGGTGAGTCCGTACGCGTTGGCCAGGAGCACGCCGGGGAAGGCGGTGAACCAGCGCTGGACGAGTTCCTTCTTGAGGGCTTCACCGGTGACGGAGACACAGCGCAGGCCGGGCAGTTCCCGCGGCTGTTCCTCCAGGGCGGACAGCACCACTTCCAGGTAGGAGGGGACCAGCTGGACCACCTGCACGGCCCCGTCGGCCAGGGTGTCGAGGAATCTGCGGACGTCCAGGACGACTTCCTGCCCGATGATGCGGGTGGTGCCGCCGACCAGCAGCGCGGAGACCAGCTGCCACAGGGAGATGTCGAAGCACTGGGGGGCGGTCTGCGCCACCACCTCGCCCTCGCCGATGCCGAGATCCTCGATCTTGGCCAGGAGGTGGTTGAGGAAGCCGTTGTGCTCGCACATCGCCCCCTTCGGCTCGCCGGTGGAGCCGGAGGTGAAGTAGATGTAGGCGAGCTGGTCGGCGGCCACCGCGAGACCGAGGTCGTCCTCCGGCCCGTCCTGCGCCAGCAGGTCGTCGAGGTAGGACAGTTCGACGCCGCCGCGGCCGGCCAGCGCCCGGTCCAGATGGGGCACACCGCGCTCGGCAAGCACCCACCGGCTCCCGCTGCGGGTCAGGACGGTGGCGATCCGGTCGGCGGGGAAGTGCGGTTCGAGCGGCAGGTAGCAGCCGCCCGCCTTGAACACGCCGATCACGGCGGCCAGCCACTCCAGGGTGCGCTCGGTGACCACGGCGACCACGTCCTCGCCGTGCAGCCCCCGCCGGTGCAGCGACCAGGCGACCTTGTTGGCGTGGCGGTTCAGTTCCCGGTAGCTCCACCGGCGGTCCCCCAGGACGGCGGCGACCGCGTCGGGGTGACGGCGTACCCGCTCCTCGAACAGTTCGTGGAACCGGCGGTCCGGGAGCGGACGGACGGGCCCGGAGAAGTCCTGCAGCTGGAGGGAGAGTTCGGCCGGTGACAGCAGGCTGCGCGCGTGGTGCGCATCGTCCGGGTCCCGGGTCAGCGCGCGCAGTGCCGTGAGCACATAGCCGGCGACCCGCTCGGCGCTCACCTGGTCCTGGGCGCCGACGCCCTGCCACGCCTGGACGGCCTCGGCCCGGCCCGCGTCGGTGGCGACCCGGCCGATCACCTCGCGCCAGGTGCCCTCGCCGGCCGACGACTCGTGGAAGCCGGCGACCACCCCCGCCACGAGGGACTGAGCGGCGAGCCTGACGGTCCCGGCGTCGACCCCGCACTCCTCGGCCACCCGCTCGACGGCGTCGGCGACGTCCGCGGGCACGACGGGGAGGTACCCCGCCATCGGTTTGCCGTCGCCCTGACTTCCTGCGCTGCCCACGAGCGTTGCACCCCACACCGGATGTCCGTCGGATCGTGAAATCGGCGGCCGATCTCACGCTTGGTGGAATGGAAGCTAGGACGTCTCTTTATCGATGGATTATCGAGCCCCTTTGCTCACACCAATACCTGGCGCCTCACCAGCACTGGGAGCACCACCCGGCACACCGAGTGGCTCAAGGAGCATCTCCGCGGCACGGAAGGCGAGTTCGAGCGACTGCCGGTGGTTCAGGCGCGGGTCACAGGCGGTCTCGTACCGTCGGTGGAGGTCCTCCACCAGGACGTCGTCGCCGCCCACGCACTCGGTGACGTCGTCACCGGTGAGTTCGACATGGAGCCCGCCCGCATGGGTGCCCAGCGCACGGTGCACCTGGAAGAAGCCCTGGACCTCGTCCATGATGTCGCCGAAGCGGCGGGTCTTGTGGCCGCTGGGCGCCACGAAGGTATTGCCGTGCATCGGGTCGCAGACCCAGGCGACCACCGCGCCGGCCGCCCTGACCTTCTCGACCAGGACGGGCAGCCGGTCGCGGACCCGCTCGGCTCCCATCCTGACCACGAAGGTCAAACGGCCCGGCTCGTTGCGGGGGTTGAGCGCGGCCGCGTAGCCGAGGGCCTCGTCGGCGGTGGCGCCGGGGCCGAGCTTCACGGCGAGGGGGTTACGGACGCGGGAGAAGTGGGCGACGTGCGCACCGTCCAGGTCACGGGTCCGCTCGCCGATCCACAGCAGGTGGCCGCTGCCGGCATAGGCGTGCCCGGTCCGCGGGTCGGTGCGGGTCAACGCCCTTTCGTAGTCGAGCAGCAGGCCCTCGTGGCTGACGAAGAACTCGACGGCGTGCAGCTGCTGGGAGGTGACGCCGCAGGCTTCCATGAAGCGCAGCGAGCGGTCGATGTCGTCGGCCAGTTCCTCGTAGCGGCGGCCGGCGGGTGAGTCGGTGACGAAGGCCCGGTTCCAGTCCCGCGCGTGGTGCAGGCCGGCGTAGCCGCCGGCGGAGAAGGCGCGCACGAGGTTGAGGGTCGCCGCGGAGGACTCGTACATGCGCAGCAGCCGCCGGGGATCGGGGCGGCGTTCGGCCGGTGTGAAGCCCGGTCCGTTGACCGCGTCACCGCGGTAGGCGGGCAGGGTGACCCCGTCGCGGGTCTCGGTCGGCTGCGAGCGCGGCTTGGCGTACTGGCCGGCCAACCGGCCGATCTTGACCACGGGTACGGAGGCGCCGTAGGTCAGCACCACGGCCATCTGGAGCAGCGTCCGCAGCTTGCCGTTGATCGCGTCGGCGGTGACACCGGCGAACGTCTCGGCACAGTCGCCGCCCTGGAGCACGAAGGCCTCGCCACGGGCCACCGCGCCCATCCGCTCCCGCAGCCGGTCGCACTCCTCGGCGAAGACGAGTTCGGGCAGCCGGGAGAGCTCGGCCGTGACCTCGCCCAGCAGTTCCGGGTCGGGCCAGGCGGGCTGCTGGGCGGCCGGCCGGGAATTCCCGGTATCGGAGCGGCGGGATTCCGTCGGCGAGGGGAGATGCATCGCGGCCTTTCGCGGGGAGAGGGATGCCACGGCTCCCTGCACCCGGGGCACAGGGTCCGCGCAGAAGAATTCCAACTGTCTCCGCGGAATGCGGTCAAGGATCGGTGGAATGGTCTGCTCGGCGGTTCTCCAATTGGTCTGGTCGCCGTCGGCTCCCCGGTGTTTTTCTTGCCGACATCGCGCCGCGGCCGGAATGCGCTCCGGAACCGAGCGGACAGCGCGCGAGCCCGGACAGCACGGAGAAGGAATGCAGATGCCACCAACGACGCGAGGCAATGCCGGTACGGAGGCGCGGACGGACGCGCCGCTGCGCGTGCGGGTCACCGAATCGGAGCTGCCGTGGCACGATCCGCTCCGGCTCTACACCGGCCTGCTCGGGGAACTCGGGCAGCAGGAGGTCTTTCTCTTCGAGAGCCTGGCGGGTCCGGAGCGGGACCGCGGCCCGGCGGTGGTCGGCTACGGACGGCTCGCCGAGGTGTGCGCCTTCGCCGGCCACATCGAGGTCAGCGGCGCGCCGGCGCTGTGCGCCGCCCTGCTGGCGACGGCCGGCGAGGCGGGGATGACCGAGGACCCGGCCGCCCCGGAGGGCTCGCCGGCGCGCCGCCGGTTCGTGGATTCCGGGCAGGTGTGGGACCTGATGAGGCGGTCCCAGCGGCTCTTCGACGTGGCGAGCGGCCGGCCGCGGGACACCTACGCCTTCGGCTTCCTGGCCGGCCTGGGCTACGAGGCGGCCTGGCACATGGACGAGCTGCCGGACCGGAAGACCCCCGCCCGGGGCCCCGACATGACGTTCACGCTGTTCCGGGACACCGTCTGGTACGACCCGGGGGCGGTGCATGCCCGGCATCTGACCGCCCACGCGGACGCGTTCCCCGCCGCCCGTGTCCCGGACCTCGGTGTCCTGGTGGAAGCGGCCGCCCCTGGCGTCGCGGACGGCGACGGAACGTGTCCCGAGGCGCCCGCGCCCCGGTCGGTCCGGGACAGCGTCGCCCGTGACACCTTCCTGGAGTGGGCCGGCCGGTGCCTGGAGCACATCCGGGTCGGGGACATCTACCAGATCCAGATCGGCCACCGCATCGACATCGACACGGAGTTGACCCCCGTCGAGGTCTACCGGCGGCTGCGGTCCCGTAACCCGTCGCCGTACATGTATCTGGTGCCCCGCACGGGCGAGACCCTCATCGGCGCCAGCCCCGAACTGTTCTTCCGCACCGAGGGCGACGAGATCGTCATGCGGCCGATCGCCGGCACCACCCGGCAGGCGGACACGGCGGAGGAGAACGAGCGCCGGGTCAAGGAGATGCTGGCGAGCACCAAGGAGCAGGCCGAACACGTGATGCTGGTCGACCTGTGCCGCAACGACATCGGGCGGGTCTGCCGGCCGCGGTCGCTGTCGGTGGCGGACCTGATGACGGTGGAGGAGTACTCCCATGTCTTCCACCTCGTCTCGACGGTGACCGGACGGCTGGAGCCGGGTGCCGACGTGTGGGAGTCGCTGTGTGCCACCTTCCCCGCGGGCACGATGACCGGTGCGCCCAAGCTGCGCGCCATGGAGATCATCGACGGGATCGAGCACGAGCCGCGCGGGAGCTACGCGGGGGCGGTCGGGCTGATCGACGTACGCGGCTGGAGCAGCCTCGCACTGTGCATCCGCACGATCGTGCACGACGGCCGGACCTACTCCACACAGAGTTCGGCGGGCATCGTCGCGGAGTCGGTGCCCGAGGCCGAGTGGGACGAGACCCTGGCGAAGATGGGCGCCGCCTACTGGGCGCTGACCGGTGAGGAACTGCTGTCATGAAGATTCTGCTCGTGGACGCGTACGACAGTTTCGTGCACATCATCGACCAGTACCTGCGCACTCTCGGCGCCACCACCGAGGTGGTGCGCTCCCGCACCCGCACACCGGAGGAGCTGGCGGCAGGCCGGCCCGACGCGGTGGTGCTGGGGCCGGGGCCGGGGCATCCCGCCGCCTCCGGACACGTCGAGCTGGTACGCCGGTTCGCCGGGCAGGTGCCGCTGCTGGGGGTGTGCCTGGGCCACCAGGCGATCGCCCTGGCGTTCGGCGGCCGGGTGGCGGTCGCCGACCACTTGATGCACGGGCGGACGAGCCCGGTGCGGCACGACGGCCAGGGACTCTTCCAGGGGCTGGGGAACAGCACGGTGGCGACGCGCTACCACTCGCTGATCGTCTCCCGGGCGCTGCCGGACGAACTGGAGGAGACGGCGACGGCCGAGGACGACGGCTATGTGATGGGGGTGCGGCACCGCACGCTGCCCGTGGAGGGCGTGCAGTTCCACCCCGAGAGCATCATGACCGAGGGCGGCCTCCAGCTCTTCGAGAACTTCCTGGCCGGCGCGGTGCGGTGACGCCGGGCCGGCACCGGCGTCCAGGCCGCTGCCGCCCGGCGGCGGCGCCCGCCAGGAGGGGCCCCGCGCGCATGGCGTGCTCCCTGGTGAGCGGAGCGCGTCGTACGGAGCGCCTCGGACGGAGCGTTTCAGGCGCACCGCTCGCCGCGGCCGGCCGCGGGCAGCCGCGCGTAGGCGGCGCCCAGTTCCCTGACCGCCTCCGCGATACCGGTGCGCGGCACCGCGGTGTAGCCCACCACCAGGGCGGGAGCGGCCCGTTCGGGGCGCGCGTGATAGCGCCGCCCGCCGGGCACCAGCACCGAACGCTCCAACGCCCGCCCGACCAGCGCGGTCTCATCGACCCGGTGCGGCAGCCGCACGTAGGCGTGCAGCCCCGCCGCCGAGCCGATGATGCGCGCACCGGGCAGGAACCGGCGTACGGACTGCTCCAGGCACTCGCGTCGCATGCGGTAGTGGGCCCGTCGGAAGCGCAGATGGCGGTCGAAGTGGCCGGACCGCAGGAGTTCGGCGAACGCGAGCTGGGTGAGGACGTCGGAGCCCAGGTCGCGACGGGAGCGGGTGCGCTCCAATGCGGCGAGCAGCCGGGCCGGCACCGCCAGCCAGCCGAAGCGCAGGCCGGGGGCGAGCGACTTGCTCGCCGTGCCCCCGTAGACGACGCGTTCGGGGGCCAGGCGCTGAAGGGCCAGGGGGCGCGCCCCCCGCTCCAGCCACAGGTCGCCGTCGTAGTCGTCCTCGATCACCCAGGCACCGGTGTCGCGCGCCCAGCGGACCAGGGCCTCGCGGCGCGACGGTGACAGGGTCACGCCGGTGGGGAACTGGTGGGCGGGGGTGACGAGTACGGCCCGTACGCCGGTCGCGGCGAGCGCCTCGACGTCGATGCCCTCGTCGTCCACGGGGACCGGCACGGGCCGCAGGCCCACCTCCCGGATGAACTGCCGCTGACGGTGGTGGCAGGGGTCCTCCATCGCGATCCGGTCGATGCCGGAGCCGGACAGTACGGTGCACAGCAGCCCGAGCGCCTGCGCGAAGCCGGACACCACCATGACCTGCCCGGGGGTGGTCAGCACACCGCGCGCCCGGCCGAGGTACCGGGCCAGCTCCTCGCGCAGCCCCTCGGCTCCGGACACGGGCGGGTAATCGAGGTCGCCCGGGTCGATCGACTGAAGGGCGCGCTGGTAGGAGGCGAGCCACTCGCGGTGCGGGAAACCGGCGACCTGCGGCGTACCGGTGCGCAGGTCCCAGCGCACCGGAGGCGCCAGGCCGTCGTCGAGCAGGGTCGGCAGGGCGGGAGCGGTCAGATGCTCCGCCACGCGGGTGCCGGAGCCCTGGACGGCCTCCAGATACCCCTCGGCGATCAGCCTGCCGTAGGCCTCCACCACCACACTCCGGGAGACCCCCACGTCCTCGGCGAGTTGCCGGCTGGACGGCAGCCGGGTGCCCGGATGCAGCACCCCCGCGGAAATCCCGCCTCTGATCCTGCCCTCGATCTGGGCGGTCAGCGGTTCTTCGGAATCTCTCGACACATCGATCAACGCGTGCCAGGTCATGCTTTTCCCTCTCCGGGAAAGTGGACTGGAGTCAGTGGTGACAATTGGTCTGGCCGACGCTCCGCGCCGGATCGCAGAATTACCCCGAGCCGAGCCTGCCGCAGCTTCCGAACAGGCCGAGAAAAGGGGATGACGCGTGACCGTGACACATCGGGAAAAGTCATGGCCGGTTATTCTCACGGCGCTGCTGGCGGGAAATGACCTCCCGGCGGACGACACGGCCTGGGCAATGGACCAGGTGATGCGGGGCTCTGCGACACCGGCACAACTGGCCGGTCTGCTGGTGGCCCTGCGTGCCAAGGGCGAGACCGTGGCCGAAGTCGAAGGGCTCGTCCGGGCCATGTACGAGCACGCCGTGGCCCTCGATGTCCCGGGCCCGGCACTCGACATCGTCGGCACCGGCGGAGACCGGTCCCACAGCGTCAACATCTCCACGATGTCCGCGATCGTCGCGGCGGGAGCCGGAGCCCGGGTCGTCAAGCACGGCAACCGCTCCGCGTCCTCCGCGTCCGGCTCGGCCGATGTGCTCGAACAGCTCGGTGTGGCCCTGGACCTGCCGGTCCCCGAGGTCGCCGGGCTGGTCCCGGAGGTCGGCATCACCTTCTGTTTCGCCCCGCTGTTCCACCCGTCCGTACGTCATGCCGCCACGCCCCGGAAGGAACTGGGCATTCCGACGGTCTTCAACGTGCTCGGCCCGCTGACCAATCCGGCCCGTCCGGCCGCGCAGGCCGTCGGTGTGGCGGACGCCGGGATGGCCCCGCTGATCGCCGGTGTGCTGGCCCGTCGCGGGGTCGGCGCAATGGTCTTCCGCGGCGACGACGGGCTCGACGAACTGACGGTCACCACCACCTCCACGGTCTGGTCGGTCCTCGAAGGACGGGTACGCAAGGAGGTGTTCGACCCGCGCGACATCGGTGTCCCGCACGCCCCGCCCCAGGCACTGCGCGGTGGCGACGCCGCGCACAACGCGGAGGTGGCCCGCGCGCTCCTGCGCGGCGAGCGCGGACCGGTGCGCGATGCCGTGCTGCTGTCCACCGCCGCCGGACTCGCGGCGCTCGACCCCTCCGACCGGCCGGTCACCGAGCGCCTGGCGGCCGGGATGGAGCGCGGCGCGCGGGCGATCGACACCGGAGCGGCAGCCGCGGTCCTGGAGCGCTGGGCGGCCGTCTCCACCAAGCTCGCCTCGTCGGGCTGAGCCGGCCGGCGCGCCACGGGCCGGGCCCTGCCGGGGCCCGCCGCGGTGCCACGCGGGACGCCGCCATGCGGCCCGCTCAGCGCCGCCCCGCTTCCCGCAGGGCGGTCACCATCGGGCCGGGACCGCGCTGCCCCGCGACGAGAGCCTCGCCCACCAGCACGGCGTCCGCCCCGTGGGCGCCCAGCGCGGACACGTCCTGCGGCCCCCGGATGCCGGACTCCGCAATACGCACCACACCCTCCGGGATGAGGGGCGCGAGCCGCGCGAAGGTGCCGCGGTCGACCTCCAGAGTCTTCAGGTTGCGGGCGTTGATGCCGATCACGGAGGCGTTCACGGCGAGCGCGCGCTCGATCTCCTGCTCGTCATGGACCTCCGTCAGCACGGTGAGCCCCAACTCCCGTGCCAGCTGCGTCAGCTCACAGAGCTCGTGCTGCTCCAGCGCCGCCACGATCAGCAGCGCCAGGTCCGCGCCGTGCGCCCGTGTCTCCCACAGCTGATACGGCGTCACGACAAAGTCCTTGCGCAGCACGGGAATCCGGACCGCGGCACGTACGGCGTCGAGGTCGGCGAGCGAACCGTGGAACCGTCGCTGCTCGGTGAGCACACTGACGGCCGCGGCACCGGACCCCTCGTAGACCCGGGCCAGCTCCGCCGGATCGGCGATATCGGCCAGCGGCCCCTTGGACGGGCTGGCCCGCTTGACCTCGGCGATGACCTGCACCCCGTCGGCCGAACGCAGCACGGCGGCGGCATCCAGCGCGGGCGGCACATCCGCCACACGGTCGCGCAACTCCCCCTCAGGGAGCTTGCGTTGCCGCGCCGCCAGGTCTTCACGTACGCCGCCGATAATGTCGTCCAGCACGGTCATGACGGTCATGGAGGTCAGTTCCTTCCGGTGTGCAGGCAGAGGGAAACGCCGCGCGCCGCGGGGGGGATGGTCCACGGCGCGGGCGCTTCCGGTTCGAGGGCAACGGAGGCACCGTCACCTTCACTTACTCGGTCGTCGCCCCTGGGTACGGGGGCAGGGGCGTGCTGGGGGGAGACGCCCCCTCAACGACGAGTGGGGGCCGGGCCGGGCCACCCACGCCGTCCTTGCTACCGCCGCGCGCGCACGGTCGGTGGTCGCGGTCGGCAGTCGAGGGTCGTCAGTCGGCAGTCGGCAGTCGGCAGTCGGCAGTCGGCAGTCGGCAGTCGGCAGTCGGCAGTCGGCAGTCGGCAGTCGGCAGTCGGCAGTCGGCAGTCGGCAGTCGGCAGTCGGCAGTCGGCAGTCGGCAGTCGGCAGTCGAGGGTCGTCAGTCGGCGGTCATCGGTCGGCAGTCGGCAGTCATCGGTCAGCGGTCATCGGTCGGCGGTCATCGGTCGGCGGTTGAGGGTGGCCTCAGGAGGCGATGCGTACCACCAGGGGTTTCGCCAGTGCGCGGTAGTCCGCGGCGGCCAGGGCAACGGACAAGTCCAGGCGTGCGGCGTTGAAGTACAGCGTGGGCTGCTCGAACAGCCCGGGATCGGCCAGCACCGACAGATCGTCGTGGAACGAGAACGGGATGATGCTCCCGCTCACACAGCCCGACAGCCGCTCGGCCAGCGCCCGGTCCGCAAGCCGGGCTCGCCGCCCGCCGCACTCCCGGGCAACCCCGTCCAGATCCACCCGCCGGTCTCCGGGGACCACCGCGAGCACCTGCCGTTCCCCGCTCACCCCGCCGGACACGGTGACGATCATGCACTTGGCCGCTGCCGCGAGCGGATGCCCGCGCAGCGCACTGGCCCGCACGGTCTGCCCCTCGGGCGGATGCTCCAACAGGTCGAAACGAGCTCCGCCCTCCTCCAGCAGCCGCAGCAGCCGAACCGACGCGACATTCCCGCCCTCCGGCACCTGCCCTGCGACCGTGGCCGCCTCAGCAGCCTGCACCCGCCCGCTCATACGGAGCCCACCCGCCGACCCGGGCCGCCCAGGCCCCCCGGCCGCATGCGGAAACAGCGTTCGGCCACGCCTTCGGCCGCGTCTTCGGCTATGCCTGAGTTCGGCATTTCCGTTCTCCTTCTGAATGCGTCCGGTGCAGGCGCCGGCACCGGCACCGGCGCCTGCACCTGCGCTTGGAAATGGACCTGCATCTGCACCTGGACCCGGAACCGGCAATGGCACTGGCGTTGGCAATGGCACTGGCACTGGCACTGGCTGTGAACCTGGGCCGTGCGCCCGTTGGCCTTCCGCGGCCCTGACGCGGTCCTGCTCGGAGCTTCCGGCCGGACGTCAGGCGCGGCGTGAAAGCGTCGGTGGTTTCACGCTTGGCGGACACGACGCTAGGAGGTCCGTTTATCGCTGGATTATCGAGCCCTTAGAGAAACCGCCCGGTGTCCCATCAGGTGAGAACGGCGACGGGTGCCCGGTCTCAGTGGTGACGATCGCGGCGGTGATGATGGATCGACGGTGGTGGTGACGGTCACAGTCGCGGTGGCGGTAGCGGTCACAGTCACAGTCACGGCGTTGACGCAGCGCTCCCGCCACGCAACCCGCCGCCAGTACGAATGCACCCAATACACCACAAAGACGACACCACCATTCCACTCAGCACCCCCCTTCACCGTGCTGCCGCGACCACGAGCCCGGCCACGACACCCCCCTCAGGCGACACCGATTGAATGATCAAAGCACCGGGGAGCTAGCATATGAGCACCGCCTAGCTCGAAAGATAAGCCTGTGACTGTCAATGACGACTCGTTCACCAACTGGAAGAACCGCGAGGAGATCGCGGAGTCGATGATCCCGATCATCGGGAAGCTGCACCGGGAGCGGGACATCACGGTCCTGCTGCACAGCCGCTCCTTGGTGAACAAGTCGGTGGTCAGCATCCTCAAGACCCACCGGTTCGCCCGGCAGATCGCCGGTGAGGAACTCTCGGTCACCGAGACGCTGCCGTTCCTGCAGGCTCTCACCACGCTCGATCTCGGCCCTTCCCAGATCGACATCGCCCTGCTCGCCGAGTCCTACCGGACCGACGACCGCGGTCTGTCGGTGGAGGAGTTCACCGCCGAGGCCGTCGCCGGCGCCACCGGTGCCGACAAGATCGAGCGCCGCGAGCCGCGCGATGTCGTCCTCTACGGGTTCGGCCGCATCGGCCGCCTCGTCGCCCGCCTGCTCATCGAGAAGGCCGGTTCCGGCAACGGCCTGCGGCTGCGCGCCATCGTCGTCCGCCAGGGCGGCGAGCAGGACATCGTCAAGCGCGCCTCGCTGCTGCGCCGCGACTCCATCCACGGGCAGTTCCAGGGCACGATCACCGTCGACGAGGCGAACAGCACGATCATCGCCAACGGCAACGAGATCAAGGTGATCTACGCCAACGACCCGTCCGAGGTCGACTACACGGCGTACGGCATCAAGGCCGCGATCCTCGTCGACAACACGGGCAAGTGGCGCGACCGCGAGGGCCTGTCGAAGCACCTCCGCCCCGGCATCGACAAGGTCGTCCTGACCGCGCCGGGCAAGGGCGACGTCCCCAATGTCGTCCATGGCGTCAATCACGAGACGATCAAGCCGGACGAGCAGATCCTGTCCTGCGCGTCCTGCACCACCAACGCGATCGTCCCGCCGCTGAAGGCGATGGCGGACGAGTACGGCGTGCTGCGCGGCCATGTGGAGACCGTCCACTCGTTCACCAACGACCAGAACCTGCTGGACAACTACCACAAGGCCGACCGTCGCGGCCGTTCGGCGCCGCTCAACATGGTCATCACCGAGACCGGTGCCGCCTCGGCCGTCGCCAAGGCACTGCCCGATCTCGATGCACCGATCACCGGCAGCTCGATCCGCGTTCCGGTGCCGGACGTCTCGATCGCGATCCTCAGCCTGCGGCTCGGGCGCGAGACCACCCGCGAGGAGGTCCTCGACTACCTCCGCAATGTGTCGCTGACCTCGCCGCTCAAGCGCCAGATCGACTTCACCAGCGCCCCCGACGCGGTCTCCAACGACTTCATCGGCTCGCGCCACGCCTCGATCGTCGACGCCGGCGCCACCAAGGTCGACGGCGACAACGCGATCCTCTACCTCTGGTACGACAACGAGTTCGGCTACTCCTGCCAGGTCATCCGCGTCGTCCAGTACGTCTCCGGCGTGGAGTACCCGACCTACCCGGCCCCGGCGGTCTAATCCCAGCGAACTCTCCGACCCGGTGCCCCGGCGGGCGGGGCACCGGCGGGGCGGCAACCGGATCCCGCTCGGCATCGGTTGCTACCCCACCGCCCCGCCGGCCGCGGCACCGGCACCGGCACCGGGATGAGCCTTACGCCCAACTCCCTACGACCGACCTCAGGTAACGACACCGGCCCTGGCACGTCCGCCCGCGGAATCACACTCGTACGGCCCAGCCACTCCGTACGGCTCGTCAGACCTGGATTCCAGGGTATCCCCGTACGTGACGTGCTCGCCCCACGTGGTCTCAAAGTGCCTTCGCCGGAGCCCTCCCCCAGAGCGAGGTGGGTCATGAGGTGCTCGGGGGCGGCACCGTGTTCGAAGCACATGTCTGATGTATTCGGGCCACTGACGGTAACCACGCTGGTCTGCGAGCCGGCGTCCGCAACAGCCGTGCGCATGGCTACCGTTCCGGTCAGCGACGGTTGTTCTCTTCCTCCATCCGCCCTCCGCTCGGCGCGCGAAACGCTATGGTCGCCAATCAGACCGTCGGCAAGGGGGTTCGACGTGCGCAGTGTTGACGGGGGTGGGCAGTGGCGAGCGACATGACGGCTGAGGGGAAAGTCCGCGGTCTGTTCGACGACTTCGGAGCGTTCCGCACGCCGACCGCGGCGGATTTCACCACCGTCCTGATGGACGGCCTGGTCGCCCCCGATGCGAACGTGCTGCTCAACCTCTACCGCTATACCGAGCAGGCGCGTGCCGATCTCTTGGACGCGCTCGGCGCTCTGGGCGAACGCCTTTGGGTCCCGCACCAGGTCCTCGTGGAGTTCTGGCGTAACCGGGAGAGCACGATCTCCGATGCCCAGTCGACCAGCACCAAGGCCGCCCAGGAGACGACCGGGCACGCCGGGCAGGCGGTGCAGACGCTGCGCACCTGGGCCAACCGTGTGGCGTTGAGCGACGAGGAGTTCAATGAGCTCCGCGACCGGTTGAACGAGATCTTCGACGAGGTGCGGAAGAAGATTACCGAGGTCGGCGAGGGCGAGTGGCAGCACATCAGCCATGACACGAGCACTGATCCGGTGATCGCCAGGCTGGAACAGGCACTGGCCGGCCGCGTTGGGGCACCGTTCGCCGCCGAAGAGGGCACTGAGCTGGCCGGGTTGGGGCTGAAGCGTGTCGAGCAGCGTGTCCCGCCCGGATATATGGACGCCAAGAAGGACGGCGACGGAGCGGTCGGTGACTTCTTCGTGTGGGAACAGATCCTGCGCGAGGCGTCCCGGCGCCAGTGCGACGTGCTCTTCGTGACCGCGGACGCGAAGGAGGACTGGTGGCGGAAGGAACGGGGTAACAACCGCGGCCCCCGTCCGGAACTGACCGCAGAACTCCGGGCCCGTGGCGGAGGACGACTCTTCATGCTGTCGCCCAAGCAATTCCTGGAAGTCGCAGCCCCCGTCCTACGGCTCAGCCTCCAGGCAGGCTCCGTCGAAGACATCGAGCGAGTCGAACGCATCGAGGCCGAGAGCACGCACGGCGGGTGGACAGCCTCGGCTCTTGAGGAACTCTTCCGCGGGCTGTCATACGAGGGCTACGGTGATCGCGTCGCAGTCATCCGCCACGCAGCCGAGATGGACGGTCATGTCGAAGCCACGTCCGTCTACGACATCTGCGACTACGACGACGACCGCAGTCTGAGGGGCTTCACCAAGCCGATCAAGCGGATCAGTGGCAACCTGCACGAGCAGGGGATCATCCCGGACTCCGCGGTGCCGGTACTCACAGCCGAATACAAAAACGGTCCAGGCCGCGCCTCCGGCTTCAGAATCCATCCCCTCCTCGTCCCCCTCGTCAACGATCCGGCGGACGACGACGAGTCATGACACTCCTGCACACCATTTGAGCCTGCAGACGGCGCTTGCTCATCGACCGGTTCGTCATGTCAGGGCAGCAGGCGGCCCGCCGGCCGGCTCCGCCCCGCGGAGCCCGTGCTCCGGGCTACACGTGATCCACCAGCCCCTACCGGACGATGCCACGACCGCCCCTTCCCCCCCTCACCCCCTCACCCCCTCACCCCCTCACCCCGCCGACGCAGCCGCCGGATTGCCCTGGTGGGTGAAGGCGGCCCAGTGGTGGAGGTCGTGGCGGGTGGCCTCGTGGCGGAGGGGGTTGTCGAGGGTGGTGGGGGCGTGCGCAGTGGGTTGAGCATCCACACTTGGGCGGCGCGCAGGGCGTCCGGCGGGGCCAGGCCGCCCGCGGTGACATGGTGGTGGAAGACCGCCATCATCACGGAGGTCGGACCGTCGCGTACCGGCCAGCGGGACCCCACGACGTCGGCGGCGCCGCCCGTGACCAGAGCGGTGGCGAGGGTCAGCGCCTCGTCGTGGTGGCGGGCCCGCCGTGTCCGGTCGGCGGCCGGCGGCGCCGTCGAGAATGCCGGCCACGGTGAGCCGGCCGGCATCCCGGCCCGCGCCGGGCGGGCCGGCCAGCCGTAGCGCGGAGTCGGTTGGGCGCGGGGCGGCAAGGGCGTGGCAGGCCAGTTGGACCACGGACGCCGGCGATGCGCCGCCGGGCAATACGGCGAGAAGCTCGGCCGGCGTGCCCACGGCGTCCCGTGCCTCGTCCGCGGTGCGGAACTCGCCGTAACGGAGCACCTCGGGGTAGCAGGCGGCACGCAGCGCGGCCGTCTCCAACTCGGCCACGTCCGCTGCGCCCACCAACTGCCGGATGCTCGGGCCTTCCTGAACACCGGGGCGTACGCCCAGCACGGTCAGCGCCTTGCGTCGCAGGCCGCTGGGGATCGGCGGGTCATCGGCCGGCAGAGATTGCGCGTCCTTCGTCGGCAGAGGCTGCGCGTCCCCCGCCGGCAGGAGTGGCGCTTCGGGGTCAGCTCCCGGAGTTCCATCGCGAAGGTCATCATCCCGGCGGGCCCCTCCCGGGTGAGCCAGTCGACGAAGGCCGAGAGATCGGGTACAGCCCCGAACCCGCCCCTGCTGCGACCGTATCGGCGTCATCAGCGTCACCAGGAACAACGCCGCCCAGCGCCGGTCCTCCTCGGCGGCCGGAACGCCCAGCGCCGGGTCCCGCGGTCACGCACTTCCCGCAGCAGCCGCTCGGCGCGCTCCCGGTCCACTGGTTCACCACCCCCGGCGAACTGCCGCATGGCGAGCGCACCACGCAGCCATACGCTCACCGCACTACGCGCGCCGGAATCGTGGTCCAACAGCCCGGCCAGCTGCTCAAGTTCGGCAATCGATGTCTCGTACGCCCGAGGCAGCACCACTCCTGCCCCCATGGCAGGGATCCACCTCTTGACCCGCTCCGCCACGTCCGCCACCCAGACGCGAAGCCCCTGGACGCCACCGCTCCCTTCATCGCTCACCGGCCCCCTGCCTCTCCCCCAGAACCTCTACGGCCCTTGGCATCAACGCCACTATGCCGATCCACCGGACGCACGGCGACAAGATCCCGCGGTCGGACCGCCCAACGTCCGGCTCGCGCCCAGATCGGCCCTCATCTCGCGCCGCACCTGACGCAGCCGGCCCCACAGCGCGTCGATGCTCTCCTGCACAGCGGCCGACGAGTCCCCCACCCGTGGGCCCGGTCGTCCAGACGCCGAACCATGCCGTACACCAAGCCCAGTTCACGACTCAGGTCGCCCGCGAGTTCGAGCAGACACGAAGGCAACAGCGTTGTGCGGACTGCCGGTGGTCTGCTGGCTGCAGTCGTTGCCGGGCTGTCAGGTGCAGAGGGCATGCCCGAGCTGTCTCAGATGATCGGCGCTTCCCGCAATGCGGTGGTCAACGCTCTCACTCCCTGGCGCGAGCAGGACTGGGTACGCCCTCGGGCGCCCTCTGTGCGCCCAGAATTCCTATCCGGCCTGCCCCTCCGACAGCCTCGACGGATGAACCCGTAGAGCCGGCGCAGGCGACCGGCACGTGAACGGGCGGAGAGAACGGGCCCGAAACGCAGAAAAGCCCCGCACCATAAGGTGCGGGGCTTCCCCACAATGATTGTTCGGCGGCGTCCTACTCTCCCACAGGGTCCCCCCTGCAGTACCATCGGCGCTGAAAGGCTTAGCTTCCGGGTTCGAAATGTAACCGGGCGTTTCCCTAACGCAATGACCACCGAAACACTATGAAGTTGACCAACCCGGCAAAGACACAGGTCGTTACTTCAGAACCTACACAGTGGACGCGAGCAACTGAGGACAAGCCCTCGGCCTATTAGTACCAGTCAACTCCACCCGTTACCAGGCTTCCATATCTGGCCTATCAACCCAGTCGTCTACTGGGAGCCTTAACCCCTCAAAGGGGGTGGGAGTACTCATCTCGAAGCAGGCTTCCCGCTTAGATGCTTTCAGCGGTTATCCTTTCCGAACGTAGCCAACCAGCCATGCCCTTGGCAGGACAACTGGCACACCAGAGGTTCGTCCGTCCCGGTCCTCTCGTACTAGGGACAGCCCTTCTCAATACTCCTACGCGCACAGCGGATAGGGACCGAACTGTCTCACGACGTTCTAAACCCAGCTCGCGTACCGCTTTAATGGGCGAACAGCCCAACCCTTGGGACCGACTCCAGCCCCAGGATGCGACGAGCCGACATCGAGGTGCCAAACCATCCCGTCGATATGGACTCTTGGGGAAGATCAGCCTGTTATCCCCGGGGTACCTTTTATCCGTTGAGCGACGGCGCTTCCACAAGCCACCGCCGGATCACTAGTCCCTACTTTCGTACCTGCTCGACCCGTCAGTCTCACAGTCAAGCTCCCTTGTGCACTTACACTCAACACCTGATTGCCAACCAGGCTGAGGGAACCTTTGGGCGCCTCCGTTACTCTTTAGGAGGCAACCGCCCCAGTTAAACTACCCACCAGACACTGTCCCTGATCCGGATCACGGACCCAGGTTAGACATCCAGCACGACCAGAGTGGTATTTCAACAATGACTCCACAACCACTGGCGTGGCTGCTTCAAAGTCTCCCACCTATCCTACACAAGCCGAACCGAACACCAATATCAAGCTATAGTAAAGGTCCCGGGGTCTTTCCGTCCTGCTGCGCGAAACGAGCATCTTTACTCGTAATGCAATTTCACCGGGCCTATGGTTGAGACAGTCGAGAAGTCGTTACGCCATTCGTGCAGGTCGGAACTTACCCGACAAGGAATTTCGCTACCTTAGGATGGTTATAGTTACCACCGCCGTTTACTGGCGCTTAAGTTCTCAGCTTCGCCACACCGAAATGTGACTAACCGGTCCCCTTAACGTTCCAGCACCGGGCAGGCGTCAGTCCGTATACATCGCCTTACGGCTTCGCACGGACCTGTGTTTTTAGTAAACAGTCGCTTCTCGCTGGTCTCTGCGGCCACCACCAGCTCAGGAAGTAAATTCCATCACCAGCAATGGCCCCCCTTCTCCCGAAGTTACGGGGGCATTTTGCCGAGTTCCTTAACCATAGTTCACCCGAACGCCTCGGTATTCTCTACCTGACCACCTGAGTCGGTTTAGGGTACGGGCCGCCATGAAACTCGCTAGAGGCTTTTCTCGACAGCATAGGATCATCCACTTCACCACAATCGGCTCGGCATCAGGTCTCACCCTCATGTCATCCGGATTTGCCTAGATGACGGGCTACACCCTTACCCCGGGACAACCACCGCCCGGGCTGGACTACCTTCCTGCGTCACCCCATCGCTTACCTACTACCACCTTGGATCGGCGGCTCCACCACGTCCCTTTGTCCGAAGACTCCAGGCCGGCTTCACGGCCTTAGCATTAATGGATTCGATATTGGGCGTTTCAAAGCGGGTACCGGAATATCAACCGGTTGTCCATCGACTACGCCTGTCGGCCTCGCCTTAGGTCCCGACTTACCCTGGGCAGATCAGCTTGACCCAGGAACCCTTAGTCAATCGGCGCACACGTTTCCCACGTGTGTATCGCTACTCATGCCTGCATTCTCACTCGTGAACCGTCCACAACTCGTTTCCACGGCTGCTTCACCCGGCACACGACGCTCCCCTACCCATCACAACGGACGTTGGTCCTCATGCTGCAATGACACGACTTCGGCGGTGTGCTTGAGCCCCGCTACATTGTCGGCGCGGAATCACTTGACCAGTGAGCTATTACGCACTCTTTCAAGGGTGGCTGCTTCTAAGCCAACCTCCTGGTTGTCTCTGCGACTCCACATCCTTTCCCACTTAGCACACGCTTAGGGGCCTTAGTCGATGCTCTGGGCTGTTTCCCTCTCGACCATGGAGCTTATCCCCCACAGTCTCACTGCCGCGCTCTCACTTACCGGCATTCGGAGTTTGGCTAAGGTCAGTAACCCGGTAGGGCCCATCGCCTATCCAGTGCTCTACCTCCGGCAAGAAACACACGACGCTGCACCTAAATGCATTTCGGGGAGAACCAGCTATCACGGAGTTTGATTGGCCTTTCACCCCTAACCACAGGTCATCCCCCAGGTTTTCAACCCTGGTGGGTTCGGTCCTCCACGAAGTCTTACCTCCGCTTCAACCTGCCCATGGCTAGATCACTCCGCTTCGGGTCTTGGGCACGCTACTCAACGCCCTATTCGGACTCGCTTTCGCTACGGCTTCCCCACACGGGTTAACCTCGCAACATACCGCAAACTCGCAGGCTCATTCTTCAAAAGGCACGCAGTCACGACACAAGGAACAAGTTCCTTGTGCGACGCTCCCACGGCTTGTAGGCACACGGTTTCAGGTACTATTTCACTCCGCTCCCGCGGTACTTTTCACCATTCCCTCACGGTACTATCCGCTATCGGTCACCAGGGAATATTTAGGCTTAACGGGTGGTCCCGCCAGATTCACACGGGATTTCTCGGGCCCCGTGCTACTTGGGTGTCTCTTAAACGAGCCGTTGATGTTTCAGCTACGGGGGTCTTACCCTCTACGCCGGACCTTTCGCATGTCCTTCGCCTACACCAACGGTTTCTGACTCGTCCCACAGCCGGCAGACTGCAGTAAAGAGATCCCACAACCCCAACCACGCAACCCCTGCCGGGTATCACACGTGACTGGTTTGGCCTCATCCGGTTTCGCTCGCCACTACTCCCGGAATCACTGTTGTTTTCTCTTCCTGCGGGTACTGAGATGTTTCACTTCCCCGCGTTCCCTCCACACTGCCTATGTGTTCAGCAGCGGGTGACAGCCCATGACGACTGCCGGGTTTCCCCATTCGGACACCCCCGGATCAAAGCTCGGTTGACAGCTCCCCGGGGCCTATCGTGGCCTCCCACGTCCTTCATCGGTTCCTGGTGCCAAGGCATCCACCGTGCGCCCTTAAAAACTTGGCCACAGATGCTCGCGTCCACTGTGCAGTTCTCAAGCAACGACCAGCCACCCACCACCCCAACCCGAAGGCTGAGTTCACTGGGGCCGGCATCACGAAGGTCCGGACTCAACAGTCCGTACCCTCAGATACCCAACAACGTGCCCGGCCCACTCCATCAATCCCCACGTTCCACGCCGAAGCAGTACTAGTGACAACCAATCAAGTGTGCCGAATAGTCAACGTTCCACCCATGAGCAACCAGCATCAGACATTCGCTGATGTACTGGCCTCTGACCAACCGAAGTTGGTAAGAAGTGCTCCTTAGAAAGGAGGTGATCCAGCCGCACCTTCCGGTACGGCTACCTTGTTACGACTTCGTCCCAATCGCCAGTCCCACCTTCGACGATTCCCTCCCACAAGGGGTTGGGCCACCGGCTTCGGGTGTTACCGACTTTCGTGACGTGACGGGCGGTGTGTACAAGGCCCGGGAACGTATTCACCGCAGCAATGCTGATCTGCGATTACTAGCAACTCCGACTTCATGGGGTCGAGTTGCAGACCCCAATCCGAACTGAGACCGGCTTTTTGAGATTCGCTCCACCTCGCGGTATCGCAGCTCATTGTACCGGCCATTGTAGCACGTGTGCAGCCCAAGACATAAGGGGCATGATGACTTGACGTCGTCCCCACCTTCCTCCGAGTTGACCCCGGCAGTCTCCTGTGAGTCCCCATCACCCCGAAGGGCATGCTGGCAACACAGAACAAGGGTTGCGCTCGTTGCGGGACTTAACCCAACATCTCACGACACGAGCTGACGACAGCCATGCACCACCTGTACACCGACCACAAGGGGGCGCCTGTCTCCAGACGTTTCCGGTGTATGTCAAGCCTTGGTAAGGTTCTTCGCGTTGCGTCGAATTAAGCCACATGCTCCGCTGCTTGTGCGGGCCCCCGTCAATTCCTTTGAGTTTTAGCCTTGCGGCCGTACTCCCCAGGCGGGGAACTTAATGCGTTAGCTGCGGCACGGACGACGTGGAATGTCGCCCACACCTAGTTCCCAACGTTTACGGCGTGGACTACCAGGGTATCTAATCCTGTTCGCTCCCCACGCTTTCGCTCCTCAGCGTCAGTATCGGCCCAGAGATCCGCCTTCGCCACCGGTGTTCCTCCTGATATCTGCGCATTTCACCGCTACACCAGGAATTCCGATCTCCCCTACCGAACTCTAGCCTGCCCGTATCGAATGCAGACCCGGGGTTAAGCCCCGGGCTTTCACATCCGACGTGACAAGCCGCCTACGAGCTCTTTACGCCCAATAATTCCGGACAACGCTTGCGCCCTACGTATTACCGCGGCTGCTGGCACGTAGTTAGCCGGCGCTTCTTCTGCAGGTACCGTCACTCTCGCTTCTTCCCTGCTGAAAGAGGTTTACAACCCGAAGGCCGTCATCCCTCACGCGGCGTCGCTGCATCAGGCTTTCGCCCATTGTGCAATATTCCCCACTGCTGCCTCCCGTAGGAGTCTGGGCCGTGTCTCAGTCCCAGTGTGGCCGGTCGCCCTCTCAGGCCGGCTACCCGTCGTCGCCTTGGTAGGCCATCACCCCACCAACAAGCTGATAGGCCGCGGGCTCATCCTTCACCGCCGGAGCTTTCCACACACAGACCATGCGGTCGTGTGTCGTATCCGGTATTAGACCCCGTTTCCAGGGCTTGTCCCAGAGTGAAGGGCAGATTGCCCACGTGTTACTCACCCGTTCGCCACTAATCCCCTCCCGAAGGAGGTTCATCGTTCGACTTGCATGTGTTAAGCACGCCGCCAGCGTTCGTCCTGAGCCAGGATCAAACTCTCCGTGAATGTTTACCCGTAATCGGGTCAACACACACGAGAGCGGAACGACCAGACGGAATAGGTCCGGTCGTTCACAGCGTCCTCGCTGTGTGTGCCACCCCGACCCCATGGGCCGTGGTGGGCTTTCAAAGGAACCTCATCCCCCGGAGTGTCTCCGGTGGACGGGGTATCAACATATCTGGCGTTGACTTTTGGCACGCTGTTGAGTTCTCAAGGAACGGACGCTTCCTTTGTTCCTGTTTCACCAGGATCTCCGGGCGCTTCCCTTCGGTCTTGCGTTTCCGACTCTATCAGATCCTTGCGGGCCCGATTTTCGCCGGTGCGTTTCCGCCTTTCGGCTTCTTCGCGTTTTCGACTCTACCAGATCCGTTTCCGTCTCTGGCCCCTGTCGGAGCGGGGTCGGCCGTTCGGCTTTCGCTTTCCGGCCTTTCCGACTCTATCAGGCCCGATTTCGTTCCGTTGCCGGTCCGAATTCGTTTCCGATTCCCCGTCGGAGGGGGTCCGCCTGGGGTGCGGCTATTTGAACTGCCGCGCCTTTCGGCGTGCTCACTACTTTAGCGGAATTCCTCGTTGACGCATAATCACGTCACGGTTCGAATTTCGGCATGCCGAAATCTTTCCCAGTGAGGGGCCGTGCAGTAGTGGGTGCCGCGAAGCGGCGGGATGGTCGCCGCGGAACCGTTCCGGCTCTGTGGCAACTCGAAGAACTTACACGATCCTATGGGTGCGGCACGACTTGGGGGTACGTCCGCGGTGGTTCGAGCCATCCCGGACCCCTACGTCGCCGGACCACGTGGTCACTGGGCACCCACAAGGCAGGCGCCCTTCCGATGATGTGTCCCGAGTCGGCACACTTCCAACGGTAGGCCGCCTGCGAGGGTGGACCGTGGTGGATGCATGGAGCGTTGGTGCTGTCCTCCCGCTCCGCTGAAGGTTTCGCCGCTGGCCGTGAGGTACGCGTCGAGATATCGCCCGTAACGTCCACACCGCGCACCACGCGCACGGGGAAAACCGCAGGTCAGGCGCCCTTAGTTGCCTTCTCCAGCACCACAACGCACTCCACATGATGCGTCATCGGAAACAGATCGAACGCCCGCATCCGTCGCGGTCGGTAGCCCGCCTCGCTGAAGTACTTGAGGTCGCGGGCCAGGGCGGCCGGGTCGCAGGCGACGTAGGCGATGCGGCGGGGGGTGAGGGAGGCGAGGTGGGCGACGGTCTTCTTGCCGGCGCCGGCGCGGGGAGGGTCGAGGACGACGAGGTCGACGTCGGTGATGCCGGTGCGGGGCAGGATCTGGTCGACCGTGCCGTGTTCGATGCGGACGCGGTCGAGGTCCTGGAGGTTGTGGCGGGCGTCCTCGACGGCGCGCTTACCGGATTCGATGCCGAGGACCGCGCCCTTGTCGCCGACGCGTTCGGCGAGGGCGCCGGCGAAGAGGCCGACGCCGCAGTACAGGTCGAGGGCCATATCGCCCTTCTTGGGCATCAGGCCCTGCATGACGGCCTCGACGAGGAGGTCGGCGGCCTTCGGATGGACCTGCCAGAAGCCGCCGTTGCCGACGCGCCAGGTGCGGCCGGCGGCGCGTTCGCGGACGAAGGGGCGGCCGTGGACGCGGTGGACCTGTTCGTCCTTCTCGCCGATGCGCAGGACGGAGACGGGCTTGTCGAGTTCGACGATCGGGAGGCGGCCGCCGGGCTTGGGAGTGAGGATGACCTGGCGGTCGTGGGAGCCGGTGGCGGCGATCGCCTCGACGGTGGCGATCTGGGGCCACTCGCGCTTCTCGATGCCCAGTTCGGAGACCTCCGGGGCGGCGATCATGCAGTGGGTGACCGGCTCGACGTCGTGCGAGCGGTGCTTGCGCAGGCCCGCGTGGCCGTCGGCGTCGACGGCGTACTGGACGCGGGTGCGCCAGGCGGGCACCTCGCCCTTGGCGACCTTGTCGCCGGGGGCGGGCTCGACCGTGCCGTCCCAGTGGGCGTCGTCCGGCGACAGCCCGGCCAGCCGTTCCAGCTGTTCGGCGATGACCGAGGCCTTCAGGCGGCGCTGGGCGCCGGGCGCGGCGTGCTGCCAGTCGCAGCCGCCGCACTTGCCGGGGCCGGAGAACGGGCAGGGGGCCTCGACCCGGTCCTTGGAGGGGGTGTGGATGGAGACGGCATCCGCGCGCAGGAAGCGGGCGCCCTCCTCACCGTCGGTGATACGCGCCGTGACGCGCTCGCCGGGCAGGGCGTGCCGTACGAAGAGGACCTGGCCCTCGTCGGTGCGGGCAATGCAGTGGCCGCCGTGTGCGACCGGGCCGACCTCGACCTCGTACTCCTCGCCGACCAGCGATTTCTTCGGTTCTGCCTGCATGGCGGGAGGGCTCCTGAGGTGGGTGGTGCCGGGGCGGTACGGCGGGATGCCGACCGTCAAGTCTACGTCCCACCGTGTCATGCCCCGGCCCGGTGATTCGTCCAGGTGGTGCCCGTAGGGGACACGGCACGGCCCCGTGCGCCGTCGAGATCGTGCCCGTAGGGGGCACAAGCCCCGGGGCACGACCGGCACCCCTTGCGGGCTTGTGGCCCGCACCTCTGTGCCGCCCGTTGCCCCCTCGGGGCTTAGCCCGTCGCGTCCCGCCGGGCAGCCCGCTTGCCCGCCTACTTCTTCGTGGCCGCCTTTTCCTTCTTCGGCTGGGCGACCGGTCCGCGGCGGACCGCACCCGGGGCGTTCCACTCCGCGCGCTTGCGGGCGCGGAGCTTGGCGGCCTCGGAGGAGTCCAGCTGCCAGGGCACGGAGGTGACCATGACGCCGGGGGTGAACAGCAGCCGGCCCTTGAGGCGCAGGGCGCTCTGGTTGTGGAGGAGGTGTTCGTACCAGTGGCCGACGACGTACTCCGGGATGTAGACGGAGACGGCGGCGCGCGGGCTCTCCCGGCGCAGCGACTTGACGTAGTCGATGATCGGCCGGGTGATCTCGCGGTACGGGGAGGCCAGGACCTTCAGCGGCACCTCGATGCCGCGGCGCTCCCACTCCTCCCGCAGGGCCTTGGTGTCGGCCTGGTCCACGTCCACGCTGACCGCTTCGAGGGTGTCGGAGCGCATCAGCTTGGCGTAGTTCAGGGCTCGCAGGGTGGGCTTGTGCACCTTGGAGACCAGCACGAGGGAGTGCACCCGGGAGGGGCGGACCACGTCGTCGTCGGGGGTGTCCTCGGCGGCGATCTCGTCGGCGACCCGGTCGTAGTGGCGGCGGATCGCGGACATGGTCACGAAGAAGATGACCATGCCGAGGAGCGCCACCCAGGCGCCGTGGGTGAACTTCGTCAGGAGGACGACGACCAGGACCAGGCCGGTGAAGAAGGCACCGAAGGCGTTGATGGCGCGCGAGCGGTGCATTCGGCGGCGCTTGGCCGGCTCCTGCTCGGTGAGCAGGTGGCGGTTCCAGTGACGGACCATGCCGATCTGGCTGAGCGTGAAGGAGACGAAGACGCCGACGATGTAGAGCTGGATGAGGCGGGTGGAGTCCGCGCCGTAGAGGTAGACGAGGATCGCGGCCGCGCCGGCCAGCAGGACGATGCCGTTGGAGAACGCCAGGCGGTCGCCGCGGGTGTGCAGCTGGCGCGGCAGGTAGCGGTCCTGGGCGAGGATCGAGCCGAGCAGCGGGAAGCCGTTGTAGGCGGTGTTGGCGGCCAGGAACAGCACCAGGGCGGTGGCGGCGGCGAGCACGATGAAGAGGAACGAGCCGTTGCCGAAGACCGCGGAGGCGACCTGCGAGATGACCGGGTCCTGGGTGTAGCCGGCGCCGAGCGGCTTGCCGTTCTCGAACAGGTCCTTGGCGGGGGTCTCCGCCATCCTGACGTGGGTGGCCATGGCCAGGCCGATGATGCCGCAGAACATGGTGACGGCCAGGCCGCCCATGAGGGCCAGGGTGGTCGCGGCGTTCTTGGACTTCGGCTTGCGGAAGGCCGGGACGCCGTTGGAGATCGCCTCGACGCCGGTGAGCGCGGCACAGCCGGAGGAGAAGGCCCGCAGCAGCAGGAAGACCAGGGCGAAGCCGGCCAGGCCGCCCTGTTCGGCGTGGATGGTGAAGTCGGCGGTGGGGGCCTTCATCGTGTCGCCCATGACGACGCCGCGGATCACACCCCAGATGATCATGATGAAGACGCCGGCCACGAAGACGTAGGTCGGGATCGCGAAGAGCTTGCCCGACTCCTTGACGCCGCGCAGGTTCATCAGCGTCAGCAGCACGATGATGGCGACCGCGCACAGGGTCTTGTGCTCGACGACGAACGGGATCGCGGAGCCCAGGTTCTCCACTCCGGAGGAGATGGAGACCGCGACGGTCAGCACATAGTCGACGAGCAGTGCACTGGCGACGGTGAGGCCGGCCTTGGGACCGAGGTTGGTGTTGGCGACCTCGTAGTCACCACCGCCGCTCGGGTAGGCGTGCACGTTCTGCCGGTACGACGCGACGACGGTGAACATCAGCACCACGACCGCGACCGCGATCCAGGGGCTGAAGCTGTACGCAGACACACCCGCGACGGACAGGACGAGCAGCACCTCGCCCGGTGCATAGGCCACGGAGGAGAGCGGGTCGGAGGCGAAGACGGGGAGTGCGATGCGCTTGGAAAGCAGGGTCTCCCCGAGCTTGTCGCTGCGCAGTGCGCGCCCGATCAAGATCCGTTTGGGCACGTCGGTCAGTTTGGACACGCAGAGGATGCTAAGCCTTCGTCAAGGCCTAAGCCCACCCGCTACCGGAACGGGTGGCGTCGACGGGGAGCACGGCGGCGCGAGCAGGACGCGTCCGGCCTGCTGAAGGGGCATCGCGCCCCCTCACCTCCACAAGATCCGCACGTCGGGCGCACGGCATGTCCCCGGCAGTCCGACTCCGTGGGATTCGTCACGGGAGGCGACTCGAGCCGTCACGAGAATGACGAGGCCCGTCACGAATTGACGTCACCCGTCACGGGGTGCGATGCGCAAGTCACAGTGAGGTGAGGTGACGGGTCACGGCGTAGTCATGTGGAAGGTCGTGGGAGGTCGCTGCCGCGGTCACCGCCGTCACCCCTGCCGGGCCCCGGCGCCCGCGGGGCGGGGGCGCCGGGCATGCAGATCGCCCAGCCCCTGCCGGGTGGCGACCAGCAGCACCCGGTCCTGCGGCCGGAGGACATAGCCGTCTCCGAGTTCGTGCACCAGATGCGCCGGCTCGCGCTCGGCGTCCGGCGGGGGCGCGGCGGGCGCACCGTCCGTCTCCGGGCCGTCGGGGGCGGAGGTGTCGACCGCCAGCACCCGCAGCCGCCCCGGCCGGAGCACCTCGGCGACCGTACGGCCCTCCAGCGCCATGTTCCCGCGTACCTCGACGCGGGCGACCAGCAGTACCCGGCGCTCGACCGGGATGGCCCCGAGGATCTGCCGGCCCATCATCGCGCCGGCGAAGGCGGGCGCGGCCAGATATGTGACGCTCCGGCTACGGGTCAGCGCCCGTGGGTGGGCGGCGCGCAGGGTGCGGTAGACGGCCGTGGCGAACCGGTCGTCGAACAGCCGCAGGGTCACCCGCAGCCGCGGCTTGACCGAGCGGCCGTAGAGGGCGGCCTCCAGATTGGTGGTGTCCTCACTGGTCAGGGCGAGCAGGGTGGCCGCCCGCTCGATCATCGCGGCTTCCAGGACACCTTCTTGTGTGACATCGCCCAGTACGGTCGGCACCCGCAGCCGGCGGGCCAGCGCGATGCCCCGTGCGTCCGGGTCGCCCTCGATACACACCACGGGGATGCCCATCTCATGCAACCGTGCCAGTACCCGGGTGCCGACCTTGCCGAGGCCGAGCAGCACCACATGACCCGACAGACCGCGCGGCGGGCGGCGCAGCGCCGAGGCACTGCGGAAGGTGCCGAGCCCCTCGAACGCCGCCGCGACCAGCACCGGCAGCAGCAACAGCCCGGTCAGCCCGGACAGCAGTTGCAGCACCTTGCGGGGCGTCGGATCGTGGATCGCCGGCTCGTTGATTGCAAAGAGGTCCAGCAGCGAGAGGTAGGCGGCGTGCACCGGGTCCTCGCCGGTGGTCAGGGACCCGGCGACGGCGAGCGCCACCACCGCGCCGACGACCCCCGCCAGGGACCAGCGCAGCCGCCGGGAGAAGAGCGAGGCGAGCGGCGCGCCCCGGCCGCGCAGTCCGCGGGGGCGCACCGGCCGTCCCGTATAGGAGACGGTCTCCAGGACGACGGTGCCGCAGCCGACGGAGGCCGCGGCCGCTGCGTCGTCCGGCAGCAGCACGGGCCCCTCGTCGCCGGAGGCCGAACTCGGCGCCTCCTCCGGGTCGTTGGCGGAGGCGGACAGCAGCGCCAGGGTGCACAGCCCCGGACCGCCGGGCCGCCCCGGAGGCACCGGCGCCCGCTCCACGGCCCGCAGCAGCAGCCCGTCCGCCTCGATGACCTTGCTGGTCCCGGCGACCGCGGTGGCCGCCAGGGCGGGGGCCACGGTGTCGGCGTCGGACAGCACGGTCGTGGACGCGTCGACGGCCTCCGCGTCCCCGGCGTCCTCGGTGCCCAGCGCGGCGACCGCCGCCGCCTGGTCGAGCAACTCCTCCAGATGCTGGCCGAGTTTGCGGTTGTAGAGCCGGATGACCAGCCGCAGCCGCGGGTTGAGCCGGCGGGCGCGCAGGGCGGCGTGGATATTGAGCTCATCGTCGTCATAGACCAGCGCCAGTGCGCCCGCCTCGACGATGCCCGCCTCGATCAGCGCCGCGTCGTCCGGCTGCGCCGCCTCCAGGACCCGCACGGTTTCCTCCGGCGGTTCCGCGCCGTCAGCGGCCTCCTCGGGCGGCAGCGGCGTCGTACGCGTCATCGCCGCCGACACCCGGCCCAGCAGCGCGCCGGCCCGTTCGAGGGCGCCGGCCGGCGGCGGAATACGGGGGCGGTGCCGCTCGCGGGCGGAGGGGACGACGAGCGTCACCCGTTCGCCGTAGACGTCCCGGAGTTCGGCGGCGAGCCGATGCGCCAGGGCGTCATCGCCGCAGACCACCATGTGCGGGGTGCAGTAGCCCTGTTGGGGCTGGAGAGGCAGGTTGGGCACACCTCGTAGCCTGCCTTACGGGCGCCGGACGGCGCAGCCCGGCGCGAGATGCCGTCGCGCGGACGGGGCGGATCCGCATCCGACCACGGCCCACCGCGCCCCGTACCAGGAGCGCCATTACGGCTACGGTTGTACCGGACCACGGTGCGCCCAGCGCCCCCGCTGACGCGCCCGGTCCTGTCGCGAGCCGTGGCTTCGTGTCGCCGGTACTGGGAGAAGAAAGTAGTGAGCAGGGTGTTTGTGCAGGTCAGCGCGCTAGTACAGGGCACGGGGTAATCAGCATGCACATCGTCATCATGGGGTGCGGGCGCGTGGGCTCCGCGCTTGCGCAGACCCTGGAGAGCCAGGGGCACACCATCGCCGTGGTGGACCAGGACCCGACAGCGTTCCGTCGCCTGGGTTCGTCCTTCGGCGGCCGCCGGGTGACCGGCGTCGGCTTCGACCAGGACACGCTGCGCGAGGCCGGTATCGAGGAGGCGGGCGCGTTCGCCGCCGTCTCCAGCGGTGACAACTCCAACATCATCGCCGCCCGGGTGGCCCGTGAGATGTTCGGTGTCGAGAATGTGGCCGCCCGTATCTACGACCCGCGCCGCGCCGAGGTCTACCAGCGTCTCGGCATCCCGACCGTCGCCACCGTCCGCTGGACGGCCGACCAGATGCTGCGCCGGCTGCTGCCGTCGGGCGCCGAACCGCTGTGGCGGGACCCCAGCGGCGGCGTCCAGCTCGCCGAGGTGCACACCGCCGCCTCCTGGGTCGGACACAAGATCAGCACCCTCCAGGAGGAGACCGGCGTCCGCGTCGCCTTCCTCACCCGGCTGGGCGAGGCGATGCTGCCGACCTCGCAGACGGTGCTCCAAGAAGGCGATCTGGTGCATGTGATGATGCGCACCGACGAGGTCGAGAAGGTCGAAGCGGCATTCGCCACGGGTCCTGAGGGGGCGCACGCATGAGGGTCGCGATTGCGGGCGCCGGCGCGGTGGGCCGTTCCATCGCCGGCGAGCTGCTGGAGAACGGGCACGAGATCCTGCTCATCGACAAGGCGCCGACCGCCATCTCGGTCGAGCGGGTGCCGCTGGCGGAGTGGCTGCTGGCAGACGCCTGCGAGATCACCTCGCTCGACGAGGCGGCGCTCCAGCGCTGCAACGTCGTCATCGCGGCGACCGGCGACGACAAGGTCAACCTCGTCGTCTCGCTGCTCGCCAAGACCGAGTACGGCGTGCCGCGGGTGGTCGCCCGGGTCAACAACCCGAAGAACGAGTGGCTGTTCAACGAGTCCTGGGGCGTCGATGTCGCGGTCTCCACGCCGCGTCTGATGTCGGCCCTGGTCGAAGAGGCGGTGAGCGTCGGCGACCTGGTACGGCTGCTGCGCTTCAGCCACGGTGACGCCAACCTCGTCGAGTTGACGCTGCCCCCGGAGGCCGCGCTGGCCGGCACCCGGGTCGGCGATGTCGAGTGGCCCGAGGACACCTCCCTGGTGACGATCATCCGCGGTACGCGGGTGCTCACGCCCAACAAGGAGGACGCGCTCGAGGCCGGCGACGAGCTGCTGTTCGTCGCGGCCCAGTCGCGCGAGGAGCAGCTGGAGGACCTGCTGTCGGTGCGGCGCGAGGACGCGTAGCACCGTCCGGCGGTCCGCCGGGTACGCGGCGGATGGCGGCCGTCCGCCGCCGGGGCCGCACCACCGGCCGGATACGAAACGCCGGGGGCCCGGGAACCAAGCGGTTCCCGGGCCCCCGGCGTTGGTGTGTGCGTGCCGTCCGCCGGTGGGTCAGCGCCGGTGACGGGCCCGCCGCGGCCGCTCGTCGGCGGCCTCCTCGGCGGCCTCGGCCGCCATGCCCTGGTAGAGGTCGTCGGCAACCCGGTCGAGCACCTCGCGCTCGCCGCGGCGCCGCTCCTCCGCCTCCTGCTCGGCCTTCTCCTTCGCCTCCATCTCCGCGAAGACGTCGATCGGCGGCGGCGCCTTCGCCAGGAAGACCCACGTGAGATAGACCGCGAGCAGGAACGGCGGGATCTTCAGCGCGATCAGTATCCAGCCGAGCTGGGTGGTGTCCGCCCACCAGTACAGCGGGAAGAGGATCGCGCACTTGGCGAAGAGGATCAGCCCCCAGGCCCAGCTGGCCTTGGCGTACGCCTTCTTGCGGCCCGGGTTGCGGGTGCGCCAGGAGAGGTTCTCCTTGAACACCGGCCCCAGGATCAGCCCGATCAGCGGGACACCCGCGAGCGTGGTGAGCATGTAGGCGAGGGACAGCCCGAGGGTGTAGAGCATGCCCGGCAGGTAGAAGTCCTTGGCGTTGCCGGTCATCATCGCGAAGACCACGCCGAAGGCCACGCCGAAGACGCCGCTGAAGGCGTGCTTGACGGTGTCCCGGCGGATCAGGCGGACCGCCGCCAGCACCAGCGAGACGGCCAGTGCGGCGATCGCCGAGATGTGCAGGTCCTTGTTGACCGTGAAGATCGTGACGAACAGCAGGCCGGGGACCACGGTCTCCACCATGCCGCGCACGCCGCCGAACGCCTCGAACAGCGCCGCCTCGGTCACCTTCCTGCCGTCGGCGGCTCCTTGGGCGCCCTGGTCGGCCGGGCCGGGCGTGGGGTCTGCGGAGGCATCGGGGGCGGCATCCGCGTCAGTGGTCGGTCGGTCGTGAGACGTCACCGGCTACTCCTGTCCGAGCGGTCGGAGTTCGTACTTCGGATTGAAGAGCACCCGGCGTCCGTGGCTCAGGGAGACCCGGCCCGAGGCGATGAGCTTGCGGCCCGGCTCGATCCCGACGATGGAGCGGCGTCCGAGCCACACCACGTCGAGCGCCGCGGAGCCGTCGAACAGCTCCGCCTCGAGCGCGGGCACACCGGCACGGGGCCGCAGCGTGACATGCCGCAGGGTGCCGGTGACCTTTACTATCTGCCGGTCGTCGCAGTCGCAGATGCGGGTGCACCCCGCGTCCTGCGCATCCTGCTGCAGCTCGGCGGACTGCAACTCCTCCTCGGAGGAGGACAGCCTGTCGAGCAGCCGGCGGAAACGACCGGCCGGCTTCTCGGAACGGGTCCCAGCACTCATGGCCCCAGCGTACCGGTGGCCGGGTCCCCAGATCACGGCCCGCATACGGACTGCGCACCCGCCTCACAAAGCCGCACCCGGCCGCGGGGGCCGGCGGGTCCGGCCGGAGCCGGCGCCTCACTGCTCGAAGCGGTACCCCATCCCCGGCTCCGTGATGAAGTGCTTGGGGTGCGAGGGATCGCTCTCCAGCTTGCGGCGGAGCTGGGCCATGTACACCCGCAGATAGTTGGTCTCCGTGCCGTACGAGGGCCCCCAGACCTCCTGGAGCAGCTGCTTCTGGCTGACGAGCCGGCCCGCGTTGCGGACCAGGACCTCCAGCAGATGCCACTCGGTGGGGGTCAGCCGGATGTCCCGGCCGCCGCGGTTGACCTTCTTCGCGGCGAGATCGACGGAGAAACCTTCCGTCTCCACGATCACCTCGGCGTCGGCAGGACCGGTCGGCTCGGCCCTGCGCACCGCCGCCCGCAGCCGGGCCAGCAGCTCGTCCATGCCGAACGGCTTGGTGACGTAGTCGTCCGCGCCGGCGTCCAGCGCCTCCACCTTCTCGTCGGAGGTCTGCCGCGCGGAGAGCACCAGGATCGGCACCCGCGTCCAGCCCCGCAGCCCCTTGATCACCTCGACGCCGTCCATATCGGGCAGACCGAGGTCGAGAACGATGACATCGGGATGGCGGGCGGCCGCGAGCCTGAGCGCGGTGGCCCCGTCGGGGGCGGCGTCGACCTCGTATTTGCGCGCCTTCAGGTTGATCACGAGGGCGCGGACGATCTGCGGCTCGTCATCGACCACAAGCACCCGGTTCACTGGCGTTCTCCTCGTGGTGTCGTCTCCCGGCGGGGCGGGCCCGCCGGGCGTGGGGGGAAGGTGGTCCGTGCGGCCCGGCTCATGTCGTGGCCTGGGCGGGGAGGCCGGGCGCGACCTGCGGTCCGCCGGGGACGGCCCGGAGGGTGAGGACCATCGTCATCCCGCCTCCGGGGGTGTCCTCGGCGGCGAGCGTGCCGCCCATCGCCTCCGCGAAACCGCGCGCCACGGCCAGCCCCAGGCCCACGCCGGCACCGCGCGGAGCGTCACCGTAGCGCTGGAAGGGCTCGAAGATCCGGCCCTTGGCGCTGTCCGGCACCCCCGGGCCGCGGTCGGCGATCCGCAGCTCCACCCGTTCGCCGAGCGCACTGGCCGAGACCAGCACCACCGCGCCGTCCGGGCTGTACTTCACGGCGTTCTCGACGAGATTGGCCACCGAGCGCTCCAGCAGCCCCGGATCGACGGCGACGATCGGCAGCTCCTCGGGGATGTCGAGGGCGACGCTGTCCTCCGGTACGCCGCCGAGCGCCATCGGCACCACCTCGTCGAGGTCGGTCTCGCGGATCAGCGGGGTGACCGTGCCGGTCTGGAGCCGGGACATGTCCAGGAGATTGCCGACCAGGTGATCCAGCCGGTCTGCGCCCGCCTCGATCCCCGCCAGCAGCTCCGCCTCGTCCTCCGGGGACCAGGCGACGTCGTCGGAGCGCAGGGAGGTGACGGACGCCTTGATGCCCGCCAGCGGGGTCCGCAGGTCGTGGCTGACCGCGGCCAGCAGTGCCGTTCTGATGCGGTTGCCCTCGGCCAGGGCCCTGGCCCGCTCGGCCTCGCCCACCAGCCGCTGCCGGTCCAGTACGACGGCGGCCTGGGCGGCGAACGCGGCCAGCACCCGGCGGTCCTCCGCGGGCAGCACCCGGCCGGTCAGCGCCAGTGCCATGTGGTCGCCCACCGGCATGTCGACATCGGCGTCCTCGGGGCGCAGAAGCGGCGTGCCGTGGTCACTGCCGGCCCGGCCCGCGCAGGTCCACGGCTCGACATCGCCGGCCCGCTCCAGCAGCGCCACCGTCTCCATGCCGAAGGTCTCCCGCACCCGCTCCAGCAGGGCGTCCAGGGTCGTCTCACCACGCAGCACACTGCCCGCGAGGAACGACAGGATCTCCGACTCGGCGCGCAGCCTGGCGGCCTGGTGGGTGCGGCGGGCGGCGAGGTCCACCACGGAGGCGACCGAGACGGCCACCGCGAAGAAGATCACGATCGCGACGATGTTCTTGGGGTCGCTGACCGTGAGGGTGTGGGTGGGCGGGGTGAAGTAGAAGTTCAGCAGCAGCGAGCCGGCCGCGGCCGACGCCAGCGCCGACAGCTGCCCGCCGAGCAGCGCGGCCACAACGGTCAGGAAGAGGAAGAGCAGCACGTCGTTGGCCAGCCCGGGACCGTTCCCGATGCCGGTCAGCAGCAGCGAGAGCAGGACCGGGCCGACGACGCCGACGAGCCACCCGGCGATGATCCGGGTCCGCCCCAGCCGCGCACCGCGCGCCACCGGCAGGCCCCGGCCCTTGGCGACCTCGTCATGGGTGACGATGTGCACGTCGAGATCGGGCCCGGATTCGCGGGCGACTGTCGCCCCCACACCCGGCCCGAAGATGTACTGCCAGGCCTTGCGGCGGCTCGACCCCAGTACGATCTGGGTGGCGTTCACCCCGCGCGCGAAGTCCAGCAGCGCGCTCGGTATGTCGTCCCCGATGACGTGATGGAACGTGCCGCCCAGGTCCTCCACCAGCGTCCGCTGGACGGCGAGTTCCTTGGGCGAGGCCGAGGTCAGCCCGTCGCTGCGGGCTATGTAGACGGCGAGCACCTCGCTGCCCGACCCCTTGGCCGCCATCCGGGCCGCGCGGCGGATCAGCGTACGGCCCTCGGGTCCGCCGGTCAGTCCGACGACGATGCGCTCACGCGCCTGCCAGGTGGATCGAATCGAATGCTCCGCCCGGTACTCCTGCAGATACTCGTCCACCCGGTCGGCGACCCACAGCAGTGCCAGCTCACGCAGCGCCGTGAGGTTGCCCGGACGGAAGTAGTTGGACAAGGCGGCGTCCACCTTGTCGGACTGGTAGATATTGCCGTGCGCCATACGACGGCGGATCGCCTGGGGCGACATATCGACAAGCTCGATCTGGTCGGCCCTGCGGACGATCTCGTCCGGCACGGTCTCCCGCTGCCGCACGCCCGTTATGGACTCGACGACGTCCCCGAGTGACTCCAGGTGCTGGATGTTGACCGTCGAGATCACATCGATCCCGGCTTCCAGGAGCTCCTCGATGTCCTGCCATCGCTTGCCGTTGCGGGAACCGGGGACGTTGGTGTGCGCCAGTTCGTCGACCAGCGCCACGGCCGGCGCGCGTTCCAGGGCCGCGTCCACGTCCATTTCGGTGAAAGCCGCGCCGCGGTACTCCAGCTCGCGGCGCTGGATCTGCTCCAGCCCGTGCAGCATGACCTCGGTACGGGGCCTGCCGTGATGCTCGACGAACGCCACGACGGCGTCCGTGCCCCGCTCCACGCGCCGGTGTGCCTCGGACAGCATCGCGTACGTCTTGCCGACGCCCGGTGCCGCGCCGAGATATATCCGTAGCTTGCCGCGTGCCATGGCCCCATTGTCTTACGTGAAAGCCGCCCCCACCGGGCTGAACCTGCTGCGACCCTACCGACCGAACAAGGGGACAAAAGGGTCATTCGACGACTTCGGGGCCGGTCTTGACGCGACTCTGATACGGGGGGTGGGAGGGGTGGCGGGCTGGGGAGCACGGGGGTCACGGGGGTGGGTGGGCCTTTGGGTGGGGGCCTTGGGATGGGGACGGCGGGGGGCTGCGGGGGGGGTGCGAGGGGCTGCGGGGGCCGGACGGGGTGACGGCCGACAGAGGCCCGGGGTCGGTCGGAGCCGGGCCGGGTAGGGCCGGACCAGTCATCCAGTCCGGGAGATGCGTTTCAGCCCAGGCACCGCCCCGTGCGGGTACCGGCGGGCGGCCGCCGCGCGAAGAGGTACGCGACGCCCGCCGCGACAGCCGAACGGCCGGCCGGGCCGGGCGGCGCACACCACGCACCGCCGTGCAGCGACGGCCCGGCGGCACGGTCTCGCCCGGCCATCTCCATGACACCGGCCGGGATCGCGACGCACCGGCCCAACCCCTCTTCCCTGACGCATCACTGACAGGGGAGGCGGCGGGGAGGGGAGGCCAGCCATGGCCGGAAAAATGCCCTCGCCGGGCCACAGGCCGACTGCGACGATGACCCACATGACCGAGGCACATCCGACGACGCCCCGCATGACCGACGTACGTCTCGCCCACACCTCCGATCTGGACGCCGCCACCCTCAAGGCGGCCCGCACCCTCCTCTACGACGTCTTCGACGACATGACCGCGGAGGACTGGGAGCACGCCCTCGGCGGCCTGCACGCCTTGGTTTACGAAGACGGTGACCTGATCGGGCACGCGTCCCTGGTCCAGCGACGTCTGCTGCACGGCGGACGCGCACTGCGCTGCGGATACGTGGAAGGCGTCGGCGTCCGCGCGGACCGGCGCGGAAGCGGCCATGGCGCGGCCATGATGGACGCCCTGGAGCGGGTGGTACGCGGCGGCTACGACCTCGGCGCACTCGGCGCCGCAGACGAGGCCGCGTCCTTCTACGCGGACCGCGGCTGGCAGCTGTGGCGCGGCCGGTCCTGGGCACTCACCCCGGACGGCATCCAGCGCACCACAGACGAGGACGGCTGCATCTACGTCTTCCCGACCGCGGCCGCCTCCCTCAATCTCGACACCGACCTCACCTGCGACTGGCGCGACGGCGACGTCTGGTGAGGCCGGGGCGGGCGGGGCGACGGCCAGTACTGGGGCCCCTCCCCCACCCCCCACCCCTCACCCCCGCCGTTGCTGCCCACTGGCCGGCAACCGCCACCACGGAAGGCGGCCGACCACACCACTACCCCAGCATTCCAACCCCCCTACACACCTACGCCTTGACCTGACCGACCCACCGACCGCACCGCCCGCCCTGCGTTGTCCGCCGACGGCATCAGTATGCGTACCGCGTACTTCGGCGGACAACGCCTGTGGATAACTCTCGAACCGACTGCGAACCAACCGCGGACCCGTCCGGATCAGGCCCCCATCAGCTCGGGTTTTCCGCGTGGGTCAGGGTCTCCCAGCCGACGAAGAGGTTGTTGGATCCGGCCGGTCGCTGCCGCTCCGTCAGCTTCTGTGTGTTGGTCATCTCATGGTGCATCCGATTGTGCAGCGCGTTGTATCCGACCTCGGTGACCGGGCCCAGACCGCGCTTGATGCTGCCGCCGCACAGCCATGACGGCGGGGCGGTGCCCAGTTCGTAGGTGGCCTGGAAGCCGAGTGCGTGACGCAGGCGGTCGGCGACCTCCGGGTAGAGATCCTGGCCCTGGAGGCGGCTGGTTTCGGCGATGTGCGAGATGGCCGACAGGCCGTAGCCGGTGTGGGTGAAGTCGCGGCAGGTTTCCTGGGTGAGTCCGTCGACGAAGGCCGACTGGCCCTGCCAGTACTTGATGATCTTGTCACGGGTGTTCAGCCCGCTGCCGGGGGCGGTCTTGGGCAGGTCGCCGTCGGACTTCAGATAGATGTACGCGGGCACCCGGGCACGGAACTTGGCGATGGCCTTGTCGTAGGAAGCCTTGTCCTCAAGGAAGACGGAGATACCGACGGCCGCCTCCATCATGCTCAGCTCCCAGTTGCCGTTGCTCTGCGAACCGTTGACCACCTTGGGCAGGTAGACGTTGCGCAGCATGCCGGCGAAGCGGTCGATGCGGTCCTTGGGCCAGCCGGTGTACGTGTAGCGGATGATCTCGGCGGCGCGTGGCCAGGAGGAGCCGGCCCAGCCGGTCTGAAGCGGGGCGTTGCTGTTGGTGTGGTCCTTGATGGTGGCGGACCAGGCGTCCATGATCTGGATCGCCTTGTCCGCGTACTTGCTGTCGCGGGTGATGTACCAGGCCAGCGACAGGGTGTAGGCGGCGAGGGCGTCCTCGCGTTCGTCGGTGCAGCCGTAGTTGGGGTCGGAGTACGAGCCGCATTCGACGATGGCGCGGGGCGTGGGGGTGCGGGACAGCGAGGCGTACTTGCTCGCCGTCATGGCGTCGAAGGCACTTTTCCAGGGCTGCGCGCCGGAGTTGACCTTGGCTCGGGCGAGGTCGAGCTGGGCGGCGCCGACGAGGACGCCGGGGTGGGTGAAGGTGGCCGGGGCCGCGGCGGACGGCCTCGCGCTCGTCGGTACCGCAGTGGACGGGGCGACTACGAGCGGGCCTGCCGTCAGGGTGCCGAGCAACGCGCCGACGACGAGGGTGAGCTTTCTGCGCATGGGGGGTGGTTGCCTTCCTGTCGAGATGCTCGATGGACGGGAGCTGTTCTCGTACATGAACGACAGGCGTTGACATGAACACCTGCGATGGCTGGCGAACGTAAGGGCAGGCCGTCGCGACGTCAAGACTCGGCGTCAAGAGTGACGTCAAGAACTGACCGCATAGTGCGGGGCTATCAACTGCCCTGTACGGATGGATGGTTCATCTCTCGACCTCAGACGAGAGATGAACAAGAACCGGCAACCGAAAGAGGCAGAACGATCGTGGGGCGGCCCCGGGGAACTTCCCCAGGGGCCGCCCCACGCAAGGCCCCCAGCGCCACACACGGCCCCCCGGGCCCGGCGCGCCGCCCCACCCCGACGACGGCGGCCGCCCCCGGCCCCCTCCCGGACTCGCCCCCGCCCAGTCCCGGCCGGCCGGCGCGCGCTCAGCCCTTGCCTGCGCTCCGCACCAGTTCCTTCAGCGCGATGTTCAACTCCAGAACATTCACCCGTGGTTCCCCCATGAAGCCGAGGGTGCGCCCGTCGGTGTGGTGCTCGACCAGCTTCTCCACCATGGCGGTGGGGAGGTGGTTCTCCTTGGCGACGGTGGCGGTCTGCACCTGGGCGTACTCCGGGGAGATGTCCGGGTCGAGGCCGGAGCCGGACGAGGTGACGGCGTCCGCCGGGACCTTCGACTCGGGGACCCCGTACGTCTCGGAGACCCACCGCTTGCGCTCCTTCACCGCCTGGACGAGGTCGGTGTTGGTGGCGCCCAGGTTGGAGGCGCCGGAAACCTGGAGGTCGTACTGGGTGTTCACCCCGTTCGTCCTGTTGCTGCCCAGTCCCGCCGAGGGGCGCGGCTGGAAGAACGTCAGGTCCGGGACCGGATTGCCGTTCTCGTCCTTGCCCTTGTCGTAGCGCTGGCCGAGCAGCGACGAGCCGACCACCTTGCCCTGGGAGCTCACCTCGGAACCGTTGGCCTTGCCGGGGAACGCCGCCTGCGCCACCCCGGTGACCACCAGTGGGTAGAGGACCCCGCAGACCACGGTCAGTACGAGCAGGGCACGCAGGCCTGCCCCGATCAACCGGGCGGTGTTGCGTACGGAGTTGTTCACGGCGGTCACCCGATTCCGGGGAGGAGAGTGAGGAGCAGGTCGATGAGCTTGATGCCGATGAACGGTGCGATCAGACCGCCCAGCCCGTAGACGGCGAGGTTGCGGCGCAGCATCCTGTCGGCGCTGACCGGCCGGTACTGCACGCCCTTGAGGGCGAGTGGCACCAGCGCCACGATGATCAGCGCGTTGAAGATGATCGCCGAGAGGATCGCGGAGTTGGGGCTGGACAGCCGCATGATGTTGAGGGTGTCCAGGCCGGGGTAGGCCACCGCGAACATCGCCGGAATGATCGCGAAGTACTTCGCGACATCGTTGGCGATCGAGAAGGTCGTCAGCGCGCCCCGGGTGATCAGCAGCTGCTTGCCGATCTCGACGATCTCGATGAGCTTGGTCGGATTGGAGTCCAGGTCCACCATGTTCCCGGCCTCCTTGGCGGCCGAGGTGCCGGTGTTCATGGCCACGCCGACGTCCGCCTGCGCCAGCGCGGGCGCGTCATTGGTGCCGTCGCCGGTCATCGCGACCAGCTTGCCGCCGGCCTGCTCCCGCTTGATGAGCGCCATCTTGTCCTCGGGGGTGGCCTCCGCGAGGAAGTCGTCCACACCCGCCTCATCGGCGATGGCCTTGGCCGTCAGCGGGTTGTCACCCGTGATCATGACGGTCTTGATGCCCATCTTGCGCAGCTCGACGAAGCGTTCGCGCATGCCGTCCTTGACGACGTCCTTGAGGTGGATGACTCCCAGGACGCGGGGCCCGCTCTCGTCCTCCAGGGCGACCAGCAGCGGCGTGCCGCCGGCCTGCGAGATCGCGTCGGTGAGCTGCTGCGCGTCCTCGGCGACGCTGCCGCCGCGCTCCTTGACCCAGGCGAGGACCGAACCTGACGCGCCCTTACGGACCTTGCGCCCGTCGGCGTCCACACCCGACATCCGGGTCTGGGCGGTGAAGGGCACCCACTCGGCGTCGGCCAGCTCCCCCTGGTGCCGCTCGCGCAGCCCGTACTTCTCCTTGGCGAGGACGACGATGGAGCGGCCCTCCGGCGTCTCGTCGGCCAGCGAGGACAGCTGGGCGGCCTCCGCCACCTCGGCCTCGGTGGTGCCGCGTACGGGGACGAACTCGGCGGCCTGGCGGTTGCCGAGGGTGATGGTGCCGGTCTTGTCGAGCAGCAATGTCGATACATCGCCTGCGGCTTCGACGGCGCGGCCGGACATGGCCAGGACGTTGCGCTGCACCAGCCGGTCCATCCCGGCGATGCCGATGGCGGAGAGCAGCGCGCCGATGGTCGTCGGGATCAGACAGACCAGCAGTGCGAGCAGCACGATCATGGGCTGTTCGGCGCCCGCGTAGATCGCGAACGGCTGGAGGGTGACGACCGCCAGCAGGAAGACGATGGTGAGCGAGGCGAGCAGGATGTTCAGCGCGATCTCGTTGGGGGTCTTCTGCCGTGCCGCCCCCTCGACGAGGTTGATCATCCGGTCGATGAAGGTCTCGCCGGGTTTCGTCGTGATCTTGATGACGATGCGGTCGGAGAGCACCTTCGTACCGCCGGTCACCGCGGAGCGGTCACCGCCGGACTCACGGATGACCGGAGCCGACTCCCCTGTGATGGCGGACTCGTCGACGGATGCCACCCCGTCCACCACATCGCCGTCACCGGGAATGATGTCGCCGGCCTCGCACACGACGAGGTCACCGATGCGCAGGTCGGTGCCGGGCACCTGCTCCTCGCTGCTCCCGCTCAGACGGCGCGCCACGGTGTCGGTCTTGGCCTTGCGCAGGGTGTCGGCCTGCGCCTTGCCGCGGCCCTCGGCGACCGCCTCGGCGAGGTTGGCGAAGAGGACGGTCAGCCACAGCCAGGCGGCGATCGCCCAGCCGAACCAGTCGGAGGGTGCCGTGCACGCGAAGATCGTGGTCAGCACGGAGCCGGCCTCGACCACGAACATCACGGGCGACGTGACCATGACCCGCGGATCGAGTTTGCGTACCGCGTCCGGCAGGGAGGTGATCAGCTGCTTGGGGTCGAAGAGACCGCCGCCCACACGGCCGTCGCCGGGCTTGTGCCCACTCGGGACGTCCTGGTGCGGAGCGCGGGTCGGAGTGGCGGTGGACATGGAGCCGGGCTCCTCCGGTTTCACGGGGACGGTCATGACAGCCCCTCCGCCAGCGGCCCGAGGGCCAGCGCCGGGAAGTAGGTCAGACCGGTGATGATCAGGATCGTGCCGACGAGCAGCCCGGCGAACAGCGGCTTTTCGGTACGGAGGGTGCCCGCGGTCTCCGGGACCGGCTTCTGCTCGGCGAGCGAGCCGGCCAGGGCGAGCACGAACACCATCGGCAGGAAGCGGCCGAGCAGCATCGCCAGACCGATCGTGGTGTTGTACCAGGGCGTGTTGGCGTTGAGGCCGCCGAACGCGGAGCCGTTGTTGTTGGCGCCGGAGGTGAACGCGTAGAGCACCTCGGAGAAGCCGTGCGAACCGGCGCCCAGCGCCTTGGTGTTGAGCATCGAGCCCAGCGCCTCCGGCAGCACCATCGAGGCGGCGGTGAAGCCGAGCACCAGCGTCGGGGTGATGAGGAGGTAGCAGGCGGCGAGCTTGATCTCGCGGGTGCCGATCTTCTTGCCGAGGTATTCGGGGGTGCGGCCCACCATCAGTCCGGCGATGAACACCGCGATGATCGCCATGACCAGCATGCCGTAGAGGCCGGAGCCGACACCGCCGGGCGCGATCTCGCCCAGCATCATGCCGAGCAGCTGGATACCGCCGCCGAAGGCCGTGAAGGAGGAGTGGAAGGAGTCCACCGCGCCGGTGGAGGTGAGGGTGGTGGCCACCGAGAAGATCGAGGAGCCGCCGACGCCGAAGCGGGTCTCCTTGCCTTCCATGGCGGCGCCCGCGGCCTCCAGGGCCGGGCCGCCGTGGGCGAACTCGGTCCACATCATCAGCGCGGTGAAGCCGAGCCAGATGATGCCCATCGCGGCGAGGACGGCGTACCCCTGCTTCACGTTCCCGACGAGCCTGCCGAAGGTCCGGGTGAGCGCGAACGGGATGACGAGGATCAGGAAGACCTCGAAGAGGTTGGTGAAGGCGTCGGGGTTCTCGAAGGGGTGGGCGGAGTTGCCGTTGAAGTAGCCGCCCCCGTTGGTGCCCAGCTCCTTGATGACCTCCTGGGAGGCCACCGCGCCCCCGTTGGACTGCTGGGAGCCGCCCATGAACTGGCCGACCTCGTGGATGCCGGAGAAGTTCTGGATGGCACCACAGGCGACCAGGACGACGGCGCCGATGACGGCGAGGGGAACCAGCACCCGTACGGTGCCGCGGACCAGGTCGGCCCAGAAGTTGCCGAGCTCGCCGGTGCGGACGGGGGCGCCCTCTGCTCGAGCGGAGCCGAGACCTCGGTGGAGGGCGAAGCCGCGGACGAGGGCGATGGCGACGGCCATGCCGGTGGCGGCCGAGACGAAGTTCTGCACCGCGAGCCCGGCGGTCTGCACGACGTGGCCCATGGCCTGTTCGCCGCTGTAGGACTGCCAATTGGTGTTGGCGACGAAGGACGCCGCGGTGTTGAACGCCTGGTCCGGGCTGATGGACGCGAAGCCGAGGGACAGCGGCATACCGCCCTGGACACGCTGGAGCAGGTAGAGGAGGAGCACCCCCGCCGCGGAGAACGCCAGGACCGCGCGCAGATAGGCCGGCCAGCGCATCTGGGCGTCCGCATGCGCGCCGATGCAGCGGTAGATGACCTTCTCGATGCGCAGGTGCTGGGGAGAGCTGTAGGCGGCGGCCATGTAGTCGCCGAGGGGACGGTACGCCAGGGCCAGCGCCGCGACGAGCGCTATCAGCTGGAGCACGCCTGCGAGAACGGGGCTCATGTGGCCCGCTGCGGCAGCAGCAGTCGACACCTCAGAACCTCTCCGGGAAGACGAGGGCGAGGACCAGGTAGCCGAGCAGGGCGACGGCCACGACCAGGCCGACGATGTTTTCTGCGGTCACAGCTTCGCCACCCCCCGGGCGACGAGAGCCACCAGCGCGAAGACCGCGATCGTGACGACGACGAAGGCCACATCGGCCATCGTGTGCTCCTAGTTGAATCGGGGAGGAACGGACCCCTAGAGCAAAGCGCTGTTCCCGCCGTAGGCGATCGCCGTTGACGCCTCTCTTACGGCCATTAGCGCCCCGTTGACGACTTTCCTACGCCTCGCGACCTGACCTGCACCAACGGAAGGGCCCGCACCCCCCATCGGGGAGTACGGGCCCTTGCGACCGTCACGATCCGGCCGTCACCGGGGCGCCTTCACGCTGCCCGGTCGCCGGAGATGCTCAGCGGATCTCGGTGATCTCCGGTCCACGCTCCAGGCGCTCCACACCGCCGCCGAAGCGCGACTGCTCGACCGGCTCCTGCTGCACACCGTCCGGCACCATCTGGGCGTCGTCCGGCAGCTTCAGGACGATCGGGTCGCGGGGTGCCATCGGGGCGTCGCCGCGGATGATGACGGTGTCCCGGAAGATGTGTTCCAGCACGCCCGCGGCCTGCGGCTGCACCGCGCCCTGCCCGGAGATCACACCGCGCAGGAACCACCGGGGGCCGTCGACACCGACGAAGCGCACGACCTGCACACCGTTCGTGCCGTCCGGGAGCTGTACCGGTACCTGGGCACGCAGCTCCCAGCCCAGCGGGCCCTCGACCTCGTCGATGACGCCGCCCTGCTGGGTGATGCCGGCGGCGATCTCCTCGCGGACCTCGCCCCAGATGCCCTCGTTCTTGGGGGCGGCGAAGGCCTGTAGCTGTACGGCACTGTCCTGAAGCACCACGGTCGCGGCGACGATGGCGTCACCGGCGACCTCAACCCGGAGTTCCATGCCCTCGACACCGGGCACGAACAGCCCGCCGAGGTCCACCCGGCCCTCACCGGGCTCGGAGACCTCCGACGCGTCCCAGGGACCGTCGGGGCGCGGCGCGGGCGGAAGATTGAGCCGCTGCTGCGGCGCCTCGTCCTCATCGGCGTCGCTCACCGCGTGCTCGTCGAGCGTGGTGTCCTCGACCGACTCTTCAGGAGCCTCGTTCTTCTTGCGACGTCCGAACACGTCACTGTCCTTCCCGGTCGGCACCGACCGATGCGTATTCATTCCCGCCCGTGGAGCCGCCCACCGCCGCATGACCGCCGGTGGAACCGAATCCCCCCTCGGCCCGCGCCGAGCCGGGAAGTTCCGCCACCTCGTGGAAGCGCACCTTCTCGACCTGCTGGACGACCAGTTGGGCGATCCGGTCGAACCTCTCGAACCGCACGCTTTCGCGCGGGTCCAGATTGACCACGATCACCTTGATCTCTCCACGGTACCCGGCATCCACCGTCCCGGGGGCATTCACCAGCGCCAGGCCGCAGCGCGCGGCCAGTCCGGACCGCGGGTGCACAAATGCCGCATACCCGTCAGGCAGGGCGATCGACACCCCGGTGGGCAGCACGGCGCGCTCCCCCGGTGCGAGCTCGGCGGCCTCGGTGGTCACCAGGTCCACCCCCGCGTCGCCGGGATGCCCGTACGACGGAACGGGTACGTCCGCATCCAGCCGCCGCAGCAGCACATCCACCGGATTCCGTACCTGACTCACGGGTTCACCTCAAAGGCACGCGCTCGCTTGGCCTGGTCCGGGTCGGCCATCGCCGCCTGGATCTCCTCGGCCCTTCCGTTGTCAATGAAGTGGTCGACCTTCACCTCGATGAACACGGCCTCGGCGCGCACCGCGACGGGACCGTCCGGGCCGCCTATGCGCCCCACGGCCGTCGAGTAGATCTTCCGCCCGTGCACCGCGGTGACCCGCGCGTCCAAGTGCAGCACCGTGCCCAGCGGCACCGGCCGTACGAAGTCGGTCTCCAGCCGGCCGGTCACCGCGATCACCCGCAGCAGCCAGTTCAGCGAGCCGAGCGTCTCGTCCAGCGCGGTGGCCAGCACTCCGCCGTGCGCGAGACCGGGCGCACCCTGGTGGGCCTCCTTGACGGTGAACTCGGCGGCCACGCTCACGCCGTCCCCGGCCCGCGCCTCCAGATGCAGGCCGTGCGGCTGACCCGTGCCGCAGCCGAAGCACCGGTCGTAGTGCGCGCCGAGGAGTTCTCCGGGGGCCGGCGCGTCGGCATGCCGGACCGGAGCGACGGCGTCCGCCGGTGGCGTCAACCGCGCCCTGGGTTCGTCAGTTCCACTCACGAGTGCAGACCCTACCCGCGCGCGTAAGGGGCCCGCGCCGCCGTGCCAAGCTGGAGCCATGCAGTCGTACGAAGAACGCCTCACCGCGCCCCGGTCCTGGTGGGTGATCGCCGCGCTGGTCGGCGTCGCCTGCGCCTTGATGCTGCTCCCTCTGGGGACGCTTCCGATGCTCGGCGGCCTGATCGGCGGGGCGGCGCTGTCCGCGGTCGCGGTGAGCACGTACGGCTCGGCGCGGATCCGGGTGGTGGGCGGTGCCCTGATCGCCGGCGACGCGAAGATCCCGGCGACCGCACTGGGCGAGGCGCGGGCGCTGGACGCGGACGAGGCGCTGGCGTGGCGTACGCACAAGGCCGACGCCCGCGCGTTCATGCTGCTGCGCGGCTATATCCGCACCGCGGTGCGGGTGGAGATCACCGATCCGCAGGACCCGACGCCGTACGCCTATCTCTCGACGCGGGCGCCGGAGCGCCTGGTGGCAGCGCTGGCGGCCGTACGCGCCTGAGCTGCCTCTCCGGGAGGCCCGGGGTCAGCCGCCCTGGGGCGGGGCTTCTCCGGCCGGCCCGCCGTCCCCCGGAGCGCCCGCCGCGGAGTCGGGCAGGGCCTCCCAGGGGACCTGCTTCGTGCGCAGATCCTTACGGATTTTTTCCGCAACTTTTCTGGTGTCCCTGCGGTTCATGAACGCGCCGACGGTGGCGCCGATCATGAACGGGGTGAGGTTGGGGAGGTTGCGCAGCGTGCGCTTCATGATCTGCTGGCGCAGTTCCCGCCTCATCTGCACGCCGAGCGCGATGTTCAGCGAGGCCGGTTTGGTGATGTCGACGCCCCGCTCCTCCGTCCAGGACGTCAGATAGGCCATGCCCCGCTGCCGGAAGTTCCCGGCGGGCCGGAGGCCGTAGACCTCGTGCAGCTCGGCGATCAGTTTGATCTCGATCGAGGCGACGCCGGTGACCTCGGCGGCCAGCTCGGCCGGCATGGCGGGCGGTACGGGCAGCATCGCTGCCGCGCCGACGCCCGCTCCGACGGTGGCGGTGGCCCGGCAGGCACCCGCGACGAGCTTGTCGGCCAGGTCCTCGGGGGTCAGTCCGGGGAACTGGGCGCGCAGGGTGGCGAGGTCGCGCACCGGGATCCGCGGGGCGGTGTCGATGATCCGGTCGGCGGTCACGGCAAGCACAGCCCGCACCCTGCCGCCGGTCCTCCCGGCACCGCGGCCGACCGTGGCCGCGAGCGAGGCCGTGCGGCCTCTCCCCCGCTCTCGGCTTCGCTCGAGCGGGAGGTGCCCCCACTGCAATGCACCGGTCGTCCGCTCCGCGGGAAGGGCGGTCGGGTCGGCGGGCACGGGCGCGGTTTCCTCGCGTGATCGTGCGCCGGCCGCCGAGCCTTTGACGCCCTTGGAGCCCTTGCGGAACGGGTTCACGCCTGCCACGGCGTAGACCGGTCTCAGGCCGCGCAGTCGCGGCAGATCGGCTGCCCGTTCTTGTCCTCCGCGGCGAGCTGGCTGCGGTGGTGGACCAGGAAGCAGCTCATGCACGTGAACTCGTCCTGCTGCTTGGGCAGCACGCGCACGGCCAGCTCTTCGTTGGACAGGTCCGCTCCGGGCAGCTCCAAGCCCTCGGCCTGCTCGAACTCGTCGACGTCGACGGCCGAGGCCGACTTGTCGTTGCGCCGCGACTTCAGCTCTTCAATGCTGTCCTCGTTGAGGTCGTCGTCGGTCTTGCGTGGGGTGTCGTAATCCGTAGCCATTTTCGCTCTCCCCCTCTGGGTGTCTGCGGTGTCTCAGCGCTCGTAACGCGTGAGAGGCCGGACTTGTGCCCGACCTGAGGCGGAGATTTTGCCTCACATCAAGGTCTGTTACTCAATCGACACCCAACCGCACCCCTGAAGAGGTGATCGGTTTGGATGGCGATCAGGACCGTACACGGTCCGAATGTCGCACCTCGCGCAGCCCACCACCTGTACTTCCCGTGATCTCACCCCCCGGAAACCCGGACTTCCCCGGCATTCCGACGTGGTTTTCGATCACGGAGCGTAGATGGCTGGAAAATCGCGCCTGTGAGGCATCACACACGCACAGACCGGCAGGCGGACCGGCTCAATTCAGCGCAAAGCGAACTCGGCGAAGGATCCACGCCGACCCCCCTTCTCGTCAAACCGGCAGGCGAAGCGGCGTATGGCCGCGAGACGGGCGATCGTACGCACAGATGTCCGACGACTGCCCACGGGGGCGCGCAGTCGCTCCAGCGGGCGTACAACCGCCCTGTGGCCTGCGTCAGAGCGGCAGGACGACCCGCATGACGAGTCCGCCGCCCTCGCGGGGCTGGGCGGTGATGGTGCCGTCGTGTGCGCGGACCACGGAGCGGACGATGGACAGGCCGAGGCCGACGCCCTTGTCGCTGCCGGTGCGCTCGGTGCGCAGCCGCCGGAAGGGCTCGAAGAGGTTCTCCACCTCGTAGGCGGGGACCACCGGTCCGGTGTTGGCGACCACCAGGACCGCGCAGCCGGGCTGCGGCTCGGTACTGACCTCCACCCAGCCGTCCTCGGGCACGTTGTAGCGCACCGCGTTCTGGACGAGATTGAGCGCGATGCGCTCCAGGAGGACGCCGTTTCCCTGCACGAAGACCTGCCCGCGCACCCCGCGGAACTCCACCCCCTTGCCGTGCGCCTCCGCACGGCTCTGGTCGACCGCCTGCGCGGCCACCTCCGACAGATCCACCGGCCGCTTGTCGACGACCTTGTTCTCACTGCGGGCGAGCAGCAGCAGGCCCTCCACCAGCTGCTCGCTGCGCTCGTTCGTCGCCAGCAGCGTCTTGCCCAGCTGCTGGAGCTCGGGCGACGCCTCCGGGTCGGCGAGCTGGACCTCCAGCAGCGTCCGGTTGATCGCCAGCGGCGTGCGCAGCTCGTGCGAGGCGTTGGAGACGAACCGCCGCTGCGACTCGAAGGCCCGGTCGAGGCGGTCCAGCATCTCGTCGAAGGTGTCCGCCAGCTCCTTGAGCTCGTCGTCCGGCCCGCCCAGCTCGATCCGCCGGTGCAGATCCGACCCGGCCACCCGCTGCGCGGTACGCGTGATCCGCCCCAACGGCGACAGCACCCGCCCCGCCATCGCATAACCGAAAGCGAAAGCCACCACCGTCAGACCGAGGAGGGCCAGCAGGGAACGGTTGAGGAGGCTGTTGAGGGCCACCGCGCGCTGGTGCTGAAGGCACTGCTCGACAGCCTGCTGGAGCAGCTGCCCGGAGGTCTCGGTGGGCAGGTCGCAGATGTCACTGGTCGACTGGAACTTTCCGCCGAGGATCTTCAGCGGCAGCGCACTGCCGTCGTGCAGCGCGTCCGCGGCCAGCATGTAGATGATCGTCAGCAGCACGATGCCGGCCATCAGGAACATGCCGCCGTACAGCAGCGTCAGCCGTATCCGGATCGTGGGCCGCAGCCACGGGAACGGACGGACATCGACCGGCCTGGGGTCCCAGGTCGGCTTGGGGGGAACGGGCGGCGGCGGGGCGGCCGCCTTGGAGAACGAGGGCAGGGAGGGCATCGCCGGTCAGATCCGGTATCCCGAGCCGGGGACGGTCACGATCACCGCGGGCTCGCCGAGTTTGCGGCGCAGCGTCATGACCGTCACCCGTACGACGTTGGTGAACGGGTCGGTGTTCTCGTCCCAGGCCTTCTCCAGGAGCTGCTCGGCCGAGACGACCGTGCCCTCGCTGCGCATCAGGACCTCCAGCACCGCGAATTCCTTCGGAGCGAGCTGGACCTCCTTGCCGTCGCGGAAGACCTCGCGGCGGTTGGGGTCGAGCTTGATGCCGGCCCGCTCCAGGACGGGCGGCAGCGCGACGGTGGTACGGCGGCCCAGGGCGCGTACGCGGGCGGTCAGCTCCGTGAACGCGAAGGGCTTGGGAAGGTAGTCGTCCGCGCCGATCTCCAGGCCCTCGACGCGGTCGCTGACATCGCCGGAGGCGGTGAGCATCAGGACGCGGGTGGGCATCCCCAGCTCGACGATCTTGCGGCAGACATCGTCACCGTGGACGACCGGGAGGTCACGGTCGAGCACGACGACGTCATAGTCGTTGACCGCGATCCGTTCCAGAGCGGCAGCGCCGTCGTAGACCACGTCGACCGCCATGGCCTCCCGGCGTAGTCCGGTGGCCACCGCATCGGCGAGCAGCTGCTCGTCCTCGACGACGAGAACACGCACGTCGCTAGTCCTTCCTCAGGGCCCTTTCGGGCAGGCACAACAAAGTCTTCAGAGCTCCTCCATCCTGCCCCGAAGAGCCATAAACCGGCGGTAAGAGGGGTGCGGAGGGGTGGAGGGCCGGGCCGAGACGCCCGACGGGCAGGATTCCCGGGCGGGTTGAGGTTTCCCTGAGGTGGGGGGTGGGGAGGACGACTGCACACCCGAGATCACGCCCTGTTTTTTCGGCTACTTGCCATGAACTGATCCATCGCAGGGCCCACGCAGTGATCGACCCACCCGTCGGCACACCCCCGTGCCCACCGACCCACGACGAGGGGGCGCACATGGACGCGTTCACCGCAGGCATTTTGCAGCGCATAGAGAACACCGAAGCCGTTCTGGACCGTGCCCGCGCTGCGGGCGATGACTTCCTCGCCGAGGTCGAGCAGGCAGAACTCGAAGACCTCCAGCGCCTGGCGACCGAGCACGGCGTCCGGTACGGAGCGGTCAGCAACGCCTGACCGCTTCCCGGCGTACGGGGACAGCGCCCCGGCATCCAGGGGATGGTGCCGGGGCGCTGTGCTGCCCGGACGGGGGCCGGATCAGTCGTGCCAGGCCCCGAGCTCGTCCAGGAGCGGCTGGAGCCGCTCGAAGAGGGCCGGGGAGGCAGCGAGCGTCAGCTCATGGGAGGCCGGCTGTCCGGGACGGCCGCCGGTGAGCGCGCCGGCCTCGCGGGCGATCAGGGCGCCGGCCGCCAGGTCCCAGGGGTTCAGCCCGCGCTCGTAGTAGGCGTCGAGCCGGCCGCAGGCCACATCGCACAGGTCGATCGCGGCCGAGCCGGCGCGGCGGATGTCGCGGACCTGCGGCAGCAGCGTGCGCACCACCTCCGCCTGGGCGGCCCGGCGCTCCGTGAGGTAGCCGAACCCCGTGCCGACGAGCGCCTGGGAGAGCGGCGGCGCGGGCCGGTGGTGGAGGCGCTCGCCGTTGTTGAACGCGCCACGGCCCACGACGGCCTGGTAGGTCTCGCCGCGCATCGGGGCGGCAACGACCCCGACGACCACCTCGCCGTCCTTCTCCGCCGCGATGGACACCGACCAGGCCGGCAGCCCGTAGAGGTAGTTGACGGTGCCGTCGACGGGGTCGATGACCCAGCGGATGCCGCTGGTGCCGTCGGAGCTGGCGCCCTCCTCCCCCAGGAAGCCGTCGTCGGGGCGGTGCTCCCCGATGAAGCCGGTGATCAGCTTCTCGGAGGCGAGGTCCATCTCGGTGACGACGTCGATGGGGCTGGATTTGGTGGCGGCCACACCGAGGTCGGCGGGACGGCCGTCGCGCAGCAGCGCACCGGCACGGCGGGCGGCCTCCAGGGCCAGTTCGAGAAGTTCGTCGTACAGTGCGTCGCTCTGCGCCGGGGCGGTCTGCGGGGCGTCGGGGTGCAGCGGGTCGGGCACGATGCTCCTTGCTCGGACGAGCGGTGGTCGGGGTGGGGCTTTCCGCGCGGGCCTCGGGGGCTTTAGGCGCGGGCCTCGGCGGCCGGGCCCCGCCAGTCGGCGCCGGCGGCGGCCGGGCGCGGTGCGCGCGCGGGGCAGCAGCCGACCGGGCACAGGTCGTGGCCGGCGCCGAGGGAGCCCAGGGCGCAGCGCTCCGGGGTGCGGCCCCGTTCGGTGGCCGCGCGCTCCAGGAGGAGGTCGCGGACGGCCGCGGCGAACCGGGGGTCGGCGCCCACGGTGGCGGACCTGGCGACCGGGAGGCCCAGCTCGGCGGCCTTGGCGGTGGCTTCGGTGTCGAGGTCGTACTTGACCTCCATGTGGTCGGAGACGAACCCGATGGGGGCCATCACGACGGCCGGGACGCCCGCGGCGTGCCGCTCCTCCAGGTGGTCGCAGATGTCCGGCTCCAGCCAGGGGATGTGCGGGGCGCCGCTGCGGGACTGGTAGACGAGCCGCCAGGGGTGGTCCACACCGGTCTCCGCACGGACGGCTTCCGCGATCACCCGTGCCACGTCCAGGTGCTGGGCGACATAAGCGCCGCCCTCGCCGTCCTGGGTGTGGTCGGCGGGGGTGCCGGAGGTGTCGGCTGCGGCGGTGGGGATGGAGTGCGTGGTGAAGGCCAGATGGGCGCCGTCCCGCACCTCCTCGGGCAGGGCGGCGAGCGACGCCAGCACACCGTCGGTCATCGGGCGGATGAAGCCGGGGTGGTTGAAGTAGTGCCGCAACTTGTCGACCTGCGGCACCGGCAGACCCTCGGCCCGGAGGGCGGCGAGGGCGTCGGCGAGGTTCTCGCGGTACTGGCGGCAGCCCGAGTACGAGGCGTAGGCACTGGTCGCCAGTACGGCGATACGGCGGTGCCCGTCGTGGACCATCGTGCGCAGGGTGTCGGTCAGGTAGGGCGCCCAGTTGCGGTTGCCCCAGTAGACGGGCAGGTCCAGGCCGTGCTCGGCGAAGTCCTTGCGCAGTGCGTCCAGCAGTTCCCGGTTCTGCGCGTTGATGGGGCTGACGCCGTCGAACAGGAAGTAGTGCTGCCCCACCTCCTTGAGACGCTCGCGGGGGATGCCGCGTCCACGGGTGACGTTCTCCAGGAAGGGGACGACGTCGTCGGGGCCTTCGGGACCGCCGAAGGACAGCAGCAGCAGGGCGTCATAAGGGCGGGGATCGCACTGTTCGGGCATGCCATCGATCCTGCCACCCTTCCCACGGGGGCGGCGGGCAGGTCCCGTCGCCGGGAGGACCCACGGGCCCCGGAGGGCGTGGCCGAAAAGCCGAGGCGTACGGCGCCACCCCGCCCGTAAGCTGTATCGGCCCCTGTCATTCCTTACCGATCTTTTCGGTCCTCACCGGCGGAGCACCCCCGTTGCCCAGTCCCTACCGCGCCATCTTCGGCCGCCCCGGCACCAAGTCGTTCTCGGCCGCCGGACTGCTGGGCCGGATGCCCCTGTCGATGATGGGCATCGGCATCGTCACGATGATCTCCCAGCTGACCGGCCGCTACGGCCTGGCCGGCGCGTTGTCCGCGACCCTCGCGCTGTCCGCCGCGGTCCTGGGCCCGCAGATCTCCCGGCTGGTGGACCGGCACGGGCAGAGCCGGGTGCTGCGCCCCGCCACCCTGGTGTCGATCGCCGCGGTCGCCGGTCTGCTGCTGAGCGCGCAGCAGCGCTGGGCGGACTGGCTGCTGTTCGCCTTCGCGGCCTGTGCGGGGTGTGTGCCGAGCGTCGGCTCGATGATCCGGGCGCGCTGGGCGGAGCTCTACCAGGGCTCCCCGCGCGAGCTGCACACGGCGTATTCGTGGGAGTCGATCGTCGACGAGACGTGCTTCATCTTCGGGCCGATCCTGTCCATCGGCCTGTCCACCGCATGGTTCCCGGAGGCCGGGCCGCTGCTGGCCGCCGGTTTCCTGGCCGTGGGGGTCTTCTGGCTGACGGCGCAGCGTGCGACGGAGCCGGTGCCGCATCCGCGTGAGCAGCACGCCAAGGGGTCCGCGCTGCGCTCGCGGGGGCTACAGGTGCTGGTGGTGACGTTCGTGGCCACCGGCGCGATCTTCGGGGCGATCGACGTGGTCACGGTTGCGTTCGCCGAGGAGGCCGGGCACAAGGCGGCGGCCAGTCTGGTGCTGGCGGTCTACGCGCTCGGCTCCTGTGCGGCCGGTGCGGTCTTCGGGCTGCTGCACCTGAAGGGCCATCCGTCCGGCCGCTGGGTGGTGGGGGTGTGCGTGATGGCGGTGAGCATGGTGCCGCTGCAACTGGCGGGCTCGCTGCCGCTGCTGGCCGTCGCGATGTTCGTCGCCGGGCTGTCCGTCGCCCCGACGATGGTGACGACGATGGCGCTGGTCGAGGAGCATGTGCCGCGGGCGAAGCTGACCGAGGGCATGACCTGGACCAGTACCGGCCTGGCGGTGGGCGTCGCGCTGGGTGCGTCGGCGGCCGGCTGGGTGGTGGACGCCGCCGGGGCCGCCCGGGGCTATCTGGTGCCGGGGACAGCAGGGGTGCTCGCCGCGCTGGTGGCGTTCGCGGGCTACCGCAGGCTCCGCCCGCAGCCCGCCCCTCCGGTGACGGGCGCGGCCGTGGCCGGCGGTGAGCCCGGTGGGCCCGTCACGGCCAACGAGCGGCAGGGCGAGGAGAGCGTCGCCTAGGCACGTCCGCAGGAGCCCGGCCGGACCACTCCGTACGGGTCCGGTCAGCCGGAGCGGGCGAACCCGCGCCGCCCGTCGGCGAGTTACCGGCGGTACGACATGTCCGGGAGCCGGGCGATTCCAGCCGATTCCTTGATCCTGTGATTCCCGTCACCCCACCTGAACCGCGCGTCGGTGACTGACATCATGCGCTCACACCAAGGCGGCCGAACCCGGCCCGCCCGCGTGGAGGGAGGGGACGTCACATGGCTCTCAGCAACGCCGTCGGCGGCTCAGGAGGGCGCGGCCCGACGGCCGGGCCATGGCGCAACTGGGCGGGCAATGTCACCGCCCGCCCTGCCCGGAGCGTCGCCCCGGCGAGCACCGAGGAGCTGGCGGCCGCGGTCCGTGCCGCCGCCGAGGACGGGCTGACGGTCAAGGCCGCCGGCAGCGGTCACTCCTTCACCCCGGCGGCCGCCACGGACGGGCTGCTGGTCCGCCCCGACCGGCTGACCGGGATCCGCCGGATCGACCGCGAGGCGGGCACGGTGACGGTGGCGGCAGGTACACCGCTCAAGCGCCTCAACGAGACGCTCGCCGCGCACGGACTGTCGCTGGCCAACATGGGCGACATCATGGAGCAGACGGTCGCCGGGGCGGCCGCCACCGGCACGCACGGCACCGGCCGCGACTCGGCATCGATCGCCGCCCAGATCACCGCCCTGGAACTGGTCACCGCCGACGGTTCGGTCCTGACCTGTTCCGCCGCGGAGAACCCGGATGTCTTCGCCGCGGCACGGCTGGGCCTGGGTGCGCTGGGCGTGGTCAGCGAGCTCACCTTCGCCGTGGAACCGGAGTTCTTGCTGACCGCCCGCGAGGAGCCGATGGCCTTCGACGAGGTGACGGCCCGGTTCGACGAGCTGGTCGCCGAGAACGAGCACTTCGAGTTCTACTGGTTCCCGCACACCGGCAGTTGCAACACCAAGCGCAACAACCGCAGCCAGGGCCCGGCGGCACCACCCGGGAAGGTCAGTGGCTGGGTCGAGGACGAGCTGCTGTCCAACGGGGTCTTCCAGCTCGTCTGCACCATCGGCCGGGCGGTACCGGCCGCCATACCGGGCATCGCCAAGATCTCCAGCCGCGCGCTGTCGGCCCGTACGTACACCGACATCCCGTACAAGGTGTTCACCTCGCCACGGCGGGTGCGGTTCGTGGAGATGGAGTACGCACTCCCCCGCGCGGCCGCGGTGGCGGCGCTGGGTGAACTCAAGGCCCTGGTGGAACGCTCGGACTTCAAGGTCAGCTTCCCGGTGGAGGTGCGGACCGCGCCCGCCGACGACATCACGCTGTCCACCGCGTCGGGCCGGGACACCGTCTACCTCGCCGTACACATGTACCGCGGGACACCCTACGAGGCGTATTTCGCGGCCGCCGAGCGGATCATGACGGCACACGACGGGCGCCCGCACTGGGGGAAGCTGCACACCCGCGATGCCGCCTACCTTGCCGACGCCTATCCGCGGTTCGGTGAATTCACCGCGGTGCGCGAACGGCTGGACCCGGAACGCCGGTTCGCCAACGCCTATCTGCGACGGGTCCTGGGGGACTGACGACGACGGCTGCGACCCGGCGCCCTGTAGTGGGGACCGGGTCGCAGCCGTCGCGGGTCTGTCTCATACGGACGGTCCGCCTCATACAGACGGTCCGCCTCTTCTCAGGAGGAGGCGCCGGGGTCGGGGTCCGGCGCACCGGACTGCTGCCCGTCCGGACGGTCACCCTGGCTCCCGCCGTCGGTCGAACCGTCACCCGAACCGGTGCCGTCGTCGTCGGCCGAGCCGCTCGGGGACGGGTTCGGGGACGAGGGCGAGTCGGGGTCCGGCGAGGTCTTGCCGCCGTCGGACGGGTCCGGGTCCGGCGACGGGGTGCCGCGGTCCGTTCCCTTGCCCGTGCCCGTGTCGCCCGACGTGCCCGGGTCCGGACTGGGCCGGTCACCGTTCCCGTGCCGCCTGCCGTCGTCCGGGGAGCGGCCGGTACCGGGCGACTGCGGGGTCCGGGGCTGCTGCCGGCCCGATCCTCCGGTGTGGGTGAGGTTGCTCAGCGTGGTGCCCTGCGCGCCGCTCGGCGTCTGCCCGGTGATCAGCTCGGTACCGGTGACCACCCCCATGGCGAGCGCGAAGACCGCGAGCGCGCCGATCGCCGGCCGCTTCCAGCCCCGCAGCCGGGTGCCGTACGTCGCGGTACTGAGCTCCTCGGGCGGGCCGCCCGGGTGCCGCGCGGCCGGGACACCGGCCGGGCGGGCGGCCGCCTGACCCGGCGCCATGTTCCGCTCGTCGAGACGCGGCACCAGCTGCGTCCGGTCGGCGGGCCGCCCCGGGCCGGTCCCTTCCACCGCGCGCAGGGCGCGGGTCGCATCGGGGTCGACGGGTCGCAGCAGCCGCGTCGCGTCATCGTCCTGCGGGGCGGGGTGGGCGCCTGCCGGGTCGCGCCGACGGGCCTGTTCGACCCGCGGGATCAGCTGCGTACGGGCCGTGCCGGGCCCGGTCGTCCTGGCGGCCACGGAGGTGACCTTGTCCTCCGCGCCCTCCTTGTCGAAGGTCGGCAGCACCATCGTGGAGGTGGCCTGCCGGGCGTCCGGTGTGGTGGATCGAGTGCGGGCGGAGGAGAAGCGGCGTGGCTTCGGCCGCGTGGTGACCGTCGCTTCCTTGAGCTGTTCGCCGGTGCGCCGGAACAGGTGCTGGAATATCGAGCCGCCCGTGGTGGCCACGACACTGACCACACCCGCGCCGATGATGGTTCCGTAGACGCCGAGCCGGCCCGCGAGGTACGCGGCGACCGCCGCGGCAAGCGCGCTGCCGGCCACCTGAGCAATGCTCAGGTTTATCCGCTTCTCCTTCTTCTTCGTGTCGCTTTCGGTTTCTTCGTCCATCTCCAACCTTTGATAGCCCCTTCGATCCATCTTGCATGGAGAAGTGACCATTCGGCGGAGCCAAAAGTTCCGATTTTGGGGACTCTGTGAAAATCGCCACCTGCGTGCCAGGTAGAGAGATCGACAAGACGACCAGACTCCGTTGCCCGCCCAGAAGTTCAGCGGCGCGGCGGTCCACCTCAGTGGTCCGAATGGAGTACTGTGGCGAGCCCTGGCCCCGGTTCCCGTCCGGCTGCCCGGAACCCATGGGAGGGGGCCATGAAGGCGGCACTCACCCCGGGGCACCGCCGCTCGGAACGGGTGAACGGCGACAGGGCAAGCGGCATGGTCACTGAGCGTGGCGAACAGGTAACCGTGTCATAACGGCGTTTCAGGGCCAAGCCCCGACACGCCGGGCAACTCGGCAATGTTGTGGCAGGCTGCACCCGGGCAGGCCACACTCGACTAGCGGAAGCAGCGACGCGAGTGACGTCGGCAGGCACCACCCGGGAGGTCCCCATGCCCGAACTGCGTGTCGTGGCCGTCTCCAACGACGGCACACGGCTGGTGCTCAAAGCTGCGGACAGCACCGAGTACACGCTTCCGATCGACGAACGGCTGCGCGCCGCCGTCCGCAACGACCGTGCGCGTCTCGGCCAGATCGAGATCGAGGTCGAGAGCCATCTGCGTCCGCGGGACATCCAGGCACGTATAAGAGCCGGTGCCTCTGCCGAAGAGGTCGCCCAGCTCGCCGGCATCCCCGTCGACCGGGTGCGCCGCTTCGAGGGCCCGGTGCTCGCCGAGCGCGCCTTCATGGCCGAACGAGCCCGCAAGACCCCCGTGCGGCGGCCCGGCGAGAACACCGGTCCGCAGCTCGGCGAGGCGGTCGCGGAGCGGCTGTTGCTGCGCGGCGCCGACAAGGAGAGCGTGCAGTGGGACTCCTGGCGCCGGGACGACGGCACCTGGGAGGTGCTGCTGGTCTACCGCGTCGCGACCGAACCGCACTCCGCGAGCTGGACGTACGACCCGCCGCGGCGGCTCGTACAGGCCGTGGACGACGAGGCGCGGGCGCTGATCGGCGAGAGCGACGACACGCCCGAGCCGAGCTTCCCGTTCGTGCCCCGGATCGCGCGGCTGCCGCGCGACCGGCCGCTGGACCGCGCGTTGGACCGGCAGACGTCCGAACGCGGCGAGCGTACGGCGCAGTCCGGCGGCGAGGACGACGAGGCGGTCGCGGAGGAGGCTGCCGCCGGTGAGCGGGAGCGCGAGCGGGATTCGCTGACCAGCCTGCTGGAGGCGGTACCGAGTTTCCGTGGCGACATGGTCGTACCGGAGAGCGTGACGTCGGCGCAGGGCGAAGAAGAGTCCGAGGCCGAGGTCGAGGAGCCGCCCGCTCCGGCGGCCAGCGCGGGCGCGGGTTCCGCGTACGCCGATGTGCTGATGCCGCGTGCGGTGGCCGGCCATCGCGACCGGCTGACGGGGACGACGGACCGGCAGGCCGAGGCGGACGGCGTACGTCCCGGGCGCCGTGCCGCGGTGCCCAGTTGGGACGAGATCGTCTTCGGCACCCGGCGCAAGAAGCCGGAGTAGCGAGGGGCCCCGGGCCGTCCCGCCGCGTACACCCCCGTCCGCCCGCCCCCTGGAAGCAGGGACCGGGCGGACGGCGTCGTACGACACCCCGTCACGGGGCCCGGCGGGGGCTCAGCCGGGCTGCGGGCCGGTGGCGACCGGACGGGACGGGTCGGCCGACCACTCGCTCCAGGAGCCGACGTACAGGGCGGCGGGGACACCCGCGACCGCGAGGGCAAGCACCTGCTGGGCGGCGGAGACCCCGGAGCCGCAGTACACACCGACCTCCGCGTCCGCCGTGGCGCCCAGCGACGCGAAGCGCTTGGCCAGTTCCGACGCGTCGCGGAAGACGGTGCCGCCCTCGACGACGTTCTCGGTCGTCGGGGCGGACACGGCGCCCGGGATGTGGCCGGCGACCTTGTCGATGGGTTCGACCTCACCGCGGTAGCGCTCGGCGGCCCGTGCGTCCAGCAGGACTCCACGGCGGGCCAGGGCGGCCGCGTCATCGGCCCGCAGCAGCGGCAGCCCGCCGGGTACCGGGGTGAAGTCACCTGCCTGGGGAACCGGTTGATCGACGCTCAGCTCGCCGCCGGACGCCTGCCAGGCGGCGAGACCACCATCCAGGACACGCACGTCCGGGTGACCGGTCCAGCGCAGCAGCCACCAGGCGCGGGCGGCCGCCCAGCCCTGGCCGCCGTCGTAGGCGACCACGGGGCGGTCCGTACGGACACCGGCGGCCCGCATGGCGTCGGCGAAGACGTCGAGGTCGGGGAGCGGGTGCCGGCCGCCCGGACCGGGAGGCGAGGCGAGCTCGCTCTCGAGATCGACGTAGACCGCGCCGGGCACATGGCCGGCCTCGTACACGGGACGACCGGGCGGGCCACCGAGTTGGTAGCGGACGTCCAGGAGCACCGGCGCGGTGGGCTGCGCCAACTCGCTCGCGAGTTCGGTAGCGGTGATGATGGCATTCATGGGACTCATCCTTGCGTAGCGACGACTACGTACAGAAGGTGGGTGTCCACCCTCCGTATGACGCAGTTACACCCTCCAGTAACACCTCTGGAACGGATGGGAAACGTCAAAACGGGCATTCTCCCTCGCGAACGAGCCATGGACGGCGCGGCCGGGGCGCGCGCCAGGTCACAGGGTGCGAGCATCTGCTCGGGACCCGCGCCCGTGGCGCACATGGTCAGCACCCGATGCTCCGAGGAGAGAGTGACAATGACGACCGAGGCAGCGACCCGGCGGATGCACGGCGCGCCCTGCTGGGTGAGCCTCCTGGCCCACAGCCTGTCCGCGACGCAGGAATTCTACGGCGCGCTGTTCGGCTGGGAGTTCCGCCCGGGACCGCAGCATTTCGGTCCGTACGCCCGGGCTTTCCTCGACGACCGGGAAGTCGCCGGGGTCGGCGAGCTGGCGCCCGACCGCCATCTTCCGGTCGCCTGGACCACCTATCTGGCCAGCGACGACACGGATGCGACGGCCGAGCAGATCCGTTCCTGCGGTGGGACGGTGGGCGTCGGGCCGCTGGATGCGGACGACGACGCGGGGCGGATGGCGATCGCCTCCGACCCGCAGGGCGCGATCTTCGGCATCTGGCAGGGCAGGTCGATGATGGGCACCACGATCACCGGGGAGCCGGGCACCCCGGCATGGAACGAGCTGGTCACCAGGGACACCAGCTCCGTCCTGCCGTTCTACGAGCATGTCTTCGGCTATGAGGCGGAGCCCGTGGTCTCGGCCGACTTCGACTATCTGACGCTGCATCTCAAGGACCACCCGGTGGCCGGCATCCATGGCGTGGGCAACTCCCTGCCGCGCGACCGGGGCTCCCACTGGATGACGTACTTCGCCGTCACCGACACGGACGCGGCGGCCCGCCGGGTCACCCAGCTGGGCGGACATGTGCTGCATCCCGCCCGGGACTCCGCGCACGGCCGGCTGGCGACGGTCACCGACAGCGAGGGTGCCGCCTTCACGATCATCCAGCGGAGCTGAGGGACGGTCACACCAGGCGCTGCCCCGTCCACGGTGGCCGCCGTGCCGGTGAGCCACACCCGGTCACGGCCGTACGAGCGGCCCTGACGCCGCCCGGTGGCCGGGCCTACTTCGCGCTGTCGACCGGCAGTACGTCCGGGGAGAGCGCCGCCGCGCGGGTGGCCGCCGAGGTCTGACGGCGGCGGTGGTGACGCCGGCACAGCACCTCGTAGCCGACCTCGGCGTAGGGGCTGTCCACATCGCCGACGACATCGCCGACCACGACCTGGGCGCCCTCGACGACCATGCGCCCGTCGACCGTACGGGCATTGTGCGTCGCGCGGGCGCCGCACCAGCACAGCGCCTCGACCTGCAACACCTCTATCCGGTCGGCCAGTTCGACCAGGCGCTGGGAGCCGGGGAAGAGCTTGCTGCGGAAGTCGGTGGTGATACCGAAGGCGAAGACGTCCAGTTCGAGGTCGTCGACGACGCGGGCGAGCTGGTCGACCTGTCCGGGGGCGAGGAACTGTGCCTCGTCGACGATGACGTAGTCGACCCGGCCGCCGGAGGAGAGGTGGCCGACCGCATGCGTGTAGAAGTCCATGTCGTGCGCCGCCTCGACGGCCTCGGTGACCAGGCCGAGGCGGGAGGAGAGCTTGCCGCGGCCGGCCCGGTCGTTGCGGCTGTAGATCATGCCTTGCAGTCCGCGGGAGGAGCGGTTGTGCTCGATCTGCAGAGCAAGTGTCGACTTTCCGCAGTCCATCGTTCCGGAGAAGAACACCAGCTCGGGCATGGGAAGTTGCGGGCCTTTCAGGCTCGTACGGAGGAGGGCGGGGCGGCGTGCGGACGGCGGGCAGTGCAGGTCAGGTGCGGACTTCCAGGAGCGGCACCAGCTGCTCCACCGGGGTCATCGAACCGTGCATGCCGACCATCTCCGACTCACGGGGCTCTCGTTCGGTCGCGATGATCACCATGTCGGCGTGCGCGGCCGCCACGACATCGCCGATCCGGGCACGCACCCGGTCGTCGACCTGCGGTCCGAACCACCCCGCGGCGATGGCCTCTTCGCGGCTCGCCACCCACATCTGCTCACCGACCACCTCGCGCCAGACGGCGAGCACATCGGCGGCCGCGCCCGGGTGGGCGTAGACGTGCCGGGCCCGGCCCTCGCCGCCCAACAGGCGTACGCCGGCGCGCAGTTCCCAGTCCTCGTCGAAGTCGATCCGGGAATCGGGGTCGAAGGGGATGTCGATCATGCCGTGGTCGGCGGTGATGTAGAGGGCGCTGCGCGGCGGCAGCTGTTCGGCCAGCCGCTGGGCGAGCCGGTCGACGTACATCAACTGGCCGCGCCAGGCGTCGGAGTTGACGCCGTAGCGGTGTCCCTTGCCGTCGACCTCGGAGTAGTAGGTGTAGACCAGCGAACGGTCGCCGGCGGCGAGCTGCTCGGCGGCCAGGTCCATCCGCTCCTCGCCGGAGAGCCGGCCGTGGAACGTACCGCCGCTGAGCGCGACCTGGGTGAGCGGGGTGTGCTGGAAGTTCGGTGCGGAGACCTGGCAGGTGTGGATCCCGGCGGCGTCCGCGCGCTGGAAGACCGTCGGATACGGCTGCCAGGCATACGGGTCGGTCCACGGATACCAGCGCAGCTGGTTCATCAGGGCGCCGGTGGCCGGGTCCTCGCAGGTGTATCCGGGCAGGCCGTGGGCGCCCGGCGGCAGGCCGGTGCCGACCGAGGCGAGGGAGGTGGCGGTGGTGGAGGGGAAGCCCGCGGTAAGCGGGCGGCCGCTGCCGTTGAACGACGTGCCCAGGAGGGAGGTGAGAAACGGCGCCTCCTCCGGGTGGGCGCGCAGCAGCTCCCAGCCGAGGCCGTCGATCAGGAAGACGCAGGCCCGGTCGGCGGGGGCCAGTTCCATCGTGGTGGCGAGGCCGGTCATCCCCAGCCCCGTGGTGATGGTGGGCAGCAGATCGGCGAGCGAGCCGGTGCCGTACCGGGGTACGGGGGCGCTGAGCGGGTCGAGCGGTTCGGGTTCCGGCCAGGCGGGGGCGATGTGGACCATCAGCGGGGGCTGGGGGTGGCCGCGGTGGCCTCGGAGAGCGCCTGGGCGAAGGTGAGCGTCTCGCGCACCGAGTCCGGGCCATCACCGGCCTCGCTGACCCGCAGCGAGAGGTCGTCGGCGGTGGAGGAGCCCGTATAGCCGTGGTCCGCCTCGCAGTTGGGGTCGCCGCAGGCGGCGGGCTCCAGGTCCAGGCGGGCGACCGCGCCCCAGCCGATGGTGAGCACGACCTCACGGGGCAGCTGGCCCGGGGTGTACGACTCGGGGTTGGCGACCACCCGGCTGAGCACCACAGAGGAGATCCGGCTCAGCTTCACGGATTCGGTGGAGGTGGTGGCGTACGGCGACGGGGAGGTGGCGTCGGCCGCCTGCTCGTCGGTGTGGCTGACGATGAAGCGGGTGCCGGTCAGGACCAGGACCGTGACATGGCGGCGGACCTCGTTGGCGTCGAAGGTCGTCTCCTGATGGACGAGGTACGACACCACGGGCTCACCGCCGACCGCGGCCTGCACCGCCTCGGCCACGAGCGTCGGGTAATAGCCGCTGCGCTCGATCGCCGCGCGCAGCCCCTGGGTCGTCGTACCGGTCTTAGCCATGGGGTCCATCTTACGGGGCGTACCGGGCCGCGAGAGCCTCAGTAGACGGGCAGCCGGCGGGGGCCGAGGTCAGTGGTGGCAGGGGCGGGGGCCAGACGCACGGTCGCCCCCAGTACGGAGAGGCCGTGTGCGGCGACGACGACCGGTTCGAGGTCGACGCCGACGACCTCGGGGTGGTCGTCGACCAGCCGGGAGACGCGCAGCAGCAGCTCCGAAAGCGCCGCGGTGTCCACGGGCTGGGAGCCGCGCCAGCCGAACAGCAGCGGGGCGGCGCGGATCGAGCGGATCTGTTCGATGACGTCGCGGTCGGTGGCGGGGATGAGGCGGTGGGCGATGTCGCCGAGCAGCTGGGAGGGCGCCCCGGCCAGGCCGAAGGAGAGGACGGCACCGGCGGCGGGGTCGATGGCGGCACGGATGACCGTGTCGACGCCGCGCGGCACCATCGACTGGACGACCGGACGCAGCTCCTCCGGGGAGCCCAGGAAATCGGTCAATTCGGAGTATGTACGGCGAAGTTCGGCCTCGCCGGCGATGTCGAGACGGACCCCGCCGAGGTCGGCGCGGTGGCGTAGATGGGGTGCGGTGGTCTTGAGGGCCACCGGGTAGCCGAGGCGGGCGGCGGCGCGGACGGCGGTGTCCGGGTCGGGGGCCGGGAGGACGGGGCGGGTGTGGATGCCGTAGCGGGCGAGCAGGGCCTCGGCGTCCTGGGGCGGCACCGGGACGGAGCGGCCCGTGGGGGCGTCGGGGGTCAGCCGCCCGAGGAGGCGCTCGATGTCGGCGCCGGCCGCCGCCTCCTGGATGTCGTCGTACTCGGGCACCCGGCCCGGTTCGGCGGCCTCCCGGCGCCAGGCGGCGTAGCGGACGGCCTCGGCGAGGGAGCGCACGGCGCGCTCGGCGGCGGGGTAGGCGGGGATACGGAGGGGGGCACGGCGAGGCCGGGGCGGGGTGTTGGCCTCGGCGTCGCGGGCCGGGGCCTGCTGCCGTCCGGAGAGGGTGGGCGGCGGGCCGGGGGGAACCAGGGGGCGTGGGCGGTTCGGGGGGCTGTGCGGTGCCTGCGGGACCTGTGAGGTCCCGGCAGGCACGGAAGCCGGGTCCGCGGGGCGTGCCGACTCGTCGCCGGCAGGGGATGCGGGTCCGGGCGATTGTGCCGTTGCCGGCTCTGGTCCCCGTCCTGGGTCCGGTCCTGGGTCCAGTGTCGGTGTCGGTTCCGGTGCCGCGAGTGCCTCGGCGAGATCGTCCATGGCGAGGTGGACGACCGTGACCGGCTTCTCCGGATGCGCCGCGGCCGCGGTACGCAGCGCAGCCGCGAGCGCGGCGCCCTCGCTGTCGGCCGGGGAGACGGCGGCCCCCTCCCCCACCCAGGGGATGGCCGTGACGACCACGGCATCGCAGCCGTCGCCGGACAGCGCCTCGGCGAGCGCGGCCCGGAAGTCGTCGGGTGTGGCGGCCGAGGGCAGTACATGGGGGCGCTGCGGGCGCAGGCCCTCGGTCAGACAGGCGTCGTACGCGAGCAGCGCCAGCGACTCGGAGTTGCCGAGGATGGCGATGCGCGGACCGGCCGGCAGTGGCTGGGAGGCCAGCAGCAGACCGGCGTCGATCAGCTCGGTGACCGTGTCGACGCGGATCACGCCGGCCTGGCGCATCAGGGCGGCGACGGTGCTGTCGGGGACACGGACCGTGGGCACGGCGTGGCCGGGCGGGGCGGTGCCGTTGTGCCGGGCCCCCTTGGCGACCACGACCGGTTTGACGGCGGCGGTGCGACGGGCGAGCCGGGCGAATTTGCGGGGGTTGCCGATGGACTCCAGATACAGGATCACGACGTCGGTGTCCGGGTCGTCGTACCAGTACTGGAGCAGGTCGTTGCCGGAGACGTCGGCGCGGTTGCCGGCCGAGACGAAGGCGGAGATGCCGGCGATACCGCCGTCACCGGGGCCGCGCGCATGCAGTCCGCTGAGCAGGGCGATGCCGATGGCACCGGACTGGGTGAACAGGCCGATGTGGCCGGCGCCGGGCATCTGGGGTGCGAGGGAGGCGTTCAGCCGGACGTCGGGGGCGGTGTTGATCAGCCCGAAGGCGTTGGGCCCGACGAGCCGCATGCCGTACGAGCGGGCCTGGCGGAGCAGGGCGCGCTGCCGCTCCCGGCCGTCCTGGCCCGCCTCGGCGTAACCGGACGACAGGATCAGCACGCCCTGGACGCCGTGTTCACCGCAGTCGCGGACCACGTCGGGGACGTGGTCCGCGGGGACGGCGATGACGGCGAGGTCGACCGGGTCGGGAATCTCCCGCAGGGCGCGGACGGCAGGCACGTCTTCGGGATGCAGCCGCGGCATGTCTTCGGGGAAGGCGTGGTTGACGGCGTGCACACGGCCCGTGAAACCGGAGTCCAGGAGGCTGCGCAGGGCGGTGCGGCCGACGCCGCCGGGGGTACGACCGGCACCGATGACGGCGACCGAGCCCGGGGCGAGCAGCCGCTGCACGGAGCGGGCCTCGGCGCGCTGCTCACGGCCGCGCATCACGGCCATGGACTGCTCGGTCGGCTCCAGGTCGAACTCCAGACGGACCACACCGTCTTCGAAGGTGCGCTTCTGGGTGTAGCCCGCGTCCGTGAACACCTTGATCATCTTGGAGTTCGCGGGGAGCACCTCGGCGGCGAACCGGCGGATGCCGCGCTCGCGGGCGACGGCCGCGATGTGCTCCAGGAGGGCAGAGGCGACACCGCGGCCCTGGTGGGCGTCCTGGACGAGGAAGGCGACCTCGGCCTGGTCGTCCTCGGGGTTCTTGGCGGGCAGCCCCTGGTCGTTGATCCGGTCGTAGCGGACGGTGGCGATGAACTCGCCGCCGACGAGGGCGGCGAGCCCGACCCGGTCGACGTAGTCGTGGTGGGTGAAGCGGTGTACATCGCGGTCGGACAGGCGCGGGTAGGGCGCGAAGAAGCGGTAGTACTTCGACTCGTCCGAGACCTGTTCGTAGAAGGAGACCAGCCGCTCGGCGTCATCCGGGGTGATGGGGCGGATCCGTGCCGTGCCGCCGTCACGCAGCACCACGTCGGCTTCCCAGTGGGTCGGGTATGCGTGGTCCGGCGGCTTCTGCATGCCGACAGGGTACGACCGGGCGCCGACAACCGGCGCCGCGCGCGTACGCTCGGGTGCGGGGCAGTCCGGCGCGGTCGTAGGGACATACGGACCGGCCCGGTCTGCCGAGCCTCCGTTGGGGGACCAATAACCGCAAAAGGCCAGGCCTCAGGGCTGCGGAGCACTTCCGGCAGCGTGAGAGACTGGTCTAGACAACAGTCACGACTTTGAAGGGCAACACCATGGCTGAGCGCCGCGTCAATGTCGGTTGGGCCGAGGGCCTGCACGCCCGCCCCGCGTCGATCTTCGTCCGTGCGGCCACCGCCTCCGGCGTCCCGATGACGATCGCCAAGGCTGATGGCAACCCCGTCAACGCGGCCTCCATGCTCGCGGTCCTGGGTCTGGGCGCCCAGGGCGGCGAGGAGATCGTGCTGGCCTCCGACGCCGAGGGCGCCGAGGAGGCACTCGACCGCCTGGCCAAGCTCGTCGCCGAGGGTCTCGAGGAGCTCCCCGAGACCGTCTGAGTCCGCCAGGACCTCCGCATGCGGCGGCCCCGCCGCGGCGACCGGTGACCGGTGACCGGTTGCCGCGGCGGGGCCGTTTCCGTGTGCCGGGATCCGGTCGCTGTGCCTGTGGCCGGGATATCGATACACGCGCTCACTGCATGCACCGTACGCATTACCGCATGAGGAGCTGGAATTCCGGGCGGCCCGGCATGCGCAATGCGCTATGCGCAAGAATTAGCGCGCATTCCTCCCTGTCCCACGTGCCGAAAAATAGGCAGCGGAATTCGGGCTGAAGGCGGACCAAAAAGGGGAAGCCGCCCCGGCTGCCGGAGGAATATTCGCGCTTCTTTGTATACGGGGCCATTGTTAAGGGCGGGCGCGCGCCGTGTTGACGCGTGGTTTCGGATCCCTCACTTCCGTCTTGGCGGGGCGCCGCAGCCGGTACACCGGGAGCGAGCGCTCGACATGAGCCGCCATCAGGGCGCGGGCCCGTTCCGCGTCCCCCCGGGCCACCGCGTCCAGCACCGCACCGTGTTCGTCCCACGACTCCCCGGCCCGGGCCGGCAGTTCCACCACGTACATCCACTCGATCTTGCGCCGCAGCTGGGTGAGCAACGCCGTCAGGCTGGGGCTGCCGGCCGCCTGGGCCAGCGTCTCGTGGAACCAGCCGTCCAGTTGGCGCAGATCGGCGGGGTTGCCGTGACGGGCCCGCTCGCGGCCGAGCCGTACCAGGCCACGGAGCACCTTGAGGTGCGCCGGGCTGCGGCGGGCTGCCGCACGAGCGGCCCCCAGCGGCTCCAACAGGGCGCGGACGGCGAGGAGATCGGCGGCCTCCTGCTCGGTGGGCTCGGCGACACAGGCGCCTGCGTGGTGGCGGGTGGTGACAAACCCTTCGGACTGCAGGGTGCGCAGCGCTTCACGGACCGGCACTCTGGAGACGCCGTACCGGGCCGCCAGGATCTCCTCGATCAGCCGGCTCCCCGGCGCCAGCGCACCGGAGACAATGTCGTCGCGAATCGCCGTGCACACCGCATGCGCGGAAATATGGCCTCGCATCTTCCGTGCCTCCGCCGTAATCCCCTGGAAACGCCGCCGGTCGGCGACTTTTCCGTGACTCTATTCGACCGGAACGGCTTTTCCGAAGGACTCCGGTTATTCATGGATATTTTTTGGCCAGCAGACGCGGGTCGCCGGCCCATGCGGCGCACGCACACCGCACGCCGGATAACGCCGAAGCCCCGGCCGTGTGGCCGGGGCTTCCGACGGATGCGCGGTGCGACGCGGGCCCTGCGAGGCGCGCGGCCGGGCGAGGCGGGAGATCAGGCGTTGACGCCGTGCGAGCGCAGGTAGGCGACCGGATCGATGTCCGAGCCGTAGTCGGCGCCGGTACGGGCTTCGAAGTGCAGGTGCGGGCCGGTGGTGTTGCCGGTGGAGCCGGAGAGGCCGATCTGCTGGCCCGGGGTGACGTGCTGGCCGACCGAAACGCCGAGCGACGACAGGTGACCGTACTGGGTGTACGTGCCGTCGTTCATCTTGATCACGATGTTGTTGCCGTACGCACCGCCCCAGCCGGCCTCGACGACGGTGCCCGCGCCGACCGCGTGGACGCTGGTGCCGGAGGCGGCGTGGAAGTCGATACCGGTGTGGCTGCCCGAGGACCACAGGCCGCTGGAGGCCTTGTACGAGGTGGAGACGTAGGAGTCCGCGACGGGGGCGACAAAGGTGTTGAGGCGCTTGCGCTCCGCCTCACGGGCGGCGCGCTCCTTGGCCTTGCGGGCGGCCTCGACGCGCTGCCTGGCCTCTTCGGCCTGCTTCTTGGCCACGGCCTCGGCCTTGGCCTTCGCCGCCGCGGCCTCGGCCTCTGCCTGCTGCGCGTCGGCCTGGGCCTCGACGTGGTTGGCGAGCTCGTCGCCCAGCACGACGGCCCGCTGCAGACCGGTGTCGTGGGTGCGCGCCTCGTCCGTGGCTGCCAGCGCCGGCGAGGCCACGGAGGCGACAACGCCGCCGGCCGCGAGGGTGGCTATGCCGGCGATGTTGCGGGTCGTTCGAGCGGGGCGGTTCGCACGACGGTGCTTCCCGGTGGCACGGATGAACGCCATGTGGCTGGCTTGTCCTTTCCTTCCTTCTCGCCTACCGGGTTAGCTGACGGGTTCGGAGCAGGAAGGTCTCCTACGGACTCCTCCGGAGGGGAGTCCGATTCACCCCAAGGGACACTGGGTCCCCGGCTCCCCTGGCTCGCGCCGTACGGGGACTCGGCGATGACTGCCCGGTGCCACTGTTGTGGCGGACTTGTGACGAACAGCCGGACCGACGCTAAACGGGGCAACTTTCAATCGGCAAACAGAACCGCTTTTTTGTGCGGGATGCCACAAGAACCGTGGCGCCAGCCGCGATAAACCGGACATACAGCGGCTCCCGTGGCGCGAACGCCACGGGAGCCGCTTTGTCGATATATGACCTTCCGTCATATGGCGGGGCTAACCGCTGACGACCGTCACCTCACCGATGCCCAGCGCCTTGATGGGCTCGGCGATCTGCGCCGCATCGCCCACCAGGACTGTCACCAGCCGGTCCATGGGGAAGGCGTTGACCGCCGCCGCCGTCGCCTCGACCGTGCCGGTCTCCGCGAGACGGACGTACAACTGCGCCTGGAAGTCGTCGGGCAGGTGCTGTTCCACCTGGTCGGCGAGGGTGCCCGCAACGGCTGCCGCGGTCTCGTACTTCAGCGGCGCCACCCCGACGAGGTTCTGTACGGCGACGTCCCTCTCGTCGTCCGTCAGCCCCTCTGCCGCGAGGGTGCGCAACACCTTCCACAGGTCCTCCAGGGCCGGGACGGTGGAGGCGGTGTCCACCGAGCCGCTGATGGCGAGCAGCGAGGCGCCCGTGGCCCCCTCGGGAGAGGTGGGGGCGGTGGAGCGGAGCACCTGGCCGAAGGCGCGCACCCCGTAGGTGTAGCCCTTCTCCTCCCGCAGAACGCGGTCCAGACGGGAGGTGAGGGTGCCGCCCAGGCAGTACGTGCCGAGCACCTGCGCGGGCCACACCCGGTCGTGCCGGTCGGCACCGATACGGCCGATGAGCAGCTGCGTCTGGACGGCACCGGGGCGGTCCACGATCACCACGCGGCCGGTGTCGTCGGCGACGATCGGCGAGGCCTTCAGCGGCTCGGCCGTCGAGCCGCTCCAGGCGCCGAGGGTGTCGGCGAGCGCGGCGTCCAGGTCGATGCCGGTGAAGTCACCGACGATGACCGCGGTGGCCGTGGCGGGCCGTACATGGGCGTCGTAGAAGGCGCGGACAGCCGCGGCGTCGACGCGTCCGACGGTCTCCTCGGTGCCCTGGCGCGGCCGCGACATCCGGGATGTGGCCGGGAACAGCTCCTTGGACAGCGCCATCGCGGCGCGCCGGGCCGGGTTGGCGAGCTCGTGCGGGATCTCGTCGAGACGGTTGCGCACCAGCCGCTCGATCTCGCTCTCCGGGAAGGCGGGCGCGCGCAGCGCGTCGGCGAGCAGGCCGAGCGCGCGGTGCAGCCGGGACGCCGGCACTTCGAGGGACACCCGTACACCGGGGTGGTCGGCGTGTGCGTCCAGTGTGGCGCCACAGCGTTCCAGCTCGGCGGCGAACTCCTCGGCGTCGTGCTTGTCGGTGCCCTCGGACAGGGCGCGCGCCATGATCGTGGCGACACCGTCCAGGCCCTCGGGCTCGGCGTCCAGCGGAGCGACGAGGTTGATCTCGACGGCGACGACCTGCTGGCCGGGGCGGTTGCTGGTCAGGAGCGTGAGCCCGTTGGGCAGTTGGCTGCGGTCGGGGGCCGGGAAGGCCCACGGCCTGGGCGCGCCGCCCTGGGGCTGGGGGTGAAAGTCCATGCTGCTCACGGGGGAATCGGCGTGGGTGGTGGCGTCGCTCACTGGTCCGCCTCCCCTTCCTCGGTGTCGGCGGCGTCGGTCGGCTCGGTGGGCTCGTAGACGAGCACCGCGCGGTTGTCGGGGCGCAGCCGGGCCTTGGCGACCGCCTGCACCTCCTCTGGGGTGATGTCCAGGACACGCTGCACGGCGCTCAGCGCGAGCTGCGGGTCGCCGAACAGGACGGCGAAGCGGCACAGTTCGTCGGCGCGGCCGCTGACCGTGGCCAGCCGGTCCAGCCACTCGCGCTCCAGCTGGGCCTGTGCCCGCTCCATCTCCTCCGGGGTCGGGCCCTCGGCGGCGAACCGGGCCAGCTCCTCGTCGACCGCGCGCTCGATGCCGGGAACCTCCACGCCGCCGGACGTCTTCACGTCCAGCCAGCCCAGCGAGGGTGCGCCGGCCAGCCGCAGCAGCCCGAAGCCGGCCGCCACGGCGCTGCGGTCGCGCCGCACCAGCCGGTTGTACAGGCGGGAGGACTCGCCGCCGCCCAGGACGGTCAGCGCGAGGTCCGCGGCGTCCGCCTCACGGGTGCCGTCGTGCGGCAGACGGTAGGCCGCCATCAGGGCCCGGGCGGGAACATCCTCCTCGACGACCTCGCGCAGCTCGCCGCCGATGACGTCGGGCAGCGTGCCGTCGCGCGGCGGCTGCTTGCCGTCGTGCCCGGGGATCGAGCCGAAGTACTTCTCCACCCACGTCAGCGTCTGCTCGGGGTCGATGTCGCCGACGATCGACAGGACGGCGTTGTTGGGCGCGTAGTACGTCCGGAAGAACGCCCGCGCGTCCTCCAGGGAGGCCGCGTCCAGGTCGGCCATCGACCCGATGGGTGTGTGGTGGTACGGGTGGCCCTCCGGGTACGCCATGGCCGTCAGCTTCTCGAAGGCCGTGCCGTAGGGGACGTTGTCGTAGCGCTGGCGGCGCTCGTTCTTGACGACGTCGCGCTGGTTCTCCATGGAGTCGTCGTCGAGCGCGGTCAGCAGCGAACCCATCCGGTCCGCCTCCAGCCAGAGCGCGAGCTCCAGCTCATGGGCGGGCATGGTCTCGAAGTAGTTCGTGCGCTCGAAGCTGGTGGTGCCGTTGAGCGAACCGCCGGCACCCTGCACCAGCTCGAAGTGGCCGTTGCCCTTCACCTGAGCGGAGCCCTGGAACATCAGGTGCTCGAAGAGGTGAGCCAGGCCCGTACGGCCCTTGACCTCGTGCCGGGAGCCGACGTCGTACCACAGGCAGACCGCTGCGACCGGGGTCAGGTGGTCTTCGGAGAGCACCACGCGCAGGCCATTTGCCAGCCGGTGCTCGGTCGCTGTCAGGCCGCCGGAGCCGGCTTGTTCTGTGGCCGTGTGACCCATGGGCATGTACGTCCCTTCGATCCGCTTGCGAGGAAGTTCTGTCACTGTATGCAAGCGGATCGGCATCTGGCGAAGTTCCCGTGCGACCGGCCCCGAACGTGCGTCGCCCTCGGCCCCCGCAGGAGCCGAAGGGGGGAGTCGCGGTCGGCGTTGTCAGTGGGGCGGTCCACAATGGTCCGCGTCAGACTCACACATACTCGCGGGTCGATCGCCAGCTGGTTGACCCGGCCAGTTGACCGTTGGTCCGATGTCGCCCCCGACCTCGGCAGTAGACGCAGCAGAAGGAGCCGCAGCCGCGATGGCCCGCCGCAGCACGAAGACCCCGCCGCCGGACGACTTCGAGGAGAGGATCCTCGACATCGACGTCGTCGACGAGATGCAGGGTTCCTTCCTCGAGTACGCGTATTCGGTCATCTACTCGCGCGCCCTGCCGGACGCCCGCGACGGTCTCAAGCCCGTGCACCGCCGCATCCTGTACCAGATGAACGAGATGGGGCTGCGGCCCGACCGCGGCTACGTCAAGTGCGCCCGCGTCGTCGGTGAGGTGATGGGTAAGCTCCATCCGCACGGCGACGCGTCCATCTACGACGCGCTGGTGCGCATGGCGCAGCCGTTCTCGATGCGGCTGCCGCTGGTCGACGGCCACGGCAACTTCGGTTCGCTGGGCAATGACGACCCGCCGGCCGCGATGCGGTACACCGAGTGCCGGATGGCGTCCGCGACGTCCCTGATGACGGAGTCCATCGACGAGGACACCGTCGACTTCGCGCCGAACTACGACGGCCAGGAGCAGGAACCGGCCGCCCTCCCCGCCGCCTATCCGAACCTCCTGGTCAACGGCGCGTCCGGCATCGCGGTCGGTATGGCGACGAACATGCCGCCGCACAACCTCGGCGAGGTCATCGCCGCCGCCCGCCATCTGATCAAGCATCCGAACGCCGATCTCGACACCCTGATGCGCTTCGTGCCGGGCCCCGATCTGCCCACGGGCGGCCGGATCGTGGGCCTCGGCGGCGTACGGGACGCGTACGAGAAGGGCCGCGGCACGTTCAAGATCCGTGCGACGGTCGCGGTGGAGAACGTCACCGCCCGCCGCAAGGGCCTGATCGTCACCGAACTCCCGTTCACGGTCGGCCCCGAGAAGGTCATCTCGAAGATCAAGGATCTGGTCGGCTCGAAGAAACTCCAGGGCATCGCGGACGTCAAGGACCTCACGGATCGTGCGCACGGCCTGCGGCTGGTGATCGAGATCAAGAACGGCTTCAACCCCGAGGCCGTATTGGAGCAGCTGTACAAGCTCACGCCGATGGAGGAGTCCTTCGGCATCAACAACGTCGCGCTGGTGGACGGCCAGCCGCTGACGCTGGGCCTCAAGGAGCTGCTGGAGGTCTATGTCGACCACCGCTTCAACGTGGTGCGCCGGCGCAGCGAGTTCCGGCGCGGCAAGGCCCGTGACCGCCTCCACCTGGTCGAGGGCCTGCTGACGGCCCTGGTGGACATCGACGAGGTGATCCGGCTCATCCGCTCCAGCGACAACAGCGCGCAGGCCAAGGAGCGGCTGATCGAGCGGTTCTCGCTGAGCGACATCCAGACGCAGTACATCCTCGACACCCCGCTGCGCCGTCTGACCAAGTTCGACCGTATCGAGCTGGAGTCGGAGCGTGACCGGCTTCAGGACGAGATCGAGAAGCTGACGCGGATCCTGGACTCGGACGCCGAGCTGCGCAAGCTGGTCTCCGGCGAGCTGGCCGCGGTCGCGAAGAAGTACGGCACGGACCGGCGGACGGTCCTGCTGGAGTCGGCGGGCACCTCGGTCGGCGCGGTGCCGCTGGAGGTCTCCGACGACCCGTGCCGGGTGCTGCTGTCCTCCACGGGCCTGCTGGCGCGTACGGTCACCGGGGATGTGGCCTTCGACGTCGACGCCAAGCGCGTCAAGCACGATGTGATCGTCTCGGCGGTGCCGGCGACGACCCGTGGCGAGGTGGGGGCGGTGACGTCCCTGGGCCGGCTGCTGCGGATCTCGGTGATCGACCTGCCGCAGCTCCCGGAGACCGCGGCGGCGCCCAGTCTCTCCGGTGGTGCGCAGCTCTCGGAATTCCTGACGCTGGAGGACGGCGAGGAGCTGATCTGTCTGACGACGCTGGACGAGTCCTCGCCGGGCCTGGCGCTCGGCACGGAGCAGGGCGTCGTCAAACGGGTGGTGCCCGACTACCCCGCCAACAAGGAAGAGTTGGAGGTCATCACCCTCAAGGACGGCGACCGCATCGTGGGCGCGGCCGAGCTGCGCACCGGCGAGGAGGACCTGGTCTTCGTCACCAACGAGGCCCAGTTGCTGCGCTATCCGGCGTCGCAGGTCCGGCCGCAGGGCCGGCCCGCGGGCGGTATGGCGGGCGTCAAGCTGGGGGAGGGCGTGAAGGTGATTGCGTTCGCCGCGGTCGATCCGGCCTCCGAGGCCATGGTGTTCACGGTCGCCGGCTCGCACGGCACGCTGGACGACTCGGTGGCGACGGCCAAGCTCACCCCGTTCGACCAGTATCCGCGCAAGGGCCGGGCGACGGGCGGTGTGCGGTGCCAGCGGTTCCTGAAGGGTGAGGATCTTCTGACCCAGGCGTGGGTCGTGCCCGCTCCGGTACGGGCCGCGGATGCCAAGGGCTCCCCGGTCGAGCTGCCGGAGGTGGATCCCCGGCGGGACGGCTCGGGTGTGCCGCTGACGAAGTCGGTGGCGGCGATGGCCGGGCCGGTGTAATCAGGCGCGGTGACAGAGGTGGGTGACGCCGTCGGGCCGGTGGAGAGCCGGCCCGACGGCGTCACTCGTGGTCGGATTCCTCGCGTGCGGCCACGTACCGCAGGATGCCCCACATGCTGTTCTGATCGGCATCCGACGGTGCGCTCTCACGGCAGTTGTCGAGCTCCTTGCGCAGGGCCGGTGCATCGATACCGCTGCCGATCATGACGAGCTGGGTGCACCGCTCCTCGTCCTTCGGCCAAGGTGCGGGGTAGAAGCGCAGGAAGTCTCCGACGGCATGCACCGTGAACTTCTGGCGGTTCTCCGGTACGTCGAAGTGGACGAAGCCCTTGATGCGGTAGAGGCCGGCCGGGCGGCTGTCGAGGAAGTCCATCAGGCGACGCGGGTGCAGTGGCTCGGCGGAGGTGAACTCCACGCTCTGGTAGGCGGCGTGGAGGTGGCCCGCGTGGTGGGCGTGGTCGGGGTGGCCGCACGGGTCAGGATGGTCGCAGTGGTCGTCCGAGCCGAGTGTGGGGTCCTTGTCCGCCGCGATATCACGCAGCAGGTCCTCGAAGGACAGCTGGCGCACGGCCGCGTCGTGGTCGTCCCCCGGCCCGCGGTCGAAGAACAGCTCGGGATCGACCCGCCCGTATGCCGTGCAGATCACGGGCCGGCCGGGAGCGAGGTCCGCGAGTGTGTCCATGAGGTGCTGCCGTGCCGCGTCGCCGATGCGATCGGCCTTGTTGAGCACCACGATGTCGGCGATGCCCACATGCCGGTCCAGTTCGGGGTGCCGGATCCTGGTGTCCTCGAACTCCGCGGCGTCGACGACCTCGATCAGCCCGCCGTAGACGATCCGGTCGTTGTCGCTGGCGAGGATCATGCGGATGAGTTCCTGCGGCTCGGCCAGTCCACTGGCCTCGATGACGATCACGTCGATACGGGCGGCGGGGCGGGCGAGCCGCTCCAGGTAGGTGTCCAGTTCGCTGGTGTCGACCGCGCAGCACAGACAGCCGTTGCCGAGCGAGACCATCGAGTCCACCTGGCCGGCGACGGTCATGGCGTCGATCTCGATACTGCCGAAGTCATTGACGATCGCGCCGATACGGGTGCCGTCGCCGGTTCCGAGCAGATGGTTGAGGAGCGTGGTCTTGCCCGATCCGAGGAAGCCCGCGAGCACGACGACCGGGATCTGTTGCGTGGCCAAGGGAGCGCCTCCATGGTGCGGGTGGCGGGCCGCGCGGACCGGCGGCGGACGAGCTGTCGATCGTAACGGACCGCCGGCGGCGCGGGCTCGGCTCGGGCCCCGCGCCGCCTACGGCCTGCCGCGCTAGCGGGACGCAACGACGGGCAGCGGCTGGGGCGGCGGCGGGCCGACGTACCGGGCCGCGGGACGAATGATCTTCGAGTCCTCGGCCTGCTCCAGAATGTTGGCGCTCCAGCCGACCACGCGGGCCGCGCAGAACGTGGGCGTGAACATCTCGCGCGGCAGCCCGCACAGCTCCATGACGACGCCCGCGTAGAGCTCCACGTTGATGTGCAGCTCACGGCCGGGCTTGAGCTCGGCCAGCAGCTCTTCGACCCTCGCCTCCACCTGTACGGCGAATTCCACCAGCGGCCCACCGAACTGCTCGGCAATGCCGCGCAGCATCCGGGAGCGCGGGTCCTCGGTGCGGTAGACGGAGTGACCGAATCCCATGATCCGGTCGCCGCTCAGGACGCGGTCACGAATCCAGGGGTCGATGCGGTCGGGTGTGCCGATGGCGTCGAGCATGTCCAGGGCCCGGCTGGGCGCACCGCCGTGCAGCGGCCCGGAGAGCGCGCCGACGGCACCGACGAGGCAGGCCGCGAGGTCGGCGCCGGTGGAGGCGATGACCCGTGCGGTGAAGGTCGAGGCATTGAAGCCGTGGTCGATGGTGGAGATCAGATATGCCTCGATCGCCCGCACCTGTTCCGGCTCCGGCACGTCGCCGGTGAGCATGTAGAGGTAGTTGGCGGCGTGACCGAGATCCGCGCGAGGCTCGATGGGCTGCTGTCCTTGGCCGAGCCGGTGGAGCGCGGTGATCAGGGTCGGTACGGCGGCGCAGGCGGCGAGCGCATCGGCGCAACGGCGGTCGGCGTCGATGTCATAGAGCGGCCGGAAGCCGGCCGTCGCACCGAGCAGCGAGAGCGCAGTGCGCAGCCCGGCGAGCGGGCCGGAGAGCGCACCGGCACGGGCGAGTGCGGGCAGCGCGTCACGTATGGCCGCCGGCAGCGTACGCAGAGCGGCGGTCTCCGTCCGGAAAGCAGCAAGCTGCGCCGCGTCGGGCAGCTCGCCGTGCAGCATCAGGTACCAGACGTCCTCGAAGGTGCGGGCCGTCGCCAGCTCGACGGCGGAGTACTGGCGGTAGTGGTAAAAGCCCTCGATGCCCCGGACGTCACCCAGCTGGGTCTCGGTGACGATGACGCCCGCAAGCCCACGGGGCGCGTCGATCGGTGTGTTCGCCTCGGCGCTCGGCATGGCTGTTCTCCTCGCTCTTCCTCACCCAAATATTGATCTGACTGTCTATGCTTGACTCAAGTATTGTCAATATTGATTCAATCAATGTGGATGAGCCTGGATACGGTGACCCCATGGCGGATCGAGACACGGCGCAGGACACGGGCGGACAGCGACTGAGCACCCGGGAGGCAGCCGACCGGCTGGGTGTGAAGCCGGAGACCGTGTACGCCTATGTCAGCCGCGGCCAGTTGAGCAGCCGCCGCGAGGCGGGCACCCGCGGCAGCACCTTCGACGCGAAGGAGATCGAGGCGCTCGCCCGTCGCGCCGGCCGCCGCGAACCGACCGCCACCAGCGGCGAGTTGGCGGTCCGCACGAGCATCACACTGATCGACCGAGACCACTGTTACTACCGCGGCGTGGACACCTCGGAACTCGCCACCCACTACAGCTACGAGGAAGTCGCCGCATGGCTGTGGACCGGTGAGATGCACCCAGGCATCCGCTTCACGGCGCCGCAGGACGCGCTGTCGGCTGCCCACCACGCCGTAGAGGCGCTGCCGACCGACAGCGGCCCGATGGACCAGCTACGAGTGGCCGTGATCGCCGCGGCGGCTGCCGACCCGCTCCGCTTCGACCTGTCCGAGGACACCGTCATCGGTACCGCCCGCAGCCTCATCCCAGCCCTTGTCGACGCCTTGCCGTCGCGCGCCTCGAACCAGCGCGCCGCCGACGCCCTCGCCCCACGCCTCTGGTCGCGGCTGACCTCGCAACCGGCCGACGGCGCAGCATTGCGCGTTCTGGACGCCGCACTGGTCCTGCTCATCGACCACGACCTCGCCGCTTCGACCTTCGCTGTACGGGTCGCCGCCTCCGCCCGCGCCCATCCGTACGCGATCGTCTCGGCCGGCTTCGGAGCGCTGGACGGTGTGCTGCACGGCGCGGCGAGCGGACTCGCCCACCGGATGCTGCTGGAGGTAATCGACCGGGGTAGCGCGGCTGCCGTTGTCGCCGACCACCTGCGGGCCGGCCGCCGGGTACCGGGCCTCGGCCACCGCCTCTACCCGGGCGAGGACCCGCGGGCCCGCGCCCTGTTCCGACTTCTCGAAGACGTACCGCGGGCCCGCCCCGCCCTGCAGGCCGCCCGCCAAGTGATCAGCACCACGGCCCGGCACGCGGAGCTGCACGCCAACGTCGACCTGGCGCTGGCCGTGCTGACCGTTTCGACGGGCATGCCGGCCGAGGCAGGTGAAACAATCTTCGCGATCGCCCGCACCGCCGGCTGGATCGCCCACGCCCTGGAGGAATATGCCGAACATCCCCTCCGCATGCGCCCCAGCGGCCAGTACTACGGCCCCCGCCCACCCCAGCCGCTGCCGTGACCGGAGGGGCTAGGGGACGGGACGGCTCGGGAGGAGCCGGCACTCCGGTCGCACTCACACCATGAGGCCTGTCCAGAGGACGTCGCCGAACCTCACACCACGGGGCACTCGCCGTCGCCGCGGAGCATTTCGTTCGCCATCGCCCCTCTGGACACCCACCCGGAAGCCGACACGGGGCGAATGAGGTTAGGCTCACCTATGTGAGTACCTGCGCCACCGCTTCCCGTGAATCGGCCGAATCTCTCGCCGGGACTGCGGCCCCTGCCCGGACCTGGCTGCTCATTGAGCAGACGGGGCCGTGGGGTGCCCATGCGCTGACGGACAGTCACCTCGACCCTGACGTCGGCCGGGCCTTGGAGGCCGCGACAGAGGGGACGGGCGTACGCGTCGCCCTGATCCGCCGGCCGGGACGCCATGCCGACCGCCACGGCGCCTCCCGACGCAGGATGTTCCTTGCGCACACCGCGCCGGGGCGCTCCTGGATCCGTACGACCACCGTCACCGACCCGCGGGCGGCCCTCGGGCTGAATTTCACGGCCCTCGGAGCGGGAGAGCATCACGGCCTCTGGGAGCCGTACATCGGTGAGCCGCTGGTCCTCGTGTGCACCAACGGTAAGCGGGACCGCTGCTGTGCCCTGCTCGGCCGCCCGCTCGCCGCCGAGCTCGCCGCCGGTGGGATCGAGGCCTGGGAGGTCACCCACATCGGGGGCCACCGCTTCTCCCCCACCCTTTTCGTTCTCCCCTACGGCTACGCCTACGGACGAGCCTCGGCCCCTCTGATCAAGGAGGCCGTGCAAGCGGCGCGCGACGGGCGGGTCACGCTCGATCACACCCGTGGCCGCTCGGCCTGGGAACGACCGGGTCAGGCCGCCGACCTCGCGGTCCGCGACCTCATCGGGGAGGACCTGGCGGACGCACTCGACGTCGTACGGACCGACACGATGTGGCCCGAACCGAAGGCGGCCGACCGGGTGGCGCCCGGTAGCGCGCCCGCTACCGGGGCCTCCCCCGCCTGGGCGGTTACCGTCGCGCACTCCGACGGTCGCATCTGGCGGGTCGTTGTCGAACAGCGGGCCGACGGTGCTGCGGCGCCCGCCAGCTGCGGTGCGCCGCTCGGTCCACCGGCCCGCATGGCGGTTGCCTCCATCACTGCGGCGATCGGCATGCCGCACAGGACGGCCCAAGCCACCGGCAGTTGACTCGGCGCGCTCCTCCGGGCGCTCGCCGGACACCTCGCCGTGCCCCGTTTCCGCCTCAGAAGGCAGATGCGGGACCTCGTCCGTGCCGAGTCGATGCTCGTCCGGAAGCCGACGGCCGCTCCGGCCGCATGACGTCCCGCCGGTCGCCCGAACATCGTCCTGCAGCGGGCGGCTGCGCCAAGACCACGTGAAGCGACAGACGAAACGCACCGACCAGCTGCGTCGAGGCCGTACACCCTCAGCCCATCGACCGCGCAGCACACCACCCGCCTTCCTCCACGACTTGCACCACGCCCCGTAGCCATCCCCCGTCGACCGCATGACCGCTCCCTCCCGCGCACCGCGGTGCGCCTCGTCCTGCCGCCTCGGCCCCCTCGCCTCCAGCGCGAGACCGACCCCCACGAAATTCACCGAACGAGGCTATGCGCGCACACTCCGCAATCGAAAGGCCTGTGGATAACTCCCCTCGCCCCTGCCTCGGCCCCATGACGCGCACTTGACCTGCGCCTCCGCCGCTGAAGCCTGGCATCGCCAGCGGTCGGTAGATGACGGTGGCGTCACGCATCGACAATCCCCCGCGGGGGGGCATGGGCGGCGAGCCGCAGCATCGGCCTGTGGGTGGTTGCCGTGCCGTGTCGTGGCTGATCGTGACCGTGTGGGCGTTCTACGTGCTTGCCTCCGGCTGGGCAACAGCGGAGGCGGGTGGCCACGGGTCGCGATCGGTCGGAGTCACCTTCGAGTCGCCGCCCGGACACCCTCCGAATTCGCCCCGTCAGGGATTACCGGCCTGACCATCCCCACGCTTACTGTTCGTTCGTATGGGCGAGAAGGAAGCGTCGATTCCCCGCCCGAGCGCCCCAGAGCCCTCGGGTTCCGTGCCGCTTCCCGCCGCCGCGGCGACCTCCGACACCACGTCTGGCAAGCCGGGCAGCAGCACGCACACGACCGACGGTCAGGCGGCGCCCGAAAACCCGGCTCCGGCCGACCACACGTCGGCCGCCCGCACACTGCGTCGCACGAGGCCGCGGCTGGGCTGGCCGCAGCGGGTGTTCTCCCAGGTGCTCATGGTGCAGCTAGCCATCGCCGCCGGAGTCACGGCCCTGGCGACCGGTCTGTTCCTCGCGCCACTCAGCGCTCAGCTCGACGATCAGGCCATGCGCCGTGCTCTCGCCATCGCGCAGACCACCGCCGCCGAGTCCCGGCTCGACAACGCCCTGGAGTCCTCCCGTCCAACGCGCCACGGCCCCGTACAGAACGAGGCGGAGCGGATTCGTGCGGCCACCGGCGCCGAGTACGTGGTGATCATGGACAAGCGGGGTGTGCGCTGGTCCCACACCGACCCGGACCAGATCGGACGCCACGTCTCGACGGACCCGAGCGCGGCGCTCTCCGGCCAAGAGGTGATGCAGATCGATGACGGCACCCTCGGTCGGTCCGCACGTGGCAAGGTCCCGCTCCGGGATGAGGACGGCAAGGTTGTCGGCGCCGTCTCCGTCGGCATCGCGTACGAGAGCGTGCGGGACCGGTTGCTCTCCACCGTCCCCCAGTTGCTCGCCTACGCCGGCGGAACGCTCGCCGTGGGTGCTCTCGCCGCCTACCTCGTCGCCCGCCGGCTCCAGCGCCGCACTCACGACCTGGCGTTCTCCGACATCTCCGCGCTGCTCGTCGAGCGAGAGGCAATGCTGCACGGCATCCGCGAGGGGTTCCTCGCCCTCGACAGAATGGGCCGCATCCGCCTGATGAACGACGAGGCACAGCGCCTCCTGGACCTGCGCGCCCAGGACACCGGCCGCTCCCTGGAAGCGGTCCTGCCGCCCGGCCGTACGACCGACGTTCTGGCCGGCCGCGTATCGGGGGCGGACCTACTGGCCGTCAGCGGGCACCGGGTCCTGGTGGCGAACCGCATGCCGACCGGCGACGGCGGAGCCGTGGTCACGTTGCGCGACCGGACCGAGCTGGAGCGGCTGGGGCGCGAACTGGACGGCACCCGTGGCCTCATCGACGCCCTCCGCGCCCAGGACCACGAGCACGCCAACCGGCTGCACACCCTCCTCGGCCTGCTCGAACTCGGTCTGCACGAGGAGGCCGTGGCGTTCGTGACGCAGGCCGTGGGCGTACATCACGCGACCGCCGAACAGGTCACCGAGCACATCCACGATCCGCTGCTGGCCGCCCTCCTGGTGGGCAAGGCCACCGTCGCCACCGAGCGCGGCGTCTCCCTGAGCATCTCGCCTGCTACGCACCTGCCTGACCGCCTGGTCGACCCGCACAGCCTGGTCACCATCCTCGGCAATCTCGTCGACAACGCACTGGACGCCACGTCGGGCGAGCGCGACGCACAACTGGAGGCGGAGGTCCGCGCCGACGGCCGGACTGCTGTCGTCCGCGTGAGCGACAACGGACCGGGCGTGCCCGAGGGCCGTCGTGCAGAGATCTTCACCGAGGGCTGGACGACCAAGGAACCGCCGGCCCACGGGCAGCGCGGCATCGGCCTGGCGCTCGTACGGCGCCTCGCTGAACGCTACGGAGGCAGCGTCGAGGTCGGCGAGCGCCCCGGTGGCGGTGCGGTGTTCACCGTGACGGTCCCCGACGCACTGTCCGATGAGCTTTCCGAGGCGCAGGAAACAACCCGCCGGGAAGCAGTCACGGACACCCATCCCACGAAACGGGCCGAGGGAGGCGCTTGCCGCCCCGAAGGCGCCACGGAGGCCGACCGATGATCGACGTACTGGTGGTGGACGACGATGTGCACGTCGCGAAGATCAACGCAGCGTATGTCTCCAAGGTCGAGGGCTTCCGTGTCAGCTGCCTCGCGCACTCCGCCGCCGAGGCTCTTGCTGCCCTTGAGACCCATCCCGTCGATCTGATCCTTCTGGACCATTACCTCCCCGACAAAACGGGGCTCCAACTGGTCGGCGACCTGCGGCGGCGCGGTCTGCTCACCGACGTGATCATGGTGACGGCGGCCCGTGACATCGCCACCGTGCAGGCCGCGATGCGACACGGCGCGCTGCAGTACCTGGTCAAACCGTTCACCTTTGCGGGCCTGCGCTCCAAGTTGGTGGGTTACGCAGCGCTGCACCGTACGTTTGCGGGCGGCGGGCAGGCGGAGCAGTCCGAAGTGGACCGGATCTTCGGTGCGTTGGGAGCCGCCAACGCGGGACCCGCCGAGTTGCCGAAGGGTCACTCCACCGCCACTGCTGACCGAGTGCGCTCGGTGCTGCGCTCCGCGGACGCGCCGCTGTCGGCGCAGGACGTGGCCGTCCAGGCAGGCCTGAGCCGACAGACCGCCCAGCGCTACCTGAAACTGTTGGAACGCGCCGGGCGGGTGCGCCTCACGCTCAAATACGGCGAGACCGGTCGCCCAGAGCACCGCTACGAGTGGGTCTAGTCAGGAGACCGAACCCTACGTGCGCGCGGACGGCAGCGGGTGGAGGGAACGCGATGCACACGGGGCAAGGCGCGGCAGCCACGCACCGCACGGCTGCCGCGCCCTGACACGCCCGTCCCCGCTCCAGGGTCAGGGCCTGCCCGCCCCTGACCCTGGAGCGGCACCCTAAGCCGCCCCCGCCCCCGTGAGCGCCCGTACCTCCGTCTCCGCATGCCGTGCCTCGTCGGCGGCCTGCGGGGAGAGCACCGTTCCCAGCCAGCCCATCAGGAATCCCAGCGGAATCGACACCACACCGGGGTTGTCGAGCGGGAAGAGGACGAAGTCCATACCGGGGAAGAGCGACTCCGGGCTGCCGGAGACCACCGGTGAGAGTACGACCAGGGTGATCGCCGGAATCAGGCCGCCGTATACGGACCAGACCGCGCCCCGGGTCGTGAAGCGGCGCCAGAACAGCGTGTACAGCAGGACCGGAAGGTTGGCCGATGCGGCAACGGCGAAGGCCAGGCCCACCAAGAAGGCGACGTTCAAATCCTGGGCGAGCAGGGCGAGGCCGATGGCCACCGCGCCGACGGCCACCGCCGCGACGCGCGCCACGGCCACCTCGGCACGCTGGGCGTCCTGCGGCGTGCCGCGCGGGCGCCGCAGCGAGGCATACAGGTCGTGGGCAACGGAGGCCGACGAGGCGAGCGTGATGCCGGCGACCACCGCCAGGATGGTGGCGAACGCGACGGCGGCCACCACGGCGAAGAGCACCGTGCCGCCGGTCGAACCGGCACCGCCTCCCAGGTCGAGGGCCAGCAGCGGGACTGCGGTGTTGCCGGCCGTATTGGACTTGCGGACGGCATCGCTGCCGAGCACTGCCGCGGCGCCGAAACCGAGCACGATGGTCATCAGGTAGAAGCCACCGATCAGGCCGATGGACCAGACGACCGAGCGACGGGCGGACCGCGCCGTGGGGACGGTGTAGAAGCGGGAGAGGATGTGCGGCAGCCCGGCCGTCCCCAGAACGAGCGCGATACCGAGGCTGATGAAGTCGAGCCGTGAGGTCCAGTCGTCGCCGTATTTGAGGCCAGGGGCGAGGAAGTCGCCGCCGTGGCCGCTGCGTTCGGAGGCGGTGTTCAGCAGCGCGTTGAAGTCGCCGTGAAAACGGACCAGTACCAGGACGGTCAGGGCGATGGCACCTCCCATGAGGAGCACGGCCTTGACGATCTGGATCCAGGTCGTGGCCCGCATCCCGCCGAAGGCGACGTAGACCACCATCAGGGCACCGACTCCGATCACCATCCAGGTACGGGCCTGCTGGCCCGCGCCCCCCAGGAGCAGGGCGACCAGGCTGCCGGCACCGACCATCTGCGCCACCAGGTAGAGCACGGACACGGTGACAGAGGCCGTGCCTGCCGCGATACGGACGGGTCGCTCCCTCATCCGGGCGGCGACGACATCGGCGAGGGTGAACCTGCCGCAGTTGCGGACCAGTTCGGCGACGAGGAAGAGGACGACGAGCCAGGCGACGAGGAAGCCGACCGAGTACAGCAGGCCGTCGTAGCCGAAGAGGGCAATCAGCCCGGAGATGCCCAGGAAGGACGCGGCGGACATGTAGTCACCCGCGATGGCGAAACCGTTCTCCATGGGAGAGAAGAGCCTTCCGCCCGCGTAGAACTCCTCGGCGGAGCCGTGCCTGCGGCGGCTCACCCATGTGGTGATCGCCAGGGTGACGGCGATGAACACGCTGAACAGGACCAGCGCAAGGGTCTGGTGGTCGTCGGTCACCGGACGTTCCCCCCGGTGAGTTCCTGGGTCTCCCAGCGGATGTCGAGCGCCGCGCTGTCCCTGCGCAGCCGGGCGTGACGGGCGTACGCCCAAGTGAGCAGGAATGTCGTGGCGAACTGGCCGAGGCCGGCGAGCATCGCGACGTTCAGTGCGCCGGCGACACGGTGGGCCATGAGGCCGGGCGCGGCCGTCGCCGCAATCACATAGGCGAGGTACCAGGCCAGGAAGACCGCCGTGCCGGGCAGGACGAACCGCCGGTAGCGGCGGCGCACCTCCTGGAAGGCCGCGCTTCGTTGCACCGCCAGATAGATCTCGTCGTGTGGCGCGGGCCGCTGCTCCGGTACCGGTAGTGGTGCCGAGGGGGATGGCTGCTTGCGGCCCCACTCGCCCGTCGCCTCCGCCCCGCCGTCCAGTTCGCCCCACCCGGAGGTGAGTGCTTCATACCAGGGGTCATCGAGCCGTACGCCCCCTGGCTCGCCGGCCGAGTGGCCGTCCTGCTTGTCCACCGAACTCTCCTTGGTGCACGGGTCTGTTGTCCGTGCGTCCCAAGGTTGGACAGAAAGGAAGATCCTGGACTCTTCATTCCGAACCCTTCACCCCATCAGGTGATGGGCCGTCCGGGAGGCTGCGCAAGGCCGTGGCGGTACGCGTAGTGGATGGCCTGGGCCCTGTCCCGCAACCCCGCTTTGGCGAAGAGGTTGTTGATGTGGGTCTTCACGGTCGCCGGGGAAACGTGCAGCGTGCGGGCGATTTCCGGATTGGACTGGCCCTCGGCGACCAGCCGCAGCACCTCCACCTCGCGGGCGGTCAGGCCGTCCGGGGGCTCGTCCGGCGGTTGCGGCAGGGCCCGTACGGGCTCCGTGAAGCGCTCCACCAGCCGGCGCTGGATCTCGGGGGACAGACCGGCCTCGCCCGAGAGCACATCGTCGATGGCGCGGACGATCTCATCGCCGTCCGCGTCCTTGGTCAGGTAGCCACGCGCGCCGGCCTGCAGGGCAGGAAAGAGCGAGTCGTCGTCCGCGTAGGTGGTGAGCACCACCACCTGGGTACCGGGGTGCTCGGCACGGATACGCCGGGTGGCCTCGACGCCGTCGCAGCGCGGCATCCGCAGGTCCATCAGAACAACGTCGGGGTCGAGTTGGGCGACAAGGCGGACCGCGTCCTCACCGTCCGCTGCCGACCCCACGACCTCGATACCCGGCAATAGCCCCAGCAGCATCACGATTCCCTCGCGCACCACCGTCTGGTCATCGGCGACCACGACCCGTGTCGCTGTGTGTGTCGTCACGCAGGCACCCGCAGCCGCACCACGAAACCCTCCTCGTCGGGGCCGGAATCCAGCGTTCCGCCGAGGAGTTCGGCGCGCTCCCGCATCCCGAGCAGACCGTATCCGGAGCCGCTCCTCGCTAGCTCGCCAGGCTTGCCGCGGCCGCCGAAGTCGCGCACTTCGAGCCCGACGCCGTCCCGCGCGTACTCCAGCCGCACGTCCACCCGGGCCCCCGGGGCGTGCTTGCGTACGTTCGTCAGCGCCTCCTGGGCCACTCTGCGGACCGTGAGTCCCGCCTCGGCCGACAAGGCGCGACCCTCACCCTTCACCTCCAGCCGGACGCCCTCAGCGGCCGTCAGGCTGCGCAGGAAATCCTCGACCGGGACCATCTCCCCACGCAGCGCGGAAAGCGCCTCACGGGTGCCGTCCAGCCCTTCACGGGCCATCCCCCGGGACGCCACCACCCGGCCCAGGAGCTGATCGCGGTCGGCCTCGAGGTCGGTGCTGCGCTGGATCAGCAGCCGGGCCGCCTCGAGATGCACGAGCTGGGCGCTCAGGCTGTGGGCGAGGACGTCGTGGATCTCACGTGCGATCCGCCCACGCTCGGTGAGCGCCGCCGATTCCGCCTCCGCCGTGCGGGCCGCCCGTTCCTGGGCCAGCAGCCGCTGGGCGTTGCCGCGCGCCTCGGCGTCCAGACGTACGACATAACCCGCCAGCCCCAGGCCCGCAGTGGTCGCGGCGGTCGCTATCCAGTTGTCGTGACTCACCACTGCGTACGCGCCGAGCGCAACGGTGGAGCACGGCACCGCGACGCTCAGCGGCAGCCGTTCCATGGCAGTGATGGCGCAGGCGCACCACAGCACGATCGCGGGCGCCCGCGCTCCGGTGGACTCGAAGCCGAAAGCCGCGGCTTCGAGTACGGCGAACAGCCCGATGGAAGGCCACAGACGGTGGTCCGCCGTCATACGGAAGAAGCCGCGGAATGCCAGGAAGGTGGCCGCCATGCCTGCGCACGCCGCCACCAGGCTCCAGCCTGTGAAGCCCGGCCCCGTAAGGGTGATCCATACCAGTCCGGCGACCACCGCGGCACGCACCGCCCGGCCGATCCACATCCGGGCGTCGCTGATGCCCTCACGGGACAGCGACTCCCGCAGGGGCCAGCTCGTCCAGGAGTTCAGCGTCACGAACGGTCCTCCCGAGGGCGCGCGCGGGGCGTCAGCCCGCGACAGGGACACGGTACGTCTGCTGCACGGCCCGGGCCCGCAACGTGGTGACACCGGCACGGGTCAGCAGCATCGCCGCAACGGAGAGCATGGTGGCCGCGCTGCTCTGGTGGATACCCATGGCCGCGGCGATGCCCATGAGGCCGACCCGTAGCGCCATGCCGCAGAACCACACACCGGCCGCCGCCCAGCCTCCCTTCGCCCACACCGTGCCGTCCGCTTCCGTCCAGAGGCGGGTGGTCCAGGCCCAGCCGGCGCCGCAGGCCAGCCCTATCAGGATCTCCACGCCGAGCAGAACGGCGGAGGCCGTTGGGGGCTCGGCGTCCATCAGGCCGGGCTGCCGCACCGACATCACCGTCAGGACGACCGGAATCAGCCACCACTTCTTGCCCTCCGATGTGACGCGCTGTGCCTTGAACTGCTGGACGATCACCCATGCAACTGCCGCAGTGATCACAACGATGTTGAGCAAGCCGCTCATGACCTGGCCCTCCGTGGGACGGGGAAATCGACCTTTCCGACGCTATGGAGCGGCGCTGACGGCCGGATCGGAGCCAGGGTGGGGGCCGGGTGGAAATGGCGACGGGCGCCTCTCCACCCAGGGGTGGAGAGGCGCCCGTCGGGAGCTGCGGCCGGCTCAGGTGTCGATGCGCGAACGGTCCAGAGTGGACGCGGAGTTGGTGATGAACTCCTTACGGGGGGCGACTTCGTTGCCCATGAGGAGGTCGAAGGCCTTCTCCGCCGCTTCGAGATCGCTGATGTTGATGCGGCGCAGGGTGCGGTGGCGCGGGTCCATGGTCGTCTCGGCGAGCTGGTCGGCGTCCATTTCACCCAGGCCCTTGTAGCGCTGGATGCTGTCCTTGTAGCGGACCTTCTTGCGCTGGAGCTCGAGCAGCGTCTGGCGCAGCTCGTTGTCCGAGTACGTGTAGATGTACTTCTCCTGGCCCTTCTTGGGGTTGATCAGTTCGACGCGGTGCAGCGGCGGGACGGCGGAGAAGACCCGGCCCTGCTCGACCATGGGCCGCATATAGCGCTGGAAGAGGGTCAGCAGCAGGCAACGGATGTGGGCGCCGTCGACATCCGCGTCGGCCAGGAAGATGACCTTGCCGTAGCGGGCGGTGTCGATGTCGAAGGTGCGGCCGGATCCGGCCCCTATGACCTGGATGATGGAGCCGCACTCGGCGTTCTTGAGCATGTCCGAAACCGATGACTTCTGGACATTCAGAATCTTGCCGCGGATCGGCAGCAACGCCTGGAATTCCGAATTCCGGGCCAGTTTCGCGGTACCGAGCGCCGAGTCACCCTCGACGATGAAGAGTTCACTGCGGTCGACGTCGTCGCTGCGGCAGTCCGCGAGCTTGGCCGGCAGCGAGGAGGACTCCAGCGCCGTCTTCCGCCGCTGGGCCTCCTTGTGCTGACGGGCGGCGATACGTGTCCGGGCCGCGGCGACGATCTTCTCCATGACGGCGCGCGCCTGCTGCTTGTCGTCCCGCTTCGTGGACGTCAGGAACGCCTTGAGTTCCTTGCTCACCACCTGGGCGACGATCCGCGAGGCGGCGGAGGTGCCGAGCACCTCCTTGGTCTGGCCCTCGAACTGCGGCTCCGCGAGTCGTACGGTCACGACGGCGGTGAGGCCCTCCATGGCGTCGTCCTTGACGACGTCGTCCTCGGCGACGCGCAGCAGCTTGCTCGATCGCAGCGCCTCATTGACCGTCTTGGCCACCGACCGCTCGAAGCCGGATACGTGGGTGCCGCCCTTGGGCGTCGCGATGATGTTGACGAACGACTTGACCGTCGCGTCGTAGCCGGTGCCCCAGCGCAACGCGATGTCGACGCCCAGTTCCCGGGTGACCTCGGTCGGTGTCATGTGGCCGCGGTCGTCGAGGACCGGCACGGTCTCCTTGAAGGTGCCCTGTCCGGTCAGCCGGAGCACGTCGCAGACGGCCTTGTCCTGCGCGAGGTACTCGCAGAATTCGCTGATGCCGCCGTCGTAGCGGAATGTCTCTTCACTCTTGCCGGCGCCGTCGATGCCCCGCTCGTCACGGACGACCAGGGTCAGGCCCGGCACGAGGAACGCCGTCTGGCGGGCGCGGGCGTACAGGGTCTCCAGGGAAAGCTTGGCGTCCTTGAGGAAGATCTGCCGGTCGGCCCAGTAGCGCACCCGGGTGCCGGTCTTCGTCTTGGCGATCCGCTTGCCCTTGAGCAGGCCGTTGCCCGGGTCGAACGGGGCATCCGGGCCCGATTCGGTGAAGATCCCGGGGACGCCGCGGCGGAAGCTGATCGAGTGCGTCTTGCTGCTGCGGACCACCTCGACGTCGAGCCGCGCGGAGAGGGCGTTGACGACCGAGGCGCCGACGCCGTGCAGACCGCCGGAGGCCGCGTACGAGCCGCCGCCGAACTTTCCGCCGGCGTGCAGCTTGGTCATCACGACCTCGACGCCGCTGAGACCGGTCTTGGGCTCGACGTCCACGGGGATGCCGCGGCCGTTGTCCCTGACCTCCACCGACCCGTCGTCGTGGAGAATCACCTCGATGTGGTCGCAGTAGCCGCCCAGCGCCTCGTCGACGGAGTTGTCGATGATCTCCCACAGGCAGTGCATCAGGCCGCGACTGTCCGTCGAGCCGATGTACATGCCTGGGCGCTTTCGGACGGCCTCGAGCCCCTCGAGGACAAGCAGATGCCGCGCGGTGTAGTTGGAACCGTCCCGGTCTGCCCCGGTCAGCACTGCGGTGGACGGCACGGACATCTCGGCGGTCACGCGGTTCGCTCCTCGCTGAATTTCTGGCAGTCCGCATTCCGCGGACTCTGTTGTGGCGGTGTCGCCCGTCAGAGGGTACCGAGGCCTGGTAGAGCCGATGTGACGCCACCCGTAAGCATGCCCATGGTAGTAGAATTTCGCTCGTACGTTCGATCCCTCGATGGGGTGACGTCCGAGTGACGTGCACATCACGTTCCCTTCGAGGCATGAACCATTTAGGCTCCGGGCACGTCCTCATCAACAACCGGCAAGCCAGCCGGGAGGACAGATGCAACAACCAACGTGAATCAGACCACCAAGCAATACGGCTCATTCGCCGCCACCCGGCAGCACCCGGCCCCCTTGAAGAATTTTTTCGAGGAAAAGGCACGAGCGGGAACGTTTTCGGCCTGGTTGGATGTTGACCCTGGTACGACAGCTCGTCGAGCTAGAGAAGAGGCGACGTGACTACTGTTCTGACACCCGCGAGCCCGCTGACGGCCGCTGACCGCTGCGACCGCTGCGGCGCCCAGGCATACCTGCGCGTCGTCCTGATGTCCGGCGGAGAACTGCTCTTCTGCGCCCACCACGGTCGCAAGTTCGAGCCAGAACTCAAGAAGATCGCCGCGGAAATACAGGACGAGACGGAGCGGCTGACCGCTTCTCCGGCGTCCGCGTCCGAAGAGGAACGCTGACACATCGCATCCACGACGAGCGAGCAGCGGCCCAGCGCCGTACCGCGGGCGGTTCCCCGACACCACAGGGGACACCGCCCGCACTCGTACGCTCACACGCGCCTGTAAGCCCCCCGCGCGGCTCAGTCGGCACCATGTGCGGACACCGCCGGGAGAAGCGCCGAGGCGCGCGTATAGACCCCGGGACTACCGGCCTGACCGCAGCCGGTCCCCCATGACACCAGGCCCACCAGCCGTCCACGCACGACGAGCGGCCCGCCGCTGTCCCCCTGGCAGGCGTCCCGGCCGCCGGTCGGCTCCCCCGCGCACAACATCGTCCGCGCCCGGTACGCACCGTCGGCACTGCCCGGATACGCCTTCGCGCAGACCGCATCGGGCAACACGTTGACGTGCGCCGCCCGCAACCGGGAGGCATAGCTGCCCCCGCCCGTCGTGTCCCCCCAGCCGTAGACCGTGGCCGCGCTGCCGGCACGGTAGGCGCTGTCCTGCCGTCCCGCTATCGGGATGGGACGGTTCGGAACCGGCTTGGCCAGCGTGAGGACGGCCATGTCACCGTCGTTCGTGTAGCTGTCGTAGCGCGGGTTGACCCAGATTCTCGCGGGCTTGAGCTCCTGGCCACCGGCACCGCTGAGCTTGTCGCGTCCGACGATGACCTTCAGGTCCCGCACCTGCTTCCAGGGGATGCCCAGCACCTCCTTACTCAGACAGTGCGCCGCCGTCACCACCGTCGAGTGCCCGACGAGCACACCGCCACAGAATTGCCCGGAGCGCTGGGCCCCGAAGCGCTCGTGGGAGGTCAGCGCCACCGCCCAGGGGCTCTGCGACAGCGGTGCGGGCTTTCCGCCGATCACCGACTCGTCCGCAGCCGCCGATGTCGGCAGGACGAGGGCCAGCGCGAGGGCCCCGAGGGCAGCATGTGCGGTCGGACGCATTCGTACTCCTGACTCTGGGGCAATGCGCGCACACCCAGAGTGACCCAAACGGCGGCCGCACGCACCCCGGAACAGGCGCGAGCCCGGCCCCTCCAGCTAGGAGTGACCGGGCTCGTGGCGCTCTTTTGGGCGGTTGGACTAGTCGAGGTAGTCGCGCAGCACCTGGGAGCGAGACGGGTGACGCAGCTTCGACATCGTCTTCGACTCGATCTGACGAATCCGCTCACGCGTGACGCCGTAGACCTTGCCGATCTCGTCCAGCGTCTTGGGCTGACCGTCGGTGAGTCCGAAGCGCATGGACACGACGCCGGCCTCACGCTCGGAGAGGGTGTCCAGCACCGAGTGCAGCTGCTCCTGCAGAAGCGTGAAGCTGACCGCGTCGGCCGGGACGACCGCCTCGGAGTCCTCGATGAGGTCACCGAACTCGCTGTCGCCGTCCTCGCCCAGCGGGGTGTGCAGCGAGATCGGCTCGCGGCCGTACTTCTGGACCTCGATGACCTTTTCGGGGGTCATGTCGAGTTCCTTGGCCAGCTCCTCCGGGGTGGGCTCGCGGCCCAGGTCCTGGAGCATCTGGCGCTGGACGCGCGCGAGCTTGTTGATGACCTCGACCATGTGGACGGGGATACGGATCGTACGGGCCTGGTCGGCCATGGCACGGGTGATGGCCTGGCGGATCCACCACGTCGCGTAGGTCGAGAACTTGTAGCCCTTGGTGTAGTCGAACTTCTCGACTGCACGGATCAGACCGAGGTTGCCCTCCTGGATCAGGTCCAGGAAGAGCATGCCGCGGCCCGTGTACCGCTTGGCCAGGGAGACGACCAGACGGAGGTTGGCCTCCAGGAGGTGGTTCTTCGCCCGGCGGCCGTCCTCGGCGATGATCTCCAGCTCGCGCTTGAGCTTCGGTGCGAGCTTGTCGGAGTTCGCCAGCTTGTCCTCGGCGAACAGACCCGCCTCGATGCGCTTGGCGAGCTCCACCTCCTGCTCGGCGTTGAGGAGCGGGACCTTACCGATCTGCTTGAGGTAGTCCTTGACCGGGTCGGCGGTGGCACCGGCCGCGGCGACCTGCTGCGCAGGCGCGTCGTCCTCGTCGTCGTCGGACAGGACGAAACCGGCGTTCTCCGTGCCTTCGGCGGCCTCGGGAGCGTCGCCCTTGCCGGGCGCCGGGGTCTCCTCGGTCGCCTCGTCGTCAAGCAGCTCGTCGACGTCCTTCTTGGACGCGGTCTTCTTTGCGGTGGCCTTCTTGGCCGTGGTCTTCTTCGCGACCGTCTTCTTGGCGGTCGCCTTCTTCGCCGCTGCCTTCTTCGCAGGCGCGGACTCGGACTCACCGGCCGGGTCGTCCGCCACAGGGGCGGGGGCCGCGGCCGCGGTGGTCTTCTTGACCGTGGCGGTCTTCGCCGCGACGGTCTTGGTAGCGGTGCGCTTCGCCGGACTCTTCGCTGCGACGCTCTTGCGGGTGCGCTTGGGCGCCTCTGCGGCACTGACCATCAGCGTCACACCCTCCTCGTCGAGGATCTGGTTGAGGCTGCGCAGAACGTTCTTCCACTGGGTTGGCGGAATCTGGTCAGCCTCGAAGGCCCGACGCACGTCATCGCCGGCGATCTGCCCATCTGCCTTTCCCCGCTCGATGAGCGCCATCACAGACTCGGACTCGGCGATCTCCGGCGGGAGCGTACGGGATGTGCTGGCCGACACGAACAACCTCTCGGAACGATGGAAACGGCTTCCGACCCCGTCCAGTGTGGATCGGAGCCGACGACCGCCGGTGGGGATAGACCGACGGCGCAGGGGCAACCGGGGAGTTGAACAGCGTCACGAACGCCGCTCGTATTCCCTCCTCGGCTATCACCTCTTAAGTCATCGCGCTTCCCGGAAGAGCGTTACGCCCAATCTGCGTGGCCCGAGTCACACCCCATAACGACCCATTCCCAGTCATATGACATGCAACCCTTCCAAGACCTGTCGCCGGATCCGGTCGACGACCCGGATCCGGCGATGTGTGTGCGCCTCGCCGCGTACGACCTGCCCTGCCCGAGGGGTACGCAGGGCACGGGGGCCGCGCGGCGCCTACGGTCCGTACGCGGTCGGGTACGGACCTTCAGTGCTCGCGGGGCGCGGGGACGACGTGGTCCACGGGCGTCCCGGAGCCTTGGCCCACGATCTCGCCATGGGCGGCAAGGAGCTGGCGCATCGCGGACTCGGCTGCCGTGGCATCGCCGGAGCCGATGGCGTCGACGACCCGCATGTGCTGGCCCACGGACGTCTCGACCGGTCGCTCACAGCCGCCGGCGGTGCCGCCGGAGACATGCAGGGCGGAGGAGACGATGCCCGAGAGGTGCTCGAGCATGCGGTTGCCGGCGAGCTGTAGCAGCAGCGAGTGGAACTCGGCGTCCGCACGGGAGAAGGTCATGGTGTCGCCCTGGGCGGCGGAGTGGCCCATGATCTCGACCATGTCGGCCAGCCGCTGCTGGATGTCCTCACGGCCGTGGCCGGCGGCGAGCCGGGCGGCGAGGGGCTCGATCGTCCAGCGCAGCTCACAGAGCTCGCGACGCTGGTCGTCGCGCTGGGGCCCGTAGGCCCGCCATTCGATGATGTCGGGGTCGAGGAGGTTCCAGTCGCTTACCGGGCGCACTCGGGTGCCCACATTGGGGCGAGCGCTGACGAGGCCCTTGGCCTCGAGGACGCGCAGCGACTCACGGACGACGGTGCGGGATACCTCGAAGCGCTGGCCGATCTCCTCGGGGACGAGCGGACGGTCGGCGCCGAGATCGCCGGAGACGATCATCTGGCCGAGCTGTTGGACGAGTTGGCCGTGCAGGCCGCGGCCGCGGCTGCCGGCCGCGCGACGGCCGACCCGGCCGATGTCGGCCTCGGAGCTGTCCCAGACCTGCGAAACGCGCTCGGCACGGTCGTGGCCGGCTGCGTTGTTGGCGTTCGCGGCGTTGGCGGCGTTGGCGTAGGGGTAGCGGTCAAGCTCGCCCGGGCCTGCGAGGCCGGTGTCGCCGGGGCGAGCCGCGGTCATCATGGTGTGCGCAAGGGTACTCACGCATCTTTTGTCGGCGACACCCTGAACACCCTTGAGGTCTTTGGTGAAAAGCACACGAAAGGGTGATCGCCCCCCATCCCTGAATTGACGCTTTATCGGAAAGAAATGCGCTCTCCATGGCGAGTTGTGGACAGCGGCCACAACAACAGGGCGCCAAAATATATGCCTTACTCGATCAGCAGAAGAAGCCGGGAAGCGCCGCGGGCACATATCCGCTGGCCAGACGGGTCGGCGACAACACCCCTGCGCCGCCTACGGGTTGGCGTGCGCACCGCATCATGAACAGATGTGTCTTGGTCGATTCCGAACGGGCACTTGACGCGGCCACCGGACGGCAGGTGACGGCCTCGACAGAAGCGCCGCAGCGGAGCTCGCCGACAATCCCGGTGCGGTGGAAAGAAATACACCGACGGCCAATAAACCGGTCCGACCGTGAGGGCCTGCGGTCCCACCCAACTGACTGCGAGCACAGGGCACTCGATAAGCCGGCGGCAGACTCCGTCCCGAAAGCGACGACGGAGCCGAGGGAGGCAGCGCAGAGGCGATCGGTCCGTCGTCCGGACAGGCAGGCAGGCAGGCAGGCAGGCAGGCAGGCAACGGGCCGTACAGGTCGCTAGCGGGCCGGAGCCAGGGGCGAGCGGCGCCGCGCAGCCGGAGGCGTCGACGGCGGTCGTGTGCAGGCTGCGGGCCGCGGAGGAAATCGGACCGCTCGGCGGTGCGAGGCGTCGCCCCTCGGCGGGGCGTGAGGCCGGTCGGACACTACAAGGGATACGAAGGGACTCACCCGGCCACAGTACCGCCATGTGTCCCATTTCTCGCAATTGTTCCATTTTGATGGTTCGTCGGGCCACTGCGCGTGAGCCTCAGCGCCCGCGGTGCCGTGGCCCTGTCCGGACTCAGACCTCGGGGCGCAGCATCGGCGGGTTGAGCAGCGTCGCTCCCCCTGCCCGGAACAGCTGTGCGGGGCGGCCGCCCTGACGCGTCGTCGTGCCTCCCGTGGGCACGAGGAACCCGGGGGTGCCGGTCACCTTGCGGTGGAAGTTACGGGGATCCAAGGCAACGCCCCAGACCGCCTCGTACACGCGGCGCAGCTCGCCCACGGTGAACTCCGGCGGGCAGAAGGCCGTGGCGAGCGAGGAGTATTCGATCTTCGAGCGGGCGCGCTCCACGCCGTCAGCAAGGATCTGGGCGTGGTCGAAGGCCAGCGGGGCCGCCAGCTCGCCCTCGCGCGCGAGGGTGTCATCCTGCTCCAGCAGGGTCTCCACGGATGCCCAGCGCGCGCTGTGGGCATCGCCGCCGGCCTTGGGAGCGGGCAGGTCGGGAGCGAGTACCAGGTGCGCGACGCTGACGACCCGCATCCGGGGGTCCCGCTTGGGGTCGCCGTACGTGGCGAGCTGTTCGAGGTGTGCGCCGTACACGGGGGACGGGCCCGCCGGGGACTGGGCGTGCAGACCGGTCTCCTCGGCGAGCTCCCGGGCTGCCGCCTCCTCGAGGTCCTCATCGGCCCGGACGAATCCGCCCGGCAGGGCCCAGCGGCCCTGGAACGGCGGCTCACCACGACGTACGGCCAGCGCGCACAGGGCGTGGCGGCGCACGGTGAGCACGACCAGGTCGACGGTGACGGCGAAGGGCGGGAAAGCCGACGGGTCGTAGGGAGGCATGGGCGTGATCATAGTCGTCCGCCTGACGATAAACAGGCCTGGAGCACCTCACGAACCCAGCTGCAGGCCGTCCGCCGCCGTCTCCACCATCCCCATGCCGAGTCTGCTGATCCGTACGGCGAACGGCTGCTCCGCGACGCTCAGGCCGGTGAGCTGCATCGCGCCGAGCGGGGCCGTGGCGAGCGGCCGCACGGAGACCGTCCCGGCGGGGACGTCGGGGCGCAGGCCCGCGAGGGCGACGAGTATGTGCACTGCGCCGCCCGCCGCCACGGCAGCGGGCCGGCAGGCCGCCGGGTGCGGTACGGGAGCGCCGCCGGTGGAGCGCTGCTCGCCCGCGTACATCTCGGGGATGCGGTACCCGAAGCTCTCCGCGGCGTCGAGGACGCCTCTCGTCAGGGCACCTGCCACCTGCTCATGGCCGGCTGCGGCCAGACCCGCGGCGGCGATCGCCGTCTCGTGGACGCGAACCGCGCCGCTGCGGTGGCCGAACGGGTTGTAGCCGCTCTCCTTGGCGCTCAGCCCGCGCAGGCCCCATCCGGAGTCCATGGCCGGGCTGCCCAGCAGTCCGGCTAGTTGGTCGGTCTGTGCCGCGTCCAGCAGTCCGGGGGCCGAGGCCCCGCCACCGAGCAGTCCGGTGTCGAGGAGATGGACGCTGGTGGAGCCGAGGTGCGGGACGGGCCGGCCGTCGGCGGTGAGCAGGGCGGCGGGGCGGCCGCCCGCAGGGTCCTCCAGCCAGAAGTCTCTGCGGAACCTGAGACGCAGTCCTGCGGCCCAGTCCCGTAACACCGACGCGTCGGATGATCCGCAGGCGTCGAGGAGATCGGCGCCCAGGAGGGCGGCGCGATGGGCGTGGGCCTGGGTTTCGCAGCGGTACGGTCCGCCGGGCACGGGATCGGGGACATAGCCGCCGCGGCCGCTGCCCGGTGGGTCGGTGACCCTCCTCAGCCATGTCAGGCAGCGCTCCGCGGCGGGCAGCAGCCGTTCTGTCTCCTGTTCGGGCAGGCCCCAGCGGCGGGCCTCCGCGAGAACGGCGGGGAACAGAAGAGTTGCCTCGATGCCGGTGCAGCTCGGCGGCAAATGTGGCCCGGCGTCCCGGAGAGCGCCGGGAATTCGGCCGAAATCCGCCCCTGGCGCGGCTTGTTGGCTACGGGCGAGCGCGCGCAGCGTGCCTGCGGCGAGCTTGGTGCCCAGGGGCAGGAGCATCCGGGCGGCCCATAGCGCTTCGACCGGTGCAAGGCCGCAGCGCCAAGGGAATCCGCCGGCGACGTACATGTCCGCAGCGGCAATCGGGTCCCGCATCACCAGGCCGTGGAGATCGTCGAGGCTGCCCGCCATGAGGGCGTCAGCTCGGTGGTCGTCGCACTCCAGCCGGGCCGCTGTCCAGGGGCGCGGCGGCCGGTCGCTGCGTGTCCGCGGAGTGAACGCCCCTGTGCGCGGGCCGGGGATACGGACGCCCACCGGATGCCGGTGGTGACCCGAGGGGCTGCCCGGGCCGCCGGTCCCGTATTCCAGTGCGGCGCGGAGTTCGATGGTGCGGTGGCCGCCGGGCGGCAGGTCGATTTCCCAACGCAACAGGCCGGGCGAGGCCAGTACGTCCTCGGGCGAGGGCGTCGCGGACACCACCGCGTGCACACCGGTACCGGACCATCGAAGCCCGGAGCCGTGGACAGCGGCCCGTAGTTCGGGTCCCGGGAGTCCGACGGCGACGGATCCGAGCTCCGCGAGGTCCGTGCCCAGCCGGATCTCGACCGGCAGCCGGACGGGCCGCGCGGCACTGCTGTGGAACGTGATCTGTTCGGTGCCGTCGGCGGATCGCAGCCGCTCCATGCGGATCTCCGGGTCCGGCCCGCGCTCTTGGGCCCTGCGGATCGTCCCGATGAACCGGGCCCGGTCCGCGCCGGTCAACCGCCCTTGGACGATGAGCGGTTCATCGCCCGCGACCTGCAGTTCGCAGCGGGACAGGACCCTTCGGCCGTCTCGGTAGAAGCCGTCCGTGCCGTGGCCGGTCAACTGCCCCGACGGCGGGGATACGGCGAGGGCCGGGAGGGCCACACAGACGAGTGAGGAGTGGACGGGCTGGGGTTGCGGGGCCCGGGGCGGCGCCGGGCGCCGCTCTCCGGGCAGCCGGCGGGTCGGCTGAGTAGTGGGGACGATGCCTGGCACGCTCTGCGCTCCCTGGTGAGGTCGGGGCTCCCTGCGGGTTGCTCCACTCAGGTGAACGGTGCGGCCGGCGCACAGGTCACGCCGGCCGCGCAGCGCCGGCACGGTCACCGCCGGCTCCGGTCGCCGTCGCGCCCGGCCCGGCGCCTGCCACGCCCGTCCGTCGTACGGCTACCGGGGCCCGTGCCACCGCGCGGCCCCCGCGGGCGGGCGGCCGGCCCGGGGCGGGTCGGCGCAGGGCGCTTCGTGGGCTGCCGGGTGCCCTTGGCGTCGGGCGCGGGGGCGGCCGGCTGGGGTTCGTCGGCCGCCTCCCGGTTCTGTTCGCGCAGGCACCGGCGCAACGGCTCCGGGTCGAGCCCTTCGTTGACGGCGCGGTGCAGCAGCTGGGCGAAGGTGTAGTCGGGGTCGATGGCCAAGGCGCAGCTGAGGGCGACGCGCGCCGAGGGTCCGTCCTCGGTGGACCAGCAGACCCAGCCCGCGAGGGTGAGCGGTGCCACTGCGTGTTCGGCAAAGCCGCCGGCGCAGCGGCGGGCGAGGGCACGCCAGAGCCGAAGGGCCGGCGCGGCAGCGGGGCCATCCATCCACTCCGCCGCCCGGTCACGGGTGACCCGGTCCTGGAGGCCGAGGATCAGATCGGCGGCCTCGGCATCGGTGATCAGCGCGTCGTCGCAGGCGTCCCTGGCCCGGTTGCTGCCCGAGGGGGTGTCCTGGCGGAACCGGTGGATCATGGCTCCGGCCAGGTCGAGGGTGTCCCGGCGGACGGCTGCCGCGCCGTCCCGCCGGAGCATGCGCGGAACCAGCGCGCCGGCGGCCGCGTCCAGCGCCTTCTCCTGCTCGGCAGCCCGCGGCCCGGTGCGGGGCGTGAGCCTGGCCTCCATCTCCTTGAGCGATCCGCGCACCTGCATTCCCGCGTAGGCGGCGGCCGCGGCCATCACGGACGTGCCCGGCATGACCATGGGTGTGCCCTCCGCCGGGCAGCACCGGAAGTCGGGGCAGCAGTAGGACCAGAAGCGGCCGTTGGAGAGGCACAGGGCTTCCAGGACCGGTACGTCGAGCGTGCCGCAGGCGGTGCGCAGCCGCTGGGCGAGCGGGCGGAGGCGGTCCTTGACGTCCTTGCCGCTCTCGCCCGCCGCCGGCTCCTGGCAGAGGTAGACGATGATCGCCGCGGGTCGGGCGTCACGCTCCTGACCTGCGGAGATCAGACACTCGGCGAGCTGATCGGCGACATCGGGCCACTGCGCGGTGTCGGTCGGGATGCCGAGCCTGACCCGGCCGCCGAAGCGTCCGCGCTCGCCGTTCAGCGCGACCATCACGATGCTGTCGTCCGGATAGAAACCCATGAGATACGGCAGGGCGTCGGCGAGCTCGGCCGGGCCGCGCAGGGTGACCTGGGCTTCGGCGGGCTGGGCCTCGGCCGCGTCGGCACGGGTGGAGGAGTGGGAGGGGCGGGACGGGGTTGCGGAGCCGGTGAGGCGGGACGTGGGCGAGGAGGCGCCGCGGTTGGAGGGGTTGGAGGGGTTGGCGGTTTTCTCGGGGCCGGGCGGGCTGGAGAGGCCATGGGGGTCGATGGGTACTGTGGGGTCGGAGGATCCGGATGAGCGGGGCGGGTCGGCGGGGGCCTGCGGCTTCGGTGCGTGGGGAGAGCGAGGAGAGTTCGGGGGGTTGGCTGCGGGAGGGGTGACGGTCGTGGGGGTGGAGGGGATGTCGCCGGGGCGCTTGCTCGGTTCGCTGTGCGGATTCATGGCTCGAAGATCCCGCGGTCGGCCGCCGCTCCGCGACCCCTGTGGATAACTCTCGGGCGACGAGGTTATCCACAGCTTCGGGCGGGCGTTCGCGCGTTGTCAGTGGCATCGGGTTGCATGGGGGCATGAGCAACGAAGATCTGCGTGCCGCAGCCGATGCCGTCCTGACCCGACTCGTCGGGGATCCCAGCGGCGAGGCCAGGCTGCGCGAGGATCAGTGGCGGGCGATCGAGGCGCTGGTCGCCGACCACCGCCGCGCCCTGGTCGTGCAGCGCACGGGCTGGGGCAAGTCCGCGGTCTATTTCGTCGCGACGGCGCTGCTGCGCGAGCGCGGCAGCGGCCCGACCGTGATCGTCTCCCCGCTGCTCGCGCTGATGCGCAATCAGGTCGAGGCTGCCGCGCGGGCCGGCATCCGCGCCCGCACGATCAACTCCGCCAACACCGAGGAATGGGACACGGTCCAGGCCGAGGTGGCGGCCGGCGACGTGGATGTCCTGCTGGTGAGCCCCGAGCGGCTCAACAACCCCGATTTCCGCGATCAGGTGCTGCCCAAGCTCGCGGCGGCGACCGGTCTGCTGGTGGTCGACGAAGCGCACTGCATCTCCGACTGGGGCCATGACTTCCGTCCGGACTACCGGCGGCTGCGCACGATGCTCGCCGATCTTCCGCCCGGTGTGCCCGTGCTCGCCACCACCGCCACGGCCAACGCGCGGGTGACCGCCGATGTCGCCGAGCAGCTCGGGACGGGCGAGGGCTCCACCGAGGCGCTGGTGCTGCGCGGGCCGCTGGACCGGGAGAGCCTGAGCCTGGGCGTCCTCCCGCTGCCGGACGCCGCGCACCGCCTCGCCTGGCTTGCGGACCATCTGCACGAGCTGCCGGGCTCGGGGATCATCTATACGCTCACCGTGGCCGCCGCCGAGGAGGTCACGGCCTTCCTGCGCCAGCGGGGGCACACGGTCTCCTCGTACACCGGCAAGACGGAGAACGCCGACCGTCAGCAGGCCGAGGACGATCTGCTCGCCAACCGCGTCAAGGCGCTGGTGGCGACCTCGGCGCTGGGCATGGGCTTCGACAAGCCCGACCTGGGTTTCGTGGTGCATCTGGGCTCGCCGTCGTCCCCCATCGCGTACTACCAGCAGGTGGGCCGGGCCGGCCGTGGGGTCAAGCACGCCGAGGTCCTGCTGCTCCCCGGGCGGGAGGACGAGGCGATCTGGAAGTACTTCGCGTCACTGGCGTTCCCGCCCGAGGAGCAGGTGCGGCGGACCCTGGACGTCCTTGCGGCAGCCGGCAGGCCGGTGTCCCTGCCGGCCCTGGAGCCGCAGGTCGAACTGCGCCGCTCGCGCCTTGAGATCATGCTCAAGGTCCTCGACGTGGACGGCGCCGTGCAACGCGTCAAGGGTGGCTGGACGTCCACCGGCCGTCCGTGGTCGTACGACGCCGAGCGCTATGCGTGGGTGTCGCGTCAGCGCGAGGCCGAACAGCAGGCGATGCGGGAGTACGCCACCACAACGGGCTGCCGGATGGAGTTCCTGCGGCGGCAGTTGGACGACGAGGCGGCCGTCGTGTGCGGGCGCTGCGACAACTGCGCCGGGGGGCGGTTCACCACCGAGGTGTCCGCCGCATCGCTGGATGCGGCGCGCGGCGAGCTGGGACGGCCCGGCGTGGAAGTGGAGCCGCGGCGCATGTGGCCCACGGGGTTGCCGGCCGTCGGCGTCGACCTCAAGGGGCGTATCCCGGCAGGTGAGCTGGCCGCGACCGGCCGGGCCCTGGGGCGGCTCTCCGACATCGGGTGGGGCAACCGCCTGCGGCCGATGCTCGCACCGCAGGCTCCGGACGGTCCGGTTCCGGACGATGTGGCGGCCGCCGTGGTCACGGTGCTCGCCGACTGGGCCAAGGGGCCGGGTGGTTGGGCCTCGGGTGCGGCTGATGCACCGGCCCGCCCGGTGGGCGTCGTCGCGCTCTCCTCGCGCAGCCGCCCGCAGCTGATCCGGTCACTGGCCGAGCGGATCGCCGCGGTCGGCCGCATGCCGTTCCTGGGCGCGGTGACCTCGGCGGACGACGGATTCGACGGCAGGATTCCGCGTAGCAACAGCGCCCAGCGGCTGCGGGCTCTGCACGGCTCGCTGAGCGTACCGCCGGAGCTGGCGCAGGCTCTGGCGTCGGCGGGCGGCCCGGTGCTGTTGGTGGACGACTTCGCCGATACCGGCTGGACGCTGGCCATGGCTGCCCGGCTGCTGCGCCGGGCGGGCGCGGAGGGGGTGTTTCCGCTGGTTCTCGCCGTACAGGGCTAGGAGGAGTACGGCACAGCCCGACGCGGCGCCGGGGAGGGACATTTGCCGCTCCCTGGTCGATTCCGGTCGCGGGCGGGAATCGCCCGTTGCCGCATGCCTGTACGACCGCGAGAATTAGAGCTGCTTCCCCATACCGGCCGTCCGTGGTCAGGCAGGGCCATGTCGTGGTGCGCTCCCGCGCCCGGCCGCCGCCCGACGTGCGGACGCGTAGACGATGGGAGGAACGTGACCTTCGGCTTCGCCCCGCCCCAGCAGGTGCCCCCGCCCGCGTCCGCCGACCCCGCCGCCCGACTGGGACGGATGCTGGAGCCCGCCGAATGGGCCTCGGCCGGTATCCCGTTGCTGCGCAATCCCCGTGAGGTCGTCGCCGGCCTGCACGACCGTCATCGGCCGGTGCCGTCGACGGCCGTCGTCGCGGTGCTCGACACGCACGAGCGGGTGACGGCCAGCGCCTCGTTCACCGAGCGCACGGCCGCTCCCGATGGCTGGGAGTTCCGCAATGTACTGCTGGCGCATCTGCGCCGGGTCATCCCGCACGACCTGCGGCTGCGCGCCCCGGTCCGGACCGCGGTGCTGCTCTACTGCCGTGAGGGCGAGCCCCGTTGGACGGAGACGGACGGGGCATGGATGTGGGGGCTGCGCGACGCCTGCACCCTGCACGGGCTCCGCTGCGGGGCGTACATCACCTTGACCCCGGACCGCTGGCAGGTACTGGGAGAGGGCCGGGGCGGGCGCCGCCCGAAAACGTCCTCCGTGGACAAGCCGGTCACCGCATCGCGCCGCACGGGTGCCGGACGCATGGAGACGCATCGCACCACGGCGGCACGTCCGGATTCGCCACGTACGGCCGCGGCTGTTCCCGTGACTCAGCACCGGTCGGCGCCACGGCGCACGGGAGGCGGCGCCCCGGAAGCCCATCGGCGCACGGCAGCCCGCTGAACGACCGGGCGGATGTGCGCCCGGCTTCCGGCACCGGCAGATGATGCGGGGCCACCCCGCTCGGCGCTACGGCACATGCCGACCAGCCGACTCGGCGTTCCAGCTACTCAGCGTTCCGGCCGGCACACGGGCAGGCCGCTCCGACCAGTGCCCAAACCGCCCGCAGAAGCCGTGCCCCCGCCCGAAGCACCCGGTGCCCGAACCTCGTCCGTGCATGAGCGCGGGCAAGGTCCGTGCGGGAGCCCGATCGAGGCCCTTCCAGGAGCGCAAGCCAGCAGGAGCGCAAGCGAGCCCGACGGCCACCAGGGCCGACGGGCTGTTGCGAACCGGCAGCGGTCAGGCGGCCGTACCGAGAACGGTGTTGATCCGCTGCGGGTCACCACAGACGATCAGCAACGCTCCCGCACGGGCCATCGCCGCGGGCAGTGCCTGCGCGGTGACCTCGTCCGTACCGCCGTTGACGGCGACGACGACAACGGGCCGGCCAGTGGCACGCTCGGCGCCCGCGTCCGCGTAGAACACGTCGTCCGCGGCGTCGTGTTGGGCCCAGTAGGACGCCTCGCCGAAGGACAGTTCATGGGCTGCCCACGGGTGCGTTTCACCGGTGGTCAGCACCAGGATGTCGCTCGGCGCACGCCCGGAGTCCAGCAGCAGGTCGACGGCCTCGTCGGCGGCGTCGATGGCGCCGTCGACGGGTGCCGGGATCAGCTGGAGCTGCGCTCCCGCGGCAGTGCCGGTCTTGCCGGCGGACGGCGGCGGGGAGCTGGTGCGCTGCGCCGGCGGAGCGGCGACAGGCCCACGCGGCGGGGCAGCAGGTCCGGGCTTGCCCGGACGGACACTGGACGCGGGAGCGCCACGCGGCGGAGCGGGGCGGGGACCGGGACCAGGAACAGGACGGGGGGTCGGCGCGGTACGGCCGGCGGCCGGAGTTGCGCGGGGACCCGGGACACTCTCGTGAATCTGAGGCTCCTCGGGGAAGAGAGGCATAAAGGGATGTCTATCAAACGTAAGTGCGGAACATGTCATCGGGTACCGAATTGATGTCCGCACCGCTCAGAAATCGAAGCCGAGTTGGCCACCGGCTTCCAGAGCGGCTGCTTCGGGGGTGATGCGCACCTTCTTCAGATGCCGCCACCGGGGCAGGGCGTCCATGTAGGACCACGACACTCGGTGGTGCGGCGTAGGACCGTACTCCTCCAGGGCGATGCGATGGGTCGGCGAGGGATAGCCTGCGTTGGCCGCGAAGTCGAAGTCGGCGTACACCAGGCCCAGTTCGGCCATCATCGCGTCGCGCCGCACCTTGGCGATCACGGACGCGGCGGCGACCGCGATGCAGGACTGGTCACCCTTGATGACCGTGCGGACCCGCCATGGCGCGCCCAGGTAGTTGTGCTTGCCGTCGAGAATGATCGCGTCCGGCCGGACCGGCAGCGCCTCCAGGGCGCGTATGGCCGCGAGCCGCAGAGCCGCGGTCATGCCCAGCTCGTCGATCTCCTCCGACGAGGAGTGCCCCAGGGCATACGACGTGACCCATGCGCCGAGCACCTCGCACAGTTCGGTGCGGCGCTTGGGGGTCAGCAGCTTGGAATCGGTGAGGCCGTCGGGCGGCCTGCGCAGGCCGGTGATGGCCGCGCAGACGCTGACCGGACCGGCCCACGCTCCGCGCCCGACCTCGTCGATACCTGCAACGATCTTGGCGCCCGTCGTGGCGCGCAATGATCGCTCGACGGAATGGGTGGGGGGCTCGTACGGCATGGCGCCAGCAAGGTTACGCCTATTCGGCTCAGCCGTCCGCACCGGATCCCCACCTGGTGGCCAACGGCGTCGGCGACCGTGTGAGCGGGACGCCAACGGGACCGGCCGGTTCCGCTACCGATGGGTATGCGGAGGCAGGCCGAGACCGCGCGAGGCCGGAACCGGGCGCCGCCGTCACCTTGCCCCGCGCGGACCGTACCCGGTCAAGTCGCTGCCCGGTGCCGCCCGTTGAAGGATGCCGGGAAGACGGAAGCGGACGGACGCGGCCGAGACACGGCGGGCGGGGAGGGCAGCGGGTGAGACGGACGACTGCGGTCAGCCGGCGAGGGCTGGAGCCCAGGACGGGAGGGGCTCGGTGCCGTCCAGCCATGCCTCGGGCGGGCTGCCCGCGCGACCGGCGGCGACGATGCCGCCGACGATGGCGCAGGTGGTGTCGACGTCGCCGCCCGCCTGAGCCGTGGTCCAAAACGCCCGCTCATAGTTGCCGAGATGCCGGGCCGCTGCCCAGAGGGTGAAGGGCACGGTGTCGTGGGCACTGGTGCGTCGTCCGCACCCCAGGACGGCGGCGACGGTGGAGGAGTCGGCGTAGTCGAGCATGTCGCGGGCCCGGCGCAGTCCGGCCTGTACGGCGCTGCGCGGGATCAGCTCCAGCACGCCGTCCAGCAGCTGTTCGGGGCCGGTGTCGCGGGTCGGGTCGGCCACCAGGGCGGCCGCGGCGGCCACGGCCATGGCACCGACGACGGCCTCGCGATGCTGGTGGGTGGTGTAGGCGGAGATCTCCGCCTGGTGGGTGGCCTGCTCGGGGTCGTCGGCATACCAGGCACCGAGGGGAGCGATGCGCATGGCGGCGCCGTTGCCCCACGAGCCCTGACCGTTGAAGAGTCCGGAGGCCAGTTCACGCCAGTCGCCGCCCTCGCGGATCAGCCGCAGCATGCGGTTGACGGCCGGTCCGTAGCCACGGTCGAAGTCATGGCGGTGGGCGAAGGAGCGGGCGAGGTCGTCCTGGTCGATCCGGCCATGGGCGGTGAGCACCGCAAGGACCGAGCAGGCCATCTCGGTGTCGTCGGTCCACTGCCAGGGGGCGGGAGGCAGCTCGCGGCGCTTGAGGGAGGGGTAATGGGCGGGGACGAAGAACTGGGATCCGAGGGCATCACCCACGGCGAGGCCGCGCAGGCTCGCCAGAGCCCGCGCACAGCGGTCTGCGTCACGGTGGTCGGGGGTCATCGCTGTGCACTCTAACCGGTGGCGCCATAAGGCTCGGGTTCACACCAGCGCTCGAAGGGCCGGTCGAGGGCGTATCGGCCGTCCGGGCCGAGCAGCAGGGTGCGCCATTCCGCATTGCCGGGATTGGACAGTGACTCGAAATCGGCCACCGTCCAGTGGAACCACCGCATACAGAACAGCCGCATGGTGAGACCGTGCGTGACGATGAGGACGTTCGGCGGGTGGTTAGGGTCCTCGAAGCTGCGCCACAGGCTCTCCAGGAACGCCCCGACCCGGTCGTAGACATCTGCTCCGGACTCGCCCTGGGCGAAGCGGTAGAAGAAGTGGCCGTAGGCGTCACGGTAGGCCTTCTGCCGTCGCACGTCGTCGCGGTCCTGCCAGTTCCCCCAGTCCTGCTCGCGCAGCCGGGGCTCCTCGCGCACCCGGACCCTGGCCGGATCGAGGCCCAGTTCCCGGAAGGTCTGGTGGGTGCGGCGGTAGGGCGAGACATAGGCGGAGATCCGCTCGTCGCCGAACATCTCGCGCACCGGGCCACCGGCTTCCTTCGCCTGCCACAGCCCGGTCTTGGTGAGCGCGAGCGCATGATCGGGCTCCCGCTCGTACACGGTGTCGTCGACATTCCCCACCGACTCTCCATGGCGGATGAGGACGATGCGACGGGGCCGGGCCATGCCGCCAGCCTAAATCTCCTGCTTTGTACATGCCGCACGCGGCTGTCATCACGGCGTTGTCCTCGCACCCCGTTCCCTCCGTTGTGCCGTGCGTTGTTCCTTGCGTCGTCATCGACTGCTTCTGCCGGCCGCCCCTGCCCCGTGTCCGCTCCGCTACCGGCCGACGTGAGGGCCTGACCAGCGCATCAAGACGGTCCACCGCCCCCGGCGAGGCCGGCGCCGTCCTTCCCGTTCGCTTCTCACGGACCGAGGCGGGCCCCCACGGGTACGGCGTGGTGACCGGCCGCCGGGGCCGGTCAGTGTGTGACCAGGGCCGGGCGGCCGTCGCGTATCTCGTAGGGGCGGCCGCCGAAGCGTCGTCGCAACAGGCGGTCGTGGGAGACGACGACCAGGGCGCCGGGCCATGCCGAGAGTGCCGCTTCGAGCTCTTCGACGAGGGCGAGCGCCAGATGGTTGGTCGGCTCGTCGAGCAGGAGAACGTCCGCGGGGCGGGCCAGCAGCCGGGCCAGCGCGAGCCGGCGCCGCTGACCTGCCGAGAGCGCCCCGACAGGCACATGGAGGTCACCTTCGCGGAACAGGCCGAACGAGAGCAGCAGGGCGGTCAGCTCCTCGGTGCTCCCGGCCAGACCGCGGCGGAACGCGGCGAGCAGTGGCTCGGCGGGACGGGAGACCGGTATTTCCTGAGCAAGGAAGCCGATCCGCCCTCGTCGCTGCACCGTCCCGCGGTCCAGCGGGACGACCCCCGCCAGGACACGGAGCAGCGTGCTCTTGCCCGCGCCGTTGGCACCGTGGATCAGCAGGCGGTCACCGGCGGAGACAGTGAGGGAGTCCACCGCGAGCCGGTCCGCGACCCGCACCCCTTCGAGGCGCACGAGGGTGCCCTCGGCCTCGCCGATTCCCGGTGCCGCCCGGAAGCGGAGCGGCTCGGGCGGTCTGGCGACCGGATTCTCCCGGAGCCTTTGCAGTCGCTCCCGGGCATGACGCACGCGGCTGGACACGGATGACTGGACGCGACCCTTGTCCCGGTCGTACGCCATCTTGTTGCCGTCCTTGATGGCCCGGCCCCGGGCGACGCTGTGTGCCCCGCCCGCGGCGAAGTCGGTGAGCTGCGCGATCCGTTCGGACCACCCGGCATGGTCCTGCTCCCAGCGCCGGCGGGCGGCGGCCTTGGTGGCGACGAAAGTGCCGTAACCGCCGCCGTAGCGGACGAGGCTCCGGCGGTCGGCGTCCACCTCGACGATCGCGGTCGCCGTCCGCTGGAGGAAGAGCCGGTCGTGCGAGACGGCGAGGACGGTGCCCCGGTGGGCGAGCAGGGCATCTTCCAGCCAGTCGAGGGCTTCGGCGTCGAGGTGGTTGGTGGGCTCATCGAGGAGCATGACCTCAGGGGCGGCGGCAATCAGGCAGGCCAGGCCCAGCCGGGCCTGCTCGCCGCCGGAGAGGCCGCCGAGGGGCCGGTCGTGGGCCAGCCGTGCCAGCCCCAGGACGTGCAGTGCCTTCTCGATGCGGGCATCGGCTTCGTAGCCGCCGCGCAGCTCGAAGACGGTGAGCAGCTCGCCGTACTCCTCCAGCCTGCCCGGGGTGGCATGGCCGAGCCCGCTCTCCAGCGACCGCAGCCGACGCTCCATCTCCCTGAGGTCGGCCAGGGCGGCGTCCATCACGTCCTGGACGGTGTGGTCCGGCGGGAGGCCGGGGGTCTGGCCGAGGTAGCCGATGCCGCCGTCGGCACGGACCACCGCCTGCCCCTCATCGGGCTGCTCGAATCCGGCGAGGATGCGCAGCAGGGTCGACTTTCCGGCGCCGTTCTCCCCCACGATCCCGATGCGTTCGCCGGGGCGTATCGACAAAGAGACACCGTCGAGCAGCAGCCGGTCCCCGTAGGACTTGGTGAGGTCGCGCAACGAGATCTGAGTGGGCAATCATCCTCCTCCACACAAATGCAACCCATGTCGCATTACGATGATGATGGCACACGAAATTCGCTAACACAACAGGAGTTGCAATTGCCTGAGGAGACAGCACACGAGAAGCGCCGCGAGACCGGTGAGTCCGCACCCACCCCCGGCACCCGGCGCCCCGGCGGCCGCACCGCCCGCACCCGCGCCGCCGTCCGTGACGCCGTGCTGGCCGGACTCACCGAGCACGGCTATCCGGGCTTGACGGTGGAGTACGTCGCCGAGCACTCCGGCGTGCACAAGACGACGCTCTACCGCCGCTGGAAGGACGTCGAAGGCCTGGTGGCGGACGCCCTCGACCTCGCGGGCGAGGACAGCTGGCTCCCGCCCGACACCGGGTCCCTGGAGGGCGATCTGCGCGCTCTGGCCCACGAGGTCGTCGCCTCCTTCACCGACCCCGCGGTAGCCGTGTCGGGCTCCGCGATGATCGCTGCCGCCTTCCAGTCGGAACGGGCGGCCGTGGCACTGCGCCACTACTACGCCGAGCGGTTCGCGCGCTGTGAGGTCCTCGTCGAACGCGCCGTTGGGCGCGGGGAATTGCCGGGTGCCCCGGACACCGACACAGCGGAGGGCACCCCGGCAGCCCTCCCGTCGGATACCGCCTCCGGCGCCGCCCCGGGCAGCACCATCGACGCCGGCGCGCTCGTCCGCTCCGTATCCGCGCCGCTCTTCTTCCGCCTGTTCATCACCCGGGAGCCGGTCGACAACACCCACGCCGACCAGGCCGTGGCCGTGACGCTGGCCGCCGCCCGCGCCGGGGCGTTCACCACCGGCGGTACGGTCGACGGCGCCTCGGGCGCAGCCCCCTGACCGCGCCGCCCGTCACACCGTCCACGACGGTTCGAGCTGCACCACATCGCCCGCGATGGCCCGGACATCCGCGGCTATCTGGGCCCGCAGCGCCAACCGCTCCACTCTCTCGGGCCGGTACTTCCCCCGCTCCGCCGCCGACTGCCACATCGACAGCACCAAGAACTCCTCCCCCGGAGCCCGCCCCAGCATCCCCCGCAGCATGCCCGGCGAACCCGCCATCGCCGGGTTCCAGACCTTCTCCTGCATCAGCATGAAGTGATCCACCCGGTCCTGGTACACCTGGCAGTGCGCGAGCCGCAGGACGTCCACCTCACCGAACGACGGACGGAAGCCCACCTTCACATCAAACTCGTGCTCGAACAGCCGCACTTGGGCGTCCTTGTACGTGCCGACCTGGGAGGCCGCCAGCCGGTCGTGCGAGCGCGCCATGAAGGAGTCATAGAAGGCCCGGCTCTCCCAGAAGGCCACCAGATGGGCGACGCCCGGCCGCCCCCGGCTCCACCCTCCGCCCTGCCCTCGAAACCCCGGCTCACCCAGCAGCCCCGCCCATTTCCGCTGCCCCCGCTCGAACCCTCGACGGTCCACAACGGTGAGGCGAATCCACTTGACCAGCACCGCGCCATCGTACGGCCCAGGGGCGGGGCGGGATCACTGCGCGTCACATCCGACCGGCCCGAACTTCCTTACGGCCGGGGGTCGATCGGTGTGTGCACACCCAGCCGACGCTCCACCTCCTCGGCCGCCTCCAGGCACAGGTCTTCCCGGTAGGAGCGCCCGATCAGCTGCACGCCATAGGGGAGCCCCGCCACCACCCCGGTGGGCACGGCCACCGCGGGCACGCCGACGAAACTGGTCGCGGTGCACAGCCGCATCGCGTGCTGCACCCGCTGATGGCTCTCCTCGTCGCGCACCTCCTCCCCCGGCGCGAACGGCGGCTCGGTGAACACCGGCCCCAGGACCAGCGGGTACACGTCCAAGAACGCCGCCCAGTCCCGCTGGATGCCCATCCGCACCCCGGTCAGCCGCAGATAATCCGGCAGCTCCACGGGACCGGACCTCGCCATCCCCATCTCGACATAGCGATGGCCGCCTTCCCCGAGCAGGGGCCTGACGAGCGGCCAGGTGGTGGCGAACTCCGTGAGCGTCATACGGCCGTAGGCATCGAGGGCGTCGTCCAGTCTCGGTACGTCCGCCACCTCGCTCACCTCGTACCCCGCGTCGCGCAGCGCGTCAGCGGCGCTCTCCACCGCCTTGCGCACCACGGGGTGGACACCGCGCCCTCCGGGATCCGTCACCATCGCCACCTTGAGAGGACGCTCCAACGGATCCCCATAGGGCGGCACCGGCACGGCCCGCGGGTCACGCGGATCGGCCCCTGCCAGCACCTCGTACGCGAGCCGCAGATCGCCGACCGTACGGGCCAAGGGGCCGTCGACCACGAGGATCTGGGCGGCGAGGGAGGGGTCGTCGGGCCCGATGCGGTGATCGGCGGCGAACCGCCCGTAGGTCGGCTTCAGACCCGCGACGCCACAGAAGGACGCGGGAATCCGCACCGACCCACCGGAGTCGTTGCCGAGTCCGAGCGCCGCCATGCCGCTCGCCACGGCCGCGCCGTCACCGCCGCTGGTGCCGCCCGGCGTGACCGCGCTGCTCCAGGGGTTGGCGGTGTCCCCGAACAGCTCGCTGCGTGTGTGGACACCGGCCAGAATGAGCGTCGGCATGTTGCTGTGCCCCACAGGGATGCCGCCGGCTGCGCGCAGCCGCGCCACCGGGGGCGCATCGGAGCGTGCAACAGAATCACGCAAGCGCTTCGCGCCGTAGGTCGTCGGCACGCCCTCGATGGCCGTGGTCTCCTTGACCGTGAACGGCACACCGGCCAGCGGACCCAGCTCCGCGCCGGCCGCCCGCCTGCGGTCGATCTCCGCCGCCTCGCCCCGCGACTGCTCGGCGAGGAGCTGGGTGACGGCGTTGACCGCCGGATTGACCTCGGCGATCCGCGCCAGATGGGCGTCGACCAGCTCCAGCGCCGACACCTCCCCGGTGCGGACCGCCCTTGCCTGGGCACGGGCCGTCATCTTCCACAGCGCGTTGCGCATGTCCTCACCATTTCGTGGCCTCCGCCGGCCCTTCTCCGGACCGCGCAGGCCGTGTAAGAGCCCTTTCCGATGCGCTTGCATCGGAAAGGCATCGTAGCCTTGTCACCGATACGTACGCATCGAATAAACCGGAGTGCGGGCATGCCCAAGCAGGTCGACCACGGGAGCCGGCGTCGGCAGATCGCCGAGGCCGTGTGCCAACTCGCCGACGAGAGCGGACTGGAAGGCGTGACGCTCCGCGACGTGGCGGCCCGCGCAGAGGTGTCCATGGGAGCCGTCCAGCGCTGCTTCGGCACCAAGGAGGAGATGCTGGTCTTCGCGCTCAGTGACATCGGCGAACGGATCGCCGCACGGGTGGCGGCCCGGCTCGTCGAATCGCCCGCCCAGTCGGCCCGTTCGGCGCTGGGGCACGCCGCGGCCGAAGTGTCGCTGCTCCGGGAGGAACATCGCGCCGAGGCCCGGGTCTGGCTGGCCTTCATGGCGCAGGCCGCCGTCAGCCCGGCCCTGGCCGAAATTCTGCGCACCAACTACACCGGACTTCAGACGGTGTTCGCACGGCTGGTCGCCGACGCCTGCGACACCCCCGACCCGGACCGCGCGGCCCGCACCCTCCTCGCCCTCGCCGACGGGCTCACCGCCCACGTCCTGGTCGGTCACCTCTCCCCCAGCACCGCGCTGGACGTACTGGACGGCCACCTCAACCGTCTCTGGGACGAGCGGGCCCGCTGAGCCGGCCCCTGCGACCCCACGGGCGATGGGGGCACTTTCCAGCCACTCGGTGCGGATGCAAACCCCATGTGACCAGGGACAGTTCACCCGCCCTACGGAACGCCGGACGTGACACGATGGTCAGCCAACGGGAAGTCCTGGGGAGTTGTCCGCGTGACCGCGTGGTTCGAGCCGTGTCCCCGGGAGATGACGGGAGGGAAGCCCGGTGAGCACGTTCAACAAAGGGATCGAAAAGGTCGAGGTCACCCTCAAGTGGGACCCCAGCCCCTCCGGGACGCCGGACAATGACCTCGACATCATCGCGGCGACGTATACGGCCGATGCGCCGCACGGCGATCCTGCCTATCTGGTGCACTTCGACAGCCGGTCGCCCGACGGGACCATCACCCTCAACCGGGACAGCAGGACCGGCCAGGGGTTCGGCTTCGACGAGATCATGACCCTGGAGCTGGACCGGCTGTCCGACACCTACGCCCGGGTGGTCGTGGGCGTGGCCATCCAGCAGGGCGAGGGCCGCAAGGTCTTCGGCGACATCGAGAACACCGCTGTACGGATCCGCGAGGGCTACACCGATCTGGCGGAGAACGACTTCGCCGAGGTAGCGGAGGCGACCGCCGCCAGGGTCGCCGAATTCACCCGGGACGAGGCGGGGCAGTGGCGATTCCGCGCCGCACTCCGCGGATTCGACACCGACCCGGACGCGTTTGTCTCGCAGATGGGCGGCTGACGGGAGAGGCGAAAGCCCGGCAACCAGCAGCAAGCAGGGGAAGGCGGCATACGGCCGCCTCCCCCTGCTCCGCCCGACGGACGGCCCGCCAGCCTGCACCGGCGCGACCTGCCGCATGCTCCGGGCGTTCGCTCGGTCGGCACCCCACTCCGGACGCTGAAACACTCCCCCGCACACGACGGAGGGGACCGGCGCCCGGCCGGTCCCCTCCACGCTTCCACGAGCCGTGTCAGCCCGCGGCACGAGCCGCGCGGGCCCGCTTCATGCTCAGCTGCAACCGCTGGTCGACCCGCAGCCCTCGCACAGGTAGCAGCTGCCGGCCCGCTGCATCTTCGTCCCGCAGGAGAAGCACAGCGGCGCGTCGGCGTTGATGCCGAGCTGCATCTCGACGAGTTCGGCGTTGGTGTGCGCCTCCTTGGGCGCAGGGGCCGCGGCCTCCTCGACGATCTTCACCGCCGGGGTGGACTCCGTGACCGACTCCGTCTGCCGCGGCGCCGACTGGGCCAGGCCCTCGACGTCGACCTCGTCCTCGGACGGCTCGTACGAACCGGTCTCCAGGTGGCGCGTGCGCTCCTCGACGGAGTGGATGCCCAGTGCCGAGCGGGTCTCGAACGGCAGGAAGTCCAGCGCCAGGCGACGGAAGATGTAGTCGACGATCGACTGCGCCATCCGCACGTCCGGGTCGTCCGTCATGCCGGCCGGCTCGAAGCGCATGTTGGTGAACTTCGAGACGTAGGTCTCCAGCGGCACGCCGTACTGGAGGCCCACCGACACCGCGATGGAGAAGGCGTCCATCATGCCCGCGAGGGTCGAGCCCTGCTTGGACATCTTCAGGAAGACCTCACCGAGACCGTCGTCCGGGTAGGAGTTGGCGGTCATGTAGCCCTCAGCACCGCCGACCGTGAAGGAGGTGGTGATGCCGGGACGGCCCTTCGGGAGGCGCTTGCGCACCGGGCGGTACTCGACGACCTTCTTCTCCACCGGAGCCTCGGCCTCGACCTTGGCCTCCTCCTTCTTCTTGGCGGAGAGCGGCTGGCCGACCTTGCAGTTGTCGCGGTAGATCGCGAGCGCCTTCAGGCCGAGCTTCCAGCCCTCGAAGTAGACCTCCTCGATCTCCTCGACGGTGGCCGTCTCCGGGACGTTGACCGTCTTGGAGATCGCACCGGAGAGGAAGGGCTGCGCGGCGGCCATCATGCGCACGTGGCCCATGGCGGAGATCGAGCGCACACCCATGGCGCAGTCGAAGACCTCGTAGTGCTCGGTCTTCAGGGCCGGGGCGTCGACGACATTGCCGTGGTCGGCGATGTGGGCGACGATCGCCTCGACCTGCTCGGGCAGGTAGCCGAGCCGCTTGAGCGCCTTGGGGACCGTGTTGTTCACGATCTGCATGGAGCCGCCGCCGACCAGCTTCTTGAACTTGACCAGGGCCAGGTCCGGCTCGACGCCCGTGGTGTCGCAGTCCATCATCAGGCCGATGGTGCCGGTCGGGGCCAGCACGGAGGCCTGGGCGTTGCGGAAGCCGTTCTTCTCGCCGAGGCGCAGCACGTCCTGCCAGGCCTCGGTGGCCGCCGCCCACACCGGGTTGTCGAGGTCGTCCATGCGCACCGCGGCGCCGTTGGCGTCGGAGTGCTGCTTCATGACGCGCTTGTGGGCGTCGGCGTTACGGGCGTAGCCGTCGTACGGGCCGACGACCGCGGCCAGCTCGGCGGAGCGCTTGTAGGAGGTGCCGGTCATCAGGGAGGTGATGGCACCGGCCAGCGCGCGGCCGCCGTCGGAGTCGTAGGCGTGACCGGTGGCCATCAGCAGGGCGCCGAGGTTGGCGTAGCCGATGCCCAGCTGGCGGTAGGCGCGGGTGGTCTCACCGATCTTCTCGGTGGGGAAGTCCGCGAAGCAGATGGAGATGTCCATCGCGGTGATGACCAGCTCGACGACCTTGGCGAAGCGCTCGGCGTCGAAGGACTGGTTGCCCAGGTCGTCGTCGCGCAGGAACTTCAGGAGGTTGAGCGAGGCGAGGTTGCACGAGGAGTTGTCCAGGTGCATGTACTCGCTGCACGGGTTGGACGCGGTGATCCGGCCCGACTCCGGCGAGGTGTGCCAGTGGTTGATGGTGTCGTCGTACTGGATGCCGGGGTCGGCGCACGCCCATGCCGCTTCCGCCATCTTGCGGAAGAGACCCTTGGCGTCGACCTCCTCGATGACCTCACCGGTCATCCGGCCGCGCAGCCCGAACTTCGAGCCGGTCTCGACAGCCTTCATGAACTCGTCGTTCACCCGGACCGAGTTGTTGGCGTTCTGGTACTGGACGGACGTGATGTCGTCGCCGCCCAGGTCCATGTCGAAGCCCGCGTCGCGCAGCGCGCGGACCTTCTCCTCCTCCTTCACCTTGGTCTCGATGAAGGCCTCGACGTCCGGGTGGTCCACGTCCAGGACGACCATCTTGGCCGCGCGGCGGGTGGCGCCGCCCGACTTGATCGTTCCGGCGGACGCATCGGCGCCGCGCATGAAGGAGACCGGGCCGGAGGCGTTGCCGCCGGAGGAGAGCAGCTCCTTGGAGGAGCGGATACGGGAGAGGTTCAGGCCGGCGCCGGAGCCGCCCTTGAAGATCATCCCCTCTTCCTTGTACCAGTCGAGGATCGACTCCATGGAGTCGTCGACGGAGAGGATGAAGCAGGCGCTGACCTGCTGCGGCTGCTGGGTACCGACGTTGAACCACACCGGCGAGTTGAAGCTGAAGACCTGGTGGAGCAGGGCGTACGCCAGCTCGTGCTCAAAGATCTCGGCGTCCGCCGGGGAGGCGAAGTAACCGTTCTCCTCACCGCTCTTGCGGTAGGTCTTGACCACCCGGTCGATGAGCTGCTTGAGGCTCGCCTCACGGGTCGGGGAGCCCACCGCACCACGGAAGTACTTGCTCGTGACGATGTTGACCGCGTTCACCGACCAGAATTCGGGGAACTCGACGCCACGCTGCTCGAAGTTGACCGAGCCGTCGCGCCAGTTGGTCATGACGACGTCGCGAGATGTCCACTCCACCTCGTCGTACGGATGCACGCCGGGCGTGGTGTGAATGCGCTCGATACGCAGACCCTTGCTCGCCTTGCTGCCCTTGGCGCGGGAGCCTCGTGCCGGGCCGCTCGTCGTCTCTGTCATGCCGCCTCCCTGTATACGGGCAAACGCCCATATGTGCGCACTCATTCCGTGGCACGGTGTATGTCTTTCTGCTACCGGGACGCCCTGCTCTCGCCCCGGTACAGGTCCTGGATGCGCGCCGAGCTCAGTCGGCGGCGGTGGCGGGCACGGGGACGGCCCCGCCGGCCTCCCCGCCGGTCCCGCCTTCCTGCCCGGGCGGCCCCTGCTCGCGCTGCTCCCGCAGCTCGGCGATGGCCGCCTCGAAGTCCTCGAGTGAATCAAAGGCCCGGTAAACGGACGCGAAGCGCAGGTACGCGACGAGGTCCAGCTCCTGAAGCGGGCCCAGTATGGCGAGCCCGACGTCATGGGTGGACAGCTCGGCACTGCCGGTGGCACGCACCGCTTCCTCGACCCGCTGGCCGAGCTTGGCGAGGGCGTCCTCGGTGACCGGGCGCCCCTGGCATGCCTTGCGGACACCCGCGATGACCTTGTTGCGGCTGAAGGGCTCGGTGACCCCGCTCCGCTTGATCACCATCAGCGACGCCGTCTCGATGGTCGTGAAACGGCGGGAGCAGTCGGGGCACTGGCGGCGCCGGCGGATCGCCGTCCCGTCATCGGTGGTGCGACTGTCGACGACCCGGCTGTCCGGGTGCCTGCAGAAGGGGCAGTGCATGGCTCCACCCTCCTCACCACTCGATATACGGACGTACGTACGCCATCAAACCCGGCACACGCCGATAACCTCCGACCGGTCCGTACGGGCCCTTCGGAGTAGTCACCAGCATAGGCGATTCCCGGCCCCCTGAGAGACCAGGCACCACAACTTCTGGGTAACCGATCGCATCTAACCACTAGATGTGGTGTCGGGGCGCTTACATCTGCCTACCGCGTGTCGCGGCGGCGACGGGCCGGACGGTCGCCCATGAGAGTACGGGAAGCCACCCGGGCGGCGGCGCGGCGGGGCGGGGGTGACAGAATCAGCCCGGTCGCGGCGGCCGGCCGCCACACCCCTCCGCGCACCGACGGCCCGAGACACCGGGCGGCCGGAAAACCGGGCGGAAGGACACGGCCAGGGCCGGCGATTCCGCTCGGCCATACACCCCGCCACTGATTCGAGCAGCCAATCGGCGAATATTTCACTCGAACGTGTGTTTGGCGCAACCTTTCGAAAGCAACTACCGTTGGCTAACTAGGGAGAACATTTCGAGAGGGGCCGACGTGACCACCACCGCAGACAGCGCGACCATCACCGCACAAAGCCACTCCCAGAGCCGGTTCGAGCATCAGCAACAGGCACAGCGGCCGCCGATGGACGACGCCACGTCGGACTCCGAAGAGCAGAAGCCCGCCCGCTCGCTGCCCGGCCGTCCTCCAGGGATCCGAGCCGACAGTTCCGGACTCACCGACCGCCAGCGCAGGGTGATCGAGGTGATCCGGGATTCGGTGCAGCGGCGCGGCTACCCGCCGTCCATGCGCGAGATCGGCCAGGCCGTCGGGCTGTCCAGCACCTCGTCCGTCGCCCACCAGCTCATGGCTCTGGAGCGCAAGGGCTTCCTGCGGCGCGACCCGCACCGCCCCCGGGCCTACGAGGTCCGCGGCTCGGACCAGACCACCGCTGCGGCGACGGAGACCGCCGGCAAGCCCGCCGCGTCCTATGTCCCGCTGGTCGGCCGGATCGCCGCCGGTGGCCCGATCCTCGCGGAGGAGTCGGTCGAGGATGTCTTCCCGCTCCCCCGCCAGCTCGTCGGCGACGGCGAACTGTTCGTGCTGAAGGTCGTCGGCGACTCCATGATCGAAGCCGCCATCTGCGACGGCGACTGGGTCACGGTCCGCCGCCAGCCGGTCGCCGAGAACGGTGACATCGTGGCCGCCATGCTGGACGGCGAAGCCACCGTCAAGCGCTTCAAGCGCGAGGACGGCCATGTGTGGCTGCTGCCGCACAACTCCGCTTACCAGCCGATCCCCGGCGACGAGGCAACCATCCTCGGCAAGGTGGTGGCGGTACTGCGCCGCGTCTGACCCGCCCCTCACGACCGAGCCCCGGAACCACTGCGCCGGTTCCGGGGCTCTGCCATGCCGCTGAACCGCGGGCTAGTCCTCGGGCTCCCCGGTTTCCGGCTGTGCCGCTTGCGGTGATTCCGCTGCCTTAGCTGCCGCATCGATGGCGGCGAGGGAGCGGCGGACCTGGTTGCGGTCGGTGGTGTACCAGAACTCGGGCATCGACTTGCGGAGGAAGGAGCCGTAGCGGGCCCGCTCCACACGGGGGTCGAGGACGGCGACCACACCGCGGTCGCCGGTGGCCCGGACCAGACGGCCGGCGCCCTGGGCCATCAGCAGCGCCGCATGGGTGGCCGCGACCGCCATGAAGCCATTGCCGCCGGCCTCCTCCACGGCCTTCTGCCGGGCGCTCATCAGCGGGTCGTCCGGACGCGGGAAGGGCACCCGGTCCATCACCACCAGCTGGCAGTTCGCGCCCGGTACATCGACGCCCTGCCACAGGGACAGCGTGCCGAACAGGCACGTACGGGCGTCGGAGGCGAAGGCCCGGATCAGCTCGCCGAGCGTCTCCTCGCCCTGGAGCAGGATCGGCACGTCCAGCCGGCCGCGCAGCTCCTCTGCGGCGGCCTGGGCCGCGCGCATGGAGGAGAAGAGGCCGAGGGTGCGGCCGCCGGCGGCCTCGATCAGCTCGGCGAGTTCATCGAGCATGTCGGTACGGCTGCCCTCGCGGCCGGGCTGGGCCAGATGTTTGGCGACGTAGAGGATGCCCTGCTTCGAGTAGTCGAAGGGGGAGCCGACGTCCAGGCCCTTCCACGGCGGGACGTCCTCGCCCTCCGTGCCCTCGGGCGCCAGGCCCAGGGACGCCGCGACACCGTTGAAGTCGCCGCCCAGCTTGAGAGTGGCGGAGGTGAGGGTCACCGAGCGGTCGTCGAAGAGCTTCTCGCGCAGCAGGCCCGAGACGGACAGCGGGGCCACCCGGAGGGACGCGCCGAAACGGTCGTGGCGCTCGTACCAGACGACGTCGTACTCGGAGCCGTTCGCGATGCGCTCGGCGACGGCATGGACGTTCTCCACCGCGGCGAGGGCCTGCTTGCGGACGGCGTCCTCATCCTGGACCGACTTGTCGCGGGTCGAACCGAGCGCCGAGATGACCGTACGGGCCGCGTCCCGCAGCGCCATCAGGCAGTAGCCGAGATCCTCGGGGATCTCCTCGAGACGGCCGGGCAGGGCCAGCTCCATGAGGCGCTCGAAGGTCTCCGACGCGGTCTGGAGCTGGTCGGCGGCCTTTTCGTTGACGAGCTTGGCGGCCCGGCGGACGGCGCGGTTGACCTGCCCCGGGGTGAGCTCGCCGGTGGCGACGCCGGTGACCCGGGAGACCAGTTCATGGGCCTCGTCGATGATCAGGACCTCATGCTGCGGGAGGACCGGCGCGCCCTCGATCGCGTCGATGGCGAGCAGCGCGTGGTTGGTGACGACGACATCGGCGAGCTTGGCGCGCTCCCGGGCGGCCTCGGCGAAGCACTCCGCCCCGTAGGCGCACTTCGAGGCGCCCAGGCACTCCCGGGAGGAGACCGAGACCTGGCCCCAGGCGCGGTCGGAGACTCCGGGGGTCAGCGCGTCACGGTCGCCGGTCTCGGTCTCGTCCGCCCAGTCGCGCAGCCGCAGCAGGTCCTTGCCGAGTTTGCTGGTCGGCGTCGCCTGCTCGAACACGTCGAAGAGGCCGTCCTCCTCTTCCTGCGGGACGCCCTCGTGGAGGCGGTGCAGACACAGGTAATTGGAGCGGCCCTTGAGCATGGCGAACTCGGGGCGGCGGCGCAGCAGCGGATGCAGCGCCTCGACCGTACGTGGCAGATCGCGCTCGACGAGCTGGCGCTGGAGCGCCAGGGTGGCCGTGGCGACCACCACTCTCTCGCCGTGCGCGAGCGCCGGCACCAGATAGCCGAGGGACTTTCCGGTGCCGGTGCCGGCCTGCACCAGCAGATGGGCCTGTTCGTCCACGGCCCCGGCGACGGCCTCGGCCATCGCCACCTGGCCGGGGCGCTCGGTGCCGCCGACGGCGGTGACGGCGGCGTGGAGCAGATCGGGGAGGGAGGGCTTCGTCATAGCGCTGCAAGCCTACGCGGGACCACTGACAGCCGGGTCCGTCACGGCATGTGCAGCGGATTGGGGACGGTGCCGTGCACGGCCGCATGCGGGCGGTCGCGGCGGTCCCGGTAACCGTCCACATGCAGACGGTTGCGGTTCAGGCACAGCCGCTCGATCCGCGGGGTGAGCAGGTCGAAGGTCTCGTGCCGCTCCTTGAGGGCGGGGAAGCGCTCGTGGTGGCGCAGGATCTCCGCCCGTACGAGTGACCAGAACTCGGCCTCGGGAACGCCCAGTTGGTCCGCGCACAGCGGCGCGAAATAGCGGAAGACACCGACGAACAGCCCGGAGTGGATGAACTGGGTGAGGAAGGCGGGCGGTTCGGTCAGCAGCACGGCCCGTACGTCGTCGGGCATGGAGTCGTGCTCCGGGAGCGGCCGGGAGCTGGTGTTGACGTCGTCGACGAAGTCCTTGACCGCGAGGCGGGTGGGGACGTCGTGCTCGTCGAAGACGACGATGGCGTTCTCGCCGTGCGGGGAGAAGACCGTGCCGTACCGGTAGAGGAAGTGCAGCAGGGGCGGGAGCAGGGCGGCGAACAGCCGTGCCAGCCAGTCGCGCGGGGCCAGCCCCGAGCGGCGCACCAGCTCCGCGGTCAGGGCGCGGCCCTGCGGATCGGTCTGGAGCAGCGCGGCCAGGGTCCGGGCGCGCTCGCCGGGGTCCAGCCGGCCGCTGACCGGCTCGCGCCAGATACAGCCGAGCAGCTCCTTGAACTGGTACGGGACGCCGGGAAGCCGGTCGTAGAGGGGGTGCTCCACGGTGACGGAGGCGGTCTCGCCGAGCAGGATCACCCGGGTCTCGTCGCGCAGATAGGGGTCCGCGTCGCGCAGGCCGTGCACCCAGCGGGTGACGGCGGGCGCGGCGAGGGTGCGCTCGGTGGGCAGCCCGCGCCAGACGAGGGTGTTGAGGATCGACAGCGGCAGTTTGACCGTACGGGCCCGTGGGCGGCTGAGGTTGAGGAAGGTACGGATCGACTGCTGCGGCAGGCGGAGGTCGTTGTCAGTGGGCAGCGCGATGATGGATCTGTCGGCGAGCTGCGGGGCGAAGAGCGGGGCGATGGTCTCGTCCCATTGCCAGGGGTGCACGGGGAGGTAGAGGTAGTCGGCGGGGTCGTGGCCCTCGTCGGCGATGGTGCGGGCGAAGGCGTGACGGGTGGCGGGGGCGAGCTCCTCGCCGTAGAGACGGTCGGGGGTGGCCAGCGTGGGGATACCGCGGTAGTGGGCGATGCTGTGGTGTGCGGCGAGCCAGGGCAGGCGCTGGGGGGTGCGGGCTTCGGGGGCCCAGGTCGCCGCGTCATGGGCGGAGAAGCCGAGCCGGCCCTTGTTCGCGACGAGCCAGGGGTGGCCGGTCTGGTGGCCTTCGAGGGTGGCGTAGTCCAGATCGGCGAGGTCGGCGGCGCTGAGGGCGGTGGCGTCGAGCCGGGTGTCGGCGGCGAGGGTGGCGGTCAGCTCGCGGATGAGGTGGCCGGTGGTGTCGCCGGACAGGCCCAGCACGGTGTCGTGGGCGTGGGTGAGGAAGCGGAAGGGGTCGGTGTCGGGGGTGATCGAGCCGGGGTCGACGCGCCAGTGGCCGTAGGCGCCGCGGCGTGCGCGGAAGCGGTAGACCAGGCCGTCGGTGACCGGGAGCCGGTACTGCGGGGTGCCGTCGGGTGCGGTGCCGTCGGGCTCGGGGGTGAGGACTTCCTCGTACGCGAACTCCGCCAGGATCTTGGCGAACAGTCGGCGCGCTGCATGCTGCCAGGCGCTGTGCGAAGGCTGGGGCTCAGGCGACAAGGCGGGCTCCTCGAAGCGGGACCGCCCCGGCACGTACGGGGGACAACCGGGGCAGCGGGGATGGACGGCGGGCCGGAGCGGGACCGTCGGCGGACGGCGCCGGGGTCAGAGCAGGTCGCGGAGCGCGCGGTCGCGGACCATCAACGCCGCGCGTTTGCCGGGCAGTTCGATCTCGTCGCCGTAGCGGAATCCGGCGCTCAGGAAGGCCGCGACGGAGGCGGTGTTGCGCAGATCGGGCTCGGCGAGGACCCGCGCGCACTGCGGGCGGTGGTCGAGTACGAGATCGGCGGTGGCGCGCAACAGCATGCCGCCCAGCCCGCGTCCCCGGTCTCCGCCCCCGCCGATGAGCAGATGGATACCGGTGTCCTGGGGACGGGCCGGGTAGTAACGGGCGAGGGGGTCCAGATCGGCGCGGTAGATCTCCCAGTAGCTCATCGGGACCCCGTCCAGCACCCCCAGGCAGGGCACACTGCGGCCGTCGCCGTCGAGCTGGCCGCGCAGATGGGCGGTGGTGGTCTCCGGCGGCCCCGCCAGCTCCCAGAAGGCCGCCACGGCCGGATCGTTCATCCAGCCGGTGATCAGGGCGAGATCACGGGCCGGCTGGACGGGAACGAGCTCGAACGGTCCGGCGGGGGTGCCGGCCGCACCCCAGCCCGCCAGGTTGTCGAGCAGCGGGCCGGTTGCCGGGAGGTCCAGCGACGCCCGGCGCGCGTGCCCCTCGGCGAACAGCGCGCTGAATTCGGGCGGGAGTTGCAGGTCGAGGGTGTCATCGGAGCTGGAGCCGAGGCCGGAATCGGTGGGTGGCACGGCGACACTCTCCTCTCGTGGCCGCGTGCCGCGTGGCCTGGTGGGTCGCGGGGCGCCGGGGGCGGGGACGGGGGTCGGGAGGCTGCGGGCGGGGGTTGTGCCGGGCGGCTACGGGGCGAGGGGGTTGGGCAGGGTGACGTAGACGGACTGGGTTTCGACGGGGCCGACGAGTTCGTCGAGACCGTGCAGCCGGGTCGCCAGATTGGCCTTGCAGCGCAGCGTGCGGGCGGCCAGCAGCTGCTCCGGCAGCGGCGAGCGGTGCGCGCGGGGGGCCGCGGCGGCGTCGGCGAGGAAGCGCCGGAAGGCGGCGAGCAGGATCTCCTCGCGGACCAGCCGCTGGGCGCCGAAGGCCCCGATGAGGCCGAGGACGTTGTTGATGCCGAGGTAGTAGGCGAAGCGTTCGTCGGTGACGTCGTCGGCGACGAAGCTGTCGCTCGCCACGCCGATACCGGGCAGCCGCCGCTCCAGCTCGGCGCGGCGGGAGGTGCGGAAGTAGTAGCCCTGGTTGTCGCGGTAGCGGCCGCCGACCGGCCAGCCGTCGGGGTCCAGCAGCACGAGGGTGTTCTGCTGGTGGGCCTCCAGGACGATGCCGGCCGTTCCGTCGAGCCACAGCAGGGGCCGTACGACCGCTTCGAGGTAGCGCAGGAACCATTCGGTGGCCACGGCGTCCAGGGCGCGGCCGGTGCGGGCGCCGAGCGTGATGACGAGAACCTCGAGCCGGGAGCGCACCCCCGAGTGGCCGGGCCAGGGCCGGGGAGAGGTGAGACCGGCGACGCAGACGGCGTCGTCGGTGGTGCTGAAGGGGTTGTGGCGGATGACGACGTCGAGTCCCTGGACGGGTTCGCCGTCGGGGCCGTCGACGGCGAGATAGGCCGGGTCGCGGACGATGTCGAAGCCCGGGTGGACGATCTGCCACTGCTCCGCGAGGCCCGTGCGCAACAGCCGGTGCACCTCCACACCGCGGACCAGTTCCTTACGGAGGTTCTCCCGGCGGGAGTTGGTGATGCGCAGCCCGAGGGAGAGCTTGAGCATGGCGTCCGCGTCGGGCCGGTAGACCGTGCGGACGGAGGAGGTGGGGTGCCAGCGCGGGCCGTGGGCGCCGAGGTCGTGCAGCAGTCCGGCCTCGCGGAGGGCGGTGACGTCGGGGCGGTCGGCGAGTTCCCTGGCCTGCCAGGGGTGCAGCGGCAGGGGCACGGTGTCGTCGGGGAGCCGGAGGCCGTCCCCGGCGAGGCCCCTGGCGAGCTGCTCGGCCGGGACGGACTTGCCGCGTTCGGTCCAGGCGGAGTCGGCGGCCAGGGCGGAGCGGTGCACGGCCATCCAGTGCAGCGGGAAGGCGCCGCGCAGTTCGGGCGAATAGGCCCGGGTCTCGGCGTCGGAGAGGCCTTCGCGGCTCTTGGGTGTGGGGTGCAGCGGGTGGCCGAAGAGGAGGGACTGTTCGGCTTCGAGGAAGAGGGCGCCGTGGTCGTCGGCGGGCCGGGCGCGCCGGTCGGTGAGGAACGTGGCGACATTGCGCACGGAGTTGGCGACCCGGCCGATGAGTTCGGCGCCGTCGCCGTCCGGTGCCTGCTGCCCCTCGCCGTCCGGTGCCGGCCGCTCGTCGGTGTCCGCCACGCGGTGCTCGCCGCCTTCGGAGGCCCGGCGGTCGCCGTAAGCGGCCTCGCGGCGCAGCAGCGCGGCGAGGGTGACGGCGTCCAGCGGGGCGGCGCCGGCCGGGGCGCCTTCGAGAGTGGGGGCGCCCAGCCGGTGCCAGCCCGTGGGCGACCAGTAGCGGACGGGGATGTCCAGGGCGCCCGCGGCGGCCCGCAGGGGGATGCGCAGTCCGGCTTCGGCCGGGCGGTGGGTGCCGTTCTCGCGGAGCCAGCAGCGCAGCAGATGCTCGATGCCCGCGGCGTCGGCGGCGACGGCCGGATCCGGGTGGTCGAGGGGGTCGTGGTCCCCGGACCGGGTGCGGTCGTACGGGCCGGGGGCGCCGTGCGGGGCGGCCGGGTCCGCGGCCTCGTGGGGCTGCTGGTGGCAGCCGTCGTCCGCGGCGCGCCGCTGCTGGCGCGGTACGGACTCGATCGTGCCCGCGCCCTGGTGGGCGGGGATGCGCTCGGCGGGCTGGCCACCGTCGGGGCCGGGGCATTCGTTCATGGGGAGGTGCCTCGCATTGTCGTGGGGGACGAGCCCGTCGGCCCGGGGGTGGTGCGGACCGCCGCCGCGATGGCGTCGGCGAGGCGGTCGAGGATCGCTTCCGCCTGTTCGTCGGTGATGGTCAGGGGTGGCAGCAGCCGGACGACGGCGGAGTGCCGGCCGCCCAGTTCGACGATCAGGCCGCGTTCCAGGCAGGCGTGCTGGACGGCGGCGGCGAGCTGCGGGTCGGCGGGGCGGGCACCCATGGCGTCGGCATCGGCGCTGCGGTCGACGAGCTCGACGCCGAGCATCAGCCCGCGGCCGCGGACATCGCCGATGCAGTCGTGGGCGGCGGCGAGGGCGGTGAGCCGGTCGAGCATCCGGCGGCCCAGCTCCCCGGCACGCCGGTCGAGGCCGTTGGTGCGGACGTAGGCGAGGGTGGCGGCTCCGGCGGCCATGGCGAGCTGGTTGCCGCGGAACGTGCCGGCGTGGGCGTTGGGCTGCCAGGCGTCGAGCTCCTCGCGGTAGACGATCACGGCGAGCGGCAGGCTGCCGCCGATCGCCTTCGACAGCACGATCACATCCGGCACGATGCCGCTGTGGTCGACCGCCCAGAAGGCGCCGGTGCGGCCGACGCCGGTCTGCACCTCATCCACGATCAGCGGGATCTGCCGGGCGGCGGTGATCTCCCGCATCCGCCGCAGCCAGCCGTCCGGCGCGGGGATCACCCCGCCCTCGCCCTGGACCGGCTCCAGGATCATCCCGGCCGGCCTGGGCACCCCGCTCTTGGGGTCGTCGAGCAGGCTCTGTGTCCAGCGTGCGGCGAGCTCGGCGCCGCGCTCGCCGCCGGTCTGGAAGGGGCAGCGGTAGTCGTATGGATAGGGCAGCCGGACCACGCTGGTGTGCTGCGCGCCCCCGGAGGCGGCGAGCGCCTCCGCGGTCATGCCGTGGTAGGCGCCGGAGAAGGCCATCAGGCCGTCCCGGCCGGTCGCGGTGCGGACGAGTTTGAAGGCTGCCTCGACGGCGTCCGTGCCGGCCGGGCCGCAGAACTGGATGCGCGCCGTTTCCGCCAACTTCCCCGGGAGGGTGGCGAAGAGCTCGGTGGTGAAGGCGTCCTTGACGGGAGTGGCGAGGTCGAGGACGTGCAGCGGCGCGCCGGAGTCGAGGACCGTGCGGATCGCTTCGAGCACCACCGGGTGGTTGTGGCCGAGCGCCAGGGTTCCGGCCCCGGAGAGGCAGTCGAGATAGCGCCGGCCGTCGGCGCCCTCGATGGTCAGCCCGCGGGCGCGCACCGGGACGATGGGCAGCGAGCGCGCGTAGGTACGGGCAGCGGACTCACGCAGGGACTGCCGGCGCAGGATCCCCTCATGGGCCGGCGGCGCGGCCGCCGGCACGGTTTCGGTCAACGCCACGGCAGTTGTGTCCTCCTGCTGGTGAGCTGCTGGTGCCGCGCGGGCTGGGGGCAGCCCGGGACGTCCCCCGTACGTACCAACGACGGCGGCGACTCGGGATCACGGTTTTCGGCAAGATCCTTGATGGCGTGGAACCGGGGCCCCGAGTACCGCCGTCCCCATCGTCACCGGCATAGTGGGGTGTTGCGCCGGGATCTTGAGGTTCATGACAAAGAACAGACCGGTGCAACACCGAACAAGCCACACCGGCTCAGTCCGATTCACCAGGGGGAGCTCACCCATGCGATCCATACGTCGGCCAGTCCTGGCCGCCGCCGCCCTCACCGCCGTCGTGGCACTCACGGCCACCGGCTGCGGACCCGAGGGCGGCAACGCGGACTCCAAGGCCAGCCAGTCCGCGGCCCAGGACTCCACGGGCGGGGGTGGCTTCCAGATCCCTCAGGACATCCAGGACAAGCTCAAGGAACACGGCTTCGACCTGGACAAGTGGAAGAACGGTGAGTGGAAGAACTGGGACCGGGACAAGTGGCTCCGGGAGGCCGGGGAGTTCATCAACCCGATCATCAAGGACTTCTGGGACAAGGACAAGATCGACAAGGTCAAGCCGCCCCAGGACCCCAGCAAGCCCGAGGACATCTCGGAGGACCAGGGCAAGACCGACCCTGAGCCCGCCGCCGTCCCGGCTCAGGCCGTGAAGACCCCGTACACCTCGACCGCTCCCGGCGTGGGCCTGCTGCTGTTCAGCACCCCCGAGGGCGGGTCGCGTTGCTCCGCCACCGTCGTCAAGGACCCGGCGCACCCCGGTAAGTCCAACCTCGTGTGGACCGCGGCGCACTGTGTGCACGCCGGCAAGAGCGGCGGCTGGTACCGCAACATGATGTTCGTGCCGAACTTCAACAAGACCGGCGGCACTGCCGGCCAGTTGAAGGGCAAGTCCTACGAGGACCGGGTCCCGTCGGGCAAGTGGTGGGCGGACGACATGGCGACGTCCCAGCAGTGGATCAAGGGTGGCGGCGCCGTTCCGGGTGTGCCGATGGCTCCGTACGACTTCGCGCTGATGCACGTGAAGCCGGAGGAGAACACGGGCGGCAAGTCGCTCGAAGAGGTGGCCGGCGGTGCCTACCAGGTCGACTTCAACGCGCCCGCGATGGCCAAGATCCCGAGCCTGACCGCGCAGGGCTACCCGGCCGAGCCGCCGTTCGACGGTGCGGCGCAGCAGCAGTGCACCGACAAGCCGAGCCGGCTGTCGATGGACGCCAACAAGCCGACCATGTACCGGATCGGCTGCACCATGACCGGTGGCTCCTCCGGTGGCCCCTGGTTCATCAAGGGCACGGACGGCAAGCCGGTGCTGATCTCCAACATGTCGATGGGGCCGCGTCCGGCCCGCTGGTCGGCCGGCCCGCACCTGGGCCCCGAGGCCAAGAGCATGTTCGACACCATGAGCAAGAAGTGGGCAAGCAAGCAGTAGGCAGGTGAGGCGGGTGGCGCCGGGGACGGCGGCCCCCCGCATACCGCCCACGGGCACGAAGCAAAGGCCCGCCCCCGGTCTCCCGGGGGCGGGCCTTTCGTCGTCTGCGCTACGCGGCCGCTACGCCGCCGGGACGAACGGCTGGAACTCGGCGGCCAGCTCCGCATGCACCCGCGCCTTGAGCATCGTGCCGTCCGCGGTGTGCTCCTCGGAGATGACCTCGCCCTCGGCGTGCGCCCGCGAGACCAGGGCGCCCTGGGTGTAGGGCACCAGGACCTCGATCTCGACCTGCGGCCGGGGAAGTTCCTCGTCGAGCAGGGTCAGCAGCTCTTCCATGCCCTGGCCCGTACGGGCCGAGACCACGAGGGCGTGCTTCTCCTGGCGCAGCAGGCGCTGGAGCACCAGCGGATCGGCCGCGTCGGCCTTGTTGACGACCACGATCTCGGGCACGTCCGTCGCGCCCACGTCACGGATCACCTCGCGGACGGCGGCCAGCTGCTCCTCCGGCACCGGATGCGAGCCGTCGACCACGTGCAGGATGAGGTCGGAGTCGCCGACCTCCTCCATCGTGGAGCGGAACGCCTCGACGAGGTGGTGCGGCAGATGCCGGACGAAGCCGACGGTGTCGGCGAGGGTGTAGAGCCGTCCGCTGGGCGTCTCGGCCCGCCGGACGGTGGGGTCCAGGGTGGCGAACAGGGCGTTCTCCACCAGGACGCCGGCGCCGGTGAGGCGGTTGAGCAGGGAGGACTTGCCGGCGTTGGTGTAGCCGGCGATGGCGACGGAGGGGACCTTGTTGCGCCGGCGTTCCTGGCGCTTGATGTCCCGGCCGGTCTTCATCTCCGCGATCTCCCGGCGCATCTTCGCCATCTTCTCGCGGATCCGCCGCCGGTCCGTCTCGATCTTGGTCTCACCGGGACCACGGGTGGCCATACCGCCGCCCGCCGAACCGGAGCCACCGCCACCCATCTGCCGGGACAGCGACTGGCCCCAGCCACGGAGCCTGGGGAGCATGTACTGCATCTGCGCCAGCGAGACCTGCGCCTTGCCCTCCCGGGACTTGGCGTGCTGGGCGAAGATGTCGAGGATCAGGGCGGTCCGGTCGACCACCTTGACCTTGACGACGTCCTCGAGGTGGATCAGCTGGCCCGGGGAGAGCTCACCGTCACAGACCACGGTGTCCGCCCCGGACTCCAGCACGATGTCGCGCAGCTCCAGTGCCTTGCCCGAGCCGATGTACGTGGCCGGGTCGGGCTTGTCGCGGCGCTGAATGACGCCGTCGAGCACCATGGCACCGGCGGTCTCGGCGAGTGCGGACAGCTCGGCGAGGGAGTTCTCCGCCTCCTGGACCGTGCCGGTGGTCCAGACACCCACGAGCACCACACGCTCCAGGCGGAGCTGTCGGTACTCGACCTCGGTGACGTCCTCGAGCTCGGTGGAAAGGCCCGCTACACGGCGGAGCGCGGCACGCGCCGAACGGTCGTACTGGTCGCCGTCACGCTCCCCGTCGATCTCGTGGCTCCAGGCGACGTCCTCTTCCATCAGGGCGTTGGCCCGAAGGCTCTCGGGGAGTCGCTGCCGGTCCTGCGGAAGGGAAGAAGAGGAGGTCATTTGATCCTTTGCGTCGTCGGTAAGCCCTCGCGGGGACCTGGTGTTCCCGCCGGGACTGTCGGTGGTGCGGCGACCGCCGTGGTGCTGCCGCGGCCGTCGCTATTGTCAACGTCCGAGCCGCCCCGGAGATTCCCGGGCCGGCCGGCGCCGACCCGAAGATGGTCCCACGACCCGCGAAGGCCGTCACACGGGTTTTCCGGGCGTTTCGGCGGCTCCCCCGGGCCCGGGGGTCCCGGCCGCCCCCTTGGGCGCGGGGTTCTCCGCCACCCCCTTGGGGCCAGGGGTCGCGGCGGCCCCCTTGGGCCCGGGGCTTGCGACGGCTCCCTTGGGCCCGCCGGGCTTCTCCGCGCCCCCCTTGTGCAGCCACTCCGGATGACCCGGCATCGGCGGTGTCCGGTCGCCGTAGAGCCATTCCTGGAAGAACCCGGTCAGGTTCTGTCCGGCGACCTCGGAGGACAGCTGGATGAAGTCGGCGGTGTCCGCCACGCCGTCGCGGTGCCGGTCCACCCACTCGTGTTCCAGGCGGTCGAAGGCGGCGGTGCCGATCTTCTGCCGCAGGGCGTACAGGACCAGCGCGCTGCCGTCGTAGACGATCGGGCGGAAGATGCCGATCTTCTGCCCCGGCCTGGGCACCTTGGGCGCGGCCGGCGGGCCGCCCTCGGCCCGCCAGCCGTCGGACTCCTCATAGGCATGGCGCATACGGGCGTCCAGAGAGGCACGCTTGTCGCCCCGCTCCTGGGCGTAGAGGGCCTCGTACCAGGTCGCATGGGCCTCGTTGAGCCAGACGTCCGACCAGCGGCGCGGGCTGACGCTGTCGCCGAACCACTGGTGGGCCAGCTCGTGCACCATCACGGACTCGACATACCAGTCGGGCAGCTGCCCGGCGGTGAACATGGCCTTCTCGAAGAGCGAGAGGGTCTGGGTCTCCAGCTCGAAGCCGGTCCTGGCGTTGACGATCAGCACCCCGTACGCCTCGAAGGGGTAGGGACCGACCTTGCGCTCCATCCAGGCCAGCTGATCCGGGGTCTTCGCCAGCCAGGGCGCGAGGGCGGGGCGGTCCGCGGTCGGTACGACATCGCGGACCGGCAGCCCGTGCGGCCCGTGGTGCAGCAGCACGCTGGACTTCCCGATGGAGACCTGCGCCAGCTCGGTGGCCATGGGATGGGTGGTGCGATAGGTCCAGGTCCGGCGCGCCGCGCGGGCACCGGGGCGCTGGGGCAGCCCGTTGGCGACGGCGGTCAGCTCCTGGGGCGCGGTGATGTGGAAGGTGAAGAGCGCCTTGTCGGAGGGGTGGTCGTTGCAGGGGAAGACGCGGTGTGCGGCGTCGGCCTGGTTGGCCATCGCCAGGCCGTCCGAGGTGCGGATCCAGCCGCCGTCGCCCTTGCCGCTGGGCTCGCTGGTGTGCTCGACGGAGATCTTCACCTCCTGCCCCCGGGAGACGTGGAAGGCCGGGGTGAGCACCAGGTCCTCGCCGTGCTGCTGGTGCTCGGCGGGCAGACCGCCGATCTTCACGGAGCGGACGGTGCCGCGGGCGAAGTCGAGGTTGAGGTGGTCGAGCTCGGTGGTGGCCCGGACGGTGATCTCGGTGACGGCGCTCAGCGGCTGGTTGTTGTGGCCGGAGTAGTCCAGGGAGACGTCGTAGGACGTGACGTCGTATCCGGTGTTGCCGAGCGTCGGGTAGAGGGGGTCGCCGAGGCCTTGCGGTCCCATGCCTTGCGGCCCCAGGGGCGACGGCTCGGCCACGCCGAGGGTGGCGAGGGCGGCCAGCCCGAGGGCGGCGGCCCGGTAGCCGGTCCACCGGATCCGTCCGCTCGGGCCACGGGGCAGGGCGCGGACGGGGCGATCGGGGTCGCGGAACGGGCGGCGCAGGGGAAGGGACATGAACTACGGCTACCAACGCGGCACCCTCCCCCGCGGGTGACCGGGCAAACGGCACCCGAACGGGCGGCGGATCGTGCGTCCGCCTTACGCCGCCGGACGGAGCGTTTCCCGACGGACCGTCACCCGGCGTACTCCGGAAGCATTCAGGGGCGCAGTGCCGCGGCCTGTCGGGCGCGGCCGGCGCGCAACACGTCGAACACACCCGGCACTTGGCGCATGGCCCGCATCAGGGACGGCAGCCCGGCGGCGTTCGGCAGATGCAGCGTGTAGGTGTGGCGGACCCGCTGTTCGTGCGGGGGTTCGACGGCGGCCGACACCACGGCGGCGCCCTGGGAGGCGATGGCTTCGGTGAGGTCGGCGAGGAGGTGCGGCCGGCTGAAGGCCTCTGCCAGGAGGGTGACCCGGCAGCCGTGGCCCCCCTGGTCGGCACCCCGCCAGCGCACCCCGACCGGCTGCCGGCCGGTGGCCGCCATCCGCGCCACCACGGGGCACAGGGCGCGGTGGACGGTGACCGTGCCGCCCCGTACGGCGAATCCGGTGACCGCGTCCGGCGGCACCGGGGTGCAGCAGCCCGCCAGCCGGACGGCCGCACCGGGCAGATCCGCCACTGCGAGGAGCGAGGCGGGGGCGACCCGATCCGCTCCGGAGCGGTCGTGGTCCGCGGCGCGGCGGTCGGCGGGGGGCACCGCGGCGAGCCCCTCGCCGGGGCTCGCCGGGCGGACGCCGGGCTCCCCCGGGCCGGCCAGCCACCGGGCGATGGCGAGCCGGGCGGCGGGCGTACGGGCGTGGTCGAGCCATTCGGGCGAGGGGCCGGCCGCGGAGTCCGGGGCCATCAGCAGCTGGAGGCTGTCGCCGTCGCGCAGGACGGTGGAGAGCGTGGCGAGCCGGCCGTTGACACGGGCGCCGATACAACAGTGCGCCGCCTCGCCGTGCCGTTCGTACGCGGCGTCCACACAACTCGCCCCGGCGGGCAGACCGATGGCCCCGCCCGAGACGCCGGACGAGCCGCCCGACGGGGCGTCGGCGCAGAAGACGGTGATCTCCCGGTCCTGGGCGAGGTCGTCGCGCAGCGAGGTCCAGAACGTGTCCGGGTCGGGGGTGGTGCGCTGCCACTCCAGCAGCCGGGAGAGCCATCCGGGGCGGGTCGGGTCGGCCCGCTCGCCCTCGGGGGCGTCCACGCCGTCCGTGGGGGCGTACGGATTGCCCAGTGCGATCACCCCGGCCTCGGCAACCCGGTGCATCTGGTGCGTACGGATCAGCGTCTCGGCGACCTCCCCGGACGGGCCGGTGATCGCCGTGTGCAGCGACTGGTAGAGGTTGAACTTGGGGGCCGCGATGAAATCCTTGAACTCGGAGATGACCGGGGTGAAGCAGGTGTGCAGCTCGCCGAGGACGGCGTAGCAGTCGGCGTCCTCCGCCACCAGCACCAGCAGCCGCCCCAGATCCGCGCCGGTCAGCTCACGGCGGGCGAGGCGTACGCGGTGGACGGAGACGAAGTGCCGTGGCCGGACGAGGACTTCGGCGTCGATACCCGCCTCGTCCAGGACCTCGCGCACCCGCCGCGCGAGGGCGGTGAGCGGATCGGACCGCGTCGCGTACTCCATGACCAGGGCCCGGGTGGTGGCGTACTCCTCGGGGTGCAGGATCGCGAAGACCAGGTCCTCCAGCTCGGCCTTCAGCGCCTGGACGCCGAGGCGTTCGGCGAGCGGGATCAGCACATCGCGGGTGACCTTGGCGATCCGGGCCTGTTTCTCGGGGCGCATCACACCGAGGGTGCGCATGTTGTGCAGCCGGTCGGCGAGTTTGATGGACATCACCCGGACGTCGTTGCCGGTCGCCACCAGCATCTTGCGGAAGGTCTCCGGCTCGGCCGCCGAGCCGTAGTCGACCTTCTCCAGCTTGGTGACGCCGTCGACCAGATAGCAGACCTCCGCACCGAACCGGTCCCGCACCTGATCCAGCGTCACTTCCGTGTCCTCGACGGTGTCGTGGAGCAGGGAGGCGGTCAAGGTCGTGGTCTCCGCGCCCAGTTCGGCGAGGATGAGGGTCACCGCGAGCGGATGGGTGATGTACGGCTCGCCGCTCTTGCGCAGTTGGCCACGGTGCGAGGACTCGGCGAGCAGATAGGCCTTGGCGAGGGTGTCCAGGTCGGCGTCCGGGTGGTGGCCGCGGTGCACCTTGGCGACGTGCTCCAGGGCGTGCGGGAGGCCGTCGCGCGGGGCCGGCCCGAGCAGCGCGGCACGGCCAATACGGCGCAGCCCTCTGAGCTCCAGTCGGCGGCGGCCGCGCTTGCGGCCCGCTGCTCCAGGGTTACCAGGGTTAGTGGCCTCTGCGCTCATGGGCACCTCCGGCAGCGTCGACCGGCGGTGGGACGTGTCAGTTCGGACGTCCGGGCCGGTGCTTGATGCTACCGAGCCCATCACGCAGCGCTGTCCGCCTCTCGCTCAGAGTGATACGGATCACCCGTTCGAGCGAATGTTTTGGCCGGAACCGTTTCTCGCGGGAGACCGGGCCCCGGGATCACCGCAGCTCCCGTCAGGCGAGGGCGGCACCCATCCAGGCGGGGGTGAAGGTGCCCTCGGCGACGATCTCGGCCGGGCCGGTCATCTCGACCGTGCCGTCGGGCAGCTCGGTGATCGAGAGGCTGCCGCCGAGCACATCGACCGTGTACGTGACGGGCGTACCGGTCTCCGTGGGGTCCACGCCGTCCCTGCGGGCCGCGGCGACGGCGACCGCGCAGGCGCCGGTGCCGCAGGAGCGGGTCTCGCCCGAGCCGCGCTCGTGGACCCGCATCGCGACCCGGCCCGGACCACGGTCGACGACGAACTCGATGTTCACGCCGTCGGGATAAACCGACGCTGGGCTGAACGGCGGTACGGCCAGCAGGTCGCCGGCGTGGGCCAGATCGTCGACGAAGGCGACGGCGTGCGGATTGCCCATGTTCACGTTCCGGGCCGGCCAGCTGCGGCCGTCGACCGAGACGACGACGCTCTCCTCACGGAGCTCGGCGCGGCCCATCGAGACCGTGACATCGCCGGTCTTGGCGACGTGGACGCGGCGTACGCCGGCACGGGTGGCGATGGCGAGGTCACCGGCCTCGACCAGGCCGGCGTGCAGCAGATAGCGCGCGAAGACGCGGACGCCGTTGCCGCACATCTCGGCGATCGAGCCGTCGCCGTTGCGGTAGTCCATGAACCACTCGGCCTCGTCGGCCTGGGCACGCGCCTCCGGGTGCACGGCGGACCGTACGACACGCAGCAGACCGTCGCCGCCGAGTCCGGCCCGCCGGTCGCAGATCCTGGCGACGGCGGTCGCGGGCAGGTCGAGGCGGCCGTCCGGGTCGGGGACGATCACAAAGTCGTTCTCGGTGCCGTGGCCCTTGAGGAAGGGGAGGCGCTGCGTGCTGGTCACCCTTGCATCGTACGGGGACGGCGGCGGGATCGGCCTTACGGGGGCGGGGGCGGGGAGAGGGGTGGGAGCGGGGCAGGGGCGGGGGTGGGAGCGGGGGCTGCGCTCGCCTACACCCGCCCACCCCCCGAAGGGGGGTGGGCGGAGGGGAAAACTCCAGGCCCACGGCAAAGCAAGCCCGGAGGACACCCAGGAGCCGCGGAAGCAAGCACCGGGAAACGGGACCTCGGGAACAGCAGCCCCATAGGCCACAGCCACCCCATAGACAGACCCGGGGAGGCCCCGCCCGCTCAGCGCAGCCGGGCCACGCGCCAGATGGCCAGTGACGCCGGGATGGCCACCACGACGGCGTAGAGCAGCACCACGCGCCAGCCGGCCCGGCGGCCGGAGCCGCGTGCCGGGAGGCCGGGCCAGGTGTGGCCGACGCGGCGGGCGGCCATCATGCCCCAGCCCGCGGCGCAGCAGCACAGCAGCAGGCCGAGCATCGCGATCATCGCGCCGCCGTCGCCGCCCAGCTCGAAGGCGAGGGGGAAGGCGAACATCAGCGAGCCGAGGGCGGCGAGCGCCACGATCGGCGCCAGCTGCCACAGCCGCAGCCGCCGGGGCGGGCGCAGCTCCCGGAAGGACTCGCCGCCCTCGCCGGGGCCGTCGGCGCCGGAGTCCGGGGCGTCGGAGTCGTCCAGGGTGTCCGGGTCGGTGAGCGGTCCGCTACCGACACCGTCGGCGCCGGGCAGGCCGTCGTCGGCGTCCGGACCGTCGTCGGTCAGGGGTGCCGCATCAACGCCGTTGTCCGGACGCTGCGCTCCGTTGCGAGGGCCGGCCTCCATTGCCACGCGCCCTCCCCACTCCAGACTGCACGCCTCGATCGAAGGTCGATGATGACACGCCCTCAGGGGCCCGGATGACGGCCGGAGCGTCCCGATGCCATGACGTGATCAGGCTGTGACCGGTCGTTCGAGCAACGCCAGCGCCTGGCCGGGAAGTTCCGCCCGGTGCTCGGCGGCGCCGCTGAGCCAGTGGACCCGCGGGTCCCGGCGGAACCACGAGTCCTGACGGCGCGCAAAGCGCTTGGTGGCGCGCACCGTCTCGTCGCGCGCTTCCTGCTCGGTGCACTCCCCCGCCAGCTGGGCGAGCACCTGCTGGTAGCCGAGCGCCCGGGAGGCCGTACGGCCCTCGCGCAGCCCCTCGCCCTCCAGCCGGCGCACCTCGTCGACCAGGCCCGCCTCCCACATACGGTCGACCCGCCGGGCGATCCGCTCGTCGAGTTCGGGGCGCTCGACGTCGACGCCGATCTGAAGGGTGTCGTAAACCGCTTCGTGGCCGGGGAGGTTGGCGGTGAAGGGGCGGCCGGTGATCTCGATGACCTCCAGGGCGCGCACGATGCGGCGGCCGTTGCCCGCCAGGATCGCGCGGGCCGCCTCGGGGTCGGCGACGGCCAGCCGGGCGTGCAGGGCGCCGCTGCCCAGTTCGGCCAGTTCGGCCTCCAGGCGGGCGCGCACCTCCGGGTCGGTGCCGGGGAAGTCGAGGGCGTCGATGGCGCCGCGGACGTACAGGCCGGAGCCGCCGACGAGGACCGGGGTGCGGCCCTCGGCGAGCAGCCGGTCGATCTCGGCACGGGCCAGCCGCTGGTACTCGGCGACGCTGGCGGCGCGGGTCACGTCCCAGATGTCCAGGAGGCGGTGCGGGACGCCCTGCTGCTCCTCGGGCGTGAGCTTGGCGGTGCCGATGTCCATGCCGCGGTAGAGCTGCATGGAGTCGGCATTGATGACCTCGCCCCCCACATGCTGTGCGAGTGCGACGCCCAGATCGGACTTTCCGGCCGCAGTGGGACCGACGACGGCGATGACCCGCGGAGCGGGAACGGCGGTGTTCACCCCGTCAGTCTCGCAAACATCACGCCCCCATCTCGAACGAGCGACGTGACGGGCCACCGATGGGTTCGTTGCCTGTTGCGAGGTCCCAGGAGCCGGTGCGTCCCACCGGCGCCCGCGGGCGGCGCAATGGGCCGTTCCCCGGCGGCATGGGATTTCGCCACATGAAGAGCGTAGGAGCAGTTATGGGCGTGTTTTCGCGGTTTCGCCGCCGTAAGTCCGAAGCGTCGGCGGAGGAGAGTGCCGCTGCGGCGGTGACGGCCGAGGCGGAGGAACCGGCGGAGCCGACGGAGCCGGCGGAAGCGGCCGTTTCGGCGGCCACCGAGGGCGCCGGGGCCGAGGACGCCGGCGGCACCGAGCAGGCCGCGGACGGCCCCGGAACCCCGGCGGAGACGGCATCCGCGGCGGAGGCGGCGGCTCCGGAGGCGCCCGGTGAGGCGACGGCCGCGACGGCGGGCGCCGATGAGCCGTCGGCGGAGAAGGCCGGCGCCGATGAGCCGTCGGCGGAGAAGGCCGGCGAGAGCGCCGGGATCCCCCGCCAGCAGTCGGCGGAGGCCGCCGCGGACAGCGAGAGCGCACGGCACTAGGGGGTGCCTGCCGTACTCGGCTCGACGGCCGCGAGGTGGAGCGCCTCGCGGCCGTCGGCGTATCCGTCCTCGGGGCCGCGCTACGACCAGGCGGCCACGAAGTAGCCCACGCCGTACGGGGCGTCGTCGCGGAGCAGCCGTCCGCGCAGGTCCGCGCCCTCGGCCGCGCCCGCCAGGACCTGCCAGCCGGCCCGTCCGGATACCTGGAGGGCGGCGGCACGCTCCTCGTCCAGCGCGGTGAGCGCATCGAGGTCGGCGGTGCCCAGGGCGCGGGCCGTCGCGGCGTCGAAGGCCTCGGCCCGCTCGTCGAAGTAGCCGGGCGCCTTCACCGTCCGGCAGGCGCTGCCGTCGCCCATCACCAGCAGCGCCACCCGGGGCGCGGACGCCGCGATCTCCCGGCCCGCCGACAGGGCCTGGTCTCGGGGCAGCGACTCCGCCACGCCCAGCGCGTCCACGGGGGCGTCGGCCCAGTCCGTACGGGACAGCAGCCAGGCGCCGACCGACAGCGACGGCGGGAGTTCCCGCTCCGGCGTGGTCCCGGCGGCGCCCAGCCGCACCTCGAGGTCCACCCCGAAACCGCGGAACGAGCCGAGGGCGCCCTGCGGGTGCGGGCCCCGGCCGGCCTCGTCGGCGGGGCCCAGCACGACCAGCCGGTCGGGGCGGGCCGCGGCGAGCACGCCGGTCACGTCCAGGCAGGCGGCACGCAGCGCCGCCAGTTCGGGCGCCGCCCCGGCGGCCACCGCCGGGACGAGAAGCGGCGGGCAGGGACAGAGAGCGGCGGCTACGAGCATGCCACGCAGCGTAACGCCCCTGGTGCGAGGGCGGTCGTGGTGCCCTGCGGGGCACCCGGCACGCGGCCGGTCAGTCGCAGCCGCAGCCGGCGGCGGGCGCCGGGCTCGGTGCCGGGGCGCCGATGGTGGGCAGGCCCAGCAGCACGCCCTGGGGCTTCTCGGCCGGGGCGGCGTTGCGCTTCTCCCAGGCGTCACCGGCCCGGGTACGGCGGACCGCCTTGGCCGGGCCCTCCGCCAGGAGGTGGTGCGGAGCGGCGTAGGTGACCTCGACGGTCACCGTGTCGCCTGGGCGGACCGGCTCGTCGGGGCGGGTGAAGTGCACCAGGCGGTTGTCGGGGGCCCGGCCGGACAGGCGGTGGGTCGCCTCGTCCTTGCGGCCCTCGCCCTCGGCGACCAGAACCTCGAGGGTGCGGCCGACCTGCTTCTTGTTCTCCTCCCAGGAGATCTCCTCCTGGAGGGCGACCAGGCGCGCATAGCGCTCCTGGACCACGGCCTTGGGGATCTGGCCCTCCATGTCGGCCGCCGGGGTACCGGGGCGCTTGGAGTACTGGAAGGTGAAGGCCTGGGCGAAGCGGGACTCGCGGACCGTGTGCAGTGTCTGCTCGAAGTCCTCCTCGGTCTCGCCCGGGAAGCCGACGATGATGTCCGTGGAGATGGCGGCGTCCGGCATCGCGGCGCGCACCTTCTCGATGATGCCGAGGAAGCGCTCCTGGCGGTACGAGCGGCGCATCGCCTTGAGGACGGTGTCCGAGCCGGACTGGAGCGGCATGTGGAGCTGCGGCATCACGTTGGGCGTCTCGGCCATGGCGGCGATGACGTCGTCGGTGAAGTCGCGGGGGTGCGGGGAGGTGAAGCGGACCCGCTCCAGGCCGTCGATCTTCCCGCAGGCGCGCAGCAGCTTGCTGAAGGCCTCGCGGTCGCCGATGTCGGAGCCGTACGCGTTGACGTTCTGCCCGAGCAGGGTGATCTCGCTGACGCCCTCGGCGACCAGCGCCTCGATCTCGGCGAGGATGTCGCCGGGCCGGCGGTCCTTCTCCTTGCCGCGCAGCGCCGGGACGATACAGAACGTGCAGGTGTTGTTGCAGCCCACCGAGATGGACACCCAGGCCGCATACGCGCTCTCGCGGCGGGTGGGCAGGGTCGAGGGGAACGCCTCCAGGGACTCGGCGATCTCGACCTGCGCCTCTTCCTGGACGCGGGCGCGCTCCAGCAGCACCGGCAGCTTGCCGATGTTGTGCGTCCCGAAGACCACGTCGACCCAGGGGGCCTTCTTGACGATGGTGTCGCGGTCCTTCTGGGCGAGGCAGCCGCCCACGGCGATCTGCATACCGGGCCGCGCGGCCTTCTTCGGGGCGAGCTGACCGAGGTTGCCGTAGAGCCGGTTGTCGGCGTTCTCCCGCACCGCGCAGGTATTGAAGACCACTACATCGGCGCCCTCGCCGTCCTTGGGCGCGGGGACGTATCCGGCGTCTTCCAGCAGGCCGGACAGCCGCTCGGAGTCGTGGACGTTCATCTGGCACCCGTAGGTGCGGATCTCGTAACTCTTGTTCACGCCCACTGCCTGGCTCCGGTCGCTGCTGGTCATGCAACAAGGGTAGGCGGTACCGGAAGTACCTCCCGACCCCGGAGTCTTCGGGCGGGATCCGGCCCCGGGCGGGCGGCGGCGCGGGCGGCCTGTCTCACAGGGCCAGCACGATCGCGGCGCCGGCACCGCCCGCCACCAGCGCGAAGGCCGCGCTGCGCAGGCCGCCGTCCCCCCAGCGGAAGGGGCGGTCGAGGGCGAAGCGGCCGGGGCCGGTGGCCGCGACGGTCAGTGCGACGACGGCGATGGTCAGGGGGTATTCGATGCCGCCGGTCGCCGCCCAGAGTCCCTGGGACGCGGAGAGGGCCATGGCGTTGATCATTACGCCGATGAGTGCGGCCGCCGCCAGGGGCGTGAACAGCCCGGCCGCGAGGCCGAGGCCGCCGAGGACCTCCGAGGCCCCGGCGAGACCGGCGTAGAACCCACCGGGGCGGTAGCCGAGGGCCTCGAAGCCCTTGCCGGTGGCGGTGAGCCCGTGGCCGCCGAAGAAACCAAAGAGCTTCTGGGCGCCGTGTCCTGCCAGGATCAGTCCCACGGTCAGGCGCAGGAGGAGCAGGCCGAGGTCGGCGGCGAGCGGGGGTGAGCGGAGTGCGTCGGGCCGGGCATGGAGGTCAGGACGCAGTTCGGCGAGCGGTTTCATGAGGTGTCGTTTCCCGCACCGGCGCGTCAGGGGGCCGCGGTGTCGAGCACCGGCGCCGGTGCGCTCGGGTGGAGGGATCACTGGGATGCGCGCCGGGCGGCACGCGGTGGGGGACGTGCCAGGTCCCCGCTGCGTCTCATGTCGTGAGGAGCGACCCTCTATGTTCGATCGTGCTACGCGAAGCGCCATATGCATAGGGCGGTCGGGCCTGCGGGGAGGCCCGGCCGGGTCCTGCACGTCCCGTAGGAGTTCCGGCCGGTGGCCCGGCGGACGGGCTGCCGGGATGCCGGCCGCCGCACCGGCGAGCGGTGGTCCCGCGGCCCCGGCCCACCCCCGCCCCTCCCTTTCCGGCCGATGTGCTGGCAGGATCCCGCCCATGGTCACAGCACTCTCCCGCACCGGCCGCCGGGCCTTCCAGGCGACGGTCGCCGCACTGGTCGCCCTCGGGCTGGGGCTGTGGTGGCTGTTGGCGATGGGCGGTGAGCCCTCGCCCCGCGGGCAGGTGACGCTGGCGACGGGCGTGCCGACCGGGGTGTACGCGCGCTACGGGGAGCTGCTGAAGCAGGACCTGGCCCACGACCTGCCGGACGTGGATCTGCGGCTGGCCCGCAGCGAGGGCTCCATCGACAATCTGCGGCAACTGGTCGCCGGCCGCGCGGAGTTCACCATCGCGACGGCGGACGCGGTCGCCGAGTACCAGGTCAGGGGCGAATCGGGCGCGGACCGGCTGCGGGCCTGTGCGCGGCTGTACGACGACTACATGCAGCTGGTGGTGCCGAAGAAGTCCGCGGTGCGCTCGACGAAGGATCTGCGGCGGCTGCGGGTGGGCGTCGGGGCCGACGGCTCCGGCGTACAGCTGATCACCCGGCGGTTGCTGGAGGCCGCCGGGCTGGACTTCAACAAGGACATCGAGCCGGTACGGGTCGGCATCGACGAGATGCCGAAACTGCTGGAGCAGCACAAGCTGGACGCCTTCTTCTGGTCCGGCGGGCTGCCGACGACGGCGGTGCAGCGGCTGGTCCGGCGGTTCCCGGTGCGGCTGGTCCAGCTCGGGGACCTGGGGCCGGCGCTGCACCGGCAGGGCGAGCGCACGCGCTACTACCGCGCGGCGGTGATGCCGGCCGACGCCTACCCCCTGGCCCAGGACGGGCAGGGAGTGAAGACGATCGCCGTCGCGAACCTACTGGTGACGACCGACCGCGAGGACGCGGCGATGACCCAGGGCATCACCCGTACGGTCATCGACAGCCGGGACTCGATCGGGCGCCAGGTGCATGCCGCGCAGAAGGTGGATCTGCGGACGGCGGTGTTCACCGATCCGCTGGAGCTGCATGAGGGCGCCCGGCGCTATTACGTGTCCCAGAAGCCCTGAGCCGGCAGTCCCGGCCCCGAAAACCTGATCGCCAACGGCCTGGCTCCGGCAGCCCGGAGATGCCATGCCGGGCGCTGAGAGCCCGGCCGGGCCCCGCCCGCGAACGGATCGGGGCCCGCACCGGACCAGCCGGTGCGGGCCCCGGTCACGGGACGCCAGGAGCGTCAGGCGGCGACGATGTTCTCCGCCTGCGGGCCCTTCGGGCCCTGGGTCACGTCGAAGGTGACCTTCTGGCCCTCGAGGAGCTCACGGAAGCCCTGGGCGGCGATGTTCGAGTAGTGGGCGAAGACGTCGGGGCCGCCGCCGTCCTGCTCGATGAAGCCGAAGCCCTTTTCCGAGTTGAACCACTTGACGGTGCCGGAAGCCATGTTTTTCTCCTTCATGGGGCAAACCGGAGACCACACTGTGCGGCCTCCTTGTCGCCGAGATGATTGCCCCACACCGGAACAGGTCCGGAAAACAAGGAACGCCCGGGGCTACCAGCCTCCGGGCGCGCACAAAGTTCATCATGGGTACCACAACTGCAACGCCGTCAACGGTAGCACAGGTGACCGGGGTACCCGGCGGCCCGTGCGGACGCCCGTCACGGTGCGGTGCGCGGCACGGTGACGGTGACCTTCAGCCCGTGCGGCGGATGCGGGGCGTAGGCGATGGTGGCGCCGCCCGCGGTGAGCAGGGCGCGGGTGATCGACAGGCCCAGCCCGGATCCGGACACGTTCTGGTGGCGGCTGCTGCGCCAGAAGCGGTCGCCGACCCGGGCGAGCTCGTCGTCGGTCAGGCCGGGGCCCCGGTCGGCGACGGTGACATGGACGCGCTCGCCCTCCGGGGCGACACCGACGGTGACCGGCCGGCCCTCAGGAGTGAACTTCAGGGCGTTGTCGACGACGGCGTCCAGGGCGCTGGACAGGGCGATCGGGTCGGCCCAGCCGGTGACTGCGGGCTGCCCCTCGTAGGTGAGGAGGACGCCCTTGTCGTCGGCCAGCGGACGCCAGGAATCGACGCGTTCGGCGGCCAGCGCCGCGACATCGGTGAGCTGGAGGTCGGCGGCGGTGTGTTCGGCGAGCGCGAGGTCGAGCAGATCGTCCAGGACGCGGGCCAGCCGCTTGCCCTCCGTGCGGACCGAGGCGATCTCCGCGTTGTCGTCGGGGAGTTCGAGGGCCAGCAGCTCGATCCGCAGCAGCAGCGCGGAGAGGGGGTTGCGCAGCTGGTGGGAGGCGTCGGCGACAAAGGCGCGCTGCTGTTCCAGGACGTCTTCGACGTTGTCGGCCATCTCGTTGAACGAGCGGGCCAGGCGGCGCAGTTCGGGCGGGCCCGCGGTGGCGGCCACCCGGGCGTTCATCCGGCCGGTGGCGATGTCGTGGCTGGCCGCGTCCAGGACCCGTACCGGCCGCAGCACCCAGCCGGTGAGGCGGAAGGCCGCGGCGACGGCGACGAGCATGGCCGCGCACTCTCCGGCCGCGATCAGCAGCCAGCCGCGCAGGACATGGGAGCGCATCTGCGCGGTGGGCGAGTCGGTCATGACGACGGCGACCACATCGCCGTCGCGGATCACCGGTGAGGCGACCGGGATACGGCCGGTGTCGTCCCAGGGCCAGATCTGGTGCGGGTCGTGGCTGCGACGGCCGGCCAGCGCCTCGCTGAAGGCCTGTGCGCCCTCGCCCTCGCGGGGCACCGGCATACCGGCGGGGGCGGCGGCCATCGGGGTGTGATCGCGGTAGAAGACACCGGCCCGTATGCCGTAGAGGCCGTAGTAGCGCGCGAGCTCGGTGCGCAGGGTGGCGCGCCGCTCGTCCTCCTCGGGGGTCTTGCTGTCGCCGTCGGCGGCGGGGCGGGCGGTGACGAACTGGGCGAGGGAGGCGAAGCGGGCGGCATCGTCGATCCGGTCGACGACCACCCGCTGCTGCTCCACACCGGCCGTGATCACGCCCAGCGGGATGCCGAGCGCGAGCAGCACACCGGCCATGAGGACGATGAGGAGCGGGAGGAGTCGGGTGCGCACGTGGTCGCGGCGGCCGTCAGGAGGCCGGGGCGGCGGGCGGCCGGGGCCCCGCGCCGGCGGCCGGCACGACCAGGCGGTAGCCGACGCCGCGCACCGTCTCGATCAGGGCGGGCATCCGCAGTTTGGCGCGGAGGGAGGCGATATGCACCTCAAGGGTCCGTCCGGTGCCCTCCCAGCTCGTCCGCCACACCTCGCTGATGATCTGTTCCCGGCGGAAGACCACGCCGGGGCGCTGGGCGAGCAGGGCGAGCAGGTCGAACTCCTTGCGGGTGAGCGGAACCGAGGTGCCGTCCACGGACACCTGGCGGGTGGGGAGTTCGACGGTGACCGCACCCAGGTGCAGCGCGTCGTCGGCGGCGCTCTCGTCGGCCGGCTGGTCGGCGCCGCCGGGCGCGGTACGCCGGCTCACCGCGTGGATGCGGGCCAGCAGCTCACCGGTGTCGTACGGCTTGACGACATAGTCGTCCGCGCCGAGGTTGAGGCCGTGGATGCGGGAGCGCACATCGGAGCGCGCGGTGACCATGATGACGGGGATGGCGCAGAGCTTGCGGATCCGGCCGCACACCTCGAAGCCGTCCTGGTCGGGCAGCCCGAGATCGAGCAGCACCACCGCGAACGGTTCCGCATGGTCGGGCAGCAGGGCCTTGAGCGCTTCCTCGCCGTTGCGTGCGTGCACGACGGACAGGCCGTGCTTGGCGAGCACCGCGGACAGGGCCGCGGCGACATGATCGTCGTCCTCGACGAGCAGCAGTCTCATCGGGCCTCCTTCCCGGGTGCGTGCGTACAGGCCACAGGGCATCTACGGCGATGGGAGGTGCGCGCGTCAAGAGGAGGCCACCTCCCGGCCGCCATCCGTTACCCAGCCGGTACGCCCGCGGCAACCGTCCACCGCCGCCACCTCGGCGCCCCGCTTCACGCAGAGTGTCCGTTTGCGGCCGGATCGTTATCCTCAAGTTCCCCTCAGAACTAATGACGCTGGTCGAAGGGCGTTACTAGGGTCCTCCCAACCGAGGAGGACGGAGCTACACGCCGATGAGCGAAGTATCGGTGACCAAGAACGCCGAGGGTCCCGCGCCGGCAGGGGACCAGCTGGTCGTGCTGGACAACGTGAACAAGCACTTCGGCGCGCTGCACGTGCTCCAGGACATCGACCTGACGATCCACCGCGGCGAGGTCGTCGTCGTGATCGGGCCCTCGGGCTCGGGCAAGTCGACGCTCTGCCGCACGATCAACCGCCTGGAGACCATCGACACCGGCAGCATCACGATCGACGGCAAGCCGTTGCCGCAGGAGGGACGGGAGCTGGCCCGGCTGCGCGCCGACGTGGGCATGGTCTTCCAGTCCTTCAACCTGTTCGCGCACAAGACGGTGCTCGAGAACGTGATGCTGGGGCAGACCAAGGTCCGCAGGACGGACAAGGCAGCCGCCACGAAGAAGGCCCGCGCACTGCTCGACCGGGTCGGCGTCGGCACCCAGGCCGACAAGTACCCCGCACAGCTCTCCGGCGGTCAGCAGCAGCGGGTGGCGATCGCCCGTGCGCTGGCGATGGACCCGAAGGTGATGCTGTTCGACGAGCCGACCTCCGCGCTGGACCCGGAAATGATCAACGAGGTGCTGGACGTGATGCAGCAGCTCGCCCGGGACGGCATGACGATGATCGTGGTCACCCATGAGATGGGGTTCGCGCGCTCCGCAGCGAACCGGGTCGTCTTCATGGCGGACGGCCGCATCGTCGAAGAGGCTGAGCCGAACCAGTTCTTCAACAACCCGCGCAGTGACCGCGCCAAGGACTTCCTGTCGAAGATCCTCCACCACTGAGGCCGCAGTTGGGCCACCATCAATGCCAACACTTGTTGAACCAAAGGATGTTCACCATGAGGATTCGTAAGACGGCTGCGGCCGGTGCGGTGGTGCTCGCGCTGGCGGCCACGGCGACTGCGTGCGGCGGCGAGTCGGGTTCTGCAGGCGACAAGCCGGCCGGCGGCGAGGTCTACAGCGGCGACTACAAGGTCGCCTCGGCGCCGAAGATCGACTCTGCGGTGCTGAAGAAGGCCCAGCAGGCCAAGAAGATCGTCGTCGGCGTCAAGGCGGACCAGCCGTTCCTCGGCTTCAAGGACCCCGCCACCAACAAGTACTCCGGCTTCGACATCGAGATCGCCAAGATGATCGCCGCCGACCTGGGCTTCTCCGAGAAGCAGATCGAGTTCCAGACGGTCGACTCCAACGTCCGCGAGACCAAGATCTCCGGCGGTGCCGTCGACTTCTACGTCGGCACGTACACCATCAACGACGAGCGCAAGAAGCAGGTCGGCTTCGCGGGCCCGTACTACACCGCCGGCGCGGACCTCCTCGTGAGCAAGGACAACAAGTCCATCACCGGGCCGGACAGCCTCCGGGGCAAGAAGGTCTGCTCGATCACCGGCTCGACCCCGCTCCAGGAGATCAAGAAGGCGAAGTACGGCGCCAAGACCACCGAGCTGGGCAAGTACTCGGACTGCGTCAAGAACGTGCTGGACGGCTCGGTCGACGCCGTCACCACCGATGACGCGATCCTCAAGGGCTACGCCGCCCAGCGGCCCACCAAGCTCCGGGTCGTCGGCAATTCCTTCACCAAGGAGCCTTACGGCGTCGGTATGAACAAGGACGACAAGGCGCTCCGCAACGCGATCACCAGCGCCCTGGAGAACCACATCAAGAACGGCGACTACCAGAAGGCGTACGAAGGCACGCTCGGCAAGTCGGGCTCGAAGTACACCGCCCCGCAGACGCCGCTGCCGCGCTACTGAGGCGCCGGCACCCGCTTGACTGCGCCGCCCCGTACGCCCGCCGCGGCCGGGCGTGCGGGGCGCGCTGTCTTCCCCCGCTCCCCGCCCCTCTTCCCACCGTCGACCTGACCGCTACCGCGGAGACCCCATGAACGTACTCCTCGATTATCTGCCCGAGTTCCGGGACGGGTTCCTCAGCACTCTGGCGATCACCGCGTCCAGCGGTCTGCTCGCGCTGGTACTGGGCGTACTCATAGCCGGGTTCCGGGTCTCCCCGATTCCGCCGCTGCGCGCCTTCGGGACGGCCTGGGTCACGTTGCTGCGCAACACCCCGCTGACGCTGCTGTTCCTGGTGGCGTTCTTCGTCGTGCCGCAGATCCTCTTCAACGGCTGGAGCCCCTTCGCCCTGGCCACTCTGGCCCTCGGCTTCTACACCTCCTCCTTCGTGTGCGAGGCGGTGCGCTCCGGCATCAACACCGTGCCGCTGGGGCAGGCGGAAGCCGCCCGCTCGATCGGCATGACCTTCTCCCAGACGCTGCGCATGATCGTGCTGCCGCAGGCGACCCGCACCGTGCTGTCGCCGCTGAGCAGCATCTTCATCGCGCTGACGAAGAACTCCGCGATCGCCGGGGCGTTCAGCTACCCCGAGCTGTTCAGCGTCTCCAAACTGCTCAACGACAAGGGCTATGCGATCGCCTTGATCTTCCTGTGGACCGCACTCGCCTACCTCATCATCACCTTCGCCATCAGCGGCTTCTTCCGGCTGCTGGAGCGCCGGATGGGGGTCGCCCGATGACCGGCCTCGGCAGACAGAGCAGCACGACGTGGGTACCGCGCGCAGGCGGGGCGGAACGAAGCGAGGTAGGGGCATGAGCGGCGCGAGCGTTCTTTATGACGTACCGGGACCGAAGGCGAAGACGCGCAACCGCGTCTACACGGTCCTCGGCACCCTCGCGGTACTCGGGCTGATCGCGTTCGCCGTGCTGCGGCTGAGCGCCAAGGGCCAGCTCGAGCCCGAGGTGTGGAACATCTTCAACAACGCCGGTGTACGGACCAACATCCGTGACGGCGTGCTGACGACGCTTCAGGTCTTCGCCGTCGCGGCGGTGCTGTCGCTGATCCTGGGCGTGCTGCTCGCGGTGGCGCGGCTGTCGGACCACAAGCCGGTCCGCTGGCTGTCGACCGGGTTCATCGAGCTTTTCCGCGCCGTCCCGCTGCTGATCACCATCTACGCGCTGTGGGTCATCTTCCTCACCAACCGCGAGAGCCTCGGCCTCACCGGCAGCCAGCCGCAGTTCTGGGCGCTCGTCGTCGGGCTGACGATCTACAACGGCTCGGTGCAGGCCGAAGTGCTGCGGGCCGGCATCAACTCCGTGCCCAAGGGGCAGCGCGAGGCCGCCTACGCACTGGGCATGAGCAAGACGCAGGTCATGACGACGGTGCTGATCCCGCAGGCCGTCCGGGCGATGCTGCCGACGATCATCAGCCAGCTCGTGGTGACCCTGAAGGACACCTCCCTCGGCTACATCATCACGTTCGAGGAGCTGCTGTTCACGGCCCGGCTGATGAGCACCAACATCATCGTGAACGGCAACGACACCTATGTCCCGGTCATCATCGTGACCGGCGCCATCTATGTCGCGATGTGCCTGGCGCTGTCCGCCCTCGCCAACTGGATCGAGCAGCGCGGCCGCCGGGCCAGGACCGGTATCGAGGTGACCACGGCCGGCGAGCCGGTGGCGGCCGGCGACGCGATGGAGGTTGCCGACGCGGTGCCCGACAAGCCGGCGGGCAAGCAGGACTGAGTGCCCGGCCGAGTGCCTGCCGTGCCGCCCCGAGCGGCACGGCCGGCCCGGCGGCCGTTGCGCGGCTGAGATGAGACCGTCCGGAGGCGGTGGCGCCGTCGCCACCGCCTCCGTCACTTGACGCGAGCGGCCGCAGTGGGTTGCATACGCTGTGTGATCACGCACCGGGCTCCAACTGCCAGTTACCGCCTGTCCCGTACGTACCAGCGGCCCCGGGGAGCTGCGCCGTGGACCCGGTGATCATCGTCGGGGCCGGCCCGGTCGGCCTCTCCCTCTCGCTCGCCCTCACCCGCCTCGGCGTGCCCTGTGTCGTCCTCGACGAGACCACCGGCCAGGAGGACACCCGCCTGGCCCGCACCGCCGTGCTCCGCCAGGACACCGCGGCCTTCGTCGGCCGGCTCGGCTGTGCCGGCACCCTGGAGAGCGCCGGCACCCGCTGGACGGCCTGGCGCACGATGCGCCGCCGGCGCCTGCTGGAACGCGTCGCCTTCGCCCCCCGGACCCCGGACGGCGCGGCCGCCCCCGCCACCGTGTCCCCGGTCCATCTCCCGCAGCATGCGCTCACCCGCGCCCTGCGCGCCGCACTCGCCGACGAGAAGCTCGCCGAGGTCGTCACCGGCAGCCGTCTTGCCGGCCTCGAACAGGACGAGCACGGCGTCAGCGCCCAGACCCGCGGCCCCAACGGGACGTGGTGGCGCGGAAGTTACCTCATCGGCTGCGACGGCCCGCGCTCGACGGTCCGCAAGCTGCTGGACATCCGCTTCCCGGGCCGTACGGCCGTGGAACGGCATGCCGTGGCCGCGCTGCGCTGCGAACTCCCCTGGCCCGGTGAGGCCCTGCTGCACCGGTCGCCGCCCCGGCACGGCGGCCAACCCGGCACCGAGGTCTCCGCCCGCCCGCTGGCCGACGGCCTCTGGCGGCTGGACTGGCTGCTGCCGCCGGGGCGTGAACTGGTCACGCCGGACGCCCTGGTCGCCCGGATCCGCGACTCCCTGGCCGGCTGGGCCACCGAATCCCCGGTGGACGCCGTCGGCGAGAGCGGCATGGACGGCGGCGCGGTGCCCGCACGGGGCCGCGGCCACGGCCGGCTGGTCCCGCCGTACGAGCTCCTCGACACCGGCGTGCACACCGTCCACCACCGGCTGGCCCGGTGCTGGCGGCAGGGCCGCGCCTTCCTCGCCGGGGACGCCGCCCATCTGCTGGGCGCCCTCGGCACCCAGGGCCTCGACGAGGGCCTGCGGGACGCCGAGAACCTCGCCTGGAAACTGGGCCTGGCCTGGCACCACGGCGCCTCCGAGGTGCTGCTCGACAGCTACCAGGCCGAGCGCCGGGGTGCGGTCGCGGCCCGGCTGCGCGCCGCGGACCAGGCGCTGCCGCTGCTTCGGGACGGCCGATCGGCCCGCTGGCGGACCGTGCTTCCGGGTGCGGTGCGCGGCCGCAGCACCCTGCTGACCGACGGCCACCTGGGCCGCGGCCCGCTGGGCTCGCCGCCCGTGTACGCCCGTACCCCCCTCGCGCCGCCCGCCGCGGAGGGCCCCCTCGTCGAGACGCTCCCCGGCGCGGCCGTCACCGATGTGCCGGTGACCGCGTCCGACGGTTCGGTGGTCCGGCTGCACGACCGGCTCGGGAAGGGCCTCCTGGTGGTGCTGGTGGCGCCCGGCACGGGGGTCTGGGACCGGCGGCACTGGCAGTCGGCGGGTCTGATGCCCCGGTTGGCCGACGCGGTCGACGCACTGCCGATGGCCGCCGAGATCCTGGTCACCGAGGCCTATCCGGGTGCGGCCGCCCACACCGTGCTGCTCGTGCGGCCGGACGGCCAGCTGGTCACCGCACTGTCCGGTGTCCGCCCCGCCGAGATGGCCGCCTGCGCGGACGCGGTGCGGGGCGGGGCACACGGGCGGGAGGCCGGGGCCGACCGGGCCCGTCGGTCCGGGGTCAGCGGGGGGACCGGGGATTCCGCGGTCTTCCGGAACAGCGGAACCGGGGAAGGGGAGCCGTCCGCTGTTGACCCTGTACGAACGTCCATGCTTCACTCCGAGGGTGACTGATCACAGCTCGCGATTCTGGCGGAGGGTCCATCTCGACCTGCTCCGCTATGCGGGCTGTATGTGTCGTCCGTCCTGTTGATCCTCATCTCCTTCCCCGCGCGGCCGCCTGCCCCTGTCCGGCAGCCGCGCCTCTTCGCGATCACCCAGGACGGTTTCCGTGCCCGACGTACGTACCCCTGCGCGCCCGCATACCACCGGCCCCGGCCATGACGGCGGGCCCAGCGCGTCCGAACTCCTCGACTTCGCCCGCCGCACCGCTGCGGACGCGGCGCTCATCACCTCGCTCCCGCTCGACCCCGAAGGCCGTACCTGGATCCGGCTGGACGGGCCGGGCGGCAGCGAGGCATGGCTGATCGGCTGGCCGCCCGGCACCGGCACCGGCTGGCACGACCACGGCGGCTCGCACGGCGCCTTCGCGACGGCCGCGGGTGAGCTGACGGAACAGTCGCTCACCGCCCCCCTCCCCACCGAGGGCTGGAAGACCCTGGAACTCGCCGACGGCGTGGACCGGGAGCGCACGCTGAGCGACGGCCGCGGCCGGGCGTTCGGCCCGCACCATGTGCATCAGGTGCTCAACCTCTCCGCCGACACCCATGCGGTGTCGGTGCACGCCTACTACCCGCCGCTGCCGTTGATGCGCCGCTACAGCCGCACCGGACCGGTGCTGCGGCTCGAAGCGGTCGAGCAGCCGGAGGAATGGACATGAGCGCGATCGACGCATTGCTGGCCCGGGCCCGGAGCGAACTGGGGCACCGGGTGAGCCCCCGGGAGGCCGCAGCGGTCCAGGAGGCCGGCGGGCTGCTGGTGGACATCCGCTATGCGGAGCTGAGGGAGCGCGACGGCATCATCCCCGGCGCGCTGATCGTGGAACGCAACGAGCTGGAGTGGCGGCTCGACCCGACGGGCGCACACCGCGCTCCGGAAGCCACACATCACGCCCTGCCGGTCGTGGTCATCTGCAACGAGGGCTACGCATCGAGCCTCGCGGCGCTCTCGTTGCGCGAGCTGGGCCTGCACCGGGCAACCGATCTGGAGGGCGGCTTCCAGGCTTGGCGGGGGGCGGGGTTGGCGGTGAGGTGAGGGGCGGCTGGGGTGAGGGCGGCTTCGACTCTCTTCCCCCGACCCCCTGGCGTCTGCTCTGGCCATGGTTGCCCAGACCTGCCCTCGTGCCCCTCACTCTGCCGCCGTGGGGTCCGCTTCCTCACACATCCGGCAGGTAGTGCTCCTCCAGAAGTTCCGGATCCTCGCCTTCCTCTTCCAGGGCCTGTTTGACGACGCGGAGGGCGAGGCCCTCCGGGTAGCCCTTGCGGGCCAGCATTCCGGCCAGACGGCGGAGGCGCTTTTCACGGTCCAGGCCCCGGGTGGAGCGGAGTTTGCGGTCGACCAACTCGCGGGCGGTGGACTCCTCCTGTTCGGAGTCGAGGCGGCCGACGGCCACATCGATGAGGGCGGAGTCCACACCCTTGGTGCGCAGTTCACGGGCCAGAGCGCGGCGGGCCAGGCCGCGCCCATGGTGGCGGGACTCCACCCAGGCATCCGCGAAGGCCGCGTCGTCGATCAGTCCGACCTCCTCGAAGCGGGAGAGCACCTCCTCCGCGGCCTCGTCGGGGATGCCCCGCTGGCGCAGTGCGTCCCCGAGCTGCTTGCGCGTACGCGGGTTCCCGGTGAGCAGGCGCAGGCAGATGGCCCGTGCCTGCTCCTCGGGCGTACGCGGTGGTCCCGATTCGGCCCTCGACGAGTCGGGACCACCGCTGTTCTCCCGGCCGTGACGGCCTCTGCGGCCCTGACGGGGCTCGGTGTCGCCGGCAGCGCTGTGGGTGTCGTCCCCGCTGCCCGGCCATTCCGTTCGCCGCGTCATGGCGGGCTAGCTCTTGGCCGCGGCGGCCTTGGAGCCCTTGGCGGCCTTGGCCGCCGGTGCCGGAGCTGCGACGGCCGGTTCGCCCGCCGCCACCGCGGCATCCGCGCCGGGCTCCACCGCCGGCTCCTGCGGCTTCACGCCGATACCGAGCTTTTCCTTGACCTTCTTTTCGATCTCGTTGGCGAGATCCGGGTTGTCCTTCAGGAAGTTGCGGGAGTTCTCCTTGCCCTGGCCGAGCTGGTCGCCTTCGTAGGTGTACCAAGCGCCGGACTTGCGGATGAAGCCGTGCTCCACCCCCATGTCGATCAGGCCGCCTTCACGGCTGATGCCCTGGCCGTAGAGGATGTCGAACTCGGCCTGCTTGAAGGGCGGTGCGACCTTGTTCTTGACGACCTTGACGCGGGTGCGGTTGCCGACCGCGTCCGTGCCGTCCTTGAGGGTTTCGATGCGGCGGATGTCGAGGCGCACCGAGGCGTAGAACTTCAGCGCACGGCCACCGGTCGTGGTCTCCGGCGAGCCGAACATCACGCCGATCTTCTCGCGGAGCTGGTTGATGAAGATCGCGGTGGTCTTGGACTGGTTGAGCGCGCTGGTGATCTTGCGCAGTGCCTGGCTCATCAGCCGGGCCTGGAGGCCGACGTGGGAGTCGCCCATCTCGCCCTCGATCTCGGCCCGCGGCACCAGGGCGGCGACGGAGTCGATCACGATGAGGTCGAGCGCGCCGGAGCGGACCAGCATGTCCGTGATCTCCAGGGCCTGCTCGCCGTTGTCCGGCTGGGACAGGATCAGGGCGTCGGTGTCCACGCCGAGCTTCTTGGCGTACTCGGGGTCGAGGGCGTGCTCGGCGTCGATGAACGCGACGGAGCCGCCGGCCTTCTGCGCGTTCGCGACGGCGTGCAGGGTCAGGGTCGTCTTGCCGGAGGACTCCGGGCCGTAGACCTCGACCACGCGGCCGCGGGGGATGCCGCCGACGCCGAGCGCGACGTCAAGCGCGGTGGAGCCGGTGGGGATGACCTCGATGGGTTCGTTCGGCCGCTCCCCCATGCGCATCACGGCGCCCTTGCCGAATTGCCGTTCAATCTGTGCGAGTGCGGCGTCCAGCGCCTTCTCGCGGTCGGTGCCTGCCATGGGTTCCACCCGATTTGCTTGAGTCGATCGCTTCACGTCCATGACGCTAACGCCTGCCACTGACAATGCGCCCGGACCCGGCTCCGACCTGTGGATAACTCCGCGAAAATCCCGAGGACACAGGCCAGATCTCCCATGAGAATGGATGTTCGATTTTGGTGTCAAGCGACCCGCGCCCGCGTCGCCGACGGGTCACCGGGACCGCCCTCCGCCCCTGGGCTGTGCGGCAGCGGCACCCGGCGGGACCTCTGGGGCCCGGCGGGGTCAGCGGACCCCCTGGCCGCCCTCCTGGACGTCGCCGTCCGCCTTCCGGTCCTCGAGCGGGGTCGACGGCTGCTCGTCGTGCAGGGTCCGCCGGACACGGGCCAGGACCCTGGCCCCGCGCCTGCCGCGGACCCGCAGGTCGTCGGGGACCTCGTACCGCTTGACGTACGCACCGAGGAACGCCTGGAGCGTCGCAGTCGCCGGGATCGCGATCAGCGCGCCCACCGCTCCCATCAGGGCCGTACCGGCGACGACCGAACCGAAGGCGACGGCGGGATGGATGTCCACCGTCTTGGCGGTGATCCGCGGCTGCAGGAGGTAGTTCTCGAACTGCTGGTAGATCACGACGAAACCGAAGACCCACAGGGCGTACCAGGGGTCGACGGCGAACGCGATCAAGATGGGCAGCGCGCCCGCGAGATAGGTCCCTATGGTCGGGATGAACTGGGAGACCAGCCCCACCCATATGGCCAGCGCCGGGGCGTACGGCACGCCCAGGATCTCCAGCAGGACATAGTGCGCGAAACCGGATATCAGCGCCATCAGACCGCGGGAGTAGAGATAGCCGCCGGTCTTGGCGACGGCTATCTCCCAGGCGCGCAGCACCTCCGTCTGGCGGTGCGGCGGGAGGACGGAGCACAGGGCGCGGCGCAGCCGGGGGCCGTCGGCGGCGAAGTAGAACGAGAACAGCGCCACCGTCAGAAGGTTGAACAGGCTGCCCAGCACCGTCGCGGAGACGGCCAGGACGTTGTTGGCGCTGTCCTGGACGTACTTCTGGAGCCAGTCGGACTTCAGCAGGTTGTTCTGCACCTCGACCCGCGAGAGGTGGGTGTGCATCGTGCTGTTGATCCAGCTGATGACGGAGTCCAGATACTGCGGGAACTCCTCCACCATGTTGGCGATCTGGCCGGCGAGCATGGAGCCCAGCAGCGTGAAGAAACCGGCCGTGACGACGAGGATGCTCACGAAGACCAGGCCGGTGGCCAGGCCGCGCCGCAGGCCACGGGCCGCCATCCAGTCGACGGCCGGTTCGACGGCCAGCGCGAGGAAGAACGCGATCAGTACATTCAGCAGCAGGCTGATCAGCTGGTGGAATCCCCAGGTGGCGAGCTGGAAGCAGGCCACCAGAGCGAGTGCGAGCACCATGGCGCGCGGCAGCCAGCGCGGCATGCGCGCATCGGACCGGTCCGCGGACCGGTCCCCGGGGCCTGGGACGTCGTTGCTGGTGATCTCATCTGACTCGGGCACGGGGCCAAGTGTCGCGCACGGCTGCGACATCTCGGGCCCTGGCCCGGCGCCGGCCCCCACCATCCAGCCGCCGGGGCACCTTTCTCGCAGGTCAGAGCCCTACGCCAGGCCGTCCTCAGCGCTTGTCGGACGGCACATCCATCACCGAGCAGACCACCCGCCACACCTCTTTGGCGCTCCACCCCGCGTCCAGCGCCTCATGGACGGTCCGGCCGCCGAGGTCCGACATCACATAGTCACGCGCGAAGGAGTCGGCATACGCCGCACCGAAGTGATCGGCCATCCGCTGCCAGAAGATCGTCAACCGCATGCTTTCCGCTCCGTACCCGCTCTGACCTGCATATCTATTGCCCCGCATGCTCCCGCACGTCCCTCAGGGGCTTCCAGGGAGGACCTTTCCCGTGGGACCAAGCATCCATCGTTGCGCGGGCTCGTGCGCCCACTCGGAAGACCGACGTGCGGAGAGGTACGCAGAGTAATGCCCCGGTGGGGCTGCGCGCCCAAGCCGGCCTCAGAGGGGCCCGACTCACCCGGAGCGGAAATTTCGGACACGGCGCGGATATCCCGGGCACGGCAATGGCGGCCGGCTGGGACAAGCGGCGAAGAACGGGCGCCACGGTCAGTGCATTCTTGAGTTTGCTGCCGCCGTGGGGATTCCGCCAGCGAGCTCAGCGCATACCCCCGAATGATCTTTCGTCGTATCCGGTGGAAGTCGGCTCGCACGCGGGTGGTGCCGGAAACTTGAGTTTCCGGCACCACCCGCACTTCGAGAATGACCCTCCATAAATTCACCAGCGATACCACCGGCCGCGCTTGCCGCCGGCGCCCGCGGAGCGCAGGACGAAGCCCAGCAGCCACACGGCGAGCACGATGACCGCCACGACCCACAGGGCCTTCAATGCGAATCCGGCGCCGAAGAGAATCAGCGCGAGAAGCAGGACGAGAAGCAGGGGAACCATAGTTATCAACCTCCGAGGCATCGTGTGCCCCGCGGAATTCCCCCCACACCTCCCGAACTTATGTGTTTCTTAACCGGTTTCCGGGGCATCCGCGTTGACCGGCCGCGTAAAGATCCATTGCTCGGCCGTTCTCCGTCCGGCCTTTCCGCAGCATCTTCCGCCGGCTCCATTCCCCTCGGGATCACGGGTTTCCCGGAGGGCTATGAGCGCGCACGCACGGGCACGAGCCGCCGCACCTGCGCCACCGGCCGACCACCCGCCGCGGAACCGCCGGGCCGCCGGCCGCCAGAGCGGACGGCAGCCGGCGGCCCGGCCGGCGCCTGCTACAGGTGCCAGCTGATCGTCCCGCTGTGGGCGGAGAGCGCCACGAGCAGTCCGATGTCGAGGACACCGAACGCCAGACCCAGGTAGGCACGGAGGCGTCGGATGGTTCCCCGGTAGAGGGCCGCGGCGCCGAAGAGCACCGCGCACGGCCCGAGGACGATGTTGAACACCAGCACGCCCAGCAGACCGCAGACGAAGGCGGCGATGGCCATCCGGTCGGCCTGGGGGTGCGGTCCGGTCCTGACGGGTATCCGGGTGGAGGTCACCGGCCGCCCCCCTTCGCCGCCTTACGGCGTTCTCTGGCGAAGAAGACCACCAGCCAGGCCACGATGGCGACACCGGCGACGACGGTGACGGGTACGGGGACATGCCCCGCCGTCCCCATCAGCACACCGAAGAGGAACAGAGCTACGACCAGGAAGAGCATGATGCACCTTTCCCATACGAGGGACGGCAAGGAGGCGGTGAGCCGACCCGGGCTCCCACTGCGTCATTGCGGTGCCGCCTCGGCCCGCGTACCCAGACGGGCCGCCCTTCTCACGGATTCCGTTACGGAGGATCAGGTGCGGAACCCGGATGGTGACGACTGCGGCGGTGGCGGTGCCCGGCTGCGCCGCCGCGCGTCGTAGGTGCCCTGCGCCTATCCGCCCGTCTTGCCGAACCAGTCGATGCACACCACCAAGGAGTCGTCCAGGGATTCCGCGTCGCGGTATTCGGCCAGGTCGCGGAGCACGGCGCGGGGCACGGTGGCGGCCGGAAGGAGCGTGCTGGCGTGGAGGGCGCGGGCCAGGGCCCGCCGTGCGTACCCTTCGCCCTCGGGCGAGACCGCCGCGTACACCCCGTCGCTGACGATGAGGAGCCGGTCGCCGGGCAGGACCTCGAACTCCTTGGCCACGTAGTGGGTCTCCTCGAACATGCCGAGCGGCATCTGCGGATCGAGATCGATGAGCTCGACCGACTTGCCGCGCATCCGCCACAGTTGAGGCGACCCCGCGTCCACCGCCTGCACCCGGCCGGTCGCGAGGTCGAACCGCAGCAGCAGGGTGGATACGTAGGAGGCGCCGCGGTATTGGGCGTAGAGGGCCTGGTCGGCCAGCGCCGCCTGGTCCTCGAGGCCGATGCCGGCCCGGCGTGCGTTGCGCAGCGCGTTGACGGCGAGGTGGGTGAGCAGTGAGGCGTCGACGCCCGTTCCCATGCCGTCGGTGACGGCGAGCGTCAGCTCATGGGCGTCCGAGGCCCAGTCGTAGTTGTCGCCGTGGATGGCGTAGGCCGGCTCCAACTGGGCGCCGATGGCGTACTCGGCGGCGGAACAGGCCCTGGCCGGCAGCAGCTGCCACTGCATCTCGGCGGCGAGGGTGAGCCGGCTGATGCGTCGTGCGCGCTGGTAGACGTCGGTGTCGCGCTCGGCCACCAGGAGTTCGTGGCCGAGCAGATCGGCGGCGTGGACCAGCTCGTCGACGGTGTGCGGAACGGACCGCTCCACGGGCAGGCGCACGGTGAGAATGCCGGTGCGTTCGCCCCGGACCGATACCGGAAGGTGGTGTTCCACCACCTCGCCCTGCTGGACCTGCCGGCGCGGCTCCTGGCTCCCGAAGGCCCTGCCCTCGGCGCTGTTCGCCACGGGAATCGAGGCGCCGGACGTTCCCAGCGCATCGAAGGGCGTGAGCGCCGTCGCCCCGTAGTCCGCGAGCAGCAACTGTACGGAGAGCGCTCCGTAGCACCGGGTGAGCACCGCACGAAGGGTGTCCACCAGAGCATGCGGGGCCGACGCCCGCAGTGCTCGTTCTACATCACAGCGTTGAGTCACGGTCTCTCAGGCATTCTTCGTCCACGGACGACGCAAAGGCGGGGGGCAGACTGGGACCGCGCCGGATGACACAGTGGTCGGGTGCCCCGTTTCACTGGCTCGCCGCGTCCCCGCGAGCGCGCGAGTGCGGCCGCCCTCACCATCTCCGAGCTGCTGGAGGCGCTGTGGGGGCGTGGTCAGGAGATGTCCCGCCGGGCGGGGGCCTCGCCGTCACCACTGTGGCCGGCGGCTCGTCTGCGGGAGTTCGCCGCCGTTCTCGCGCACGGGGAACCGGCGGCCGTCGCACACCTTGCGGCGGGACTCGAAGCGTTCCACGCGGCGGCATCCTCCCCACTCGCAGATGAGGGTGACGGCCCACTCCTCGTCGGCGGCCACGCTCGGGTTTCTGACAGCGCGTAGCGGGTCTCCGACCGCTTCTCGTTCCCAAGCCGCGCCGGGCACGGCCCTCTTGCCAGGTGTCGAGAACAGATTGTTGCCTTACGGCGAATGTTGTCAAACGGCAACTATCGCTTCTATCCTTGCCGTGTCGAACACCCAGGACCTGTTCACCCACGAAGCGTCAGCCCCTACAGCGAGGTTCATCGTGCTGCCCCAGTCCAGTGGAGGCCGACCGATACGTATCGACACGCGGCAGGATCGGGGGGCCCTGATTCTCGTCGTCGCGGGACAACTCGATCTCGACAACGTCGCCCCGCTCGACGAGACGCTCCAGCAGGCGGCGCGGGGCGGGGACGGCCCTGTCGTCGTCGACTTGTCCGCGGTGGCCTTTGCGGATTCCGCCACGGTCAATGTCCTGCTCCAGGCGCACGACGCACTGGGCGCCGCACTGCGTCTCGCGGCCCCCTCCGCCGTTCTGGAACGGCTCTTCGCGCTCACCGGACTCGACACGGTGCTGCCCCTGTACGAGACGGTCGGCAAGGCCGTGGAAGCCTGAGCCTCAGCCGCGTTCGGAGCTGACGGCAGCGACGGCGACGGCCAGCTCGCCCAGCGCCGCGACCAGCTCGCGCCGTTCCTGTGCGGGCATCCGGCGCAGTACGGCGGCCATCCGGTCCACCCGGGTGGCCCGGAATCGCTCCAGGAGGGCCCGGCCGTCAGGACTCAGCTGAAGCCCTATCTCGCGCCGGTCGTCGACCGCAGTGCGGCGGAGCAGCAGACCTGCGGACTCCAATGCGGCGCACACCCGGCTGGCGCGTGGCAGACCGATGCCCACGGCGGCGGCGACCGCGGTCAGGTTCCGCCCGGGACAGCGCGATACGACGGACATCACTTTCAGGCCGTGCGGGGAAGGCCGTGGTTCCACCGGGGCGGCCGCGTCCCTCATCAGGGCGGCGAGCGCCTCACCGGCGACGGCCAGTTGTTCCGCAGCCTCGTGCAGTGTCTCCGACGGCAGTTCGGCGCTGTGGCGTTGCATGGGCGCATCCCGTTCCCCCTGGGCGACGACAGGTGCGGTGCACACCGCGGGCCGGCCCGGAGCACCGTCCGAGGCTCCTGCGCACGTACACGCTCCCTGTGCCCTGCCCGCTTCTCTCTGGATCACACGGCCTCCCCGTCCTCCGTACGCAGGCGCCGTGCCGGGCTCAGCGGGACAGGGCCGCGTGCACGACCTTGCCGCCGCCGGGACAGGGCCGGACGGTGACGTCGCGGGCGAGCGTGTGCACCATGGGCCAGCCGAAGCCACCGCCGCGGCCGGTCAGATCGGGGCTGCGCCCCTCCGGGCGGGCGGAGCTGGGGTCCTCGACATGGACCTGGATGCTCTCGTGATCCGCGGTGAGACGCAGAGCCGTGACGGCGCCCGCGTGACGGAGCGCGTTGGCCACCAGCTCGGACACCAACAGGAGAAGGTTCTGGATGGTGTGTGCAGTCGGCGCCGGTTGGAGCAGATCGACGAAGCTCCTGGCGCAGTCACGGGCGTCTGCCGCCGTCCCCGGACGGCAGACGCACTGGGCCGGCTGTGACGAGGGGTCGTCAGTCGCAAGTGGTTGGTGCATAAGCTCTTTTCACCCCGGTCGGTCGAACTCCTCGTTCGGCTGGTGTGCATGAAGCGTCATCAGGTGTTCGTGAGGCGTCTACCCAACGGAACCGAGGCGGAACAAGACACTTGGCGCCCCCGGGATCTACGCTCCCCGGACACGCCGGGGTGCCGCAGGCCGCCTGTCCCCGGCGCCCCGTGGAGCGAAGCGGCGGCCGCGCGGACGGGCAGTTCACCCGTCAGCCCCCGCCTTCGCCCCCGGGGCGTCCCGCGGGGGCCGGCGGACGGCAAGGGCAAGGGTGTCGTCGGAATGCAGGATGACGGTGTGCATATCCTCCGCGACGGCGCCGGGGATCTCGGCCACCGGCCGGTGGGCATGGACGCGCGCACTCTTGACGAGACGCGCCTCGCCTTCGATGGGGTCTCTTCGGCTCTCGGTCAGACCATCGGTGTAGAGCACCAGGAGGTCGCCCTCGTGCAGCGTCTCCGCCAGCACGGACTCGCTGCCCGGGAGCGGAAAGCCGATACCCCGGCCGCGGGTCTCGAGGTAGCCGGAGGTCCCGTCGGCGCGCAGCAGCAGGGCGGGCGGATGGCTGCCGTTGGCCAGGCGGAGTTCGCCGGTATCGGGGTGGATACGGGCGAGCAGGACCGTCGCCATGATCTCCGGGTCGAACGGGACCAGGATGTCGTGGGTGCGGGCGATGATCGATTCGAGCGGGTGGCCTTCGAGTGCCAGCGTGCGCACGGCATGCGTGACATTGAGCGCGCTGCGGGTGCTGCGCACCCCATGGCCCAGCGCGTCGACGATGGTGATGTGCACGGTGCCGTCGGGGAGGTGGAGCCAGTCGTAGAAGTCGCCCCCCGTGGGCGCATCGGTGTCCGCCGGCTCGTAGTGGACGGCGAACTCCAGGCCGCTCACGGTGATCGGCGAGGGACGGAGTGCGTCCTCCAGCTCGCGCAGGATCTGGCCGTGGACCCGCCGTAGTTGTTCGTCCCGCTCCTCCAGCTGCACGTAGAGGGCGAGAACGCCGCTGTTGGTCTCGGCGAGTTCGTCCTTGAGGGCGTGCAGTTCCGTGGTGAGGGTGTCCACCCGGGAGAGCGCTGCGCCGAGGTCGCCTTCGAGCGCCGCGATCTCCGTTTCGTACACCTCGGCGGTCGGCGCCTCGCAGGGACGGCCCTGGGACGGCACTCCGGTGCGCGGCGCGGCGGGCGGCGGATCCTGGGGCTCCCCGAGGGGCAGGTGCCAGGCCACGCCGTCGGGTGTCGCCCGGCCCGGCAGCGGGAGGTGGGCCGTGCTCAGCGGTGCAGGTGCCGCTCCGGCCCGCAGGGTGACGGCGAGCAGTGTGGTGCCGCCCGGGGCGGACTCCTCGGCGGCCTCGAGGCGGACGGGGCCGCCGGCGCGCAGGACGGCACCGGCCGCCTGGGCCACGGAGAGCACCAGGCGCCCTCCGGTCCGGGAGGGAAGCCGGTGTGCTGCGCAGATCCGTCGTACGGCACGGCGCAGGGCCGGCAGGTCGTGGAAGGTATGGGGGGTCACGAAGGTCTCTGGCGGGGACGGGCGGCGAGCACGGTGGCGTCGTCGCGGGGGAGGCGGTGGCTGTGGGCAAGGGACGCGACGAGCAGCGGCGGGGGCAGGCGGTGCACGAAGGGTGAGGGCGCCTGGGCCCAACGGTGGTCGATGCCGTCGGAGTGGAGAAGAACGGTACCGCCCGCCGGTACGGGGAAGGCGCGCACCCTCGGTGGCGTCATGTTCAGCCCCGCTATCCCCGGCTGACCGCTCAGGCGGTGGCTCAGGTCGAGCGGGGTCATCGTCACGACGCGTACGTTGCCGATACCGCAGTACTCCGCTCGGCCGGGGTGCAGGCGCAGCAGGCCGACGGCCGCCCCGCGGGTGCGGCGCAGCGCGCGGTGGAAGGCGGTGAGCAGCTCGGGCAGCGGGCTGTCCGGTGCACGGTGGAAGGACCGCAGCGCCACCTGGGCGGCCTCGGCCGCCTGCGGGCCGTGGCCGAGGCCGTCCACGACGACCGCGGTGCGGGCGGGGCCGTGGTCGACGATGGCGCAGGCGTCGCCGCTGGTCTGTTCCTCGTCCGCCGGTACGCAGATGGCGCCCACCTCCGCGTCGGCCGACGCGGTCTCGTCGGGCGCGGTGAGGCGGGCACAGACGAGGGTGCCGGCCCCGGGCTCGGTGCGGATGGTGAGGGTGGTGGCTATCCGTTTCACGGCTCCCAGGCCGGCGCCGAGGGTGTCGCTGGTGGTGTAGCCGTCGGCGAGGCACTGCTGTAGTTCGCCGATGCCGGGCCCGTGATCCGCAGCGAAGATCTCCATGCCGCCGCCGAGGGGCAGCGGCTGGATGAACAGCGCACCGTTGGTCGCATGGTTGGCCAGATTGCTGGCCAGCTCCGAGGCGATGACGGCGGCCCGGTCGGGCAGTGCTCCCGGCAGCCGGCACCGCTCGGCGACCGACCGGGCCGTTTCGGCGGCGAGGTGCACGGCGCTGTAGTGGTCCACAGCGATATGTGCCGTCGGCTGGGGCTCGGGGTGGGTCAACGACTCGCCCATCGCGTGGCGATCACGGTCGTGCCCCGGCCCGGAACCGTCTGCAGCTCGAAGTCGGTCATCAGCCGCCGGGCACCGCCCAGGCCGTGGCCGAGCCCTGCGCCGGTGGTGAAGCCGTCGGTCAGCGCCGCGCCGACATCCGCGATGCCGGGCCCGTCGTCGGTGATCGTCAGACGAAGTCCCGCGGTGCCGCGCGCCATGAGGTAGTCGATGGTGACGGTGCCCCCTCCGCCGTGGATGTAGGCGTTACGTGCCAGCTCACTGGCCGCGGTGACCACCCGCGTCTGGTCGACGATGCTGAAGCCGGCCCGCAGGGTGGCGGCCCGTACGGCGTGACGGACGGTCAGCAGGTCTTCTTCGGTCCGCACCTGGTGCACCGACCTGTTGCTCCCGGCTTCGGCGACGTCCCGAGCGGCCGTGGCAAGGCCCACCGCGTGGTCACTACTCCGTGCGGAACTCACGCAGGACCCCCTCGGACGGCTGCCGGCTCTGATGCCAGCCCAGCGCGACCATGCCTTGCTCGGCATTGAGTGCCGTTTCCACCCCGGTCAGCTGGAGGCCCAGCTCGACCAGTGTGATGGCGACCGGCGGCCGCATCCCGGCAACGATCACCCGGGCACCGAGCAGCCGCGCCATGGTGGCCAGCTCCATCAAAGTACGGGCCACGAAGGAATCGACGATTTCCAGCCGGGAGACGTCGATGAGCACACCACGGGCCCGGTCGCTCGTGATGCGTGCGGTGAGCTCGTCGGTGAAGGCCACGGCCGTCTTGTCGTCGAGTTCGTTGAGGAGCCCGGTGACCAGGACGTCGCCCAGTCGCAGAATCGGCACACCGGCCGAGGCGGGGACACTCACCGCTGCGCCAGAGGGGCGGAGGTCGAGGGAACCGCGTCGGTGAGCTTCACGGCCTCTCCCAGGGCGTCGGCGAGGGTGGCCCGGGTCATGATGGTCGACAGATCGATACCGAGCTGGGCGATGGTCTGGGCGATCGGCGGCCGGATGCCGCTGATGATGCAGTCCGCGCCCATCAGACGCACCGCGTTGACCGTGTGCATCAGATGCTGGGCGACAGCGGTGTCGACGGTGGGTACGCCGGTGATGTCGATGATGGCGACCAGCGCCTCGTGCTCCTGGATGGCCTGGAGCACGTTCTCCATCACCACCTGGGTGCGTGCGGTGTCGAGGGTGCCGATCAGCGGGACGGCCAGAACCTGGCGCCACAGCCGGACCACCGGGGTGGACACCTCCAGCAGCTGCTGGCTCTGGCGGCGGATGATCTCTTCGCGGCCCTCCACGAAGATCTCGAAGGAGAGGGCCCCGGCGCCGTCCAGGAGGCGGTTGATCAGCACCGCGCTGTGGAAGAGGTCCTCCCCGTCGCGGGACCGCCGCTGGACGGCCTTGAGCAGGGCTTCCTTGAGTGACAGCACGGCCAGCGAGGTGGCGGTCGGCGACACCCCCCTGCGGGCACGTCGCAGGGAGAACTCGGAAACGGCACGATGTATCTCCTCGTGGGAGCTGACCACGCGTTCCACCGGCAAACCGCGGTCCAGGCCGGAGAGCAGGGCGCCGACCAGGGCGTCCGCTTCCTCTCCCAGCTCGGCCTCGCTCACTTCCCCGTTCAGGCTCGGCTGCGCCAGCTGCAACTGCACCCAGCGGTCCGAGATGTCATCGGCCTCTTCGCGCAGCACGCTCGTGACGCGCTCGCGTGCGGCAACCTCAGCGGGTTCCAACTCATCGTCCTTTCGGTCCGGCCGGCCCGGGTGACTGCCCCGGGCCGGGTCGCCCTGCGGTTGCGGCCGGGCCGACCCGCACACCGTTAACAGTTGTCGCCAGGCAAATGTTAGCGAGCACGATCAAGGGCCGGTACCCACGGGCCCGCTCTTCACCCACCGGCGCAGCGAGCGGCCCGGCATCCGAATCCGTGCGGTCGCCTCCCCCTGGGGCACCGGTCGCCGCGTACCCAGGCACGACCGCCGGCGCCGGCCCCTCCGCCGTCGGTCCTACCCCCGGCGAAGAGACCGAAAAGGATCTCCGCTCAGCAGTGACCGTCACCGAACCAGTCAAGACATAGCACCAAGGCGTCGTCCAACGACTCCGCATCACGGTATTCGGCCACGTCGCGCAGGAGCGCATGCGGCACCATCGCGGCCGGCAACAGGCTCGTGGCGTGGATGGCCCGCGCGAGCGCCCGCTCGGCATACCTCTCGCCCGGCGGCGAGAGCGTCTCATACACCCCGTCGCTCACGAAGATCAGCCGGTCTCCGGGGGCGACCGTGAACCCCTGTGGTGCGTAATGGGACTCTTCGAACATGCCGAGGGGCATCTGGGCATCGAGATCCAGGCGCTCGATCGTCTTCCCCCGCATCCGCCACATCTGCGGCGACCCCGCATCGATGGCCTCCACGCGCCCCGTCGCGAGGTGGATGCGCAGGAGCAGCGTCGATACATAGGACGCGCCCCGGTAGTGGTCGTAGACGGCCTGGTCGGCCAGTGCCGCCTGGTCCGCGAGGCCGACGCCGGCCCGGTGGGCGTTGCGCAGGGCGTTGACGACGAGGTTGGTGAGGAGCGAGGCCTCGATGCCCTCGCCCATGCCGTTGGTGACGGCGAGCGTCAGATCGTCGGCGTCCGACGTCCAGTCGAAGTTGTCGCCGTGCACGGCATAGGCGGGCTCCAGCTGGCCGCCGAGGGCGAACCGGGCGTCGGTGTACGCGCGGGCGGGCAGCAGCTGCCACTGCATCTCCGCGGCCAGGGTGAGGCGGCTGGTCCGGCGTGCCCGCTGGTAGACGTCCGTGTCGCGCTCGGCGACGAGGATCTCGCGGCCGAGGACGTCCGCCACGTACCTGAGCTCGTCGAGGAGCTGCGGCGTGGAGCGGTCGCCCGGGAGCCGCACCGTCAGAACGCCGATCCGGTCGCCGCGTACGGTCACCGGAAGATGGTGGTCGATGGCGTCCCCGCGCGGCACCTGCTGCTCGCGGGGCTCCTGACTCCCCAGCGCCCGCCCCTCCGGGCTGCCGGAGACGGGCAGCGACTCGCCTCCGTGCCCCGAGGGCTCGCACGCCCTGAGCACCGTCCCGCCGTAGTCCGTCAGGAACAGGCGCACGGCGGTGGCCCGGTAAACGGTGGTGAGGAGGTGTTGCAGGGTGCCGACCAGAGCATGCGGTGCCGCGGCACGCAGCGCTGTTTCCACTTCGAGGCGTTGAGTCATGGTTTCGCGGACACCGTTCGTCCAGGCCCAAGGGCAGGGTCGGTCTGACAAGGGGACGCACAGGGTGACAGAGTGTTCGTGTGTCCCGTTTCACCGGTCGGCCCCATTCCCACGAGCACGCGAGCGCGGCGGCCCTTGCCGCTTCCGAGTTGCTCGAGGTGTTGTGGGGACGCGGACAGGAAGCGGCACGCTCGGCGGAGGTCTCCCTCTCCCAGCTGCGCGCGCTCCTGGTGATCGAGAAGTGCGAGGGCACCAATCTGCGCACCCTCGCCGAAGCGCTCGGCTCGCGGCCGCCGGCGGTCAGCAGGCTCTGCGACCGCCTGGAGGCCATGGGCCTCGCGGAACGGGGCCCCAGCGCGACCAGCCGACGGGAGGTCGAGCTGCGGCTGAGCCTGCGCGGCCGGGTGCTGCTGGAGCAGTACCGGATGGCGCGCAGCCGAGACGTGACGGCCACCCTCGAACGCATGGAACCCGCTGACGTCGCCCGGCTCGCGGCGGGCCTGGAGGCCTTCCACGCGGCCTCTGCCCGGCTCGCGGCGGACCGGGAGGGCGCGGCCTCCCGGGACGGCGATGTCGCGGACAGTGCGTAGCGGTCCTGCGCTCCCGCTTCTCCTCGGACGCCGCGCCGTCGGCGCACTCGGCCCCTGCGCACAGGGCATCCCGCGGCCTGCTGTTGACGGGGGCCCGGCCGTCGCCACCGCAAGATCCGTCAACCGCATGCCTTCAGTATCCCGCCCTGGGAGGGCAGCGGGGCGCGAGCCCGTGCCGCCGGGAGATTTCCGCCCTACGGTCAGGCCATGGCCGACAACGTAAGACCTTCTTCGACCCCTCTGGCGCGTGCCGAGCGCTTCGTCTGGCTGACCGCGCGAGTGCTCGAGCAGCGGCTTTTCGAGTTCCACTTCCTCGGCGGCGGGGCCGATCCGGTCGAGACCGCGCTCACCGCGTACCGCAACGACGACGACGGCTTCGGCCATGCCCTGGAGCCCGACCTTCGCGGCCCGGTCAGCCAGCCGCTGCACACCGCCCACGCCCTGAAGGTCCTCGATCGGATCGGGCGCTGTGACGGCCGCCAGGTGGAGCGGATCTGCCGCTATCTGACGAAGATCTCCACGCCGCAGGGCGCGCTGCCCGCCCTGCACCCCTCACAGCGCGGGTATCCGGCCGCGCCCTGGATCCCCGTGGCCGACGATCCGCCGAGCTCGCTGCTGGCCACCGGTCCCGTGGTGGGGGTGCTGCACCGCAACGAGGTCTGGCACGCCTGGCTGTTCCGGGCCACGGACTACTGCTGGGCGACCGTGGAGTCGCTGGAGGAGACCCATCCGTACGAGGTCGAGGCGGCCGTGGCCTTCCTGGACGGCGCCCCGGACCGGCCGCGGGCCGCCGCGGCGGCGCAGCGGCTCGGCCGGCTCGTCCGGGACCAGCGGCTGGTGCTGCTGGACCCGGAGCGGGCCGCGGACGTCCCCGTGGCGCCGGGGTACGCCCCCGGGGAGCATCACCTGGCCTACGACTTCGCCCCCGCACCCGGCTCGCTGGCCCGCGACTGGTTCACCGAAGAGGAGATGGGCCGGGCGCTGGACCACCTCACCGCGCTCCAGGAGGAGGACGGCGGCTGGCCGGTCAACTGGCGGGTGTGGGCGCCCGGGACGGCGCTGGAGGGCCGCCCGATGGTGACGCTCAAGGCGCTGCTGACCCTCCGGGCGTACGGGCGCCGCCTCACCTGAACGATCACCCTCCCAGGGCCCGTACCCCTGCGGTGACCGCCACGGCGACGCCGACGACCAGCAGGAACGGCGCCCGCAGCACGAGCGCGACGGCCGCGGCGGCCACTCCCGCGGCCTTGGCGTCCAGCATCAGATGCGGGCCGTCGCTGAAGGTCTCCTGGGCGGTGAGCGCGGCCAGCAGGGCGACCGGCAGCAGTGCGGCCAGCCGCTTGACGAGGGGGCGCTCCAGTACGCCTGCGGGTGCCGACAGGCCGAGGTACTTGACCAGGTAGCAGCCGACGGCGGTGAGGGCGATCGCGATCCAGACGGTCATGCCCGGTCCTCCTCGGTGGTGTGGCGGAGCTCCTCGGCCTGGTCCCCGGGCGCGTGCGGCGCGGCGGTGCCTGCCCGTGGTGTCCGTGGTGTCTCCTCCGCCCCCGTTGCCCGCTCCCGGCGCCCCTGCACGAGAAGGACGGCGGGCGCGGCGAGCGCGGCGACCAGCACGGGCACGCCGGTGGGCAGCAGGGGCAGCGTGACCATGACCAGGACCACGGCGAGACCGGCCGCGACCCGTTCGACGGTGTCCTTGACCATCGGCGCGAGCAGCGCCAGGAAGACCGCGGGGCCGGCCGCGTCCAGCCCCCAGGCGTCGGTGTCGCCGAGCGCCCCGGCGCCCAGGGCGCCGACGAGGGTGGTGAGGTTCCACAGGACGTAGAGGGTCAGCCCGGTCACGGTGAAGCCCAGCCGGGCGCTGCGGCGGTCGGGCTGGGCCAGGGTGACGGCGGAGGTCTCGTCGATGACCCAATGGGCGGCGAAGGGCCTGACCCGTGCCCGGTAGCCGAGGACGGCGGACAGCCGCAGCCCGTAGAAGGCGTTGCGGGCGCCCAGGAAGAACGCGCCGGCCGCGGCGGTGAACGGGTTGCCGCCCGCGGCCAGCGCGCCGACCAGGGCGAACTGCGAGGCTCCGGTGAACACCAGCAGGCTCAGCGCACAGGTCTGGAGGAGGCCGAGGCCGGCGCCGGCCGAGGTCACGCCGAAGGCGAAGCCGGAGAGGCCGACGGCGATACCGACGCCGAGCGCGTCCCTGATCACGGCGGAGTCGGGTTTCGCGGGCGGTGCCGGCGGCGGCGCTGGGGCCCGCTCCGTGGTGCGTATTTCTGTCTGTTCTGCCACACCCCGGACCTTAGGAGCCCGCGCCCTCGGCGGTCTTGTACGTTCTTGCGCCCCCAGGGCCCCCAGGGCCCCCAGCGCTCCCCGCACCACCGCGCCTAGGGGGGTCTCCACGGAGGCCGGGGAGACATCCCCTAGGCCGAGCGCTCCTTGCGGTACGCGCCGGGCGGCACACCGACGATGCGGGTGAAGTGCCGGTTCAGGTGCGGCTGGTCGGTGAAGCCGACGGCGACGGCCGCCTCGGCGGGGGCGCTGCCCGCTTCCAGGAGCCTGCGGGCCCGGCGTACCCGGGCGTCGGTGAGCCAGGCGTGCGGGGGCATGCCGTAGGCGGCCCGGAAGGCCCGCAGCAGCGCGAACGGGCTGGTCCCGAGCTCCTGTGCCAGCTTCTCCAGGGAGGGCGGGCCGGCCATCCGCTCCTCCAGGACGGTCCGGGCGCGAGCGGCGGTCCGGGCGCCCGCGCTGCGGGGCGTACGCGCCGGGAGCGGGCCTCCGTAGCGGCGCAGCAGCCGGGCGACGGCCATCCGCAGCAGGCTGTCGGCGGCGAGGGCGTTGCCGGCCTCGGCGGCCCGGTGGATCTCGGTGATCATGTGGCCGATGTGCGGGTCCTCGGCGACCGTCTCGTCGAACCCCGCGGTGCCGCGCAGCGCCGTGGTCTCCCCGGCGATCTCGGCGACGACCTCGGCGGACGGGTAGAGCGTCGCATAGGCCCAGCCCTCGGGTGCGCCCGCCCGCGCGGTGTGCGCGACCTCCGGGTTGATCATGATGATGCCGCCGTGGCCGGCCCGGACCGTGCCCTGCTGGAGCCCGACCTCCTCGATGCCGGAGGTGACCGCACAGACGACATAGCCGTCGTGCGCATGGCGGGGGAAGGAGTGCCGGACGTAGCGGGCGCGCAGCAGGTCGAGGCCGGGCAGCCCGGAGTAGCGCCAGTGGCGCGCCCATTCGCCGCTCGCCCGCGGCGTGGCGCCCGCACCGGGCGCGGCGGCGGACGCGCTCTGCCCGCTGACCGTGACCATGCCTCCATTCTGCGTCCGCCGCGTGGCCGCCGACCTGCGCGTCCGCAGCGTGGACGGACGGCCGGCGGCGGCCGGCCGAGCGCGCGGCGACCGCGTTGTCAGTGGTCCGGTGCACGATGGAGAACATGGCCAAGGCAGCGCTCGACTCGTTCTCCCCCGCGACCCGCGGTTGGTTCGCCGGGGCATTCAGCGCGCCCACCGCCGCGCAGGAAGGGGCCTGGCGGGCCATCGGCGCCGGCTCCGACGTCCTGGTGGTGGCGCCGACGGGCTCCGGCAAGACCCTCGCCGCCTTCCTCGCGGCCCTGGACGCGCTGGCGAGCACGCCCCCGCCCGCCGAGCCGAAGAAGCGCTGCCGGGTGCTGTACGTCTCACCGATGAAGGCGCTGGCCGTCGATGTGGAGCGCAATCTGCGCAGTCCGCTGACGGGCATCCGCCAGGAGTCGGTCCGCCTCGGGCTGCCGGAGCCGGACATCAAGGTCGCCATCCGCTCCGGGGACACCTCACCCGCCGAGCGCCGGTCGATCGCCAACCGCCCGCCGGACATCCTCATCACGACCCCCGAGTCGCTGTTCCTGATGCTGACGTCCTCCGCCCGGGAGGCGCTGGAGGGCGTCGAGACGGTGATCGTGGACGAGGTCCATGCGGTGGCCGGCACGAAGCGCGGCGCGCATCTGGCGCTGTCCCTGGAGCGGCTGGACGAGCTGCTGGACCGTCCGGCCCGCCGGATCGGGCTGTCGGCGACGGTGCGCCCGGTGGAGGAGGTGGCCCGTTATCTGTCGCCGCGGCGCCGGGTGGAGGTCGTCCAGCCGCCGTCCGGGAAGCGCTTCGACCTCTCGGTGGTCGTCCCGGTGGAGGACATGGGCGAGCTGGGCGGATCACCGGTCCAGGAGGGCGACACCGGCGAGAAGCCGTCCATCTGGCCGCAGGTGGAGGAGAAGATCGCCGATCTCGTCCAGGCGCATCGCTCCACGATCGTCTTCGCCAACTCCCGCCGCCTGGCGGAGCGGCTGTGCAACCGCCTCAACGAGATCGCCTACGAGCGCTCCACGGCTGCCGGGCCCGATGCCGACGGCTCCGCCACGGCACTGCCCGAGCACCACTCCCCCGCCGAGCTGATGGGCGGGTCCGGTGCCGCCAAGGGCGCCCCGGCGCTGCTGGCCCGCGCCCACCACGGCTCCGTGTCGAAGGAGCAGCGCGCCCAGGTGGAGGAGGACCTGAAGGCCGGCCGGCTGCCGGCCGTGGTCGCCACGTCCAGTCTGGAGCTGGGCATCGACATGGGCGCGGTCGATCTGGTCATCCAGGTGGAGTCGCCGCCGTCGGTCGCCTCCGGGCTCCAGCGCGTCGGCCGCGCCGGGCATCAGGTCGGCGCGGTCTCGACGGGCGTCGTCTTCCCCAAGTACCGCGGCGATCTGGTGCAGGCGGCGGTGGTCACCGAGCGGATGCGCTCGGGCGCCATCGAGGCGCTGCGGGTGCCGGCCAATCCGCTGGACGTCCTCGCCCAGCAGCTCGTCGCCATGGCAGCGATGGACACCTGGGACGTCGAGGAGCTGCTGGCCGTCGTCCGGCGGGCCGCCCCGTTCGCCGGGCTTCCCGAGTCGGCGTACACGGCCGTGCTGGACATGCTCGCCGGCCGCTACCCCTCCGACGCCTTCGCCGAGTTGCGCCCGCGCCTGGTGTGGGACCGCGTCGCCCGGACCGTCACGGGCCGCCCCGGCGCCCAGCGGCTGGCCGTCACCTCCGGCGGCACGATCCCCGACCGCGGCCTGTTCGGTGTGTTCCTGGCGGGCGGCGACTCCGGCAAGGGCGGGGGGCGACGGGTGGGCGAGCTCGACGAGGAGATGGTCTACGAGTCGCGCGTCGGCGATGTCTTCACGCTCGGTACGACGTCCTGGCGCATCGAGGACATCACCCGCGACCGGGTGCTGGTCACCCCCGCCCCCGGGGTGCCGGGCCGGCTGCCCTTCTGGAAGGGCGACCAGCTGGGCCGCCCCCTCGAACTGGGCCGTGCCCTGGGCGCGTTCCTGCGCGAACTCGGCGCGCTCGGCCCGGAGGACGCCCGGACCCGGCTGTCCGCAGCCGGGCTGGACGACTGGGCGGCGTCCAACGTGCTGAGCTATCTCGCCGAGCAGAAACAGGCCTGCGGCCATGTCCCCGACGACCGCACGATCGTCGTGGAGCGGTTCCGCGACGAGCTCGGCGACTGGCGGGTGGTCATCCACTCCCCCTTCGGCGCGCAGGTCCACGCCCCGTGGGCGCTGGCCCTCGGCGCCCGGCTCGCCGAGCGCTACGGCATGGACGCCCAGGTGATGCATGCCGACGACGGCATCGTGCTGCGGCTGCCCGACGCCGACCTGATGGGCCTCGACCTCCTGGACGGCGACGGCGGCTTCGACCCGGCCGCCGACCCGGGCCTCGGTGCACGCGGCGCGGAGTACGACCCCGAGCAGTCCCCCGTGGGCGCGGCCGACGTCGCCTTCGACCACGGCGAGGTCGACCAGCTCGTCACGGACCAGGTCGGCGGCTCCGCGCTGTTCGCCTCCCGGTTCCGCGAATGCGCCGCCCGTGCCCTGCTGCTGCCGCGGCGCAGCCCCGGAAAGCGCACCCCGCTGTGGCAGCAGCGCCAGCGCGCCGCCCAGCTCCTCCAGGTGGCGAGCGAGTTCGGGTCCTTCCCGATCGTGCTGGAGGCCGTCCGCGAATGCCTCCAGGACGTCTTCGACGTACCGGGCCTGACGGAGCTCATGGGGGACATCGAGGCCCGCCGGGTCCGCCTCGTGGAGGTCACCACCCCCGAGGCGTCGCCGTTCGCCCGGTCGCTCCTCTTCGGCTATGTCGCCCAGTTCCTGTACGAGGGCGACTCCCCGCTCGCCGAGCGCCGCGCCGCCGCCCTGTCCCTGGACTCCCGGCTGCTGGCCGAGCTGCTGGGCCAGGCCGAGCTGCGCGAGCTGCTGGACGCCGAGGTGCTGGCCGAGCTGGAGCGTGAACTCCAGTGGCGTACGGACGACCGGCGCGTCAAGGACGTGGAGGGCGTCGCCGACGTCCTGCGGCTGCTGGGGCCGCTGACCGACGCCGAGCTGGCCGAGCGCGGCGCGGATCCGGCCTGGCCCAGGGAGCTGGCCGCCGCCCGCCGCGCCATCGCGGTGCGGATCGCCGGCGCCGAGCACTGGGCCGCCGTCGAGGACGCCGGCCGGCTCCGCGACGCCCTGGGCACGGCGCTGCCGGTGGGCGTCCCGGAGTCGTTCACCGAACCGGTCAAGGACCCGCTGGGCGATCTGCTGTCCCGTTACGCCCGCACCCACGGCCCGTTCACCTCCGAGCAGGCCGCCGCCCGCTTCGGCCTGGGCACGGCCGTCACCGACGGCGCGCTGCATCTCCTCTCCGCCGCAGGACGGGTCGTGCAGGGAGAGTTCCACCCCGCGGGCATCGGCCAGGAGTGGTGCGACGCCCAGGTGCTGCGCAGGCTGCGCCGCCGCTCGCTCGCCGCACTTCGCGAGGAGCTGGAGCCCGTGCCGCCCGCCGCGCTCGCCGCCTTCCTCCCCCAGTGGCAGCACCTCAGCGCCCCGCGCCCGGCCGCGGCGAGCGGGGTGCCGGCCCCGCTCGGCGGCGCGTCGCACAGCCTGCGCGGTATCGACGGCCTGGTGCGCGCCATCGAGCAGCTCCAGGGCGCGCCCGTGCCCGCCTCCGCCCTGGAAAAGCTGGTGCTGCCCTCCCGCGTCGGCGGCTACACCCCCGCCCTCCTGGATGAACTCACCACCACCGGCGAGGTGTTGTGGGCCGGCGCCGGCGCGCTCCCCGGCAAGGACGGCTGGGTCTCCCTCCATCTCGCCGACACCGCCCCGCTCCTGCTCCCGCAGCCGCTCCCGCTGGAAGTGACCGCGGTTCACGAGTCGTTGTTGAGCGCGCTCGCCCCCGGCTACGGCCTGTTCTTCCGCCAGCTCGCCGACCAGGTCCGCGCCACCACCCACCCCGAGGCCACCGACACCCAACTGGCCGACGCCCTGTGGGACCTGGCCTGGTCGGGCCGGCTGACCAACGACACCCTGGCCCCGCTGCGCGCCCTCCTCGGCTCGGGCCGTACCGCCGGCTCGACCGCCCATCGCGCCCGCCGGGCCGTCCCCCGGGGCAGATACGGCTCGCTGGCCGCGGCCACGGGCCGCAGCGCCCGCCCCACCGCCTCCCGCTCCGGCCCGCCGACCGTCGGCGGCCGCTGGTCGCTGCTGCCCGCCGCCGAGCCGGACCCCACCCACCGCGCCCACGCCCTGGCCCGCGCCCTCCTGGACCGGCACGGCATCGTCACCCGCGGCGCGGTCGCCGCGGAGGGCGTCGAGGGCGGGTTCTCCGCCGCATACCGCGTGCTGGCCGCCTTCGAGGAGTCCGGTCAGGCCCGCCGCGGCTATGTGGTGGAGGGGCTCGGCGCCGCCCAGTTCGCGATGGACGGCGCGGTGGACCGGCTGCGCGCGGTCAACACCCAGCGGGAGCGCACCGCCGACGACGCCCTGCCGGAAACCGGCCGGGCGCAGTCCCGGCGCGGCGGCCCGCAGCGCGCCGTCGTCCTGGCCGCCGCCGACCCGGCGAACGCCTACGGCGCCGCCCTGTCCTGGCCCGAGCCGCCCGAAGGCTCGACGCACAAACCCGGCCGCAAGGCGGGTTCCCTCGTGGTCCTCGTCGACGGCGAACTGACGCTCTACATGGAACGCGGCGGCAAGACCCTGCTCATCTGGCCCTTCGGCCACGACCCGGCTCCGGCCCCTACGGACGCCCGCCTCCAGCTCGCCGTCGAGGCCCTCACGGACGCCGCCCGCGCCGGCGCCCTGGGCACCATCACCACCGAACGCATCAACGGCACCTCGGCTCTCACCTCCCCCTACGCCACCACCCTGGAGTCCGCCGGCTTCCACCCGACCCCGAGAGGCCTGCGGCTGCGGGGGTGACAGCACGCCGCGGGTGGGCCCCGTGCCGCGGGCGTCCACCCGCGCGCACCCACCCGGCATGATGGTGGCATGCCCGAAGGTGACACCGTCTGGCGCTTGGCCCAGCGGCTCCGCGAAGCGCTCACCGGCAGCCCGCTGACCCGCTGCGACCTGCGGGTCCCCCGGCTCGCAACGGTGGATCTGACCGGCCGCGGAGTGCTGGACGTGGTCCCCCGCGGCAAACATCTCCTCACCCGCTTCGAGGGCGGCCTCACCCTGCACTCCCATCTGCGGATGGACGGGGCATGGAAGATCTACGCCCCGGCCGAGCGCTGGCGCGGCGGCCCCGCCCACCAGATCCGGGCGATCCTCGGCACCGCCGAGCACACCGCGGTCGGCTACCGCCTTCCCGTTCTCGATCTGCTGCGCACCGCCGAGGAGGCCCGGGTCGTCGGTCACCTGGGCCCCGATCTCCTCGGCCCCGACTGGGACCCGGCCGAAGCCCTGCGCCGGCTGCTCTCCGCCCCGGAACGCCCCCTCGGCGAAGCCCTGCTCGACCAGCGCAATCTCGCCGGTATCGGCAATGTCTACAAGTGCGAGCTGTGCTTTCTGCTGCGCGCCTCCCCCTGGCTCCCCGTAGGACAGCTGCCCCACCCGGAGCGCATGCCGGCGCTCGCCAGGAAGCTCCTCGAAGCCAACAAGCACCGCCCCGCCCGCACCACCACTCCCAGCTCCCGCCCCGACCGCCGGCTGTGGGTCTACGGCCGGGCCGGCCACCCCTGTCTGCGCTGCGGCACCGGGATCCGCACCGCCGACCAGGACCCCGCCACCGAGGAGCGCGTCACCTACTGGTGCCCCGCCTGCCAGCCCGACGGGCCGTCCGGCCCGCGGACTGACCCGTGACGCAAGCCAATTGACGCTCCGTCAGGTTCCGCCCTACCCTCACCCCATGCCCTTCACGGCGTACGACCTCACGGGCCGCACCGCGATCGTCACCGGCGCCGCCGCAGGCATCGGCCGCGCCACCGCCGTCCTCCTCGCCGAGGCCGGAGCCACCGTCCACTGCGCGGACCTCGACGGCCAGGGCGTCGAGGCGACCGCGACGGCGATCACCGCCTCGGGCGGCTCCGCGCACGCCCACCACCTCGATGTCACCCGGCGCGGCGAGATCGCCGCTGTCGTCGACGCCGCCCGCAGCGCCACCGGCCGCCTCGATGTGATGGCGAACATCGCCGGGATCATGCACTCCTCCGCCGTCCTGGAGACCGAGGACGCGGACCTGGACCGGGTCTGGAACACCAACTTCAAGGGCGTGCTGTACGGCTGCCAGGAGGCCGCCCGCGCCATGATCGCCACCGGCACCCGGGGCTCCGTGGTGAACATGGCTTCCGGCGCGATCGACACCGGCGCACCCGGCCTGCTCTGCTACGGCGCCGCCAAGGCCGCCGTCGTCCAGCTCACCAAGACCCTGGCCACGGAAGTCGGCGGGCACGGCATCCGCGTCAATGCCGTCGCCCCGGGCTGGGTCCGTACGGCGATGACCGAGCGGCACACCGCGGAGGCGCAGCAGCAGGCGGAGCGGCCGATGATCCGGATGTCACCTCTGGGAAGGGTGGGCGAGCCGGAGGACATCGCCCACACCGTGCTGCACCTGGCGTCGGACGCCTCGTCCTTCATGACCGGCCAGATCCTCCGCCCCAACGGCGGCGTCGCCATGCCTTGGTGAGCACCGCCCCGCACGCCCCGCGAACCCCGTGAAACCCCCTGACCGCCCGGACCACGGCACGGCGGCAGCCGCCTCTCCGGCCCGTCCGCGGAACACAGTGCACCGGCAGCAGACTGAGGCCCCAGCCGCCCAGCGCCACGACCCCCTCGACCACCCCCGCCGACTGCGGCCACACCACCAGCCGGACCGCGGCCCACCACCACAGCCCCCCGACGACGACCCCGGATATCCAGCGCCCCGGCACGGCCCGCGGACGCCGGCCGGCCGGTCCGCGGACCGCGAAGTCACGCCACCCCATGGCTGCCTCCTCCGGCCGACGCTAGACGGGTCCCGCCGCCCGGCGGGAGGGCGCACCGGGGCATTTCCGGCGCACCGACTCCCCCGCAAGCCCCGGAGCGAACCTCGCCCCCGCAAGCCCCCCAACGGGGACCGACGCCGCAGGCCCCGGAAGGCATGCCCGGGACCCGGGCCTCAGCGGTCGCCGCGGCCCGTCAGTGGGCCTCGGCCTGGAACATCCAGTGGTGCTTCTCCAGGTCGGCGGTCAGACCGATGAAGATGTCCTGGCTGACCGGGTCCGGGTCCTCGGTGGCGACGATCCGCTCGCGCATCCGGCCGATGACCGCGCTCAGCGCCTCCACCATCGCCTGCACCACATCGACATCCTTGATCCAGCCGTCCGTGATCTCGCTGATGCCACTGGTCTTGGCGACGGTGCCGGCCCGCCCGTCGGGAGACACCCCGATCGCGGACGCCCGCTCGGCCACCGTGTCGGCATGCTGCCGCGCGCTGGCGACCACGTCGTCGAGCTGAAGGTGTACGGAGCGGAACCGCGGGCCGACGACATTCCAGTGCACCTGCTTCGCGACGAGGGAGAGGTCCACCAGATCGACGAGCGCGCCCTGCAGGGCGGTACCCACGACCCCGCGATCCTCGTCGGACAGTGTGCTCTTGACGACAGACATCCAGACACTCCCGTTTTCAGGCGATTTATCCGATTTAGCCATCGTACAAATGAATCGCCCGTTCCGAGCGGCCCGGAGGGTCCGGCCGAGCGCCCATCCGGGCACCGCCCGCCGCACACACCCGCCCGCCCCGGGCAGCACGGAGCCCCGGCGGGCTGCTGCCCGCCGGGGCTCCGGTGCGTACGAACAGGGGTGTCAGGCCGCGACGACATCCACGACGTCGGCCGGGGACTTGATGGTCACGCGGTCCTCCGGCACACCGGCCAGGGACGTGACGGACACCGAATTGAGCTTCGGCCGCACCGGTGCGGGCACCGGATCGCTCGCGGCCGCGGACGCTGCCAGCTCCGCGAGTGCCAGCTCATCGCTGACCTCCCGCATGAGCTCGGACATGCGCACATCCAGCGCGTCACAGATCGACGAGAGCAGTTCGGAGGAGGCCTCCTTCTGCCCCCTCTCGACCTCGGACAAATAGCCGAGCGATACCCGGGCGGAGGAAGAGACCTCGCGCAGGGTTCGGCCCTGGCGCTGACGCTGTCGGCGCAGCACGTCACCCAGCAGGCGACGAAGCAGAATCATCGCTGGCTCCCTCCTCGGACCTCGGATCCGGATCCTTCTCGCCCCACCGTACCGCCTCGGGCTGTAGGCGTGCGGGGTGCAAGTACGTGTTCACTCAGGGCTGCAAACATCCATTCCCCCCGTGTTGTTCCGTATCCTGTGCCCGCGTATTTTCTGTCAGTTCGCTCAACAACATTGCGAGCACGGCGTGAATGGTGTCCTTGCGGATACGGTCGCGGTCTCCCTCCAGCGCCAGCCGCCGCACCGCCCCGGCGCCGTCCGGTCCCTGGACCGCCACGAAAACGGTGCCCACCGGATACCCGTCCTGAGGATCGGGGCCGGCCACACCCGTGGTGGCGAGGCCCCAGTCGGCCCCCAGCACCCGCCGCACACCGCTCGCCATCTGCCGCGCGACCTCGCCGTCCACAGCCCCGCACGCGGCCAGCAGAGCGCCGTCCACGCCCAGCACGTCCCGCTTGAGGTCGGTGGCGTACGCCGTGACGGAGCCGCGGACGACCCGTGAGGCCCCGGGGACGGCGGTCAGCGCGCCCGCCACCAGTCCGCCGGTCAGTGATTCGGCCACCGCCAGGCTCTGCCCACGCCCGGCGAGCAGCTCCAGCGCCCCGGCCGCGGCAGAACCCGGCCCGCTCACCGGGCTGCGTCCCCCTCGGCCCGCTCGGCCCGCTCCCGGGCCAGCCCGGCCCGGCGCAGCACCACGGCCTGCCGGATGTAGTCGAGCCCGGTGACCACGGTCAGCGCCACCGCCACCGCCATCACCCACCAGCGGAAGGTCGCCAGCGGGCCGCTCAGCACCAGGACGTACATGCCGACCGCGGTGCCCTGTGCCAATGTCTTGATTTTGCCGCCACGACTGGCCGGAATGACTCCGTGCTTGATCACCCAGAACCGCATCAGCGTGATGCCGAGCTCCCGGAAGAGGATCACGCCGGTCACCCACCAGGACAGATCACCCAGCACCGACAGGCAGATCAGTGCGGCGCCCATGATCGCCTTGTCCGCGATCGGGTCCGCGATCTTGCCGAAGTCGGTGACCAGGTTGTACGCGCGGGCCAGATGCCCGTCGAAGACGTCGGTGATCATGGCGACGGCGAAGGCGGCCCAGGCGAAGACGCGCCAGACGGGGTCGGTGCCGTCGTCGTGCATCAGCAGCACCACGAAGGCCGGGACCAGCACCAGCCGCAGCATCGTCAGGAGATTGGCGATGTTCCACAGCCCGGCCTGCCGGACGGCCGGCGCCGTGCGCGGGCCACCAGCTGCGGAAGCCGGGACTCCGCTCATCTGGCCGCCTCCTCGGTACACCCTGTGCCCTCCACCGACAGCACCTCCGCCACGAGGTCCACACCCTCGCTCGCCACTACCTTTGCTTCGACCATACGACCGGGCTCCAGCTCCTGGTCGGTCGACAGCAGCGTGACGCCGTCGGTCTCCGGTGCCTGGTGCGCGGCCCGCCCGACGATGCCGTCCTCGTCGTCGGTCCGGTCGACCAGCACCCGCACCGTCTCGCCGACCCGCTCCTCGGCGCGCTGCGCGGTCAGCTCCTCGGCCAGCCGCGAGACCCGCGCCAGCCGCTCGGCGACCACGTCCGGATCGACCTTGTCCCCGTAGGAGGCGGCCTCGGTGCCGTCCTCGTCGGAGTAGCCGAAGACGCCGATGGCATCGAGCCGGGCCTCGGTGATGAAGCGCTCCAGCTCCGCGAGGTCGCTCTCGCTCTCCCCGGGGAAGCCGACGATGAAGTTGGAGCGGGCACCGGCCTGCGGCGCCTTCGTACGGATCGTCTCCAGCAGCTCCAGGAAGCTGTCCGTGCCGCCGAAGCGCCGCATCGCCCGCAGCACACCGGGCGCGGAGTGCTGGAAGGACAGGTCGAAGTAGGGCGCGACCTTGTCGGTGCCGGTCAGCACATCGATCAGGCCGGGGCGCATCTCGGCCGGCTGGAGGTAGCTGACCCGGATCCGCTCGATGCCGTCGACGGCCGCCAGCTCCGGCAGCAGCGTCTCCAGCAGCCGGATGTCACCGAGGTCCTTCCCGTAGGAGGTGTTGTTCTCGGAGACCAGCATGATCTCCTTGACGCCCTCCCCGGCCAGCCAGCGCGTCTCCCCGAGCACATCGGAGGGCCGGCGCGAGATGAAGGAGCCGCGGAAGGAAGGGATGGCGCAGAACGAGCAGCGCCGGTCGCAGCCGGAGGCCAGCTTCACCGAGGCAACGGGATTGCTGCCCAGCCGGCGGCGCAGCGGCGCACGCGGCCCGGAGGCGGGCGCGATGCCCTCCGGAAGATCCTCGGGCGGAGTGTCCTGGGCGTGGCCGGGCAGCGCGACCTCGGCACTGCCCTGGCGCTCGGCCGGGCTGATCGGCAGCAGCTTGCGGCGGTCGCGCGGGGTGTGCGCGGCGTGGATGCCGCCGTTCAGGATGGTCTGCAGGCGATCGGAGATGCTGCTGTAGTCGTCGAAGCCGAGCACACCGTCGGCCTCGGGCAGCGCCTCGGCGAGCTCCTTGCCGTAGCGCTCGGCCATGCAGCCGACGGCCACCACGGCCTGGGTTCTGCCATGATCCTTCAGATCGTTGGCTTCCAGCAGGGCGTCGACGGAGTCCTTCTTTGCGGCCTCGACGAAGCCACAGGTGTTGACGACGGCGACATCGGCATCGGCGGCTTCCTCGACGAGGTCCCAGCCGTCCGCTGCCAGGCGGCCTGCGAGCTCCTCCGAGTCCACCTCGTTACGGGCGCAGCCAAGAGTGACAAGGGCGACGGTACGGCGTTCGGGCATAGGCCTCAGCCTACTTTGTCCCGGCCGCCCCCTTGGCGAGCAGGTCTCCGCCGCCGGTCCCGGGGACCCGGGCCGGGCGGCGGACGCCCCCGGAGAGGGGCTCTCAGCCCGCCTGCGGGTCCCCTCGCGTGTAGCTGAGACGCTCCACGGTGCCCTTGTTACCGACCCGCTTGACCTCCTTGCCGTTGACGTACAGCTGTACGGCTCCGGCGTTACCGAGGACCAGGTCGATCCGTTCCTTGTCGGTGATGGTCTTGGACTCGCCCTTCTTGAGCAGGCCGTCCTCCAGGAGCTTGCCGTTGGCGTCCTTGGCGGAGATCCAGCTCTGGCCGTCGCGGGCGGTCACCTTGATCGTGACCTTGTCCTTCGGCAGCCCGGCAACGGCACTGTCGGAGGGCTCCGGCTTGAGGGGCGGCTTGATGGTCGAGGGGTGGCGGGTGGGCGCCGGCGCCGGCTTCGCATTGGCGTCACCGGCCGCGACCGGGCCGCCGCCGCTCTTGCCGCCGCCCGTGAAAAGCGTGAAGCCCACGAAACCGACCACCGCGACGATCGCCGCGACCATGGCCGCGGTCCAATTGGGGCGGCGCGGCTCGGAGCGGATCCGCTCGGCTTCGAAGAGCGGGGCGGCGGGGGTCGGCGCGGGCCGTCCGCCGTGTTCGGCGTCGAACTGGTCGATCAGCGGTCGGGGATCGAGGGACACGGCGCGGGCGAGCGCCCGGATGTGCCCCCGGGCGTAGACGTCGCCGCCACAGCGGGAGAAGTCGTCCTGCTCGATCGCGTGCACGATGGGGATGCGCACCCGTGTCGTCGTACTGACCTCTTCGACGGTCAGTCCCGCTCCGATACGGGCCTTCTGGAGGGCAGCACCGACGGAAGGCCGGTCTGCTTCGGGGGAGTTGCCGATGGACACGGAGGCGCCTTTCGAGCGTGTAGCCACCTGCTGGAAGTTCAGTCTAGGGGTGGAGCGAAAGGGTGGGGCAAGCGGGAGAGCAGAGTTTGTACGCCATCGGAACGCCGTCGGCGGTGCCCTGGGGCTCGATGGTGAAGCATCGTTCCCTCATCTCCCTCAACTTGACGTATCGGCAGGAGAAACGGTTGCTTTCTTCTCTCGTCTGCGTGACCCGGATATCTGTGCTACTCGGTAGCCTCCCCCCGGATCACCGCCAGCACTCCATCGAGCTCATCAGGCTTCACAAGAACGTCACGTGCCTTGGAACCCTCACTCGGTCCCACGATGTTGCGCGACTCCATCAGGTCCATCAGCCGGCCGGCCTTGGCGAAGCCCACCCGCAGCTTGCGCTGAAGCATCGAAGTCGACCCGAACTGGGTGGAAACGACCAGCTCAGCGGCCTGGCACAGCAGATCGAGGTCATCGCCGATGTCCTCGTCGATCTCCTTCTTCTTGGCCGTGCCCACGGTGACGTCGTCCCGGAATACGGGCGCCATCTGATCCTTGCAGTGCTGGACGACGGCCGCGACCTCTGCCTCGGTCACGAACGCGCCCTGCATACGGACCGGCTTGTTGGCCCCCATCGGCAGGAACAGCCCGTCGCCCTTGCCGATCAGCTTCTCGGCGCCCGGCTGGTCGAGGATGACCCGGCTGTCGGCGAGCGAGGAGGTGGCGAACGCGAGCCGGGAGGGCACATTGGCCTTGATCAGGCCGGTGACCACATCGACCGACGGGCGCTGGGTGGCGAGCACCAGATGGATGCCTGCCGCGCGGGCGAGCTGGGTGATGCGGACGATCGAGTCCTCCACGTCGCGCGGGGCGACCATCATCAGGTCCGCCAGCTCGTCGACGATCACCAGCAGATACGGGTACGGCGCCAGCTCGCGCTCGCTGCCCTCGGGTGAGCTGACCTTCCCGCTGCGCACCGCCTCGTTGAAGTCGTCGATGTGCCGGAAGCCGTAGGCCGCGAGATCGTCGTAGCGCAGGTCCATCTCGCGCACCACCCACTGGAGCGCCTCGGCGGCGCGCTTGGGGTTGGTGATGATCGGCGTGATCAGGTGCGGGATGCCTTCGTACGCGGTCAGCTCGACGCGCTTGGGGTCGACCAGCACCATCCGGACGTCCTCCGGCGTGGCCCGCACCATGACCGAGGTGATCAGACAGTTGATGCAGGACGACTTGCCGGAACCGGTGGCGCCGGCCACCAGGACGTGCGGCATCTTGGTCATGTTGGCCATGACGTAGCCGCCCTCGACGTCCTTGCCGAGCGCCACCAGCATCGGATGCTCGTCGCCCGCGGCGTCGGCCAGCCGCAGCACGTCGCCGAGGTTGACCATCTCGCGGTCGGTGTTGGGGATCTCGATGCCGACCGCGGACTTGCCGGGGATCGGGCTGATGATCCGGACGTCGGGACTGGCCACCGCATAGGCGATGTTCTTGGCCAGCGCGGTGATCTTCTCGACCTTGACCGCCGGGCCGAGCTCGACCTCGTAGCGGGTGACCGTCGGGCCACGGGTGAAGCCGGTGACCGCGGCGTCGACCTTGAACTCCTGGAAGACCGTGGTCAGCGCGGTCACTATGGCGTCGTTCGCGGCGCTGCGGGTCTTGCCGGGGCCGCCGCGCGCGAGCAGGTCCAGCGAGGGCAGCGAGTAGGTGATGTCGCCGGACAGCTGGAGCTGCTCGGCGCGCGCCGGCAGTTCGCCGGTCGGCTCGGGCGGCGCCTTGGTGAAGTCCGGTACGGCCGGGGTGTCCTCGACCGCGGACGGCTTCGGCTTCGCAGCGCGGGCCGGCGGCACCGTGCCGCTCTCCCCCGTGGTCTCCGCGCCGTCGTGGTCCCGGCGCTCCCCGGAGATGCTGCTGCTGAGTCCGGCGACGAGCGGGGACGGCTGGACGCCGTGCAGCACCGCACCGTCCAGCGCCGCGGCGGCCGCGGCCGCGACGTCCACCGCATCCATCGGCCGGTCCGTGGCGGGCTGTACGGAGGCCCGGCGCGGGCGGCGCCGCTTGGCCAGGGCCGCTTCCTCTATCGCGTCCGGGTCGCTCGCGGCCGGCGCGGCAGCGGAGCGGCGCGGCTTGCGGGCGGGCTGCTCGCGCCACTCCTCCGCATAGTCCTCGACCTCGTCGACGTACTCCTCGGGCTCATCGGGCTGCACCACGCCCAGCCGGACGCCGAGCGCCCGCAGCCGCTGCGGGATGGCGTTCACCGGCGTCGCGGTGACCACCAGCAGCCCGAAGAGGGTCAGCAGCGCCAGCAGCGCCACGGCCAGGGTCTGCCCGACGGTGAAGATCAGCGGCTTGGAAGCGACCCATCCGAGATAGCCGCCGGCGTCCTGTATGGCGGCCAGGCCGTCGTTGCGCCCCGGCGATCCGCAGGCCATCGCAACCTGCCCCAGCACACCGATGACCAGCGCCGACAGCCCGATGACGATCCGGCCGTTGGCCTCCGGCTGCTCGGGGTGCCGGATGAGGCGTACGGCGATGCCGCCCAGCAGTATCGGTACGACCAGATCGAGCCGCCCGAACGCCCCGGTCACCAGCAGCTCGACGAGATCGCCGACCGGGCCGCTGAGGTTGGACCACGTACCCGCCGCGATCACCAGTGCCAGGCCGAGCAGCAGCAGCGCCAGCCCGTCCTTGCGGTGCGCCGGGTCGAGGTTCTTGGCGCCGCGGCCCATGCCGCGGAACACCGCCCCGATGGCGTGCGCGAGCCCCAGCCAGCAGGCGCGGACGAGGCGGTAGAGACCGCCGGTGGGTGACGGCGCCGGCTTGGGGGCGGCCTTCTTCGCGGGAGCCCTTTTGGCCGGTGCCTTCTTCGCGGCCGCGGTCTTCTTGAGCGGCGGCTTCGCGGGTGCCTTCTTCGCGGGCACCTTCTTCGCGGCGGTCTTCTTGGCGGCGCCCGCGGTCCGTCCGGCGCGCTGCTTCGAGGGGCCCGCCGCGCTCTGGGTTCCCTTGCCGGACGTACGTGAGGCCATGGCGACGAGATTACAGGCGAACGCAGGCATGACACGAGCGCACGGCGCTTCACCCGAACGTGTCGCGCGCCCGTCTCATGAGAGGGCGTCAGTCACCCCGCGGCGCTTCCCGACCCCGGCTCCAGAGCATCCAGCGCCCGGCGCAGGCCGGTGAGTTTGCGCTCCAGATGGGCCGCCGTGGCGACCGCCGCCGCATCCGCCGTCTCATCCAGCTGTTTGGACAGCGCCTCGGCCTGTTCCTCGACCGCGGCCAGTCGCGCGGACAGCTCGGCGAGCAGCCCCGCGGACTCCCTCACCTCGTCGGCGCTCTGCCGCCCGCCCTCCAGCTGAAGCCTCAGCAGGGAGGCCTGCTCCCGCAGTTGGCAGTTCTTCATGTACAGCTCGACGAAGACCGAGACCTTGGCGCGCAGCACCCAGGGGTCGAACGGCTTGGAGATGTAGTCCACCGCACCTGCCGCGTAACCGCGGAAGGTGTGGTGCGGTCCATGGTTGATGGCCGTGAGGAAGATGATCGGGATGTCGCGGGTACGTTCACGCCGCTTGATGTGCGCGGCCGTTTCGAAGCCGTCCATCCCCGGCATCTGCACATCGAGCAGAATCACCGCGAAATCGTCCGTGAGCAGTGCTTTGAGCGCTTCCTCCCCGGACGATGCCCGCACCAGTGTCTGATCGAGCGCAGAGAGGATCGCCTCCAGCGCCAGCAGATTCTCCGGCCGGTCATCGACCAGGAGGATCTTGGCCTTCTGCACCATGGCCCGTCCTCCTCGCCCCGGCATGGAACCGGACGCCGCCCCAGGGGACGACTCCGTCATGCCGCCCGTCCTTGTGCCGGTCATGGTAGCTGCACCCCGCCTGTCGCCACACCCTGTCACCGCGATGTCACTGTGCACGTAGCAGAAACGCAGACAGAGACCAGAAGGTTCCCCGAATCCTGCGCTTCCACACGTCCACGGCAACACTGAGTCAACACGCGATGATCCTCTTACGCCTCCATACTGGACGCTCCCTCACTCCGCGCGCATCCATTGCTCCATGACCGACAACAGATGATCGGTATCCACCGGCTTGGTCACGTAGTCGGAGGCTCCGGAGTCGATGCTCTTCTCCCGGTCGCCCTTCATCGCCTTCGCGGTCAGCGCGATGATGGGCAGCCCGGCGAACTGCGGCATCCGGCGGATCGCCGCCGTGGTCGCATAGCCGTCCATCTCCGGCATCATGATGTCCATCAGGACCAGCACGATGTCGTCGTGCTGCTCCAGCACCTCGATGCCCTCGCGCCCGTTCTCCGCGTACAGCACCGACAGGCCGTGCTGTTCCAGGACGCTGGTGAGCGCGAAGACATTGCGGATGTCGTCATCGACGATCAGCACCTTCTCGCCGTGGAAACCGCCCTCGAAGGCCGGGTCCACCAGATCCTGGCCGTTGCCGATCCACGGCTCCGGAGCGGGCTGCTGCGGGGCCGGCTGGGGCGGCGCCTGAGGCGTCTGCGGCGGCGCCGCGGACGGGGGCTGGCCGGGCAGGGCGAAGCGGCGCTGGGAGCCCGAAATGGCCCGGCGGCGGCGCCGGTTGAGGCTGCCCCCGGAGTCCTGCTCGTAGCCCTGCTGCTGCTCCTCGGCCTCCTGGCGCCCGACCTCCGTCTCGCGCGCCTCCGCGTCCATCGCGATCCCGCCGGCCACCAGTTGCGGGTAGCCCTGCGGCGGCAGCCCGCCCGGGTTGTGCGGCAGGTAGAGCGTGAACGTGGAGCCGCGGCTGGGCTCGCTCGCGGCGTGGATCTCGCCGCCGAGCAGCCGGGCGATCTCCCGGCTGATGGACAGGCCCAGGCCCGTACCGCCGTACTTGCGGCTGGTCGTGCCGTCCGCCTGCTTGAACGCCTCGAAGATGACCCGCATCTTGCTGGACGCGATGCCGATACCGGTGTCGGTCACCGAGAAGGCGATCATGTCCGCATCCGGGTCGCGCAGCGAACCGTGTTCCAGCAGCTGCTCGCGGATGGCCACCGGGACATCCGCACCGGCCGGCCGGATGACCAGCTCGACGGCGCCGCTGTCGGTGAACTTCACCGCGTTGGACAGCAGATTGCGCAGCACCTGAAGCAGCCGCTGCTCGTCGGTGTGCAGCGTGGCCGGCAGCTCCGGGGAGACCCGTACGGAGAAGTCGAGTCCCTTCTCCGCGGTCAGCGGCCGGAACGTCGCCTCCACATAGTCGACGAGCTGGACCAGCGCGATCCGCGTCGGACTGACGTCCATCTTTCCGGCCTCGACCTTGGACAGGTCCAGGATGTCGTTGATCAGCTGGAGCAGGTCGCTGCCGGCGCCATGGATGGTTTCGGCGAATTCGACCTGCTTCGGGGAGAGATTTCCCTCGGCATTATCGGCCAGCAACTTGGCCAGAATCAGCAGGGAGTTGAGCGGAGTACGCAGCTCGTGCGACATGTTCGCCAGGAACTCCGACTTGTAGCGCATCGAGACCGCGAGCTGCTCGGCACGCTCCTCCAGAACCTGCCGCGCCTCCTCGATCTCGGTGTTCTTCACCTCGATGTCGCGGTTCTGCGCACGCAGCTGTTCGGCCTTCTCCTCCAGCTCGGTGTTGGAGAGCTCCAGCGCCTTCTGCCGGCTCTCCAGCTCGCCCGACCGCTCCTTGAGCTGCTCGGTCAGCTCCTGCGACTGCTTGAGCAGCACCTCGGTCTTGGTGTTGACCGAGATGGTGTTGACGCTGGTCGCGATCATCTCGGCGATCTGGCTGAGGAAGTCCTTCTGGATCTGGGTGAACGGCTGGAAGGACGCCAGCTCGATCACGCCGAGCACCTTGTCCTCGAAGAGCACCGGCAGCACGATCACATTCGCCGGCGGCGCCTCGCCCAGTCCGGAGGCGATCTTGAGATAGCCGGAGGGGACGTTCTCCACCAGGATCGTGCGGCCCTCCTCCGCGGCCGTGCCGATCAGCGTCTCGCCCGGCCGGAAGGTCGTCGGCATCCCGCCCATGGCGTAGCCGTACGAGCCCATCAGCCGCAGCTCGTAGGCGCCCGCCTCACCGCCGTCCGCGCCGATCTCCTGGCTGTCGGGCTGCGCCGCGAGGAAGAACGCGCCGTGCTGGGCGGAGACCGCGGGCGAGAGCTCGCTCATGATGAGCGTGGCGACGTCCTTGAGGTCGCGCCGGCCCTGCATCAGACCGGAGATCCGGGCGAGGTTGCCCTTGAGCCAGTCCTGTTCCTCGTTGGCGAGGGTGGTCTCCCGGAGCGTGGAGATCATGGTGTTGACGTTGTCCTGGAGCTCCAGGATCTCACCGGCCGCGTCCACGTCGATCCGGACGTTGTGATCGCCGAGGGTGACCGCCGCGGCGACCGCGGCGATGGCACGCACCTGACGGGTCAGGTTGCCGGCCATCTCGTTCACCGACTCGGTCAGGTCGCGCCAGGTGCCGGCCACGCCCCGCACCTGCGCCTGACCGCCCAGCTGGCCTTCCGTACCCACTTCGCGGGCCACTCTGGTGACCTGCTCGGCGAAGGACGACAGCTGGTCGACCATGGTGTTGATGGTGGTCTTCAGCGCGAGGATCTCGCCGCGCGCATCGATGTCGATCTTCTTGGTCAGATCGCCCTTGGCGATGGCGGTGGTGACCATGGCGATGTTGCGGACCTGGCCGGTCAGGTTGTTGGCCATCGAGTTCACGGACTCGGTGAGGTCCTTCCACGTCCCGGCGACGCCGGGGACGCGGGCCTGGCCGCCCAGGATGCCGTCGGTGCCCACCTCACGGGCCACTCGCGTGACCTCGTCGGCGAACGACGACAGCGTCGTGACCATCGTGTTGACCGTGTCGGCGAGCTGCGCGACCTCGCCGCGCGCCTCGACCGTGACCTTCTTGGTCAGGTCTCCGTTGGCGACCGCCGCCGAGACCTGCGAGATGTTGCGCACCTGGATGGTCAGGTTGTTGGCCATCAGGTTCACGTTGTCGCTGAGATCCAGCCAGATACCGGTCGCACCCGGCACCCGCGCCTGGCCGCCCAACTGGCCCTCGGTACCGACCTCACGGGCCACCCGGGTCACCTGCTCGGCGAACGAGGACAGCTGGTCGACCATCGTGTTGACGGTCGTGACCAGTTCGAGGATCTCGCCCTTGGCATCGACGGTGATCTTCTTGGACAGGTCACCGCGGGCCACCGCGGTCGTGACCTCGGCGATGTTGCGCACCTGCGAGGTCAGGTTGTTCGCCATGAAGTTGACGGACTGGGTGAGGTCCTTCCACGTACCGCTGACGCCCTGCACCTCGGCCTGGCCGCCCAGGATGCCCTCGGTGCCCACCTCGCGGGCGACCCGGGTGACCTGCTCCGCGAACGAGGAGAGCTGGTCGACCATGGTGTTCAGGGTGTTCTTGAGCTCCAGGATCTCGCCCCGGGCGTCCACATCGATCTTCTGCGACAGGTCACCGCGCGCGACCGCCGTGGCGACCTGCGCGATGTTACGGACCTGGGCCGTCAGGTTGCCGGCCATGCCGTTCACCGAGTCGGTCAGATCGCGCCAGACGCCCGCGACGCCCGGCACCTGCGCCTGACCGCCCAGCCTGCCGTCCGTGCCGACCTCCCGGGCGACCCGGGTGACCTGCTCGGCGAAGGCGGAGAGCTGGTCGACCATCGTGTTGATGGTGTTCTTCAGCTCCAGGATCTCGCCGCGCGCATCCACGTCGATCTTCTGGGACAGGTCACCACGGGCGACCGCCGTCGTCACCTGCGCGATCTGCCGCACCTGGGAAGTCAGGTTCCCCGCCATGAAGTTGACGGAGTCGGTCAGTTCCTTCCAGGTGCCGCTGACGCCGTCCACCCGGGCCTGGCCGCCCAGCCGCCCCTCCGTGCCCACGTCCCTGGCCATCCGCGTGACCTGGTCGGCGAACGAGGACAGCTGGTCCACCATGGTGTTCACGGTGTTCTTGAGCTGGAGCATCTCGCCGGAGACGTCGACGGTGACCTTCTGCGACAGATCGCCGTTGGCCACCGCGGTCGTCACCTGGGCGATGTTGCGCACCTGTCCGGTCAGGTTCCGGAAGGCGGTGTTCACGGAGTCCGTGAGGTCCTTCCACGTCCCCGCCGCCCCGGGCACCGCGGCCTGGCCGCCCAGCTCGCCCTCGACGCCGATCTCCCGCGCAACGCGCGTCACTTCGGCACCGAACGAGGACAGCTGCCCCACCATCGTGTTGACGGTGTTCTTCAACTCCAGCATTTCACCGGCCACATCGACGGTGACCGTCTGCGACAGATCGCCGTTGGCGACCGCCGTCGTGACCTGCGCGATGTCCCGCACCTGCGCCGTCAGGTTGCGGAAGGCGGTGTTCACCGAGTCGGTGAGGTCCTTCCACGTACCGGCCGCGCCCGGCACCTGTGCCTGCCCGCCGAGCTGGCCCTCCGCGCCGACCTCGTTCGCCACGCGCGTCACTTCGTCCGCGAACGTGCGCAGCGTCTCGGTCATGGTGTTGATCGTGTCGGCCAGCTGCGCGACCTCGCCGCGTGCACTGACCGTGACCTTCTGCGACAGGTCGCCGTTCGCGACGGCGGTGGTGACCTGCGCGATCCCGCGCACCTGCGCGGTGAGGTTGCCGGCCATGAGGTTGACCGAATCCGTCAGGTCCTTCCACACGCCGGCCACGCCGGGGACCTGTGCCTGCCCGCCGAGCTCGCCCTCCGTGCCGACCTCGCGGGCGACGCGCGTCACCTCGGACGCGAAAGAGGAGAGCTGGTCGACCATCGTGTTGACGGTGTTCTTCAGCTCGAGCATCTCGCCGGCGACATGAACCGTCACCTTCCGGGATAGATCACCCTTGGCGACCGCCGTGGTCACGAGAGCAATGTCACGCACCTGCGCCGTCAGCCGGGACGCCATGGTGTTGACGGATTCCGTGAGGTCCTTCCACGAACCCGACATTCCGCGCACCCGCGCCTGTCCGCCGAGCTTGCCCTCCGTACCGACCTCGCTGGCCACTCTCGTGACCTCGTCGGTGAACGCGGAGAGCTGGTCCACCAGCCCGTTGACCGTACGGCCGACCTTCAGGAATTCACCCCGCAGAGGGTGCTCCGAAGAGCTGTCCGAACTGCGCGACCGCAGATCCATCCGCTGTTCGAGGTCACCCTCGGAGACCGCCGACAGCACCCGCCCCACTTCGGAGACGGGCCGTACGAGGTCGTCCACCAGGGCATTCGAGGCGTCGATGGCCGCGGCCCAGGAGCCCTCGGCGGCGCCGACCTCCAGTCGTTCCGTGAGCTTTCCCTCACGTCCGACGACCCGGCGCACCCGCGCCAGCTCGCCCGTGAGATGCAGATTGCGATCCGCAACCTCGTTGAAGACCGCCGCGATCTCCGACATGACGCCATCGCCGGAAACCGTGAGCCGCTTGCGGAAGTTCCCGTCCCGCATGGCAACCAGAGCGACCAACAGCCGATTGAGCGCAGCCGTATCCACCTCGGTCGTCCCGTTGTTCCGGGATCGTCCGCCTTTCGCGCGCGTGCTTGCGCCCCGCGCTGCTGCGCCAGACTCCACCGTGTCCCTCCCGCAAGGGTCGACCGTTCTACCCGGGCTTTCTCTTGATACTTGCCCAGTGTTTCACCATGGCCCAACCAGGCCATAACAGTTCGGCAGCATCGCACACCGTCCCAGGGCACGATTGGGGCGGAAACACACGTGACCGGCATCCTCGGGTGCGGCGAAGGTAAGTAACCTGGCATACGGCTGTCCACCCGCCCCAGCCATCGAGCACGGGCGGTGGTGCACGCACAACAGGTTTATTCGGAGGGGCGCCGCGACCATGGGGGAGCAGATCACCGACACACGCATGAGGAGACCAGTGATCACCGCGCGGGCCGCCGCAACCTTCGAGCCGGTCGGGCGCTCGGTCGCCACTGCCCGTGCGTTCGTCCGCGACACCCTCCAGGGCTGGGGCTGTGCCGACATCGTCGACGACGCCGTGGTGCTGACCAGCGAGCTGGTCACCAATGCCGTGGTGCACGCCGGCACGGCCGCCGATGTGCTGTGTCTGCGCAACGACGACGGCGTACGGATCTCCGTCGCCGACCGCTACCCCGAACGAGAGATTCCGCTCCAGAACGCCGGCCAGGTCGTCGTCCACCCGGACCGCGAGGGCGGCCGCGGACTGCTGCTGTGCGGCGCACTGGCCTCCCGCTGGGGCGTCGAGTACACCGCCGCACAAAAACACGTCTGGTTCCAGCTCGACCTCCCCGAGCGCCCGGCCGGCACCCGCTCCGCGGGCCCCGCCCTGCCCGTCGACGCCCTTCCGGTCACCGACGCCCGCGTCCGCGTCGCGGTGATCCAGATCGACCGGGGCGGCTGCATCAGCTTCTGGAACGAAGACGCCCAGGACCTCTTCGCCTACGACCCCGAGCAGGTCATCGGCAAACCGCTCACCGACTTCGCCGCCTGGCCGCACACCCCCGGCACCGGCACGGGCATCGTCGAGGCGCTCCAGCTCTCCCGCTGGGAGGGCTCCTACGGCATCCGGGGCTCCGACGGCCGGGTCGTCCCCGTCTACGCCTCCCACCTGCGCGTCCGCGACGCCGACGGTGAGGCCTCCACGGTCTGCCTGCTGGTGCGCGACCACGAACGCGCGATCCTCCAGAGCCCCCAGCGCACCCCCGCCCCGGACGCCGCCACCCAGGCCGCCCGGTCGGAGGGCCGCTCCGACCCCTTCGAGGTCTTCATCGGCTCACCGGCCCCCGATGATCTCGACGGCCTGCTCCAGCGCACCGTCGAACGCGCCCGCGACATGCTCGACGGCGATGCCGCCTACCTCCTCCTGGCCACCGACGACGAGACCGAGCTGGAGGTGCGCGCCTCCACGGGCCTGCCCTCCGCCCGCCAGCGGTTCGCCCGGGTCCCCGTGGAGGCCGGATCCGGACGCTACGGCTCCGCCCGGATGCCCGCCGTCCATGAGGACCTCACCGCCGTCCCCGGCGCCGTACCGCTCCTCAGCGGCACGGGCATGCGCTCGGTCGTCACCGTCCCGCTCAAGGTCGAGGGCCGGCTGACCGGCTCGCTCGGCGTCGCCGCCGAGGGCGCCGGCCGCTACACGAACGAAGAGGCGCTGCGGCTCCAGTTCGCCGCCGACCGCATCGCCCTCGCCGTCGAACGCGCCCGCCTCACCGAGCTGGAAAAGCTGCGCCGCGGCTCCCTCTCCTTCCTCGTCGAGGCCTCCGACCTGCTGGCCGGCACCCTCGACCGCGACCAGACCCTGGCCCTGATGGCCCAGATGACGGTCCCCACCCTCGCCACGTGGTGCGCCGTCTACACCGTCGCCGACCAGACCTCCGAGCCCGAGCTCTCCTACGTCCTGCACGAGGACGAGGACCGCATCGACGGCCTGAAGACCCTGCTGATGAAGGTCGACGCACCCGAGCCGGTCCCCACCCCCGGCGCACGGGTCTGGACCGCCCCCGGCGACGCCGCGCACGACGCCGCCCTGCGCACCTCCATGCGCAGCCTGGGCCTGGGCAACTCCGCCCGCCCCTCCACCGGCCCCGGTGCCACCCTGGCCACCGCCTCCGCCGTCGGCGGCGAAACCGTCGTGCTGCCCCTGGTCGCCCGTAACCGCGTCATCGGCATGCTCACCCTCGGCAAGCCCACCGAGGAGCACTTCCGCCAGGAGATCCTCGAACTCGCCGAGGACCTCTCCCGCCGGGCCGCCCTCGCCCTGGACAACTCCCGGCTCTACTCCGAGCGCACGGCCATCAGCCAGTCCCTCCAGCGCAGCCTGCTGCCCCCGGAGCTGCCGGTGATCCCCGGCGTGGAGGTCGAGGTCATCTACCGCGCGGCCGGCGAGGGCAACGAGGTCGGCGGCGACTTCTACGACCTCTTCCCGATCCGCGACGGCGCCTACGGCTTCGCGATCGGCGACGTCTGCGGTACGGGCCCGGAAGCCGCCGCCGTCACGGGCCTGGCCCGGCACGCCCTGCGCCTCCTCGCCCGCGAGGGCTTCGGCGGCCCCGCCGTCCTGGAGCGGCTCAACGCAGCCATCCTCGACGAGGGCGCCCGCAGCCGTTTTCTGACGCTCCTTTACGGCGAGCTCTGGCCGCAGGAGGACGGCAGCGCCCTCCTCAAGGTCGTCTGCGCGGGCCACCCCCTCCCGCTCCGGCTGCGCCAGGACGGCACGGTCGAGCCGGCCGCCGAACCCCAGCCGCTCCTCGGCGTGCTGGACGACCTGGAGCTCTACGAACAGACCGTCACCCTCGACCCCGGCGACGTCCTCCTGTGCGTCACCGACGGCGTCACCGAACGCCGCGAGGGCACCCGCATGCTCGGCGACGACGGCCTCACCGACGTCCTGACCACCTGTACGGGACTGACGGCCGGCGCCGTCGCCGCCCGCGTGCTGCGCGCCGTGGAACGCTTCGCCGCCGAACCGGCCTCCGACGACATGGCCATCCTCGCCATGCGCGTCCCCGAGGTCCCGGCAGGCTGACCTCCGGGGAAGCGGCCGAAGTGAAGCGGCTCACAGCCCGCCGGCCGCTTCCCCCGCCACCACCAGCATCCTTGCGTGCGGTGCACGGCACCCCTGCCCGCCGTGCACTGGAGTCATCCCCAACGGCCGCCCACGATACGGACCATGACTCCGACCCCCGCCGGACCGCCCGGCGACCTGCTCGCCGTCGTCAGCCAGACCGGCCCCACCGTCACCTTCTTCGACGCCGCCACCCATGAGCGCCTCGAGGTGCTCCAGGTCCCGCCGCAGCCGCACGAACTGTGCTTCGACCCGGACCACCGGCTGCTGTACTGCACCAGCACCTACCGCTCAGGCTTCTACCACGCCAACGAGGGTCCGGCCCACGAGATCACCGTCATCGACGTCGATACCCGCTCCGTCGTCGCCACCCTCGACACCACCCCCGACCACGCCCCGCACGGCCTGGCTCTCGACCGTGCGCGCGGGCGTCTGTACGTCAGCGTCGAGGCCACCGACACCGAGCCCGGCGGTGTCCTGATCATCGACACCCGCACCCACGCCCGCCTCGGCCGCATCCCCACGATGGCGCCCGGCCCGCACTGGTTCGCCCTCACCCCCGACGGCCGGCAGGGCTTCGCCACCAACAAGGAAGCCCCGTTCGTCTCCGTCGTCGACCTCGAGCGCGGGGCGTGCACGGCCCGTATCCCCGTCCCCGGCAGCGAGGGCCTCGCCCTCGCCCCCGACGGCCGCCATGCCTACGTAGCGGCCCCCAAGGCCGACTTCCACGCCCCGCCCTCGGCGCCGCCGGGCATCCGCGTCATCGACACCGCCACCTACGAGATCCTCCGCACCCTCCCCACCCGGGGCCAGGTCCTGCCCGTCCATGTCACCGCGACCGGCACGCTCCTCGTCGGCGAACTGCGCCCGGACGCCTCACCGGACGGCCCGCTCGGCTCCCACCTCCCAGGGGTCCTGACCGTCTTCGCCCCCGGCACCCTCGCCCCCGTCGGTGAGGTGGAGGTCGGCCACTTCCCCCTCACCATCACTTCCTCCCCCGACGGCCGCCTCGGCTATGTCTCCGGCAACCTCTCCAGCACCGTCACCGTCGTCGACCTGAATACCTTGAGCCCACTCACCACCCTGGAAGTCGACCGCAACGACATTTCCGGCGCCCACGGCCTGGCCTATATCGAATCCGCGTAAAACTGACACACTTCGTCACCGCATCCGCATACGACAAAGGCCCCCGCCTCATGGCGGGGGCCTTTGTCCTCTGGAGCCCCAATACGGAATCGAACCGTAGACCTTCTCCTTACCATGGAGACGCTCTGCCGACTGAGCTATTGGGGCGCGGCAGCGGAATAGATATTACCCCAACTCGGTGGCAGGTTCGAACCGCCCACCGGCACTCGCCTAAAAGGCCGGTTGCAGCAATCCGCCGAGCGCATTGCACGCGCTGACCATCCTGTGCAGCTCCCGCCGCGACATCCCGGCATGAACGGGCAGCGCCAGCGTCTCGTCCACCGCCCGCTCGGTCTGCGGCAGAAACACATCACGTCGCAGCCCCGGCATCCGGTACACCGGAGCCAGTACGGGCACCTTGCAGGCCACGCCCTTGGCCCGCAGCGTCCGCGCGAACGCATCCCGGTCCGGCCGCCCGTTGCCCGGCACCCGCACCACGTACTGCTCGTACGTGTGCCCCGCCGCCGGCGTCGGCGTCCGGACCCCGCTGAGCCTGCCGTCCAGGTACGAGGCATGCGCCTGCCGCAGCTCCGCGCCCACCGGGTCCGCCCCGGGCTCATCCTCCACGAGCACCAACAGACCGTGCCGCTGGCCCACTTCACGGATCCAGCCGGCGTCCGCCTGCCGCCCGAACCGATGGATCGCCACGACCGCGGCCGTCTGGCTGGTCACCACGTCCGACACCGCGGCCGGGTCCAGGCAGTAACTGTCGGCGTCCACGTCGGCGAACACCGGCACCGCGCCCAACTCCAGCACGGCCCGGGCCACCTCGGCGTTGCCGTATGCCGGCACCACGACCTCGTCACCAGCACTGACACCGGCCGACTTGAGTGCTCCCACTGTCCGCATACAACGGATCCTGGTCAGGCGAGATGAACGTCGAGTTACGCCCACCACCCGAAAATCAGAACAAAAAAGCTCCGGCCCCTGAACCACAAGGGTTCAGAGACCGGAGCTGAAAAATTGTTCGGCGGCGTCCTACTCTCCCACAGGGTCCCCCCTGCAGTACCATCGGCGCTGAAAGGCTTAGCTTCCGGGTTCGAAATGTAACCGGGCGTTTCCCTAACGCAATGACCACCGAAACACTATGAAGTTGACCAACCCGGCAATAACACAGGTCGTTACTTCAGAACCTACACAGTGGACGCGAGCAACTGAGGACAAGCCCTCGGCCTATTAGTACCAGTCAACTCCACCCGTTACCAGGCTTCCATATCTGGCCTATCAACCCAGTCGTCTACTGGGAGCCTTAACCCCTCAAAGGGGGTGGGAGTACTCATCTCGAAGCAGGCTTCCCGCTTAGATGCTTTCAGCGGTTATCCTTTCCGAACGTAGCCAACCAGCCATGCCCTTGGCAGGACAACTGGCACACCAGAGGTTCGTCCGTCCCGGTCCTCTCGTACTAGGGACAGCCCTTCTCAATACTCCTACGCGCACAGCGGATAGGGACCGAACTGTCTCACGACGTTCTAAACCCAGCTCGCGTACCGCTTTAATGGGCGAACAGCCCAACCCTTGGGACCGACTCCAGCCCCAGGATGCGACGAGCCGACATCGAGGTGCCAAACCATCCCGTCGATATGGACTCTTGGGGAAGATCAGCCTGTTATCCCCGGGGTACCTTTTATCCGTTGAGCGACGGCGCTTCCACAAGCCACCGCCGGATCACTAGTCCCTACTTTCGTACCTGCTCGACCCGTCAGTCTCACAGTCAAGCTCCCTTGTGCACTTACACTCAACACCTGATTGCCAACCAGGCTGAGGGAACCTTTGGGCGCCTCCGTTACTCTTTAGGAGGCAACCGCCCCAGTTAAACTACCCACCAGACACTGTCCCTGATCCGGATCACGGACCCAGGTTAGACATCCAGCACGACCAGAGTGGTATTTCAACAATGACTCCACAACCACTGGCGTGGCTGCTTCAAAGTCTCCCACCTATCCTACACAAGCCGAACCGAACACCAATATCAAGCTATAGTAAAGGTCCCGGGGTCTTTCCGTCCTGCTGCGCGAAACGAGCATCTTTACTCGTAATGCAATTTCACCGGGCCTATGGTTGAGACAGTCGAGAAGTCGTTACGCCATTCGTGCAGGTCGGAACTTACCCGACAAGGAATTTCGCTACCTTAGGATGGTTATAGTTACCACCGCCGTTTACTGGCGCTTAAGTTCTCAGCTTCGCCACACCGAAATGTGACTAACCGGTCCCCTTAACGTTCCAGCACCGGGCAGGCGTCAGTCCGTATACATCGCCTTACGGCTTCGCACGGACCTGTGTTTTTAGTAAACAGTCGCTTCTCGCTGGTCTCTGCGGCCACCACCAGCTCAGGAAGTAAATTCCATCACCAGCAATGGCCCCCCTTCTCCCGAAGTTACGGGGGCATTTTGCCGAGTTCCTTAACCATAGTTCACCCGAACGCCTCGGTATTCTCTACCTGACCACCTGAGTCGGTTTAGGGTACGGGCCGCCATGAAACTCGCTAGAGGCTTTTCTCGACAGCATAGGATCATCCACTTCACCACAATCGGCTCGGCATCAGGTCTCACCCTCATGTCATCCGGATTTGCCTAGATGACGGGCTACACCCTTACCCCGGGACAACCACCGCCCGGGCTGGACTACCTTCCTGCGTCACCCCATCGCTTACCTACTACCACCTTGGATCGGCGGCTCCACCACGTCCCTTTGTCCGAAGACTCCAGGCCGGCTTCACGGCCTTAGCATTAATGGATTCGATATTGGGCGTTTCAAAGCGGGTACCGGAATATCAACCGGTTGTCCATCGACTACGCCTGTCGGCCTCGCCTTAGGTCCCGACTTACCCTGGGCAGATCAGCTTGACCCAGGAACCCTTAGTCAATCGGCGCACACGTTTCCCACGTGTGTATCGCTACTCATGCCTGCATTCTCACTCGTGAACCGTCCACAACTCGTTTCCACGGCTGCTTCACCCGGCACACGACGCTCCCCTACCCATCACAACGGACGTTGGTCCTCATGCTGCAATGACACGACTTCGGCGGTGTGCTTGAGCCCCGCTACATTGTCGGCGCGGAATCACTTGACCAGTGAGCTATTACGCACTCTTTCAAGGGTGGCTGCTTCTAAGCCAACCTCCTGGTTGTCTCTGCGACTCCACATCCTTTCCCACTTAGCACACGCTTAGGGGCCTTAGTCGATGCTCTGGGCTGTTTCCCTCTCGACCATGGAGCTTATCCCCCACAGTCTCACTGCCGCGCTCTCACTTACCGGCATTCGGAGTTTGGCTAAGGTCAGTAACCCGGTAGGGCCCATCGCCTATCCAGTGCTCTACCTCCGGCAAGAAACACACGACGCTGCACCTAAATGCATTTCGGGGAGAACCAGCTATCACGGAGTTTGATTGGCCTTTCACCCCTAACCACAGGTCATCCCCCAGGTTTTCAACCCTGGTGGGTTCGGTCCTCCACGAAGTCTTACCTCCGCTTCAACCTGCCCATGGCTAGATCACTCCGCTTCGGGTCTTGGGCACGCTACTCAACGCCCTATTCGGACTCGCTTTCGCTACGGCTTCCCCACACGGGTTAACCTCGCAACATACCGCAAACTCGCAGGCTCATTCTTCAAAAGGCACGCAGTCACGACACAAGGAACAAGTTCCTTGTGCGACGCTCCCACGGCTTGTAGGCACACGGTTTCAGGTACTATTTCACTCCGCTCCCGCGGTACTTTTCACCATTCCCTCACGGTACTATCCGCTATCGGTCACCAGGGAATATTTAGGCTTAACGGGTGGTCCCGCCAGATTCACACGGGATTTCTCGGGCCCCGTGCTACTTGGGTGTCTCTTAAACGAGCCGTTGATGTTTCAGCTACGGGGGTCTTACCCTCTACGCCGGACCTTTCGCATGTCCTTCGCCTACACCAACGGTTTCTGACTCGTCCCACAGCCGGCAGACTGCAGTAAAGAGATCCCACAACCCCAACCACGCAACCCCTGCCGGGTATCACACGTGACTGGTTTGGCCTCATCCGGTTTCGCTCGCCACTACTCCCGGAATCACTGTTGTTTTCTCTTCCTGCGGGTACTGAGATGTTTCACTTCCCCGCGTTCCCTCCACACTGCCTATGTGTTCAGCAGCGGGTGACAGCCCATGACGACTGCCGGGTTTCCCCATTCGGACACCCCCGGATCAAAGCTCGGTTGACAGCTCCCCGGGGCCTATCGTGGCCTCCCACGTCCTTCATCGGTTCCTGGTGCCAAGGCATCCACCGTGCGCCCTTAAAAACTTGGCCACAGATGCTCGCGTCCACTGTGCAGTTCTCAAGCAACGACCAGCCACCCACCACCCCAACCGAAGGCTGAGTTCACTGGGGCCGGCATCGCGAAGGTCCAGACTCAACAGTCCGTACCCTCAGATACCCAACAACGTGCCCGGCCCACTCCATCAATCCCCACGTTCCACGCCGAAGCAGTACTAGTGACAACCAATCAAGTGTGCCGAATAGTCAACGTTCCACCCATGAGCAACCAGCATCAGACATTCGCTGATGTACTGGCCTCTGACCAACCGAAGTTGGTAAGAAGTGCTCCTTAGAAAGGAGGTGATCCAGCCGCACCTTCCGGTACGGCTACCTTGTTACGACTTCGTCCCAATCGCCAGTCCCACCTTCGACGATTCCCTCCCACAAGGGGTTGGGCCACCGGCTTCGGGTGTTACCGACTTTCGTGACGTGACGGGCGGTGTGTACAAGGCCCGGGAACGTATTCACCGCAGCAATGCTGATCTGCGATTACTAGCAACTCCGACTTCATGGGGTCGAGTTGCAGACCCCAATCCGAACTGAGACCGGCTTTTTGAGATTCGCTCCACCTCGCGGTATCGCAGCTCATTGTACCGGCCATTGTAGCACGTGTGCAGCCCAAGACATAAGGGGCATGATGACTTGACGTCGTCCCCACCTTCCTCCGAGTTGACCCCGGCAGTCTCCTGTGAGTCCCCATCACCCCGAAGGGCATGCTGGCAACACAGAACAAGGGTTGCGCTCGTTGCGGGACTTAACCCAACATCTCACGACACGAGCTGACGACAGCCATGCACCACCTGTACACCGACCACAAGGGGGCGCCTGTCTCCAGACGTTTCCGGTGTATGTCAAGCCTTGGTAAGGTTCTTCGCGTTGCGTCGAATTAAGCCACATGCTCCGCTGCTTGTGCGGGCCCCCGTCAATTCCTTTGAGTTTTAGCCTTGCGGCCGTACTCCCCAGGCGGGGAACTTAATGCGTTAGCTGCGGCACGGACGACGTGGAATGTCGCCCACACCTAGTTCCCAACGTTTACGGCGTGGACTACCAGGGTATCTAATCCTGTTCGCTCCCCACGCTTTCGCTCCTCAGCGTCAGTATCGGCCCAGAGATCCGCCTTCGCCACCGGTGTTCCTCCTGATATCTGCGCATTTCACCGCTACACCAGGAATTCCGATCTCCCCTACCGAACTCTAGCCTGCCCGTATCGAATGCAGACCCGGGGTTAAGCCCCGGGCTTTCACATCCGACGTGACAAGCCGCCTACGAGCTCTTTACGCCCAATAATTCCGGACAACGCTTGCGCCCTACGTATTACCGCGGCTGCTGGCACGTAGTTAGCCGGCGCTTCTTCTGCAGGTACCGTCACTCTCGCTTCTTCCCTGCTGAAAGAGGTTTACAACCCGAAGGCCGTCATCCCTCACGCGGCGTCGCTGCATCAGGCTTTCGCCCATTGTGCAATATTCCCCACTGCTGCCTCCCGTAGGAGTCTGGGCCGTGTCTCAGTCCCAGTGTGGCCGGTCGCCCTCTCAGGCCGGCTACCCGTCGTCGCCTTGGTAGGCCATCACCCCACCAACAAGCTGATAGGCCGCGGGCTCATCCTTCACCGCCGGAGCTTTCCACACACAGACCATGCGGTCGTGTGTCGTATCCGGTATTAGACCCCGTTTCCAGGGCTTGTCCCAGAGTGAAGGGCAGATTGCCCACGTGTTACTCACCCGTTCGCCACTAATCCCCTCCCGAAGGAGGTTCATCGTTCGACTTGCATGTGTTAAGCACGCCGCCAGCGTTCGTCCTGAGCCAGGATCAAACTCTCCGTGAATGTTTACCCGTAATCGGGTCAACACACACGAGAGCGGAACGACCAGACGGAATAGGTCCGGTCGTTCACAGCGTCCTCGCTGTGTGTGCCACCCCGACCGCATGGGCCGTGGTGGGCTTTCAAAGGAACCTCATCCACCGAGGTGGACGGGGTATCAACATATCTGGCGTTGACTTTTGGCACGCTGTTGAGTTCTCAAGGAACGGACGCTTCCTTTGTTCCTGTTTCACCAGGATCTCCGGGCGCTTCCCTTCGGTCTTGCGTTTCCGACTCTATCAGATCCTTGCGGGCCCGATTCTCGCCGGTGCGTTTCCGCCTTTCGGCTTCTTCGCGTTTCCGACTCTACCAGATCCGTTTCCGTCTCTGGCCCCTGTCGGAGCGGGGTCGGCCGTTCGGCTTTCGCTTTCCGGCCTTTCCGACTCTATCAGGCCCGATTTCGTTCCGTTGCCGGTTCTCATTCGGTCCGATTTTCCGTCGGAGGGGGTTTGCCTTTCGGCTGATCCGACTTTATCAGATTGCTCTGGGCCGGAATTCCGCCTGACTTCACGAGCCGCTCCGTACGCACAAGCGTGCGGCGCTTCCCGTTCAGGAGGAGACGCAAACGTACTGGAGCGGGGCGCCCAGATGCAAATCCGGGCGCCCCGCTCCGACTTGAGTACTTCGTGTGGCTCTGTGCGTCAGACCTCGACGACCACGGGGAGGATCATCGGGCGGCGGCGGTAGTTGTCCGAGACCCACTTGCCGACCGAGCGGCGGATCAGCTGCTGGAGCTGGTGCGCGTCCGCGACGCCGTCCTGAGCCGCCTTGGCCAAGGCCTCATCGATCTTGGGGACCACGCCCAACAGGGTGGAGTCTTCGATGCCGGAGCCGCGCGCATGCAGGTCCGGGCCGCCGACGATCTTGCCGGTGCTGCTGTCCACGACCACGAAGACCGAGATGATGCCTTCGTCGCCCAGGATGCGGCGGTCCTTCAGATGGGTTTCCGTGACATCGCCGACGGAGAGGCCGTCGACATAGACGTAGCCCGCCTGGACCTTGCCGACGATCTTGGCGACGCCGTTGACCATGTCGACCACGACACCGTCCTCGGCGATGACGATCCGGTCCTTCGGTACACCGGTCAGCGCACCCAGTTCGGCGTTGGCGCGCAGATGGCGCCATTCGCCGTGTACCGGCATGAGGTTCTTCGGCTTGCAGATGTTGTAGAAGTACAGCAGCTCGCCGGCCGAGGCGTGGCCCGAGACATGGACCTTGGCATTGCCCTTGTGGACGACGTCCGCGCCCCATCGGGTGAGGCCGTTGATCACGCGGTAGACCGCGTTCTCGTTGCCCGGGATGAGGGAGGACGCCAGGATCACGGTGTCGCCCTGGACGATCCGGATCTGGTGGTCGCGGTTGGCCATCCGGGAGAGGGCTGCCATCGGCTCGCCCTGGGACCCCGTGCAGACCAGCACGACCTCGTCGTCGGGGAGATCGTCGAGGGTCTTGACGTCGACGACCAGGCCGGCGGGGACCTTCAGGTACCCCAGCTCGCGGGCGATGCCCATGTTGCGGACCATCGAACGGCCGACGAAGGCGACCCGGCGGCCGTACTCGTGCGCCGCGTCGAGGATCTGCTGGATGCGGTGCACATGGCTGGCGAAGCTGGCCACGATGATGCGCTTCTGGGCGTTCGCGAACACCGTGCGCAGGACATTGGAGATGTCCCGCTCGGGCGGGACGAAGCCCGGGACCTCGGCGTTCGTGGAGTCGGAGAGGAGAAGGTCGATGCCTTCCTCGCCGAGCCGCGCGAAGGCGGGGAGGTCGGTCAGGCGGCGGTCCAGCGGGAGCTGGTCCATCTTGAAGTCGCCGGTGTGCACGACCATGCCCGCGGGGGTGCGGATGGCGACGGCCAGGGCGTCGGGGATGGAGTGGTTGACCGCGACGAACTCGCAGTCGAAGGAGCCGATCCGCTCCGTGTGCCCTTCCTTCACCTCGAGGGTGTAGGGGCGGATGCGGTGCTCCTGAAGCTTGGCCTCGATGAGGGCGAGGGTCAGCTTCGAACCGATGAGGGGGATGTCCGGCTTCTCGCGCAGGAGATAGGGGACACCACCGATGTGGTCCTCGTGGCCGTGGGTGAGCACGATGCCGTCGATGTCGTCGAGGCGATCCCTGATGGACGTGAAGTCCGGCAGGATCAGGTCGATTCCGGGCTGCTCCTCCTCGGGGAAAAGCACTCCGCAGTCGACGATCAGCAGCCGGCCGCCGTATTCGAAGACCGTCATGTTGCGGCCGATTTCACCCAGGCCGCCGAGGGGGGTGACGCGCAGGCCACCCTTGGGAAGCTTCGGCGGGGCGCCGAGCTCAGGATGCGGATGACTCAAAAGACTCTCCTCACCACACACGCCACGCTGCCGTCGAGGGCACGTGGCGCGCATGACATTCGTGCACTTGCTATGTGGCGGTTGTTGGTCCGTATTCAGTTGTGAAGTCTGTGGTCAGAGGTGTACCCCGCCGGCGGCGAGATCGCGCGTGAGCTGCTCGGTCTCCTCGGGAGAGAGCTCCACGAGCGGCAGCCGCAGCGGGCCTGCGGGCAGACCCTGGAGGCCGAGGGCGGCCTTGGTCGTGATCACGCCCTGGGTGCGGAACATGCCGGTGAAGACGGGCAGCAGCTTCTGGTGGATCTCGGTGGCCTTGGTGACGTCACCGTTGAGGTGGGCGTCCAGGAGGGCGCGCAGCTCGGGGGTGACGATATGCCCGACCACGGACACGAAGCCGACGGCGCCGACCGAGAGCAGCGGGAGGTTGAGCATGTCGTCACCGCTGTACCAGGCGAGGCTGGAGCGGGCGATGGCCCAGCTGGCGCGGCCGAGGTCGCCCTTGGCGTCCTTGTTGGCGACGATCCGGGGGTGCTCGGCGAGCCGGACGATGGTCTCGGTGTTGATCGGGACACCGCTGCGGCCCGGGATGTCGTAGAGCATGACCGGCAGGTCGGTGGCGTCCGCAATGGCCGTGAAGTGCCGCAGCAGGCCCTCCTGCGGGGGCTTGCTGTAATACGGCGTCACCGCGAGCAGGCCATGGGCGCCGGCGTCCTGGGCGGCGCGGGCCAGCTCCAGGCTGTGGCGGGTGTCGTTGGTACCGGCTCCGGCGACGACAAAGGCCCGATCGCCCACCGCATCGACCACCGCGCGCACCAGCTGAGCTTTCTCCGCATCGCTGGTGGTCGGGGACTCTCCGGTGGTGCCGTTGACGACGAGGCCGTCATTGCCGGCATCCACCAGGTGGGCAGCGAGCCGCTGTGCGCCGTCGAGATCGAGAGCGCCATCCGGCGTGAACGGCGTGACCATGGCGGTCAGCACCCGCCCGAAGGGGGTCTGCGGTGTGGAAGTCGGAGCCATGGGTCCCACGCTACTCGTAGCTCACCGCGGGTTGCGCCTCTGGGGAGCAAGGATGTGGACTCCGGCACTGCCTGCTCGGGGGTTCAAGCAGTGCCGGGTCCGTCTGTTCAGCGTAGATGAACTTCTCAAAATGCCGCAATCCGGACACATCGCACGTCTGTCCTGCGACCGCGGCATCGGGCCCGCAACCTGGGCCTTACGGAGCGATCCGGCCGTTCGCATTGAATGCGCCGTACGTGAGCGGCATGAGCTCGGCCCAGTGGGCCTCCATCCGCTCGCCGACCATTTCGATCTCGCGCTGCGGGAAGGAGGGCACCTTCGCCTGCTCGTGCTGGGTGCGCAGACCGAGGAAGTGCATCAGGGAGCGGGCATTGCAGGTCGCGTACATCGAGGAGAAGAGACCGACGGGGAGCACCGCGCGGGCGACCTCACGGGCGACGCCTGCGGCGAGCATCTCCTGATACGCCTCGTAGGCCCGGCGGTAGGAATCCTCCATGACGCGGCCGGTGAGCTCCTGCTGCGCCGGGGTGCCCTCGACGAATTCGTACTTGCCGGGGCGGCCCTGCTGGACGAGCTTGCGGTCCTGGCCGGGGACGTAGAAGACGGGGTCCAGCTGGCGGTAGCGGCCGGACTCCTCGTTGTACGACCAGCCGACGCGGTGCCGCATGAACTCGCGGAAGACGAAGATCGGCGCGCTGATGAAGAACGTCATGGAGTTGTGCTCGAAGGGGCTGCCGTGCCGGTCCCGCATGAGGTAGTTGATCAGGCCCTTGGAGCGCTCCGGGTCCTTCTGGAGCTCCTCCAGGGACTGCTCGCCTGCCGTGGAGACCCGGGCCGCCCACAGCACGTCGCTGTCCGCGGCACTGTGCTTGACGAGCTCGACCGTCACCTCGCTCCGGAAGCTGACGGCTGCACTGTCGGGGCTCTCAGTGCTCTCGGCGGGGGTGTGGGACACCGGCGGTTCCTTCCGTTCGATCCTCGTGCGCGACCAGCCTACGGCCCGCCACTGACAGTCCGGGAAACCCGGTGTGATGCCGCGTTAGCCACAAAACGGGCGTCGTATAGCAGCGCACGGACCGACCGTTGATATTTTTCACAGAAGTCCCTGAAAACGGGCACCAACCGGACGCCACACACGTCTAACCCTGTGACAGTGCCCACTTCGAGGTTCCTAGGAGAGCCCGCTCATGTTCCGCCGGCGAGAGCCCGTCCCGTTCGCCTTCGTTGCCGAGGCAGACCGGTTCCGCAGCAATGTCACTCCCCCGCCGCGGCAGCGCGCCTCTCGCGCGCAGCTCCTCGGCCAGTCTCTCATCACGCTGACAGTCGTGGGCGGCCTGGCCGGCGCCCTGCTGTTCGGCGTTCCCGCACTGCAGCAGGACAGTTCCGGGTCGAGCCGGGTGCATCACTCCGAAGCTGCCCATCGCTGAACGGGCGGGCGGGGCGTGCCGCAAAGTGGTTCCGCCCCGCCGGTCCGGATAGCCTCACCGGTCACAGCTTCAGTCAGCTTGCCCATGAGTGAGGATCAGCCGTGCCCCTGCCTTTCCTGACGGCCGACCGCGACCTCGATCCCGACACCCCAGCCGCGGATTCGGCCGCCCTTCCGCATGACGAGCCCGATCACTGGCGCCGTCCCTACCGCCCCGGACCGTGGCGTGTAGGGGCGGCGGCGGTGTTTTTGCTGCTCGCCTCGTTCGTGCTGATCTCCGCAATGATCATCGCGATGGCCGGCTCGCTGCCAGGTGCCGCGGCCTGTTCGGTGCTCGGCGCCGTGCTGATCGCCCTTGCCGTGCGGCTGCTGCGGGTCGGCGTGTGGGTCAGCGCGAACGGTCTGCGACAGGTGAACCTGCTGCGTACGGCGACCGAGCCGTGGAGTGCCATCGCCGCCGTGCGTACCCGCCAGCAGCCGGTGCGCTGGCTGGGACTGCCGCGGACGGTGCAGGGGCAGTCGCTGATCATCGAGCGGACGCAGGGCGAGCCGCTGCGCCCTCTGATCACGGACCACAACGGCGACTTTCTGTCCCGTCCGGAGGCGTTCGAGCGGGCCGCGGATGTACTGGAGGCCTGGGCGGCGGAGTACCGCGACTGACGCCCGGGGCCTCAGCCCGCTCCTGGCGCCCCCGGGCGCCGCATCGAGCCCGTACGGGCCAGGGCCGGTCCGGCCATGTCAGCCGGACCGGGCTCAGGCGGCCGGTACGGGCTTGTTGTCGTGCAGGGCGATGGCGCGCTGCATCGCCTTACGGGCACGCGGGGTGTCCCGGGCGTCGTGGTAGGCGACGGCGAGCCGGAACCACGTACGCCAGTCGCCGGGCGCGTCCTCCGTCTCGGCCTGCCGCCGGGCGAAGACCGCGTCGGCCGCGTCCCGGTCGATGCGGCCGCCGGGAGTCCGCTCCAGCTCGTCGACCGGGAGTCCGCCCTCGGCTTCCAGGGCGTGCGCCAGCCGGTGGGCGTTGCGGGCGAAGCGGGTGTTGTGCCAGAGGAACCAGCCACCGATGCCCGGCAGCAGGAAGGCCACCGCGCCCATGCCCATGGCAGCCGGCTCGCCGGTCATCAGCAGGAGCACGCCTTCCAGCGCCACCACGCCGAACACGATGACGAGCACGGTGGCGAGGAAGAAGTACGTGATCTTTCCGCCCATACCCGTCAGTCCAGGTCGAGGAAGTTTTCCAGGCCCACGGTCAGGCCCGGAGTGGAGACCACGCGGCGCACACCGAGCAGGATGCCCGGCATGAAGCTGCTGTGGTGCAGGGAGTCATGGCGGATGGTGAGCGTCTCGCCCTCCCCGCCGAGGAGCACCTCCTGGTGCGCCAGCAGACCGCGCAGCCGTACGGAGTGCACGGGGATGCCGTCCACATCCGCACCGCGGGCGCCGTCCAGCGCGGTGGTGGTGGCGTCCGGCTGCGGATCGCAGCCGGCCTCCTCACGGGCCTGGGCGATCAGCTGGGCGGTGCGGGCGGCGGTGCCGGACGGGGCGTCCGCCTTCTTCGGGTGGTGCAGCTCGATGACCTCGGCCGACTCGAAGAAGCGGGCCGCCTGCTGGGCGAACCGCATGGTCAGCACCGCGCCGATGGAGAAGTTCGGGGCGATGAGCACGCCCGCCCCGGGCGAGGCGGCGAGCGAGGTGCGCAGCTGCGCGAGGCGCTCGTCGGTCCACCCGGTCGTCCCGACCACCGCATGGATGCCATGACGCACACAGAAGTCGAGGTTGCCCATCACCGCGCCGGGGTTGGTCAGCTCGACCACGACCTGGGCACCGGTCTCGACCAGTGTCTCCAGCTTGTCGCCCCGGCCGAGGCCGGCGACCAGCTCCATGTCCTCGGCGGCCTCGACGGCCCGTACGGCCTCGGAGCCGATGCGCCCCTGGGCTCCCAGTACGGCCACGCGCAGCTTGCTCATCGTTTCCCGTCTCTCTTTCGGTGGTTCGCCGCGGCGGGGGCCTAGGCGACGACGTCGTCCAGCCGGGCCGCCTGCCGGTCCTTCAGGGGGCCGATGACGGACAGCGAGGGGCGGTTGCCCAGCACATCGCGGGCCACCTCGCGCACCTCGTCCGGAGTGACGGCCGCGATCCGCGTGAGCATCTCGTCGACCGACATCTGCTCGCCCCAGCACAGCTCGCTCTTGCCGAGGCGGTGCATGAGCGCGCCGCTGTCCTCCAGGCCGAGGACGGTGGACCCGCGCAGCTGTCCGATCGCGCGGCGGATCTCGTCGTCGGTGAGGCTGTGGGACGCCACCTGGTCGAGTTCGTCGCGGCAGATCTTGAGGACGTCGTGCACCTGGCTCGGGCGGCAGCCGGCATAGACACCGAACAGCCCGCAGTCGGCGAACCCGGAGGTGTACGAGTACACGCTGTAGGCCAGACCGCGCTTCTCACGGACCTCCTGGAAGAGGCGGGAGCTCATCCCGCCGCCCAGGGCGGTGTTCAGCACACCCATGGCCCAGCGCCGGTCGTCGGAGCGCGACATCCCCGGCATCCCGAGAATGACATGGGCCTGCTCGGTCTTGCGGTTGAGCAGTTCCACGCGGCCGGCGGCACGGATGCCGCGGGTGCCGGAGCGTGGCGCGACCGGAGCGGCGTCCGCCCGGTCCAGGGCCCCGGCCTGCTCGAAGGCGCGGCGCACCAGGCGGACGACCTTGGCGTGGTCGATGTTGCCGGCGGCCGTGACGACGAGGTGCGTGGGGTCGTAGTGCTTCTTGTAGAAGCGGCGGATGCGCTCGGGGGTGAGGGCGTTGACGGTGTCGACCGTGCCCAGGACCGGGCGGCCGAGCGGGGTGTCGCCGAGCATGGTGTGCGCGAACAGGTCGTGCACACAGTCGCCCGGGTCGTCCTCGGTCATCGCGATCTCTTCGAGGATGACCCCGCGCTCGGCGTCCACGTCCTCGGCCTCGACCAGCGAACCGGTGAGCATGTCGCACACCACGTCGATGGCGAGCGGCAGATCGGTGTCCAGCACCCGCGCGTAGTAGCAGGTGTACTCCTTCGCGGTGAAGGCGTTCATCTCGCCGCCGACCGCGTCGATGGCGGCGGAGATGTCCAGTGCGCTGCGCCGCTCGGTGCCCTTGAAGAGCAGGTGCTCGAGGTAGTGCGTGGCGCCGTTGAGCGACGGCGTCTCGTCTCGGGAGCCGACGTGCGCCCAGATCCCGAAGGTGACGGAGCGGACCGTCGGCAGCGTCTCGGTGACGATGCGGAGGCCGCCGGGGAGGGTGGTCCGGCGGACCGTGCCTGCGCCCGCGGTGCCCTTGAGAAGCGTTTGGGTACGGGCGACGGCCCGCCCCTCCGAAGAGGTGCGGGCCGTCGTCGTGTGCGTACGGGACGTCACTTGGCGGCGTCGTCCTTCGTGTCCTCGGCCGCGTCCTCTTCCTCGATCACGGGGATGAGGGAGAGCTTGCCGCGCTGGTCGATCTCGGCGATCTCGACCTGGACCTTGGCGCCCACACCGAGCACGTCCTCGACGTTCTCCACGCGCTTGCCACCGGCGAGCTTGCGGATCTGCGAGATGTGCAGCAGGCCGTCCTTGCCCGGGAGCAGGGAGACGAACGCACCGAAGGTGGTGGTCTTGACGACCGTGCCCAGGTAGCGCTCGCCGACCTCCGGCATGGTCGGGTTGGCGATGCCGTTGATCGTGGCGCGGGCGGCCTCGGCGGCCGGGCCGTCGGCGGCACCGATGTAGATGGTGCCGTCGTCCTCGATCGTGATGTCGGCGCCGGTGTCCTCCTGGATCTGGTTGATCATCTTGCCCTTGGGGCCGATGACCTCACCGATCTTGTCCACCGGGATCTTGACCGTGATGATCCGCGGGGCGTTCGGGGACATCTCGTCCGGAACGTCGATGGCCTCGTTCATGACGTCCAGGATGTGCAGACGCGCGTCACGGGCCTGCTTCAGCGCGGCGGCCAGGACCGAGGCGGGGATGCCGTCGAGCTTGGTGTCGAGCTGGAGCGCGGTCACGAACTGCTTGGTGCCGGCGACCTTGAAGTCCATGTCGCCGAAGGCGTCCTCCGCACCGAGGATGTCGGTGAGGGCGACGTAGTGGGTCTGGCCGTCGATCTCCTGGGAGATCAGGCCCATGGCGATACCGGCGACCGGGGCCTTGAGGGGCACACCGGCGTTCAGCAGCGACATGGTCGAGGCGCAGACCGAGCCCATGGACGTCGAGCCGTTGGAGCCGAGCGCCTCGGACACCTGGCGGATCGCGTAGGGGAACTCCTCGCGGGTCGGCAGCACCGGCACGATGGCACGCTCGGCGAGCGCACCGTGGCCGATCTCGCGGCGCTTGGGCGCACCCACGCGGCCGGTCTCACCGACGGAGTACGGCGGGAAGTTGTAGTTGTGCATGTAGCGCTTGCGGGTCACCGGGGAGAGGGTGTCCAGCTGCTGCTCCATGCGGAGCATGTTGAGGGTGGTGACGCCCAGGATCTGGGTCTCGCCACGCTCGAACAGCGCGGAGCCGTGCACCCGCGGGATGGCCTCGACCTCGGCGGCGAGCGTACGGATGTCCGTGACGCCGCGGCCGTCGATGCGCTTCTTCTCCTTGATCACGCGCTCACGGACCAGGTTCTTGGTCAGCGAACGGTAAGCGGCGGAGATCTCCTTCTCGCGGCCCTCGAACTGCGGGAGCAGCTTCTCGGCGGCCACGCTCTTGACGCGGTCCAGCTCGGCCTCGCGCTCCTGCTTGCCGGCGATGGTCAGCGCCTGGGAGAGCTCGTCCTTGACCGCGGCGGTGAGCGCCTCCAGGACGTCGTCCTGGTAGTCGAGGAAGATCGGGAACTCACCGACGGGCTTGGCGGCCTTGGCGGCGAGGTCCGACTGCGCCTTGCACAGGACCTTGATGAAGGGCTTGGCGGCCTCGAGACCGGCGGCGACGACCTCTTCGGTCGGGGCCTCGGCGCCGTCCTTGACCAGCTGGATGGTCTTCTCGGTGGCCTCGGCCTCGACCATCATGATCGCGACGTCGCCGTCCGGGAGGACGCGGCCGGCCACGACCATGTCGAAGACGGCGTTCTCGAGCTCGCTGTGGGTCGGGAACGCCACCCACTGGCCGTTGATCAGGGCGACACGGGTGCCGCCGACCGGGCCGGAGAAGGGCAGGCCCGCGAGCTGCGTGGAGCAGGAGGCGGCGTTGATCGCGACCACGTCGTAGAGGTGGTCGGGGTTGAGCGCCATGACCGTCTCGACGATCTGGATCTCGTTGCGCAGGCCCTTCTTGAAGGAGGGGCGCAGCGGCCGGTCGATCAGCCGGCAGGTGAGGATCGCGTCCTCGGAGGGACGGCCCTCACGGCGGAAGAAGGAGCCGGGGATCTTCCCGGCTGCGTACATCCGCTCCTCGACGTCGACGGTCAGCGGGAAGAAGTCCAGCTGGTCCTTCGGCGTCTTGGAAGCGGAGGTGGCCGACAGCACCATGGTGTCGTCGTCCAGGTACGCCACGGCGGAGCCGGCGGCCTGCTTGGCCAGGCGGCCCGTCTCGAAGCGGATGGTGCGGGTGCCGAAGGAGCCGTTGTCGATCACGGCTTCGGCGTAGTGGGTCTCGTTCTCCACCAGGAATATCTCCTCGTCTGCGTCTGCTGCCCGTGTGGCAGCAGACCGTCTTCGGTGGAGCGCCGGTACGGGCCGGTCTTCGATCGAAGCACCCGGAGTCATGACGCATGGCGTCAGGGATGTCCGGGGGCCACTACCGAGGACCGGCGGCCAGGAGCGCTCCTACCGCGTTCACTTTTGCGCTATGGCACCAGACTACAAAGCTTCCGTCCACCATGAGAGGGCGTGAGCTTCTGGTGCATATGGCAAAGGGAGCGGCCCCCGGTAGGAACCGCTCCCTTTACGGCGTCTTACTTGGCGCCCGCCGCGCCGCGGCGGATGCCCAGGCGCTCGACCAGCGCGCGGAAGCGCGTGATGTCCTTCTTCGCCAGGTACTGCAGCAGGCGACGGCGCTGGCCGACGAGCAGCAGCAGACCACGGCGGGAGTGGTGGTCGTGCTTGTGGGTCTTGAGGTGCTCGGTCAGGTCCGAGATGCGGCGGGAGAGCATCGCGACCTGGACCTCGGGAGAGCCGGTGTCACCTTCCTTGGTGGCGAACTCGGCCATGATCTGCTTCTTCGTAGCGGCGTCGAGCGACACGCGGTACTCCTCAGGGTTCCGGCCGGTGAGCGTCCCTGGTTTACGTCACAGGGAATCTTGGATGACTCGTCCGGGCCGTCACACAGCGTACCAGCTGGAAACGGCCCCCCGACCGGGTGGTCGGGGGGCCGCGGACAGGCCGGTGAGCGGCTGCCTCAGCTGCCGGTGAGGCCTCGCACCTTGCCGTACACGTCGAGGACCGCCAGGCACAGCGGCACCAGGGACAGCAGGACCAGGCCGTCGAAGATGTCGAAGAGCCGGCCCCAGAAGGGGGTGACGCCCTTCTGGGGGACGACCAGGCCGACACCCACCAGGAGGGCGGCGCCCGCCGCGATGCTGCTGGAGAACCAGACGGTGCGGATGTTCAGCGGACCGGAGTCGTCGAACCGGGCGAGGTCGATGAAGATGTCCGTCGGCGGGTGCAGCGCGATGCCCAGGATGAGCAGGACGATCGTGAGGATGCCGGCGATGGTCAGGCAGGCGACCTGCGCGGTGTAGTCGAAGAGCCGGGCCCGGAGCATGACCGTGATGCCCGCGGCCAGTGCCAGCAGCTGCGCCCAGCCGTTGTCGGAGAAGCCGAGGACGGCACCGGCCGAGCCGACGACCAGGGCGGCGCAGCCGGCGACGAGGCCGAGGAGCAGCTCATGGCCGCGCTTGGCCTGGTTGCCGATCTTGACGAAGTCGACGGACTCGGTCTCGCCGCCGCCGTCGTACGAGCCCTTGGCGATCTGGTCGGGCGACTTGTAGCCGATGGGCAGCCGGGCGAAGCGGGCGGAGAGGCCGGGCAGCCAGGCGACCATGGCGATGGCGACGACGGCGGTGACGGCGGCGACCTCGCTGGGCGCGGCGTCGGTGAGGATCGCGGCGAAGACCGCGAGGGTGCCGATGGCGGACAGGAACGCGGCGGCGACGAAGGGTGCGTCACCGCGCGGCAGCAGGACCACCAGGAGTACGGACGCGATCAGTACGGTCACGCAGCCGACGAGGAGGTGCAGCCGGCCGGGGCCGGATCCCGTCTCGACGGGGAAGATGCCGGAGCCGGCGAGCAGAAGGTGCGGCAGCGAGGCCAGGCCCAGCGCGATGGAGGAACCGTGGTCGTCGTAGACGCGGGCGCGGACGCCGGCCAGCGCGACCAGGACGATGCCGACGACGCCGGCGATGATGCCGGGCAGACGGTGCATGTCGCGGTCGACGGGGTTCGAGAACCACAGGGCGAACGCCATCATGACGAGGAGCAGCACACCGGCGGGGAGGCCGACGACACGCATGAGGTCGTCGCTCCAGCGGCTGCGGTTGCGCTTGACCGCGGAGGCGACGGCGTCGGAGACATCGTCGAAGACCGGGAGCGGCAGCGACTCGGCGAACGGCTTCAGAAGAAGGAGGTCGCCGTCGAGGATCTGCTGCTGGGCGAGCGACTGTCCGGCGTCAAGGACCGTGCCGTCGCGGCGTACTAGGTGATAGCCGGTCGGTGCGCCCTCCGCCTGCGACTGGCCGGAGAGCCGCAGGATCTCCGGATAGATGTCGACGAGTGCGACGTCCTCCGGCAGAGCCACGTCAATCCGTGCATCCGGCGCGGCGACTGTGACCCGGCAAAAGCCGGTGCCAGTACTCGTGCTCACCTGGCGGTTCCCCCTATCCGTTGGGCGTTTTGTCGCGTCGCGCGCCCTATATATAGAGCCGTCACTTCAGGGCTGTGGGCACGCTCGCGAGGCGTCAGCGTACCGCCCAATTCAGCGACCGCCCCACCCACCCCGAGACTTGACGTTTAACAGTAGGATCAACGCCTGGTTCGGGCCAAGCACTTGGTCCGGGGGGACCGTCGAATCCAACGGGGGCGGTCCGAGACTGCGAGATGCATGAAGGACTGATGCCTCGGTGAGCGTTGTCATCGTCAAGCGCCCGCCCCGCGCGCTGCCACCCGAAGTCCCCTCGGAGGAGGTGACACTCGAGGCACCTCCGGAGCTTCCGCGTGAGGGCGAATCAGAGAACATGCTGATGACCCTTATGCCCATGATGGGCATGGCGTCCTCGGCGGGATTCTTGTTCATGGGCAATCAGCCGTTCATGAAAATCATGGGCGGCTTTATGGTGGCGTCCACTCTGGCAATGGCGATCGTGCAGATCGTCAAGGCCCGCCAAGGGCCTTCCGGGCAAATGCTCCAAGAGCGCCAGGATTACCTCAAGTACCTTACGCAGAAGCGAAAAGAGGTACGCCGGACCGCGCGCAAGCAGCGGGACGCGCAGTTGTTCACCCACCCCGACCCGAGCCAGTTGTGGTCGATCGTGGCCGAGGGCAAACGCGTATGGGAACGCCGGACGACCGATCCGGACTTCGGGCAGGTACGGCTGGGGCTCGGGCCGCAGCAGCTGGCCACTCCCCTGCGGGCCCCGGAGACGGCTCCGGTCGACGAGCTGGAGCCGCTCACCGCGCATGCGATGAAGGAGTTCCTCGACAAGCACGGGCAGTTGGACGATCTGCCGCTCGCGGTCTCGCTGCGCGCCTTCTACCACCTGACCGTCTCGGGTGACCCGGACACGGTCTACGGCGCCTCGCGCGCCATCATCGCCCAGCTGTGCACGATGCACTCGCCCGAGGACCTGGTGGTGGCGGTCGTCGCCGCGCCGGGTGCGCAGGCGGAGTGGGAGTGGACCAAGTGGCTCCCGCAGGTGCAGGACAAGACCACGGACGGCGCGGGCACCCGCCGGCTGGTCGTCGGCGACCTCGGTGAGATCGAGGAGCTGCTGGCGGACGAGCTGGAGGGCCGCGGGCGGTTCAACCCGCAGGGCACTCCGGTGACCGACACCCCGCATGTGGTGATCGTGCTGGACGGCGGCGAGGTCCCGATGGACTCGGTGATCGCCGGGGCCGAGGGCCTTCAGGGCGTCACCATCCTGGAGGTCGTACCGGGCGACCTGGACGAGATCCGGGGCGGTCTGGCCGTGCAGGTGTGGCCGGGCAAGCTGGTGCTGGAGTCGGCCAGCGGCGCGGTCTACCACGGTGTCTGCGACACCCTGTCGATCCCCGAGTCGGAGTCGCTGGCACGTCAGCTGGCCCCGCTGCGGGCGGGCTCCGGCGCCGACGGCGAGGAGCCGCTGCTGTCGAACCTGGACTTCACCGATCTGCTGAACCTCGGTGACGCCGGTTCCGTCGATGTGTCGCGTACGTGGCGGCCGCGCACGCTCCACGAGCGGCTGCGGGTGCCGATCGGTGTCGACAAGGACGGCCAGCCCGTCATGCTCGACATCAAGGAGGCCTCGCAGGAGGGCATGGGCCCGCACGGCCTGTGTGTCGGTGCGACCGGTTCCGGTAAGTCCGAGGTGCTGCGCACCCTGGTGCTGGCGCTCGCGGTCACCCACTCCTCGGAGACCCTCAACTTCATCCTTGCGGACTTCAAGGGTGGCGCCACCTTCACCGGTATGTCGGAGATGCCGCACGTCGCGGCCGTCATCACCAACCTCGGTGAGGACGTCACCCTCATCGACCGCATGCGCGACTCCATCACCGGTGAACTCCAGCGCCGTCAGGAGCTGCTGCGCTCGGCGGGCAACTACGCCAACATCACCGACTACGAGAAGGCGCGTGCCGCGGGTGCCCCCCTGGACCCGCTGCCGTCGCTGGTGATGGTGCTCGACGAGTTCTCCGAACTGCTGACCGCCAAGCCCGACTTCATCGACATGTTCATCCAGATCGGCCGTATCGGCCGGTCGATGGGTGTGCACATGCTGCTCGCCTCGCAGCGCCTGGAAGAGGGCAAGCTGCGCGGTCTGGACACCTTCCTGTCCTACCGGCTGGGTCTGCGGACCTTCTCCGCGGCCGAGTCGCGGACCGCCATCGGTGTGCCGGACGCCTACCACCTGCCCAACGTCCCCGGTTCCGGCATCCTCAAGTACGACACCGAGACCATGGTCCAGTTCAAGGCCGCGTACGTCTCGGGCCCGTACCGCGGCCCCGGCGCCGGCGGCGGCCCCGGCGGCAGCCGGACGAACCGGCTGCCGGTGCCGTTCACGGCGGCCCCGGTCGTCGAGCAGATCATCGAGGACCCGACGCCGGTCGTGCAGGCCGAGCCGGAGCAGGACGACGCGCTCGCCGACACCGTGCTCGACGTCATCGTCCAGCGCATGCAGGGCCAGGGCCCGCCGGCGCACCAGGTGTGGCTGCCGCCGCTGGACGAGCCGCCCACGGTCAACCAGCTGCTGCCGACGCTCGCGGTCACGCCCGAACGGGGCGTGCACGCACCGGAGTACACCGCGCTCGGCAAGCTCGTGGTGCCGGTCGCGCTGGTGGACAAGCCGTTCGAGCAGCGGCGTGACGTGATGTACCTGGACTTCTCCGCCGGCGCCGGTCACGGTCTGGTCGTGGGTGGTCCGCAGTCCGGCAAGTCCACGCTCATCCGGTCCGCCATCGCCGCGTTCGCGCTCACCCACACGCCGTCCGAGGTGCAGTTCTACTGCCTCGACTTCGGTGGCGGCGGCATGCTCGCCATGGAGGGCCTGCCGCACGTCGGCGGTGTCGCCTCGCGTCTGGACGCCGAGAAGGTGCGCCGTACGGTCGCCGAGGTCGTCGGCATCCTCAACGAGCGCGAGGAGTTCTTCCGCTCCAACAACATCGACTCGATCGGGACCTACCGCCAGCGGCGGGCCGCGGGCGCCTTCCCCGACCAGAAGTGGGGCGACGTCTTCCTGGTCATCGACGGCTGGGGCACCTTCAAGACCGACTACGAGCAGCTCGACCCGGTGATCCTGGACATCGCCGGCCGGGGTCTCGGTTTCGGTGTCCACCTCATCCTCGCGGGTTCGCGCTACACCGAGGTACGGCCCGCGCTGCGTGACCAGCTCCTCAACCGCGTCGAGCTGCGCCTGGGCGACCCGATGGAGTCGGAGTTCGACCGCAAGCGCGCGGAGAACGTCCCGATGGGCAAGCCGGGCCGCGGTATGTCCCCCGACAAGCTCGACTTCCTGGCGGCACTGCCGCGCCTGGACGGGATGGCCGACCCGGAGACGCTCAGCGAGGGCATGGCGAACCTGGTGGAGACGGTCAGCGAGCACTGGCAGGGCGAGCCGGCCCCCAAGGTGCGGATGCTGCCGACGATGCTGTACGCCAACGAGCTGCCCAAGGGCAACGACTACCCGGAGCACGGGATCGCGATCGGTGTCGACGAGACCACGCTGTCGCCGGCGTTCATCGACTTCGAGACCGACCCGCTGCTGGTCATCTACGGCGAGAGCGAGTCCGGCAAGTCCTCGCTGCTGCGCCTGCTGACCAAGCAGATCGCCGAGCGGTACCCCTCCGACAAGGCGCTGATGGTGGTCTCCGACTACCGTCGCGCGCTGCTCGGCGAGGTCCCCGAGAGCCACCTGTACAAGTACTGCGCCGCAGGGCCGCAGTTGCAGGAGGTCATCACCGGTCTGGCCGGTTCGCTGGGCCGGCGGATGCCGGGCCCGGACGTCACGCCGGAGCAGCTGCGCAACCGCAGCTGGTACGACCTGCCGGACGCGTTCGTGATCGTGGACGACTACGACCTGGTGGCGACCAGCAGCGGCAACCCGCTCCAGCCGCTGCTGGAGTACCTGCCGTTCGCCCGTGACCTGGGTCTGCGCCTGATCATCGCGCGCAGCTCCTCGGGCGCCGGACGCTCGTCGTTCGAGCCGGTGATGCAGCGTACGAAGGAGCTCGGCGCACAGGGCCTGATCCTGTCCGCCGACAAGGCCGAGGGTCCGCTGATGGGCAACGTCAAGGGCCAGACGCTGACGCCCGGACGGGCGACGTTCATCACGCGCAAGCGCGGTGCGCAGCTGGTCCAGACGGGCTGGCTGCCGGCGAGCGGCCGCTGACCGGCCGCACGCGCCAACGGCGGTGGGGCGTCCCTCCTGGGAGGGGCGCCCCACCGCCGTTTCGTCTGTGCGGCCGGTACGTCAGCGCCGGTGCCGCGGGCTGCGGGCTGCGGGCTGCGGGCTGCGGGCTGCGGGCTGCGGGCTGCGTCAGCCGAAGGCGCCGTGCTGGGTGACGTCCGGGCCGGCCCGGCCGGGAGCCTCGCCGTCGGGCGCCGGGGTGCCCTTGGGCGCGGCGTCATGGGGCGCGGCGTCGTTGGCCGTGGCGGCATTGGCCGTGGCGGCAGGGGTGGCGGGCTTCGCGGCCGTCCCCTTCTTCTCCTGCCCGGCCTTCGGGGTCCGCTCCTCGCCGGGGGCCGGTTCCGCGTCGGCCGGCCGGCTCCGTACGCCCTTGGCTATGCCCTCGCCGCCGCGCGTCTTGGCCTCGCCGTCCTGCGCCGGTCCGAACGGGTCGGGCCCCGCCGCGGCCGTGGAGGTGTCCCACTGGTGACGTACGGCCGGCCCCCGCGACTGGCCGCCGCCCCCGCCGCCGCGCTTGCCGAACGCGCCGCCGAGGCCGTTGGCGAGCTGGCCGAGCGCCATGAAGCCATAGGCGATCTCGGGGCCGGACGACGACTGTGCGGGTGCGGAGTGGTTCACCGGCGGCGCGCCGTGGTGGTCCTCGCCGCCCTTGTCCTCGGCGGGCGCGGCTGCCGCGTTCTCCAGGTCGGCGGCGGCCAGTTCGAAGACCGGCAGCGACTCGTCGACGGACCGCTTGAGGCGGTGCCACTCCCCCGCGAACGCCTCGCCGGCCGGGCCGTGCCAGTTGGCCGAGGTGGCCGTGCCGACGTGCCGGTCCAGATCGCGGACGAGACCGTCGAGGTGCTTGCCCATCTCCCGCCAGCCGGCCGCCGCTTCGTGCAGGGCCTCCGGGTTGCCTCGCTCGCTCACTTGACGCTCCGGATCATCTCGGCCAGCTCTTCCTCGGCCGCCTGCGCATTCGCGACGGTCTCCTTGATCCCCCCGCCGACCTCGGCCAGGCGCTGCTGAAGCTGGACGAGCGCGTGCTCGGCCTGCTCGTACAGCTCGCGGTACGGCCGGGCCGCCTCGTCGCTGCCGAACCCGTCCCGCAGGGCCTCGGCGTCCGCCCGCCTTCTGAATGCGGCCAGCTGCCGGCTCAGTTCTTCCGCGCGCGTCTCGAAGGTCGCACCGAGCGTGTGCAACTCCTCGGTACTGAGCCGGACTTCCTCGGACATCATTTCTCCCCGAATTGAATGACGACTACCTGCCGGCATCGCCTCAGGTCTAGCACACCCGCAATAGGCCCGAAGCCGTCCGCGGAGCGGATGGGCGAGGGACCGCGGAATACCTGTGGAGCAATATCCGGCAATACCGACAACCCCCGCCTTGACGCCCCGTTCACACCCGTCATTACACTCAGGACGCCGGTGCCGCACACGCGGTTGCTGTGCCATCACGTTCAAGGGGGCAGACATGAGCAATGAGCGGCAGATCCAGGACGAGGACCTGATGGACGTCGCCCAGGATCCGGAGCAGGCACACCGGCTGCGCAAGGCGCTGAAGGTCCTGGCGGACAACCCCAATGTCGGCGGCAAACTCCAGGAAATGGCCAAGGAGGTGCTCTCCGGGCGTATCGGCATGAAGGACGCCATCGAGACGCCCGGCTACATGGACGCGCTGGGCGACCGGATGAACCAGATCCGGCGGGCCGCGGAGAACCAGACCATGGCCGAGCGCGAGGAGTCCCGCGAGAAGTTCGCCGCGTGGCAGAAGGAGCAGGAAGCCAAGGAGGACGAGGAGCGCGCCGAGCGCGACGGTCCGACGGGCAACATCGTGAGCACCCCGCGCCGCGGCGGCCGGGGCGGCGGGCACCGGGGCTGACCGGGGCACCGCGCGAGCGGTCCGCGGTGACCGGCCGGCCGCCCGGCAGTTGCCCGGCGTCCCGCCACTCTTTCCGCTCGCCGAAATCCGTTCAAAAAGGCGGAGAACCGATACGGAAGAAAGCAGATCGGCCGCCGGAACCATCGGCAGATCTGCTTTCCTTCCGCACAAGGTGATCTCGAATTCTCCACATCGGGCCCCAGGGGCAACTCACTTCACGCTCGCTCCGCCCTTCCTCCCGTGCGACCGCCCGCACACCGGCCCCGGCCTGCCTGTTCCAGTTCCGGCACAGCCTCCCCCGCGCCATGCCCCGCGTGCGGCCCGGATCATAGGATCGAGGCGGTACACGCAGAATCCACAAAGGTGGAGGCGGGATTGATGGGGGACGAGGAAGCCATGAGCGCCTCAGACGAAGGAAATGCCGCGGCGGCCGGATATGCACCGCATCCGTACGTCGGCGGGCGCACCGCCGCGCTCCGCGCACTGGCGGCCTGGCGTATGCGGTGGCCCGGTGCGCCGCGTGTCATCGTGCTCACCGGAAACCCGGGCAGTGGACGTTCACGCCTGCTCACCGGCTTCCTGATGATGTGCGATCCCGGCTACCGCAAGCAGTTGCCGCTGGACGACCTGGACCCGGCGACGGTGCCCCCGGACCTCCCGGCGCCCGCCGTTCCGAGCCCGGCGGGGCGCACCGCGGCGCAGCTGTTGTGGCTCATCTCCGACCATTTCGGGCTGAACGCGGACCGCACCGACGACATTTTCACCGAACTCGCCACTCGTGAAGAGCCGGTGACCATCGTGGTCCCGGATGTCGATCAGGCCGGTCCGGTACGCGCCGCGGACGAGCCGGCCCGCGTCGTACAGGACGTGCTCAAGCCGCTCGCCGCCACCGAAACGGTTCAGCTGCTCGCCGATGTGCCGCGCGAACTGGCCGCGGGGCTGGCCGGGGCGCTGCCGCGCGGCCAGGTGCAGGTCATCGATCTCGACGAGGCCGAGTGGGCCGACCCCAAGGGCCTGGTGCTGCACGCCGAGACCGCGCTCACCCCCGATGCCGGGGCACCGGAACTCCCCTACACCACCGACCCGTCCGCGCGCCGTGCGCTCGCCGAGGCCATCGCCGCGCGCGCCAACGGCAACCGCCTGACCGTCCAGCTCGCCGTGCAGTCGCTGCTGATGCAGCCCGAGGGCTTCGACCCGGCGGACGCCTCTCTGCTGCCCGGCAGCGTCGGCGAGGCGCTCGATCTGCATGCGCGCCGGCTGGGTGCCGAGCCGCAGACCCTGCGGCTGCTGCTGGCACCGCTCGCGTTCGCCGAGGGCGAGGGGCTGCCCGTCCAGCTGTGGGGTGCGCTGGCGAACGCCGTCGCCGGCCGGGACATGAGCCAGGATCTCGCCGACGGCATGCTCCTGGCCGCGCCGTTCATCCAGCCGGTCGAGGCCTCCCCGGACGACGACGAGGACGCCGACGCGGACGGGACAGCGGACGAGGCCGCGGACGACAGCGGCACAGGACCCGCCGCCGGCCGTACCCTGCTGCGTCTGATGCACCCGGGGCTCGCCGAAGAGATCCGTTCCGCTCTGCCGGATACCCGGGACGCCCAGACCAAGATCGCCATGGCGCTGCTGGAAGCGGTGCCCCAGCAGGACTGGTCCAAGGCCGATCCGTACATCCGCGACCACCTGGCGGGGCACACCCTCGACGCCGGCCTGCTCCCCCAACTCCTCACCGACCCCGGCCTGTTCGCCCACGCCGACCCGGTGACGATGCGGGCCGCCATCGAGGCCGTACCGTTCGAGCAGCTGGGCGCGCCGGCCCGTACGTATCTGCGCACCGCCCCGCTGCTCACCCGCTCGCAGGCGCCGGCCGATCTGCGGGCGGCGTTCCTGGAGTCCGCGTTCGTCGAGGACGGACTGGCGCCGTACGCGGAGGCCCTGCACACGCTCGGCTTCACGCTGCCGTGGCGCACGCTGTGGAGCGTGCCGCTGGTGGGCGTCCGCGCCGTGACGACGGGTTCCCTGCCCCCCAAGGGCGGAGACGGCGCGACGGCGGACGCGGCCGGGGGACCGGACGGCACGACGGCGGCCCAGGCCCCGGACGGGACAACGGCCCAGGTCCCGGACGGCGCGACGCCCGGTTCCGTACAGCCCGGCGAGCCGGTACCGGCATCCGGCACCACCGCCCCCCGCCCCGTCGCCGCCTTCATCGTCCCCGAGGGCACCCCTGGTTCCCGTACGGTGCCCCGCCCGGACGGCGACGACTCCGAGGGCGACGGCCGGGCCCTGCTCGTCCACGATCTGCTGCGTCCCGAGTATGTCGACGCCGACCCGGCACAGGTGCAGCTGCCGTCCGAACAGGCGCAGGCGGCGGCTCCCTTCGGGCTCAGCCGCGGCGCCGACTATCTGCGGGTGTGGGCCCGCGCGAGCCAGGAGGTGGTGGCCGCGCTGCTCTCCGACACCCCGTTCACCGGCGCCGACCTCTCCCCCGACGGTGTGCTGGTCGTCGCCACCGCGCGCGGTGTGACCGCCCGGCAGATCCTCGCCACGCCTCCCCCGGCCACTCCCACCGTGCCGGCCCAGCGCATCGGCACCGCTGACTCCGACGCTTCCGACGGCCTCGAAGGAGACCACTCGTGATCACCCAGGCGCAGGCACATGCCACCGCCGCCCGCTGGCTCAACCCCGAGGGCCATCAGGGCCCGCCGCGCGAGGTGGCCATGCAGGAGTTCGACCTCGGCTGGGTGGTGTGGGCCGTACCGCCGCCCCCGGAGGTCGACCCCCGGACCGGGCAGCGGCGCCCGCCCGCCGAGGTCGGGGCCGCCTGTGGTGTGGTCGACCGGGCCTCCGGCGAGCTGACGGTGTGGCCGTCCGTACCGGTCGACGAGGTCGTGCGGATGTACCGGCAGAAGCACGGCGCCGGAGCCGGCGCGGCCCCGGCGGCACCCGCCGAGCGGCCGGTCACCGGCCCCGGCAACACCGCCGTCGCGACCTACAACGACCCGTCGACCGGCGAGGAGACCAGCCTCGCGCGGGTGTCGGGGCCCGGACAGCCGCCCGCCGAGTACCAGCTCCACGACGAGCTTCGGCGGCTGGGCGTGAACCCCGCGGACGTCCGCGCGGTCCACACCGACCTGCGGTCGGCCCTGCTGCCCGGCGGCTACCCCGGCGACTTCATCCTCCGCACCTTCTCGAACGCCACGTTCTCCTGCACCGAGGGCTACGGCATGCGCCCCGAGGAGCGCACCGAGGGCATCGCCGGGCTGGTGCGGCACGTGGAGATGATGCACCAGCTGGCGGGCCGGCCGGCGCCGCCGCGACCGCACCGTCTGCCGGTGCCGCAGCAGGTCGAGCCCGCGCCGCAGATGCGGGACGTGGCGCTCGGGAAGCACCTCGTGGAGGTCCTCGGGCCGCAGGGCGTCAGCCGCCCGGACGCCGACGATCTCGCCGCGACCCAGCTGCCCGAGGCCACGAGGAACACCCTGATCTGGGCGGGGCTGCCGGCCGAGGTGCCGTTCTTCTTCCACGCCGACCGGCCCGACGCGCCACCGGCCGGCGGCCTGTTCACGGACGTGGCGACCTCTCTGCGCGCGACCGGCACCGAAGCCCGCGAAGAGACGCTCACCACCCTCGCCGGCTACGTCCGGCTCGGCACGGACGGTCTCTACACAGTCGCCGTCCAGTGCACCGCTCCGGAGCAGAACCAGAGCCTCGTCGGCACCGTCTGGGCGGTCCAGCCGTCCTCCGGCGGCGGCCGCTTCGTCAACCGCACGCTCTCCGCATACCTGCGCTCGCTCGCACTGCTGGTCACCACCCGCCGGCAGATGCAGGGCATAGACCCGTACGCGGCAGGCGCGGCGGTCGCCGCCTTCCAGGAGCAGATCGCGGCGATCGACTCGTGGGCGCTGGACGACGACGGCAACTGGTGGTCGCTGGTCATCGAGCAGATGTGGCACGGGTTGTTCTGACGGGCCGGGCCGGGGGACTTCTCGAGAGGGGAGGGGCCCGGGAGGGGCTTCTCGGGGCTCCGGGGGCGGGTTCGCGAGTGCGCACGGTCAGCTCCCGGGCCGCCCTTGATCCGGCCCGGGGGACGGGTTCGCAAGTGCGGGCTCAACTCCCAGGGCCGCCCTTGATCCGGGCCCGGGGCCGCTGCCGTACGAGCCCCACGGGGTGGTGCGCCCCGCCCTCACCACCCTCAGGGCAGCAGCAGCCAGTCCGCGGCCAGCGCGGCCGCCAGGCCGATGCCCAACAACCAGGTGCCGAGCCGGGTACGCCCGTTCCGGCTGAGTTCGATCACCACGCCACAGAGCACCAGCGCGGCTCCGTACACCCCGACCACCAGCACCGACGTACGCGACGCCAGGCGCACCACGAGCACCCCCGCCATCGCGGCCATCAGCACCGAGGCCAGGACGATGCGTATTCGCCGGGCCTGACGAGGCGTCAGCCCCACGGGGCTCTCGGCGAGGGACTCTTCATTGCCGGGTACGTCCATGAGCGGGAATGCTACGGGACCAGTGATCGCCACTCCGCCCCGCTCCCCCGGTAGGGCCACCACAACTCCGCCCCGTCCGAGCCCGTTCGGCTACCTCGCACCTCCCCGGGAACCCCACGACGGTACGGCCGACCACACGGGCAGCAGCACCACACACCCGGTCGAACCACTCGCTTCCGCAACCCTCGCCGGCCACGGGTCGCTGCATCCACGACCTCAACCTGCCACGACCGTCAACATGCCACGCCCACCCCTGCGAGCCATTCCCTGACGCACGCGATTGACGCCGCAGACACCCGCCATTGCTCGCACAGCCACCTACCGGCAACCAGCGGAGGACGACCCCGCCCCCATAATTGACCAATGACGTACCAATATTTAACCTGCCCTTTCAGCACGTCGGCCGTGGACCCTCACTCGCCCTCCCACTCCCTCCCCCACCGGATTCACCCATGCCACAGACGGGTCAATTCCACAGAATCCGCACGCAATTGAGTCTCAGAATTCCCACGCTCCCTCCACACATCTCGCCTTGACATGCTTGCGCTCAGATCGCCTAGTGTGTGGGATCGTTAAGAACGCGAGAAGTATCTGCGCGGCACACCGCATAACGGGGGCAAGGGTGGCAGGCAAGGCATTTGACGTCGATCCGGATGTGCTGCGCACACAGGGCAACGCATTCGTCCACATCGGCAGCGACTTCTCCAAGGCGTCGAAGAAGCTTCAGGACGATCTTGAAGGCCTCGGCAGCCCCTGGGAAAACTGCGACTTCGGCGACATCTTCGAAACGATCTACACGCCCATCAGGGACGGCATGTTCGAGTCGATGGACTCCCTGGGCGAGCGCCTCGAAGGCATCGGCGACAAGCTGCAGAACATGGCCGGTTCGTACACCGAATCCGACGAGCAGGGCATCCACACCATCAGCGCGGTCGGCCGCCCGGCAATCTGACGCCGGCCCGCCGCACGGGCACCCGGGCGCACCTGTCATGCGCCCGGGACCGCCGCTCCCGTAAGGCGGCACCCGAGCGCTTTCCGCGAGCTGTCCGCAGCTGAATTCCCGCCGTCACCACCCACGCCACCGCCACCCTTTTCTTCACCACCACCATTCCACTCCGCAATCGGCTACAACTGCACGGGGGACGATCGCTGTGTCATTGACGCTGCCAAGCGAGGTAGCTTGGGTCTTGGACCTCCTCGGCTACAACTGGCCGGATGCCGACGAGGACAAGCTCCACGAATGCGCGCAGGCCTGGCGCAACTTCGCCGAGTCGGTCAATCAAGCGTCCTCCCAGGGCTCTTCGGCGGCCAATGAAGTCGTTTCCGCCAACTCCGGCGAGGCGATCGAAGGCTTTTCGAACGAATGGGGTTCCTTCTCCGGCGGCGGGGACAGCGGGGACAACTACCTCCGCGACGCCGCCGCGGCGGCTGAAGTCATCGCCCTCGCCTTCGACGCGGCCGCCATCGCCGTTCTCGCCGGCAAGATCGCCGTTATCGTCCAGCTCGTCATCCTGGCCGCCGAGATCATCGCGGCCCAGGCCGCCGCGCCCTTCACGCTCGGCCTGTCCGAGATCGGTGCAGCAGGCGCCACCCAGGCGACCCGCGTGATGGTCCGCCAAATCCTCGACAAGATCAAACGCGAGGTCATGGAGGCGGCCACCAAGGCCATGGAACACGCCACCATGGACGCCATCAAGAAGATGGCGAAGAAGGCCGTCTCCAAGGAAGCCCGCAAGATCGCGGCGGACTACGTGAAGAAGACGGTCAAGGAGACCGTCAAGGACAAGGTCATCGACCAGGCGAAGGAAATCGCCAAGGACAAGATCGTCGAAGAGGGCAAGGCAAAGGCCCAAGAAGCCGCCACGGAGATGGCCCAGAACGTCGCCCAGCAGCGCATCGAAAGCCACTTCGGCGCCCGCGACGGAATCGACTGGGGCGAAACCGCCGACATCGGCAAGGAAAAGGCCGGCGAATACGTCGACGGCATCAAGGAAGGCGCCCAGGAGTACAAGGACGGCGTCACCAGCCTGGCCGACCCCACCACCTACATCGACCACGCCAAGGAAGACCTCACCAACCGAGGCCTCGACCACGCACAGCGCCACGCCGACCGCCACACGGGCGGCGCGGCCACCCGCCACCAGGACGTAACGGACGAGGTGCGGTCGGTGTTCGGCTGAGGGTCGTCACGGGGAGCGTCTGAGGCTCACATGCCGACGACACGGCTGAGCGACGAGCGCCCGGAACGCAACCAAGTTCCGGGGGTATGCGAAGGCCCCCGCCAGGGTCCAACACTGGTGTGGGCGGTCATGCGTGTATCGCATGCCTGCGTCATAACTGGGGGCCAAGAACGACCCCTGGGGCACCACGAATTCAGCCGAATTAAACACTTGGGTCCGCAGCCTGATGGCTGCGGACCCAAGGAGACTATGGCGATTGGCGCCGACGAGCTACGCGCCATCCTCAACCATCAGGGATCGGAACGTTCTATCTGAGACAGCCCAGTCGGAAACTGACTGGTTCACGTACTCAATTCCGGCTGAGGCACAATTTTTTACAGCAGGCCGTCACTGGCCCGGGGGCTGGGTGGGCGGCGCGGGCGGGAACGCACCCGGAGCGCTGGGCTGCTGCTGATACGGCCCGGGCTGCTGGTACGGCCCCGGCTGCTGGTAGGGACCCTGCTGCTGCGGCGGGAACCCAGGACCGCCGGGGCCGCCAAAGCTACCAGGACCGCCGGGGGGCGGGCCGTTGCGGCCGTTCTTCTTCTGCCGGACCACGACGATGACGATGACCGCGACAACGGCCAGGACACCGACCCCGATGCCCACGATGGCACCCATGCCGAGTCCGTCGTTCTGCTCGCCGGCCTGGTCGCCACCGGTGCCCGATGCGCCGGGAGCGGACGCTCCACCAGCGGCCGGAGCCGTCTCGGCCTTAGGGGTCTTCAGCGGACCATTCTTGGAGCCGGCCGGGATGTTCTGCGTCAGCGCGCGCAAGGGCCGGATGAAGCCGTACCCGTAGTGCGGGTCCGGAAGCTTCATGTCTTCCTGCCCGGGCGGCAGACCAGCGGTCTTCACGAGCCGATTGGCGACCTGACCGGCGGTGAGGTTGGGGAACTTGGAGCGGAGGAGGGCTGCGGCGCCTGAGACGTAGGCTGCTGAGTCAGAGGTGCCGTTTGCCCTCCGATACGGCTTTGAGGCCGCCGCAGATCGAATGAGCGTGCCCGGTGCCGTGAGCATCGTCTGCGGACCATAATTCGACTCCGCCCATACCTGCCCACCCTGGTCCACTGCACCAACAGCGACTACCCCTGGGAAAGAAGTCAATTGATCAAGCTTGCCAACTCCGTCGTTGCCTGTCGCAACGACAAGGAAGACGTTCTTCTTGACCGCGTTAACAAGGGCCTGCTTATCTTCTGCTGTCAGGGTGTCCTGGCCGAATGACATGTTGATAACAGACGCGCCGTTATCGACAGCATAATTCACTGCCTCCGCCAGGCCACCTGAATTCGGGGCTGAAATCGTATCCCCGGAAGGGATGCCTACTGGCAAAATCTTGGCACTCGGAGCTAGCCCCTTGACGCCTTCTGCATTGCCTGCGCCGTGCCCATGGCCAGCAATGATAGAAGCCATCGCCGTGCCGTGATCATCCTGATCCTCTTGGTTGGCAGGCCCGCCGTTTTCAACGTCCTTCCCTGGCAGTACGTTGCCCCTCAAGTCAGGGTGATCACCGTTAACAGGATCATCGATCACTGCGACCGTGACGCCCTTGCCTGTCGAGACCTTCCACACACTTTCGGCGTCAAACGACTTCAACGGCCATTGATCATCTCTGATCTGGTCCGCAGAAGCAGCCGAAGCGGAGCCGAAGAGCAGTGCTCCCGCCACCACCACGCCGCCAACTGCACGCAGCGTCCGCGTAAAGCTCATGCCGTTACACCTCTCCCTAACAGGGGGCGGGCCCGCAGTCCGGGGACTGCGGGCCCCACTTCGATTCCGCTGTGTGTCGAAACTAGCCCGACAAGGTTCTACTCGATGACCTTGGGCGCCACGTTACGCTCCGGCGTCCAGGTCTCCTCATCTTCTACCAGGTAGTCGGGACGCTGTCCGTTCTCGCTGCCCTTGTCCTTACCCTTTGCCCCGTGAGCACCATGCGCACCGGCCATGCCCGCCGGGCGACGACCGCCTGTTGCCCCGGATTGTGTACCGCCACGGCTGCGGTGCAGACCGGATCCTCCCTGCCCTGCGGCTCCGGTCTTGCCACCCTTGCCGCCGACGAGACCGCCCTTCTGCCGTGCCATCGCGCCGCCCTTGCCGCCGGCGCCCTTGGCGCCAGCGCCCTTGGCTCCGCCACCAGCGGCACCGCCCATCCCGGGCATGCCGGCACGGCCGCCGCGTGCGCCTGCTCCAGCGCCGGCGCCACCCGTACGACCGGTGGCGCCGCCGACCATTCCTGGCATACCGCCGCCAGCAATGCCCGACCCCGAGCCTCCGCCAGAGCCCAGACCGCCGGTGCCCACGCCTCCACCGACACCGCCGCCGGCACCGCCACCACCAATTCCGCCGGTGCCAGAGCCGCCGCCAGCTCCGATGCCGCCTCCTGAGAGGCCGTCAAGTCCCGTCCCGATGTGAGGTGCAGGGCTCTTGGGGATACTGCCGACCCCGCCGTCAATACCGTGCGGACGCGGCGATTCCAGTGGTTGCGGGGTCGTGTATCCACCACCCTTGACCCCCGGAATGTTCGGCGTCGTGCCGCCCTTCGGCCCGGACGGCGCCGGGCCATACGGGGCGATTGGGGGGATAGCGCCGCCCCCACCGTCGTAGTCGGGAACCTCATCGTCTCGTAGGTCCCGCCCACCAGAGAGCGGCGGCTTCCCGATGGCCGTGACCCCCGCCCGATAGGTCGTAGCCAGCTGCTCCATGTAGTGAGCAGCCTGGAGCTCACGTTCCCGGTCGATCGACAGGCTTCCACGGTTCTTGTTGACGGCATCGAAGATGCTCATCTTCGGGTTGGCGAGGTCAGCGTTCAGCTGGGTGTCATCCCGACCGTCGCCCCCGGTCATCCCACCGATAAGGCCGCCGACCACGGCACCCCCGCCACCCGGCAGGATGGCATTCCCGATAGCCGCGCCCTTACCGGCCCCCGAACTCAATCCGTCGGCAGCCCGGTCCTTGATGCGCTCCAGCTCGCTGGGTTCTTCAACGTCCGCGACCGCCTTCTTGACGTCCGCCAGATGCTCGCTGATCTGGTGAAGGACGTAGCCGGTGTTGTGCGGGTAGGCAGCAAGTTTCGCGAAGTTGTTGCTGATCTTCTGCGCCGCAGTCGCGAACTGTTCCGCGGAGTGTCCGTGCCAGGTCTCCAGAACCTTGGTCACGGCATCATCGAATTTCTTCTTGATGCCGTCATTCCAGTCCTGGGCGTTCCAGCCGTGACCGCCGCCCACCAGCTTGATGCGAACAAGCTTCCAGCCCTCGGCGACATTGCCGACTTCGCCCGGGTTGGAGCCCTCGACCATCTGCTTGACCTGGTTCAGCCTCAGCTTGGTGAACTGAGGGCGGCTCTGGCCAATTTCGTAGCTTTGCTCTTGCGCCGCACCCGAACCTGAGGGCGCCGGGTCAGCGTTCTTCGGTACGTGGACCTCGGCGGGCTTGAACTTACCGTCATTCGATGCCATCTACTGTCCCCCACTCCGTCATCGAACTTGCTCTCTCTGTCACTGCAATCCGCCCGCTGACGTCAACTCATGCTGACGGTGTTGTCGGCCTCGGCGTCCTGATATGCGCCCCTGACCTTGGACGACTTCTTCCCGAAGCGATCGACCAGGCCCTCGACCATCTCCATCAGTCGTTCGATATCGCCCTTCATGGCGTCGTGAGCCTGGTACAGCTGACCTTCCTCGGCGAACCCGTGCCCCAGGGTGCCCTTCGCCAGGTAGGTGCTGTTCTTGGCCGTGCTCTTCGAGTCACCCATCATCTGGAGGACGTGGTTGAGCTCCTTGACCACCTGGTCCAACGCGTCCAGATCGACGCCGTACTCGTCTTTACCACCCATGATTAAGCCTCCCCGTGTGTCTTCAAACCAGTCTTTCGCCGCCAGTCGCGGAGCGCGATGGCTGAGCCAACTACCGCGCCGACGGCGAGAAGTCCGCCGCCGACGATGTAGATGGAAATGCGGGCACGTCGTTCCTCGGTGCTTTCGCCGATGGTGAGGACGGCCGGTTGGATGTTGGAGCCGTCAGCCACGTTCGAGGGCTTGTCGGGCTCGGGTTCGGCAGTGGGCTCGGTGTCGTCGTTGAGGGCTGCTACCGGGTCGACGACGCCCCAGCCGATGAAGTCGTCCCGGTTCTTGCGCACGCGCTCGGCGGTCTGCTCGAGGTGCCAGATGAGCTTCTGCGGCGTCCAGCTCTTGTGCTTGGCCTTGAGGAGGGCCGCGGCTCCCGTGACGTAGGGAGCGGCGAAGCTGGTGCCCTGGTCCACGCAGTTGCCGCCGTCGGGGACCGTGGAGACCATGTCGACGCCGGGAGCGGCGATCTGGACGAACTTTCCGGACTGGGAGAAGGGCGCGCGCTCGTTGTTGCGGTCCGAGGCGGCCACTGCCAGGACGTTGGGGTAGTCATCCGAGAAGGCAGCGGGGTACATGTCCTTTTCGCCGCCGTCGGCGCCACCGTTGCCGGCGGAGGCGACCACGAGAATGTTCTTTTGCGCGGCGTGCTGGATCGCTTGCTCGAGGGTGGGCAGAAAGCGACGGTCGGCGCCGGTTCCCTGAGAGATGTTGATGATGTCGACACCCTCAGCCACGGCCTTGTTGATGGCCTTGGCGAGGCTTTCGGCGGTGCCGGGCTTCTCTTCCGAGGTCTGCTGGAACGGGATGACGGTCGCCTCGGGCGCGATCCCGAAGAAGCCGGAGCCCTTGATCGGGCGGGCGGCAATGATGCCGGCGACCTTGGTGCCGTGGCCGACCTTGTCCTCGGTCGGCTTGCCCTTGACGAAACTCTGGCCGCCGCTGCCGATCGCGCCTTGGAGCTGCTTGTTGCCCGCGTCGATACCGGTGTCGATGACGCCGACGCGAATTCCCTGCCCCTTCATCCGGCCGTTCGCCCACAACTGATTGGTCAGGAGGCGCTGGAGCGACCAAGGGGTCTCTTCGATGTTGTCCGTGCCGAACTTGCACTCACCGCTGTTGAGCGGCACGTTCTCGTCCGCGATCGCCGGCGCGGCGGTGACGCTCGACAGTCCGGCAATGCACGCCGCCGTAACCAGAGCGCCCGCTGCTCGGCGGCGGTGCCCGGCTCGATGACCAATGGCGCGAGATCCCACGGGTTGTCTGCTCTCCATGTGTGACGGAATGGGCGGGGACGAGGAGTGAGGAAGCGGCGGAGAAAGAGGCGATGTGGAGAAGGTGGTGGGGGAGTTACGGGCCGGTGCCGGACGGCAGAAGGGCGAGCGCACTGATGCAGCGCGCTCGCCCTCATTGACCACTGTGCGAGCCGTCGGGCTGCTCAGCCGATCGCTATCCGTGCTTGTGCTGACGCGAGGTCAGCCCGCCCAGATACCGGAGTTCTTGTGCTCGGTGGCCTGGTAGTTCTGGGCGGCCTGGTCCAGCGCCTTGGCGATGGCCTCAAGCGTCGAGTGCAGGGAGGCCGCGCGCTGGTCCCACTCGCGCTGGCGGGCCTGGTAGCCCTCCTGCGCCGCACCTTCCCAGCTGGCGGCGATCTTCTTGACGCCCGCCTCGAGGTCGTCGAGCTGCTGGCGGATGTTGTTGGCAGTACCGCGCACGTCGGAACTTGCCTGCGAGATCGTCGCGAAATTTACGAGGATCTGGCCTGACATGGTGTCTCCTCAGGAGTTGATGAAGCCTGGTCGATGCACATGCCACAGCGGGCCGGCGGGGACTGCCCGGCTGGCCCGTGCTGTGGCTGCTGAGCTACGCCGCGAAAGCGCGACGCGGCCCCATCATCCGAACGGGGAAGCCGAGGCGGAGACGTGCGAGATCGACTGGGCCTGCTCCTCTTCGGAGGCGGAGTAGTTCTTCGTGGTCTCGTCGATCGCTTCCTTGATCTCACCCAGAAGCTGGTTGAGACGGTTGGCGTCCTCGTTCACCTGCGACTGCAGCTGGTTGTACGAGGAGGCCGCAGCACCCTTCCACCCGGACGTGATGGTGTCGACGACCGTGTTCAGGCGCGAGATCTCGCCCTGGATCGACTGATTGACCGAGGAGATCTTGCCGCTGAACGCGACCATCTCCTCCTCGGTGGTTGTGTACTGCTGACCAGCCATAGTCAACGTCCCCCATGAGACTCGTACGTCGTACCGCGGCATGCCGCCACAGGCGCTCGCGCGGTAGGCATCTCCTGCTGACGCCTTTGGCTACTTTAACCACTCCATATGCCTGTTCCCAACAGGGGGAGGGTTCTTGTGACGGGATCACAACATTGTCAACTGCCCGTCGCTGAAACGTTGTTCAAAAGAATCGGACAGAAGCGATGCTATCGGTCAGGACCGGGCTTGCCGGAGTGCGACGAAGATCGCACCCGAGAAGGCGACGGACGGCCTCGTGAATTTACGGTGCAGGGAATCCGTACCGCGCCGAAGTCCGCGCCGATAGCACGTGCCGGACCTCGGCGCGGACCTCGCACATATCAGGACGACTGCGGCTTCTTGGCGCTCCGGATGTCCAGCGAGGGGCCCTCGGAGAGCAGGGAGGACCAAGCCTTCAGAATCAGCGGCGGATGCGAGGCCCCGTAGCCGAGGTGGAGCCTCGACTGGTCCTGCTCCTGCTTGTCGTTGCCGGCCTTGTTCCCGCCGTCATTGTTCCTGGGAATGGAGTAGCGCAGTCCCGTGTCGGTCACCAGGAACAGGCTGCCGCTCGTCGCGGAGGGGGTGGGCACCTCCGTGTAGAGCAGCCCGCTGCCGGGGGTGACATACGAGCTGGCGCCGCTGGCGATCTTGGCCGGGTAGTCCGTGCCGACCCAGGCCTGCATCTTCGGCACGCCGTTCGGGTAGCCGAGCTGCTTCTCCTCGCCGCCCGGGTACTTGTCGTTGGTGCCCTTGTAGACGCTGCAGGACACGCCGCTCTTCGTGGGGCTGGTGAAACCACCGGTCTGGGACCCGTGGTCGAAGTCGTTGGCCGCCGAGACGGCGTCGGTCGGCCACGGCGACGGGACACCGAACAGCGTGCCCATGAAGTCCGTCGGCTTCTGTGCGTCGTCCAGCTTCGGGTCGACGCTGCCGGTGGCGATCGGCACGGGCGTCAGCGGCGAACCGTCGCCGTTCAGCGTGTCCGCGTTCGCGCCCTCCTCCAGGAGCTTCGCCACGAAGTTGGACACCTGCTCGACGCCGTCCTTCTCCACGACGTACTTCTGGCCGTTGCTGTCCTTGAGGATCGAGCCGACCTTCCTGGCCTTCTGCGGGACCTTCGGGTCGGTGGTCTCGCTCCCCGCGCCGGCGACCGTGGGCATGCTGATGCCGGCCTTGTCCGGAACCGTCAGGAGGGTGTCCATGAACTGCTGCGACACCTTCTGGGGGGTGGCGTCGGAGCCGAAGATGATGCGACGCAGAGCGGCCTGGCCCGCTTGCGTGGGGGAGTTGAACGCGAAGGCCTTGCCGCTGTTGTCGACCAGCCACTTCTTGCCGTCGGGGTCCTCGACGTACAGCGCCTGGTGCAGGTCGAGCTTGCCCTTGTTGTCCTCGACGAGCTGCTTGTCCTTGCCGGCCAGCACGAAGACGGCCTGCTGCGGCTTGCTGTTTTCGCCGGTGCCGGGGCGGTTGCACACCGCCCAGGTCTTGGGCTTGTCGGCGTCCTCCGTGGCGGGCAGCCGGTCGGGGGCGTACGGAATGCCGATGGCGGGCCCGTGCGGAAGCTTTCCGTCCAGCTCGGATTCCTTGACCTTGACGACGCTGAACTTCGGGTCGAGAAGAAGGCGGGCGGATGCGAGGTTCAGGATGGGGTGCAGAAGTTTCTGGCTTTTGCCGTTGCGGTCCTTGTTTTCCAGCACGATGTAACGCGTGGTGGATTGGTCCCCGACGATGACATTCTTGCCGACTTCGTCCCACCCCTGCGGCGCAACGGGCTTGAGAATGCCGCACGCACCGAATCCCACAAGCACCAAGACACCCACGACGATGCTGGGCACCACCGCCTTGAGCGGCCTGGGGGCGCTCTCGATCGAACCGTTCGGCAGCGGCTTCAGAAATGCCGCATTCGTGCGCTTTCGAGCAAACGAATACGCATTCAGCTCGTCCCGACGTGATGCCATTGTTGCTTTCTCTCCCCGCCTGTTGGATCCACAGCGACCGCCCCCGGCACTCACGCCGTAGCGCCCTCTACTATGCCGTGTATCGATCGACCCGTACGGTACGGGTGCCACCTTCCAACGCACCAGTCTCAGCGGGCGACCGATACGTCTAGAGGCCACACCACCAGTAGAGGAGCAGGCCGGGGGATGTCCAGCGCCACCAGGGCTCGACGCCGCAATGGGCGGCAACAGCAGCAACAGCCTTCCGCTGCCCCGCAATACGCGGGAAATGCTGGCCAAAACGGTACAGCTTCGGGCAACAGAGGAAATGGCGGCCGGGATTCCGCTGCCCGTCCGGCCGGTCCGGTGGCACCGCGGCTGCGCCAACAGGCCGGAACCATCGGCGGGGTGCGCGTCCAGCAGCTGGCCATCATCGAACTCGCCGCGGCGCTGGTGCTGGTGGGCTGGACGATCCACCCGGCCGCACTGACCGCGGCCATTGTGATCGCGGCCCTTCTGGTCGTTTTCGCGCTCGGCCGGCGGCGGAAGATTCCGCTGCCGGAATGGATCACGACCGTGCGCGCCATGAAGCGCCGTGGCAAGGACAGCGCCTCCGCCATCGCGGCCACGCAGGGCGTGGACCCGGCCTTCGCCCCGGTGGTGGAGTGCGAACCGGCGCTCCAGACCTACGAGTTCACCACCGAGGCGGATCAGCGCGCCATCGGGTTCGTCGGTGACGGGACGTTCCTGACGGCCCTCGTGCAGGTGGACGCCCGGGACGAGCCGCTGCGACCGCAGCGCGGCAGCCACATGCTGCCGCTCGAGGTACTGCACACCGCGCTGGACATCGAGGACATCCACCTCGAATCGGTGCAGTTCGTGCAGTACACCCAGCCCGCGCCGGCTCCGCATCTGCCCGAGCAGGCCGTCGCGGCCCGCTCGTACGCGCCCCTCCAGGCCCAGGCGCAGACGCCGGCGCTCCAGCTGACATGGATCGCGCTCAAGCTCGACCCCGAGCTCTGCTCGGAGGCGATCGAGGCCCGCGGCGGCGGCATGGAGGGCGCCAAGCGTTCGCTGCTGCGCGCCGCCGACCAGCTCGTCAGCCGGCTCACCGCACACGGCGTCCGCGCCAAGGTGCTCGCCGAGCGCGAGGTCGTGGCCGCGATCGGTACTGCGGTGTGCGTCAGCCCGCGGGCCGCCAACGGCGCGATGGGACGCGACGGCCGGGCGGCCCGCCGCACCCAGGAGACGACCCGGGCCATGCGCTGCGACGACCGCTGGCACTCCACGTACTGGATCGGCCGGTGGCCCCAACTGGGCCAGGGCGGTGCGCCGTTGGCGGCCGTCACCCAGCTGCTGACCAGCACCAGGGCCATGGCCAGCACCTTCGCGCTGACCGCCACGCACGGCGGCGGCCGCGCCCCGGCCATCTCGGGCTACGTCCGTCTTTCCACCCGCAGTGAGAACGAACTCTCCGCCGCGCAGAGCGAGTTGGAGCGCCGTTCCGGTTCCGTGAAGGTCGGGCTCGTCCGGCTCGACCGGGAACAGCTGCCCGGCCTGCTGGCCACGCTCCCCCTCGGAGGTACCCGCTGATGGCCTCTCCCACCTATCAGCCCCGCGTCAACACCAGCGGCAACGGCTGGCGCAATCCCCCCATCGGGGGCGCCGGCACCGGCGGCGGCCGGCTCTCGCACCAGCCGCGTCCGGACGAGGAGCAGTCGGGCCCGACCGGTCCCAAGCCGCGGCCCGGCTTCGGCCTGCGCGGCCCGCGGCGCAGCCCGCACGTCCTGACGGCCGAGTCGCTCGCCTCGCTCACCCTGCCGGTCGGTGACGACGGCGTGATCATCGGCATCGACCCGCAGAACCAGCCCGCCGTGCTGAGCCTGCTGCGGCCCGCGCCGATGGAGATCGCGCTGGTCGGCAGCATGTGGATGGCCCAGGTGCTGGCGCTGCGTACGGTCGCCACCGGCGCCCGGGTCGCGGTCGAGACCGCGCGGCCGCCGGCCTGGGGGCAGATGGCGCAGGCCGCGGGCGGCGGACAGCAGTGTGTGTCCGTCCACGAGGTGCGTCAGATCGCGCCCCAGGGGCCGTCGGTTTCCAGCCCGGTGCTGGTCGTACGGGACATGGGTGCGCGGCCGCCGCGCAATCAGCTGGCCCCGAGCCCTTGGCAGTCGGTGCTGACCGTGCTGCCGTTCCTCGGGCCGCGGTCGCCGCAGATGCTCAGCCGGGCCGATCTGGTCGGTCTCCAGCGGCTTTCGCCCGAGGAGGCGGAAGTTGTGACGCGAATCATGCGACTGCCGGAGCAGGTCGGCGCGGTGCTGCCGACGCTCAGCGACAACGCCATGCTGTGGTGCTCGCGCGACGGCCACCAGTTCGTCATGACCCAGCCCACGGAAGCGGAGACCAACCTGCTCGGCGGGCCGCGCCGTATGGACTGACCGTTCACTGCGGGACGGTTGCCCGCGGGGAGCTGCGCGCGGCCCGTACGCAACCGGCCGCAGGCACGTCTTACGGGCGCACCCACGGGTGCGCCCGTAAGTGTGCCGAAGGGGCTTGAAGACCACATGACACCGACTGCCGATATGGGCCGACTCTTGATTAGGCTGTGTGGGAGAGCCGCAGGAGCACAGCACGACGGCAGTCGAAACGGGGACGGAGACAGTTAGTGTTGGCGCAACCCCGGGTGGTGTGTTCCGACTTCCGCTACATCCGATCGATCCGCCTGTATCCGGTCCTGCCGTTCAGGTGCGTTGCAGTACACCAGGAGGCACAGTGAACGAGCAGGAGGCTTTCCGTCCGGACGGAAACGATCCTGACGACGACCAGTCCGAGTTCGACCTGACCGGTGAGTTCAAGATCGATTTCGCCGCACCGGCCTGGTACGCGAGCAACGACACCAGTGGTGGGGGCACGAGCGCTGCCTCCCCCGCGGCTCCTCCTGCGTCTTCGCCCACCGCTCCACCCGCCGATCCTCCGCCGCCGCTCGGCCGACCGCTGCCCGGCCCCGCCCAGGGTGCTCCCGGCATTCCGCAGCAGGGTGCGCCGGCGGCCCCGCCGCCCGTAGAGGCCGCACCGCCGGGCTTCCCGACGCTGCGTCCGCAGGACGCCGGCACCGACGCGCCGGCTGCCGCAACTCCCGCGCCGGAGGCGTCCGCGGAGGCCGCGCCGGCCGCGAACGACGGTGCAGGCTCGGGCAATCGTCGCGCGGGCACGGGTGTCGACCCGTCGGCCTCTCTCTGGGACGACGACGATGACTCGGAACCGCAGGCGGTGAGCACACCCGAGCCCGAGGCGTCGCCCGCCGTGGCGCCGGAGGCCGCACCCGCCACCGCGGCGCCGCAGCCGGAGGCCGCACCTCCGCACGCCTCCACCGAGGGCGGAGCTGGGGCCCCCCAGGCCGCCGCTCCCGTCCAGCCGGCCCCCGATGCCGCCGCGCAGGGCGCACAGCCCGCCCAGAGCCAGCAGCAGCCGCAACAAGGCGCGCCCCAGCAGGGCGTGCCGCAGCAGGGAATGCCTCAGCAAGGTGTGCCGCAGCAGGGAATGCCTCAGCAAGGTGTGCCGCAGCAGGGCGTTCCCCCGCAGACGGCTCCGCAGGGCGTCCCCCCGCAGGGCACGCCTCAACAGGGCGCTCCCTGGGGCGCCGCGACGGAGGGGCAGCAGCAGGGTGCTCCCGGGCAGGGCGCACTGCCGCCGCTGCCGGCGGAGTTCCAGCCCGCGGACCCGCGGATGGGGCAGGCCCAGGCCCAGGCAGGTCAGCAGCCGCAGCAGGGCCAGCCGCAGGCACAGCAGCAACAGCAGGCCCCGCAGGCACAGCAGCCGCAGGCCGGATATCCGCAGGGGCAGCCCGCTCAGGGCGGCTACCCGCAACAGCAGGGCGCGCCCGTTCAGCAGCAACAGCCTGCGTACGGCTACCCGCAGCCCGCGTACGGCTACCCCCAGCAGGGCCAGCAGCCACCGCACGCGGGCGCGCAGCAGTCGGCTTACGGCTATCCGCAGACCGGTGCGCAGGGCTATCCGCAGCAGGGACAGCACCCCCACTACGACCAGCAGCAGGCCGCCCAGCAGGCGGCGCAGGCCCAGGCCCAGGCCGCCCAGGCGCAAGCAGCACAGGCACAGGCGGCACAGGCACAGGCGGCACAGGCTCAAGCCCAGCAGGCGCAGCAAGCTCAGCAGGCGCATCAGGCCCAGCAGTCGCAGTACCAGCCGCTCCCCGGCCAGCAGGCCGGCGACCCGAACGCGGCGGCGAACTACGCGTCGTACTCGCAGCCGGGTCAGCAGCAGCCGCAGCGAGCCGCTCCCGGCGCGCCGCTCGGTTACAGCGCCGCCGTGGAACTGACCTCCGACCGGCTGCTGCGCAACCAGCCCAAGAAGCGCAAGCCGGGCGCCAATGCCCAGCCGTCCAAGTTCAAGCTGGGCGCGAAGAAGGAAGAGGCGGAGCGGCAGCGCAAGCTGGAGCTGATCCGTACACCGGTGATGTCCTGTTACCGGATCGCGGTGATCAGCCTCAAGGGCGGTGTCGGCAAGACCACCACGACCACCGCGCTGGGTTCCACGCTCGCGTCCGAGCGGCAGGACAAGATCCTGGCGATCGACGCCAACCCGGACGCCGGCACGCTGGGCCGACGGGTCCGCCGCGAGACCGGTGCGACCATCCGTGACCTGGTACATGCGATCCCGCATCTGCACAGCTACATGGATATCCGCCGGTTCACCTCGCAGGCCCCCTCGGGCCTGGAGATCCTCGCCAACGACGTGGACCCCGCGGTCTCCACGACGTTCAACGACGAGGACTACCGGCGGGCGATCGACATCCTCGGCAAGCAGTACCCGATCATCCTCACCGACTCGGGTACGGGTCTGCTCTACAGCGCGATGCGCGGAGTCCTCGACCTCGCCGACCAGTTGATCATCATCTCCACCCCGTCCGTGGACGGTGCGAGCAGCGCGAGCACCACCCTGGACTGGCTGTCCGCGCACGGCTACGCGGACCTGGTGCAGCGCGGCATCACGGTCATCTCGGGTGTCCGTGAGACCGGCAAGATGATCAAGATCGATGACATCGTGTCGCACTTCGAGACCCGTTGCCGCGGTGTCGTGGTCGTCCCCTTCGACGAACATCTCGCCGCCGGTGCCGAGGTCGACCTCGACATGATGCGGCCCAAGACCCGCGAGGCGTACTTCAACCTCTCCGCCCTGGTGGCGGAGGACTTCGCGCGGGCACAGCAGGCGCAGGGGATGTACCCGCAGCAGCAGATGGGCGGCGATCCGTACGCCCCGCAGCAGTACCCCCAGCAGGGCCAGCCCCCGCAGGCGCAGCCCCAGCAGGCACAGCAGCCCCAGCAGGGCCAGCCGCCTGCCGGTTACCCGCCGCAGCAGGGCGGCTGGACCCAGCAGCCCGCCCAGCCGCCGGCCCACTGGCAGCAGCAACAGCCTGCTCCCGACGCACCGCAGCCGGAACAGCCGGGCCTGGCGCCGGGGTGGCAGCAGCAGCCGCCTCCGCAGTGAGGCGGGCGTAACGCAGTACGGGGCGGGGCCCGGCACCTCATTGGTGCCGGGCCCCGCCCCGTATCACGTCATCCCACGAACGAGTGAACCACTCTCCGCCGAACTACGCCTGGAACCAGCCGAGTTGGCGCTACCACACGACTACACCCGCCCACCCCCCGAAGGGGGTGGGCGGCGGGGAAAAAGAGGGCGGGTGGCAGGGGAAAAAGAAGGAGGCGGGCGCCAGGGAGAACAGGACTCCGACGCCGGGGAAAGCAGGAGGCGAGCACCGGGGTCCTGGGCTCGGGCTCCAACACCCTCCCCCGGAAACAGAAAGCATGGCGCCGAGGAGAACCGGACTCCGGCACCCGCCCGGCGAAACAGAAGGCGGGACACCGAGGAGAACACGACTCCGACGCCAGGAGGAACAAGACTCCAACGCCGGTGAAACCGTAGGCGGACGCCGGAGGAAGCCAACGGGACCCGACGGCGCGCAGGAGGAAACAGGCGGCGGGGGCGGAAGAGCAAGCGGTGGAAGCCACGGCGAGGCCAGCCCTCGAAGGGCCCTCCGCAGGGAAAACCCCCGGTCAGGCCGCTGCAGCGGGCAGCCCTCCGAAGAGGTCAGCCCGCCTCCGCGATCAGCCCCCGCGCCAGCTTCACATCGACCGCCATCCGCTCCAGCAACGCGTCGAGGGTGTCGAACTTCTCCTGGCCACGGATGTAGGCGAGGAAGTCCACCCCGACGTGCAGGCCGTACAGGTCCAGGCCGACCCGGTCGATGGCGTACGCCTCGACGGTGCGTGCCTTGCCGTCGAACTGCGGGTTGGTGCCGACCGAGATGGCGGCCGGCATCGCCTCGCCCTCGACCTGGAGCAGGCCCGCGTAGACGCCGTCGGCCGGGATCGCGGTGTGCGGCAGCGTCTCCACATTGGCCGTCGGGAAGCCCAGTTCGCGGCCGCGCTGGGCACCACGTACGACGACGCCCTCGACGCGGTGCGGCCGCCCGAGGACCTCCATCGCACCGGCCACATCGCCCTCGGCGACCAGGCGTCGGGTGAGCGTGGAGGAGAACGGCTCGCCGCCGCCCGCCGCCCCGCGCTCGTAGAGGTCGATGACCTCCACGGTGTAGTCGTAGGTGGTCCCGAGCTCGGCGAGGGTCTCGACATTGCCGGTCGCCTTGTGCCCGAAGCGGAAGTTCGGGCCCTCGACGACGACCTGGGCGTGCAGCTTGTCGACCAGCACCTTGACCACGAAGTCGGCCGGGGCCAGCTTCGAGAACTCCTTGGTGAACGGGAGGATCAGCACCGCGTCCACCCCCAGCCCGGCCATCAGCTCCGCACGCCGGTGGTGCGGCGCCAGCAGCGGCGGGTGGGTGCCGGGCCGCACGACCTCGCTCGGGTGCGGGTCGAAGGTGACGACCACCGCGGGGATCCCCAGCTCACGGGCGCGCGCGACGGCCTTGCCGATGATCAGTTGGTGGCCGCGGTGCACTCCGTCGTACGAGCCGATGGTGACGACGCTGCGTCCCCAGCCCTCGGGGATGTCCTCCAAGCCACGCCAGCGCTGCACAGTGCCCGCTCCTCGCCCGAACCCTTGTCCGTCCATTGCGCCAATTCGGCATGGCGCAGGTCTAAGACTGCCATGCCGCGGGTGATGCTCCGTGCGAAGGGGTGGCTCCGGGCACCTCTCCGGGCAACTGTCCGTCGGCGGATTGCGCAGAGGGCACGGAAGGCGCAGAGGGCGCAGAGAGTGCGGAGGGTCTGCACAGGGCGGACCGCGCTCGTCCGGTCCCCGACCCTCGGCCCGACCTCCGACCTCCGGCCCCGGCCCGCCGGACCGCCCCACCCGCCCCCGTCAGCTATGGCACCCGGCCAGCGTGGCACGGGCGCTGGGCCCCACCACCGCCGCCCACTCCCCCGGCTCGTCCGCCACCCAGTCCTGCACCCGCCGGGCGAATCCGGGCACCCGCCGCCCCAGTTCCACCAGTCGCCGGTCGAAGCAGGCCGCGCCTTCCGGCGTGCGGACCAGCAGCATCCCGGTACGGTGCACCAGCTCCCGGGTGCGCTCCGCCGCCCGCAGCTCCGCGCCCTCGGCGGCCGCCTGGAGCAGCGCTTCCAGCACCCGCGTGTCCCGCCCGTTCTCGTCGTACGCGCCGTGCGACGCCGCGTACGACGCCTCGTGCGCCAGCAGCACATCGAGCAGCTCGCGGCGCAGCGGGACCGATTCGCCGGAACCGGTCTCGGCCACCACGGCCGCGAGCGCGCACCGGACCGGTACGGGAGATCCGGTCAGCAACTCCACGGCCAACGGGCGCAGTGCGGCGCGGGCGGCCGGGCCGCGGTCGAGGCGGCGGTCGACGAATTCCGCAACCGGTCGTGCGGCGCGGTCCGGGCAGTGCCGGGCACAGTCGCGGACGAGGTCGGCGACGCGGGCCGCGAGGTCCGGCGCGTCGGCGCGGGCGAGCATGCGCAGCAGCGCGGCCGCCACCGGCGGGCCCTCGCCCCCCACCAACCGCGCCCGGAAGGCTTCCAGCACCCGTCCCGGGTGCTCGTCGAGGGCGGCCGTGAACGCCGTGGGCGGCAGCTGCGGATCCCCCGCGACGAAGCGGGCCAGCGCGCGGTCCAGGAAGCGGGAGCGGGTCGCCGGATCGCCCATCAGAAGGGCCAGCGCGGAGCCGTGATGGGCGCTGTCGGCGCTGCGGGCGAGGAGACAGAGGGCGGCGTAGCGCAGCAGGGCGCGGTCGGCTTCGGCGACGGCGTGACGGGCGGCCCGCAGGCCGTACGACACGGCGGCGGCCCGACGCGAGGGGCGCTCGTCATGCGCCCAGCGGTCCACGGCCCGGCACACCGCCGCGGGCTCGTCCTCGGCGAGCGCGTCCATCAGCTCGTCCCCCTTGGGGTGCGCGGCCTCCACCAGCGCCTCCGTGAGCGCGTCGAGCGCCCGATGGCGGTGGGTGTGCAGCAGCGCCTGTGCGGCGGCGGCCACCGTGATCTCGCACAGCAGGATGCCTCCGGGGTGAGCCGGGCCGCCGTCCTCCGCGCCGGGGCGTTGCAGCGGACGGGAGTCGTCGAACCAGGCGCACAGCAGCGGCTGCATCCGCTCCGGATCCGTGCGCAGCAGCTCGGCCGCGGCGTCGAGGAACCGCGGCGAGCGGGCCGCGGCGGGCTCGCTGCCGGATGCGGCGCCGGTCTCTGCCGGCGTTCTGCCGTCGCTGTCCGTACCGACGGGGGTGGGGCGGACCCCGCCGGTCGCGTCCGCCCAGCCGTCGCCGTCCCGGGCGGACGCCGGGTCGTCGGCGGGGTGGACGCGTACGCGTGGCGGCGGCGCGAAGCCGTGTTCGGCGCGCGGCCCGTCACCGGGCACGGCGACCGACGGCGAGTCGCCCGGCCGGGGATCGGACGACAGGGGGCCGGACGACAAGGAATCGGACGGCCAGGAATCGGACGACACCGGTGGACGGGACGCCGACGCCTCGCCGGACCAGGGCGACGCCCCGCCGGACCACGACGACGCACCTGATGACGACAGCCGGCCGGTCCCCGACGACGCACCGGACGACGAAAGCCGACCGGCCCCTGGCGACACACCGGGCGACGACCCCGCACCGCCCCGCGCATCGCCCCACGCACCGCCCCGCGCACCGCCTGGTGCCGCACCACCCCGCACCCCGCCCGCGGTCTCCTCCCCTGCGCACCGCGTCACACCGGCCGGCGCCCGCTTCGCGCCGTCCGGCGCCTGCCCCGCCCCGGCCGGTGGCCCATCGGCCGGCAGCAGGCGGCGCAGCAGATCCATCCGGTCCTCGTCGGACAGTGCCAGCCGCTCCCAGAACCACGGCCCGAAGGCCTCCAGGCCCGTGTGCACGAAGCCGCCCGCCCGCAGGGAGCGTTCCGTGATCCGGTCGGCGAGCAGCCGCAGGACGCCCGTGTACGGCCTCGCGTCGGGGACCCGGAGCAGCACGCCGGACAGCAGATGGGCGGCCCACCAGCGGCCGTCCACGGCCCCCGGGGCGGGTGGGCCGGCCGCGGGGGCGGTTGCCATAGGCACCAACTCCGCCAGCCGGAAGGTCAGTTGCACAGTGCCCTCGCGTCGTCCGAGCAGCAGCAGCGCCTGGACGGCCGGCCCGGCGCGGTGTCCGGGGAGGACGGGGAGCAGATCGAGGTCGACATGGGCGCCCTGCAACCACTCCGCGAACTCCTCGTGCGCGAAGCGGTATCCGGAGCCGGCCGGGACCAGCAGCCCCTCGGCCAGCACCGCGGAGGCCCAGCCGGGCTCCCGCGGGAAGACCTCCTCGAAGGACGTACGGTCCAGCGCGCCCGGCCCGGGGCCGAGAGCGCGGCGGGCCGCCTCGTGCACCTGGCCGGCGACCTGGGCGGCCAGCCGGCGCACGGCGGTGCCACGCAGCGCGGGGCGGTGCGCGGCCGCGAGCCGTACGGCGATGCGCAGGCACACCAGATCCAGATAGGCGTCGAAGATCTGATGGCGGTCGGGCGCGCCCATGCCGCCCGGATCGTCCCCCTGCCCGGCCTCGTCCCCCTTGGGGAGCGCCGCACTGACCTCCGCGAGCAGGCGCAGGGCCAACGGGTGGCGGGCGTCGGCCGCGGCCGGTGCGCCCGGTGGCAGGCCGTAGCGGCAACGGGCGCGCTCCGCCGCCTCCTCGGGGAGGTCACCGAGCTCCACACAGGCGGGCAGCGCGGGCGCCGGACGGCGCGGCCGGTGCAGCAGGCCGGGCGGGAAGAGCGCACCGGCCCGTTCCCAGTACCCGGGGCGGCAGGCGATCACCAGCCGCACATCGGCCGTACGCAGCCAGTCGGCCGTCGCCTCGGTCCACCCGGCCAGCCGCTCCCGCCGCGCCAGGGCCGGCGGCATCTCCTCCGGCCCGTCGAGCAGCACCAGCAGCGGACGCCCGGCCGCGGACGCCGCCCGGGCCACTCCCCGCGAGGTGGTGTCCGCCGGGTCACCGGCCGTACGGCCCGCCCCGGCGACGGTCCGGGCGGCGGACCGCAGCGCCCGTTCCACCGCGGTGTGCACCCCGTCGTCATCGGGCCGCAGCTCCGCGCCGCGCAGCCAGACGGTCGGAGCCGGGTCCGGCCCCTGAGCCCGGCGTGCCGCGAGCCCGGCCAGCTCCGTGCTCCGTCCGGTTCCCGGCTCCCCCACCAGCGCCAGCACACGCGCCCCTGCGCTCTCGTGGCCTTCCCCGAAGCGCGCGAACTCCGCGACGGTCTCCGGCCGTTCGACAGGCTCCCGCCACAGCCGCAGGCGCTCGGCGGAACCCATCGACACCTCGGCGAGATGGCGCGCACCGGCCGGATTCAACTCGCTGCCGTATGCCGGAACGGTCGCCGCGTTGCGCTCCAGCAGCGCGGCCAGCGCGCCCTGGGGTGCGGCCTCGGCGACCGCGCGCAGCGGAATCGCGAAGCCGCCCGCCCGGCGACCGAACGGGCTCTCCCCCGGTCGGGCGCGGCCGGGCGCCTGGGGATGCAGCGCGGTGCCGAGGACGCCGAGCACAGCGCCCGTCCGTGCGTCCAGCACCGGCCCGCCGACCGCGGGGCCGCCCAGCCGCAGCGCCTCCCGGCCCCCGGCGCACAGTCCGAGCTCCAGCGTTTCGTCGAGGAGATGGACGCGCTCGGTGGCCGTGTACATCACCCCGGAGCCCGGCCCGACGACCGTGCCGTCCAGCCAGCCGCCCGCCCAGAGCCGTGCGGTGGTGCCCGCGGCCGGCCGGCCGGCGGCGATCGGCAGCGGCGCGAGCCGGTGCGGCCCGAAGCCCCCGGCCCGTACGAGGGCGAGCCCGGCCTCCGGAAGAGGCGTGAGGGCGTCGGCCGCCACTACGCAGGTCCAGCCGCCGCCCCCGGCCGCGCCGCCGCCGGCGCCGTCCGCCATGGGCTGGAGCACCAGCTGTGTCGCCCCGTCCACCGCTTCGTGGCTGGTGATCACGGTGCCTTCGTGGTCCGCGAGGAACCCCGTACCACGCGTCCGACCTGCCAGATCGCGGATCCGCACCAGTGCCGCGTCCACATCGGCATCCAGCAGTGCCATCGCCGGTCCTCTCGCCCTGTCCCGTCCTCCGAACGGTAAGCAGGCGGTGATCGTCTGGACAGGGACCCGTTCCAACGCGCCCCCCTCCGCGCCTTGCTTCACTTCGAGCGCCTCACCGAATGAGTGAATGGCCGGACCGCGCCGGTGAGGGAGGGAGAGCGGCGGAGGGAGGGGAGGGGTGGCGGGGGTGGGGAGGAGAGGGCCGACGACGCCCGGTGCCTCTCGCGGCGGTCCGGCCGTCCTGCGTTCCCCGCCGTCCCCGGGCGGCCGCCGACGACCCCCTGTACGCCATGCGAAAGGGTCCGGTGCCTGCACGCCCATGCGAAAGGCCGGGCCCGGAGCGCTTCACCACGCCTCCGGACCCGGCCCTACACGCGCCAGGTGACCAACCGCCCGTAGGCCTGTCCGGCCCTAGACCGCGAACACCGCCAGGCTCTTCGCCTTCCCGCCCTGGTTCTCCACCAGCGCGAGGAACCGGCCGTCCGGTCCGAACGCCGCGATCGGGCCGGTCCCCTCGAACAGGGGCATCGGGATCCGTGCGCCGTTGAGCAGCAGCCGGGCCTGCGACTCGGCGACGTCCCAGCGGGTGAACGCCGCGGCGGCCGCCTCACCGAGCGGCATGACCGGAAGGCCCTCCCCCTCGGTGTCGTCCACGGCGGCCTGGAGCTGTTCGAGCGTGCGCGCCCGGTCCAGCTTGTACGGGCCGACGCGGGTGCGGCGCAGCGCCGTCAGATGGCCGCCGGCCCCGAGGCCCTCGCCCAGGTCACGGGCCAGGGCACGGATGTACGTACCGGACGAGCACTCGACGGAGACCAGCAGATCGGTCACCGGGGTGCCGTCCTCGGCCTCGGTCTCGTGCGCGGAGTGCACCACGAACGAGGAGACGGTGACCGGCCGGGCCGGGATCTCCACGTCCTCGCCGTCGCGCACCCGCGAGTACGACCGCTTGCCGTTGATCTTGATGGCGCTGACCTTCGACGGGACCTGCATGATCGCGCCGGACAGCCGGCCGACGCCCGCGTCGATGTCCTCGCGGGCGAGACCGTGCGCCGCCTTGGACGCGGTGAGCTCGCCCTCGGCGTCATCGGTGATCGTCGTCTGGCCGAGCCGGATCGTGCCGACGTACTCCTTCTCCGTCAGCGCCAGGTGGCCGAGCAGCTTGGTGGCCCGCTCGATGCCCAGGACGAGCACGCCCGTCGCCATCGGGTCGAGCGTGCCGGCGTGCCCGACCCGGCGGGTGCGCGCCATACC